>NZ_JAGIYZ010000022.1 GCF_017813355.1 Roseomonas nitratireducens
TTGCGCGGCGGCGGCGGGCGGCGCGTCGCGGGTACGGGGGCGGGCGCGACGGCGACCGCGGGCGCGCCCTGGCGGGCAGCCGCGCGGGCCTCGAGCGTCTCGAGCCGGCGCCGCATCTCGTCGAGCTGGCGGCGCAACTCGGCGATGGTCGCCGCGTCGTCCGCGGCGCCCTGCGCGCGCGCCGGCGCCGCGACGCCGGACAGGAGCATCAGCGTGGCGGCCAATGCCGCGGAGGCGCCCGCCACGCGCGATGAACCGACCATGCCACCCTCGCTGCGCGTTGTCCGTCGCCAAGCCTGACCGAGCCCCGGCGGGCGCGGAACACGGCGCGATGAGCAACCCATTCCGGCCTTGTGCGCTGCGTCCCGCCCCTGCCCCGCACGTCCTTGCCGGGTGCGGCCCGGTGGCGAAGCACTCGCTCTCCTGGGCGCGAGGCTCTATTGTGCAGCGCACACAAAGCCGACCCCCGCGCCTCCGGCCGGGGCGACGAGGGAATCCGACATGGCCAGCCGCCCCCCCCGCAACGCCCCCCGCCCCAATCCGCTGCTCATCGACCTGGCGCTGCAGGGCGGCGGCAGCCATGGCGCCTTCACCTGGGGCGTGCTCGACCGGCTGCTCGAGGAGGAGTGGCTCGAGATCGAGGCCATCTCCGGCACCTCGGCCGGCGCGATGAACGCGGCGGTGTTCGCCTCGGGCTATGCGACCGGCGGGCGGGACGGCGCGAAGCAGGCGCTCGAGGCGTTCTGGCGACGCGTCTCGCGCGCCGCCGCCTTCAGCCCTTTCCAGCGCTCGCCGCTCGACGTCGCGCTGGGGCGCTGGTCGCTCGACCATTCGCCGATCTTCGTCGCGCTGGACGTGCTCTCGCGCGTCTATTCGCCCTATGAGCTCGCGCCCTGGGCGACCAACCCGCTCGGCGAGGTGCTCGCGGACAGCGTGGATTTCGTCGCCGTCGCGGCCGGGCCGGTGAAGCTGTTCATCACCGCGACCAATGTGCGCACGGGGCGCGGGCGCGTCTTCCGCAATCCGGAACTCTCGCCGGACGTGCTGCTCGCCTCGGCCTGCCTGCCGACGATGTTCCAGGCGGTGGAGATCGAGGGCGAGGCCTATTGGGACGGCGGCTATGGCGGCAACCCGACCATGACGCCGCTGATCCGCGAATGCGCCTCTGACGACACGATCATCGTGCCGATCAACCCGATCGAGCGGCCGGGCACCCCGCGGACGGCGCGGGAGATCATGAACCGGCTCAACGAGGTCTCCTTCAACGCGACCCTGCTGAAGGAGCTGAAGATGATCGCGCTGCTGCGCCAGACCGACGTGCAGCACACCGCCGAATGCCAGGGCTGGGCGCGCAACCGGGTGCACTTCGTGCGCAACGACGTCATGGTGACGCTTGGCTATTCCTCGAAGCTGAACGCGGAGTGGGACTTCCTCGCGATGCTGCATGCCGAGGGGCGCAAATCGGCCGACGCGTTCCTCGCCGACCATGCGGACGACCTCGGCAAGCGCTCGACCGCGCCGATCGAGAAGCTGCTGGAGGACATGTGACCGATGGGCCTGCTCGGAATCCTCGCCGGCCTCTCGCTGCTCGTCTGGCTGGCCTACCGGGGCTGGTCGGTGCTGCTGCTCGCTCCCGCCGCGGCGCTCATCGCGGCGGCGTTCTCCGGCGAGCCGCTGCTGGCCCATTGGACGCAGACCTTCATGGGCAGCGCGGGGCGCTTCGTCGCGCAGTTCTTCCCGCTGTTCCTGCTGGGCGCGCTGTTCGGCAAGCTGATGGAGGACAGCGGTTCGGTGAACGCCATCGCCGACTACATGACCGAGAAGCTCGGCGCGGAGCGCGCGGTGCTGGCGGTGGTGCTGGCCGGGGCCATCGTGACCTATGGCGGCGTCAGCCTGTTTGTCGCCTATTTCGTGCTCGCGCCCATGGCGACCGCGCTGTTCCGCCGGGCGGACATCCCCCGCCGGCTGATGCCGGCCGCGATCATCGTCGGGTCATCCACCTTCACCATGTCGGCGCTGCCGGGAACGCCGGCCATCCCGAACACCATCCCGATGCCCTTCTTCGGCACCACGCCCTTCGCGGCGCCGGGGCTCGGCATCATCGCCTCGGCGATCATGCTCGGCATCGGCCTGTGGTGGCTCGGACGGGCGGAAGCGCGCGCGCGCTTGGCCGGCGAGGGCTTCGGCGATGAGCGGCCACCCACGGCGGACACCGCGGTGGACGATCCGCTGATCCGCGAGCGCGCGGTCACGGCCCGCGAATTCGACCCGGCGGAACTCCATCGCAGTTCCGAGGCACAGGACCGTCCGGGCATCGTCGTCGCCGCCGCGCCGCTGGTCGTCGTGGTGATCGTGAACCTGCTGATGTCCTTCGCCGTGCTGCCGAACATCGACGCGTCCTTCCTGGCGGAACCGCGCTGGGGCGGGACGACGCTGTCCGCCGTCGCCGGCGTCTGGGCGGTGGCGACCGCGCTCGCCGCGGCGATCGCGACGCTGCTCGCGGTCAACGGCCGGCGCATCCCCTCGCTCCGCGCGACGATGGATGCGGGTGCCAATGCCGCCGTGCTGCCGATCTTCAGCGTGGCGAGCCTGGTCGGCTTCGGCGCCGTCGTCGCCGCCATGCCGGCCTTCGACGCGGTGCGCGACTGGGTGCTCGGCATCGGCGGCGGGCCGCTCGTCTCGCTCGCGGTCGCGACCAACGTGCTGGCGGCGCTGACGGGGTCGGCCTCGGGCGGGCTGACCATCGCGCTCGAGGCGCTGGGCCCGACCTTCATGGCGATCGCCGCCGCGCAGTCGATCGACCCCGGGCTGCTGCACCGGATCGCAGTGATCGGCGCGGGGACGCTCGATATCCTCCCGCACAACGGCGCCGTCATCACCCTGCTCGCGGTTTGCGGCTGCACGCACCGGGAAAGCTACATGGACATCGTCGTGGTGGGCATCGGCGGATCGCTCGCGGCCCTCGTCGCGGTCGTGCTGATCGGCGGGATGGTCGGGTCCTTCTGATGCGCCGGGCGCGGTCAGCCGGGGTCCGGATGGCGGCCCGACAGCAGGCGCGCCACCCAGGCGCCGCCGGGGAACTGCTCGCAGATCGTCAGGGCCGCGATCAGCACCGGCACGCCGATGAAGGCGCCGGGCACACCCCAGAGGAAGGCGCCGAAGAACACCGCCGCGAGCACCATGAAGGGGGAGACCGTCAGCTGCCGCCCCGCCAGCCGCGGTTCGAGGTAGGAGCCGATCAGGAACTGGATCACCTGCAGCGCGGCGAAGATCGTCGCCACCGCCTGCCAGGATCCGAACTGCAGCAGCCCGACCAGCGTCGGGAAGACGGTCGCGACGAGCGGGCCGATGAAGGGGATATAGTTCAGCACGAAGGCGATCACGCCCCATTCGGCCGCGAGGTCGAGCCCCATGAAGCGCGCGAAGGCGTAGACGAACACGCCCGTCAGCACGCTGGCGAAGCTGCGGACCAGCATGTAGGCGCGCAGCTTCGCCGCACTCGCGGCCAGGCCCGCCAGCACCCGCCGCGCCGCCGGATAGGCTTCGAGCCCTGCGAGCTGCGCGGCCGCCGGCCGCACTTCCAGCAGCCCGAGGATGACGAAGACCACCGTCACCACCACGAAGCTGACGATGCCCTGGAGTTGCGCGAGCACCCCCTGGGCGAGCCGCACGAGCCAGCGCACGTCGAACTGGTCCGACATGACGCCCGCCGCGGCGATGCCCTGCGATTCCAGCCAGGCAATCTTCGCCGCGTACAGGGATTGCAGCTGCCCGGCATTGGCCAGGACCCACTGCGCGACGCGGCCGAAGGCCCAGACGATGCCGTAGGCGAGGCCAGCCAGGACGGCGAGCGAGACGAGCACCGTGCCGATCAGCGCGATCCCCGCCGGGATACGGTCCTGCGCGGCCCGCTGCAGCGGCCAGACCAGCGCGATGACGAACAGCGCGAAGGCGACCGGCGCGAAGATCGCCTGCGCCGCCTGCAGCGCCGCACCGACGAGCACGGCGGCGCAGAGGCCCAGCAGCACGCGCCCGCCACCTTCGATCATCATGCCTCGCCATCCCGACCCATGCGCGCCAGCCTGGGTCGGCGTCCTTCATGGCGCAAGGGGAAGGCGGCATGATCCGCTTCACACGCCGCTGGCTTCTCCGCGCGGTCGGTGCGCTCGCCCTGCTGGTCGCGCTCGGGCTCGGCGTGCGCACCTGGGACCTGCAGCGCGGCCCGCCGCTCGGGCCCTGGCACACCGTCGTGCCGCCGGAACTCCCGCCCGAGGCGCTGGACCGCGCCGACTGGACGCGCTGGCTGGCCGCCGAGACGGAGGCCATGGCCACCGTGCGGCGCGAGGTGACGGACGCGCTGGAACCGCAGGAACAAGTCGCGCTGAACCGCTACTTCGCCGGCAGCCCGATGCACCCGGCGCGCTTCGCGCAGGACTGGAACCGATCCTTCATCCTGATGCCGCAGGGCACCCCGCGCGGCGGCGCCGTCCTGCTGCACGGGCTGACCGACACGCCCTATTCGGTCCGCCACCTGGCCGAGGCCTATCGCGCCCGCGGCTTCGTCGCCGTCGCGATCCGCCTGCCCGGCCACGGCACCGTTCCCGCAGGCCTGACGCGCGCGGCGTGGGAGGACTGGATGGCCGCGACGCGGCTCGCGGTTCGGGAGGCGCGGGCCCGCGCCGGCGAAGGACGGCCGCTGCACCTGGTGGGCTATTCGAATGGCGGCGCGCTGGCGATGAAATACGCGCTCGACGCGATCGAGGACGCGGCGCTGCCGCGCGCCGAGCGCGTCGTGTTGGTTTCGCCGATGATCGGCGTGACGGCCTTCGCGCGCTTCGCCGGGATCGCGGCGCTGCCCGCGCTGCTGCCGCGCTTCGCCAAGACCGCCTGGCTCGACCTGCAGCCCGAGTTCAATCCGTTCAAGTACAATTCCTTCCCGGTCAACGCCGCGCGCCAGACGCACCGGCTGACGGCGGCGCTGCAGGCGCAGATCGACCGGCTGGCGGTCGCGGGCCGGCTTGGCGCGCTGCCGCCGGTGCTGACCTTCCAGTCGGTGGCGGACGCGACCGTCTCCACCCCCGCGGTGCTCTCCGCGCTCTATGCGCGCCTGCCGGACAATGGCAGCGAGGTGGTGCTGTTCGACCTGAACCGCGGCGCGGGATTCGGGCCGCTGTTCAACGCCGGCGCCTATGCGGCGCTGGAACGTCTCGTGCCGCCGGCGCCACGCGCCTATGCCCTGACCGTGGTGTCGGATGCGCAGGGGTCCGTCCAGGCGCGCCGCAGCGCGGCCGGCGCGCTGGACGAAACCGTCCAGCCGCTCGACGAGACATGGCCGCGCGGCGTCTTCTCCCTCTCCCACATCGCCCTGCCCTTCCCGCTGAACGACGGGCTCTATGGGCTGGAGCCCGATCCGGCGGAGGATTTCGGCGTGCGGCTCGGTGAGGTCGCCATCCGCGGCGAGCGGGGGGTGCTGGCGATCGGGCTCGACGCGGCGGCGCGGCTGACCTCGAACCCGTTCTTTCCCTTCATGCTCGAGCGCGTCGTCGCGCCGCTCGACGCCGCGGCGCTGCGATGAGCGGGCTGAGACGCCCCGGGCAGGGATGGGACGCCCGGCACATCGCGCGCCCGGCCCCGCCGCCTGAGTCTCGGGCACAAACGAATTCCGGCGCGCGCGCTTCGCCGGCCATGATCGCATCACCCACCCTCGGACGGACCGGCCGCACGCCATGACGATCCAGACGCTCCGCCTCGCCGCCCTCGTCCTGCCCGTGATGCTGGCCGCCTGCGACGGGGGGCCACCCCCCGCCCCGCCCGAGATCCGGCCCGTGCGCGTGGTGACGGTCGAGCGCGCGGCGGAAGGGGAGATCGTGTCCCTGACCGGCACGGTGCAGGCGGAGAACGAGGTGAACCTCGCCTTCCGCATCGATGGCCGCATGGTGGAACGCCTGGTCAATGTCGGCGACCAGGTGCGCGCCGGGCAGGTGGTGGCGCGGCTCAACCGCGACAACGAGACGAACAACCTGCGCGCCGCGCGCGCTTCCCTCGCCGCCGCGCGCGCCCAGCTGACCGAGGCGCAGAACAACTACTGGCGGCAATCCGAGCTGCTGCGCGACGGCTGGACCACCCGCGTGCGCTACGACCAGGCGGCGCAGACGCGCCAATCGGCGCAGTCGGCCGTCGATGCGGCCGAGGCGCAGGTCGGCATCGCCGAGACGCGGCTGTCCTACACCGAGCTCGTCAGCGACGTGACGGGCCGCGTCACCGCCCGCGGCGCCGAGCCGGGGGAGGTCGTGCAGCCGGGCCGCATGGTCGTCCAGGTCGCGCGCGACGAGGGGCGCGACGCGGTCTTCGACGTGCCGGCGGCGATCAAGGACCAGGCACCGGCCAATCCGTTGATCGAGGTCGTGCTCGCCACCGACGCCGCCGTGCGCGCGAATGGCCGCGTGCGGGAGGTAGCACCCCGCGCCGACGCCGCGACCGGCACCTTCCAGGTGCGCGTGGGCCTGGCCGACCCGCCGCCCGGGATGCGCCTGGGTGCCACGGTCACCGGCCGGATGCGCCTGGGCAATACGGGCGGCTACAGCATCCCGGCCTCGGCGCTGACGCGCGCCGATCGCGCGCCGGCGGTCTGGGTGGTGAATCCGGCCGACCAGACGGTCGCGCTGCGGACGGTGGAGCTGCTGCGCCATGACCCCGCGCATGTGGTCGTCTCGACCGGCCTCGCCGCGGGCGACATCGTGGTCACGGCGGGGGTGCAGGCGCTGCGGCCGGGGCAGAAGGTGCGGCTGCTCGGGGCCACCCGATGATCGGCCCGAACCTCTCGGAATGGGCGATCGGGCGGCGCTCCCTCGTCGTCTACTTCATGATCGTCGCGCTGGTCGCGGGCAGCTTCGCCTTCGTGAAGCTCGGCCGGAACGAGGACCCCGCCTTCACCTTCCGCACCATGGTGGTCTCCGCGGTCTGGCCGGGCGCCACGATCGAGGAGACGCTGCTGCAGGTGACCGAGCGGCTCGAGCGCACGTTGCAGGAGACGCCAAACCTCGACCGGCTGCGCTCCTACACCGTGCCCGGGCAGACGACGATCTTCGTGGACCTCAAGGGCACCACGCCGCCCGCGGTGGTGCCGGACATGTGGTACCAGGTGCGCCGGCGCGTCGCCGACATGCGCCACACCATGCCCCAGGGCGTCGTCGGGCCGTTCTTCAACGACGATTTCGGCGACACCTTCGGCATCATCTACGGCTTCACGGCGGACGGCTTCACCCAGCGCGAGCTGCGCGACTTCGTCGAGGCGGCGCGGTCCCGCCTGCTGCTGGTGCCCGACGTCTCCAAGGTCGAGATCCTGGGCGCGCAGGATGAGCGGATCTTCATCGAATTCTCCCTCGAGCGCCTGGCCGGCCTCGGGCTGAACTATCCGGCGCTGGTCTCGGCGCTCCAGGCGCAGAACCTCGTCCGCCCCGCCGGCGTGGTCGAGACCGGGCAGGAACGCCTCCTGCTGCGCGTCTCCGGCGCCTTCGAGACCGAGCAGGACATCCTGAACGTCAATTTCGTGCTGGGCCCGCGCGTATTCCGCCTCGGCGACATCGCCGAGGTGCGCCGCGGCTTCGCCGACCCGCCCCAGCCCATGTTCCGCGTCAACGGGCAGGAGGCGATCGGGCTCGCCGTCGCGATGCGCGAGGCCGGCGACATCCTGGCCCTGGGGCGCAACATCAAGGCGGAGATGGACCGGATCCGCGCGGACCTTCCTGTCGGCATCGAGCCCATCCTCGTCGCCGACCAGTCGGTGACGGTGGACGAGGCGATCGGCGACTTCATGGAAAGCCTGTGGCAGGCGATCCTGATCATCATGGCGGCGTCGTTCATCGCGCTGGGCATCCGCCCGGGGGCGGTGGTGGCGCTGTCCATCCCGCTGACGCTCGCCATCGTCTTCCCGCTCATGTCGCTCGTCGGCATCGATCTCCAGCGCATCTCGCTCGGCGCGCTGATCATCGCGCTGACGCTGCTCGTCGACGATGCGATGACGACGATCGACGCGATGATAAGGCGCCTGGGCGCGGGGGATTCGAAGGAGGCGGCGGCGACCTTCGCCTATCGCACCCTGGCATCGTCGATGCTGACGGGCACGCTGGTGACCATCGCGGGTTTCGTGCCGATCGGCTTCGCGCGGAGTTCCGCCGGCGAATACACCTTCTCGATCTTCGCGGTGGTGGCGATCGCGCTGCTCGTCTCCTGGTTCGTCGCCGTGATCTTCGCGCCGCTGCTCGGCATGGCGATGCTGAAGCGGCCCGCGCAGGCCGAAAGCGCCGAGCCCGGCGCGGTGCTGCGCGCCTATACCCGCTTCCTGACCTTCGCGATGCGGGCACGCTGGGTGACGATCGGCTTCACCGTCGCGATGTTCGCCGCCGCGGTCTTCGCCATGCAGTTCGTGCCGCGGCAGTTCTTCCCCTCCTCCGACCGCACCGAGCTTCTGGTCGAGGTGACGCTGCCGCAGAACGCCTCGATCTTCGCCAGCGAGGAGGCGTCACGCCGCCTGGATGCCGTGCTCGCGCAGGATCCGGACGTCGCGCGCTGGAGCACCTATGTCGGCCGCGGCGCGATCCGCTTCTACCTGCCGCTGAACGTCCAGCTCGCCCTGCCCTTCTTCTCCCAGGCGGTGGTGGTGGCGAAGGACCTGCCGGGGCGGGAACGCCTGCAGCGAAGGCTCGAGACGCTGCTCGCCGAGCAGTTCCCCGCCGCCGTCGCGCGCGTCTATCCGCTCGAGCTCGGCCCGCCCGTGGGCTGGCCGCTGCAGTACCGCGTGAACGGGCCTGACATAGAGAGGGTGCGCGAGATCGCGCAGGACGTCGCGAAGCTGCTGGCCGAGACGCCCGGCACGCGGCACGTGCATTTCGACTGGATGGAACCCGCCCGCCAGCTGCGCCTGGTGGTGGACCAGGACGAGGCCCGCCGCCTCGGCCTCTCCTCCGCCCAGGTCGCGGCGACGCTGAACGCGGCGGTGACGGGCACGACGGTCACGCAGGTTCGCGACGACATCTACCTGATCAACGTCGTCGCGCGCGCCACCGCGGAACAGCGCCTGTCGCTCGAGACGCTGCGCTCGATCCAGGTGCCGCTGCCGGGCGGGCGCACGGTGCCGCTCGCGCAGCTCGCCCGCTTCGAGCACGCGCAGGAATACCCGCTGGTCTGGCGCCGCGACCGGGTGCCCACGCTCACGGTCCGGGCGGACGTCAATCCGGGCGTGCTGCCCGATTCCGCCGTCGCGGCGCTCGCGCCGCGCATCGCGGCGCTGAATGCGACGCTCGAGCGGCCCTATCGCGTCGACCTCGGCGGCATCGCGGAGGAAAGCGCCTACAGCCAGGCGAGCGTCATGGCGGTCGTGCCGGTCATGCTCGCGCTGATGCTGACCCTGCTGATGTTCCAGCTCGGCTCCTTCCGCCGGCTGTTCCTGGTGCTGGCGCTGTTGCCGCTCGGGATCATCGGCGTGGTGCTCGCGCTGCTCGTCTTCAACCGGCCGCTCGGCTTCGTCGCGATCCTCGGCATCCTCTCCCTGCTGGGCATGATCGCGAAGAACGCCGTCATCCTGATCATGCAGATCGAAAGCGACCGGGCGGAAGGCAAGGAGGTCTGGGATGCGGTGATCGCCGCCGCCTCCTCCCGCCTCCGGCCGATGATGCTGACGGCGATCTCGACGGTGCTGGGCCTCATTCCCATCGCGCCGACGGTGTTCTGGGGGCCGATGGCCTTCGCCATCATGGGCGGGCTGGCGGTGGCGACGCTGCTGACGCTCGTGTTCCTGCCGACACTGTATGTCACGGTCTTCGGCGGCCGGCCGCCACGGGCCGCGCCCGCGCGTGCCTGAGATGGCCGCCGCCACCGCCCTGCGCGCCACGCTCCTGCTCGGGCTGTGGTGCGCGCTGGCGGGCGCGGCGCCGGCCGACATGCCGGTCGGGATCGCGGCGGCGGCGCTCGGCGCCTGGGCGAGCCTACTCATGGTGCCGCCGGTCAGGGCCCGCATCCGCCCCGGCGCGCTGGCGACGCTGCTGCTGCAGCTTCCGGCGAAGGCACTCGGCGCCGGGATCGCCGTGGCGCGCGTGGCGCTCGATCCGCGCCGCCGGCCGAACCCGCGCACCATCGCCTGGACGCCGCGCCTGCCGCCCGGGCGCGCGCGCGACGCCTTCCTGGCCTATGCGAGCCTGCTGCCGGGCACCCTTCCGGCGGGCGTCGGCCCCGACGGGACGGTGCTCGTCCACGCGCTGGACGGGGAGGCCGATGTCGCGGCCGCCATGACGATGGAGGAGGCGCTGTTCGCGCGCGCCTTCGGGCTCGATGTCTAGCCTGCTTGGCGTCGCGGCCTTCGCCGTGCTGCTCACGCTCGTGCTCGGCCTGCTGCGCGTGCTGCGCGGACCGGCGGCGGCGGACCGCATCGCCGCGGCGCAGCTCCTCGGCACCGCCGGCATCGCGGCGCTGCTGCTCTGGGGTGCTGCGGCGGATTCGGCCACGCATGCCGACCTGGCGCTGACCCTCGCGGTGCTCGCGCCCTTCGCGACCATCGCCATGGTGCGCAAGGATCCCGGGGCATGAGCCTGCTCGCGGACGCTTTCACCGTCATCTGCGTCGTCGCGGGCGTCGGCTTCTTCGCGGCCGGCACGGCGGGGCTGCTCCGCTTCCCGGACACGGGCAGCCGGCTGCATGCGCTGACCAAGGCGGACCATCTCGGCCTCGGCCTCATCGTGCTGGGGCTGTTGCCGCGCGCCGAAGCGCTGGGCGGCGCCTTCCGGCTGCTCGCGATCTGGGCGCTCGTGCTGCTGGCCAGCGCCGCGACCGGGCCGCTGCTCGCACGGGTCGCGCAGCGGCGAGACCCGTCGGCGTGATCGTGGACCTCGCCCTGGTCGCGGGCATCCTCGCCCTGGCGCTGGGCGTGCTGGCGGCGCGGCAGGCCTTCGCCGCCGTCGCCTTCTTCATCGCCTATGGGCTGTTGCTGGCGCTGGCCTGGGCGCGGCTCGGCCTGCTGGACGTGGCGCTGACCGAAGCCGCGATCGGCGCGGGGCTCTCGGGCGTTCTGCTGCTCGCCGCGGCGCGGCGGCTCGCCTCGGCGCCCGCGCCGGAGGATCCGCCGTCGGGCCGCGTGACGCGGGGGCTGATCGGCGCCGGCTGCACGATCCTTGCCTGCGCGCTCGGCACCGCGGTGCTGCTGCTGCCGGAGCCGCCACCGGGCCTGGCGGCCGAGGTGGCGGCGAACCAGGCGGCGACCGCGCTGGGCAATCCCGTCGCCAGCGTGCTGATGGCCTTCCGCGGGCTCGACACGCTGCTCGAATCCGCAGTGCTCGTGCTGGCCGTCATTTGCACCGTGGCACTCGCGCC
Organism: Roseomonas nitratireducens; assembly: GCF_017813355.1. Lineage (GTDB taxonomy): Bacteria > Pseudomonadota > Alphaproteobacteria > Acetobacterales > Acetobacteraceae > Neoroseomonas > Neoroseomonas nitratireducens. Next base: position 11,362 of record NZ_JAGIYZ010000022.1, read on the forward strand.
GGATGATGGCTGGGCCGGACCGCCCGGCGCGCCGCAGCCGCTGGCTGACGGGCCGCTCGCCCTGCTCGCGCGGCTGCTGCCGCCGCTCGGCATCGTTGTCGCCGCGCATATCTTCTGGATCGGGGTGGACGCGCCGGGGGGCAAGTTCCAGGCGGCGGCGATCCTCGCCGCGATGTGGCTGCTGCCCTGGATGGCGGGGCTCGTACCGGCGCCGCCGGTCGGGGCGCGCGCGCTGCGCGTCACCGTCGCGGCGGGGCCGGCGCTGTTCATCGCGGTCGGCCTGCTCGGCGCGATCGTGACGGGCGCATTCCTCGCCTGGCCACCGGGCTTCGAGAAGCCACTGATCCTGCTGGTGGAGGTCGCGCTCACGCTGTCCATCGCCGCCGCGCTCGCGCTTCTCGTCATGGGGCCGCGGACATGACCGCCGGAATCTATGGCCTGCTCGGCGCAGCGCTGACCGGGCTCGGCCTGTATGGCGTGCTGGTGCGGACGGAGCCGCTGCTGCGCATCCTTGCCTTCAACCTGCTCGGCGGGGGCGTGTTCCTGGTGCTCGGCGCCATCGCGCAGCGCGGCGCGGGCGCGGGCTTCGCGGCCGACCCCGTGCCGCAGGCGATCATCCTCACCGGCATCGTCGTCGCCTTCGCGGCGACCACGATTGCGGTCGCGCTGGTGCTTCGGCTTGCCGCCCGGAAGGATGGGGCGTGAGCGACTGGGGCATGCTGCCGCTGCTCGCGGTCATGCTGCCCGTGCTTGGCATGGTGCTGGCCCCGGCGCTCGGGGCGCGTGGGGCGGAAAGGCTGACGCTCGCGCTCCTGCCGGCGGGCTTTGCACTCGCGCTCGGCACGGCGGCGGCGGTGCAGGCCGGCGGCGCGCCGCTGGTGCATCACCTGGGCCATTGGGCGCCGCCGCTCGGCCTCTCGCTCGGCGCGGACGGGATCGGGACGGCGATGCTGCTGACCTCGGCCGTGGTCGTCGCCGGGGTCGCGGTCTTCGCGCGCGCCGGCTTCGGCACGGCGCCGGGCATGCCGGAACGCCGCACCGCCTTCGTCTTCTGGCCCCTGCTGCTCGCCATCTGGGGCGGGTTGAACCTGGCCGTCACCGCGCGCGACCTGTTCACGCTGTATGTCGCGCTGGAACTGCTGACCTTCGCGGCGGTGCCGATCGTCTGCCTCGACGGGCGGCGGGAAACGCTGTCGGCGGCGCTGCGCTACCTGCTGTTCGCGCTACTCGGCTCGGTGCTCTACCTGCTCGGCGTCGCGCTGATCTACGGCGCCGCGGGCACGCTCGACATCGGGCTGCTCGCGGGCCGGCTGTCGGCGACGCCGCCGGTGCTGGTCGCGGCCGCGCTGATGACCGCGGGGCTGATGGCCAAGACCGCGCTGCTGCCGCTGCATCTGTGGCTGCCGCCCGCACACGCCGGCGCGCCGGCGGCGGGATCGGCGCTGCTATCGGCGCTGGTGGTGAAGGGCTCCTTCGTCATCCTCGTCCGGCTCTGGGCCGGCGTGCTGCCGCCATCGCCGGCCGCGATGCAGGCGCTGGCGGGCTGCGGCGCGGCGGCGATCCTGCTCGGCGGCGTCGCGGCGCTCGGCCAGGCGCGGCTGAAGCTGCTGGTCGCCTATTCGACCATCGCGCAGATCGGCTACCTGGTGCTGATGTTCCCGCTGCTGGCTGTGCCCGGCGTGGCGGAGAAGGCCTGGACCGGCGGCGTGCTGCAGGCGGTCTCCCATGCGCTTGCCAAGTCCGGCATGTTCCTCGCGGTCGGGCTGATGGCCGAAAGGCTGGGCCATGATCGCGTGGCGGACCTTGCCGGCGCGTCGCGCATCGCGCCGCGCGCTGTGCTCGCCTTCGGCCTGTCCGCCCTGACGCTCATGGGCGTGCCGCCCTCGGGCGGCTTCGCGGCGAAGTGGCTGCTGCTGAGTGCCAGCATCGAGGCCGGGCAATGGTGGTGGGCCCTGGTGGTCCTGGCCGGCGGATTGCTGACCGGCGGCTATGCCTATCGCGTCCTGTCCACGGCGCTGCGCGCCGGGCCTGTCTCGGCCGTACCCGTGCCACACGATTCACGGGACACGGTCGCGCTCGGCCTCGCCTTGCTGTCGGTGCTGCTGGGCATGCTGCCGCTGGCCAGCTTAGGCCTGTTGCAGATCGGACGCGTCGCGCCATGACCGCAGCGCTGATGCTCGCCACGCCGCTCATGCCGCTGCTGCTGCTGGCGGCGCTGGCGCGAAGCGACTGGCGCACGGGGGCGGCCGGGCTGGTCTGGGCGGCACCCCTGCCGGGGCTCGCCTGCGCGCTGTTCGCCAGCGGCGGCAGCCTCGTCCTCGACGACCGGCTGCGGCTGACGCTCGGGCTCGATGCGCCGGGGGCGCTGCTGCTGGGCGCGGCGGCGCTGCTGTGGTGCGGCGCCTCGGTCTTCGCGCGCGGCTACATCGCGGCCGAGGCCCTGCCGCGCTTCGCCGCCTGGTGGCTGCCGACCATGGCGGGCAGCCTCGGCATCTTCCTGGCCGGCGACCTGATCGGCTTCTACCTGCTGTTCGCGCTGGCAAGCCTGCCGGCCTGGGGCCTCGTCATCCACGACCGGACGCCGCGCGCATGGGGCGCGGGCGCGACGTACATCCTCCTCACCGTGGTGGGGGAGGCAGCGCTGCTCGCGGCCTTCGCGCTGCTGGCGGCGGCCGCGCCGGGGGACAGCGTGGCGCTGGCCGATGTCGTGCCCGCACTCGCCGGGTCGGCGCTGCGGGAGGTGACGATCGCGCTGCTGCTGGTCGGCTTCGGGCTCAAGGCGGGGCTCGTGCCGCTGCATGTATGGCTGCCCATCGCGCATCCCGCCGCGCCGATGCCCGCTTCCGCGGTGCTGAGCGGCGCGATCGTCAAGGCCGGCATCATCGGGCTGATCCGCTTCCTGCCGATCGAGGCGACGCCGGTCGCCTGGGGCGGCGCACTGCTCGCGGCGGGCTTCGCCACGGCCTTCTGGGGCGTCGGCTTCGGCGTGCTGCAGCGCAATCCGAAGACCGTGCTGGCCTACTCCACGGTCAGCCAGATGGGCGTGACGATCGCCGCGCTCGGCGCCGGCATCGCGGGCGGCATCGGCGCGACGCCCCTCGCGGCCGCCTTCTACGCGATGGTGCATGTGCTGGCGAAGGGCGCGCTCTTTCTCGCCGTCGGGGTCGCGGCGGCGAGCGGCGGGCGCGCGCGCGGGCTCGTCCTCGCCGCCGCGATCCCGATCGCGCTCGGCTTCGGCGGCCTGCCCGGCACCGGCGGCTGGCTGGCGAAGGAGGCGGTGAAAGACCAGCTCGGCGACGGCGTCGTGGGACTGCTCTCCGCGATCTCGGCGGCGGGATCGACATGGCTGATGCTGCATTTCGTCCGGCGGCTGGCGGTCGAGGACGGCGCGGATGCGGATGCGCGGCCGGCCCCGTCCCTCCTGCTGCCCTGGCTCGGCCTGACGCTCGCGGCGCTGCTGCTGCCCTGGCTGCTCGCCGCCGACGCGGCCGGCGGGGATTGGGCGAAGGCAATGCTGCCGGTGGCGGCGGGGATGGCGGCCTTCGGCCTGGCTTGGCGACTCACGCCGCGCCTGCCGACGCCGCCCGAAGGCGACGTGATCGTGCTCGCCCGCGCCGTGGCGGCGCGGGCGGCACCCATCGCGCGCTTGCTGCCGCGGATGGAGGCCACGCTGCGCGCCTGGCCCGCGGCGGGACTCGCGCTGCTGGCCGTCACGCTGACGTTGGGCGCGCTGCTGTTCAGTAGCGGAAGGACAGGCTGATCGAGCCATACTGCGCCGTGTTGCGCTGCGTCTCGAACTCGCGCGACCGCGCGGTGTAGGTCACGGTCAGCCGCGCGAAGGGCATGATGATGGCGACGCCGGCGCTCGCGTCGCCCACGAACACCTCCCGGTCCACGCTGCGGCTGTCGCGCCAGGTGTTGCCGTCCAGGAAGATGTCCCGCCCCACCACGCGGCCTTCGAGGCCGCCGAAGACATACCAGCCCCAGCGCCCGTCCGGCTGGTAGAAGGCCGATCCCGCGACCGAGGGTCGCATCCGCGGCGGCCCGAAATCCGCCTGCAGCTCGTTGCCGAACCTGACCATCAGCCCCGCGGCGCCATAGGTCTGCACATTGCCCAGGCTCGCCGTCAGAGTCGGCACGATGCCGATGGCGATGTCGTCCCAAACCGGGTCGGTGTTGTAGCGCCACTGCCGCGTCAGGATCAGGTTGACGCCGGGCTCGTCCTTGAGCTGCCGGTCCCAGCCATAGGCGCGGTCGATGTTCAGCAGGTCGTGGACGTTGTTCTGCGTCTGCTCGCCGAGCGCGGAGGGCCCGACGACGCCCAGTTGCAGCTCGATGCTCCCATAGGTGGTCGGCGTGTAGGAGGCGAGGTTGATCGCGCCGTACAGCCAGCCGGCATAGGGCCGGTCGCGCGGATCCGGGTCGCGCCGCGCGGTGTCCGCCGGGGTGAAGATGTTCTGGCCGAAGGCGAGGCCCCAGCGCGGCGTCCCGCCTTCCGGGAACAGCGCGCTCGAGGTCACCGCGGCGAGCCAGGCCGGAGGATCGTAGGAGGAGGATCGCCAGGCGAACTGGAAGCCGCTGGTGTAGTAGCGGTCGGTGCCCGCGAGCAGGTCGTTCTCGTAGGTGAAGCTCCAGGTGCCGAGATGGTCGCCCGGCACGCGGTCCTCCGCGCGCGCCGGCGCGGCCGCCGCCGCGAAGACCAGCGCGGCGGCGCAGATGCGCAGCGTCACGGCTTCCTGGCCGCGTCCTGCGCCGCGGCGAGCGCCTCGCGCAGCGCCGCCTCCTTCGTCTCGTCGAAGGAGGACCGCATCACGGTGCCGCCGATGCCGCGGAATTCCTCCAGCACCTTGTCCGCCGTGACCTTGCGGATGAGCAGGAACAGCGCGGCATGGCCTGCGTCGAGCGTGGTCGCGACGTCCTTCATGAAGGCGTCGTTGATGCCGACATCGGTCAGCTTGCCGCTGAGCGCACCCGAGGCCGCGCCGATCGCGCCGCCGACCAGCGGCGAAAGGAACAGCATCCCGATCAGCGTGCCCCAGAGCGCGCCGGAGGCCGCGCCCATCGCCGCCGGGCTGAACACCTGGTTGAGCTTCACCGTGCCGTCGGGCCGCTTCACCGCGACCACCGCGTCGCCGAGTTCGATCAGGTATTCCTTCTGCATGGCAAAGAGGCGCGTGCGCACCTCCTCGGCCTGGGCTTCGGTCGGGAAGGAGACGACGAGAAGATCGGCCATGACGGAACGTCCTTACTGATATGGGGTGAAGGCGGCCTCGGCCGCCGCGCGGCCGGCGCCGCCGCGCAACGCCAGGCCCAGCAGCAGCCGGGCCTTGAGGCCGGAGAGAAGCCCGGCGGGGATCGCGCCGCGCCGGATCAGGTCGATCTCCCCGCCCGGATAGCCATAGGTGCCGGTGAAGACCGGCCCGGCGGCGGAGCGCGAGGCGAGCACGACGGGCATGCGGCGCGCGAGGTCGCCGACCGCCTCCGCCGCGCCAGCGGGCACATGGCCCGCGCCCATCCCCTCGATCACCGCGCCCGCGTAGCCCAGGCCCGGCAGCGCGGCGAGCAGCCGGCCATCCTCGCCCATCGCCCAGCGCAGCAGGGCGATCGGCGGGGGCGGGCCGGCCTCGGCGGGATAGGTCGGCAGGCGCTGCACGCGCGCGAAGAAGCGCGGCCGGCCTTCCGCAACGGCGCCGATCGGCCCGAGCATCGGGGATGCGAAGGCGGAGGGCAGCGTCGTGTGCGTCTTCTGCACGAAGCGCGCGGCGTGGATGTCGTAGTTCAGCACCGCAAGGGTGCCGAGGCCACGCGCCTCGGCGCCGGCGGCGACGCGCGCCGCGGCGAGAAGGTTCGCCGGCCCGTCCGCGCCCGGCGCATCCGCGCCGCGCATCGCCCCGGTCATCACCACGGGCCTGTCACCGGCGACCAGCAGATCGAGCAGGAAGGCCGATTCCTCGATCGTGTCCGTGCCCTGGATGACGACGGCGCCATCGGCACCGGCGGCGAAGGCCTGCCCGATGCGCGCGGCGACGGCGACAAGGTTCTCCGGCGCGAGGGACGGGCTCGGCAGCCGCGCCAGGCTCTCGGCCTCGATCTGCGCGACCTCAGCGAGTTCGGGCACCGAGGCGACGAGTTCCGCCGCGCCGAGCCGGGGCGCGATGCCGCCCCTGGCCTGCGGCACCATGGTGATGGTGCCGCCGAGCGAGAGCATCAGAAGGCGTGCGCGGGTCACGCCGCGGCCTCCTCCTCCCGCCGCGCAGGCTGGGGCTGCGGGACGCGCCCGGAGGGAATCTCGCCGGGGCGGTAGGCGGGCAGGCGGCTCGCCGGGATGATGGCGAGCGCCGCGACGGCGGCCATGATGAGCAGGCCGATCTTGAGCGCCTGGAGCCGCGCCTCGGTGTTGACGCGCACCGCCTCGGCGACCTGCTCGGGGTTCGCGCCGGTGCGCTGCATGATGCCCAGCAGCCGGTCGTTCGAGACGAAGTTGATGCTGTCGAGGTCGATCTGCGACACCACCCCGGGCGGCAGCTGCGGGTTCTCGGCGATGCGGTACATGATGCCGGCCGACAGCAGCCCGACCAGCAACGCGCCGGCCACCGCCGTGCCGACGCCGGCGGCGAGGTTCTGCGTCGTGCCGCGAAGGGATCCGACGTCGCCTGCCAGGTCCTTGGGCGCGGCCGTGACCAGAACGTTGAAGACCAGCGTCACCAGCGCCCCCTGGCCGAGCCCGAAGGTGATGAGGCCGAACATGACCGGGATGGCCGACCAGTCGTTGCGCACCACGAAGGCGAGCCAGAGCAGGCCGACGATGCAGAGCAGGAAGCCGCCCTGCGCGATGCGCCGCGGCGGCACCTTGTCGTATAGCCGCACCACCAGCATGGCGGTGAAGAACACCGTCAGGTTGAAGGGCATCATGGCGATCGCGGTTTCGATCGGCGTGCGCCCCTGCACGATCTGGATGTAGAGCGGGACGGTGAAGTTCAGCATGGCCTCGAGCCCGACCACGGTGAACATCGCGTAGACCGCCGCGCGCTCCTCGCCCGAGGTGATGACGCGCAGGTCGAGCAGCGGCGTCCGCCCGCGCGCGGCGACGCGCCTGCACCAGGCGAGGAAGACCTGCAGCAGGATGATGCCGGTCACGATCATCAGTGGCGCGGGGGACATGCCGAACACGCTGAACGGGGCGCCCGGCCGCGCCACGCCGAGCCCCCAGCGGTTGAGGTTGTTGAAGCCGAACACGACCATGATGATCGCCGTCGCGGCGAGGATCACGCCGACGATGTCGATCTTCACCTCGGGCCGCTGCTCCTCCGGCTTCAGCCGGAAGGACAGGAAGAACACGACCCCGGCCAGCACGACCAGGATTCCGAAGACCGGCCGCCAGCCGATGAAGGTGCCGAGCATGCCGCCGATCATGAAGGCGGCGACACCCGCGCCCGCGCGCGCCGAACCGAGCGCGCCCACCGCCGTCGCCTGCTGCGGCCCGCGATAGTGGTGCGCGATCAGCGCGACCAGCGCGGGCACGATCACCGCCGCGGCGAGGCCCGCGAGCAGCTGCGCGACCATCATCACGGGCGCCGCCGTCGCCAGGACCATCAGCACCTGGGCCACGCCGAACAACCCGACCACGACGCGGAACACCGCGGTCGATCCGAAGCGCTGCACCAGCTTCGCCCCCAGCATCACGAAGCCGGCGACCGAGAGCGAGTACATCACGATGCCCGTCGCGATCGTCGTCGGCGGCACCTCGAAGCTCGCGACCATGCCGGCCAGCGAGACCGGCAGCGCGGCGACGTTGAAGGACATCAGGACCTGGCCGAGCGCGATGGCGATCATCGGCACCCAGGATTCGCGCGGCGGCGCGGTGTCCGTGCTGCTCATCAGGCGTTTCCTCGTGCTTGCCCCACCCCTAGCCCACGGGGGCGGAGGCGAAGAGGTTCAGTCCCAGCCGTTCCGACAGGAAGCGCGTGACGAGCTGCCCGCGCACGCTGTTGCCCGCGGCATCGAGCGGCGGTGAGAAGACGCCGAGCCCGCCCTTGCCCGGGGCGATGGCGACGATGCCGCCGGCGACGCCGCTCTTGCCGGGAAGGCCGATCTCATACAGCCAGTCGCCGGATTGCTCGTAGAGCCCGGCGGTCGCCATGACGGCGAGGACGCGGCGGCACCTCTCGGGTTCCAGCACGCGTTCCTTCGTCACCGGATTCACGCCGCCATCGGCCAGCGTCGCGCCCATCACGGCAAGGTCGCGCGCGGTGACGTTGACCGCGCATTGGCGCGTGTAGATGTCCGTCGCCTCGTCCGGGTCGCAATACATCCGCCCGTAGCCGTGCAGCAGCCGGGCGATGCCCTGGTTGCGCTGGTTGGTCGCGGCTTCGGAGGCATAGACCTCCTCGTCCATCGCCAGCTCGCGCCCGGCGAAGCGGGACAGGCCCTCGCGGATGAAGCGCCAGCGTTCCTCGGCGTTCGCGCCGGGGGCCAGGCTCGTCGTCGCGATCGCGCCCGCGTTCACCATCGGGTTCACGGTGCGCTCCCCGTTCAGCTCGATCGCCATGACCGAGTTGAAGGGCAGGCCGGTGGCGTTGACGCCGATCGCCGCGCGCGCGCGCCCGCCGCCGAGCGCCTCGCACACCAGCGCGAAGACGAAGGGCTTGGAGATGGACTGGATCGAGAAGGGCAGCGCCGCCTCGCCGATCGCGAAGGTCTGCCCGTTCACGCCGGCGACGCAGATGCCGAACCAGGCGGGGTCGGCCTTGGCCAAGGCGGGGATGTAGTCCGCGACGGTGCCGTCGGCCACGGCGCCGTAGCGCTCATGCGCCTCCCGCACCAGGGCCGAGACCGTGCCGGGCGGCGGCAGGTTGCCGGTGGAGACGGCGGCGGGGCCGATGGCCTCCTCGGCGTGCAGCCGCTCATGCATGGGCGGACGCCGAGCGCCGGTTCATCGCCGGGATCGCATGGACATGGACCAACATCGCGGCAGCCTAACAAGCGCGGGCGCGGCACGGATCGACCCCGCGTCCCGCCACTGGACGGAGGGTTCCAAAGCGCCGCTGCGGGCGAGCTAGAGGCGCCGCAGGATCTGGCTGACGTTCGGCGCGCCGCCGTCCGCGCTCGGCTGGGCCCGGGCCAAGACATCCGTCCTGCCCTCGAGCGCGGCGGCGCGCAGGTCGCGCGGCGCGATGCCGAACTCCGCGCGGAAGGCACGGCTGAAGCTCGACGGCTCGAAGAAGCCGACGGCCTCGGCCACCTGCGCGATGCCGCGCCGGTCGGCCGGGTCGGCGAGCAGCCGGTAGGCCGCGCCCAGCCTTTCACGCTGGATGTGCCGGGCCACGCCGCCGAGCGGCTCGAACAACCGGTACAGCGCCGAGCGGGACACGCCGCTCATCGCGCAGAGGCGGGCGGGGCCCAGCGTCGCGGAGCCGAGCTTCTCGCGGATCAGCCGCTTGATGCGCGCGAGCTGAAGGTGCTCGAGCTGCGGCCGCGCGGCATCGACGCTCTCGCAGCGGCTGTTGAGCGCCGCGGCGAGCATGGCCTTGGTCACCGAGGCCAGGTGCGGCAGGTCGCTCGTGCGGAACTGCCCGGCCTCCTCGCGCATGCTGTCGAGGAAGGATGCGAGCATGCGGCCCGCCGGGCCCTCGAGCGGCGCGTTGAGCGCGGCGGAGAGCATAGGCTCCAGCTCCTGCACCGCATCGCGCGCGAGGAACAGGGACTGCCATTCCATCTCCGCGCCTTCGCGCTCGGCCTCGAAGGTGCGGGCCATGGTCAGCACGTAGGGAACGCCGGGCCGGAAGACGACGTCGTCGTCGCCGCTGCGCTGGCGCTGCGTGCCGCGCTTGCACACCGCGACGATCCAGTGGTCGAGGGAGTCGCGCCGGATGCGCGCCGGGGTGCGGCTGTAGTCGTAGGGCGGCAGGGCGGCGTGGTAGTACATGAAGGACCCGAAGGGCAGCGCCGTGCCGCTCGCCTGGAAGCCGGATGCGGGCGGCGTTCGTGGGCGGCCGGTGTCGAGATACGGCACGCAGAGGTCGCGCCACGCCTCGAACTGCTGGTTCGGCGGAAGGCCTGTCGTGGACACGACGAGGGGGCGGATCGCGGCGTTCCGATCCGCGGACGCGTTCTCGGCCTCGCCTTCTCCGCACGATGCGCGCGGCCGCCAACGCCCGGATCCGGTGTCCATGTTCCTCTCCCCGGCCGTCGGCGGTGCCGCGGCGCCCGTTGAGGGTGCAGGGTAATACCGTGGCCCAACCAATCCTCAATAATAAATGAGCGTTGATGGCAAGTTATGCTCACGCCTCCGTAAATCTGAGGTCCGCCGGCGGCAGCCCGCTGATCGCGCCCCGGCCCCGGGCGTCGCTCGGCGACGGGGCCGGCGGGGCAGACATCGCGCCATGCGATGCTACCCTCGCGCCATGCCGCATCAGCCTGCCCTTCCGTTCCGCACGCGCAGACCCGCTGGCGCGCTTCGCCCGCCGCCGGGACGCCCGGCATGAAGATCGCCGTCCTTGGCGCCGGGGCCTGGGGCACCGCGCTGGCGCTCCAGGCCGCCCGGGCCGGCCGCGATGTCGTGCTGTGGGCGCGCGACCCCGCGCGCGCGGGCGAGATCGCCGCGGCGCGGGAGAACACCCGATACCTCCCGGGCGCGGCCCTGCCAGCGGCGATGGCGGTGACGGCGGATGCGGCGGCGGCGCTCGACGGCGCAGCGCTCGTGCTGTGCGTGGTGCCCGTGCAGGCGCTGCGCGGCGTGCTGGCCCGCCTGCCGGCACGGGGCGCGCCGATGCTGGTCTGCGCGAAGGGGGTCGAGGCCGCGACGCAGCGCCTGCCGCTCGAGGTGGTGGCGGAGGCGCATCCCGACCGGTCCGCCGGCGTGCTCTCCGGCCCCAATTTCGCGCATGAGGTCGCGCGCGGCCTGCCGGCGGCGGCCGTCGTCGCGGCCGCCGATCCGGCGCTGCGGGAGGCGGGGCTGGCGCTGCTCGGCTCGGCCGCCTTCCGGCTTTATGCGGGGGAGGATCCGGTCGGCGCGCAGGTCGGCGGGGCGGCCAAGAACGTCATCGCCATCGCGGCGGGCGCAGTGATCGGCGCGGGGCTGGGCGAGAATGCGCGCGCGGCGCTGGTGACCCGCGGCCTGGCGGAACTGTCGCGGCTGGCGGTGGCGCTCGGCGGCCGGGCGGAGACGGCGGCGGGGCTGACGGGCCTCGGCGACCTGGTGTTGACCGCGGCGGGGCCCGGCAGCCGGAACATGTCGCTGGGCCTGGCGCTCGGGCGCGGGGAAAGGCTGGGCGATGTGCTGGCAGGCCGCGCCGGCGTGACCGAGGGGGTGAAGACTGCGCCGGCGCTGGTGGCGCGGGCCGCGGCGGTGGGCGTGGAATTGCCGATCTGCGCCGCAGTGGCGGAACTGGTCGCCGAGCGGATCACGGTCGCGGAGGCGATGGCGCGCCTGCTGGCGCGCCCCTTCCGCGCCGAATAGCGCCGGTCAGGCGCGGCGGGACTGGTCCTGCGCGTGCAGGCTGCGGACCGCGGCGACGTAGCCGGACTGGGTGCCGGTGACGAGCGCCTCGTTCAGCTGGCGCAGCAGGCGCTCGAGGTCGCCGGTGCGGCAGAGCTCGAGCGAGCCGAGCCCGGCGCGATGCGTGGCGCGGTAGGAGCCGTCCTCGAGCCGATCGATCTCGATCGTGCTCGACCCGCCGGCGACCGGGCGCAGGGTGATGATCACGTCCTCGGGGTTCGGTCCGGAATCGACATCGGCCATGGGCGACCAATCCTTCCTGGCGTTGCGGACGCGGGGCCGCCCCTCTGGCTGCGTCCGGCGGTGTCTCCGCGCTCTCGTCATCCTGGCGAGGCAGCGGTTTTGATAGCGCAAGAGAATCACCAAACGGCTTACGGGGGCCAGCGACCAGCGGTAGCGCTGCCAGCGCGAGGAATCGCATTTGGCGCCCGGATGCGGTTGCGCAGCGGCCCGGCGCTGCCCGCGGCGCCAGGAAACGTGTTCGTGATCAGGGACTTAGGGAAATTGCATGACTTGGCGTGATTCGCGCAGGCCGTCCCAAAGCAAGGGAATTCGACAAAAATAAACACATGTCACGAAAATGTGATATCGGGCGACGGATGAGATCGCGCGGCGCCCGCGTCGGCAGCCCCTAATCGCCCGTCAGCGCGGCCCCCGCCGCCAGCGGCGCGAGCGGCACCGCCAGCGAAACCCCCGCCCCAAGCAGCAGCAGGAAGGGCGCCGGGGACAGGCCCGCCCCCGCCGCCTCGATCGCCGCCGCGCCGAAGATCACCGCGGGGATCGCCAGCGGCAGCACCAGCAGCGGCAGCAGCACCCCGCCCCGCCGCGCGCCCAGCGTCAGCGCCGCCCCCGCCGTGCCGAGCAGCGACAGCAGCGCGGTCGCCAGCGCCAGCGCCGCGATCGCCGTGCCCCAGGCTTCCACCGGCAGGTTCAGCATCGCCGCGGCGACCGGCGTCGCCGCCATCAGCGGCCATCCCGTCGTGATCCAGTGCGCCAGCGCCTTGGCCCCGGCGATCCCGGCCCGAGGCAGGCCGGAGACCAGCAGCTGGTCGAGCGTCCCGTCCTCCGCATCCGCGCCGAACATCCTGTCGAGCGGCAGCAGCGCGGCGAGCAGCGCGGCCGCCAGCAACGCGCCGGGGGCGATGCGCGCCAGCGTCTCCGGCGCCGGCCCGACGCCGAAGGGAAACAGCGCGGCGACGATCACGAAGAACAGCACGGCCGCCAGCGTGTCCGCCGGGTGGCGCAGCGCCAGGCGGACCTCCCGGCCCAGCAGGGCGAGGAAGGCGGTCACAGGCGCAATTCCTCGGCATCCTCGATCGGCAGCGGGATATGCGTCGCGGCCAGCACGATTCCGCCCGCCGCGCGGTGCGCCGCGAGCAGCGGCCGCAGCCGCTCGACCGAGGCGGCGTCGAGGCCCGTCGTCGGCTCGTCCAGCAGCCACAGCGGCGCGGGGGCGAGCGCCAGGCGCGCCAGCGCCAGCCTTCGCTTCTGGCCTGAGGACAGGACCCGCCCCGGCAGTTCCGCCAGCGCCTCGAGCCCCAGGGCGGCGAGCGCCGGGGCGACGTCCCCGCCCCAGAGCCGGGCGAAGAAATCGAGGTTCTCGGCGACCGTCAGCGCCGGCTTCACCGCATCCTGGTGGGCGAGGTAGCGCAGCCGCGCGGCATGGGCGCCGGGGTCCGCCGCCACATCCTCCCCCCGCCAGAGGATCGCGCCCTCCGCCGGGCGCAGCAGCCCGGCGAGCAGGCGCAGCAGCGTGGACTTCCCCGCGCCGTTGGCGCCGGTCAGCAGCACGGCCGATCCCGCCGCCACCCGGAACGAAAGGCCAGCGATCACCGCCCGCTCGACCCTGAGGCAGGCGAGGTCGCGCACCTCCAGCACCGCCCCGCCGACCTCAGTCAAACCCGCCCCCATCCATGGACCGTTGCCGGCCGCCATGCTTTAAACCGCCCGTTTGTGCGGCCGCGAACGGCCGCGCCATACTGAGGAAGGGCAACGCGACCATGCGGATGATCGGGCAGGACAGCCTGAAGACCCGCCGTACCCTCAACGTGGACGGCAAGACCTATCACTACTTCAGCCTGCCCGAGGCGGCCAAGAGCATCGGCGACATCTCGCGCCTGCCCTACAGCCTCAAGGTGCTGCTGGAGAACGTGCTGCGCTTCGAGGACGGGCGCTCCTACACCGTCGACGACGCGAAGAAGATCGCCGAATGGGTGAAGGAAGGGCGCTCCACCAAGGAAGTGCCGTTCCGCCCCGCGCGCATCCTGCTGCAGGACTTCACCGGCGTGCCCGCGGTGGTCGACCTCGCGGCCATGCGCGACGCGCTGCTCAAGCTCGGCGGCGATCCGCGCAAGGTGAACCCGCTGGTGCCCGTCGACCTCGTCATCGACCACTCGGTGATGGTGGATTTCTCCGGCTCCGCCGCCGCGCTGCAGAAGAACGTGGACGTCGAGTTCGAGCGCAACGGGGAACGCTACGAGTTCCTCCGCTGGGGCCAGGAAGCCTTCAACAACTTCCGCGTCGTCCCTCCGGGCACGGGCATCTGCCACCAGGTGAACCTGGAATACCTCGCGCAGGTGGTCTGGACCGCGACCGACACGGGCGAGACCTTCGCCTTCCCCGACAGCTGCTACGGCACGGACAGCCACACGACGATGGTCAACGGCCTCGGCGTGCTGGGCTGGGGCGTCGGCGGGATCGAGGCCGAGGCCGCGATGCTCGGCCAGCCCATCGCCATGCTCATCCCCGACGTGATCGGCTTCAAGCTGACGGGGAAGCTTAAGGAAGGCGTGACCGCGACCGACCTCGTGCTGACCGTCACGCAGATGCTGCGCAAGAAGGGCGTGGTCGGGAAGTTCGTGGAATTCTTCGGCGCGGGCCTCGACGACCTGCCGCTGGCCGACCGCGCGACGATCGGCAACATGGCGCCGGAATACGGCGCGACCTGCGGCTTCTTCCCCGTCGATGAGACGACGCTCGACTACCTGCGCGTCTCCGGCCGCGACGAGCATCGCATCAACCTGGCGCGCGAGTACCTCAAGGCGCAGGGCATGTTCCACGAGAAGGGCATGCCGGACCCGGTCTTCACCGACACGCTGGAACTCGACCTCTCGACGGTCGAACCCTCCATGGCCGGGCCGAAGCGGCCGCAGGACCGCGTGGCGCTGGGCAATGTCGCCGGCGCCTTCGGCAAGGACCTCGCCGCCGGCACCATGGGCGTGCCGGGCGACAAGGCCGAGCTGCGCGTGCCGGTGGCCGGCGCGAACTACGATCTCGGGCACGGGGACGTGGTGATCGCGGCGATCACCTCCTGCACCAACACCTCCAACCCCTATGTCCTCGTGGCCGCCGGCCTCGTGGCCAAGAAGGCGGTGGAGAAGGGCCTGACGGCGAAGCCCTGGGTGAAGACCTCCCTCGCCCCCGGCTCGCAGGTCGTGACCGAATACCTGACCAAGTCCGGGCTGCAGACGCATCTCGACGCGCTGGGCTTCCAGACCGTCGGCTATGGCTGCACCACCTGCATCGGCAATTCCGGCCCGCTGGCGGACCCGATCGTGGACGCGGTCGAGAACAACAAGCTGGTGGTCACCTCCGTCCTGTCGGGCAACCGCAACTTCGAAGGGCGCGTGCATGCCAATGTCCGCGCGAACTACCTCGCTTCCCCGCCGCTGGTCGTCGCCTATGCGCTCGCTGGCACGGTGAAGAAGGACCTGACGAAGGAGCCGCTCGGCACGGGCAAGGACGGCCAGCCGGTGTTCCTGAAGGACATCTGGCCGACTCAGAAGGAAGTCTCCGACACGGTGCACGCCGTGGTGACGCGCGAGATGTTCCAGTCCAAGTACGGCGACGTGTTCAAGGGCCCGCAGCAGTGGCAGGCCATCCGCGTCGACGCCGACAGCGACACCTATCGCTGGAACTCGGGGTCCACCTACGTGCAGAACCCGCCCTATTTCGAGGGTATGACGATGGAGCCGGCCGCGGTCGGGTCCATCAAGGGCGCGCGCATCCTGGCGCAGCTGGCCGATTCCATCACGACCGACCACATCTCCCCGGCCGGTTCGATCAAGAAGGCCTCGCCGGCCGGCGAGTACCTGCTGGAACACCAGGTGCGGCAGGCGGACTTCAACAGCTACGGCGCGCGCCGCGGCAACCATGAAGTGATGATGCGGGGCACCTTCGCCAACATCCGCATCAAGAACGAGATGGTCCCCGGCGTCGAAGGCGGCATCTCGAAGCACCATCCCTCGGGCGAAGTGGCGCCGATCTACGACGTGGCGATGCGCTACAAGCGCGAAGGCGTGCCGCTGGTGGTGATCGGCGGCAAGGAATACGGCACCGGGTCCTCCCGCGACTGGGCGGCGAAGGGCACCTTCCTGCTCGGCGTGAAGGCCGTCATCGCCGAATCCTTCGAGCGCATCCACCGCTCGAACCTGGTGGGCATGGGCGTGCTGCCGCTCGTGTTCAAGGACGGCGAGAGCCGCGCCTCGCTGGGCCTGACCGGCGACGAGACGGTCGACATCATGGGCGTTGAGAACCTCTCGCCGCGCATGATGATGGACGTGGTCTTCACGCGCGCCGACGGCACGCAGGTGAAGACGCAGGTGATGTGCCGCGTCGATACGGCAGACGAGGTCGAGTACTACCGGAACGGCGGCATCCTGCACTACGTGCTGCGCGGGATGGCCAAGGCGGCCTGATCGCCGGCCACGCGGGCCGACTTCGACGGGGGCGCGGACCGCAAGGCCGCGCCCCTTTTTCGTGGCGTCGCAGCCACCGCTTGCGGTCGATCAATTCAGAATCATGCATGGATGCTCACGATTTCGTGACGCCGGGCAAGGCGCCCGGGAGCGGAGGAAATGCCCATGCGCGCCAATCGTTTCGCCGCGACAATCGCGGCGGCGGCCCTTCTCGCGGCCTGCGCCACACCTGACGACTATCGCCCGGCCTGCCGCGCCGAGCACGCGGACAGCGCGGAAATCGAGACCTGCGCGAACCAGCGCGCCGACAGCGCGAACACCACCGCGACGGTCGTCACGGTCCTCGGCGTCGTTGCCATTGGCGCGATCGCCGCCCTCGCGGCCGGTTCGGGCGGCGGGGGCGGCGACAGCCGGAACGACTACAGCGGCCTTTGCGCGCTCGCGCTGAAACGGTGTTGAGGCGCGCGGGGCGGTCGCGTCAGTCGATATCCCGCGCCCCGCGCAGCCGCTTCGTCGCCCCGCGCCGCGCCTTGCCTTCCAGCCGCCGCACCTTGGACCCGAGCGTCGGCTTCGTCGCCTTGCGCGGCGGCGGGGGCGGCGTCGCGGCGTCCCGGATCAGCGCGAGCAGCCGCTCCAGCGCGTCCTCCCGGTTCCTCTCCCGCATGCGGTGGCGCTGGGCGGTGATGACGAGCACGCCGTCCTTGGTCATGCGCCGGCCGGCGAGCGTCGCAAGCCGCGCCTTCACCGCGTCCGACAGGTTGGGCGATGCCATGGCGGCGAAGCGCAGCTGCACCGCCGTCTCCACCTTGTTGACGTTCTGCCCGCCGGGGCCGGAGGCGCGGAGGAAATCCTCCTCGATCTCGGCCTCGTCCAACGCGATGCGGCCCGTGACGCGGATGCTCATGGCGCGGGCAGGACGCCTGCGGGCATCTCGTCCTTCAGCGCGACGCCGGTCGCGCCCAGCCCCGCCGCGGCGCGCAGCAGCCAGGCGGCCTTGGCCGCGGCCTCCCCATATGAGAGCCCGCCGGGGCGTACATTGCTGATGCAGTTGCGCTCGGCATCCGTGCGCCCGCGCCGCGGCGCCCAGGTGATGTAGAGGCCGAGGCTGTCGGTCGCCGACAGCCCGGGCCTTTCGCCGATCAGCACCACCACCGCCGCGGCGCCGATGCGTTCGCCGACCTCATCCCCCAGCGCGACACGCGCCTGTTCGGCCACCAGGATCGGACCGACGGGCAGGGGCAGCGCGGGGATCAGCCGTTCCAGCACGGCGGGCGCGTGGCGCTGTACGCCGGTCGCGCAGAGCCCGTCGGCGACAACGAAGGCAACGCTGCCGGGTGCGGAAGGCAGCGTGGCGCCCTCGGCCAGTCGCCGACCGAGATCGGGACGCAGGAGGTACGTGCGGCGCTCCGGCGCGGCGCTGCGAACATGCAGCACCGGCGAGCCAAGCGGCGCGAGCGCCTGGCGCAGCGCGGCAGGATCGAGCGCCGACCACACCGCGTCCCGCGCGCGACCATGCGCTTCCTGGAAGTCGAGATGCGCCGCGGTCGGCAGTGCGGTGCCGGTGCGGCCGAGCCCGACGCGGGCATCGGTGAAGCGGCGCAGGTCGCGCCAGGCGGTCGTCGCGCTTGTTTCGCGCGACCGATCCGGATCTCCGCGCCCTTCGGCGCTGCGATCATCGGGCGCGCTCACGTCAGCCCGATCAGCGCGGGCGACAGCCGCGCGGGGATGCGGTCCCCGTCGGCGCCGATGCCCATGCGCGCGAGCCACGCCTCGAATTCCGGCGCGGCGCGCTTGCCGAAGACGGCGCGCGCGGTCAGGCCATCGTGGAAGGAGGTGGACTGGTAGGCGAGCATCACGTCATCCGCCCCCGGCACGCCCATTACGTAGGTCACGCCCGCGGCCGCGAGGCACGCCAGGAGCGCATCCATGTCGTCCTGGTCCGCTTCCGCGTGGTTGGTGTAGCAGACATCGACCCCCATCGGCAGGCCGAGCATCTTGCCGCAGAAATGGTCCTCCAGCCCCGCACGCAGGATCTGCTTGCCGTCGAACAGGTATTCCGGGCCGATGAAGCCGACGACGCTGTTCACCAGCAGGGGCGAGAATTCGCGCGCCACGGCATAGGACCGCGCCTCGATCGTCTGCTGGTCGACGTCGTGATGGGCATCGGCGGACAGCGCGCTGCCCTGCCCGGTCTCGAAGTACATGACGTTGTCGCCGAGCGTGCCGCGCTTCAGCGCCAGCGCCTGCTCCCGCGCCTCCTTCAGCAAGGCGAGCGAGACGCCGAAGGACCGGTTCACCCCCTCCGTCCCGCCGACCGACTGGAACACCAGATCGACAGGCGCGCCGCGCTCCATCGCCAGCATCGTCGTGGTCACATGCGACAGGACGCAGCTCTGGGTCGGGATGTCGAAGCGGTCCCGCACCCGGTCGAGCATCTCGAGCAACCGCATCACCGCCTCGACATTGTCGGTCGCGGGGTTCACGCCGATCACCGCGTCCCCGGCGCCGAGCAGCAGCCCGTCCAGCACGCCGGCCGCGACGCCGCGCGGATCGTCGGTCGGGTGGTTCGGCTGCAGGCGGATCGACAGCGTGCCCGCCAGCCCGATCGTGTTGCGGAAGCGCGTGACGACGCGGCACTTCGCGGCGACCTGGATCAGGTCCGCGACGCGCATGATCTTCGCCGTTGCCGCGACCATCTCGGGTGTGAGGCCGCGGGCGAGCGCCGTCACGGCCGCGGGCTCCGCCGCCAGCAGCCAGTCCCGGAAGCCGCCGACCGTCAGGCTGCGCACCGGGGCGAAGGCGGCCGCGTCATGCCGGTCGAGGATGAGGCGCGTGACCTCGTCCGCCTCGTAGGGGATCACCGCCTCGTCCAGGAAATGCGCGAGCGGCAGGTCCGCCAGCGCCCGCTGCGCCGCGACCCGTTCGGCCGCCGAGGCCGCCGCGACCCCCGCCAGCGCATCCCCCGACCGGAAGGGGGTGGCGCGCGCCAGCAGCGTCTTCAGGTCCCCGAAGACGTAGCGCGTGCCGCCGATGGTCTGCGCGAAGGCCATGCCAGCCATGATGGTGTGCCCCGGGCGACCTTGCCAGCCCGCCGCGCGCCCCTAGGATGCGCCGACTTCGTCCCGAGGAAACGCATGGACCAGAATGCGATCGACAAGGCCCCCGACGCCGCAGCGTCCTGGCCCGACCAGATCTTCGACCTGTTGAAGAAGCACGAGATCCGCCAGGTCTGCCTGGTGCCCGATGCCGGTCACTCGCGCCTGATCAAGCGCTGCCTGGCCGACAACAGCATTGCCGTGACGACGCTGACGACCGAGGAGGAGGGGATCGCCCTGCTCCAGGGCGCCTGGCTCGGCGGCGACAAGGGGGTGCTGCTGATGCAGTCCTCCGGCGTCGGCAACTGCATCAACATGCTCTCGCTCAGCCACATCCATCGCTGCCCGATGCCGATGCTGGTGACGATGCGCGGCGATTTCGGCGAATTCAACCCGGCCCAGGTCCCGATGGGCAATGCGACCCAGGCGGTGCTGGAGGCGATGGGCACCATCGTGAAGCGCGCCGACACGCCCGAGGACATCGCGCCCACCGTGGATGCCACGATCCGCATGGCCTTCAACACCTTCCGCCCGACCGCGACGCTGATCGGCCAGCGCGTCATCGGCGCGAAGACCTTCGGCAAGGACTGAGACGATGCTCGCACCTTCCGGAAAGCTCGACCGCCGTGAGCTGGCGCGCGCGCTGCTCGCCGACCGCGGGGAGATGGTCTGCATCGCCGGCCTCGGCGCGCCCGCCTGGGACATCACCGCGGTGGGCGACCATCCGCTGAACCTGCCGCTGTGGGGCGGCATGGGGGGCGCGGCCATGATCGGCCTCGGCCTCGCGCTCGCGCAGCCTTCCCGCCCCGTGCTGGTCCTGACCGGCGACGGGGAGATGCTGATGGGCATCGGCGCGCTCGCCACCATCGCGGTGAAGAAGCCGCGCAACCTGTCCATCGTGGTGCAGGACAACGAGCACTACGGCGAGACCGGGATGCAGGAGACGGCCACGCGGCACGGCGTCGACCTCGTCGCCATGGCGCGCGGCGCGGGCTTCGAGCGGACCATGTTCGTGACGAAGGCCGAGGAGGTGCCTGCGCTGAAGGCGGCGCTGCATGCCGGCGAAGGCCCCTTCTTCGCGGTCGCCAAGATCGACGAGGCCAGCAAGAAGCTCGTCCTGCCGCCGCGCGACGGTTCGATCATCCAGAACCGCATGCGGGAGGCCATTCTCGGCCCGGCGGCGCACCACCAGCTTTAGCGCGCCGCGCCAAGCCGGCGGAGACCGGCGGCGCGGCCCATATCCAGGGAGGAACGCCATGCACCGTCGCACGCTTCTCGCCGGCGCCGCCGCGCTCATCGCGGCACGCCCGGCCCTCGCCCAGGCGCCGTGGAGCCCGGACCGCCCGGTCCGCGTGATCGTCCCCTTCGCCGCCGGCGGCGGGACGGACCTGACGGCGCGCGTGGTGGCCGAAGCGCTGACCGCGCGGCTCGGCCAGCCCGTGCTGGTGGAAAACCGCCCCGGCGCCGGCGGCAACATCGGCGCCGAGGCCGTCGCCCGCGCGACGCCGGACGGGCTGACGCTGCTGCTGACGACCAGTTCCACCCACGCCACCAACCCCGCGCTGTACCGCAACCTGCCCTTCCACCCGCTGCGCGACTTTTCACCGATCAGCCAGGTGGCCTTCGTGCCGAACCTGCTCGTCGTGCGGCCGGACCTGGCGGCGCGGAACCTGGCGGAGCTGGTCGCGTTGGCGAAGGCCCGGCCGGGGACGCTGAATTTCGGCAATGCCGGCTCCGGCTCCTCCCAGCACATCGCGGCCGCGGTGCTCGCGGCGCGGACGGGGATCGAGATCACCCACGTCTCCTATCGCGGCGGCGCCCCGGCGGTGACCGACCTGCTGGGCGGCAAGATCGACGCCATCGCGACGCCGTTGGTCGAGGTGATCGAGCATGTGCGCGCGAACCGGCTGCGCGCGCTGGCCGTCACCACGGCCCGCCGGTCCGGCCTGCTGCCGGACGTCCCGACGATCGGGGAGACGATCCCGGGCTACGAGGTCGCGCTGTGGAACGGCCTGTTCGCCCCGGCCGGCACGCCGCCCGCCGCCGTGCGCCGCATCGCCGCCGAGGTCGCCGCCGCGCTGCGCACCGATGCGGTGCGCGCCAAGATCGCCGAGCAGGGCAGCGACCCGGTCGGGTCGGACCCCGAGACCTTCGCCGCCTTCGTCGCCGCCGAGATCCCGAAATGGGCGGAACTCGTCCGCCTGTCCGGCGCCCGCGTGGAATAGGATCGTCGCATGCCGCACATCGTCTGCCTCCGCCCGCTGCACCCGGATGCCATGGAGCGCCTGCGCTCCGAGCCCGGCACCACGGTCACGCTGCTCGACCCCGTCACGCCCGAGACGCTCGCCGAGCCGATTAAGACCGCGGATGCGATCATCGTGCGCGCGACGCGGATCGACCGCGCCTTCCTCGCCAACGCGCCGATGCTGCGCATCTGCGCCCGGCACGGCGTCGGCTACGACGCGGTGGATGTGGAGGCGCTGACGGAACGCGGCATCCCGCTGACCGTGACGCCCGACGCGAACGCCGTGTCGGTCGCCGAGCACGCGCTGATGCTAATGCTGACGACGGCGCGCCGCACCATCGACTACGACCGCAACACGAAGGCGCTGGACTGGGGGCCGAAGCCCTCGATCAAGACCTTCGACCTGGCCGGGCAGACCGTGCTGGTGGTGGGCTTCGGGCGGATCGGCGGGCGCGTGGCCAGGCTCTGCGGCGCCTTCGGCATGAACGTGCTGGTGCACGACCCCTACATCCCGCAGAACACCATCAAGGGCGCGGGCTTCACGCCGGTGAAGGTGCTGCACGAAGGGCTGGCGCAGGCGGACATCGTCACCACGCATTGCCCCTCGAACCCCGAGACGCGGGGGATGGTCAACGCCGCCTTCCTCGCCGCGATGAAGCCGGGCGCGGCCTACATCAACACCGCCCGCGGGACCCTGGTCGACGAAGCCGCGCTGACCAACGCGCTGAAGTCGGGGCACCTCGGCGCCGTCGGCCTCGACGTGTTCTGGGAGGAACCCGTCACCACGAAGCTGCCTTTCCTCG
Source organism: Roseomonas nitratireducens (assembly GCF_017813355.1). Lineage (GTDB taxonomy): Bacteria > Pseudomonadota > Alphaproteobacteria > Acetobacterales > Acetobacteraceae > Neoroseomonas > Neoroseomonas nitratireducens. Next base: position 33,699 of record NZ_JAGIYZ010000022.1, read on the forward strand.
ACTTCCCGAACGTCGTGGTCTCGCCGCATTCGGCCGCCGCGACGGAACAGTCCACGCGGCGCATGGGCCTGTCCTGCGCCGAGAGCATCTTCGCCTATTTCCGCGGCCAGCTCGATTCCGACGTCGTCATCAACAAGGAGGTGCTCCGCGGCAACGCGTGAGCAGCACGCCATGACGAATCCGCTCCTCGTCCTCGCCGATCATGCCGCGTCCTGGCGGGCGCGGGAGATGCCCGCCGATGTCGCGCACCATGCCCGCCGCGTACTGGTGGATTGGTTCGCCGCCACCCTGCCCGGCTGCCCCCGCCCGCCGGCAACGCTGATCGCCGCCGCGCTGGAAGACGAGACGCGGGGCGGCGGCGGCGCCGTCTGCTACGTGACCGGGCGGCGCGTGCCGCTGCGCCACGCGGCGCTGGTGAACGGCACGGCGTCCCACACCGTCGAGTTCGACGACATCTACCGCTACGCCGTCTATCACCCGGGCTGCCCGACCATCGCCGCGGCGCTCGCCGCGGCGCAGTCCCGCGGGACGGAAATGGAAGCGCTGCTGCGCGCCATCGTTGCCGGCTACGAGGTGTCCTGCCGCATCGGCGTCGCGGTGCAGCCCTCGCACTACGATTTCTGGCACACCACCGGCACCGTCGGCACCTTCGGCGCGGCGGCGGCCGTGGCCGTGCTGCTCGACTGCGACGCCGACCGGACCGCCCATGCGATCGCCACCGCCGCGACCATGGCGGGCGGGCTGCAGCAGGCCTTCCGCGGGGAAGGCATGTCGAAGCCGCTGCATCCGGGGCATGCGGCGGAAGCCGGCGCGCTCGCCGCCATGGCGGCGGCGCGCGGCATGACCGGCGCGCTGGACGTGCTGCACGGCCCGGCCGGCTTCGCCGCGGCGACGAGCGAGGACACCGGCAAGTGGGACAAGGCGCTGGCCGGCATCGGCAAGCCCTATGCCGTCACCGACATGACGGTGAAGAACCATGGCTGCTGCGGGCACATCTTCGCGGCGCTCGACGCCGTGCGCGACCTGCAGCTCGAACACGGCTTCAAGGCGGACGACGTCGCCGCCATCGCGGTCGGCGGCTACAAGGCGACCAAGGATGTCTGCGACCGTCCGGATGCGCGGACGGAACAGGATTGCCGCTTCTCCACCCAGTTCACGGTGGCGACGATGCTGCTGCATGGCGGGGTGCGGCTCGCGGCCTTCGAGCCGGACCGGCTGACCGATCCCGCGATCCGCGCGCTGATGCCGAAGGTGACGGTCGCGCTCGACGCGGAATGCGCCGCGGCCTTCCCGTCGAAGCGGTCGGCCAAGGTCGAGATCAGGCTGAAGGATGGCCGCGTGCTGAACCGCCACCAGCACACGCGCAAGGGCGACCCCGACGCGCCGCTGACCGACGGCGACCTGTCGGACAAGTTCCTGGAGCTGACATCGGACGTGATCGGCGCCGCGCAGGCCAAGGCGCTGCTGGCCCAGCTGTGGGAAGGCAATGCCCTTCCCGGCCTCGTCCCGCTGGTGACGCAGGCCGCCCGCGCCGCGGAATAAAAGACGAAGGGAAGGAGGCTCGGGGGAGCTTCTCCTCCCCCGGCCTTTACTTCCGCTTGCCGCCGACGCGCAGAAGCTGCGCGATCGGGAGCGACGCCTTGCCGGACGCCTTGGCGATCTCGTTGTCCTGTTCCTCGATGACCTTGCGCGCGGGCTCGTCGCCGTCGAGGCCACCGAGGATCTCGGCGGGCACCTTGCGGTTCGAGCGGCGGCTGCCGTCGGCGTAGATCACATCGAACAGGACGAAGGCAGACTTGCTGCCGGGCTTGCTGGCCATGTCGCGTGGTCCCTCAGTCGCGGCCCGCGGTCTCGGTCGGGGCGGGCGAACCGGCCTCCTCCTCGTCCGCGACGGCCTTGCGCTTCGCGACCGCTTCCTCGCGTTCGCGCAGCTTCGCTTCCTTCTTCGCCTGCTTGGAGCGGTTCACGTCGGCCCGCTGCTGGCCGTAGTTGGGCTTGCGCGCCATCGGCGTGCTCCGGACTTCAGGAAAAGGAAAGGGCGGCCCGAGGGCCGCCCCCTGGCAGGCGTCAGGCGAGGCGGAGGTTGCCCGCCGAAAGCTTGCCCTGCTGGCCGCGCTGCAGCTCGAACTCGACCTTGTCGCCTTCGTTCAGGCCGTTGAGGCCCGAGCGCTGCACGTCGCTGATGTGGACGAACACGTCCTTGCTGCCGTCTTCGGGCTGGATGAAGCCATAGCCCTTGGTCGCGTTGAACCACTTGACGGTGCCGATGCTCATGCGGAATCTCCGGGGTTGAGCGTTGCCGCCGCACGACATGCGCGACGGTGATGCCGTCGCGCGGGCAAACGCGCGACGGGTGTGCCGGCATGCTGATGCGCACGACGGGCCGCCATCGCTGAAGCTCAACCTGGAAAAGGCACGGAGAGCGGGGTCCGTCGAAGCGGACCGGACGAGGTGACGAGAGGGATATGGACCTCCCGCCCCCCGAAAGCAAACCTAATCGACGTCAGCCGGCGCGTGCGCCGGTGGCGCGCAGGATCGGCAACCATTTCTGCAGCTCGGCTTGCAGGAAGTTGCGCAGCGCGGCGGCGTCGCCGGTGCGCGGTTCCACGCCGCGCTCGGCATAGCGCTGCTGCAGGGCCGGATCGGCAAGGACCTCGAGCGTCGCGGCCGAGAGCAGCTGCACGATCGGCGCGGGCGTCGCCGCGGGCGCGTAGAGCGCCTGCCAGGAGGACGTTTCGTAGCCGGCTACGCCGCCTTCCTGGAAGGTCGGCAGCGTCGGCACCAGGCGCGACCGCCGCGCCGTCGTCACCGCGATGCCCTTGGCGCGGCCGTCCTGCATCATGGGCGCGAGCAGCGTCTGGCTGTCGATCATGAAGTCGACGCGCCCGGCGACGAAATCGGTCACCGCCGCCGGCGTGCCGCGGTACTGCACGACGGTGAAGTCGACCCCCGCGAGCTTCTTGAGCAGTTCCCCCGCCAGGTGCGACGCGGCGCCGATGCCGGTGGTGGCGAATGTCGCCTCCCCGTTGCGGCTGCGCAGCCAGGCGAGAAGCGACGGCACGTCGGTCGCCGGCACGCCAGGATGCACGGCGGCGATGAAGGGCTGTTCGCCCAGCAGCGCGATGGGGGCGAAATCCGTCGCCGGATCGACGCCCGCATCCGGAAACAGCGCGGGAATGACGGAATGCGCCGCGCCGTTCAGCAGCAGCGTGTAGCCATCCGCGGGCGCGCGCATGACGTTGCGCGCGCCGATCGTGCTGCCCGCGCCGGGCGTGTTCTCGATGACGATGGGCTGGCCGAGGCGGCGCGAGAGCGGTTCGGCGACGATGCGCGCGACGACGTCGATGATGCCGCCGGCCGCGAAGGGGACGACGATGCGGATGGGGCGGCCCGGATAGGCGCCCTGCGCGCGCGCCACGGCAGGCGCGGCGAGCAGGGCGGCGGCGAGGAGGCTGCGGCGTTCGAGGCTCATGGCGGGTTTCCCGGAAGAAGGCCCCCCAGGATAGCCCGCCCGCCGCCGGCCGTCAGTCCAGCCGGATCGCGGCGTTGCGCACCAGCGTGGCATAGCGCTCGGCGTCGTTCAGCAGCATCGCCTGCGCCTGCTGCTGCGTGCCGCCGCCGATGACGAAGCCGGCATCGCTGATCCGCTTGCGCAGATCCTCGTTGCGATAGGCCTTGTTCACCGCCTCCACCCAGCGGTCGGCGATCGGCTGCGGGATGCCCGGCGGCGCCATCAGCATGTACCAGACCACGGCGTCGAAGCCGGGGAAGCCGAGCTCGGCGACGGTCGGCGTCTCCGGCAGCCATTCCACGCGCTGCGGCATCGTCACCGCCAGCGCGCGCACGCGCCCGGCGCGGATATGCGGCAGGTAGGTGGGGAAGGTGTCGAGCGCGAGGTCGATGCGCCCGGCCAGGATCTCGTTCACCGCCTGGCCCGTGCCGCGGAAGGGGACATGCGTCATGCGCACATTCGCCTGCGAGGACAGCAGCTCCGCCGCCAGGTGCTGCTGCGTCGCGACGCCGGAGGAGGAATAATTCAGCACCCCCGGGTTCCGTCGCGCCCGCTCCAGCAATTCGGGCAGGCTGCGGTCGGGCGCATTGGCCGGCACCACGGCGACCAGCGGCACCGTCGCGGCGTGCACGACGGCGGTCTGGTCGCGGCGGATGTCGAAGGGCGGCGGGTTCATCAGCGGCGGCACGACGGCGGATGCGCTGATCGTCGTCATCAGCATCGTGTAGCCATCGGGCCGCGCGCGCGACATGGCCAGCACGGCGAGCGTGCCGGACGCGCCGGGGCGGTTCTCGACCGCGATGGTCTGGCCGAATTCCTCCTGCAGCACGGGGGCGAGGAAGCGGCTGATGATGTCGGTGCCGCCGCCCGGCGCGAAGCCGACCAGAAGGCTGATGGCGCGCGTCGGATAGGCCTGCGCGATCGCCGGCGCCGGCACCAGCGGCGCGAGCGCCGCGGCACCCAGCGCGCGGCGGGGGATGCGGAAGGTCATGGCGTTTCCTCCTCGGCTGGCCGCCCGGCGTCTTGCGCGCCGGTGCGGCGATGGATCACTTCCCCTGGAACTGCGGCGCACGCTTGTTGAGGAAGGCGCTCACCCCTTCCTGGAAGTCCGCGCTGGTGAAGCACATGGTCACCAGGTCGTCGCCCTCGACCTCGCCGACGGCGTGGCGCAGGCGACGCAGCGCGATCTTGGTCGCCTTCAGTGTCAAAGGCGCCAGGTCCTTCATGGTGGTGGCGAGTTCCATGGCGCGCGCGGCCACCGCCTCGGGCGTGTCCAGCACTTCCGACACCAGGCCCAGGTGCTTCGCCTCGGCCGAGGAGAACAGGCGCGAGGTCATGATCATCTCGGCGATCGCCGCCGGGCCGACCAGCGCGTAGAAGCGCGCGAAGTTGTTCATGTTGAGGATGTTGCCGAGCGTCTTGGCGATCGGCAGCCCGAACCGCGCAGAGGTGTCGCAGATGCGGATGTCGCAGCAGCCCGCGATGCCGAGCCCGCCGCCCGTGCAGGCGCCGGCGATGGCGGCGATGATCGGGGTGTTGCAGTTCTCGAGCGCGCCGAGGACCTTGTCGATCCGCGCCTCGTAGCCGAGCGCGTCCTCGGCAGTCTTGAACTCGCGGAACTGGCTGATGTCGGTGCCCGAGGCGAAGGCCTTGCCGCCGGCGCCGGTCAGCACCCAGACGCGGATCGACGGGTCCTTGTCGATCTGCGCGGCCAGTTCCTGGATGCGCTGGTACATGCTGAACAGCATGGCGTTGCGCGCCTGCGGCCGGTTGAAGGTGGTCCAGGCGATGCCGCCCTCGCGGACCTCGTGCAGAATCTCGTCGCTCATGGCGCTCCGTCCCTTGGCTTCGGCGCAAGGGGTAGCGGGCTGGGCCGGGCCGTCAAGCGGGTGTCTTGCCGTCCCGCCCGGCCGATGCGAACAGAAGCGCCGCCGAGGAGGATGCCCCATGACGATGCCGCTTGCCCGCTTCACCGTGCTCGACCTAACGCGCGTGCGCTCCGGCCCCACCTGCGTGCGCCAGCTGGCCGACTGGGGCGCCAACGTCATCAAGATCGAGGCAACGGACGAGGTCGATACCGGCAAGGGCCTGGGCGGGGAGCGCGACGGGCCGGACTTCCAGCATGTCCATCGCAACAAGCGCGGCATGACGCTGAACCTGAAGTCGCCCGAGGGCCTGGCGGCCTTCCGCCGCATGGTCGCCCGCGCCGATGTGGTGGTGGAGAACTACCGCCCGGACGTGAAGACGCGCCTGGGCATCGACTACGACAGCCTCGCCGCGATCAACCCGCGGATCGTGCTGGGGTCCATCTCCGGCTTCGGGCAGGACGGGCCCTATGCCAAGCGCCCGGGCTTCGACCAGATCGCCCAGGGCATGGGCGGGCTGATGTCGGTCACCGGCCTGCCCGGCCAGGGCCCGGTGCGCGCCGGCATCCCGGTCGCCGACCTGACCGCCGGGCTCTATTGCGCGCTCGGCATCATGGTCGCGCTGCTGGAACGGGAGGTCACGGGCCGCGGCCGCTGGGTCCATGTCTCGCTGCTGGAAGCCATGATCGCGATGATGGATTTCCAGGCGACGCGCTGGACGATGAAGGGGGAGGTGCCGAAGCAGGCCGGCAACGACCACCCGACCACCATCCCGACGGGCCTTTTCCGAACGTCGGACGGCGTCATCAACATCGCCGGCGGCGGCCAGGTGATGTGGGACCGCATCGTGAAGGTGCTGGGCCTCGAGGCGGAGGCCGCCGACCCCGACATCGCCACCGACAAGCTGCGCAGCCAGAACCGCGCCAAGGTCAACGCGATGATCGAGCGGGTGACGCAGACCGACAGCTCCGCCAACTGGGTCGCGAAGTTCAACAAGGAAGGCGTGCCCTGCGGCCCGGTCTATTCCATGGACCAGGTCTTCGCGGACGAGCAGGTGAAGCATCTGGGCGTGGCGATGACGGTGCAGCATCCCCGACTGGGATCGCTCGACGTGGTGCGCGCGCCGATGCAGATCGCCGGCGTGGATTGCGCGCGCAACCCGACGCCCGAGCGTGGCCAGCACACCGAGGAGGTGCTGGCGGAATTCGGCTTCACCGCCGCGGAGATCGCGGCGCTGAAGGCGGCGAAGGCGGTCTGAAGGGTCAGTCCGCGCGGATGTTGCCGCGCCGGATCACCTCGCCCCAGCGGGCGCGGTCGCGGGCGATCAGCGCGGCGAATTCCGCCGGCGTGCCGGCCATCGGCTCGACGCCCTGCGCGGCGAGCTTCGCGCGGAATTCCGCCCGGCCCAGCAGCGCATTGACCTCCCGGTTCATGCGCTCGACCACCGCGGCGGGCGTGCCGGCGGGGCCGAGGATGCCGTACCAGCCGAGCGCCTCGTAGCCCGGCAGCGTCTCCCCGATCGTCGGCACGTCGGGCAGCGCCGGGTCGCGCCGCGCCGAGGTGACGGCGAGCGGCCGCACCCGCCCGTCGCGGATATGCGGCAGCGCCGTCGGCGTGGTGTCGAACATCATGGTCAGCCGCCCGCCGACGGTATCGACCATCGCCGGCCCGGTGCCGCGATAGGGCACGTGGGTGATGTCCACATTCGCCTGCTGCTTCACCAGTTCCGAGAACAGGTGCTGCGCCGATCCGATGCCGGAGGACCCGTAGTTCAGCCGCCCCGGCTCCGCCCGCGCGAGGGCCAGCAGATCCGCCAGCGTGCGCGCGTTGACCGAAGGATGCACCACCAGCACCGAGGCCACCGCGGCAACCAGGGCGATGGGCACCAGGTCACGCTCCGGATCGTAGGAAAGGCGCTGCAGCGCCGGGTTGATGGCGAGCGGCCCGGTGCTGCCCATCACCAGCGTGTAGCCGTCCGGCGCCGCGCGCACCGTCGCTTCCGTGCCGACGCTGCCGCCCGCGCCGGTGCGGTTTTCCACCACCACCGATTGCCGGAGGAGCGGCGTCAGCTCCTCCGCCAGCGCGCGCGCCAGCAGGTCGGCGGCACCGCCCGGCGGGAAGGGCGAGATCATGCGGATGGACCTGGCGGGCCATTCGCCCTGCGCGGCGGCGGGCCCGGCCAGCGCGGTGCCGGCCGCCAGGCCGAGAAGGAGGCGTCGCGTCGTCATGGCAGGCTCCCGTTTCCGATACGCGACGATGCTAGAGCAATATCCGACCGGCCGGAAACGGCCGATCGGATCTCTTGCTCCAGAAACCATTGATTCTACAGCACGAAATTCGATCACACTGATTCAGTGTGATCGGATAGTGCTGTAGGCCTGCTGCTGTTTGCGCGCCAAGCCGCCCGCCGCTAGGAAACCGCGCTTCCGCAGGCCCGAGGACGTCCCGCATGCGCATCGCCTCCATCCGCCAGGGCGTCGTGCCCATCAGCAGCGCCATTGCCAACGCCTATATCGACTTCTCCAAGATGACGGCGAGCGTCGTCGCCATCACGGTGGAAGACGGCGCCGGCCGCAGCGCCACCGGCTACGGCTTCAATTCCAACGGCCGCTACGCCCAGCCCGGGCTGCTGACGGAACGGTTTATCCCCCGCCTCGAAGCCTGCGACGAGGCGACGCTGACCGCCAAGGACGGCACGCTGAACGTCGCCGGCGCCTGGGCCGCGATGATGCGCAACGAGAAGCCGGGCGGGCATGGCGACCGCTCCGTCGCGGTCGGCGTGCTCGACATGGCGCTGTGGGACGCGGCGGCGAAGCTGGAAGGCAAGCCACTGTGGAAGCTGCTCGCCGACCGCCATCGCCGCGGCCAGGCGGAGGAGTCCGCCTGGGTCTACGCCGCCGGCGGCTACTACTACCCGGGCAAGGGCGTCGATGCGCTGGTCGAGGAGATGAAGCGTTATCTCGGCCTCGGCTACACCACGGTGAAGATGAAGATCGGCGGCGCGCCGGGCACGCCGCTGAAGGACGCGCTGGCCGAGGACCTCGCCCGCATCGAGGCCGTGCTGAAGCTGCTGGGCGGCGACGGATCCCGCCTCGCCGTCGACGTCAACGGGCGCTTCGGGCTGCATGCCGCGCTCACCTACGGCGCCGCGCTGCAGCCCTTCCGGCTGCGCTGGTACGAGGAACCGCTCGACCCGCTCGACTACGCGACCCATGCGGTGCTTGCCGAGCAATACGCGCCGCCGCTCGCGACCGGGGAGAACCTGTTCTCCATGCTCGACGCGCGCAACCTGATCCGCCATGGCGGGCTGCGGCCGGACCGGGACGTGCTGCAGTTCGACCCGGCGCTGTCCTACGGTCTGGTCGAGTATCTCCGCACGCTGGAGATGCTGGTGCAGCACGGCTGGTCGCCGCGCCGCTGCGTGCCGCATGGCGGGCACCAGTTCGCGCTCAACATCGCGGTCGGGCTCGGGCTTGGCGGCAACGAATCCTATCCGGAGGTCTTCGCGCCCTTCGGCGGCTTCGCGGACAGCACGCCGGTGGTCGATGGCCGCATCCGCATGCCGGACCTTCCGGGCATCGGCTTCGAGGGGAAGAACGACCTCTGGGCGGTGTTCAAGGATCTCTAGCGATGGCCGACCTGGCCGGGCAGGTCGCGGCGCGCTACCGGGACGTCTCCCGTACCGAAAGGGGCTTCATCCGCGGCAAGCTCAAGGGCGACCCCGCGGTGGCGGCGCTGCTCGCGCTCGGCGCCGCGCGGCCCTTCGGCCGGGTGGTGGATCTCGGCTGCGGGCGCGGGCAATTGGCGATCGCCTTGCTGCTGGCAGGTGTGGCGGAACACGTCACCGGCGTCGACATCGACGCGGCCAAGATCGGCGTCGCGCGCGCGGCGGCCGATGGCCTGCCCGCGCGGTTCGAGGTCGCGGACCTCGCCCATGCGCCCCTGCCCCCCTGCGACACGCTGCTGATGATCGACGTGCTGCTGCAATTGCCGCTGCCGGCGCAGGACGGGCTGCTCGCGCGCATCGCGGCCTCCGGCGCGGGCCGCATCGCCGTCCGCGCCTTCGATCCGGAGCGCGGCTGGCGCAGCGCCCTGGGCTTCGGGATGGAGCGGGTGCGCCGCCTGCTCGGGGGCGACCGGGGGCTGGCCGGCGCGGTGGCGCCGCGGCCGCTGCCCGAGATCGCAGCACCCCTTGCCGCCGCCGGCTACCGGGTGGAGATCACGCCATGCTGGGCTGGCACGCCGCTGCCGAATGTGCTTCTGCTCGCGGAACGCTCATGACCCGCCGCATCCTCCCCCTGCTGCTCCTCCTCCTCGCCGCCCTGCCGGCGCGGGCCCAGCAACTCCCGGTGTTCGAGATGGGGGTCGCGGCCGGCGGCGGCTGGCTGCCGGCCTATCCGGCCTCGGACCAGAATCGCTGGCGGGCGCTCGCCGTTCCCTACCTGATCTATCGCGGCGACCTGTTCCGCGCGGATGACAGCGGGCTGCGCGCCCGCACGCGCCTCGCCGACGGGATCGAGCTCTCGGTCAGCGCCTCGGCCGGCTTCAACGGATCCTCGCGCGACATCACGGTGCGCGAAGGCATGCCGGACCTCGACTGGCTGGGGGAGATCGGGCCCACGCTGCGCTTCACCCTCTGGCGCGGGGAGGATGAGAGCCAGCCGCGCCGCATCCTGATCGACACGCCGCTGCGCGCGGTGTTCTCCACCGACTGGTCCTCGGTTTCGTTCCGCGGCTTCACCTTCGCGCCCGACATCGCCTACGAGCACGTCAACTTCCTCTCGCCCTTCGCGCGGCTGCGGGTGTCCGCGGGCCTGCTGTTCGGCACCGAGCGCTACGGCGACTATTTCTACCAGGTGGACCCCGAATTCGCGCGCGCGGGGCGCCCCGCCTATGACGGCCGCGCGGGCTATATCGGGTCCCGGCTGTCCGTCTCCTACCGCCTGCCGCTGAGCGAGCGCGTCTCGCTCGTCGCCGGCGGGCGGATCGAGAACTTCACCGGCGCGGCGAATGACGACAGCCCGCTGTTCCGGCGCGACTGGAACGCTTCGGTCGTGGGCGGCGTCGCGATCTCCCTCTGGCGGTCGGAAGCGCGCGTGGACATCGCCGCGCAGCCCTTCGACTGATGCCATGAACGCCAAGGTCGGGCTGCTCTGCGTCGCCGCATTGCTGGTCGCCGGCCCCTGGCTGCTCTGGCGCATCGGCGCGGTCCGCGCCGTCGCCCCGCTCGCCGTCCTGCAGATCCTGGGCGGGGTCGCGCTCGGCCCTTCCCTGTTCGGGCGGCTGGCGCCGGAAACCCATGCGGCGGTCTTCACCGCGCCGGTGCTCTCTGCGCTGCAGGGCCTCGCGGCGGTCGGCGTGCTGCTCTATGTCTTCGTCTCCGGACTACACCTCGATCCCGCGCGGCTGAAGGGCGAGGCGCGCGGGCTCAAGCGCATCACGGCGGGCTCCTTCCTCCTGCCCTTCCTGCTCGGCCTCGGCGTCGGCGCCTGGATCGCGGCATCGGTGCCGGGCGCGATCGGGCCGCGCGGCGATGCGCTGACCTTCACGCTCGCCATTGGCGTCTGCATCGCGGTGACCGCGCTGCCCATCCTCGCCGCCATCCTGCGGGAAGCGGGCTGGATCGGCACGCGGCTCGGCCAGACGGCGCTGGCGCTGGCGGCGGTGAACGACGCAGCGCTGTGGCTCGTGCTCGCCGCGCTGCTCGCCATCGCGGCCGGCGCGGCGGAGCAGATCGGCACGACGCTGCTGTTCTCGCTGCTGTGGGGCGCGGCGCTGCTCGGCGGCGCGCGGCTGCTGCGCGGCCAAGCGGACGGCGAAGGCGCCGAGACGCGGATGCTCGTCCTCGGCGTCGCGTTCTGCTTCGTCTCGGCGGCGGCGGCGGAGGCGATCGGCCTGGGCTACATCCTGGGCGGCTTCGCGGCCGGCGTCGTCATGCCGCCGGCCTGCCGCGTCGCGCTGATCGCGCGGATCGAGCCGCTGACCGCGACCGTGCTGCTGCCCTTCTTCTTCGTCTCGACCGGGCTCAAGGCAACCATCGATCCGGGCTCGGCGGCCTTCCTCTCGGTCCTGCTGCTGGCCACCGTCGCGACCTTCGCGGGCAAGGTCGCGGGCACCGCGCTGCCGGCGCGCCAGGCGGGGGAGACCTGGTCCTTCGCGCTGGCGCTCGGCGTGCTGATGCAGACCAAGGGGCTGATGGAGGTGGTGGTGCTGGCCGCGCTGCTCGAGGCCGGGATGATCGGGCCGGTCGTCTTCTCCGGCCTGATCGCCATGGCGGTCGTCACCACCGTGGTCGCGGCGCCGCTGGCACGGCTCGCGCTCGGGGCAGGCTGGGCGGCGGCCGGATCGAGCGATGCCCCCGCGGAGGCTCCACCCCGCCGGACGCCGGTCTAGTCGATCGCCCGGCAGGGCGAGATGGCGACATGCCCGTCCGGCGCCGCATGCACATGCGCGGCGACGCCGTAGGCCTCGGCGATCCGCGCCTCGGTCAGCACCTCGCGCGGCGCGCCCTCGGCCAGCAGCCTTCCGTCCTTCAGCAGCGCGACGCGGTCGGCGAAGCGCGCCGCGGCATTCAGGTCGTGGATCGCGACCAGCGTGACGAGGCCCGAGGCCGCCGTCAGCTCCCGCACCAGCGTCAGCAGCGAGAGCACGTGGCGGATGTCGAGCGCCGAGGTCGGCTCGTCCAGCAGCAGCACGGCGGGTTCCGCCGCCAGCACCTGCGCCAGCATCACCATCTGCCGCTGCCCGCCGCTGAGCTCCCCCAGCAGCCGCCCGGCCAGCTTCGCGATGCCGAGGCGCCGCAGCGCGTCCGCGGCGCGGGCCAGCTCGGCCTCCGGCACGCGCCAGCCGAGCGCGCGGCGCCGGCCGAGCAGCACCGTCTCCATCACGGTCAGCGCCGCGCGCGCACCGTGGTCCTGCGGCAGGAAGCCGACCGGGCCGGTGGTGGCGCCATCGATCCGCACCGTGCCGCCATGGCGCTGCAACCCGGCGACGGCGCGCAGCAGCGACGACTTGCCGGCGCCGTTCGGCCCGATCAGCGCCAGCACCTCCCCGCCCCGCGCCTCGAGCGCGACAGCATCGAGCGCGGCATGGCCGCGGTAGCGGACGGAGAGGTCGACGACGGTCAGCCGCATCGCCGGTCGCCTACCATTGCGCCTGTCGCGCGCGCAGCACGAGCCAGGCGAAGAAGGGAACGCCGACCACGGCGGTGACGATGCCGATCGGCAGCAGCGCGCCGGGGGAGAGCGTCTTGCTCGCGACCGAGGCGGCCGAGAGCAACAGCGCGCCGGCCAGCGCCGAGCCCGGCAGCAGCCAGCGCTGGTCCTCCCCCAGCAGCATCCGCGCGAGATGCGGCGCGACCAGGCCGATGAAGCCGATCGTGCCGACGAAGGCGACCGCCGCGCCGGTCGCGAGCGCCACGAAGACGAAGGCGCGCAGCCTGAGCCCGCGCACGCCCACGCCGAGTGCCGCCGCCCTTTCCTCCCCCAGCCGCAGCGCCGTCAGCGACCAGGCGTCGCGCATCAGCATCGGCGCGGCGAGGGCGAGGATCGCCAGCACGATGCCGAGCTTCCCCCATGTCGCGCGCTGCAGGCTGCCGAACAGCCAGAAGACGATCTGCTGCAGCGCCTCGGGGGAAGCGAGGAACTGCAGCAGCGCGAGCAGCGCCTGGAACAGGAACATCAGCGCGATGCCGGCGAGCACGAGCGTCTCGGCCGTCGCACCCCGCCGCCCGCCCAGCAGCCACACGGCGGAACAAGCGAGCGCTGCGAACAGGAAGGCCGAGGCCGGCACGGCGAAGGCGTCCGGCACAGGCAGCGCCGCGCCCAGCACGATGACGAGCGCCGCCCCGAACCCCGCCCCCGCCGAGATGCCGACGGTGTAGGAGGACGCGAGCGGGTTGTTCAGCACGGTCTGCATCACCGCGCCCGTCATGCCGAGCGCGGCACCGACGGCGACCGCCATCAGCGCGACCGGCAGGCGGATCGACCAGACTATGGCGTCGATCATCGGATCCTCCGCCAGCCGCAGCACGGACCGCGCGACCGCGCCGGGCGAGAGCATCGCCGGCCCGGTCGCGGCATCGAGCGTGACGACGAAGGCGAGCGCGGCGAGCCCCGCGGCCATCGCCGCGGCGCGCCGCGCCGAGAGCGCCCTCCAGGCTGCCTCCGGCGCCGCCGCGCTCAGCCCCGCCACGGCACCATCCAGCTGCCGGAGAAGCGCACGGGCAGGAAGCGCGCGTGATAGTCGGCAAGCGAGGCGATCGGGTCGTCGTCCACGAAGGCGCCCGGATAGAAGCGCTTCGCCATGTAGAGCAGGGCGGTGTCGTCAAACAGCGTGCGGGCGAGCCCGTGCTCGATCGCGTGCAGTTCCCCCGTACGGATCGCCGACAGCCCCGCCCAGCCCGGCCGCCCGGCATAGGGGGCGAGGCTCGCGCGCGTCTGTTCGCGCGTCGCGTCGTAGCCGGTGCGCACCGCGCGCGGCCGGTTCACCCAGGAGGACGCGCCGATGAAGATGAATTGCGGGTCGAAGGCGAGCACCGCCTCGGCCTGCAGAGGCGCGAAGCCGCCCTGGATGCGGCCCGCGGCGGCGTTGCTCGCGCCCAGGTGCTCGAAGAAGCGGCCCCAGAGGCTGTGCGGCGGATAGGAATTGCCGATCACCTCCGGCCCGCCCTGGCCGAGCTCGACATAGGCGCGCGGCTTCTGCGCGCCGGCGGCGCGGGCGGCGCGCTCGACGATTGTTTCGAAGTTGCGGCGGTAGCGCTCGATCAGCGCCCCGGTGCGCTCCGTCGCGCCCATCGCCGTGCCGATGGCGTTCGTCGAGGCGATGTGGCTCTCGAGCGTCTGGGCATTGTAGTCGAAGACCAGGACCGGGATGCGGGCGGCCTCGATCTGCGCGCAGGCGGTCTGCGCCGCGCGCCACAGCCAGGCCGGCACCATCAGCAGGTCCGGGCGCAGGCCGATCACCTTCTCGGCCGAGAAGGTGCCCTCGTCCGTGTTGCCGACATCGGGCATCGCCGCGAGGTTCGGGATGAGCGGCAGGTAGCGCGCGAAGATCGCGGGCCGCCAGCCTTCCCACACCACGCGGTTCATGCCGACGAGGCGATGCCAGCCCTCGAGGCCGGCGATCGCCGTGAACTCCTCGTAGTTGAAGGTCATGACGGCGCGGCGGGCAGGGCCGGCGAGCGGCACCTCCCGCCCGAGCGCGTCGACGATGGTGCGGGCGGAGGCGAGCGCGGGTGCCGCCGGCGCGGCGAGCGCGCAGGCCATCAGCGCCCGCCGGCGCAGCACGCCGGCCGGAGGATGCATCATGGCGGGATCCGGCGGCTAGTGGTGGTGGCCGCTGCCGCGCGCGCCCGCGGCTTCCACCGCGAGTTCGACCGTCACCTCGCCCGCGCGCTCGAAGCGCAGCGTCACGGGCACGCGCGCGCCCTGCTGCAGCGGCGCGGTGAGGCCGATAAGCATCACATGCAGCCCGCCCGGGCGCAGCTCCACGGTCTGCCCGCCCGGAACGGGGATGTCGTTCACCGGGCGCATGCGCATCACCTCGCCTTCGCGGATATGCGTGTGGAGTTCCACGGCGCGGGCGATGGGCGATGCGGCGGAGATCAGCCGGTCCGGCTGCGCCCCCGTGTTGGCGAGGCGCATGAAGCCCGCGCCGTTGGCATTGGCTCCGGCGGCGCGCGTCCAGGGATGGCCGATGCGAAGGTCGCCGGCGGTGTAGTCATGCGCGGCGGCGGGCAGGGCGAGCAGGGCCGGCACGGCGGCCAGCAGGGTACGACGGAACATGGTTCGGAGTCCTTCGGTGAGACGTGACGGCGGGTGCGCGCGGGCGCGCGGGGGCGTCAGCCGAAGGAAGGCGGGGCGCGGGATCCGAAAGGCGGGCCGCGCGCCGGCGGCGCGAGCGCGGCGGGCACCGCGGCGTGCCAGGCCGGCGTCGAATGGCCCCAGGCGAAGGCGGCGACCGCCGGCGGGTCCGGCAGCGAGGCCTGCGCCGGCATCGGGCAGGCGGCGCAGAAGCCGCCATCCTCATGCCCCGCCGGCATCTCCTGCCCATCCGGGCCGAGATGCACGGTGCGCATGCCCTCCGCCGAGCAGATCACCGCCTCCATCCCCGCCGGCGCGGCGGCCATGGCGAGGCAATGCGCCGGCGCGACCACCGTCTGCAGCAGCAGTACGGCGGCGATCAGTCGCATCAGGGGGCGGGTCAGGCGGGCCACGGCCACGGTCCTAGCCGCCCGCGGAACGGGCGGCAAGCACGGCCTCAGGCCGCCGCGCGCGCGGCGAGGTCGTACTCGACCTCCGGCGTGTAGACCGAGGCCTCCTTGCCCAGGCGGGAGGAGAACAGCGTGAAGTGCTCCACCCGCAAGGGCGGGGCGCGGAACAGGTTGTGCGCCTGGACGAAGGCGATGACCTTGTCGGGCGGCGCGCGATCGGTCCGCGCGATGGTGACGTGCGGGGAGAAGCGCTTGCGCTCGGGCGGCAGGCCCACGCGCTGCAGCGCCGTCTCCACCTTGCCCTGCAGATGCGCCAGCGCGGCGTTGCGTTCGGCGCCGACCCACAGCGCATGGATCCGCCCCGCCTTCTCGAAGGTGCCCAGGCCGTGCAGCGACAGGTCGAAGGCGCTGCCGCGGATCGCGGCCAGCGCGTCGTCCACCTCCTGCGCGCGCCAGTTCTCGATCTCGCCGATGAAGCGCAGGGTCAGATGGTAGTTGTCGGGCGGCACCCATTTCGCGCCCGGTATCCCGCCGGTCAGCGCCGCGAGCGTCGTGCGGAACTCGGCGGGAAGGGCGAGGGCGACGAACAGGCGCAGCATTCCGGGTCCCCCTCGAACGGGGGCGGTTCAGCCCGAGGGCACCCGCCCCAGCAGCGACTCGACGGCCGGCAGCATGCGACGGACGAGTTCCGCCACGCCAGCCTCATTCGGATGAATTCTGTCGGGCTGGTTCAGCGCCGGATCGCCCGCCACGCCGTCCAGCAGGAAGGGGTAGAACACCACCTCCGGCCGCGCCTCGGCCAGCCGCGTGAAGGTGGCGGCGAAGTCGCGCCCGTAATCGGCGCCGAGGTTGGGCGGCGCGAGCATCCCGGCCAGCATGGCCGGCAGGCGGCGCGCGGCCAGCGCATCGAGGATCGCGGCGAGGTTCGCCTGCGTCGCGGCGGGGGCCAGGCCGCGCAGCCCGTCATTGCCGCCGAGGGCGACGATCACCGCGTCCGGCCGCTCCGCCAGCGCCCAGTCGAGCCGCGCCCGCCCGCCCGCCGTGGTGTCGCCCGAGACGCCGGCATCGAGCACGCGCACCGTCCGCCCGCGCTCGCGCAGCGCGGCCTCGAGCCGCACCGGCAGCGCCTGGCCGCGCGGCAGGCCGTAGCCCGCGGTGATCGAATCCCCCAGCATCATCAGCCGGATCTCGCGCGCGGCCGCCGGGCCGGCGGCCAGCAGGGGCAACACTCCGAAACAGGCCGGAAGTTTGCGGATCAGCGCGCGGCGCCCATATCGGGCGGTGAAGACCGGAAACCGAGACGACATGGACACCCTTCCACACCCCGCCCCGACGACGCTCGGGACAGGGGCCGGAGCGCCGCTGATCGCGGCCAACGGCCTCGCCTTCCAGGTGAGGTCCCAGGCCGGGGAGATCAATATCCTGCGTGGCGTCGACCTTTCGGTCGCCGCCGGGGAGGCGGTCGGCATCGTCGGGCCGTCGGGGTCGGGCAAGACCTCGCTGCTGATGCTGCTCGCGGGGCTGGACCGGCCGACCGGCGGAACGCTGAGCGTCGCCGGCCATGACCTCACGCGCATGGACGAGGACGCGCTGGCGCGCTTCCGGCGCGAGCATGTCGGCATCGTCTTCCAGGCCTTCCATTTGGTGCCGACCATGACGGCGATCGAGAACGTCGCCGTGCCGCTGGAATTCGCCGGCCGCGCCGATGCGTTCGAGCGCGCGGAGGAGGCCCTCGTCAGCGTCGGCCTCGGCCATCGCCTCACGCACTATCCCGGACAGCTCTCGGGCGGCGAGCAGCAGCGCGTCGCCCTTGCCCGCGCCTTCGTCGCCGGGCCGCGCCTGCTGCTGGCGGACGAGCCGACCGGCAACCTCGACCGCACCACGGGCCAGCATGTAATGGACCTGCTGTTCGGCCTGCGCGAGCGCTTCGGCACGACGCTGCTGCTGATCACCCACGACCCGCTGCTGGCCGAACGCTGCGAGCGGCAGGTGCGGATCGAGGATGGCCGCATCGTGTCCGACGGCGCGCGCTGATGGGCACGCTGTCGCTCGCGCTGCGCTTCGCGCGGCGGGACCTGCGCGGCGGCGTGAAGGGGCTGCGCATCGTGCTCGCCTGCCTCGCGCTCGGCGTCGCCGCCATCACCGCGGTGGGTACGCTGCGCGCGGGCGTCAATGCGGGCATCGCGGCCGATGGCGCGCGGATCCTGGGCGGCGAGGTGGAGGTGACCTCCACCGCCGGCCCGCTGCCGGACGCGGTGCGGGACTGGGCGCGGGCGCGGGGCGCGCGGACCTCCGACATCGTGCAGATGCGCGCCATGGCCGTCGCGGCCGATGGCGAACGCACGCTGGTCGAGCTCAAGGCCGTGGACGGCGCCTATCCGCTGTTCGGCGAGCTGCGGCTCGACCCGCCCGGCCCGCTACTGCCGGGGCAGGTGGTGGTCGAACGGGTCGTCGCCGACCGGCTCGGCATCGCGCCCGGCGCGACGCTGCGGCTGGGGGAGGCGCGGCTGACGCTGCGCGGGACCATCGCGGCCGAACCAGACAAAGTGGCGAGCCCGGCCATCCTCGGCCCGCGCGCCATGATCGCCATGGCCGACCTCGCCGCGACGGCGCTGATCCAGCCGGGCAGCCTCGTCACCCACGAACTGCGCATGGACCTGCCGGACGGCGCCGATCGCCGCGCCTTCGCGGAGGACCTGCGCGCCGCCTTCCCCGGCACGGGCTGGCGCGTGCGCACCGCCGA
The DNA here is from genome assembly GCF_017813355.1 of Roseomonas nitratireducens. Lineage (GTDB taxonomy): Bacteria > Pseudomonadota > Alphaproteobacteria > Acetobacterales > Acetobacteraceae > Neoroseomonas > Neoroseomonas nitratireducens. The sequence goes on from NZ_JAGIYZ010000022.1 coordinate 52,031, forward strand.
CGCCGCCGCCCCGGCGGTCAACCGCTTCGTCGACCGCGCGGCCTTCTTCCTGACGCTGGCGAGCCTGACCGCGCTGCTGGTGGGCGGGATCGGCGTGGCGACGGGCGTGCGCTCATGGCTCGACCAGCGGGCGCGGACCATCGCGACGCTGCGCTGCCTGGGCGCCGCGCCGGGCCTGATCTTCGCCACCTACCTGATGCAGGTGCTCGCGCTCGCCGCGCTGGGCATCGGCATCGGGCTGCTCGCGGGCTTCGGGCTGACCATGGCGGGGGCCGCGGCGCTGGCCGATGCGCTGCCGGTGCCGCCGCGCATCGGGCTCTATCCGGAACCGCTCGCCCTCGCCGCGCTGTACGGGCTGCTGACGGCGCTCGCCTTCGCGCTCTGGCCGCTCGGCCGCGCCATGGAGATCCCCGGCGCGGCGCTGTTCCGCGACGCGCTGCAGCCTTCCGGCGCGCGGCCGCGGATCATGCTGGTTGCGGCGACGGCCGCGGCCGGCGCGGCGCTCGCCGCGCTCGTCATCGGCACGGCGGAAAACCGCGCCTTCGCGGGCTTGTTCGTGGCCGGCGCGGTGGCGACGCTGATCCTGTTCCGGATCGGCGCGCTCGCGCTGATGGACACCGCGCGGCGCTTCCGCTTCATCCGGCGGCCATCCGTGCGGCTGGGCCTGGCCAACCTGCACCGGCCGGGCTCGCCGACTCCGCTGATCCTCGTCTCGCTCGGCATCGGGCTGACCACGCTCGCCGCCATCGCGCTGATCGAGGGCAATCTCCGCCGCCAGATCGCCGAGCAACTGCCCGACGCGGCGCCGAACTTCTACTTCATCGACATCCAGTCCGATCAGGTGCGCGAGTTCGACCGCGTCGCCGCCGCGCAGCCGAGCGTGACCGAGGTGAAGCGCGTGCCGTCGCTGCGCGCCCGCATCGTCGCGGTGAACGGCACGCCGGCGGAGGAGGTGCGCACCACGCCCGAGACCGCCTGGGCATTGCGCGGCGACCGCGGCCTGACCTACGCCGCAACCCCGCCCGACGGCACGCGGCTGGTCCAAGGCACCTGGTGGGCCGCCGATTACCGCGGGGAACCGCTGGTCTCCTTCGACGCGAACCTCGCGCGCGGCTGGGGCGTGGGCATCGGGGACACGGTCACGGTCAACGTGCTCGGCCGCGACATCGCGCTACGCATCGCCAATCTTCGGGACATCGAGTGGCGCGGGCTCGGCATCAACTTCGTGCTCGTCGCCTCCCCGGGGCTGCTGGACCTGGCGCCGCACACGCACATCGCCACGGTGCGCAGCGACACGGCGCGCGAAGGGGCGGTGCTGCGCGCGATCAGCGAGGCGTTCCCCAACGTCTCCGGCATCCGGGTGCGGGATGCGCTGGAACAGGTGGCGGAACTGCTCGGGCGGATCGGCACGGCGCTGTCGGCCACCGCGAGCCTGACGCTCGCCGCCGGCGCGCTGGTGCTGGCCGGCGCCGTGGCGGCGGGGCAGCGGCGGCGGGTGCGCGACGCGGTGGTGCTCAAGACCGTCGGCGCGACGCGGGCGCAGATCCGCCGGGCCTTCCTGGTGGAATTCGGGCTGCTCGGCGCGACCGCGGGCGTGATCGCGGCCGGCGTCGGCACGGCAGCCTCCTGGGGCGTGGTCACCTACATCATGCGGGCGGACTGGGTGTTCCTGCCGGGCACGCTCGCCGCCGTGGTGCTGGCCTGCACCGCGCTGACCCTGGCCTTCGGCTACGCGGGAACGGCGCTGGCGCTGCGCGCGAAGCCGGCGCCGCTGCTGCGCAACGAGTAGGGCACGGAGATCGGGCCGGGCGGGCCCGATCTGTCCCGGACCCGATACATGAGGGTGCCGGGACCGATACATGGGGGTATTGTCCGATTCGCGCGCCCGTTAGGATGATCCTGCCGGAATCGCGAAAAATCCTTTGAGGAATGCCATGCCCGCCTCCCCCTTCCGTCTTGCCGCGCTCGTCGCGCTGCCCTTGCTCGGCCTTGGCGCCTGCGCCAGCACGCCGCAGCCCGCCGCCCCCGCGCCCGCCCCGGTCGTCGTCTCCTCCGCCAAGGAAGCGGTCGGCGTGGTCGAGCGGGTGAACACCCGCACGCGCGAAGTCACCATCCGCACGCCCAACGAGGGCCGCGTCGTCGTGGTTGCCGGGCCGGAGGTCCGCAATTTCGGCCAGATCCGCCGCGGCAACAATGTCCGCCTGCGGTATGAGGAAGCCGTCGCCGTCCGCATGGCGCCGCGCGGCACGCAGATGCCGGCCGAGACCGCCGTCGGCGCCGCCCGCGCCGAGCCCGGCGCCCAGCCCGGCGCGGCCGTGGTCCGCACCACCCGCGCCCGCGTGACGATCAACGCGGTCGACACCGCGGCCAACACCGTGACCTTCACCGGCCCGAACCGGGTCCGCCGGACGGTCGCGGTGCGCAGCCCGGAGATGCAGGCCTTCATCCGCACCCTGCGTCCTGGCAACCAGGTCGATGTCGCCATCGCGGAAGCCACCGCGCTGTCGGTCGAGCCGGCGGAGCGCTGATCCGGCCGGGGTCCCGGGGGCCGCGTGCCCCCGGGATCGTCGCCTGACGGCCATGATTCGGGTCCGGCGCGATCCCCCGTTGATCCGAATGAAAAAATCTCCATATTCGTGGCCTCGCGGGGAATCATCCCCTTCGGAGGAGTCTTCAACGTCATGGCCTTTGGTCCCGACACTCGATTCACGACGGGTGCGCCTGGCTGGGGTCGCGTCGCGGCCGCCGACGCGGCCGCCGTCGATGCCGGGCTGCGGTCCTACATGCTCCGGGTCTACAACTGGATGGCTTCGGGGCTGCTGCTGACGGGCATCGTGGCGCTGGCGATCGTCAGCGTCCCGTCCATCAACGGCCTGTTCTACGAGGCGGTTCGCAGCGCCTCGGGCCGTCTGGTGATGGCGCCGACGATCCTTTGGTGGGTCGCCGCCCTCTCGCCGCTCGCCTTCATCCTGGTCTTCACCTTCGGCGCCAACCGGATGTCGAAGACCACGGCGCAGGCGCTGTTCTGGGCCTTCGCCGCGGCGATGGGCGCCAGCATGAGCAGCCTCGCCTACCGCTACACCGGCCAGTCCATCGCGACGACCTTCTTCATCACGGCCGGCATGTACGCCGCGATGAGCCTGTACGGCTACACGACGAAGGCCGACCTGACGCGCTGGGGTTCGCTGCTGCTCATGGGCCTGATCGGCATCATGCTCGCCAGCATCGTGAACATCTTCATCGGCTCGTCGGCGATGGCCTTCGCCATCAGCGTGATCGGCGTGGTGGTGTTCCTGGGCCTCACGGCCTTCGACACGCAGCGCATCAAGGCCGACTACGTCGAGTACGCCTACGCCGAAGGCACCGAGATGGCCGGCAAGCGCAGCGTGTTCGACGCGCTGACGCTGTACCTGAACTTCATCAACCTCTTCCAGATGCTCCTCTCGCTGCTCGGCCAGCGCCAGAGCGAGTAGCCCGGAAGGGTCTTTTCGGAACGGGCCCCGGGGAGCGATCCCCGGGGCCTTTTTCGTTCGTAGCGACGTTCAGCGGGTGCCGCCGCCCTGCTGCACCACATGCGTCGCCTCGTGCCCCATCAGCCGCTGCATGCCCGCGGTCATGCCCCGGTCGTAGCCATTGGGGCCGAAGAAGAGCGGCGGTTTGCTCCCCTGCGCATAGGCCCGCGCGCCGAGCCGCGCCGACCCGGGCTGGGCCCGGACGCCGGACAGGTCCACGCCGAACATCCGGTCGGTCACCTGGGCGAGATGCGAAGGGTCCCGGGGCGGGCTGATGATGCCGGTCTCGGCGCCATGCGCGCCCTCCGCGGTCGGGTGGTGGCGAGGCTATGCAGCGCCAGCCGGGCCGGCAGGAAATCCGCTTTCCCAGGATTGCGGGCGCCGCCCGCCACGAACGGGGCGGTAAGGCTGCCGATCCGAAGGCGGCAGCGTCTGATCCGGGCGAAGCGGACGGACCGGCGCCAATCTGCACGACGCGCGCCGTGCCCATGCCGGCCGGACGCCGCGAGGCATCGACCGCCGACGCCAAGCCAGGCGGCGGCTGGGAGGATCGCGTCCGGGGCAACCCCGGACGCGCCCGACGGATCGGGGAAGGCGCGCTACGCCTCGCCGGCCTCGGCCTCGACCTCGGCCTTCTCGGTCTTGTCCGCCTTCTCGCCCCGCTCGTTCTTGCCGAGGTAGACGAGCAGCTTCTCGATCGCCGCCGGCTTGTCGGTCCGGTCGATCGCCGCGACCTCCGCCGCCAGGCGGTCAAGCGCCTGCTCGTAGATCTGGCGCTCGGAGAAGGACTGGTCAGGCTGGCCGGCGTTGCGGTGCAGGTCGCGCACCACCTCGGCGATCTGGATCGGATCGCCGGAGTTGATCTTCGCCTCGTATTCCTGGGCGCGGCGCGACCACATGGTGCGCTTGATGCGCGCGCGGCCCTTCAGCGTGTCGAGCGCCTGCTGCATCGAGGCCCCGGCCGCGAGCTTGCGCAGCCCGGAGGAGGAGGCCTTGCCGACCGGGACGCGCAGCGTCATCCGGTTTTCCTCGAAGGTCACGACGATGACAGATAGGGCGTAGCCCGCCGCCTCGATCGTCTCGATCCCCTGCACCGTGCCGACGCCATGGGTCGGGTAGACGACATGGTCGCCGGCCTTGAACTCCTCCTTCGGCCGCGGCGCCGCCTTGGCGGCGGTGGCGACGGAAGCCGGCGCCGCCACGGGGCGATGGCCCGGGCGGGACGGGATCGACCCGGGGCGGGGCGGCGGCGGCGAGGAGGAACGGTTCGGCGGCGGAGCGATGATCATGGTGGGCGGCCTCGGCGCAGAGGGGGGCGGGGACGAGGCAGCCACAGGGGCGGGCTTCGGTGCCGCCGGCGGCGCGGCGGGTGCCACGGCGACGGGGGCGGGAGCAGGCACGGGGGCCACGACCGGCGCGGCCTTCGGCGCGGGCGACGGCGCGGCGGCGGCGGGCGGCGTGGCCTTGGGCGCCGGGGCGGCCTTCGCCGCCACGGGCTTCGCGGGCGCGGCCTTTGTGGGCGGCGCCTTCGTGGCGGCGGCCTTGGGCGCCACGGCCTTCGGCGCGGGCTTGGCGGCGGCCTTGGGCGCGGGCTTGGCCGCGGCGGTGGTCTTCGGCTTCGGCTTCGCGGCCGTCTTGGTGGACACCTTCGCCGCCTTCGCGACCGCCTTCGGCTTGGCCGGCGCCTTCGCCTTGGGCTTCGCCTTCGGCTTGGCGGCGGGCCTGGCAGCCGCCTTCGTCTTCGCGGCGGCGCGGGACTTGGTCGGCGCCTTGGCGCGGGCCGGTGCCTTCATGCGAGAGGTGCTCCTGCTCCTGCGCCGCCGAACCGCAGCGCGGGCCATGCTGTGAGGGTGACGCGCGCTGCCATGCGGGGCGCCTCACCTATCCATCCTGTTGAAAGAATAGCACAAAAATAGGGCGCGCGTCACCCCTGGGGTCGGAAGGTCAGCCGGGATTCGGGCTGAACAGGTCCTTCTTGCCCGGCTTGTCCTTCCATTCGTCCGCATCGGCCGGCGCCTCGCCCTTGCGGGTGATGTTCGGCCACTGCGCCGCATAGGTCCGGTTCAGCTCGACCCAGGCGGTCGCCTTGTCGTCGCTGTCGGGCACGATGGCCTCGGCCGGGCATTCGGGCTCGCAGACGCCGCAATCGATGCATTCGTCCGGATGGATCACCAGCATGTTCTCGCCGACGTAGAAGCAGTCCACCGGACAGACCTCCACGCAATCCATGTACTTGCACTTGATGCAGTTCTCGGTGACGACATAGGTCACGGGTGGCGGGCCCCCGGGCATGCGGTTTCAGCAACCGGAAGATGGCGGGGGCGCCGCTTCGCGGCAAGACGCGCCCCGCGCATGGGTCCATCCCGGTGCCCGCCCACGACGCATGGGGCGCCGATCCGGTTCGCAGCGCGGTCACGCCGGGGGCGCGGATCCGTCGACCACCTCGTACAGCGCGCGCGCCTCGGCCGGCGGCCCGCGCCGCGCCGCCAGCGACAGCACCCGCCAGACCGCGATGCGCCCCGCCTCCCCGCTGCCGAGGGCGATGGTCAGCACATCCCCCGGACGGACCCGCGCATGGGGCTTGTCGGTCGGCTGGCGGTTGATCCGCACCGCGCCGCCCTCGACCATCCGGGCGCAATCGGCGCGAGTCTTGCGCAGCCGCGCGCACCAGAGCCAGGCATCGAGGCGTTGCGCCTCCTGCCCCGCTTCCGCCACGTCAGTCCTTCTTCAGGAGGTTCGCGAGCACGGCGAAGGGGCTGTCGGCGCGCGGCATGGGCGGCAGGGCGGCGCGTTCCTCCCGCGGGCGGCGCGGGCCACGGTCGCGGTCGCGGTTCTCCCCGCCCTGGTAAGGCTTGCCGCCGCCGGGCCGGCCTTCGCGCGGCGGGCGGTTGTCCTGCCGTGGCGGGCGGTGATCCTGGCGCGGCGGGCGCGGTGCCTCCGCGGCGGCCTCGGCCGGCGCGGCCTGGCCCTCGGCCGGCGGTGCCGCAGCGGCGGCGGCGGCGCGATCCGGGCGCGGTCCGCGCCGGTCCTCCCGCCGATCGTCGCGCCGCGGCCCGCGCGGCTGGTCCTGGCGCCCTTCGCGCCGCGGGCCGCGATGATGCTCGACCCGCGCATGGGCGATCCGGGCCGGGGCTGGCGGTCCGAAGGCGCCTTCCTCAAGCACCTCGGCCGGCACCAGGCGGAAGCCCATGGCCTCCAGCACCGTCGCCAGCATGTCCCCCTTGATGCCGAGCCGGCTCGCGAGGTCCCCGGGCAGCAGCGCCGGCGCCCGGCGCGTCAGGTGGCCGAGTTCCCCCGCGATGCGTTCCGCGACGTCGAGCCGCAGCACGACGGGCCCCGCCGGCAGCCAGCCCATCGTCTCGGCGAAGCCGCGCGGCCAGTCGGCCGGCGGGGTAAGCGCGATCAGCCCGCCGGCCGGCAGCTTCGGCGTCTCGATCCCGCGCAGCAGCGACCAGAGCTGCGCGCGCAGCGCCATGGCCCGCGGCTTCAGCGCCTCCGGCACGTAAAGGGCATAGCGCCCGGCGCGGATGCCGATGCCCTTCAGCTTCTGTCGCAGGTCCGGGCGGATGTCGGGATCGGTCCGGCCCATGGCGAGGCCGAGTTCCTCCCGCAGGCGGAAGGCCGGGCCGCGCAGCGTGTTGTCCTCGGCCGCCTTGCCCTCGGCGGCGAAGACCGCGCCAAGCTCGCGCTTGATCAGCGCCTCGAGCCAGCTGGCGAGCCGTTCGCGGATCCGTTCCCGCTGCGCGCCGTCGAGGAACTCGCTGGCCAGCACCTCGATCTGCGGCTTGGACGGTTCCGGGCCGGGCTTGAGCTTCGCCACCTCGGCGATGTCGCCCAGGCCCACCGGCATGTTCGGCGCGTGGGAATAGGCCCAGGTGACCTTGTGCGCGGCGGTGATGGCGAAGGCGTCGTCCTTCGCGGATTCCAGCATGGCGACGCGGCGCGGGATCTCGGCCGACAGCGCGCGGCGGGCGGCGCGCAGCACGACGCGGCGCTCCTCCTCCTCCACCGCGCCGGGGTCGGGCTCGAAGGCGAAACCCTTCACATGGCCGACCGGATGGCCTTCCACCACCACCTCGCCGCGGCGGGTGACGGCGGAGAGCAGCTCCTCCTCGTTGTTCTCGTCCAGCTTGCGGATGAGATGCGCGGCGCGGCGGTCGACGAAGCGCGTGGTCAGCGTCTCGTGCAGCGCGTCGCTGACCAGGTCCTCGACGCGGCGGGCATCGGCCTGCAGCGTCAAGGCGTCGTCCAGCCAGTCCGGACGCGCGGCAATGTAGGCCCAGACGCGGATGGCGGTGATCCGCGCCATCAGCGTATCGAGGTCGCCATCGGTGCGTTCCAGCGCGGTGATGGCGCCGGAGACCCAGTCGCGCGGCACCCGCCCGTCGCGGGCGAGATGCGTGAACAGCTTGGCGCAAAGCTTGGTGTGGCTGTCATCCGCCAGCTTGCGGAAATCCGGCACCTGGCAGGCTTCCCACAGCATGCGCACGCGCGACATGGTGTCGGCGAGCCCCCGCACCTCCACGTCGCGCGACATCGCCTCGAGCGTGATGTGGTCGACCGCGTCGTGCCCCTTGGCGAGGCCCGGCTGCGGCGGCGAGGCGGCGAGGCTGCCGAGCAGCGCGTCGATGCTGGTGAAGTCGAGGTCCGAATTCCGCCAGGCGAGCGCCTGGATCGGCTCGAAGGCGTGGGTTTCCACCGCCTCCACGATCTCCTCGGCCATGGCGGGGCATTCGGCGGTGGTGCCGAAGGACCCGTCCTTCATCCCGCGCCCGGCGCGGCCGGCGATCTGCGCGACTTCCTGCGCCGTCAGCGGCCGGGCGTTCTGCCCGTCGAACTTCGACATGGCGGCGAAGGCGACATGGTCGACGTCCATGTTGAGGCCCATGCCGATCGCATCCGTCGCGACCAGGAAGTCGACCTCGCGGTTCTGGTACAGCGCGACCTGCGCGTTGCGCGTGCGGGGGGACAGCCGCCCCATCACCACGGCGCAGCCGCCGCGCCGGCGGCGCACGGCCTCGGCGATCGCGTAGACCTCGGCCGCGCTGAAGGCGACGATGGCGGACCGCGCCGGCAGGCGGGTCAGCTTGGCCGGACCGGCATAGGTCAGCTGCGACAGGCGCGGGCGCGTCTCGATCTCGGCGCGCGGCACCAGGCGGCGCAGCAGCGGCGCGATCGTCTCGGCGCCGAGGAACATCGTCTCGACCATCCCGCGCGCGTGCAGCAGCCGGTCGGTGAAGACGTGGCCGCGATCGGGGTCGGCGCAGAGCTGGATCTCGTCCACGGCGAGGAATTCGACCGGCCGGTCGAGCGGCATCGCCTCCACCGTACAGGCGAACCATTTCGCCTCGGGCGGGACGATCTTTTCCTCCCCCGTGATCAGGGCGACGTGGCGCTCGCCCTTCTGCGCGACCATGCGGTCGTAGTTCTCGCGCGCCAGCAGGCGCAGCGGGAAGCCGATGATGCCCGAGGCATGCGCGAGCAATCGCTCGATCGCGAGATGCGTCTTGCCGGTGTTTGTGGGGCCGAGGACGGCGCGGACCCTGGGTTCGAACATGCGCGCAGGACGTTCCGTGATTGGGGGCCGGCTTCCGTGGCACGCGGCGCGGCTCTTGTCCATGCTTGGGGGGCGCGGCAGGGTGCGAGCGCATCCCCGTGACATCCACCGCACCCCGCTTCGCCATCCTGTTTGCCTGCCAGTTCGCGGCGGTGGGCGTGATGATGCCCTTAATCCCCCCGTTGATGCAGGCCGCCGGGCTTTCGCCCGCCGAGGTCGGAACGGTGCTGGCCTCGGGCGCAGCGCTGCGGCTGCTCTCGGGCCCGCTCGGCGGGCGGCTGGCCGATGCGCTGGGCGCGCCGCGCGCGGTGATGGCCGCCGGCACGGCGCTCGCCGCGCTCGCCGCGCTGCTCTATGGCCTGGCCACCGGATTCGGCGCGGTGCTGGCGGCGAACCTGCTCTTCGCGATCGGATTCGCCTGCGTCGTGCCGTTGGGCGACGCGCTGGCGCTGCGCGCGGCGCGGGAGGATGGCTGGGATTACGGCCGCGTGCGCGCGGTCGGCTCGGCGGCCTTCATCCTCGCCGCCGGCGCGGCGGGCTGGCTGGCCGAGCGCGCGGGGCCCGCGAGCATCGCATGGCTGCTCGGCGGCTGCCTCGCCGCCGCGGCGCTCGCCGCCTTCGCGCTGCCGGGCGGCGCGGCGCCGGCGCGGCGCGGCGGCGGGGCGATGCGCGGCGTGCTCGCCCTGCCCGCCTTCCGCGCCATCCTGGCCGCGGCCGCGCTCGCCCAGGGCAGCCACGCCGCCTACTACGCCTTCGGGTCGATCCACTGGGCCGCGGCGGGGCTTTCGGCGAGCGTCATCGGGCTGCTCTGGGCCTGGTCGGTCGCGGCGGAGGTCGCCCTTTTCGCCTGGGGGCGCGGGCTGGCCGACCGGCTCGGCCCGCGCGGGCTGCTGCTGGTGGCCGCCGGTGCGGGCGTCCTGCGCTGGGCGATCACGGCGCAGACGGTCTGGCTGCCCGCGCTGGTCGTCGCGCAGGGGCTGCACGCGGCGACCTTCGGCGCGATGCACCTCGCGACCATGCGCATCATGCAGGGGGCGGTGCCGGCCGCCGTCGCCGGCACGGCGCAGACGATGCTCGCGGCCGGCATCGGCGCGGTGATGATGCTGGCCACGCTCGCCGCCGGGCAGGGCTACGCCGCCTTCGGCGCCGCCGTGTTCTGGGCCATGGCGGGCATGAGCGCGGCGGCGGCCCTGGTGCGGCTGCGCGCGTGACGCGGCGCACGTCCGGCCCGCGCGCCGCGTGGCATGCTGCGCGGGCGGAGGGCATGGCATGCGGTGGATCGGCGCGTTCTGGCGATACTTCGTCGTCCTCGCCGCCGTGCTCGGCGGCAGCGGCGGCCCCTGCGTCCTGATCGCGGCGGCGGCGGCGCTGCTGTTCCTGACGAGCCAGGGCAGCGAGCTCGGCCGCAGCGCCGCGGAGCTCGGTGCCTCCGGCCTCGCCGCGCTCGTCTTCGCCTGCACCGTCTGGTCGCTGATGTCCTGGTACTGGGCGCGGCGGCTGCTCGACGACCGGTTCGGCGAAAGGTCGTCCTGGCCCCCGGTCGATGCCCGGCACAGGGCGCCCGAGCTGCCGGCCACGCTGGCCGCCATCGGCCTGCCGCCGGGTGCGACATTGCCCGAGGGTCACCACCTGCGCCTGCGCCGCTGGCTTGGCGGCGTCGCTGTGGCGGTACCGCGGTTCTGCGCAATGGCGCCCTTCCTGATCGCCGCCCTGCTGCTCGGCGACGGGGTGCGGGAAGACGGGCTGGTGTGGCTTCTCGCCGCGGCGGCGGCCGTGGTGCTGGCCGCGCTGTGGCTGCGCCGGCCGGTGGCGCGGCGGCTGGGATGGCAGGAAGCCAGGCCGCCGCTCGCGCTTGGCGGGCTGATCCTGTCCTTTGCCGCGATCAGCGTCTTCCTGGCCTTCCCGCTGCGCGCCGGCCAGGCCTTCGGCGCGGTCGGGTCCGTATTCCTGTTCTTCGCCGCGCTGCTGCCGCTGGTCGCGACGCTGTCCTTCTGGGCACGGCGCTGGCGGATCCCGCTGCTGGCCATCGTCTTCGCCATCCTGGTGTCGCTTCCCGCGCTGCACCCCGGCCGCCACCTGGTGCGCGGCCTGGCCGAGGCGCCGCCCCCGGGGCGCATCGGGATGGAAACCGCGGTGGAGGACTGGATCGCCAACCAGCCCGACGCCACGAAGAACCCGCCCCTCGTCATGGTGACGACGGCCGGCGGCGGCATCAGCGCTGCGGTCTGGACCGCGCTGCTGCTCGGCGCGCTGGCCGACCAGGAACCGCGCTTCGCCGCGCGGCTCTTCGCCATCAGCGGCGTCTCGGGGGGCGCGCTCGGCGCGGCGGTGTTCGCCGCCGCCCTGCCGCCGCTCGGCACGCCGGGCCCGGCGGCGCAGGCGGCCTGCCGCGCGCAGCCGCTCTCCGGCGTACCGCGCTGCGCGGTCGCGGGCATCGCCGCGGCGGCGCTGGCGCCGGATTTCCTCGGCCCCGTCTTCGCCGGCTACGCCTTCGGCGACACCTTCGGGCCCGCACTCCGCACGCTGGTGCCCGATCGCGCCGCGGTGCTGGAACGCGCCTGGGAGCAAGCCTGCGCCGCCGCGGGCTGCCCGGCCATGGCCGCGTCCTTCCACGCGCTGCGGCCTTCGGCCGAATGGCGGCCGGCGCTGTTCCTCAACGGCACGCAGGTGGAAAGCGGCAAGCGCGTCGTGACATCCCCGCTCGCCATCACGCTGCGGCATTTCGACGACGCATTCGACTTCTTCGCGCTGCATGGGCGGGACATCCGCGTGTCCACCGCCGCGCTGAACGCCGCGCGCTTCCCCTATGTGACACCGGCCGGGCTGATCATGGCGGCGGACGGCACGCGCAACGGCCACATCGCCGATGGCGGCTATTTCGAGAACTATGGCGGGGAGACCGGGGCGGAGGTGCTGCGCGCGGTGCGCGACTTCCTGCGCGAACGCGCCATCGGCATCCGCCCGGTGCTGATCGAGATTTCCTCCGACCCCGACCTGTCCGAGCGCGACCTGTGGCGGCCGGGGGAGGCGCAGGCCTGGTCGCTGTGCGGCGCGGGGGGCGGGGCGCCGCAGCCGGTCGACGTGAACGCGCCTCTGCCGACCACCTGCGCGGACCGAAAAAGTGGCGCGATGACGCAGCTGATCGCCCCCGCCGGCGCGCTGGCCGCGACGCGCAGCGCGCGCGGCGTGCAGACGGTGCGCCGCGTCTGGCGCCAGGCCGCCTTCGCGGAAGGGGAGGCGGTGCAGTTCGCGCTCTGCGCGCAGGGCGAAGGACGGCCGCCGCTCGGCTGGTCGCTCAGCCGCGCGACGCGGGACGGGATCGCGGCCGACGTCGCCGCGCTGTTCAACGAGGCCGAGCCGCGCAGCCCCTGCGTGGCGCGCAACCGGGCGGCGATGCGCCGGCTGCTGGCGCTGCTGGCGTCGTGACCGGCGTCAGCGCGTATCGACGCCGGTGACGCGGCCCGCCTCGTCATGGTGCACGACGAGGCGCTTCGCCCCGCGCCAGGCCGGCAGGTCGGCCGGCGGCACGCCGAAGGCCACGCCGATCACCGTGTCATCCGGGCGGGGGAAGTAGCGGCGCCGGTCCTCGCCGCGAAACTTGCGGCGTTCGAACAGCACGCGGATCAGCATCAGCGCGCAGACGAAGACGGCGATGGAGATGCACAGCAAGGCGGCGCGCAGCACGAGCCAGGGATGGCCCGGCGGCTCGACCGGTAGCATGTGCTGCACGAAGGGCGGCACCCAGACCGTGCCGACGGCCGCGAGCAGCAGGTAGAGCCATCCGGCCCAGAGCAGCGCGGTGAACACGATGTCCCGCACGCGCCCCAGCATGGGGCGGGATTGCGCGTCCAGGATCAGCGGCGGGATGAATTCCTGCGTCGCGGACATCAGCGGAACCCCCGGTCGGGGCTGACCCAGCGCGCCCGTCGCCCGTCCCGGCGCAGCAGCGCGCGCGGGAAGCCCCAGGCGGTCGAGGCGGCCGACAGCACCCAGAAGGCGACCGGATACCAGATGACCCACACCAGCGGGCGGTAGTTGGCCGCGCCTTCCGGCTCGTAGCGCCGGTCCACCCAGAGCGCGACCGCGAACTGCGCGAGGCAGGCGATGGACAGCACCATCCCCCAGGAGGAGAGCAGCGCCGGCGGCGGGCTGATCCCCGGCGGCAGCACGCCCGCCAGCCCCGCCAGCGTCAGCGCCAGCGTCAGCACCATCGCGTAGCACCAGAAGACCGAGATGGCGTATTCGGCGAGCACGCCCCACATCCGCCGCCCTTCCCAGACCATGAAGTCCGGCGCGTAGCGGATGAAGGTCTGCGCGCCGCCCTGCGCCCAGCGCAGCCGCTGCTTCCACAAGCCGCGCAGCGTCTCCGGCATCAGGATGTAGGACAGCGCGTTGGGCTCGAAATGCACCGTCCAGCGGCGGCGCTGCAGCTTCCAGGTGACGTCGACATCCTCGGTCAGGTTGTCCGCCGTCCACCAGCCCACATCGTCCAGCGCGCTCAGCCGGAAGGCGACGACGACGCCCGAGACGGTGAAGACGCGCCCATAGAGCCGCTGCGTCCGCTTGATCAGCCCGATGGTCGCCGAGAACTCGCCCACCTGCAGCAGGCCGAGCAGCGTCGAGCGGTTGCGGATGCGCGGATTGCCCGTGACGGCGCCGAGCCGCGGGCGGTCCTCGAAGCGCCGCACCAGCCAGGCGGTGCAGTCGGGATGCAGGATGGCGTCGCCGTCGATGCAGACCAGGATCTCGCCGCGCGCGACCATGGCGCCGGCGCGCAGCGCCATCGCCTTGCCCTGGTTCTGCGCGAGGTGCACCACGCGCAGGCGCGGGATCTCCGCGGCGAGGCGGTCGAGCACCTCCGCCGTGCGGTCCTTCGATCCGTCGTTGACGGCGATGATCTCGAAGTCGGGATAATCCTGCGCCGCGCAGGCGCGGATCGTCTCCTCCGCGTTGTCCTCCTCATTGTAGCAGGGAATGAGGATGGTCACGGCAAGCGGCGTCTTCATCGGCGGCGGCCGGTCGCGCCGCTTCGTGCCCTTCTCATGCAGATGCGCGAAGACCAGCCCGCCGATCACCCAGACGAGCATCATCAGCAGCGGCCAGTAGCCGACGAAGGCGTAGAGCGCGGGCAGGATGCCGGACAGGATCGCCATCGCGCTCACCGACGGAAGGGAAAGGAACGGGCGTTGATCACATCCCGCACCGTGTCGGCGTCGGGCAGGCCCTGGATGAAGTCGTCGGGATACCAGCCCATGTGATGCGCGCCGAGGCGCTGCAGCAGGCGCAGCTGGGACCTAAGGCGCGTCGCCGGGATGGGCCGCGCGGGCTGGTGGCGCCAATCCACCGCCTGCAGCTCGAACACGGTCTTCTCGATGCCGCCCGGCGTCGCCGCGACGCGGGCGAAGAGCTCGCGGAAGAAGGCGTCGGCGTCGGGCGCCTGCTCCATGTAGGGCATGGCCATGACCGCCGTGCGGTCATAGGCGGCGAGGAAGCCCGGCAGGGATTGCGCGAACCATTCCTCCGACCGCGGCTCGAGCACGGTCCGGGCATAAAGGTTGCGCGCGGTCTTGAGCGGCGTGCGCCAGCGCCGCGCGCGGTCGGCCAGGTGCAGCGTCAGGTCGGTCAGCGCCCGGGACTTGAGCGCCGTCCAGCGCGCCATCGCCGCTGGATCCGCGCGGATCGCCGCGACATCCCCGGGCAGGCCGGCGGCGCGATAGGTGGCCAGCGCCGCGGGGTTCGCATCCTCATGGTCGGTCAGGAAGGCGTCGTCGTGGAACAGCAGCCCGTCGAAGGCGGCGTGCTTGGCGAGGTCCTCGTAGATGTCGCCGACCAGCGACCGCGTGCGCGGCGCGAAGGGCGACAGGCGCCAGTAGTGCTCGGCATCGCGCGCCGGCGCGCCGTGGCGGGTGGACAGCACGAGGTCGCGCTCCTCCCCGACCTTGAAGGCGAGCACCGGCATCCAGGCGAAGACCTGCACCTCGGCCCGCGTCATCAGCTGCCAGGCGACGCGGTTGAACAGATCCGCGCGCACCGGCAGGTGGCGGTTGGGGAAGTAGACCGCCTCCGCCACCCCGTCCCCGTCAGGGTCCGCATAGGCCTGCAGGTAGACATGGGACGGCCCGAGGCGGAACACGCGGGAGATCAGCGCATCGAGGTTGCGCGCCTGCTGCGCCGGGTCGGCGTCGTAGACGTGGTCGAGGTCGACATGCAGCACGCGCTCGCGCACCGGCTCGTCGAAGCGCACCAGCCGCGCGAGGTCGGGCACGCGCGGGTCCGACATGGTCAGCAGCCGGTTGATCCGATCGGGGCGCGACGCGTCGGCCGGGCCCGGTTCCAGCGTCAGCGTCGCCGGCATGCCGAGCCGCCGCGCGATCGCCACCGTCTCGAGGTTGTGCCGCCCATAGGGCCAGACGATCGAGCGCGGCCGCCGCCCGAGATGGCGCGCGAGGATGGCGCTCGACCGCGCGAGGTCGCCCTCGATCCGCCGCGTCCACTCGGCGTCCGTCTCGTAGCGCCCGGTCCGCTCGTCGTAGATGCGCGTGACCGCGGCGGGCTGCACGTTGCCCTGCGGGTTGGCGCGCACGCCGTGGTGCAGGTCGTGGCTGTGAGAGGCGAATTCGCACAGGCCGCCGGCCTGCATCTCCCGCGCCTGGGCCCAGCTGATCAGCGCCGAGCGCGGCGTCGGCTGCCCGCCATAGTCGAAGGTGCCGCCCGCGGGCGTCTCCATCCACGACGTCACCAGCGCGAAGATCGCGGGCGCGCGGAAGGCCGTCAGCACCGGCATGGCGCGGGTGTAGTAGTCGTTGTAGCCGTCGTCGAAGGACAGCAGCATCGCCTTGGCCGGCAGCGGCCGCCGCCCGTCGCGCGCGGCGAAGACGTCGTCGAGCGAGACGAAGCGCCAGCCATCCTGCCGCAGGAAGGACAGGTGCTGGACCAGCATGGACTCGGAGATCGAGTAGTGCCGGTCGCGCCCGTCCTCCCCGATCTCGTGATAGGCGATGGAGGCGAAGCGCCCCGGGCCGGGCTGCGCCGCCGTGCCGCGCGGCAGGGCCAGCGCGGCGGGAAGGGAGAGCAGCCCGCGGCGCGTGAGGGGAATGAGCCGCATCAGAACCTCCAGCGCAGCGCGCCGGTGACGCTGCCCGCATCCTCCGTCACGCCGTCATAGTCGCGCCGAACCCAGCCGGCGCCGTAGGAGACGGAGAAGGTGTCGCTGACGCGGTGCTCGTTCTCCCACCGCAGGGCGAACAGGGGCGACCAGCCGAAGCCTTCCTGCCAGTAGCCACCGCCGGTGCCGATCAGCCGCACGCGCAGGTCGCGCTCGTAGCGCCGCCAGGCGATCCAGGTCAGCGCGGCGGTCACGCCGACTTCCAGGTCGCTTTCCGGGTTGAAGTAGGGCCCGCCCGCCTGGCTGTTGCGCGTGCCATAGGCATAGGGCTGCAGGTCGAGCTTCCAGTCCGGCAGGTTCATCACCCGTTCCTGCACGCGGGCGAAGCCGATCAGGCGCGTATTGTCGTCCGAGAACTGCACGACGCGCGCGGAGACCGCGGCCTCCCGCAGGTCGGAGATCCGCCAGGCAAGGCCGAGCTGCGCCGCATCCGCGTAGATCCCCGCGCGCAGCGCGGCGAGCGGCGTGTCGCCGGCGCTGATCTCGCCCAGCGCCTCGATGCTCCAATGATCCGACAGGCGCCAGGCGGCCGAGAGGAAGGCGCCGCCGCGGTTCACGCCTTCCCGGTCGATGCTCGCCCCGCCGGTCACGACGAGGTCGGAGCCGCGCCATTCGACGCCCGCGAGCAGCCGGTAGGTCGTCAGCGACCCGCCATTGGTTTCCCCCGTGCGCAGCCGCGCGCCGGAGAAGACGCGCCAGTTCTCGGCGATCGGCGCCGACCACAGCCGCGCCGTCACGTCGAGTTCCGGATCGCTCGATCCGCGCTCGAGGCCGCCGCGCACGCTCGCCTCGAATTCGCGCATGTCGTGCACCTCGAGCCGGCGGGCGAGGCGTCGCACCGCATCGTTCTCGGGGTATTCGCGGGCCAGCGTTCCGATCGCCTCCCGCGCCTCCGCCCAGCGGCGTCGTTCGAACAGGGCGGTGGCGCGGCCGATGCGCAGGTCGAGGGCATTGGCCTCATTCGTCAGCGCGGTCTCATATTCCTCGAGCGCGCGGTCGTGCCAGCCGCGCAGCCGCCAGATGTCCCCGCGCGTCGCGCGGAGCGAGGCGTTCATGGCGGCATTGGCGGCGAGCGGATCGGCCTCGGCCTCAGCGCCCGCGAGGTCGTCGCCCCACATGCGCCACAGGATGCCGGCGCGCACCGCCTCGATGCGATCGTATTCCTCGGCCGGCGGCTCGGGCCCGCGGACGGGCCGATAGGTGGGGACATCGCGGGCGAGGCGGTCGGCGACCTCCCGCGCGTCGCGCCAGCGGCGTTGTTCCGACAGCGCGTAGAACAGGCCGAGCGTGGGTTCCAGCGCGCCAGGATCGGCCTCCAGCACGGCGCGGTACTCGGCTTCCGCATCCTCGGGCCGCCGCAGTTCGAGCAGCGCGTCGGCATAGGGCTCGCGGGCATAGGCGGGCAGCGGCGCGTCGCGGCCGAGCGCCTCGGCCTCGGCCACCACTTCCTCCATCCGTCCGCGGGCGCGCAGCGCGGCGAGGCGGTCGAGACGGGCGTTGCGCACCGCGCCCGCCGCCTCGGGGCCGAGCGGCGTCCAGGCGGCGATCGCGGCATCGAGCGCGGCCAGCGCCGCATCGGTGCGGGCGTGCCGCGCGGCGGGGTCGCGCGGGGTCGGCGATTCCACCTGGCCGCCCCAGCGCACCAGGAAGGCGGTGGCGGCGGAACGGATGCGCCGTTCTTCCGCCGGGGTGAGGATTCCGGGCGTGGCGGCGTTGCGGACCAGCGCGAGTTCGGGCGCGCCGATGGCGGCCAGGGCCAGCGCCTCCCGCCGCCGCAGGTCGCGGTTGCCCGGCGCGGCGCGCAGGCCGCGCTGCGCGACCAGCAGCGCGTCGAAGGGCCGGCGCAGGTCCATCAGCGTGTCGGCGAGCGGCACCAGCGCGTCGGGCGAAGCGCCCTGCGCGGCCGCCAGCGCCTGGTCCGCCGCGCGGGCCGCGCCTTCGGTGCCGGCGGTCGCGCGCACGCGGGCGGCCGTGGCCGCGGGGTCCGGACGCGTGGCGCGCTCGATCTCGGCGGCGACCTGGCGGATGCGGGGGCTGCCCGGGGCGGCGGCCTCCGCCTCGGCCAGCGCGGCGCGGGCGGCGGCGGCGTCGCCGCGGGCGGCCTCGGCCAGGGCTAGGCCAAGGCGCGTCTCGAGGCCCGTCTCCCCGGCCGCGATGGCGCGGCGATACAGCGCGGCGGCGCGCGCCGCCTGCCCGGACCGGCGGGCCGAGACGGCAGCGGCGGCGACGGCATAGGCCGGCGCATTCGCCTCCCCCAGCGTGGCGAAGCGGGCCAGCGCCTCGCGGTCGCGCCCGGCCCAGGAGAGCACGACGACAAGGTCGGCGAGCGTGCCGCGATCGGCCGGGGCGGCGGTTCGGGCGCGTTCCAGCAGGGCGATGCCCTCATCGAGCCGGCCTGCGCGCGCGGCGACGACGCCGGCCTCGCGGAGGGCGGCGGGGTCCTGCGCCAGGGCGCCACCCATGGGCGCCAGGAGAGCAAGGAGCCCGAGGACGGGAAGATATGCGGACTTTTTCAGCGGACGCGGCCCGTTTTGATCACGGGGCCGAGACTATCGTCATTCCTCTACCGCCGGCTGAATGAACTGGAATTCATCTACCGGTGTGGCGTGGAAGACTCATCACGATGCCGTGAGGATTGAGTGTCCGGCCCGCGCCGCCGGCGATGCGGCCCATCGGGCGCCTTCCGCGAGGCGGATGTCGGCGCCTCCGGCATCGCGAGGCAAACGCGCGCCTCCGGCATCCTGAGGTGAAAGCGCGCCTCCGGCGCGACGCACCTCACCCTTCCAGGAAGGCCCGCACCTCGGCGCGCAGGAAGCCCGCATCGGCCGGGTTCGCCACCGGATTGCCCGCGCGATGGCCCCAGATGCTCGGGATCGGCCGCAGCGCGCCGTGGCGCAGATGCGGCAGCTCGGCCGCGTTGTCGGCGACGCGGAAATACAGGTCGGTCTCGGACGGCATCAGCAGCACCCGCGCCTCGATCGCCGCCAGCGCGCGCGCCAGGTCGCCGCCATGGCGCGGATCATCGGCGATGTCCCCGGCATCCCATGTCCGAAGCTGGGCCAGCAGGTCGGCCGCGTCGCGGCGGGCGAAGCGTTCCTCCCAGTCCGTGCGCAGGAAAGTCTCGAGGTCCGGCGCCCCGAGCGCCGAAAGATGCAGCCCGGCGCGGTAGAAATCCTGGCTCAGCGCCCAGCCGGCATAGATGCGCCCGAAGGCGCGCTGCGCCCCGCGCGGGGGCGCGCGGAACCGGGCGACGCCGTCATATTCCGGCGCCGCTTCCAGCACCGCCATCAGCCCGGCCAGGAAGACCCGGTTGTGCACGCTGGTCCGCGCGCTGCCGCAATTCACCACGATGCGCCCGACGGCGCCGGGATGGGCGGCGGCCCAGTGATAGGCCTGCTGCGCGCCCATCGACCAGCCATAGACCGCGTGGACGCGTTCCACGCCGAACACCTCGGCCAGCAGGCGCCGCTGCGCCGCGACATTGTCCCGCGGCGTGACCAGCGCCGGCCAGTACGGGTCGTTGCTGGGGGAGGAGGAGAGCCCGCCGCCGAACATGTTCGGGATGACGACGCACCAGCGCGTCGGGTCCAGCACGCCCTCCGGCCCGATCAGCCATTCGATGTCCGGATGCTGCGCCCCGTAGCTGGTCGGATAGAGGACAAGGTTGTCCCGCGCGGGGGAGAGCGTGCCATGCGCGCGCCAGACGATGCGCGCCCCCTTCAGCACGCCGCCGCGATGCAGCGACAGGTCGCCCGCCTCGAAAACGCCTTCCTGCACCGGCCAGCCCATGCGCGCCCCGCCACCATTCAGGCGGACGAGGCTGCCACCGGACGGGGCGCCGATCCAGGGCGGCTCCCGCCGCCAAGGAAGCGCGCCGCCTGGCGCGCGACATCCGCCGGCATTCCATGGGCCGGCCGCGCGGGACACGTCGGGTATCGACTTCGGGGCGCCAGCCTCGTCGCCGCCGACGGACCCGCCGCGCCACCCGTCGCTGCGTCCGCGCGCGTGCGGTCAGCGGAGCAAGGGCCGCAGCCGGTCGATCACCGCCGGGTCGAAGGGCGCCCCCGGGGGCAGCCGCTCCGCGCGCGCGAATTCGGCCAGGGCGGCGCGGATCGCCGGCCCGTCGCGCCCATCCACCGGCGCGGTCCAGGTGCCGCGCCGGGCGAGCGCGGATTGCGCGAAGCGCACCAGCGGCCGGTCCACCGCGGCGACCGGCCCGCGGGCGGTCTCCGCCGCGACGCGCGCGGCGGCGGCGCGGGCCTCCGCCGGTGCTACGCGGGCGGCCAGCGCGGTGCGGTAGCGAAGGGCGGGCTCGACGCCGCGCCGCGCGGCCAGCGCGAAGCGGGCGAGCGCCTCCGCCTCGTCCCGCGCGGTGCCCTCCCCGGCGACCTGCAGCATGGCGAGGGCGAAGGCGGCTTCGGGATGCCCGCGTTCGGCCGCGCGATGGAACCACAGCGCCGCCCAGCCGGCGTCCCGCGGCGTACCGTCGCCGGCCTCGAGAAGCCGGGCCAGGCGATACTGCGCCTCGGCCTGCCCCTGCTGCGCCGCCCGATGCAGCCAGGGGATCGCCGCCGCGGCGTCGCGGCCGCCATCGGAACGGAACAGGTGGCTGCCGGCGAGCAGCAATTGCGCGTCCGCGTCGCCAAGGCGCGCGGCTTCCTCGATCAGCCGCGCGGCGCGGTCGGTGTCGGCGGCCTGGCCGCGCGGCGGGCGCAGCGCGCGCAGGCCGTCCCGGTGCAGCGCGGCGGCGCGGCCGCGGTCACGGGCCTCCGGCGCCGGCGG
>NZ_JAGIYZ010000023.1 GCF_017813355.1 Roseomonas nitratireducens
CGCCGGCCAGTGCGCCGACGCCGCCCACCCCGCAGCAGGCCCAGCCGACCCCGCCCACGCCGCCCCCGGCGCCGAGCCCGGATGTCGTGCCGACGCCGCGCGTGGCGCAGCCCGTGCCCACTCCGCCCACCCCGCCGCCGCCCCAGCCGCAGCAGCAGGCGCAGACCACGCCGCGCCCGGATCCGCTGCCGCTGCCCCCGCCGCCCGTGCCCCCGCCGCCCGAGCCTTCCCAGCAGGCCGGCACGGGCCAGACCCCGCCGGTGCAGCGGCCGCAGGAACGCAGCACCGCGGTGCAGAACACGCTCGAACGCCTGCGCACCGCGCAGCAGCAGGACCGCCCGCCGACCGCGCGGCCGAATCCGTCCGGCGCGCCGCAGCAGGGCGGCGGCAGCCCGACCGGCACGGCGGCGCTGACGCAGGGTGAAATCCGGGGACTCGCGGACCAGATCGCCGAATGCTGGGCCGTCGACCGCGGCATGATGAATGCGGACCAGATCGTGGTGGAGCTGCGCGTGCAACTCGACAGCCAGGGCAATGTCCGCAACGTGGTGCCGAACGGCGCCGCGCCGTCCGACCCGCGCGCGCGCTCGGTCTACGAATCCGCGCGGCGTGCCCTACTATCGCCGCAGTGCAATCCGCTTCGTGTGCCGCCTTCGAAGTACGGGACGGTGATGGCCTCTATCTTCCGCTTCAATCCGAGGGGGCTCGTGCGATGAACCCTGACTGCAACTTCACCTTCACGCGCCGCCGTGTCCTTGCCGGCGCCGGCGTGGGGCTGGTGGCGCCGGGCATCTTCGCCACGCCGCTGCCCGCCCTGGCGCAGCAGCCGCAGGGCGCGGTCATCGACATCACCCGCGCGCGGACGGATCCGATCCCGGTCGCGATCCCGGACCTTGCCGGGGCCGGCGACGGCGCGCGCGTCGGGCGCGACATCGCCCGCGTCATCCAGGCGAACCTGCGCAATTCCGGCCTGTTCCGCCCGGTGGACCGGCAGGCCTTCATCCAGACCGCCGAGGCCGCGGCCCAGACGCCGCGCTTCCAGGACTGGCGCGTGATCGGCGCGCAGGCGCTCGTCACCGGCCGCGTCGTGGAACAGGGCGGCAGCCTGCGCGTCGAGTTCCGCCTGTGGGACGTGCTGCCCGAATCGCAGCTGCAGGGCACCGCCTTCACCGCGCCCGCGGCCAATTGGCGCCGCATCGCCCACCTGATCTCGGACGTGATCTACGAGCGCCTGCTGGGCGAGAAGGGCTATTTCGACACCCGCGTGGTCTATGTGAGCGAGACCGGCCCGCGCGACCGCCGCACGCGGCGCCTGGCCATCATGGACCAGGATGGCGAGAACCATCGCTTCCTGACCGATGGCCGCTTCGCCGCGCTGACGCCGCGCTTCCACCCCTCGGCCGAGCGTATCGCCTTTATGTCCTACCAGGACCGCGGCCAGCCGCGCGTCGTGCTGTTCGACATCGGATCCGGCGCGCAGCAGGTGCTGGGCAACTTCCCCGGCATGACGCTCTCCCCGCGCTTTTCGCCCGATGGGCGGTCGGTCGTGCTCTCGGCCACGCGCGGGGGCGATGCGAACATCTACGTCGTCGACATCGCCAGCCGGCGCGAGCGCCAGCTGACCAGCGGCGGCGGGCTCGACGTCTCGCCCTGCTTCTCCCCCGACGGGACGCAGATCGTC
Source organism: Roseomonas nitratireducens (assembly GCF_017813355.1). GTDB lineage: Bacteria > Pseudomonadota > Alphaproteobacteria > Acetobacterales > Acetobacteraceae > Neoroseomonas > Neoroseomonas nitratireducens. The sequence continues at coordinate 1,682 of NZ_JAGIYZ010000023.1, forward strand.
TTCAACTCCGACCGCGGCGGCGACCAGCAGCTGTACGTGATGGATGCCGGCGGGGGCAGCCCGCGCCGCATCTCCTTCGGCCGCGGCCGCTACGCGACGCCGGTCTGGTCGCCGCGCGGCGACCTCATCGCCTTCACCCGCTTCGGCGGCGGCGGCTTCGCCATCGGCGTCATGCGCCCGGACGGATCGGGGGAACGCATCCTGTCCGAAGGCTGGGCGATGGAAGGCCCGACCTTCGCGCCCAATGGCCGCGTGCTGATGTTCTACCGCGAAAGCCGCGCGGATTCCCGCGGCGGCGGCTATTCCGCGCGCATCGTCTCGATCGACATCGCCGGCTTCAACGAACGCCCGATCCCGACGCCGACGGACGCGACCGACCCGGCCTGGTCGCCGCTCCTGTCATGATGCAGCGCAGCATCCTTTGGCTTGACCCGCGTCAAGCCGGATGCTTGACCCCCTTTCCTCACCTCAACGAGCCAGGAGACCCCCCGATGAAGACCCGCCTTTTCGGCGCCGTGGCCGCGCTCGCTCTGCTCGCCGCCTGCTCCAACACCGACCAGAACGCCGCGACCGGCGCCGGCGGCGCGGGCACCGTCCGCCCGGGCACCCAGGAAGACCTGGTGGCCAATGTCGGCGACCGCGTGTTCTTCGACTTCGACAGTTCGGTGATCCGCGCCGACCAGCGCCCCGTCCTGCAGCGCCAGGCGCAGTGGATGGGCACGCATTCCTCCGTCCGCGTGCAGGTCGAAGGCCATGCCGACGAACGCGGCACGCGCGAATACAACCTCGCCCTCGGCCAGCGCCGCGCCAATGCGGCGCGCGACGCGCTCGTCGCCGGCGGCGTGAACGGCGCGCGCATCACGACCATCTCCTACGGCAAGGACCGCCCGGCCGGGCTCGGCTCGGACGAGGCGTCCTGGGCGCAGAACCGCCGCGCCGTCACCGTCGTCCAGTAACCAAGCAGGGAGGCGGCCCGGTCCTCGCGGCCGGGTCCGCCGCGCCGCCATGGCCTCACGCGCCGCGCTCCTCGCCGCCCTCGCGACCCTGCCGCTGCTCGCCGCGCCCGCCGCGGCGCAGATGGACAGCCGCGAAGGCATCGCGCTCCAGAACCAGATCCTGGAACTGCGCCGGGACCTCGACGCGGTGCGCCGCGGCGGCGGCGCCGCGGCGGCACCCGCGCCGGTTCCGCGCGGCGGCAACGCGCCGCCGGCGGAACTCGTCCAGCAACTGCTCGCCCGCGTCGGCGAACTCGAGGAACAGGTCCGCCGCCTGCGCGGCCAGCTCGACGTTGCCGAGAATTCCAACCGCCGGCTGACCGAGGACATCGAGAAGCTGCGCGGGGACATGGATTTCCGGCTCCAGCAGCTGGAAGGGGGCGGCCGTGGCGGCGCCCCGCGCCCTCCCCAGGGGCCGGCGGCCGCTCCGGCCCCGGCCCCGCAGCAGGCGCAACCCCAGCAGCCGCCGGCAACCGGCCCCCGGCCCGCTGAACGGGCGATCGCCGACGGGCAGGCAGCGCTCGGGCGCCGCGACTACGCCGCCGCCGAGGCCGCGGCGCGCGAGGTGCTGCGCGGCCGGCCCGGGCCGCGGGCGCAGGATGCCAACATCCTCCTCGGGGAATCGCTGCTCGGGCAGCGGCAGTTCCAGAACGCGGCGCTGGCCTTCAACGAGGCCTATACCGCCAACCGTCGCAGCGGGCGGGCGCCCGAGGCGCTGCTCGGCCTGTCCAACGCCTTCGCCGGCTTCGGGGCGCGGCGGGAAGCCTGCGACACGCTCGACCAGCTGAGGTCGGAGTTCCCGACGCTCGCCGCGCCCTTGACCGCGCGGGTCGCGGAAGCGCGGCGCCGGGGACAGTGCAGGTGAAGGCAGACCCGGAGAGGGGCGCCGCCCCTCTCCGGACCGCACCCCGCCAAGGGCCGAAGGGCCCTTGGAACCCGTCACTTGAAGCCTTCGATCAGGCCATGGGGCGTCTCGGCGCTGGGCCAAGGCTGGCGGCGGGCGTTTCGGGGGGGGCGCACAGTCTTGCCCTGGCGCTGCTGGCGCAGCGATGGGCCAGGGAGAGGGGCGGCGATCTTCTCGCCCTGATCGTCGATCATGGGCTGAGGGCCGAAAGCGCTGCTGAGGCGCGGCATGTCGCCGGCCTCCTGGCGGGCCGGGGGATCGCGGCGCGGATCCTGGCGCTGGGGCTCGCGCCGGGGACGCGGCTGCAGGAACGGGCGCGCGCGGCCCGGTTCGCCGCGCTGGCCGAGGCCGCGGCGCGGGATGGCCGGCCCTGGCTGCTGCTCGGCCACCATCGCGCCGACCAGGCGGAGACGCTGCTGTTCCGCGCCCTGCGCGGCAGCGGGCCGGACGGGCTCGCCGCCATGGCCGGGGCGCGGGACGCCGGGGCGGTGCTGGTGCTGCGCCCGCTGCTCGGCGTGGCGCCGGACGCGTTGGAAGCGGTGGTCGCGGCGGCGGGGCTGGCCCCGGTGCGGGACCCGTCGAACCGGGACCCTCGCTTCGCCCGCATCCGGCTGCGCGACGCCCTGGGCGACCCCGGCGGGACGGGGCCGGGGATCGCCGCGCTGGCGGCGGCGGCGGGCGCCTTCGCGGCCCGGCGCGGCCGGGTCCAGGCCGCCATGGCCGAACGCCTCGCCCTGGCGGCGGAAATCCGCCCGGAAGGCTTCGCCTGGATCGACCCCGCGGCGCTCGGACGGGACGGGACGGCCGTGGCGGCGCTCGCCTGGCTCGCCGCGCGCATCGGCGGGGCGGCGTGGCGGCCGGCGCCGGACCGCGCGGCGGCGCTGCTCGCGGCCGGGCAGGGGACGCTGGCGGGGGCCTGGCTGCGGCCGGCGGCGGGGGGGCGCTGGCTGCTCGCCCGCGACCCGGGGGCGATCGGGCCGCCGGTCGAGGCCATTCACGGCGCCGTTTGGGACGGGCGCTTCCGGCTGGCGGGGCCGGGGCGGGCGGGTTTCGGCCTCGGCGCGCTGGGGGCGGAACGGGTGGCGGGGGATGCGCGGCTGCCGGCTTCGGTCCGCCGCGCCCTGCCGGCGATCCGCGCCCCGAACGGCGTGCTGGCCGCGGTGCCTTCGCTGCTCTATCCTTCCCGAGAGGCCTGCGCGCCCTTCGCGACGGTGTTTGCGCCGCGGCTGGCGGGCGGGGAGTTTTCGGTGGGACCATTCAAGGGTGGTCAACCCGACCTTATGTGTAATCGGGAAGGCCGGGAGGAATATCCTTCCGGCATGGAGACGGACACGCGCACGTGAACAATTTCGGCCGGAATCTCGCGCTCTGGGTGATCGTCGCCCTGCTCCTCGTGGCGCTCTTCAACCTGTTCCAGCCCTCGGGCACGGGACGGACCACCGCGCAGCAGGTCGCGTATTCGGAGTTCCTGAACGAGGTGAATGCCGGCCATGTGCGGGAGGTGTCGATCCAGGGGCGCACCCTGACCGGCCAGCTGACCGATGGGCGCACCTTCCAGACCTACACGCCGGAAGACCCCTCCCTGGTCTCGCGCCTGACGGAGCGCAACGTGCGCGTCGTCGCGCGGCCGGAGGAAAGCGACGTCAACCCGCTGCTGCACTACCTGATGTCCTGGTTCCCGATGCTGCTGCTGATCGGCGTCTGGATTTTCTTCATGCGCCAGATGCAGGGCGGCGGCGGCCGCGCCATGGGCTTCGGCAAGTCCAAGGCCAAGCTGCTGACGGAAAAGCAGGGCCGCGTCACCTTCGACGACGTCGCCGGCATCGATGAGGCGAAGGCCGAGCTCGAGGAGATCGTGGACTTCCTGCGCGACCCGCAGAAGTTCCAGCGCCTGGGCGGCAAGATTCCGAAGGGCGTGCTGCTGGTGGGCCCGCCGGGCACCGGCAAGACGCTGCTCGCGCGGTCCATCGCGGGCGAGGCGAACGTGCCCTTCTTCACCATCTCGGGCTCCGACTTCGTCGAGATGTTCGTAGGCGTCGGCGCGTCGCGCGTGCGCGACATGTTCGAGCAGGGCAAGAAGAACGCTCCCTGCATCATCTTCATCGACGAGATCGACGCCGTCGGCCGGCATCGCGGCGCGGGCCTGGGCGGCGGCAACGACGAGCGCGAGCAGACGCTGAACCAGATGCTCGTCGAGATGGACGGCTTCGAGAGCAACGAGGGCGTCATCATCATCGCGGCCACCAACCGGCCGGACGTTCTCGACCCCGCGCTGCTGCGCCCGGGCCGCTTCGACCGCCAGGTCGTGGTGCCGAACCCGGACGTGAACGGGCGGGAGAAGATCCTGCGCGTGCACATGCGCAAGGTGCCGCTGGCCTCCGACGTCGATCCGAAGGTGATCGCGCGCGGCACGCCGGGCTTCTCCGGCGCCGACCTCGCCAACTTGGTGAACGAGGCGGCGCTGCTCGCCGCGCGCACGGGCCGCCGCACCGTCGGCATGGCGGAGTTCGAGGCGGCGAAGGACAAGGTGCTGATGGGTGCCGAGCGCCGCTCGCTTGTCATGAGCGAGGCGGAGAAGCGCATGACGGCCTATCACGAGGCCGGCCACGCGCTGGTCGCGATGCACGAGCCGGAATGCGACCCGGTCCACAAGGCGACGATCATCCCGCGCGGCCGCGCCCTTGGCCTCGTGATGTCGCTGCCCGAGGGCGACCGCTACTCCAAGCATAAGTCCAAGCTGAAGTCCGAGCTCGCCATGGCGATGGGCGGCCGCGTCGCGGAAGAACTGATCTTCGGCCCGGACAAGGTCTCCAACGGCGCGTCCGGCGACATCAAGATGGCGACCAACCAGGCGCGCATGATGGTCACCGAATGGGGCATGTCGGACGTGATCGGCATGATCGCCTATGGCGACAACAGCCAGGAAGTCTTCCTCGGCCATTCCGTCACGCAGACCAAGAACCTGTCCGAGGAAACCGCGCGCAAGATCGACGGCGAGATCCGCGCGATCATCGACGGCGCCTATGCGCGGGCCAAGACGATCCTGTCCGAGCACATGGACGAGCTGCACCTGCTGGCCAAGGGCCTGCTGGAGCACGAGACCCTGTCGGGCGACGAGATCCGCAACGTGATCCGCGGCGAGCCGGTGGTGCGCAACCGTCCGGACGAGCCCATCGCCCCGTCCCGCGGCAGCGTGCCGGCCGCCGGCCGGCCGACCGCGCCGCCGCGCCCGCCGGGCCTGAACCCGGGGGCGGCGCCGGCCACCTGAGCGTGGAGGGCGCCGCCCTCCACGACTTCCCCGCGTCGAGGTCCCATGGGGCCGAAACGCCTCTGGACAGCAGGAACGGGCGCGCTATGCCAAGCGCGCCCTTCTTCATTTGGTCCCGTCCGTGATTTCCCGCGCGAGGTGATGGTTCGCGAAGGCCCGCCGCCTTCGCGCGCCGCCATCGGCTTTGCTCCGCAAGGCCGGTCGGCACCGCCGCCGGGATGGTCCGGAGGGGCGGAGCCCCTCCGATGCCCCGCATCATCGAACCGCTCGGCCTGATCACCGGCCCCGTCGCCTTCCATGCGCTGCGCGAGGGCTTCGCGCTGCCGCTGCAGGGCGGCGACATCGCCTTCGCCTTCGTCCGCCTGATCGAGGATGGGGAGGACCTTGGCGTCGGCCCGGTGAACCTGGTGCCGGAGGATTGGCGGGAGGCGCTGGACGCCATCGCCCAGCGCCCCGCGCCCTTCGCCGGCCTGCCCGCCGACCGCCCGCTGGTGATGGGCGTGGTCAACGTCACGCCCGACAGCTTCTCCGACGGCGGCCGCCATTTCGACGCCAAGGTCGCGATCGCGGCGGGCCACGCAATGCTCGAGGCGGGGGCGGACATCCTCGACGTGGGCGGCGAATCGACCCGCCCCGGCGCGGCCGCCGTGACGATGGAGGAGGAAGCCGCGCGCATCGTCCCGGTGGTCCGCGAACTGGCCAAGGCCGCGCCGGTCAGCATCGACACGCGCAACGCCGCGACGATGCGCGCCGCGCTCGATGCCGGGGCGGAGATCGTCAACGACGTCTCGGCGCTGCGCCACGATCCGGAGGCGCTCGCGCTCGTCGCGGCGTCCGACGCGCCGGTGATCCTGATGCACATGCCGGGCGACGACCCCGCGACGATGCAGTCGCTGGCGACCTATGGCGACGTGGCGCTGGAGGTGGCGGAATTCCTCGCCGCGCGGATCGCGGCCTGCGAGGCGGCGGGCATTCCGCGCGGGCGCATCGCGATCGATCCCGGGATCGGTTTCGGCAAGACGCTGGAGCACAACCTGGCGTTGATCGATCGGTTGCCGTTGCTCGCAGCACTCGGCTGCCGGGTTGTGCTCGGCGCGTCGCGCAAGCGCTTCATCGGCACGCTGTCGGGGGTGGAGGAAGCCTCCGCGCGCGTCCCCGGCAGCCTGGCCGCGGCGCTGGCGGGCGCCGCCCGCGGCGCATCTATCCTGCGCGTGCACGACGTGGCGGAGACGGCGCAGGCGCTGGCCGTCTGGCGCGCCTGCCAGGCCGGCGCCCCGCCGGCCGGACACGACTGAAAAACTTCCTCATGCGCGATTTTTGATATACGAGATCGTGAGGGCGTGGGGCGCGCCCTGTCGTTCATGATGCAAGGACTGAGAGGGACCATGTCCAGCACGCGCCGCCTCTTCGGCACTGACGGAATCCGCGGCACCGCCAACCGCGCGCCCATGGATGCGATGACCGCGCTGCGCCTCGGCCAGGCTGCGGGCCGCTACTTCAATCGCGGCACCTACCGGCACCGCGTGGTGATCGGCAAGGACACGCGGCTGTCGGGCTACATGCTCGAACCCGCTCTGACCGCGGGTTTCGTGGGCGCGGGGATGGACGTGGTGCTGGTCGGCCCGCTGCCGACGCCCGCGATCGCGCTGCTGACGCGCAGCCTGCGCGCCGATCTCGGCGTGATGATCAGCGCATCGCACAACCCGTTCGAGGACAACGGCATCAAGCTGTTCGGCCCGGATGGGCTGAAGCTGACGGATGAGCAGGAGTGCGAGATCGAGGCGCTGATGGCCGGCGACCTCGCCGCGGCGCTGGTGCCCGCCGGGCGACTCGGCCGCGCGAGCCGGATGGAGGACGCGCCCGGCCGCTACATCGAGGCGGCGAAGCAGTCCTTCCCGCGCGGCCATACGCTGGAGGGCCTGCGCATCGTCGTCGATTGCGCGCATGGCGCCGGCTACAAGGTCGCGCCGACGGTGCTGTGGGAACTGGGTGCGGAGGTCGTGTCGATCGGCGTCGCGCCGGATGGGTTCAACATCAACCGCGGCGTGGGTTCGACCGCGCCGGGCCAGTTGTCGGAACTGGTGCGCGAACGGCGCGCGGATCTCGGCATCGCGCTGGATGGCGATGCTGATCGCGTGGTGCTGGTGGACGAGCAGGGCCAGGTGATCGACGGCGACCAGATCCTGGCGCTGATCGCGCGGTCCTGGCACGCGCAGGGCACGCTGCGCGGCGGCGCCGTGGTCGCGACGGTGATGTCGAACATGGGCCTGGAGCGCTTCCTCGGCCAGCGTGGGCTGAAGCTGCTGCGCACCTCGGTCGGCGACCGCTATGTCGGCGAGCGGATGCGCGAGGAGGGCTGCAACCTCGGTGGCGAGCAGTCCGGCCACATGATCATGCCGGATTTCGGCACGACGGGTGATGGCCTGATCGCCGCGCTGCAGGTGCTGGCCGTGCTGGTCGAGGAAAAGCGCCCCGCGAGCGAGGTGCTGCGCTGCTTCACCCCCTTGCCGCAGCGCCTGGTGAATGTCCGCTACGCCGGCGCATCCCCGCTGGGCGAGGATTCGGTGAAGGCCGCGATCGCCGCCGAGGAAGCGGCGCTCGGCGCGCGTGGCCGCGTGCTGATCCGTGCCAGCGGCACCGAGCCCGTGATCCGCGTGATGGCCGAGGCCGAGGAGGAATCCCTGGTGGACGCGACCGTCTCCCGCCTCGCCGACACGATCCGCGCGAAGGCCCGCGCCGCCTGACCCTTGATAAAGAAGGTTGAGGGGGGCATGGGGGGAGAAGTTCCCTTCTCCCCCCATTCTTCTTGCCGAGGATCCTGATGCAGGGACGCGTGTTGATCATCGCCGGCAGCGATTCCGGCGGCGGTGCCGGCATCCAGGCCGACATCAAGGCGGTGACCGCGCTGGGTGGCTTCGCCATGACGGCGATCACCGCGCTGACCGCGCAGAACACGCTCGGCGTGCATGGCGTGGTCGCGGTGGATCCGGCCTTCATCCGCCAGCAGATGGCGGTGGTGCTGGATGACATCGGCGCCGACGCGCTCAAAACCGGCATGCTGCACGATGTCCCGGTGATCGAGGCGGTGGCCGAGGAGATCGCGCTGCGCGCGAAGGGCGTCCCGCTGGTCGCCGACCCGGTGATGGTCGCCAAGGGCGGCCACCCTTTGCTCGCCCCCGATGCCGTGGGTTCGCTGAAGGCGCGGCTGCTGCCGCTGGCGACCGTGATCACGCCGAACCTGCCGGAGGCTGAGGTGCTGGTCGGCCGCCCGATCCGGGATGTCGCGGGCATGCGTGCCGCGGCGGCGGATCTGCGCGCGCTCGGCGTGCCGGCGGTGCTGCTGAAGGGCGGCCACCTGGACGGCGATACGGTGACCGACCTGCTGGTGACGGAGGGCGGGGCCGAGGAATTCGTCGATGCGCGCATCGCGACGCGCCACACGCACGGCACCGGCTGCACGCTGGCGAGCGCGATCGCCGCGGGCCTGGCGCAGGGGCTGTCGCTGCGGGACGCGGTGGTGCGCGCGCGGCGCTATGTGCGCGCAGCGATCGCGGCGGCGCCGGGCTATGGCGGCGGGCATGGGCCGCTCGACCATGGCGTGACGGTCGATCCGGGGCGGATGCTCCGTTAACGCTTTCTTTGCCCGGCCCGTGCGAAACGGGTGGGATGGTCCTTTCCCTTACCCAGGTGCAGGCGCTGTTCGGCGCGCAGGCGTCCGGGGCATCGTCGTCCGGCAACGCCGCGGCGGCGATCCCGGCGCTGAAGCGCGTGACGGAAGCCGGTGCCGAGGCCAAGGGCATGGCGCAGGAGCGCAAGGACCCGGTCACGCTGACGACGCTCGCGCAGTTCCGCCGGGCGCTCGACAAGGCCGACACGATCGAGAAGGCGCTGCAGGACCCGCGCATCCTGCAGGTGCTGATGCCGGCGTTGGGCCTGCCGGACCAGGCGGGCAACCCCGGCATGGTGCGGCGGGCGCTGCTCTCCGATCCGTCCGATCCGAAGGGCGTGGCGGCGCAGCTCGGATCCTCCTGGAAGGCGGCCGCGCAGACGCTGGGCGCCTGGGAGAAGGGGATGGACGCGTTGCGCGACCCGGCGATGGTGCAGCGCCTGTCCGATGCCTTCGTGAAGTACCAGTACCGGCTCGGGTTGAACGAGCAGCAGCCGGGCCTGGCCGACGCGCTCTACTTCCTGGAATCGGCCCGCAACGCGAAGGATGTCTTCGGCGTGCTGGGCGATTCCGTGATCCGGCGCGTGGTGACCGGCGCGCTCGGCCTGCCCGACCAGATGGCGATCCAGTCGGTGGAAACCCAGGGCCGCGCCGTGACGTCGCGCATGAAGCTCGAGACGCTCCAGGACGACAGGGCGGTGCGGAAGCTCGCGGAACGCTACCTGATCGTCGCGGCGAACAAGGCGGCGGAATCGCAGGCGGCGCAGGCGAGCGACCCGATGTCGGTCATCACGGGCCTGTCGATCCGGGCTTGATCGGCGGCCCCGCCCGGGCGTAACCCTTCCCCCGGGCCACGTCCCCCCACCGGGACGCATCCGCTTCTGGAAGGGAGCATCCGCATGGCGATCGCCGCTGCGAAGCCGGGCATCCGCCCGGCCAATCCCCGTTTCTCGTCCGGTCCCTGTGCCAAGCGCCCCGGCTGGTCGCTCGCCGCGCTCGAAGGCGCGATGCTGGGCCGCAGCCATCGCGCCAAGGACCCCAAGGCGCGCCTCGCCGAGGCGATCGACCGGTCCAAGGCCATCCTCGGCATGCCGGCCGATTGGCGGCTCGGCATCGTGCCGGCTTCCGACACGGGCGCGGTCGAGATGGCGATGTGGTCGCTGCTCGGCGCGCGGGGCGTCGATGTGCTGGCCTGGGAGTCCTTCTCGAAGGATTGGGCGACGGATGCGCTGAAGCAGCTGAAGCTGAAGGACGTCCGCGTGATCGAGGCGCCCTATGGGCGGCTGCCGGATCTCTCGCAGGTGGATGCGGCTGCGCGCGACGTGGTGTTCGTCTGGAACGGCACGACGTCCGGCGTGCGGCTGCCGAACGCGGACTTCATCCCGCTGCAGCGCGAGGGGCTCGCCATCTGCGACGCGACCAGCGCGGCCTTCGCGATGGCGTTGCCGTGGGAGCGGCTCGATGTTGTCACCTGGTCCTGGCAGAAGGTGCTGGGTGGTGAGGCCGCGCACGGGATGCTCGCGCTGTCGCCCCGCGCCGTCGCACGGCTCGAATCCTATTCGCCGCCCTGGCCGATGCCGAAAATCTTCAGGATGACCAAGGGCGGGAAGCTGAACGAGGGCATCTTCAAGGGCGAGACGATCAACACCCCGTCCATGCTCTGCGTCGAGGATGCCATCGACGGGCTGCGCTGGGCGGAAGGCGTCGGCGGGCTCAAGGGGCTGGTCGCGCGGTCGGAGGCGAACCTCGCCGCCATCGCGCGCTGGGTCGCGGCGAAGCCGGGCTTCGACTTCCTGGCGGAAGACCCCGCCACGCGGTCCTGCACCTCGATCTGCCTGACCATCACCGCGCCCTGGTTCACCGCGATGGGGGCGGAGGCGCAGGCGGCCGCGGCGAAGAAGATCGCCTCGCTGCTCGAGAAGGAAGGTGTGGCGCTCGACGCCGGCGCCTATCGCGACGCGCCGCCGGGCCTGCGCATCTGGGGTGGGGCGACGGTCGAGACCGCGGATATCGAGGCGCTGCTGCCCTGGCTCGACTGGGCACTCGCGACCGTCGCCGCCGAGATCGTGGTGGCCTGAGATGCCGAAGGTCCTGATCTCCGACAAGCTCAGCCCGGCCGCGGTGCAGATCTTCCGCGACCGCGGCATCGAGGTGGACTTCAAGCCGGGGCTCTCCCCGGCCGATCTCCGCGCCATCATCGCGCCCTATGACGGGCTCGCGGTGCGCTCGGCCACCAAGGTGACGCGCGAACTGCTGGATGTCGCGCCGAACCTCAAGGTGGTTGGCCGCGCCGGCATCGGCGTGGACAATGTGGACGTGACGAGTGCGACCGCGCGCGGCGTCGTGGTGATGAACACGCCCTTCGGCAACGCCATCACCACGGCCGAGCACGCGATCGCCATGATGTTCGCGCTCGCCCGCCAGATCCCCGAGGCGAGTGCCTCCACCAAGGCCGGCAAGTGGGAGAAGAACCGCTTCATGGGGGTCGAGCTGACCGGCAAGGTGCTCGGCCTGATCGGCTGCGGGAACATCGGCTCGATCGTCGCGGACCGCGCGCTCGGGCTGAAGATGAAGGTGATCGCCTATGATCCCTTCCTGTCGGAGAAGCGCGCGGTCGAGATCGGCGTGGAGAAGGTGGAACTCGACGCGCTGATCGCGCGCGCGGACATCGTCACGCTGCACACGCCGCTGACCGAGCAGACGCGCAACATCCTCGGCCGTGACGCGCTGTTCCGGCTGAAGAAGGGCGCGCGGCTGATCAACTGCGCCCGCGGCGGGCTGGTGGACGAGGCGGCGCTGGCCGAGGCGCTGACGTCAGGCCATCTCGCAGGCGCCGCGCTCGACGTGTTCGAGACGGAGCCCGCGACGGACAGCCCCCTGTTCGGGCTGGAGAACGTGGTCTGCACCCCGCATCTGGGTGCCGCGACGGCCGAGGCGCAGGAGAATGTCGCACTTCAGGTGGCCGACCAGATGGCGGACTTCCTGCTGACCGGCGCGGTGTCCAACGCCATCAACATGCCGTCCGTGACGGCGGAGGAAGCGCCGCGCCTCAAGCCCTACATGGAACTTGCCCGCCTGCTCGGCGCCATGGCCGGCCAACTGACCGCGGCGCAGGACGGCGCGATCAAGGCGATCCGCGTGGAATACGAGGGCCATGCGGCGGAACTGAACCATCGCCCGCTGACCGCCGCGGCCCTCGCCGGCGTGCTGACGCCGCTGATGGGCGCGGTGAACATGGTCAATGCGCCCGTGCTGGCGAAGCAGCGCGGCATCGACGTGGCCGAGACGACGCTCGAGCGCAGCGGCGAATACCAGACGCTGGTCCGGCTGACGGTGGTGACGGACAAGTACGAAAAGTCGATCGCCGGCACGCTGCTGGCGGAAAACCGCCCGCGCCTGGTCGAGATCAAGGGCATCGCGGTCGAGGCCGACTTCGCCCCGCACATGCTCTACGTGACGAACCAGGACAAGCCCGGCTTCATCGGCCGCTTCGGCACGGCGCTGGCGGAAGCCGGCATCAACATCGCGACCTTCCACCTGGGCCGCTCGGCCCCCGGGGGCGATGCGATCTGCCTGGTGGGCCTGGACGGGCCGATGCCTGAACCAGTGCTCAGCGGCGTGCGGAAGCTGCCGCTGGTGGTGCAGGCGACCTCGCTCGCCTTCTGACCGGCGTCAGAAGAAGGCGGCCAGCAGCGCCATGAAGCCGCCCCACATGGGCAGCGCGATCACGGTCGCGTTGACCCAGGCGCGGCCGGGGTCCTCCTCGTGCCGCGCCTCGTCGGCGGGCAGGATGGCGTTGGCGGTGACCTCGGACATGACACCTCCGCTCGTGACCGGCATGATCCTTCCCCTAGATTGCGGCAGGATCGTTGAGGGATGGTGAACACGACGCGGCCGGCCGCCCGGCCCGACCCCGGCAACTGGACGCACAACCCCCGCCGCGTCGCGCCCCGCGCGATCTTCGAGGAGGATGCCTCCTGGCCCGAGGGCCATTGGTACGAGGTCGCGGCCACGATCTTCGAGACCGAGACCGAGGAGCAGGAGGTCCGCATCCTCGAGACGGTCGAATACGGCCGCATCCTCGTCCTGGACGGCCACCTGCAATCGGCCGAGGAGGACGAGGCGATCTACCACGAGGCGCTGGTCCAGCCCGCCATGCTGCTGCACCCCGCGCCGCGGAGCGTCCTCATCATCGGCGGCGGGGAAGGGGCCACGGCGCGGGAGGCGCTGAAGCATCCCTCCGTCACGCGCGTCGTCATGGTCGACATCGACGGGGAACTCGTCGACATCTGCCGCGAGCACCTGCCCACCTGGCACCGCGGCGCCTTCGAGGATCCGCGGCTGGAACTCGTCATCGGCGACGGGCTCGACTACGTCGCGGGCGGGGAGGAGCGTTTCGACATCGTCATCCTCGACCTGGTCGACGCCTTCGAGGACGGCCCGTCCGAGGCGCTCTTCGCCGAGGGCTTCTTCCGCGACGTGAAGCGGCGCCTCGCCCCGGGCGGGATGCTGGCGGTGCAGGCGATGGAGCTGAACCCGAACGGCGTCGAGGACCATGCCGTGGTGCGGCGGAACCTTCGCCCGGTCTTCGCCCACCTCGCCTCCTATTCCACCATGGTGCCCTCGTTCTGGAGCGAATGGGGCTTCCTGCTGGCGAGCGACGGGCAGGACCCCGCCGGCCTGTCGCCGGAGGAGGCGGATGCGCGCATCGCCGCGCGCGGGCTGGACCTCAAGGCGATCGACGGGGCGACGCTGCTGCGGATGCGGACGCTGTCGAAGCCGGTGCGGACCCTGCTCGCCGCCGCGGGCGCGCCATGATGGCCGCGGGGGTTGCCCCGGGCGGGCGCCCCTGCCACACCCTCCGCCGGCCATGACCGACGACCTGCCCAACCCGGCGCTGCTGCCCGCCGGCCTCGCCGACCTCCTGCCGCCCGAGGCGGAGCGCGAGGCCGCGCTCGTCGAGGCGATGATGGCCGTCTTCGCCGCCCATGGGTATGAGCGGGTGAAGCCGCCCCTGCTGGAATTCGAGGACAGCCTGCTGGCCGGTTCCGGCGCCGCCGTGGCGGAACAGACCTTCCGCCTGATGGACCCGGTCAGCCAGCGCATGATGGGGCTGCGCGCGGACACCACGCCGCAGGTCGCGCGCATCGCGGCCACGCGGCTGGCGCAGGATCAGCGGCCGCTGCGCCTGTGCTACGCCGGGCAGGTGCTGCGGGTGCGCGGCACGCAGCTCGCCCCCTCCCGCCAATTGCCGCAGGCCGGCGTCGAGCTGATCGGCGGCGCCGCGCCCGCGGCCGATGCCGAGGTCGCGCTGGTGGCGGTCGAGGCGCTGGCCGCGGTGGGCGTGGCGGATGTCAGCCTGGACGTCACGCTGCCCACGCTGGTGCCGGCGCTGATGGAAGCCGCCGGCGTCGCGCCGCCGCTGCGCCAGGCGCTGGCGCGCGCGCTGGATCGCAAGGACAGCGCGGATGTGACGTCCATCGCGCAGCGGGAAGGCGGCGTGCTCGCCGCGCTGCCGGCGCTGATGGCCGCGACCGGCCCGGCCGATGGCGCGCTGGCGGCGCTGGAAGCGGCGGAGCTTCCGCCCACGGCGCGCGCCATCGCCGAGAACGCGGCCTCCGTGCTCGCCGCCATCCGCGGCCTCGCGCCGGCGCTGCGCATCACGCTCGACCCGGTCGAGTTCCGCGGCTTCCGCTACCACACCGGCGTCGCCTTCACGCTGTACGGGCCGGGCATGTCGGGCGAACTCGCGCGCGGCGGGCGCTACCTGTCGCAGAACGACGAGCCGGCGACGGGGATGTCGCTCTATCCGGACGCGGTGCTGCGCGCCGCCCCGGTCGCGGCGCCGCGGCCGCGGCTGTTCGTGCCGCTCGGCGCGGATGGCGCGCGCTTCCGCGCGCAGGGCTTCGCGACCGTCGCGGCGCTGGCGCCGGAGGACACGCCGCTGCGCCTGCGCTGCACCCATGAACTGAAGGACGGCGCGGCCGTCCCCATCGCTGCGAAGGACTGACCTGCCATGGCCAATGTCGCCGTGATCGGCGCCCAATGGGGCGACGAGGGCAAGGGGAAGGTGGTGGACTGGCTCGCCTCCCGCGCCGACATCGTCGTCCGCTTCCAGGGCGGCCACAATGCCGGCCACACGCTGGTGGTCGGCGACCAGACCTACAAGCTCAGCCTGCTGCCCTCGGGCGTGGTGCGCGGCAAGCTCGGCATCATCGGCAATGGTGTGGTGCTCGACCCGCAGGCGCTGCTCAGCGAGATCGACAAGGTCACCGCGCAGGGGCTGAAGGTCGGGCCCGACAACCTGCGCATCGCCGAGAACGTGCCGCTGATCCTGCCGCTGCACCCCGCGCTCGACCGCGCGAGGGAGACGGCGCGCGGCCAGGACAAGATCGGCACGACGGGCCGCGGCATCGGCCCGGCCTATGAGGACAAGGTCGGCCGCCGCTCCATCCGCCTGTGCGACCTCGCCGAGCCCGAGACGCTGAGCGCCAAGCTCGACGAATTGCTGCTGCACCACAATTCGCTGCTGCGCGGCCTCGGCGCGCCGGAATTCCCGAAGAAGGAACTGCTCGACGGCCTTCTCGCGCTTGCGCCCAAGCTGCTGCCCTATGCCGACACGGTGTGGGAACGCCTCGACGACGCGCGCCAGGCGGGCAAGCGCGTGCTGTTCGAGGGCGCGCAGGCGGTGATGCTTGACGTCGACCACGGCACCTACCCCTATGTCACCAGCAGCAACACGGTCGCGGGCAGCGCCGCGGCGGGTGCGGGCGTGGGGCCGGATGCGATCGGCTTCGTGCTCGGCATCGCCAAGGCCTACGCCACGCGCGTCGGCTCCGGCCCTTTCCCGTCGGAACTGCATGACGAGACCGGCCGGCTGCTCGGCGAACGCGGGCACGAATTCGGCACCGTCACCGGCCGCCCGCGCCGCTGCGGCTGGTTCGATGCCTGCATGGTGCGCCAGGCGGTGAAGGTCGGCGGCGTGAAGGGCCTGGTGCTGACCAAGCTCGACGTGCTGGACGGCCTGCCGGAACTGAAGATCTGCACCGGCTACCGCATCCATGGCGAGGTGGTGAAGCGCCTGCCGGCCGCCTTCCGCGCCCAGGCCGCGGCCGAGCCGATCTTCGAGACGATGCAGGGCTGGTCGGGTTCGACGCGCGGCGCGCGGTCCTACGCGGAACTTCCCGCCGAGGCGGTGAAGTATGTCCGCCGGATCGAGGAGCTGGTGGAGGCGCCGATCGTGCTGCTGTCCACCAGCCCGGAGCGCGACGACACCATCATGATGCGCGACCCCTTCGCGGGGTGATGTGATGGCGGCCCCGCCGCTCCTTCTCCTCACCGACATCGCGCACGGCTTCGGCAGCCTGCGGCTGCTCGATGGCGCCTCGCTGTCCGTCGCCCCCGGCGAAAGGCTGGCGCTGGTCGGCCGCAACGGCTCGGGCAAGTCCACGCTGCTCAAGGTCGCGGCCGGGCTGATCGAGCCGGAGGGCGGGACGCGCTTCCTCCAGCCCGGTGCGACGCTGCGCTACCTGGAACAGGAGCCAGACCTCTCGGCCTTCCCGCGCGTGATCGACTACGTGCTGGCGGGCCTCGGCCCAGCCGACGATGCATACCGCGCGCGCGCGCTGCTGGCCGATCTCGGCATGAGCGGTGAGGAAGCGCCGGCCGCGCTCTCGGGCGGCGAATCCCGCCGCGCCGCGCTCGCCCGCGCGCTCGCGCCCGCGCCGGACATCCTGCTGCTGGACGAGCCGACCAACCACCTCGATCTCCCGGCCATCGAGTGGCTCGAGGCGGAACTGGCATCGCTTTCGACCGCGCTCGTGCTGATCAGCCACGACCGCCGGTTCCTCGAGCGCCTGTCGCGCGCCATGGTCTGGCTCGACCGAGGTGCCACGCGGCGGCTCGAGCGTGGCTTCGCCCATTTCGAGGAATGGCGCGACCAGGTGCTGGAGGAGGAGGAGCGCGACGCGCACAAGCTTGCCCGCAAGATCGTGCGGGAGGAGCATTGGCTGCGCTACGGCGTCACCGCCCGGCGCAAGCGCAATGTCCGGCGGCTGGAGAACCTGCACGCGCTGCGCGCCAAGCGCCGCGAACGCGTCGCCGCGCCCGGGCGCGTGACCATGGCGGCGTCGGAAGGGGCGGGGTCGGGCAACCTCGTCATCGCCGCCGACAACATCACCAAGGCCTTCGGGGACCGGGTGGTGGTGCGCGATGTCTCCACGCGCATCATCCGCGGCGACCGCGTCGGCATCGTCGGGCCGAACGGGGCGGGCAAGACGACGCTGCTCAACATGCTGACCGGGGTGCTGGCGCCCGACAGCGGCGAGGTGCGGCTCGGCACCGGCCTGTCCATGGTCGGGCTCGACCAGCGGCGCGCCGCGCTCGATCCGACGATGACGCTGTCCGCGGCGCTGACCGAAGGGCGCGGCGACCAGGTCTTCGTCAACGGCCAGCCGCGCCACGTCATCGGCTACATGAAGGACTTCCTGTTCACGCCGGACCAGGCGCGCACGCCGCTCTCCGCGCTGTCGGGGGGGGAGCGCGGGCGGCTGATGCTCGC
Organism: Roseomonas nitratireducens; assembly: GCF_017813355.1. Lineage (GTDB taxonomy): Bacteria > Pseudomonadota > Alphaproteobacteria > Acetobacterales > Acetobacteraceae > Neoroseomonas > Neoroseomonas nitratireducens. The sequence goes on from NZ_JAGIYZ010000023.1 coordinate 19,076, forward strand.
CCGCGCCTTCGCGCAGCCCTCGAACCTGCTGGTGCTGGACGAGCCGACCAACGACCTCGACCTCGAGACTCTCGACCTGCTGCAGGAACTCGTGGCCGACTATGCCGGCACGGTGCTGCTCGTCAGCCATGACCGCGACTTCCTCGACCGCACGATCACCAGCGTGATCGCCTGGGAAGGGGAAGGGCGCTGGCAGGACTATGCCGGCGGCTATTCCGACATGGTCGCGCAGCGTGGCCACGGCGTGCGTGCCAGGGCGGCCGAGGCCGCCGCGAAGCAGCCCGCCGCGCCGAAGGCCGAAGCCGCGCCGCGCGCCGCCCCGCCCGCGCGCCGGCGGGGGCTGAACGCCAAGGACCAGCACGAGCTGAAGACGCTGCCCGCGCGCATGGAAGCGCTGGGGGCCGAGGTCGCGAAGCTCGAGGCCCGCGTCGCCGACAGCGCCTTCTACGCCCGCGACCCCGCGGGCTTCGCGAAGGCGACCGAGGCGCTGGCCGCCGCGCAGGCGTCGCTCGCGGCGGCCGAGGAACGCTGGCTGGAACTCGAGATGCTGCGCGAGGAGGCGGGCTAGCCCGCTTCGGCCAGCAGCGCGCCGAGGTCGAGCCGCCGCGTCACCATCGCGAGCCCGCCTGCCGCGTCGCGCGGCCAGTCCTCCGGCGCGCGGTCGCGATAGAGCTCGACGCCGTTGCCGTCCGCGTCGCGCAGGTAGATCGCTTCCGACACGCCGTGGTCGGACGCGCCTTCCAGCGGCCAGCCGGCGTCCAGCAGGCGCTTGAGCGCGCCGGCGAGCGCGCGCCGGTCGGGATAGACCAGTGCTACGTGGAACAGCCCCGTCGTGCCCGGCGGCGGCCAGGCGCCGCCCTTGCTCTCCCAGGTGTTGAGCGCGATGTGGTGGTGGTAGCCGCCGGCGGAGAGGAACACCGCCTGGTCGCCGTAGCGCTGCTGTTCCTCGAGCCCGATCACGTCGCGCCAGAAGGCGAGGGCGCGGTCGAGGTCGGCGACCTTCAGGTGCACATGGCCGATGCGCACATCCGGGTGGATGGCGGCGCGGACGGGGCGTTCGGGCAGGGTGTCGGGCATGGCGGCGGGGTCCTCGTGTCTGGCGTAGAGATGCGCGCGCGCGGCCCCGCGCGCCAATCGGAAAACGGCATCATCGCCATCCGCCCGGCCGATGGCGCGCCGCGCCCTTGCCGCCGCGCCATCCGCGCGCGATGACGCGCCATGGCCGCGACGCGCATGACGGATGTTCTGGTACTGGGCTCCGGCGGCGCGGGCCTCGTCGCCGCGCTCACGGCGGCGCGGCAGGGGCTGGCCGTCACGGTGCTGGAGAAGACCGGCCGGCTCGGCGGCACCACGGCCATGTCCGGCGCCGGCACCTGGATCCCTGCCAACCACCATGCCGAGGCCGCCGGGATCGATGACAGCCGCGCGGAAGCGCTCGCCTATATCCGCGCCGCCGCACCGGAAGGCTGGGCGGCGGAGGAGGATGCGCTGTGGCAGGCCTTCGTCGAGGCCGCGCCCGAGATGCTCCGCTTCGTCGAGGCACATTCGCCCCTGCGCTTCGCCCTGACGCCCGAGCCCGACCCGCTGCGCACGCTGCCGGGGGCCAAGGCGCGCGGGCGGATGCTGAGCCCGCTGCCGCTGAGCCGCTGGCGCGCGGGACGCTTCGCCCTGCGCATCCGCCGCTCCACCATCCCCGAGATCTTCACCTATCACGAGGCGGTGGAGACGGACCTGTATCACCACCCTTTCCGCACCGCCTTCGAACTCTGGCCACGGCTGCTGTGGCGGCTGCTGACCAACACGCGCGGCAAGGGTACGGCGCTGGTGACCGGGCTGCTCGCCGGCTGCCGCGCGGCGGGGGTGGAGGTGCTGCTCTCCGCCCGCGCGCTCGAACTCACCCAGGATGCGGATGGCGCGGTGACCGGCGCGCTGGTCGAGCGTGGTGGCGTGCGGGAGGCGTGGTCCGCCCGCGCCGGCGTGGTCATCGCGACCGGCGGCTTCGAATGGGACGCGGCGCTGCGCGGGAAGCACTTCCCCGGGCCGGTCGACTACCTCGGCAGCCCGCCGGGCAATGACGGCGACGGGCAGCGCATGGCCCAGGCGGCGGGCGCGGCGATGGCGCGCATGGACCAGGCGACGCTCACCCCCTCCGTCCCCACGCGCTACGAGGGAAGGCTGCTCGCCCGCCCCGTGCCCTTCCACACCGAACCCAACGCGATGCTGGTCGACCGGCACGGGCGGCGCTTCGTCAACGAGCTGGTGTTCAACATCGGCGAGGTGATCGATGCCCGCGACGCCGATGGCGCGCCGCTGCGGCTTCCCTGCTGGGTGATCAGCGACGCGGCGATGCTGGATGCGCTGCCGCCCGCGCGCTGGGCGGCGAAGGCCGATCCCGCCTGGCTGCGACGGGCGGACAGCCTCGATGCGCTCGCCGCGCTGACCGGCCTGCCGCCCGATGCGCTGGCCGACAGCGTCGCCCGCTTCAACGCAGCGGCCGAGCGTGGCGATGATGTCGATTTCGGCCGCCCCGCGCGCCCCGACCCGGCCGCGGCGGGGGACAAGCGCCGGCGCGCCGGCCTGAAGCCGATCGCGCGGCCGCCCTTCCTCGCGCTGCCCTTCAACCGCGCCATCCTCGCGACCAAGGGGGGCGCGCGCACGAATGCGCATGGGGAGGTGATGCGGCCCGATGGCAGCGTCATCCCCGGCCTGTTCGCCGCCGGCGTCGCGATGGCGAACCCGATCGGCACGCGCGGCGTGGGCACCGGCACGACGATCGGGCCGAACATGGCCTGGGGCTACATCTGCGGCATGCGGCTCGCGCGGCGGAACCGCCCGGGTTAGCGGCGGGGCAGCGCGGCGGCCGTCGCCGCCGCGAGCAGCATCGCCGCCACCCACCAAGCCTGCCAGGCGCCGAAGGACAGCATCGCGGTCACCGCCGCCGAGGCGAGCGCACCGGCCGCGGCGGGCGGGCAGGGCGCGCGCGCGGCCGCCACGCCGAGCGCCCAGGCGAGCCAGGCCGCGAGCAGCGCGCCGATGGCGCCGAGTTCGAGCCACACCTGCAGCGCGCCATTGTGCGGATGCAGCGGCAGGATCTGCACATGCGGCGCGGCGAAGGCGGCGCGCTGCGCGGGGTCGGTCACGCGCAGATGGTCGAGCGTTTCGGCCGGCGGATTGCCGCGCCCGCCGGGGATCTCCCGGCTCGCCTCCATGCCCCAGCCGAGGACCGGCCGCTCCGCGATGCGCTCGGCGGTGAAATCCCAGATCAGCATCCGGTGCAGGGCGGAGAAGGGCAGGCGCTCGACCGGCAGCGCGGGGATGGCGGCGACCAGCAGCGGCATGGCGAGGGTCACCGCCGCCAGCCCGCCGCCGACCAGGCGCGGCACCAGCACCGGCGCGCGCGCCGCCGCCGCCGCGACGAGCAGGCCGAGCACGGCGGCGATCTTCGCCGTATCGCCCGGCAGCGCGACGATCACCGCGGCGCCGCCGGCCAGCAGCAGCGCGCGCGGCAGCGCCGGCCAGGGCAGGGCGATGGCGAGCGGCAGCAGCAGCGCCATGACCGAGGCGGCGGGCTTGAGGCCGAAGGCCAGCGTCGCCGGCGCTTCCGCGAGGCCGCGGACGCCGGCGCGGATGGCGTTGCCGGTCAGCGCGTCGATGCCCGCCACAGCCAGGCCAAGCGCGAGGCCGATCGCCAGCATCAGCGCCAGGCGCGCGCGCGCCGCATCCTCGCTTGCCGCCAGCGCGGTGGCGGCGCCTGCGGCCAGCAGCGCCATGCCCGCGATCGACGCGCCCGAGGTCAGCGCGCGCCCCGGCTCGATCGCCCAGAGCGCCGTGGCGCAAGCCCAGAGGCCAAGCGCGAGCCCGGCCGCGAAGGCCGCGCCGCCCGGCATCGGCAGGGCGCGCCGTGCGCGCGCGAAGGCAATGACGGTCAGCAGCAGCGCGACCAGCGCGACCGGCGCCATCGCCTTGGACTGCAGCACGACGACGAGCGGCGCGGCGAGCAGCGCGACCGCGACCGGCAGGGCGGGATGGGTGATCTTCACGGGGCAAGGTCGCCCCGGCGCGCGCGGCGCCGGGGCGGATCGGCGGTCAGACCGCCGCGATGCTCTCGCGCCGGAGGTCGACCGCGAGCGCATCCAGCGCGCGGCCCACGCGGTCGAGCATCTCGGTCACTTCTTCCTTGGTGATCACCAGCGGGGGCGAGAAGCCCATGCTGTCATTCACCATGGCGCGCAGGATCACGCCCTGTTCCTCGCCATGCTTGACCAGGCGCGCGCCGGCCTTCTTCGCCGGGTCGATCGGCTTGCGCGCGGCCTTGTCGGAGGTGAGCTCGATCGCGCCGATCAGGCCCACGCCGCGCACCTCGCCCACCAGCGGGTGGTCGGTGAAGCGGCGGCGCAGCTCCGCCTGCATGTGCGCGCCCACTTCGGCGGCATGCGCGATGGTGCCCATCTCGTCGTAGATCTTCAGCGTCTCGATCGCGACGGCGGCGGAGACCGGGTGGCCGGAATAGGTGAAGCCATGGCCCCAGGTGCCGACCGTGCTGCTGCCCTCGGCGATGCCCTGGAACACCGCCTCGTTCACCATCACCGCCGAGATCGGCAGGTAGGCCGAGGACAGCGCCTTGGCGCAGACCAGGATGTCGGGCTGGATGTCGAAGGTCTGGCAGCCCCAGTAGTTGCCGGTGCGCCCGAAGCCGCAGATCACCTCGTCGGCCACGAAGAGCATGTCGTACTTCTTCAGCACGGCCTGGATCTTGGGGAAGTAGGTGCGCGGCGGGATGATGACGCCGCCCGCGCCCATCGCCGGCTCGGCCCAGAAGGCCGCGCATTCCTCGGCGCCGCCTTCCTCGATGATGCGCGCCTCGAGTTCCTCGGCGAGGCGCGTGGCGAAGTCTTCCTCGGACTCGCCGGGCTTCGCGTTGTGGTAGTGGTGCGGCGTGCCGACATGGCAGAAGCGCCCGCCCGCGATCGGCGCGTCGAACAGCTTGTGGTTGGCCGGCAGGCCCGTGAGCGAGGCGGCGGCCAGCGTGATGCCGTGGTAGCCCTTCAGCCGCGAGAACAGCTTCTTCTTCTTCGGCCGCCCCAGCGCGTTGTTCATGTACCAGATCATCTTGATCGCGGAGTCGTTCGCCTCGGACCCCGAATTGCCGAAGAAGACCTTCGACATCGGCGCGGGCGCACGCTCGATCAGCATCTCCGCCAGGTCGATCATCGGCTCGTGCGACTTGGCGGTGAAGGAATGGTAGAAGGGCAGCTTGCGCATCTGGTCGGTCGCGGCCTTGACCAGGCGCTCGTTGTCGAAGCCGAGCGAAGCGCACCACAGCCCGGCCAGCGCCTCGATGTATTCCTTGCCCTGGTCGTCGTAGATCCGCACGCCCTTGCCGCGGCTGATCACCAGCGGGCCGTTCACCATATGCGCCTTCGCATCGGTGTAGGGGTGCAGGACATTCGCGATGTCCCTGGCGGCATTGGAATTGCGCGGCGGTGTCATGTCGTTGGGCCTTCCTCGGCGGCGATGGGAAGCAGTCTAGGCCCGGATCGCGGCGGTCCCCAAGGGGCGTGGTTGCCCCGCGGCGCCGCCCGCGCCACCCTCGCCGGCCGAGGAGCCCGCCATGACCGAAATCAAGCCACACGCCGCCCATTGGGGCAGTTTCGACGCCGTGGTGAAGGATGGCCGCCTGGTCGGCGTCCGCCCCTTCGAGCGCGACCCCTTCCCAGGGTCCCTGATCGAGGCGATGCCCGACATCGTCCACGCCGCCTGCCGGGTGGATCGCCCCTATGTCCGCAAGGGTTGGCTGGAAGGGCGCCGGCGCGGGCAGCTGCGCGGCGGGGATGCCTTCGTCCCTGTCTCCTGGGACCGCGCGGTGCGGCTGGTGGCGGAGGAGACGCGGCGCGTGCGGACGGAGCACGGGCCGACCTCCATCTTCGGCGGGTCCTATGGCTGGTCCTCGGCCGGGCGCTTCCACCATGCGCGTTCGCAGTTGCAGCGCTTCCTGGGCCTGGGCGGCGGCTATACGGGGCAGGTCAACGCCTATTCCTACGCAGCGGCGCAGGCGCTGCTGCCGCATGTGCTCGGCACGAACGAGGTGCTGCTCGGCCGCGTCACCGATTGGGCGGCGATCACGCGCCACGCGAAGGTCATGCTCTGCCTGGGCGGCCTGCCGCTGCGCAACGGGCTCGTCACCTCGGGCGGCGCGGCGGAACATTCGAACGAGATCAACATGCGCGCCGCGGCCGAGGCCGGGCTGCGCTTCGTCCAGGTCTCGCCCAACCGCGGCGACGTGCCGGACTGGTGCCGGGCGGAATGGATCCCGATCCGCCCCGGGACGGACACGGCGCTGCTGCTCGCCATGGCGCATGTGGTGGTGAGCGAAGGCAAGGAGGACCGCGCCTTCCTTGCCACCCATTGCGTCGGCTGGGACAGGCTGCGCGCCTACATCATGGGCGAGGGCGACGGCACGCCGAAGACGCCCGATTGGGCCGCGCCGATCACGACCATTCCCGCCGCGCGCATCCGCGCGCTCGCGCTGGAACTCGCGGGCGTGCCCGCGATGCTGACCGCCACCTGGTCGCTGCAGCGCGCGGATTACGGGGAACAGCCCTACTGGATGCTGGCCGCCCTCGCCGCGATCCTCGGCAAGATCGGCAAGCCGGGCGAAGGCGTCGCCTACGGCTATGGCAGCGTGAACGGCATGGGCAATCCGCGGCAGGAGGTCCCCTCCTTCTCCATGCCCGCCGCGCGCAACCCGACCGGTGCCTTCATCCCCGTCGCGCGCATCACGGACATGCTCGAGAATCCGGGCGGCACCTACCACTTCAACGGGCGGGAGCAGCGCTACCCGGACACGCGCATCGTCTGGTGGGCCGGCGGCAATCCCTTCCACCACCACCAGGACCTCAACCGCATGCTGCGCGCCTGGGCGCAGGCCGAGACGATCATCGTGCAGGAGCAGCACTGGAACGCGCTCGCGCGCCATGCCGACATCGTGCTGCCGGCGACCACGACGCTCGAGCGCAACGACATCGCGAGTTCCGGCCGCGACCGCTTCCTGCGCGCCATGCACAAGGCGATCGAGCCGGTCGGGCAGGCGCGCAACGACCACGACATGCTGGCCGACATCGCCGAGGAGCTCGGCTATCGCGACCGCTTCACCGAACAGCGCAACGAGGATGCCTGGCTGCGCCACCTGTTCGAGCAATGGCGCCGGCACAGCGCGGAGCTGGGCTTCGAGACGCCCGACTTCGACACCTTCTGGGCCAAGGGCTGGTGGGAGGCCGAGCGCCCCAAGCGCGGCGCCGAATACACCCAGTTCGCCGAGTTCCGCGCCGACCCGGCCGAGAACCCGCTCGACACGCCCTCCGGCAAGGTCGAGCTGTTCAGCGAGACCGTCGCCTCCTTCGGCTATGACGACGCGCCGGGCCATCCGGCCTGGATCGAACCGCGCGAATGGCTGGGCGCGGAGGCCGCGCGGCGCTTCCCCATCCACCTGCTGTCCTTCCAGCCGGCGACGCGGCTGCATGGGCAGCTCGACCCGGGCCGCGTCGCGGCGAGCGACAAGATCGCGGGGCGGGAGCCGATCACGCTGAACCCGGAGGACGCGGCCGAGCGCGGGCTGAAGCCGGGCGACATCGTGCGCGTCTTCAACAATCGCGGGGCATGCCTGGGCGGGCTACGCACCGATGCCGGGCTGATGCGTGGCGTGGCCATGATGGCGACCGGCGCCTGGTTCGACCCGCTGGAACCCGGCGTGCCGGGCAGCCTCTGCGTCCATGGCAACCCGAACGTGCTGACGCCGGATGTGGGCACGTCCCGCCTCGGCCAGGGGCCGTCCGCGCAATCCTGCCTGGTGCAGGTGGAGAAATGGACCGAGGCGCTGCCCCCGGTGCGCGCGCACCTGCCGCCGCGGATCGAGGAAGCGCTGTAACCTATTCTTCACAGGCGGACCCGTTCCCGGGTCATCCGGGTGCCGCCACATTCCCGCCGCCGCCGGACATCCTGCCGGCGCCTGCCCAAGATCGGACGGACGCCATGCCCGACACGCACCTGCCTGCCATCCCCGAGGACGAGAAGATCGACGCCTCTGAGGAGTTCGGCACATCGAACCCCGATCCGCGCCGCCCGATCGGCGAGATCATCGAGGCGCGCTACGGTCGCCGTGCGCTGCTCGGCGCCGGCGCCGCGGCCGCCGCGCTCGCCGCCCTGCCGGGCGAGGCGGAGGCGCAGGGCGTGCCGCGCACCGGCGGCCCCTCGACGCTCGGCTTCGAGGAACTCCGCCACGGCCTCGCGCAGACCGAGAGCGTTGCCGAGGGCTATGAGGTGCAGACGCTGATCCGCTGGGGCGATCCGATCCTCGCCGACGCGCCGGACTTCACGCCGGGCCGCACCACGCCCGACCAGCAGGCGCGGCAGTTCGGCTACAACAACGACTATCTCGACTTCTTCCCGCTGCCGGCCGGGAGCAACAATTCCGAGCACGGCCTGCTCGCGGTCAATCACGAGTACACCAACACGAACCTCATGTGGCCGGGCATGGGCACCGGGCGCACCTCGGCCCTGCGCGCGAGCGCGGAGCAGGCGCGGACGGAACTGCTCGCGCACGGCATGTCGGTGGTCGAGATCCGCAAGACCGGCGGCCGCTGGTCATATGTGAAGGAAAGCCGGCTGAACCGCCGCATCACGGGCGAGACGCCGATGCGCGTCGCCGGCCCCGCGGCCGGGCACGATGCGATGAAGACGAGCGCCGACCCGACCGGGCTGCGCGTGCTCGGCACGCTCAACAACTGCGCCGGCGGCAACACGCCCTGGGGCACGGTGCTGACGGCCGAGGAGAACTTCAACGGCTATTTCGGCGGCGCCGAGATCGCCAACCAGCAGAACCCGCAGCACGCCGCCTGGCGCCGCTACGGCCTGGCGCAGCAGTCCTGGTATTCCTGGCCGACCCACATGGATCGCTTCGACGTGGGCAAGGAGCCGAACGAGCCGAACCGCTTCGGCTGGGTGGTGGAATTCGACCCCTACGACCCGCAGAGCGAACCTGTGAAGCGCACCGCGCTCGGCCGCTTCAAGCACGAGGGCTGCCACCACGCCGTCAACAAGGACGGCCGCGTGGTGATCTACATGGGCGACGACGAGCGCTTCGAGTTCGTCTACCGCTTCGTCACCGCCCGCCCCTTCGACCGCCAGAACCGCGCGGCCAACCGCGACCTGCTGGATGAGGGCGTGCTGTCGGTCGCGAAGCTGCACGACGACGGCAAGCTCGAGTGGTTGGACCTGGTGCATGGCCAGGGCCCGCTGACCGAGGCGAACGGCTTCCGCAGCCAGGCCGATGTCGTCATCAACGCCCGCCAGGCGGCGAGCCTGCTCGGCGCGACCCCGATGGACCGCCCGGAGGATGTCGAGCCGAACAAGGTCACGGGGCGCGTCTACGTCATGCTGACCAACAACGACCGCCGCACGGCGCAGCAGGTCAACGCCGCCAATCCGCGCGCGCGCAACACGCATGGCCATGTGGTCGAGATCGTCCCGCCCGGCGCCGGCACCAACGAGGTGGACCACGCCGCGAAGGAGATGCGCTGGGGCCTGTTCCTCGTCGCCGGCAAGCCGGGGATCGATGCCGGCACGCAGTATCACCGCGCGACGGGCGAGGGCTGGCTGTCCTGCCCCGACAATTGCGCCTTCGACAGCAAGGGGCGGATCTGGATCGCGACGGACGGCGCGCCGACGGCGGCCGGCATCGCCGACGGCCTCTACGCGGCCGATACCCGCGGCGCGGGCCGGGCCCTGACCAAGCTGTTCTACCAGGCGCCGACGGGGGCGGAGGTCTGCGGGCCGCTCTTCACGCCGGATGACCGCACGGTGTTCCTCGCCATCCAGCACCCTGGCGAGGACAGCGGGTCGTCCTTCGAGCGCCCGTCCACGCGCTGGCCCGACTTCGCCGAAGGCGTGCCGCCGCGGCCCTCGGTCATCGCGATCGTGAAGAAGGATGGCGGCGTGATCGGCGACTGATCGCGCCTTGCATCGCCGAAGACGGGAAGGGGGCCTCGCGGCCCCCTTCTGCGTTTCACTGCGTCGCGGTCGGCGCCTGGGCGGCGCCGCTGCGCGGCGTGCGGCGCGCCGAGGCGTGCTGCGCACCGCGGTTGCGGCGGGAGGAGGTGCTGGCTTCACCACGGGCGCGGCGCTGGGCGCGGGCCTCGCTGCGCCGCGTGCGGCGGGTGGAGCTGGCGCGCGGCGCCTCGGCGCTGGCCGTGGTGGCCTCGGCGGCGGAGCTGCGTGTGCGGCCACGCGTGGCCTCGGCGGGGCTGAGCGTGCCGAGCGCCAGCACGAGGCCGGCGGCAATCAGGAAGGCGCGGAACATGGGCATGAGTCCTTTCGACCGGGTGGACCGGAAACGTCACGGTCGGCACGGTCGGGGGCCCGCAGCCTGGAGGGAGGTCTAATCCTCCCAGCCTGTCCCAGGACTATCCGCCAAATGACTGATCGGACATGTTTCTCGCCCGCCGATCAGGGGCGCAGCGCGAGCCGCGCCAGCCGCACCGCCTTCAGCGCCTTGCCGGGATGGCCGTCGCCCATTTCCCGGGCCGCCGCGCGCAGATGCGCGGCGAGCCATTCGACATGCTTGGGCGGCGTATGGCCGCGCGCCGCATCGAGGCTGACGCGGGTGCCCGCGAGCCCGAGCGCGGTCGTCGCCGCATGCTGCCGGCCCTCGAGCAGGTCGTGCTCCACCTCGGCGAGCAGGTGGTCGAGCACGCCATGCGGGCCGGCGAGGTTGTCCGGCAGGGGCGTGCGCGGATCGGTCTGCGACGCGTCGCCATGGCCATGGCTCGGCGCATTGGCGGCCGGCAGGCTGATGTGGGAGAGGAGGTCCATCATGGACTGGGTCAGCGGCGTGTTGGGCATGGTCTCGGTCCTCGCTCCCGGTGGCGGACGGCGCCGACGGCGCCTCCCTTCATGCGCGGAGATTGCCGCGCGCGGCGGGCCTCGACCTTGATCCGCGTCAAGAACCGCGTCGGCGCAGCCCGTCCGCGACCAGGGTGCAGGCCGCGACCGTCGCCATGATGGCCAGCCCCGGCCAGACCGCGGCCCAGGGGGCCGAGAAGACCAGTTCCTGCGCGTTCGCCAGCATGTTCCCCCAGGAGGGCGCCGGCGGGCTGATGCCCAGACCGAGGAAGGACAGCGTGCTCTCCGCCAGGATCGCGCCGGCCACGGCGAGCGCGGTGGCGACGGCGACCGGCGGCAGCAGCGCCGGCAAGACGTGGCGACGCAGGATTCGGCCCTCGCTGGCGCCGAGCGCGCGCGCCGCGCGCACATGGTCGCGCGAGAAGGTTGCGAGGGCCGCCGCCCGCGCCAGCCGTGCCACGCCGACCCAGCCGAACAGCGCGAGGATGACGACGATGCGCAGCACGTCGCCCGCCGCCTCCCCGCGCCCAGGCAGGCCGATGCGCGCGGGATCGGCGGCAGCGAGCAGCACCAGCAGCGGCAGGGCGGGCAGGGCCAGCATGAAGTCGGCGAAGCGCATCACCAGCGCATCCGCCGTACCACCGCGCCAGGCGGCGACCAGCCCCGCCGCCGTGCCGATGAACGCTGCCGCCAGCGCCGCGGCGAGCCCGACCGCGAGCGAAACCCGCGCGCCGTACAGCAGCCGCGTGAGGATATCCCGCCCGAGATCGTCCGTGCCGAGAGGGTGGCGCGCCGAAGGCGGCTCGAACCGCGCGAGCAGGTCGGGCGCGAAGGGATCATGCCCGAGCGCATCGGCGACCAGCGGCGCCGCCGCGGCGGCGACCGCCAGCAGGCCGAGCAGCAGCAGGCCGAGGCGAAGGCGCATCACCGCTCGCGCAGCCGCGGGTCGAGCAGGCGCTGGGCGAGGTCGGCCCCCAGCGTCGCCAGCATGGTCACCAGCGCCACCAGGAGCAGCGCCACCAGGGCAAGGTTGGTGTCGTTGCCCATCACCGCGTCGTAGAGGAGTTTCCCCATCCCCGGCCGCGCGAAGACCGTCTCCGTCACCAGCGCGCCGCCGGCCAGCGCGCCGGCGTCGAGGGCGGCGATCTGCAGCACGGGCAGGGCGGCGTTGGGGAAGGCGTGGCGGACCAGCACGACGTGTTCCGAGGCGCCGCGCGCGCGGGCCGTGCGGATCCAGGGCTCGGTCAGCGTGGCTTCCAGCGATGCCGCCGAATGCCGCGCATAGGCGGCCAGATGCGCGATGGCGAGCGTCGCGACCGGCAGGATCAGGTAGGTGAGGCCCGCGCCGGCCTCGGCCGCGCCGCCCGCCGGCAGCCAGCCCAGCGTCACCGCGAACAGGATGATGAGCAGGATGCCGAGCCAGAATGTCGGCATGGCCTGGCCCATGACGGCGATGGCATCGACGCCCGGCGCCGCGCGCGGGCGCGACGCGGCGAGCGCGCCGAGTGCGACGCCGAGCAGGAGCGCGATCAGCAGCGCGCTGCCGGCCAGCGCGAGGGTGGAGAGCAGCGCGGGCCCGAGCAGTGCGGCGACCGGCTGGGCAAAGAGCCGCGAATAGCCGAACTCGCCACGCACCAGCCCGCCGGCCCAGGCGAGGTAGCGTTCATGGAAGGGGCGATCCAGCCCGTGCAGCGCGCGCAGGCGCTGCGCGTCCTCGCTGGTCAGGCGCGGATCGCCGGCGATGGCGACCTCGATCGGGTCGCCGGGCATCAGCGCGATGAGGGCGAAGGCGCAGAAGGACAGGATCGCAAGGGTCGCGGCGATCTGCGCGAGGCGGCTGGCGAGCAGGCGGGTCATGCCGGTCGGTGGCACACCGCCTCGACCCTGTTGCCGTCCGGGTCGAGCAGGAAGGCCGCATGGTAGTGGGCGTGGTAGTGCGGCCGCGGCCCCGGCGCGCCGTCATCCGCGCCGCCATGCGCGAGGCCCGCGGCGTGGAAGGCCGCGACCGCCGCGCGGTCCGGCGCGCGGAAGCACCAGTGGCGCCGGTCGGCCTGGATCGCGGCACCCGTCGCGCGGATCGTCAGATAGGTGTGGCTGTCGTCGTCGGCGCTGTTGCGCGTGCCGTAGCCGATCGCGTCCGCCTCCCGCCACACGCAGGGCACGCGCAGCGCCGCCATCACCGCATCGTAGAACCGCGCCGCGCGCGGCAGGTCGCTGACGGTGATGGAGACATGGTCGAGCATCAGCGCGCCCGCCATTCCTCCGCCCACAGGGGCGAGGCGTTGAGGTGCCCGGTCGGCCGCACGCCGTCGAGCCATGTCGGCCAGACATGCGCATCCGCGCGGAACCACAGCGGGATGGCGGGCAGTTCCTCGGCATAGATCGCCTGCAGGCGGCGCCACATCTCCCGCCGCTGCGCGGCGTCGAGCTGTTCGGGGATGGTGTGGGTCAGCACGTCCATCTCCGCATTGCGGAAGCCGCCGTAATTCTGGCCGGACCAGTTGCGTTCCTCGCGCGGGATCTCGTCCGAATGCAGCGACGACCGCGGCACGGATTCCGGCGCGCTGATCCAGGCGAACAGGGCGAGGCCCTGGAAGCGGCGGCGGGACAGGGTCTCCGCGAAGAAGACGCGCGGCGGCTCGTTGCGGATGCGCGCCTCGATCCCCGCCTGGCGCCACATGCCCTGCAGCACCTGCTGCACCTGTTCGCGCGCACGGTTGCCGGCGGTGGTCATGAATTCCAGCGACAGGCGTTCCCCGGCGGCGTTGCGGCGGATGCCGTCGGGGCCGGGCGTCCAGCCCGCCTCGTCCAGCAGCGCGCGGGCGCGTGCGAGGTCGAAGGGCCATTGCCGCACTTGCGGGTCGTGCATCGGGTCGAGCGGGTTCACCGAGCTATGCGCCACGGGCTGCCGCCCGCCGAACAGCCTTTCGGTGATCTGCGCGCGGTCGGTCGCCATCAGCAGCGCCTGGCGCACGCGGCGGTCGCCCAGCGCGACGTGGTCGTGGCGCAGGTCCATGTGCTCGTAGATCAGGCCGGGCTGGTACAGGAAGCGGAAGCGGTTGCCGGTGCGCCGTTCCAGCGCGATGGCCTGCTCGATCGGCAGGCCAAGTTCCCCCGCGATCATGTCCACCTGCCCGGCGAGCAGCTGCGCTTCGAGCGCGGGCGTGTTCTCGACCGTGCGGATCGTGATGCGGCGGAAATGCGGGGCCGCGCCCGCCCAGGCCGCGTTGCGTTCCAGCGTGATGGACGCGCCCGGTTGCACCGCCGTGATGCGATAGGGCCCGTTCCACAGCGCGGGGTTGGTGGTTTCCGTGTCGTAGGCGGTGCGCGTGCGATAGGCGCGCGGGTCGGCCTGCCAGCGCGCGCGCTCGACATGCGCGGGCAGCGGCTGGAAGTCGCCCATGGAGGCGTATTCGAAGGTCACGCGGTCGAAGCGCAGCGTGACGGTGCGCGGGTCCACCACGATGAGTTCGTAGGCGCTGCGGTAGAATTCGGCGGGGCCGAAGCCGGTCGCGGCTTCCCGCCCCGCCTCCCAGGCGAAGCGGAGATCCTCGGCGGTGACCGGCGTGCCGTCCCCCCAGCGCGTGCCTTCGCGCAGCCGGAAGGTCACGCGGATGCCGGCCTTGCCGTCGGGCGTCGTCTCGCGCTCGGCGAGGCCGTTCTCGAGCGTGGGCAGCGTCTCGCAGGCGAGGCAGGTCAGGCGCCAATCCGCGCCATAGGCCGTCAGCGGCCGCCGCGCGAAGCCCAGCACGTAGGACTTCGCGGCCATGTTCTCGATGTTGGGGTGGAAGGTCGAAGGGTATTGCGTGATGCCGATGGTGAGCGTGTCGCGCGGCTGCGCGGCGGCGGGGGCCGCCAGCAGCGCGAGCAGCGCGACCGCCCGCCGCATCACTCGGCGCTGTCCTTCAGCTTCGCTTCCTCGACGCTCCCCACCCCGCCATGCGACTTCGACCAGGAGACGGGGTCTTCCAGGAACTTCCGCACTTCCTTCAGCGCGGCCTCGCTGAAATAGGGCTTCTCGCGGCAGACCTCGAGCACGTCCCACCAGGTGCAGAGGTGGTGCAGGTTCAGCCCCATCGCCTTCATCTTCTCGAAGGACCCGGGGAAGACGCCGTAGAAGAACACCACGAAGGTGTGCTCGCAGACCGCGCCCGCTTCGCGCAGCGCATTGGCGAAGCGGATCTTGGATCCGCCGTCGGTCGTCAGGTCCTCGACCAGCAGGGTGCGCTGGCCGACCGGCACCTCGCCCTCGATCTGCGCATTGCGGCCGAAGCCCTTCGGCTTCTTCCGCACATAGGCCATGGGCGCCATCATCCGGTCGGCGATCCAGGCGCCGAAGGGGATGCCGGCGGTCTCGCCGCCCACCACCACGTCGATGGATTCGTAGCCGACATGCCGGCCGATCTTCTCGACGCCGAGCTCCATGATCCGGTTGCGCGCCCGGGGGAAGGAGATGATCTTGCGGCAGTCGATGTAGACGGGGCTCTTCCAGCCGCTGGTGAAGGTGTAGGGCTCCTCAGGGCGGAAGTTCACCGCCTTGATCTCGAGCAGGATGCGCGCGGTGGTCAGGGCGGCGTCGCGGTCCCAGTCGGAGGCGTGCAGCGCGGTCATGTCGGGTCGTCCTGGTGATGGTGCCTGTCGCCCCTGTCCTAGAGCAGATCGCTTGCGGCTGGAATCAGCCGTAAGCGTGAAGATGCTCGCGAAACGAGGATCGGGCGGTTTTCAGCCTTCTGGAAACCGCTCGCGGCGGGGCGGGCCGCGTCCATGACGGAGGATGTCTGGGTGCTGGCCGACCCGCGCGCGGGCACGGCGGCGCAGGCGCTGGGAATCGCCGAGCGGCTCGGCCGGCCCTTCCGGACGGTGCCGCTCGTCTGGGGGCCGCTCTCCCGGCTGCCGTTGCGCTGGGGCACGCTGGCGGGGCTTGCGCCGGCGGCCCGCGCGGCCATCGCCGCCCCCTGGCCGCGCCTGGCCATCTCCGCCGGGCGGCGCAGCGCGCCGGTCGCGCTGTGGCTGCGGGGGCGGGGCGTGCGCATCGTCCATTGCATGCGGCCGGGCTTCGCCGAGGCGCGCTTCGACCTGCTGGTGGTCGGCCGGCACGATTCGCCGCCCGAGGCGCCGAACGTCCTGCCCATCCTCGGCGCCGCGCACCGGATGTCGCCCGACCGGCTGGCCGCCGCGCGGGCGGAGTGGGGCATGTTCGGCGAATTCCCGAGCCCGCGCGTCGCGCTGCTGCTCGGCGGTCCGCCGCGCGCGGAGGGAATGGCGCCGGAGGTCGCGGCCCGCATCGCGGCCCAGGTCGCGGGTTTCGCGGGCAGCGTGCTCGCCACGGGGTCCCGCCGCACCGGCCGGCCGGCGGAGGCCGCCGTGGCCGAGGCGATCGCGCCCCTGCCGCACAGGCTGCACCGCTGGGGCGATGGCGGGCCGAATCCCTATACCGGCCTGCTCGCCTGGGCCGATGCGGTGGTGGTCACGGGCGACTCGGTCTCGATGATTTCCGAGGCGCTGGCGACCGCGGCGCCGGTGTTCATCGCCGATCCGGGCGGTCTCGGCCCGCGCCATCGCCGCCTGCACGAGAGCATCTTCGCCGCGCGCCAGGCGCGGCCGCTGGAGGAGGCGCCGACGCCCTTCGCGCGCGCGCCGCTCGACGAGACCGGCCGCGTCGCCTTCGAGGTGGCGGAACGGTTCCTCGGCTTCTGAAGGGAGAGACGACCATGCGCCACGCGCCCGCCATCCTGGGCCTGCTGCTCCTCGCCGGACCTGCCGCCGCGCAGCCCGCCCCGCGCCCCGCACCCCCCGCGCCGCCGCCGCCGCTGATCGCCTGCCCGCCCCATGTCGAGGTCGAATCCGGCGACCGGATCCGCGCGCCGATGGGCTGGGAGCTGCGGCCCGAGCGCCAGCGCCACTGGCTGCGCGGCGCCGACCTGTTCGAAGGGGACCCGGCGGACCGCGTGCAGCTCCGCCCCGACGCCGATCCGCGCAATCGGCGCGAATGGTGGGACCTTGGCGGCAACGCGCAGCCCTACCGGCTCGTCTGCCGGTATGAGGGGCTGGAGGCCGGCATCATGGCCGCCGTCCCCGCCGCGGCGCGGCGCTGCGAGGTGACGGGCTTCCGCGAGGACAGCCGCGGCATGCGCCACGGCCGCGCCGTGCATGGGCCCGAGCAGGTGCGCGTCGCCTGCCGCTGATCAGCCGGCGGGGTCGGGCAGCAGCGCGTCTGGGATGGGCGCATCCTCGGCCGCCAGCGGGTCCCGCGGCAGGACGCGGTGCGCGAGCACCATCGCGCCGAGCAAGCGTCGTTCGGGCACCGCGCGCGCTTCCCAGGCGAGCATCGTCGCCGAGGCGACGTTGTAGAGGCCCGTCGCCGCCTGCCGCGCGAGGGCGGGCCCGCCTTCCCCGCCGGCGTGGCGGGCGAGGGCGAAGGCGCGCTCCGTCGCCGCGTCCAGGCCTTCCAGCGGCTGCGCCGTGTCCGCGCGAAGCCCGGCGAGATGCGCCTCCAGCGCCTCGAGCGAGCCTTCCCGCGCCGCGGCGCGCAGCACGTCCAGCGCGACGATGTTCGACGTCCCCTCCCAGATCGAGCCGAGATGCGCGTCGCGCACCAGCCGCGCATCGGGGAAGTCCTCGATGTAGCCGCAGCCGCCGCGCACCTCCATCGCGTCGCCCGTGACCACGCGCGCATCGCGGCAGGCGCGGAACTTCAGCAGCGGGGTCAGGATGCGCAGCAGGGGGTAGGCGCCCGGTTCCCCGGCATCGGAGCGTCGCAGCGCCTCGGCGGTCTGGAACACCATGGACCGCGCCTGTTCCGCGCGGACCAGCATTTTCGCCAGTTGCCGGCGCATCAGCGGCAGGGTGACGATCGGCGCGCCGAAGGCGATGCGGCGATGGGCGATGTACAGCGCCTCGGTCACCGCCTTGCGCATCATTCCCGCCGCGCGCACGCCGTTCGACAGGCGGGAATTGTTCACCATGTCGGCCATCTGGCGCATGCCCGCGCCGGGCTCGCCGACCATCCAGGCCATGGCGCCTTCAAGCCGGATCTCGCCGCTCGCCATGGAACGCGTGCCGAGCTTCTCCTTCAGCCGCAGGATGCGATAGCGGTTCGGGCTGCCGTCGGGCAGCGCGCGCGGCAGCAGGAACAGCGAGACGCCGCGGATGCCCTGCGCCGCGCCTTCCGGCCGCGCCAGCACCATCGCGAGTTCCGCATCCGGGTTCGAGCAGAACCATTTGTCGCCGGTCAGCGCCCAGGTCCCGTCCGCCTTCGGCGCGGCGGTCACCGCCGTGTTCGCGATGTCCGACCCCGCGCCCTGTTCCGTCATGAACATCGCGCCCTGGTGCAGCGCGTCGAGGTCCTGGCTCGTCAGCGCCGGCAGGTAGCGCGCGACGAGGTCCGGCGCGCCGAATTTCCGCAGCGTGCGCGCCAGGCTGTCGGTCATGGAGACCGGGCAGCACAGGCCGAATTCCGCCTGCACGAACAGGTAGGTGATGGCGTATTTCGCCGCCGCGGGCATGGGTGCCGGCCAGTCGAGCACGCCCGCGCGATGCGACAGCGCGGCGAGCCCGTATTCGCCGAAGGCCAGGCGCTCCATCTCGCGATAGGCGGGGTGGTAGGCGATGGACTGCGCATCCTCCCCGCGCCGGGTCCGGTGCCGCAGCTCGGGCGGGTTGGCGTCGGCGGCCGCGGCGAGCTCGGCGAGCCGCCCGCCGGCCAGCGCGCCGAGGCGGTCCAGATGCGGCGCCAGATGTTCGAGCAGGTCGCGCGGCAGGTACAGCGGCAGCAGCGCCGCGAGGGAGGGGTCCGCGCGGAACAGGTTGAGGCCATGGCTGTCCGGCACGGCCTCGGCGCCGACCGGGGCGGGTCGGTTCGGGCGGATGATGGTCATGGGCGCGTCCTCCTCGCGCGAGGCTAGCGCGGGGGATGCCGTTGCGCAGGGTCGCGGAGCCATTATTCTGATGTCGTTCCGAAAGGGCGACGATGCCGGCTCCCATCATCGAGATCGTCGCGGTCACCTGGCGCCAGCCCGGTCCGCTCAAGGTCTTCGTGCAATCGATCCTGAACCAGCGCGCACCGAACTGGCGGCTGTCGGTCTGGCATGACGGGCCGGACGAGGCCTTCGCCGCCATGATGCGCCCCTATGCCGAGGAAGCGGAGGGGCGCATCCGCTTCGCCTGCACCGAGGCGCGGCACAACGACTACGGCCATTCGCTCCGCGCGCGCGGCCTGGCCGAGGCGAGCGGCGACTACCTGCTGCTGACCAACGGGGACAACTACTACGTCCCCCGCTTCGTCGAACTGACGACGGAGGCCGCGGCGGACCGCCCCGACGTCGTCCTGTTCGACATGGTGCACAGCCATGAACGGGCGGGCGGGCTGGCCCTGCCGGCCTATTCGCATTTCCCGACCGAGTTCCGGCGCAACCGCGCCGACATCGGCTGCGCGCTGGTGCGGCGCGACCTGGCGCAGGCGGCCGGCTTCCGCGACCGGGGCTACACCGCCGACGCCACCTATTTCGAGGACATCGCAGCGCTGCGCGGGGACGCGCTGACAGTGGTGAAACTGCCGCGCGTCCTGTTCGTGCACAATTGAAGGCGGGTCAGACCACCCGGAAGTTGGCGAACTGCCAGGGGCAGGTGGTGTCGACCTCCTCCGGGAAGAGCGCGCCGCGACCCGTCAGCGGCGTCCAGTCGGAATAGACGCCGGCCATCTCCCCCAGATAGGGGAAGCAGATCTCGAGCGCGCGGGCGTGGTCGAGCTCGTCGGCCTCCAGCACGCCGGCGTTCGGATTCTCGATGGCGTAGACCATGCCGGCGAGCACCGCGACGCAGACCTGGAGCGAGGTGGCGTTGTTGTGGGGCACCAGCGCGCGCGCCTCCTCGATCGTCAGGCGGGACCCGTACCAGTAGGCGCCCTTCCTGTGTCCCATCAGCAGCACGCCGAGCTCGTCCATCCCGGAGGTGATCTCCTCCATCATCAGGCGCTTCTCCTCCTGCAGCGCCCAGTTGCGGCCGGCGAATTCGTGCACCGACAGCACCGCGTCGTCGCAGGGGTGGTAGGCGTAGTGCGCCGTCGGGCGGTAGACGACGGCGCCCGACGCGTCGCGCACCGTGTAGTAGTCGGCGATCGAGATGCTCTCGTTGTGCGTGATGAGGAAGGAGTGCATCGGCCCTTCCAGCGGCGTCCAGGACCGCACGCGCGTGGAAGCCCCCGGGCGCATCAGGTAGATCGCCGCGTCGGAGCCGAAATCGTGCCGCATGCCGTCGGCGGGCATCGCCTTCTCATGCGTGCCCCAGCCGAGCTCCGCCGGCTGGCAGCCCTCGCCCGTGAAGCCGTCGATCGACCAGGTGTTGACGAACTCGCCGCGCTTCTTCGGCCGGCCGGCGGCGACCTGGGTGTCGCGCTCCGCGATGTGGATGACCTTCACGCCGAGGTCGCGGGCGAGGCTCGCCCAGCCTTCCCGCGTGGCAGGCACGGCCGTCGCGTGGCCGGTGTCGCGCGCGATGTCGAGCAGCGCCTGCTTCACGAAGTGCGAGACGAGGCCGGGATTGGCGCCATGTGTCGTCACCGCCGTCGGCCCCGCGCCCTGCTTCAGCGCCAGCGCGCTTTCGCGCAGCGCGTAGTTGGACCGCTGGGAGGGCGTCAGCGACGGGTCGGTGTAGCCGCCCACCCAGGGCTCCACGCAGGTGTCGAGATACAGCGCGCCGATCTCCCGGCACAGCGTGACGAGCGCGACCGAGGAGACGTCGACCGACAGGTTGAGCAGGAAGTCGCCCTTGGCCAGCCGCGCGCGGAGTTCCGCCGCGTAGTTCTCCCGCGTCAACGGCAGCACGGTGTGGCGGATGCCGTACTCGGCCGCGATCGCTTCCCCCCGCGCGTCGGAGGTGACGATCTCGATCCGGTCCTTCGGCATGTCGATATGGCGCAGGATCAGCGGCAGGACGCCCTGGCCGATCGAGCCGAAGCCGAGCATCACCAGGCGGCCGTCGAAGGCAGCGTGCTTCATCTTCTGTTTTTCCTTCAGGTCAGGCGGCGCGGAGCGGTGCGCCGGGTGCATATCCCGGGGTGGCGAGCATGGGCGCATCCGAAACTTCCGTGACATGCGCCCGGTCGAAGCCGTTGAAGGCGGTGCGCAGCGCCGTGCCATAGGCGCCGAGCTGCCCGACCTCGATCCAGTCGCCTTCCCGCACATCGGCGGGCAGCGTCCAGGGGCCCTTCATCACATCGGCCGAATCGCAGGTCGGGCCGAACAGGGTGAAGTCGCGAGTCACGGTCGCGACCGGCTCGCCGCCCGCGCGCACCAGCCGGTGCGGGAAGCGGAAGCCCGGCGCGCCGGCATCCGACAGCGCGCCATAGACGCCATCGTTGACGTACAGCGCATCGCCCCGCCGCTGCTGCACCTGCAGCACGACGGAGGCACCGCCCGCCACCAGCGCGCGGCCGGGCTCGGCCCAGAGGCGGACGCCTTCCGGCAGCAGCGCCGCGCCGGCGCGGATCGCCTCCATGAAGTCGGCCAGCGGCGGGGGCGTGCTGCCCGGATAGGCCACGGGAAAGCCGCCGCCGACATCGACGATCTCGACCGCGACGCCGGAGGCCGCGATCACCTCGGCCGCCAGCGCCATGGCGCGCGTCCAGGCAGAGGGGTCGAGGCATTGCGACCCGACATGGAAGGACAGCCCCAGCCGCGCGGCATGCGGCCGGGCGGCGCGCAGCAGCGCGGCGGCTTCGGCCGGCGTGGCGCCGAACTTGCCCGACAGGTCATAGGCCGCGCTGCCCTTCGGCAAGGCGAGCCGCACCACCAGGCCGAGATCGCCCCCGCCCGTCACTTCCAGGATCTTGGAAAGCTCCGCATCCGTGTCGAGCACGAAGTCGCGCACGCCGCACTGGCCCCAGGCGGCGCGGATGGCGGCGCGGGACTTCACCGGATGCATGAAGTGGATGGCCGCGTCGGGGAACATGGTGCGCACCAGCCGCACCTCGGCGTCCGAGGCGCAGTCGAAATGCGCGATGCCGCCGGCGGCGACCGCGCGCAGCATGGCGGGTTCCGCGTTGCACTTCACGGCGTACAGGACATCGCCCGGGAAGGCGGCGGCGAAGGCGCGCGCGGCCTCGGTCACCGCCTGCGGGCGCAGGCAGTGCAGCGGCTCCTCCGGCTGCAGCGCGGCGATCACCGCATCGACGGTGGGCCGGCGGGGCAGGGAGGCGGGGCGGCGGAGCGGCGCGACGGCGCCGCGGGGACGGATCTGGGTCATCGCATCGGGCTTTCGCGGAAAGGGGGCGCGCCCGCCGCCGCGCCGCGGTTTGGCACCCGGGCGCGGCGGCGGGGAATGAGGGAGCCTGCCGGCCGTCCGCCGCGGACGACGCCCCGCGGTCCCCTCGGCGCTTGCGCGCTTAGGGGCGGGACGGCGGCGCAGCGGCGCGGTTCAGGCGCTGCGGCTGGTGCGATGGGTCTCCATCGCAAGGCGGCGGACAGGCGACACAGGCGGCTCCCTCGAACCTTCCGGCCCACGCTTCTGGCCGGATCGAACAAAGGACGCGTCCCGTCGTTGCTTGTGGCCCCCTAGAGGTGGGGCCTCGCGGCACGTGCGATGGCGTCAGCGCCCGGGACGATCGGGCGCGGGCCGGAAACTATGCAGCCGATCGGCGAATATCAAGAGAAATCCTGCGGGGCTTGCATGATCCCCACGCATATCGGCCGGAGACACCCATCAGGGCGCCGGAAACTCTCCGGCGTCAGGCGGCCGGCGCGGTCAGGCAAAGGTATTCCCAGGCCATGGTGGCGGCCGCGAGCGCCGTGATCTCCGCCGTGTCGTAGGCGGGCGCGACCTCCACCACGTCTGCACCGCGGAAATCGAGGCCCTTCAGTCGCCGCAGGATCCCCTGCGCCTGCCAGCTGGCCAGCCCGCCCACCTCCGGCGTGCCGGTGCCCGGCGCGAAGGCGGGGTCGAGCGCGTCGATGTCGAAGGACAGGTAGGCGGGGCCGCTGCCCACCACCTCCCGCACCCGGGCGGCGATGGCGGCCGGGGTGCTTTCGTGCACCTCCTGCGCCGAGAGGATCGTGACGCCCTGGCCGCGGGTCCAGGCGTACATCTCGGGCCAGGCGGGGGCACGGATGCCGACCTGGATCATCCGCTTCGGATCGACCAGTCCTTCGGTGATGGCGTGCCAGAAGACCGAGCCGTGCGCGAAGCGCTGGCCGAAATTGTCCTCCGAGGTGTCGAGATGCGCGTCCATGTGGACAAGGCCGACCGGACCGCCGATGCGCCTGGTCAGCGCGCGCAGCAGCGGCAGCGTCACGCCATGCTCGCCGCCGAAGGCGAGCAGGTGGTTCAGCCCCGTCGCCTGCGCCTCGATCAGCCGCAGGCTTTCGGGGATGTCGCCGAGCGCGATCTCGAACTCCCCGAGGTCGGACAGGTCGAGCGCGGTCGGATCGACCCCGGTCTCGGGATGCCGCCCATCCGTCAGCATGCGCGCCGCGGCGCGGATGGCGCGCGGCCCGTCCCGCGTGCCGGCGCGGTTGGTCGTGCCGATGTCGAGCGGCACGCCGGCGACGCAGACGGCGGCCCCCCGGTCGTCGGGGCGGGCGCCGAGGAAGGCGTGCGGGGCGGCGAAGGTGACGGGCGTGGCCATGGGCGGACCATAGCCCGCCCCCTGGCCGGGATCGACCGGCCTGGGCCTTTTTGATCGAACGCGTTTTCCGAGCCGCCGAGCGATTCCGCTCGGCTCGAAAACGCTCTATGCGCGCCGGATGACGATGCACCCGACCGGTCCGCGCCCCGCCCTCGACGCCATCGAGGGGTCCCTGATCCGCGAAGTCTCCGAGGAAGGGCGCAAGGTGCCCGGCCTGATCCGGCTGTTCTTCGGGGAACCCGACACGGTCACGCCCGCCTTCATCCGGGATGCGGCGAAGGCGGCGCTGGATGCCGGGGAGACCTTCTACGCGCCCAACCCGGGCATCGCGCCGCTGCGGGAGGCGATCTCGCGCTACCTCACCCGCAACGGCAGGCCGGTCGCGCCTGGGCGCGTCGCGGTGACCGCTTCGGGGGTGAACGCGCTGATGCTGGTCGCGCAGGCGCTGCTCGACCCGGGCGATGAGGTGGTGATCCCCATGCCCGCCTGGCCGAACATGGACGGCATTGCGCGGGTGATGGGCGCGCGCGTCACGCCGCTGCCGATCCGCATCCTGAACGGCGCCTGGCGCGTCGACCTCGATGAGCTGCTCGCCACCGTCACGCCGGCGACGCGGCTGCTCTTCCTCAACAGCCCCGGCAACCCGACGGGCTGGACGCTGACGGCCGAGGAGCAGCGGACGATCCTCGACCATTGCCGCAGGACAGGGACCTGGATCCTGTCGGACGACGTTTATGAGCGGCTGTACTTTCCGGGCGACGCCGCGCCGTCCTTCCTGTCCATCGCGACGGAGCAGGACCGGGTCGTCTCGACCAATTCCTTCTCGAAATCCTGGGCCATGACGGGCTGGCGGCTGGGCTGGATCGTCGCCCCCCCGGCGCTGATGGACAGCATCGCGAAGCTCAACGAGTTCAACATGTCCTCCGCCGCCACCTTCGTGCAGCATGCGGGCATTGCGGCGCTGGACGAAGGCGATGGCTTCATCGCCGAGACGCAGGCGCGCTACCGTGCCTGCCGGGACCTGGCGCTGGAGATCCTGGGCGCTGTGCCCGGCGTCTCCGCGCCGCGGCCCGATGGCGCGATGTACCTGTTCCTCAAGGTGGAAGGCTGCGCGGACAGCGTGGGGCTGGCGAAGTCGCTGATCCATTCCGCCGGCGTCGGGCTTGCGCCCGGCGCGGCCTTCGGTGCGGGCGGGGAGGGGCATCTGCGCCTGTGTTTCGCGCAGAGCGAGGAGCGGCTGCGCACCGCCTGCACGCGCGTGGCCGAAGTGCTCGCCGCGCGGGGTTGACCTGACGCCTGCCGGGCGCAGCATCGGGCTCCCCTCGCCAGGAAGGAGCCCGCCATGCCCGAGCCGATGGACAAGCCCCAGTTCGACGCGCTGATCGCGCGCCACGGCATCCCGCTGACGGAAGCCGAGAAGGAGGGCATCCGCGCCGTCTCCGGCCATATCCTCGCCTTCGCCGAGCGCGTCCGCACCCCGCGCGAGGTCGGCGCCGAGATGGCCGTGACCTTCGACGCGAAGGGGGCGGCGCGATGATCCCGACGATCGCCGAAGCCGCGCGGAAGATCGCCGCCAAGGAGATTTCCCCGGTCGAGTTCATGAAGGACCGGCTCGCCAAGGCCCAGGCCCTGAATCCCGCCATCCACGCCTTCATCCGCTTCACGCCGGAGATCGCGCTGGAGCAGGCCAAGGCCGCCGAGGCGCGGCAGATGGCCGGCACGCTGAAGGGGCCGCTCGATGGAATCCCCATCGCGCACAAGGACATCTACGAGACCGCGGGCGTGCCGACGACGGGCCATTCCCGCGTGCTCGAAAACCACGTGCCGAAGGCCGACGCGGCGGCCGTGCGCGCCTGGGCCGATGCCGGCGCGGTCTCGCTCGGCAAGCTCGCCACGCATGAATTCGCCTGGGGCGGGCCGTCCTTCGACCTGCCCTGGCCGCCGGCCCGCAACCCCTGGGACACGGAGCGCTTCACGGCCGGCTCCTCCTCCGGCACCGGCGCGGCGGTCGCCGCGGGCGTGATCCTGGGCGGCACGGGCTCGGACACCGGCGGGTCGATCCGCGGGCCGGCCGCGCTGTGCGGCACGGCGGGGATCAAGCCGACCTACGGGCTGTGTTCGCGCGCCGGCGTGCTGCCGCTCTCCCACAGTCTGGACACCGTCGGGCCGCTCGCCTGGACGGTCGAGGATTGCGCCATCCTGCTCGATGCCCTGGCGGGGCACGACCCGGCCGACCCGTCTTCCGCCAACCGGCCGAAGCCGGACCTGCTGTCGGGGCTGAACGGCGGCGTGCGCGGCCTGCGCATCGGCGTGATCCGCCATTTCCACGAGGCCGACTGGCCGGTCAGCGCGGGTGTCGCGGCGGGCATCGCGCATGTGGCACGGACGCTGGAAGGGCTCGGCGCGACGGTGGAGGAAGTGACGCTGCCGCCGCTGCAGGATTTCAACGCGGCGGGCTGGCTGATCCTCGCCGCCGATGCCTTCGCCGTGCACGAGCCCTGGCTGCGCACGAAGTACCGCGAATACGGCGAATACCTGCGGGAGCGCCTGGCGCTCGCCGCCACCATCACCGCCGCCGACTACCTGCAGGCGCAGCGCCGCCGGCGCGAATTGTGCGAGGCGGTCGCGAAGGTGATGGCGCGCTGCGACCTGCTGCTGACCGCCGCACAGCCGTCCGAGGCGCCGCTGATCACCGTGCCCGGCAAGTGGACCTCCTTCGAGGTCGCGAACTTCACCATCCCCTTCAACCTGACCGGCCAGCCGGCGCTGACCGTGTGCGCCGGCTTCGGGGAAGGGGGCCTGCCGGTCGGCGCGCAACTGATCGGCCGGCCCTTCGAGGATGCGACGGTGCTGCGCGCGGGCCATGCGTATGAGCAGGCGACCACCTGGCGGGTGCGGCGGCCGGCCACGGCGGGGTGAAGCTCAGCGCAGGAGCGGCTTTCCCAGGTACTCCCAGAAGGTGAAGACGACCTCGATCGCGACCAGCGCGACGATGGCGATCTCGAGCCCCGTCGCGCGCCGCGCCTGAAGGAGGGAGAGCACGCCCTCGGTCGTGTCGCCGATCAGGCTCAGCTTGCGGTCGAGCGCGGCGCTGCGTTCCTTGAGCTCGTACTCGTCGGCGAGGCGCGCATGCAGGCGCTCGAGCTCCGGATGGTCCCACAGGATCTCCGGCTTCTCCTCCGCCTCCACGCGCGCGGTGGTGCGGCTGCGCGCGGACAGCGCATGGCCGATCTGCCGGTGCAGCGCGCGGGAGGAAGCGGCGAGCCGCCCTTCCGTGCGCAGCGTCGCGACCACCGGTTCCAGCCGGTCCAGCGCCTCGGCCAGCAGGGCTTCCTGGTGGGCGAGTGCCGCGCTCTTCGCCAGCGCATCCGCGACGATGGCGAGCCGGGCGGTCGAGAGGTCGCGCAGCCTGATCACTCCATCCGGGCCGATGCCGTCCTGCTCCGCGCCGGGCGCGATGGTGGCCGATTCCTCGATCGGCCGGGGCAGCGGCGCGGTCAGTCGCGGGCGCAGCATGCCGACGATGGCCGCTTCCTGCTCGGCGCTCGCGCCCACCAGCACGACCGCGCCCCAGCGGAAGGCGAAGGCGGTCAGGCCCGGAGGTGTGGCGAGCGGCACGGGGTCCGCCGCCGGCGCGCCTTCCCGCGGCAGGCCGCGATGGTCCAGCCGCTCGCCGAGCAGCAGCGCGCGCGCGGTCAGCACGCTGCCGGACATGGTCAGGCGATCTCGCCTTCGGCGCGCAGATCGCCCAGCGCGCGGCGGAAGGCGGCGACGGTCGTCTCCATCTCCGCCGGCCCATGCGCGGCGGAAACCGGCCCGCCCGGCCAGGGCGAGAAATCGACGCCATGCGTGCGCATCGCCAGCAGCAGCTTCGTTACCGTCTGCAGGCCGCGCGGCACCTTGAGGTCGGCATAGCCCATCGCCAGCGGATCGAAGCTGCTGGGCGTGATCGGCAGGTTCTTCCAGTTGGTGAAGATGTGGATGCCGGTGTGCCGGCCATAGACCGCCCAGGGGACGGACATCTCGACCAGCACCTGGTTCATCGCGCCGCGCAGCCCGGCGGCATAGGCGTGCGTCCGGGCAATCGCATCGGTGTCGCGCAGGATCTCCAGCGTCGCGATGCCGGCCGCGGCGGACAGCGGGTTGGCGTTGTAGGTGCCCTGGTGGGGGATCTTCTCCACGCCGCGCGCCGCGGCACGCTCCGGGTCGAGCAGCTCGAGCAGGTCCCGCCGCCCGACCACCGCGCCGCCCGGCAGCCCGCCCGCCAGGATCTTTGCCAGCGTCGTCAGGTCCGGCCGGATGCCGAGCACTTCCTGCGCGCCGCCTTTCGCCACGCGGAAGCCGGTGACCACCTCGTCGAACACCAGCACGATGCCGTGCTGCGCGGTGGCGGCGCGCAGCGCATGGACGAAGCTGTCGCGCAGCGGCACCTGGCCATAGGTGGATCCCGTGGGTTCAAGGATCGCGGCGGCGATGTTGCTGCCCTCCGCCGCCATCATCGCGGCGAGGCCGGCCTCGTCGTTCGGGTCGATCAGCAGGACGTTGTCGGACAGGCCCTCGAGGATGCCGGGCGTCGGCGTCCCGTCGAAGTGGTTGGTCACGCCGAAGGCCATGTGGTCGTGCCAGCCGTGGAAATGGCCGCGCAGGCGCAGCAGCTTCGTCCGCCCCGTCGCGGCGCGGGCGACGCGCAGCGCCATCAGCGTGGCCTCGGTGCCGGAATTGGTGAAGCGGATCATCTCAGCGCTCGGCACCATGGACTTGATCAGCTCGGCCCAGCGATTCTCGAGCGCGTGGTTCGCGCCGTAATGCGTGCCCTTGGCCAGTTGCTCCGCGACGCGCGCCGTCACCTCGGGATGCGCGTGCCCCAGGATCAGCGCGCCATGGCCGCCGGCGTAGTCGACATATTCGTTGCCATCGACGTCCCATTTGCGGGCGCCGGCCGCGCGCGCCACGGCGATCGGGTGCGGGCGGACATAGCGCGTGTCGTGCGTCACGCCGCCGGGGAAATGCTCCCTGGCCTCGGCATAGGCCGCGGCGCTGCCGGGCGTATGCGTGACGAAGGCGGAGACGATCGGGGAATTGGTCGGCGGGATCGCGTTCATGGCGGCCTCGGCAGGGTTCGCGGCGGATAGCCTGCGCGGGCGGCGGCCCGCTGTCCATCGCCCGGCCGACGCAGCATCTTGTGGGAAAGGCGGGGGCAGGCACGCTATATTCGGCGCATGGATGGTCCCGCCGTGCCCCCGCCGCCCGGTGCCACCTTCGGGGAGGCGCCGGTCCCCGCGCGCGCCTTCGACCCCGGCATGGGCCTGGCCGTCGCCCGCCGCACCGTGCTGCGCGCGGCGGATGGCGAGGATTTCGGCCGCGTCGCGGACCGCGTCGCGGCGGGCAACATGGCGCTGGCCGGCGCGCAGTCCGATGCGCTGGAACAGGCCCGGCTGCGCAACGCCATCGCGACCGGCGCGCTGATCACCTCCGGCCGGCATCTCCAGCATGGCGACGGCGACCAGCCTTCGCGCAACATGGAGGTCTTCACCAATTGCGCGACGGCCGGCGCCTCCTTCACCAAGTTCTACCTGCTGCTGAACGGCGCGGGCGTGGGGCGCGCCTATGACGATGCGCTCTGCCTGGTGGACTGGGCCGATGCGCCGGACCTTCTGCTGCACCTCTCGCCGAGCCATCCGGACCATCCGCGCGACCGCGCGACGCTGCACCGCTTCGGCGTCGAATTCGGCCTGCTGCGCTGGGGCATGGGGCCGGACGCCTTCGGCGACGTCGAGGAAGCGGATGTGCGCGCCTTCCTCGCGCGCGAACTGGTGCACGACCTCGATCGCCTGCCGCCGGGCACGATCCGCCATCGCGTGGCCGATACGCGCGAAGGCTGGGCCAAGGCGGTGGAAGTGCTGGAAGCCATGGCCTTCCGCGGCGCGCGCGGCGAAAGGCTGCTGCTCGACCTGTCGGAGATCCGCCCGCTCGGCGCGCCCATCCACGGCATGCAGGGGCGCCCGGCCTCCGGCCCGCTCTCCCTGCTGCGCGCCTTCATCATGCTGCGGCGGGAGGTGATCGAGGCCGCGCGCGACCGCGACAGGGCAGGGGAGGCGATGCGCCCCTGGGAACAGGCGCTGCGCGCGGACCATATCCTGTCCACCGAGGTGCAGGTCGGCGGCGCCCGCCGCGCCGCGCGCATGGCGACGAAATCCTGGCGCGATCCCGGCGCGCTGCGCTTCGTGCGGCTGAAGGCGGAAGGCGGGCTGTGGACCGCGAACCATTCGCTGATGGTCGATGCCGAGTTCTGGGACCGGCTTGGCCGTGCCGATGACGAACCCCTGACGCGCCACGCCCGGGCGTTGTTCGAAGCCGCGACGGCCTGCGCCTACATCAACGGCGAACCGGGCTTCATCAACGGCGACCGGCTGGAGGATGCGCGCACCGGCTTCGCGCGCGAAAAGCCCGCGACGGCGGAGGCGGGGTCGGCACGCTACCGCATCGCCGAAGGCGCGCCGCTGCTCGCCGAGGTCGCGCGCCGCGCGGCATCCGCCGACTTCCCGGTCACGACCAATCCCTGCGGCGAGGTCGTGCTGCACGTGACCGGCGGCTACTGCGTGATTGCGGATTTCGCCCCGCTGCTCGCCTGCCCGGTGGCGCTCGAAGCGCTGGTGCCGGGCGCGGTGCCGGAAGATGTGGCGCGCGCCTGGGATGCGCGGGTCGAGGATTCGGTGCGGCTCGGCGTGCGCTTCCTCATCCGCGTCAACCGGATGGACGGGCTATATGCTGCGGAAGTCGCGCGCACCAACCGCATCGGCATCGGGCCCACGGGGTTGCACGAATGGGCCTGGGCGCGCTTCGGCCTCGGCTTCCGCGACCTGCTGGATGAAGCGCGCGCGAAGCCCTTCTGGAACGCGTTGGCGCGGCTGTCGCAGGCCGCGAAGGATGAGGCCAGCGCCTATGCCGCGACGCTCGGCATGGCGCCGCCCGTCACGGTCACGACGATCAAGCCGGCGGGCACCACCAGCAAGCTGTTCGGGCTGACGGAAGGCGCGCACCTGCCCGCGCGGCGGCAATACCTGCGCTGGGTGCAGTTCCGCGGCGGGGCGGATGGCGATCCGCTGATCGCCGACTATGCCGCGCGCGGCTATCCGGTGCGTGCGCTGGAAACCTTCCCCGGCGTGACGGTGGTGGGCTTCCCGACGCTGCCGCTGATCCAGCGCCTGGGCATCGGCGAACGGCTGGTGACGGCGCCGGAGGCGACGCCGGAGGAGCAGTATCGCTGGCTCGAACTGCTCGAACGCCACTGGATCGGGCGGGACCGCGGCAACCAGGTCTCCTACACGCTGAAGATCGCGACGGACCGCGTGGGCCTCGATGATTTCCGCGCCATCCTGCGCCGCCACCAGCCGCTTCTGCGCTGCTGCGCCGTGCTGCCGTCGCGGCCCGACCGCGACCTCGGCTACGAATACCTGCCGGAGGAGGAGGTCGCGCCGGAGGACTTCGCGCGCATCCTCGGCGCGATCCGCGATGCGGGCGTGGCGGAGGCGGTCGACCTCGCGCGGCTGCAATGCGAGGCGGGGGTCTGCCCGGTCTAGCAACCGTCGCGTGTGATGGCGCGCACGGTTTCGCCTCACGCTTTCCTGTCTGCTCCCTCCGCGGGCCAATTCCGGCCCGCGCGTGAAGGGAACATCCATCATGGCCAAGGAGCCCGAGGCGCGGATCCGTCCTGAGGATCTGCTGCGCCCCGCCGAATTGCGGCCCGCCGCCCTCAAGGGGCTGATCGCCGCGATCGAGAAGTCCAAGGGCAAGTTCATCGACTGGGAACGGCTCGGCAAGCCGGCCTTCGACCACCTCAAGGTCCGCGTCGAGGTCGCGCCCGACCGCATCGCCGATGTCGTCAAGGCGGCGATGGAAGCGGACGACCTGCGCGTGCGCTTCGGCATCCTGATCAACGGCCTTCCGCCACTCGACCGCATTCCGCAGATCGATCTCGACATCACGCCGAACCGCTGAGGGGATGGGTGCCATGGCCTGCCAGACGCGTCGCCTGCGTGTCGTGCAACTCCACCCCACGCGGCGCTGCAACCTGGCGTGCCGGCACTGCTACTCCCTCTCGGGGCCCGAGGCGCGGGACACGCTGCCGCTCGACACCGTCCTGCGCCTCGTCGCCGACATGAAGGCGGCGGGGTATGACGGGCTCAGCCTGTCCGGCGGGGAACCGCTGATGTGGCCGGGCCTGCTGCCGACGCTCGCCGCCGCGCGCCGGGAAGGTCTCGTCACCGCGCTCGCCACCAACGGCATGCCGCTGACCGCGCGCCGCGCGGCGGACCTCGCGCCGCTGGTCGACCTCGTCGCCGTCAGCCTGGATGGCGCGCCGGCGACGCATGACCGCATCCGCGGCCGGGACGGCGCCTTCGCCACGATGCGCGCGCGGCTGCCGCTGCTGCGCGCGGCCGGCATCCGCTTCGGCATCATCTTCACCGTCACGCGCCACAACCTCGACGACCTGGCCTTCGCGGCGAATTTCGCGATGGAGGAGGGCGCCGCGCTGCTGCAGATCCATCCGCTGGAAGCCGTCGGCCGCGCGGCGGAGGAGATGGCGGAGGAGGAACCGGACGGGCTCGTCGCCAGCGCCGCCTATCTCGCCGCGCTGCGCCTGGCCGACCTGGTCGGTGACAGGCTGGCCGTGCAATGCGACCTCGCCCATCGCGGCCTGCTGCGGGACGCGCCGTGGCTGGTGCTGGGGGAGGAGCCGGCGCCGGACGCGCCGCTCGCCGCCTTCGCGCCCGACCTGATCGTCGAGGCCGATGGCACGGTGGTGCCCGTGCAGCACGGCTTCCCGCGCGCCCATGCGCTGGGCAACCTCGCTACGGCACCGCTGCCCGAACTCGGCGCGCGATGGCGCGCGGCGGGCGGGCCGGCGCGGCTGCGCGCGCATGTCCGACGCGCGCTCGATGCCGCGACGGCGGACCCGGACGCCATGCCTGCCTTCGACTGGTATCGCGCGCTGACCGAGGCCTGAAGCCCCTCAGCCGGGGCGGAAGGGCTGCACCAGCAGCCGGTCCAGCCGCTGCTGTTCATCCGCGCGATAGCCCTCGATGCCGATCACCATGCCGAGCTGCCCCTTCTCGGGCTCCGCGATGTAGGTGCCGAAGATCCGGTCCCAGCTGGACAGGCAGAAGCCGAAATCGCTGTTCGTCTCGCGCTCGATCTCGGAATGATGGACGCGGTGCATGTCGGGCGTCACCAGCAGCCAGCGCAGCGGCCGGTCGACCCACGCCGGCAGCGCGAGATTGGCGTGGTTGAACAGCGCCGTCGCGTTCAGCAGCACCTCGAACACCAGCACCGCTTCCGCCGGCGCGCCGAGCAGCGTGACCGCGACCGCCTTGATGGCGAGCGAGAGCAGGATCTCGACGGGGTGGAAGCGCAGGCCGGAGGATGCGTCCAACTCCGGATCGGCATGGTGCACGCGATGCAGCCGCCACAGCGCCGGTACCGCGTGGAAGACCCGGTGCTGGAAGTAGATGAGCAGGTCGAGCAGCAGCACCGCGACCGGGGCGGCGACCCAGAACGGCGCATCGATCCAGCGGAACAGCCCGAGCCCCTGCGATTCGGCCCAGAGCGCGACACCCACCGCGCCCGCCGGGGCAAGCAGGCGCAGCAGCAGGGAGGACAGCGCCACGAGCCCGAGGTTGGACGGCCAGCGCCGCCAGGACAGCCTTTGCGGCCGGCGCGGGAAGGCGTGTTCCAGCGCCACCATCGCCAGCAGCACGGCGGCGAAGACGGAAAGACGGATGAGGGGTTCCTGCGCGAGCATCGTCCCAACATGTAGCGCGTGGCCGACGGGCTTGCAGGGGGCGCGCGGCGGGGCGAGCATGGCGGGGAAGGAGACCGCCATGAAGCGCCTCGCCGCCCTGCTCGCCCTCGCGCCGCTGCCCGCCCTCGCGCACCACCCCCTCGGCGGGACGGTTCCGTCCAGCCTTTGGGAGGGCTTCGCCTCGGGGGTCGGTCACCCGATGATCGGGCCCGACCACCTTGCCTTCCTGCTGGCCGCCGGCGTGCTGGCCGCGGCGCTGCCTGCCTCGCGCGGCGTCCTGGCGATCCTCGCCTTCGTGGCGGGCGGCTTCCTCGGCAGCCTCGCACATGTCGCGGGGATCGGCTTCGGGCCGGTGGAGGCGCTGGTGGCCCTCAGCCTGGCCGCGGCGGGCGCAGCCCTGCTCGCGGGCGCCCCGGCGGCGCTGCTGCCGGCGGGCTTCGCGCTGGCCGGCCTCGCCCACGGGCACGCCTTCGCGGAAGCGATCATCGGCGCGGAACCGACGCCGCTTGTCGCCTATCTCGCGGCGCTGGCGCTGACCCAGGCCGCGATCGGCATCGCCGCGATGCTCGTCGCGCGGCGGCTCGCGGCGGCGGGCCATGGCGTGGCGACGCGCCGCGTGGCCGGCTTCGCCGGCGTGGCGCTCGGCGTGCTGTTCCTCGGCGCGTCGCTCGTCGGCTAGGTCAGGCGCCGCCGCGGACCAGCGCGGCGGCCTTCTCCGCGATCATCATCGTCGTCGCGTTGGTGTTGGCGGAGACGATGCGCGGCATGACGGACGCATCGGCCACGCGCAGCCCCGCGATGCCGCGCAGCCGCAGGTCCGGCGCGAGTGGCGCATCGTCCCCGCCCATCCGGCAGGTGCCGCAGAGGTGGTAGACCGTCGAGCCCCGCGCGCGGGCATAGGCGAGCAGATCGTCTTCGCTCTCCTTCTGCGGGCCGGGCGCCGTCTCCTCTGCCGACCAGGGCGCGAGGGCGCCCGTGCCGAGGAGGCGACGGGACAGCCGCAGCCCCGCGACCGCCGCGGCGCGGTCCTCCTCCGCCATCAGGTAGTTCGGCTGGATGGCGGGCGCCTGCCGCGGGTCGGCCGAGCGCGCGCGCACGAAGCCGCGGCTTTCCGGGCGGCACTGCCAGACGCCGATCGTCATCCCCGGCGTGTCCTGCAGGCGCCCCGTCACGCCTTCCTCGGCATAGGAAGCCGGGGTGAAGACGAATTGCAGGTCGGGTTCCTCAAGCGTCTCGCGTGACCGCGCGAAGGCGCCTGCATGGGCCGGGCTGAAGGCGAGCATGCCCTTCCGCGCCACCAGCCAGCGCGCCATCTCCCACCACAGGCGCGGCGGGCGGGCCTGCTCGTTCAGCGTCACCGGGCGCGTCACGCGATGGACGACGCGCATGGCGTAGTGGTCCTGCAGGTTCTCCCCGACGCCGGGATTGTCCGCCACGACCGCCACGCCGAGCGCCTGGGAGAGGGCAGCGGGGCCGAGACCCGAGACCTGCAGCAGATGCGGCGTGCCGATGGCGCCCGCGGCGAGCAGGATGTCCCCGCCGGCGCGCGCGGTCAGGGTGCGGCCGTCGCGTTCGAAGGTGATGCCGGTGGCGCGCCCCTGGGCGGTCTCGATGCGTAGCACCGTCGCGCCCGTCACGACGCGCAGGTTCGCCCGCCCTCGTGCCGGCGCAAGGAAGGCGCTCGCCGCGCTGAAGCGCGCGCCGTTGCGGATCGTGCGCTGGTAGGTGAAGGCGCCTTCCTGGCGCGCGCCGTTGTAGTCGGGGTTGCGCGCGAGGCCGAGCTCCGCGGCACCGTCCAGGAAGGCCGCGACGATCGGGTGGGTCTGCGGGATGTCCGAGACATGCTGCGGCCCGCCCGCCGCGCGATAGGCGTCGTTGCGGTAATCCTCGATGGCGCGGAAATGCGGCAGCACGTCGGTGAAGGACCAGCCGCGGCAGCCCGCCTGCGCCCAGTCGTCGAAATCCCGCGCGCTGCCGCGCACCCAGAGATGCCCGTTGATGGCCGAGGAGCCGCCGAGCACCCGCCCGCGCGGCGTGTGGATGCTGCGCCCATCCACGCCCGGGCCGGGTTCGGTGGAAAAATTCCAGTTGAAGCGCGGGTCGCGGAAGGTCTTGAGGAAGCCGGCGGGGACATGGAGGTAGGGGTGCCGCGCCTCCCCGCCCGCTTCCAGCAGCAGGACGCGCCGCTTCGGATCGTCGGAAAGGCGGTTCGCCAGCACGCAGCCGGCGCTGCCCGCGCCGACAACGATGTGGTCCCAGTCGCCCTCGAAGGGCCCGGCCGTCACGCCGCGACGGCGAGCGTCGGCGCGCTGCCCGCGACGCAGGTGCGCACCATGTGGCGCCGCTCGGTCGCCGTCGCGAAGGGCGTGGCGCGATGCAGCACGGCGCGGTTGTCCCACATCACCAGGTCGTGCCGCTGCCATCTGTGCGCATAGGTGAAGGCGGGTTGCGTCGCATGGGCCATCAGGCGGTCGATCAGGATGCGGGCCGCTTCCTCCTCCATCCCCTCGATGCTGCGCGCATGGGCGCCGAGATAGAGGGCGGGGCCGTAGGGGTTCTCCTCCAGCACCATCGCCTGCCGGACGGGCGGGTGCTGCCGCCGCTCATCCTCGCTGACCAGCGCGGCGTCGACCCGCGCGCGGGACCAGCCGAAATCGTGGATCGCGACGCGGCCCTTCAGCGCGGCCTGCTCCGCCGGGTCGAGCGCGGCGAAGGCGGCGCGCATGGAGGCGAATTCGGTGTCGCCGCCGGCCGAGGGGATCTCCCGCGCCGAGAGCAGCGAGGCCCGCGCCGGCAGCTGCTTGAAGGAGGAATCATGGTGCCAGAGGCGGTTCGCCTTGTTGTTCAGCACCTGCTTGGCCGTCGGCGCCTCGATCCCACCATCGGGCCCGACGTTGGAGAGGATGATGACGGGGCTGCCGGCGCCAGGCGCGCCGGGGCGCGTGCGCTCGAGCGGCCCGAAGCCCTCGCTGAAGGCGACCTGCGCAGCATCGTCGATCGCCTGGCCGGGGAAGACGAGCACGGAATGGCGGTCGAGCGCGTCCTTCAGCGTCGCCATCGTCGCGGCATCGACGCCGCGGCCGATGTCGAGGCCGGTGACGCGGGCGGCGAAGACAGGGGTGAGGGGGGTGATCTCGACCATGGCGCGGGTCCTCCTTGCGGTACCATGCGCCGCGCCGGCATTTCACCGAAAGACGGCAGTTTCGGAAAACACCCTGGCGCTATTCGGCAGAATGCCGGGCAAGGAGGTGCGCCACGAAGGCGAGCGTCTTGGCCGGCAGGCGCTCCGTGCGGGCATGCACGGCATAGATCTCGGCCTCGTAGCGTTCCGGCCAGGCCGCGAGGCCCTCGAGCAGGGGCACGAGGCGGCCCGCCGCGACATCCTCCCCCACCATCCATTCGGGCAGGAGGACCAAGCCGAGGCCGTCCAGGGCCGCGCGGCGCAGCGCCTCCCCGCTGTTGGAGCGGAAGGGGCCGGTTACCTCGATCTCCCTTCGGCCGGGCGGGGTAGTGAAGATCCAGACCGGCGCCTCCTCCTCCTGCCGGTAGGCGAGGCAGGCATGGCGCAGCAGGTCGTCCGGCGAGGCGGGCGCGCCGTGGCGCGCGAGATAGTCCGGGCTGGCGCAGAGGATGCGTCGCCCGGAGGCGAGCCGGTGCCCGACGAAGGATTTCCCCGCCGGCAGTCCCAGGCGGATGACGAGATCGACGCCGCTGCCCGGCACCAGCCCGGTCTGCTCGGTCAGCGCGAGGTCCACCTCCACCCGCGGATGCGCCGCGCGGAAGGCGGCGAGCCGCGGCACGACATGGCGCAGCGCGTAGGACCGGCGCGCGACGATGCGCAGCGTGCCGGTCGCGTCCTCATGCATCTCGCGCGCCTCGGCCATGGCGGCGTCGAGATTCTCCAGCAGCGGCGTGACGCGCGCGGCGAGCCGCCGCCCCGCCTCGGTCGGCGCGACGTGCCGCGTGGTGCGGTCGAGCAGGCGCAGGCCGAGGGATTCCTCGAGTTCGCGCAACGTGCGCGACGCCGCCGTGGCGGACAGCCCGAGCGAACGCCCCGCCGCCGCGATCGCCCCGCGATCGAGCGCGCGGAGGAATAGGCGCAGCGCCATCAGCCGGTCCATCGCCGCTCAGGCCCCGCGCCCGAGCCGCCGCAGCACGGCGAAGCCCGCAAGGGTGAAGAGCGCGACATGGCCGAAGGCGAGGCCCCAGGCGAGCGCGCCCTCGCCGCCGGCCGCGTCCAGCACCACGCCGCAGAGCAGCGGCCCGACGAAGCCGCCTGCGTATCCGGCCATGGAATGCAGCCCCATGGTCGCTCCGCGCAGCGCCGGGTCGGCGGCCTGCACCGTGCCCGCCGTCAGCGCCGAGCTGTCGAGGTAGATCGCCGCGTTCCAGGCGAGCACGAGCGCCAGCGCGACCAGCGCCGGCGCCCCCGCCGCGAAGCCGGTCAGGGCGGAGAACGCGGCGCCCGAGAGCATGGCGAGGCCGACCACGCGGCCGCGTCCGAAGCGCTCCGACGCCTCGTTGCCGGTCAGCGACACTGCGATCCCGAGCAGCCCGGCCAGCGTGAACAGCACCGTCGGTCCCGGCAGCCAGGATGGCGGGGCCGACACGGCGAAGGAGGCGGCGAGGAAGGCCACGGCCCAGGCGCGCAACACCGCCATTTCCAGCGTGTGCACGCAGTAGCCGGCGATCCAGGCCATGGCGCGGCGGTTGCGCAGCACGGGGCGGAAGTCGAGCAGCGCGCCGCCGCCCGCGCGCCGCGCCGGCGGCGTGTCCGGCAGGATCGCGAGCGCGATGCCGAAGGCGCAGGCGGCCATGACGCCGCCCGCGACGAAGGCCGCATCGGGGCCCGCCAGCGCCGAGACGAGGCCCGCCATGGCGAAGGAGAGCGCGCCGGCGATCCCGACGCCGGCCGCGTGCCACGATACGGCGCGCGACTGCGCCGTTCCGCTCAGCGGATCGGCGATCGCCTTGAGGCCGGGCATATAGGCGCCCGCCCAGCCGATGCCCGCGAGCGCGCGGAAGGCGAGGCCCGACCAGAAGCCATCCGCCAGCAGGCCAAAGCCCAGATGCGCGAGCGCGGTCGCACCCGTGCCGATCAGGTATATGCGCCGCGCCGGGATCCGGTCCGTCAGCGCCAGCAGCACCGGCACGGCCGGCACATAGGCCGCGAAGAAGATGCCGATCAGCCAGCCGGCCTCGGTGCCCGAGAGCGACCAGCGCGCCATGGTGACCGGCAGCAGCGCCGGCAGCGTGAAGGCGCCGATCTGCGTCAGCGCCTGCGCTGCGACCATCGCGGCGGTGAAGCGCGGCGTGCCTGGAACAAGGGCCATGGCGGCAGGCTATGCCGGCGGCGCATCGGCCGGAAGCGGGGTTGATCGCCGCGCCCGTCCCCCCGACACTCCGGCCCGCACGGAACGGAGGAACGCATGCGCGTGGTGGAGACGCCGGAGGCGCTGAAGGCGCTGGTCGGCCAGGAACTCGGCGTCGGCGAGTGGCTCGAGGTGACGCAGGAGATGATGGACCGCTTCGCCGATATCACCGGCGACCATCAGTGGATCCATGTCGATGTGGAGCGCGCGAAGCGCGAGATGCCGGGCGGCAAGACGATCGCGCACGGCTACCTGCTGCTGTCGCTGCTGCCGAAGCTGGGGGCGGGCGTCTACAAGGTGTCCTGGCCGTCGCGCACGCTGAACTACGGGTCGGACAAGGTGCGCATCATCAACCCGGTGCAGGCTGGGGACCGCGTGCGGCTGCGCCAGGCGCTGGTGGCGGTGGACGACGGCGCGGGCGGCACGCACCGCATCGTCGTGCGCCAGACCATGGAGATCGAGGGCAAGGACAAGCCGGCCCTGATCGCCGACACGATCCGCATGACCTTTCCCTGACCGACGGAGACGCGAGCATGAAGATCACCTGGTTCGGCCATTCCGCCTTCCGGCTGGAATTCGGCGCCTCGGTCGTGATGATCGACCCCTTCCTGACCGGCAACCCGGCCTTCGGCGGCGATGCGGAGGCCGCGAGCGCGGGGGCCACGCATGTGCTGCTGACGCATGGCCATGGCGACCACATCGGCGACACGGTCGCGATCTGCAAGCGCACGGGAGCGAAGCTCGTCACCAACTACGACCTCGCGATGCATCTCGCGCGCAAGGGGGTCACGGCGCTGGATCCGATGAACACGGGTGGTTCGACGGACCAGGGGGAATTCACCGTCTCGCTGACCCAGGCGCTGCATTCTTCCGTCGAGCAGGACGAGAACGGCGTGTCGCATTGCCTGGGCAATCCGAACGGGATCGTGGTGACGCCGAAGGACAAGGCGCAGCCCGTGGTCTACCACATGGGCGACACGGACATCTTCTCGGACATGGCGCTGGTTGATGAGCTGTATCGCCCTGCCGTCGCGATGGTGCCGGTGGGCGACCGCTTCACCATGGGGCCGCGCGCCGCGGCGCTGTCGCTCAAGCGGTTCCTGCCGTCGGTGCGCCTGGCCATTCCGTGCCACTACGCGACCTTCGGGCTGCTGCTGCCCGATGCCTCGGGCTTCGTGGCCGAGATGCAGGGGGCCAATGCGAAGGTGCTGGTCCCGGAGAAGGGCGTGGCCTTCACGCCTTGACTCGCGGGCGGGGGGAGAAGGGAACTTCTCCCCCCGAAACCCCCTCAACCTTCTTTTCCTTTTTTGGCGACTGACCTCCGCTGTCAGTCCCCAAATGATAAAGAAGGGAGGGGGATGCGGGGGAGCTTCTCCTCCCCCGCCACTCAGCCGCGCGCGAGCCCCGCTTCGCGCATCGCCGCGCCCAGCGTCGCGTCGGTGCGTTCCATGTGGCTCGCGAAGCCGGCGGCGTCGCCCCACACCATCCCGAAGCCGCGGGCGTTCATGAAGTCCTTGAACTCCTGGCTGTTCCAGACCTTCTGCAGCGCGGCGGTCAGCTGCTGCGCGATCGGCGCGGGCAGGTTCAGCGGCGCGGCGATGCCGCGCCACGCGCCGACGCTGTAGTTGATGCCGAGCGTCTCGTTCAGCGTGGGCACGCTGGCGAATTGCGGGTTGCGCTGCGGCGCCATGATGGCGAGCGAGCGCGCGCGCCCGGCCTCGATGATGGCCCGCGCCTCGGGCACCGAGCAGGTGACGATGTCGATGCCGCCCGCGGCGAGGTCCTGCATCGCCGGCGCCGCGCCGTTCGACGGCACCCAGCGCACATGGTCCGCGCGCAGCCCCATCGCGCCGAGCCAGCCGGCCAGCGCCAGGTGCCAGATGCCGCCCTGGCCCGTGCCCGACGCCTTGAACTGGCCGGGGCGGCTCGCCTTGATCGCATCCGCCAGCGCCTTGATGTCGCGGTAGGGCGAACTGGCGTTCACCTGCACGCCGGGCGGGTCCTCGTTCATCAGCGCGAGCGGGGTGTAGGAGGTGCGCTTGAGCTCGGTCAGGCCCTGCCAGTGCATCATGCAGATCTCGACCGTGATCATGCCGATCGTGTAGCCGTCGGGCGCGCCCTGGGCGATCGCGGAATGGCCGACCACGCCCGAGCCGCCGGTGCGGTTCACGACGTTGAAGGGCTGGC
This sequence comes from Roseomonas nitratireducens, assembly GCF_017813355.1. GTDB lineage: Bacteria > Pseudomonadota > Alphaproteobacteria > Acetobacterales > Acetobacteraceae > Neoroseomonas > Neoroseomonas nitratireducens. The sequence goes on from NZ_JAGIYZ010000023.1 coordinate 59,952, forward strand.
CCATCTCCTTCTCGAGCAGGCTGGCGACGATGCGCGCCGTCGCATCCGTGCCGCCGCCCGCGCCCCAGGGCACGATGACCTGCACCGGGCGGGCCGGGTAGCGGCCCTGGCCGAGCGCGGGACGGGCGAGCGGGGCGAGCCCCGCGAGGGCGCCGGCGGCGAGCGTGCCGCGGCGGGTGAAATTGGTCATTCGGTTTCCTCCCTCAGTCCTTGGTGGGCCGACGCTATCGCGCCGGTTCGGCGCGCCGCAAGCGGCGCAGCGTCCAGACGGCGGCCGGCCAGAGCAGCGCCGCGATCGTCATCGCTGCGAGCACCGAGGAGACCGGGCGCTCGAAGAAGGGCAGCACGTCGCCATCGGACTTGATGAGCGAGGTGACGAAGTTCTGCTCCACCATCGTGCCCATGACGATGCCGAGCACCAGCGCCGCGACGGGGTAGCCGTTGCGCTCCATCACGAAGCCGATGATGCCGAAGAGCCCGACGAGCATGACCGAGAACAGGTTGTTGCCGGTGGCGAATGCGCCGACGGCGCACAACAGCATGATCACCGGCATCACCGCGCTGCGCGGCGCACGCAGCACCAGGCTTGCCATGCGGATCATCAGGATGCCGAGCGGGATCATGATGATGTTGGCCAGCACGAAGATGATGTAGAGCGCGTACATGCTGGATGCGCGTTCGGTGAACAGCGTCGGGCCGGGGTTCAGGCCCTTCATGTACAGCACGCCGATCGCGATCGCGGTGATGGTGTCCCCGGGGATGCCGAACAGCAGCGAGGGCACCCAGCCCGAGGCGAGGGAGGCGTTGTTGGACGCGCCGGCCTCCACCAGCCCTTCCGGATGGCCGGTGCCGAACTTCTCCGGTTCCTTGGAGAAGCGCTTGGCCGTGGCGTAGGACACCCAGGCCGCCATGTCCGCGCCCGCGCCCGGCAGCACGCCGATGATGATGCCGACGATGTTCCCGCGCCACATCGGCCACTGGTACTTCTTGGTCAGCGCCCACTGGCCGGCCAGGATCGAGCCGAAGCGCCGCCGCGGCAGGGGCGGGGGCTCCGGCGTCATCATCGCGCGCATCACTTCCGAGACGGCGAAGACGCCGACAAGGGCGGGAATGGGTTCGATCCCGCCGAGCAGGTCGGTGACGCCGAAGGTGAAGCGCGGCACGCCGCCCGGGTTCTCGATGCCGACGCAGGCGAAGAGCAGCCCGAGCAGCATCGCCGCGATCGCCTTGATGGGGGAGGAGCGCGCGACAAGCGTCGCGCACATCAGCCCGAGGAAGGCGAGCCAGAAATATTCGAAGGTGGAGAAGGACAGCGCCATCTCCGCCAGCATCGGCGCCATAAGGATGAGCGAGAGCGTGCCCACGATCCCGCCGATGGCGCTGAACCACAGTCCCGCGCCGAGGGCCAGTTCCGCCTGGCCCTTGCGCGTCATCGCATAGGCTTCGTCGGTGTACGCGGCGGAAGCCGGCGTGCCGGGGATTCGCATCAGCGCGCCCGGGATGTCGCCCGAGAAGATCGCCATGGCCGAGGCGGTGATGATCGTCGCGATCGCGGCGATGGGCGACAGATAGAAGGTGACCGGCACCAGCAGCGCAGTCGCCATGGTGGCGGACAGGCCGGGCAGGGAGCCGACGACGAGGCCGTAGACGGCCGACGCCATGATGGCGATCAGCACGTCCGGCGCGGCGACGAGGCGGATCGCCTCGAGGAAGGCGGTCATCGGGTCACCACGGCGCCGGCAGCAGCCCCGCGGGCAGGGGCACCCGCAGCAGCTTGTAGAAGACAAGGTGGACGAGGGGCGGCGCGCCCACCGCCATGATCACGGCGAGCCGCAGCGACGCGCCCAGCGACAGCGCGGCGAGGAGCACCATGACGAAGGCGGTCGGCAGGAAGCCCAGGGTCTCGGACGCCAGCGCGTAGAACAGCAGCAGCGCCGGCGGGACGAAGGCGGCGAGCGCGCGCCGGTCGCCCAGGTGCCGGGCGAGGCCCTCATGCGCCTCGACGGGCTCGACCTCCGCTTCCTCGAAGCTGCGGCCGATCCCGATCGCGATCAGCACGCCGCACAGGACGAGGCCGCCGCCGACCACCATGGGAAAGACCGCGGGGCCGACATCCTGCCCGGGCACCGCCGGCAGGCGCGAGCCACCCCAGAAGGCGAGCGCCCCGAGCACCGCCAGGAACAGCCCTGTCACCCTGTCCGACAGATGCATGCTTGCGCGTCTCCCCCCCCCATCGCGCGGTCGTTGCCGCGAGGCGAGGCTAGCCGAACCCTCGGCGGGCGCCAGCCCTTCCTTCGGGCGGGCGGCGCGCGAACGGGGGTTGCCGCCGATGCGCGCGGGTGTCTAGGCTGCCATAGCAGGCCGTGCCGCCAGAGCACCGTCCAAGAGGAAATGTCACGATGAAGCTTGGCGCGGCGATCGCCGAGATCATGAAGCGCGAGGGCATCTCGATCCTCACCGGCTATCCGGTGAACCACCTGATTGAGCACGCCGCGGACATCGACATCCGCCCCATCATGGTCCGTCAGGAGCGGATCGGCCTGCACATGGCCGACGCCATCAGCCGCGTCACGTCGGGGCGGACCATCGGCGCCTTCTGCATGCAGCACGGGCCGGGGTCCGAGAACGCCTATGGCGGCGTCGCGCAGTGCTTCGGGGAAAGCGTGCCGGTGCTGGTGCTGCCGATGGGCTATCCGCGGCGCCTCGCGCATGTCGACCCGAACTTCAATTCCACCATCCAGATGCGCGGCATCACGAAAAGCGCCGAGCCGATCACCTCGGCGGCCGAGGTGCCGAACATCCTGCGCCGTGCCTTCACCAGGCTGCGCAACGGCCGCGGCGGGCCCGTGCTGGTCGAGATCCCGACCGACATGTGGAACGAGGAGGTGCCTGAGCCGCTCGCCTACACGCCCGTCATCGCGACGCGCTACGGACCCGATCCGGCCGATGTGGCGCGCGCGGCGGATGCGCTGGCAGCGGCGAAGCGCCCCGTGATCTATGCCGGCACCGGCATCCATTGGGCGCGCGCCTGGCCGCAGCTGAAGGCGCTGGCGGAACTGCTCGCCGCGCCGGTGACGACGAGCCTCGGCGGCAAGTCCTCCTTCCCGGAGGATCATCCGCTGGCGCTGGGCTCGGGCGGCCTCGCCATCCCCAAGCCGGTGCGGCATTTCCTGGACAATGCCGACCTGATCCTCGGCGTCGGGTGTTCGTTCACGGAGACGAATTTCGGCGTGAAGATGCCGGCGGGGAAGAAGATCATCCACGCCACGCTCGACCCCGACCACCTCAACAAGGACGTCGCCTGCGACATCGGGCTGGTGGGCGATGCGGCGCTGACGCTCGATGCGCTGCTGGCGGAACTCGCCAGTCGGGTGAAGGAGAAGCGGGATGCGGCGCCCGTGGCCGCCGAGATCGCCGGGCATCGCGCCGAATGGCTCGCGGCCTGGGCGCCCAAGACCGACAGCGACGCCGAGCCGCTCAACCCCTATCGCGTGCTGCGCGACCTGTGGCGCACGGTCGATGTCGACAACACCATCATCACCCACGACGCCGGCAGCCCGCGCGACCAGCTCTCGCCCTTCTGGGTGGCGCGGACGCCGCTGTCGTATCTCGGCTGGGGCAAGACGACGCAGCTCGGCTACGGGCTCGGCCTCGCCATGGGGGCGAAGCTCGCGGCACCCGACAAGCTCTGCATCAACGTGTGGGGCGACGCGGCGATCGGCTTCACCGGCATGGACTTCGAGACGGCGGTGCGCGAGCGCATCCCGATCCTGTCCATCCTGCTGAACAACTTTTCCATGGCGATCGAGCTGAAGGTCATGCCGATCAGCACGGAGAAGTACCGCTCCACCGACATCTCCGGCGACTACGCGGCGATGGCGCGCGCCTTCGGCGGATATGGGGAGCGGGTGACGAAGGTCGCCGACATCGTGCCCGCCATCCTACGCGGCATCGAGCAGACGCGGAACGGCACGCCGGCGCTGCTGGAATTCATCACGTCCAAGGAAACCGCCGTCTCCCGCCTGTAGCGCGGGGACAGGGCAGGGGAGGCTGCATGGCGACGGTCGATATCCGCCAGGTCTACAAGAACTTCGGCAGCACGAAGATCCTGCACGGGGTCTCCGTCGGCATCGAGGACGGGCAGTTCGTCGTGCTCGTCGGCCCCTCGGGCTGCGGCAAGTCGACGCTGCTGCGCATGCTCGCGGGGCTCGAGAACATCTCGGGCGGCGAGATCGCGATCGGCGGGCGCGTCGTGAACAATGTCCCGCCCAAGGACCGGGACATCGCGATGGTGTTCCAGAACTACGCGCTCTACCCGCACATGACCGTTTTCCAGAACATGGCCTTCTCCATGAAGCTGGCCGGCGCGCCGAAGGAGGTGATGGAGCGGGAGGTCCAGAAGGCCGCGAAGATCCTCGGCCTCGGCGACCTGCTGCACCGCTTCCCCCGCCAGCTTTCGGGCGGGCAGCGCCAGCGCGTGGCGATGGGGCGCGCCATCGTGCGCAACCCGCAGGTCTTCCTGTTCGACGAGCCGCTGTCCAACCTCGACGCCAAGCTGCGCGTGCAGATGCGATCCGAGATCAAGGAACTGCACCAGCGGCTGAAGGTCACGACGGTCTACGTCACGCACGATCAGATCGAGGCCATGACCATGGCCGACCTGATCGTGGTCATGAACCATGGCCGCATCGAGCAGGCCGGCGCGCCGCTCGAACTGTACGACCGCCCCGCCAACCTTTTCGTGGCCGGCTTCATCGGTTCGCCGGCGATGAACATGATCGAGGGACGGATCGAGGGCGGCGCCTTCCAGGGGCCGGGCGGCGTCGCCTGGCCGCTGCCCGCCGGCGCGCCCACCTCGGGCGAGGTGGTCTACGGCATCCGGCCCGAACACCTGCGCCTGGACCCGAACGGGCTCGAGGGCGTGGTGAACGTGCTGGAGCCGACGGGATCCGAGACGCAGGTGGTGATGCATGTGGGGGGCGCGCATCTGCTCGGCGCCTTCCGCGAACGCATCTCCACCCGACATGGGGAGGTGCTGCGCGTCAGCCCGGACCCGTCGCTGATCCATCTGTTCGACAAGGCAACCGGGCAGCGTCTCTAGCTGGCCCGGGCCAAACACAAGGGAGAGGGAACGACATGGCAAACATCATCACACGTCGCAGCATCCTCGGCGCCGGCGCGGGCATGGCGGCCCTCGCCGCCGGCGGGCAGGCACTGGCGCAGAACCGGGTGCAGGGCGATGCAAGCGTGACGGCGCCGCGCCTAGCGATCGAGAACGGTGCGACGCTTCGCGTGCTGCGCCCGGTCCGCTTCGTGCAGCCGGACGAGGAAGTGTTCCGCGCCTCCGCCGCGCGCTTCACGCAGGCGACCGGCGTGCAGGTGCGCGTCGACTTCGTGGGCTGGGAGGACATCAACCAGCAGACCGCGGTCACCGCCAACACCGGCGCGGGTCCGGACATCATCATCGGCTTCAACGAGGCGCCGCACATCTACGCCGACAAGCTGATCGAGGTCTCGGACGTGGCCGAGTATCTCGGCCGCAAGTACGGCGGCTGGATGTTCGTGGGCGAGAAGTACGGCAAGCGCCACAACAGCAACAACTGGATCGGCCTGCCCTTCGGCGGCACCGCCGGCCCGCTCGTGTGGCGCAAGTCGGCGGTGAACGAGGTGGGCTACCAGTCCCCGCCCACCGACCTGCCCGGCTTCCTCGAGATGTGCCGCCGGCTGCGCCGCGCCAACAAGCCCGCGGGCTTCGCGCTCGGCAACGCGGTCGGCGACGGCAACGGCTTCGCCAACTGGCTGATGTGGTCGCACGGCGCGGGCATCACGGACCCCGCCGGCGCGGTCTCGGTGAACAGCCCGCAGACGCTCGCCGCGCTGAACTACCTGCGCGAGCTGTACCCGACCTTCGTCGATGGCGGCACCATCTCCTGGGGCGACATCTCCAACAACCAGGCCTATGCGGCGAACTCGCTCTTCGTCACCTCGAACGGCGTGTCGCTGTACTTCGCGCTGAAGAACGATCCGGCGACGCGCGCCATCGCCGACGACACCGAGCATTCGGTCATGCCGCTCGGCGTCGCGGATTCCTGGCCCTCGGCGCCGCTCACCCTCAATGGCATGGTGTTCCGCCACAGCCGCTTCCCGAACGCGGCGAAGGCCTTCCTGCTGCACATGATGGAAGGCGAGCAGTACGAGCCCTGGCTGAACGCCAACCTCGGCTACTGGGCGCATCCGCTCACCGCCTTCAAGGACGCGGCGGTGTGGACCAGCGATCCCAAGGTCGCGATCTTCCGCGACAGCATGAACAACAAGTTCTGGAACGGCTACCGCGGCCCGCTTTCCGAGGCGTCGGGCCAGGCCAATGCGGAATACGTGCTGGTGCAGATGTTCGCTTCCGTCGCCGCCGGCCAGGCGACGCCCGAGGCGGCGATGCGCGAGGCGGAGCGCCGCGCGCGGCGCATCTTCCGCCGCTGACGTGACCGCCTCCGGCGGCGCCGCGACGGCGCCGCCGGAGGCAGCTGCTTTTGGGTGGCCTGCCCACCGCCGGCGTCGCTGCGAAGCGTCCAGGCGCCGGCGGGCTGGACACCAGGGAGGATCGCGCATGTCCGTCACCGCCGAAGAGGCCTGGGTCCGCCAGGCGAAGGCGCAGTCCGCGCTGTCCAAGCTGTTCGACTGGAAGCCCTTCCTGGTCTTCGTGTGCATGCTGCCCGCGGCCGGGCTGCTGCTGGTCTTCCTGACCTATCCGCTGGGCCTGGGCATCTGGCTGGCCTTCACCGACACCACCATCGGGCGCTCGGGCCGCTGGGTCGGGCTCGAGAATTTCGAGTTCATGCTCGAGGATCCGATCTGGTGGAACGCGGTGTTCTATTCCGTGTTCTACACGGGGGTCGCGACGGTCCTGAAGTTCGGCCTCGGGCTGTGGCTGGCGCTGCTGCTCAACAACCACCTGCCCTTCAAGTCGATGCTGCGCGCGATCATCCTGCTGCCCTGGATCGTCCCCACGGTGCTGACGGCGGTCGCCTTCTGGTGGATCTACAACCCGCAATTCTCGATCATCTCGTGGGTATTCATCGAGCTTGGGCTGCGCGAGACCAACATTGACTTCATCAACACCGCCTGGCCGGCGCGCTGGTCGCTGATCGCGGCGAATGTCTGGCGCGGCATCCCGTTCGTCGCGATCTCGCTGCTGGCGGGGCTGCAGACCATCTCGCCCAGCCTGTACGAGGCCGCGCTGCTGGACGGCTCCACCGGCTGGCAGCGCTTCCGCTACATCACCTTCCCGATGCTGCTGCCGATCCTGGCGATCGTGATGACCTTCAGCATCATCTTCACCTTCACCGACTTCCAGCTGGTCTACGCGATCACGCGCGGCGGGCCGGTGAACTCGACGCACCTGCTGGCCACGCTCGCCTTCCAGCGCGGCATCCCCGGCGGGCAGCTGGGGGAGGGCGCGGCGATCGCGGTGTCGATGATCCCGTTCCTCGTCTTCGCGACCCTTTTCTCCTACTTCGCCCTGGCGCGCCGGAAGTGGCAGCAGGGCGAGTCCAACGATTGAGGGGCCGGCCATGAGCGCGACCACAGAAGCCCCGCAGACCAACGCCGCCTCTGCTCAGCCCGAGGCGATGACCTGGGACAGCAAGTCCCGGCGCATGGTCACGATCTACGTGCCGCTGGCCTGCTTCCTGATCATCCTGCTGTTCCCGTTCTATTGGATGACGATCACGGCCTTCAAGCCGAACGCGGAACTGTACGACTACAACACGCACAACCCGTTCTGGATCACCTCGCCCACGCTCGACCACATCCGGCTGCTGCTGTTCGGCACCGCCTATCCGCGCTGGCTGATGACGACGATGATCGTGGCGGTCTGCGCCACCTTCCTGTCGCTGCTGGCCTCCACGCTCGCGGCCTATGCGATCCAGCGGCTGCGCTACAAGGGCAGCCAGTATGTCGGTCTGGGCATCTACCTGGCCTACCTAGTGCCGCCCTCGATCCTGTTCATCCCGCTCGCGACCATGGTGTTCCAGCTCGGCCTGTTCGACAGCCCGCTCGCGCTGATCCTGGTCTATCCGACCTTCCTGATCCCGTTCTGCACCTGGCTGCTGATCGGCTACTTCAAGTCGATTCCGTTCGAGCTGGAGGAATGCGCGCTGATCGACGGCGCGACGCGCCTGCAGATCCTTTGGCAGATCACGCTGCCGCTCGCCGTGCCGGGGCTGATCAGCGCGGGCATCTTCTCCTTCACCCTGTCCTGGAACGAGTTCATCTACGCGCTCGCCTTCATCCAGAGCAGCGAGAACAAGACCGTCCCGGTGGCCATCCTCACCGAACTGGTCACGGGCGACGTCTACCAGTGGGGCGCGCTGATGGCGGGCTCGCTGCTCGGCTCGCTGCCGGTCGCGATCTTCTATTCCTTCTTCGTCGACTACTACGTCTCCTCCCTCACCGGCGCGGTGAAGGAGTGAGGCTCCCGCAACAGGAGAACCACCCTTGGCGACCTACACCATCCTGACGCCCGCCGGCGCCTCCTTCACGACCGCCGGCGGCGGCTACGAATACGAGATGGAGGCGCTGCAGGGCCTCGGCGCCACGATCGTGGAATGCCCCGCGACCGAGGAAGGCTTCATCGCCGCGGCTCCCTCGGCGGACGCCGTCTACGCCAAGGGCATGAAGTTCACCGCGGCGATGATCAACGCGCTGACGAAGTGCCGCCACATCGCGCTCGGCACCGTCGGCGTGGACTACGTGGATGTCGCGGCCGCCACCGCGAAGGGCATTCCCGTCACCAACTGCCCCGACACCTTCATCGAGGAAGTCGCCGACCACGCGATGATGCTGCTGCTGGCCACGCACCGCCGCTGCATCGAGCAGGACCGCATGGTGCGCGAGGGCCGCTGGTCGGAAGGCCGGCCGCAGCTGCTGCAGATCCCGCGCCTGATGGGCCAGACGCTCGGCTTCATCGCCTTCGGGCGCGTCGCGCGCGCCACCGCCCGGCGCGCCGCGGCCTTCGGCCTGCGCATGAAGGCCTTCGATCCCTTCGTCGAGGAACTGACCATGTCCGGCCTGGGCGTGGAGCCGGCGAGCCTGGACGAGGTGCTCTCGACCTCCGACTTCGTGTCGATGCACCTGCCGGACACGCCCGAATCCCGCGGCTTCATGAAGGAACAGCACTTCCGCCGCATGAAGCCGAATGCGCTCTTCATCAACACCGGGCGCGGGCCGACGGTGAACGAGGCGGCGCTGGTCAAGGCGTTGCAGGAGAAGTGGATCGCCGGCGCCGGCCTCGACGTGTTCGAGGTGGAGCCCACCAAGCCCGGCAATCCCCTCCACGCGATGTCGAACGTGATCCTGTCCCCGCACAACGCCTCCGCCTCCGCCCGCTTCGACCCGGCGCGCAAGCGGCGTGTGGGGCAGGAGCTGGCGCTGACGTTGTCGGGCAAGTGGCCGCTGTCCTGCGTCAATCCGACTGTGCTGGCGGGGTCCGGGCTGCGTCGGTGGCAGCCCTATGCGATGGAACGCGGGCCGAATTCCTGACGGGACGGGGGGAGAAGGGAACTTCTCCCCCCGAGACCCCCCTCAACCTTCTTTGGAACCAGAAAGACAAAGAAGGGAGGGGGATGCGGGGGAGGTTCTCCTCCCCCGTGCTTCCCGGCTACACCCGCCCACCCACCAGCACCGGAGACACCCACGTGGCGGACGTCATCATCGACATCGGCGGCGAGATTTTCGAAGCCTTCTACGAGGAGCGTGACGCGCCCAAGACCGTCGCGCGCTTCCGCAACTTCGTCCCCTACAGCAACCGCATCATCCATGTCCGCTGGTCGGGCGAGGCGTGCTGGATCCCGATGGGCGACTTCGACCTCGGGATCGGGTTCGAGAACGCGACCTCCTATCCCGCGCCAGGCCAGGTCATCGTCTATCCCGGCGGCGTCAGCGAGACCGAGATCCTGATCGCCTATGGCCCGACCTGCTTCGCCTCCAAGGCGGGCCAGCTCGCCGGCAACCACGTGCTGACGATCCGCGAGGGGCTCGATCGCCTCGCGACGATCGGCCGCTCGGTGCTGTGGGACGGCGCGAAGCCGATCACCTTCCGCCCGGCCTGAGGCCGGCTCGCGATCTGGCGATCCGCCCCCGGCGACACGGCGGCGGTCGTCGGATCGCGCGGCGCCTTTCGCGCGCCTCGAACCCCTCTGCATGAAGCTCCCGCGGAGGCCGCGATTCGACGCGGCCCCTGCCGATGCGCCTTGCGTCGCCGAAACGTGATTTCGAGCACGTCGATGAAGGCGCGGCCGTGTGATGTTCTGGATCAACGTCCTCTGACGCCACGGGTGAATAAGAGGCATTTCATGCACGCTAAAGTGGTGCTCAAGTAATTATCTGCACGTTGACTGGCTCCAAAAATTAATACTCTTGCGGCAACGAACAGGTTTTCACTAGTGTTCGCTCGTTCGTGAAAGCCATGAGTAGAACAGACTCACGTAAGTGTGCGTGCCTGGTTTGCTCTTCGCCTCCGGGGGCGTCCGTCTGCACGGGGAGCAGTCGATGCTGAAGCCTGATGGCCACACGCGTGCACCCGTCGCCGACCTGAACGTCGATGCCCTCGCCGCATTGCCGAGGCAGGAGACGGCGAGGCTCCTGCTGGAGGCCGCGTCCCGCGACCAGGGACTGCGCGCAAGGCTCTGCGCGGCCGTCGCCGCGGCGCAGCCGGGGCCCGCCGCGGACCTGGCCTTCGCCGCCGCGCGCGCCGAGGCGGAACCGGTCGGCGCCGACAACTTCATGATCGGCGCGAGCCCCGCGATGCTCGAGGTGTTCGACCGGCTCCGCCGCTACGCGACCGTCGAATCCCCCGTGCTGATCACGGGCGAGAGCGGCACCGGCAAGGAACTCGCCGCGCGCGCGATCCACGAGCGCTCGAACCGCGCGGGCGGCCCCTTCGTCGCCATCAACTGCGCCGCCCTTCCGCCGAGCCTCGTCTCGAGCGAGTTGTTCGGCCACGAGAAGGGCGCCTTCACCGGCGCGACCGAACGGCGCGCCGGCCATGTCGAGATGGCCCATCGCGGCACGCTCTTCCTCGATGAGATCGGCGACCTGCCGCTCGAGATCCAGGGCCACCTGCTGCGCTTCCTCCAGGACGGGCAGGTCACCCGCGTGGGCGGCCGTGCGCCGATCCCCGTCGATGCGCGCATCGTCGCCGCGACCCATGTGCCGCTCGCCGACGCGATGGCCGCGCGCCGCTTCCGCGAGGACCTGTTCTACCGCCTCGCCGTGCTGACACTGGAGATGCCGCCGCTGCGCGAGCGCGTGGGCGACATCGAGCTTCTCGCGACCGTCTTCCTCCGCCGCATCGCGGCCGAGTGCGGCCGGCCGGCGCAGGGCTTCACGCCCGAGGCGCTCGCGGCGCTGCGCGCCCATTCCTGGCCCGGCAATGTCCGGCAGATGATCGCGGTGTTGCGACGAGCGATCGTGATGGCGAATGACGGCCCGCTCTCGGTCGCCGACCTGGACCTCGGTCCCATCGCGCCGCGGGAGCGCGCGGCGGTGCCGCCGACGGCGCCGGCGGCGCCGATGCGCCCGGCGCCCGGTTCGGCCGAGGAACGCCAGCAGGTGCTGGACGCGCTCGAGGCGAGCCAGCGGCAGGTCTCGCAGGCGGCGCGCCGGCTCGGCGTCTCCCGGGTCACCTTCTACCGGATGATCGAGAGGAACGGCATCGAACTGAAGCGCTGAGCGCGGACGCACCGCGCCGGCGGCGATCGGGTGGGAACATCGGCAGCAGGAAGGGTGTTTCGATGACAGGCAAGGCGCGTGTGGCGGCCAGGCTCGGCGCCGCGATGATCCTCTCCGGCGCGGCGTCGCTGACACCGTCCGATGCCGCCGCCCAGTCCGCGGAGGAGCTGCGCGCGATCCGCGAGATGCTCGACCGGCAGCAGCGGCAGTTGCAGGACCAGGCGAACCGCATCGCGCGGCAGGAGAGGCTGATCGAGCAGCAGTCGCGGGAACTCGCGACGCTGCGCGGCCAGCCGGCCGGGGCGCCGCCGCCCGCGCGCGCCGCGCGCGCCCCCGCCGCCGCGCCCGTCGTCACGCCCGCG
>NZ_JAGIYZ010000024.1 GCF_017813355.1 Roseomonas nitratireducens
GGGCTCGGCGGCTGGCGCGGCTGGCGCGGCCGCGACCGGACCGGGGGCCGGTCCGGGTGGCGCCGCGGCGCTCGCCGCGGGCGCGTCCGGCGGGCCGAGGCTGTTCAGCCAGGCCGCGCCGACCCCGGCGCCGCCGAGCACGACGGCCCAGAACAGGCCAAGCGCCCGCCAGCCGGGGATGCGCATGGCGCCTTCCCCCCGGGGCGGCTCAGCGCGCGGCGCGGCGCTGCGGGTTCGGCGCCGCCGCGATGCCGCGCAGCAGGCCCAGCGCCTGTTGCAACTGGTGGTCGGTTTCCGGCCGGGCGGGGTCGAAGGCGGGCGCGCCTTCGGCCGGCTGACGCTGCACGCGCTCGGCCACGCCGGCCGGCAGGTTCAGCGGCGGGGGCGGCGGCGCCGCGGCCTGGGGCTGCTGCTGCTGGCCGCCGCCCTCGTTGCGGAGCGCGCGGCGCAGGTCGGCTTCGCGTTCCCGGCGCGCGGCGGTGGTGGCCTGCGGGTCTTCCCGCGTCGCCAGCACCTCGATGTCGGGCTCGATGCCGGTCGCCTGGATCGAGCGGCCGGACGGCGTGTAGTAGCGCGCCGTGGTCAGCCGGATGGCGCCGTTGCCCGGGATGGGCATGACGGTCTGGACGCTGCCCTTGCCGAAGGACTTCACGCCCATGACGATGGCGCGGCGGTGGTCCTGCAGCGCGCCGGCCACGATCTCGCTGGCCGAGGCCGAGCCCGCGTTGATCAGCACGACCATCGGCAGGCCCTGCGCGATGTCGCCGCCGCGCGCGTTCCAGCGCTGCGCGTCTTCCTGCCGGCGGGCGCGGGTGCTGACGATCTCCCCCTGGTCGAGGAAGTCGTCCGAGATCTGCACCGCCTGGTCGAGCAGCCCGCCCGGATTGTTGCGCAGGTCGAGCACGAGGCCGCGCAGGTTGTTGCCCGCCTGGCTGCGGATCTGTTGCATGGCGCGCCGCAGCCCGGCTTCCGTCTGCTCGTTGAAGGAGGTCAGGCGGATATAGCCGATGTCCCCGCCCTCGACGCGGAAGCGCACCACCTGCGGGCGGATCACGTCGCGGGTGATGGAAAGCTCGATCGGGCGTTCCGCGCCTTCGCGGCGGATGGTGATGCGGATCGCGGTGCCGCGTTCCCCGCGCATCTGCTCGACCGCTTCCTGCAGGCTCAGCCCCTGCACGGAATTGCCGTTGAGATGCGTGATCAGGTCGCCCGGACGGACGCCGGCGCGCGCGGCGGGCGTCTCGTCGATCGGGCTGATGACCTTGATGTAGCCGCCTTCCTGCGTGACCTCGATGCCGAGGCCGCCGAACTCGCCGCGCGTCTGCACCTGCATGTCGCGGTACATGCGCGGGTTCATGTAGGAGGAATGCGGGTCGAGCCCGGTCAGCATGCCCTGGATCGCGTTCTCGATCGCGTCGCGGTCGTTGACCGGCTCCACATACTCGGCACGGATTCGCTCGAAGACGTCGCCGAACAGGTTGAGCAGCCGGTATGTCTCCGCCCGGCCGCCATCCTGCGCCCAGGCGGCGACCATCGGGCCCACCACGACACCTGCCGCGAAGGCCGCGCCAACGGCCGCGAACGTCCCGCTCCTGCGCCGCATTCCACTTCCTTCCATTCGTTCCGTCTCGGTCCGCCCGGGGCGCTCGCCCCAGGCGCGAATTCACATCCTACAGCGCAACGCGGCCCGAGGTGCACCCCCGAAACCGCGCCGAAACTTGCGGTTACCCGGCGCCGGCACGACCGCCGGCCAGCCAGGGCCGCGGATCCAGCGGCTGCCCGTCCCGCCGCAGCTCCAGGTAGAGCCGCGCGCGGCCGCCTTCCCCCTCCGCCATCACGCCGACCGGTTCCCCGGCCAGCAGCCGGGCCCCGGCCGCGGTGTCGAGCCGCCCGAAGCCTGAAAGGACGACATGGTGCCCATCCGCGCATTCCACAATCAACAACAGGCCATAACTTCGGAAAGGACCGCTGAACACGGCCCGGCCGGGGCAGGGGCTGACCACCCGCGCGCCGGCGGGGGCGGCGATGGTCTGCCCCCGCGCCGGCCCGGCCTCCGCCGCCTCCCCATAGGCGCGGACGACCCGGCCGGCGACGGGCTGGGCGCGCGCCCCGGCCCCCGGCGCGGCGGCCAGCGTGGCCGGGCGTTCGGGCGCCTCCGGCGGTTCGGGCAGCGGCCGGCCGGCGCGGCGGGCGGCGCGCTCGGCCCGGGCGCGGGCGGCGGACTCGGCCCTTTCGCGCGCCGCTTCCTCGGCCGCGGCCCGGGCGCGGTCGCGCTCGATCCGGGCGAGCATTTCGGCCAGGTCCGCCGCGCGGGCCAGCGCCTCCTGCGCGCGGCGCCCGGCCTCGCGCTCGGCCTGCCGGGCCTCGGCCTCCCGCATCCGGGCCGCGGCGATCTCGGAATCGAGCGCGCGGGCGGTGCGCATCGCCTCCTCCCGCGCCGCGGTCACCATCGCGGCCTCGGCCGCGGCGACGCGGGCGCGGCGGGAGGCTTCCTCCCCTGCCGCGCGCAGCGCCTCGACCTCCCGCTGCACCTGCCGGGCGACGCCCTGCAGCACCATCACTCCGCGCAGCGCTTCCTCCGGCGGCACGGGCACGGCGAGCAGGGTTTCGGCGGGCCACAGGGCAAGACGGCGGATCACCGGCATCAGCGGCGCCAGCGCCGCGGCGCGGCGCTCCGTCTCCTGCCGAGCGGCGATGGCGGCGAGCGTCGCGGCGCGCTCGCGCTCCTGCGCCTCATCCAGGATCGCCTCGGCGCGCTGCACGCGCTCGGCCATGGCGATGCGCTGGCGGGCGAGGCCGCGTTCCTCCTCCGCCGCTTCCCGCGCCAGGCGCGCGGCCTCGGCGGCGGCGGCGCGCTCGGCCTCGGCGGCGCGGCGCGCATCCTGGATCGCGTCCTGGGAGGGCTGGGCGCGGACAGGGCCGATCGGCAAGGCCAGCGGCGCGAGCAAGGCCAGGGCGCCGAGGCACCCCCGCGCCCCGCGACGCCGCCGCTCCGTCCGCTGCCCCGGCCCTGACCTCATTTCCCGGCGCTTACCATCCCCGCCGGAGTCCGAGCCATTGCGCCGGCTACTGCACGCGGATGTTGCGCGCCCTGATCATGTCCCGCCACTTGGCGTTCTCGGCGGCGAAATAGGCCGGCCAGGCCTCGGGCGCGGTCACCGTGGGCACCACGGCCAGGGTGGCCAGGCGCTGGCGCGTCTCGGCCGCTTCCATCGCCGCCTTCGCCGCCTGGTGGGCGCGCTGGACGATCTCCGCCGGCAGGCCGGCCGGGGCCTGCAGGGCGATGTGTTCCTCGACGATCACGCCGGGGAAGCCCTGTTCGGCGAAGGTCGGGATCTCGGGCGCGAGCGGGCTGCGCTGCGGGCTGGCGACGCCGAGCGCGCGGAAGGCGCCCGACTGGATGTGCGGCAGGATGCCGGAGGCGGCCTGGAAGACCATCGGCGTCTCGTTCGCCAGCACCGCCTGCACCGCCGGGGCGCCGCCGCGATAGCCGATATCGGGGATCTCGAGCCGCGCTTCCTGCAGGAACAACTCGGTCGCGAGATGCGTCGAGGACCCCGCGCCGGAATTCGCATAGGTGATCCGGTGCCCTGGCCGCCGCGCCAGTTCGACGAACTCGGCCAGGGTGCGCGCCGGGAAATCCTTGTTCACCACCATGATGATCGGCATGGCGGCGAGCAGCCCGATGCCCATCAGGTCGCGCTCGTTGTCGTAGGGCAACTGGTACAGCCAGGGCGCCATCGCGTAGGTCGAGACGGTGCTGACGAGCAGCGTCGTGCCATCCGGCCGCGCGCGCGCGACGGAATTGAAGCCGATCGTGCCGTTCGCCCCGGTGCGGTTGTCCACCACGAAGGACCGGCCCGTGTCCTGCGTCAGGCGCTGGGCGAGGATGCGCGCGACCGCGTCGGTCGACCCGCCCGCCGCCCAGGGGACGACGAGGGTGACGGGGCGCGACGGCCAGGATTCCTGCGCCCGCGCGGCGGCGGGCAGGCCCATCGCGCCGGCGAGCGCGAACGTGGTGCGGCGTGTGATCATCTTTGTTGTGTCCTCCCTCGGTCGATCCGGTCGCGTCAGTCCGCCGCGGCGGCGCGCGGCGGGCGCAGCAGCGAATGTCCCGTCATCGCCGCCGGCTGGTCCACGCCCATCAGCGCGAGCAGCGTCGGCGCGATGTCGGCCAGCCGGCCATCGGCAAGGCCCACGCCGTCCGGCCCGCCCATCAGGATGGCGGGGACGGGGTTCGTGGTGTGCGCGGTGTGCGGGCCGCCGGTGGCGGGGTCGCGCATCAGCTCGGCATTGCCGTGGTCGGCCGTGACGAACAGCGCGCCGCCCGCCGCGCGCACCGCCTGCGCGATGCGGCCGAGCCCGGCATCCACCGCCTCGACCGCCCGGGTCGCCGCGGCCAGGCTGCCGGTGTGGCCGACCATGTCGGCATTGGCGAAGTTCAGCACGATCAGGTCGTAGGTGCCGGTCCCGATCGCGGCGAGCGCCTTGTCCGTCAGTTCCGGCGCCGACATCTCCGGCTGCAGGTCGTAGGTCGCGACCTTGGGGGAGGGGACGAGGATGCGGTCCTCGACCGCGAAGGGCGTCTCCTCCCCGCCATTCAGGAAGTAGGTGACGTGCGGGTACTTCTCCGTCTCCGCCATGCGGAGCTGGCGCAGCCCGGCCTTCGCGACCACCTCGCCGAGGATGTCGTCCATCGATTGCGGGGCGAACAACGTGGACAGGTGGGCGTTCAGCGCCTCGCTGTATTCCGTCATGCCGGCGGCGGCGGCGAAGCGGATCGTCCGCCCGCGGTCGAAGCCGGAAAAACCGGGGTCGAGGAAGGCGGCGAGCGTCTGCCGCACGCGGTCGGCGCGGAAGTTGAAGGACAGGATCGCGTCGCCGTCGCGCATGCCGGCGTAGTCGCCGATGACGGTCGCGGGGATGAACTCGTCCGTCTTGCCCGCCGCATGCGCCGCGGCGATGGCGGCCTGCGCATCCGTCGCGCGCGCGCCGTCGCCGTCCGCCATGGCGGCGTAGGCCGCCCGCACGCGCTCCCAGCGATTGTCGCGGTCCATCGCGAAGTAGCGGCCGATCACGGTCGCGATGCGCACGCCGGGCAGCCCGGCGATGCCGGCCTCGAAGCGGGCGAGGAAGTCGGGCGCCGCCTTGGGCGCGGTGTCGCGGCCATCGGTGAAGGCATGGATCGCGACCGGAACGCCTTCCGCGGACAGGATGCGCGCGAGCGCCTCCGCGTGGTCCTGGTGCGAATGCACCCCGCCGGGCGACAGCAGCCCCATCAGGTGGCAGGTGCCGCCCGAGGCCTTGAGCGCCGCGACCAGCCCCGTCAGCGCCGGCAGGCGCGCGATCGAGCCATCGGCCACCGCGGCGCCGATGCGCGGCAGGTCCTGCATGACGACGCGGCCCGCGCCGATGTTGAGGTGCCCGACCTCGGAATTGCCCATCTGGCCCTCCGGCAGGCCGACATCGGCGCCGGAGGTCTTCAGGAAGGCATGCGGGCAGCCCGCCCAGAGCGCGTCGAAGGCGGGCGTGCTGGCCTGGCGCACGGCATTGTCCGCCGTCTCCTCCCGCCAGCCCCAGCCGTCGAGGATGACGAGCATGACGGGGCGGGGGCGGGTGGCGGGCATGGCGATGTCCTGGGCGGGGGCGCGGGGCATTAGACCCGGCTCCGCTCCTCCCGCAAGGCCGCGACCTCGGCGCGCAGCGCGCGGATCTCGGCCAGCAGCGCGACCTGGTCGGCATGCGCGGAGGATGCGGCGGCATCCGACGCCGCCTGCGCCGCGGCGGCGTCGGCGCTGACGCGCTGCTCGCGCAACGTCTGGATGCTCTCGACGATCACGCCGATGAACAGGTTCAGCACGACGAAGGTGGCGACGACCGAGAAGGGGATGAAGAACAGCCAGGCGAGCGGCTGCTTTTCCATCGCCTGGCGGACGATGTTGCCGAAATCGTCCATGGCCATGAGCTGGAACAGGGTGAACAGCGCGGTGCCGAGGTCGCCGAACTGCTCCTCCATCCCCGTACCGAACAGCTTCACCGCCATGACGGCGAAGACGTAGAAGATCAGCAGCATCAGCAGCACGATCGATCCCATGCCGGGCAGGGCGGCGAGCATCGCCTCCACCACGTTGCGCAGGGATGGCACGACGGAGACGAGGCGCAGCACGCGCAGGACGCGCAGCGCCCGCAGCACCGCGAGCGGCCCGGAATCCGGCGCCCAGGAGATGCCGACCACCACCAGGTCGAAGATCCCCCAGGGGTCGCGGAAGAAGCGCCCGCGGAAGGCATAGATGCGCAGCGCCAGCTCGGCGGTGAAGATCCACAGCAGCGTGGCGTCCACCACGTGCAGCACGTCGCCCCAGGCGGCCATGATGCTGTCGGAGGTCTCGAGCCCCAGCGTCACGGCGTTGAACAGGATCAGCGCGATGACCGCGCGCTGGAACGGGGCGGAGACGACGAGGCGCGCGGCGCGCGCGCGCGGCGTGTCGGCCGTATCGGCGGCCGTGAGGGCTTCCTGCATCATGCTGTCCCGCTGTTCCCCTGGGTGGAGGGGAGATAGGGGCGGCGGGCCCCGCGCCGCAATCCCTCAGCCGAGGATCAGCGCCGGCACCCCGAAGACATGCCGGTGGGCATGCAGGAACCCCGCCCAGAGCACGAGGCCGGCGAGCGGCGCGAGCCAGCCGATCTCCCCGAGGTCCAGCCGGTTCCGCCCGGCCAGGATCGCGCCCCCCGGCAGGATCGAGGACGCGGCGGCGAAGCCGGCCCAGGCTTCCCCGTGCCGCCGCGCCATCTTGGCGTCGATCGACGGCATGCCCGCGAGCGCGGTGACGAGGAAGGCGCCGAAGAAGACCAGCGCCGCGCTGTCCCCGTTCCCCAGCATGTGCAGCCCCGACCAGATGGCGAAGGACCACAGCATCGGGTGGCGCGTGACGCGCTGGATGCCGCGCGGCCCCTTGGCCAGCAGCCCGGCGCCGCCCATCGCCGTCGGGTTGCCGATCAGCGAGCAGGCAAACAGCAGGAAGGCCGGCAGCATCAGGATGGCGATGATCCAGCGCGCCCAGGCGGGTGCGAACCACAGCGGTGTCGTCTCCGCCCCCTGCCAGGCCTGCGCCAGCAGCGCGATCGAGGCCACGGAGGCGACCGAGAAGCCGATGGTGAAGCCTGTCTCCCCCAGCCGCGCGACCGCGGCATCCCGCAGCCGCGTGCCGGAGACGCCGACATGGACGAAGACCCAGAGGATGGCGGCGAGGGTGAGCAGGATCATGGGCGGCACTCTCTCACGGCCGCCAGGCGCGGTGGTAGGGGTGGCCGGCGCGGATCGCCTGGGCGCGGTAGAGCTGTTCGGCGAGCATGCCGCGCACCAGGAAATGCGGCCAGGTCATCGGGCCGAGCGCGATGACGTGCCGCGCGCGCGTCGTCACCGAAGGGTCTAGCCCCTCGGCGCCGCCGATCAGGAAGAAGGGCTGCTTGCCCGCCTCCTCCGCGCGGGCGATCAGCCGGGCGAAGGCCTCGCTGTCCGGCGCCTCGCCGCCGAGGTCGAGGGCGATGGCGACGGCGTCCTCGGGCAGGGTGGCGAGCAGGCCGGCGGCTTCGCGGCGGCGGACCTCGGCGGCGGATCCGCGCGCCTCGGGGATTTCCGTCACCTCGGGCGGCGGGCGCAGCCGGGCGGCGTAATGCGCGTAGAGCGCCGCCTCCGGCCCCGCCTTCATGCGCCCGACGGCGAGGATCCTAGCCGGGCGCGGCGTCGGAGGCCCCCGGGCTTTCCGGGCCCCACATGCGCTCGATCCGGTACAGCTCGCGCGCCTCGGGCCGGAACAGGTGGATCACCAGGTCGCCGGCATCGATCAGCACCCAGTCGGGGGAGGCCTGGATCGAGTCCCGCCGCAGCTGCAGCCCGGCCTTGCCGAGCGCCTCGTCCAGATGCGTCGCCATGGCCTGCAGCTGCCGCTCGACCATGCCTGTCGCGATGATCAGCCGGTCGGCGTAGTCGGCGCGGCCGGTGACATCGAGCAGGACGATGTTCTCCGCCTTGTCGTCCTCGAGGCTCTTCATCGCCGCCTCGACGAGCAGGGTGAGGCGGTCGGGGGTGAGCTTCTCCCGCTTGCGGGACCGGGCGGGGCGGGGCGCGGCGGGGGCTTCGGCCTTGGGCGCCTTGGCCTTGGCAGCGGGCTTGCCCGTCGCGGCCTTGGCCGGCTTCGCCTTCGGCGCCACGGCCTTCGTCGTGGCGGGCGCGGCCTTCGCCTTGGCGGCGGCGGGCGCGCGCGCGGGCGCCTTCGCGGCCTTTGGTGTCGCCGCGGCGGCCTTCGGCTTGGCAGCGGTGGCCTTCGGCTTCGCGGCGGCCGTCGGCGCCTTGGCGGCCTTCGGCTTGGCGGCGGCCGGCTTCGCGGTGGCCTTGGCTGGCGCGGGCTTTGCCGCGGGCTTTGCCTTCGCCTTCGCGGGCGCCGCCTTCGTGGCGGCGCTGGCCGTCGCGCGCTTCGGCGCCTTGGCCGGCGCGGCCTTCGCCTTGCCGGCCTTGGCGGCCGTGGCCTTGCGCGCCGGCTCCTCGGCCGCCTTGGCCTTCGCCTTCGTCGTCGCGGCCTTCGTCGTCGCGGCCTTCGCCTTGGCAGGCGCTGCCTTCGCCGGCGCCTTGGCGGCCGGCTTCGTCTCGCTGGTCTTCGGCGTGCGGGCTATGGCCCCCTCCTCTCGCCCGTGTCGCTTCCTGCCCGGGCCGCGCGGATGGCGGTGGCGGAGGCGGCGTGCTCTCGCGCCGGAACCAAGCACCAAGCCGCGTGCGGCGCAAACCTTTCCGCCAGGAGCGCACCCGGCGCGCGGCGATGCCGGCGCAGCGCCGCGGCCGCCTGCCCCGCCAGGGCGCGGCGCGTGAAGCCCGGCCGCGGCAGCACCGCGAGCGTCGTGCCGCGCGCGATCCGGCGCCAGCCCTTCCAGCGCGGCAGCTGGCAGAGATTGTCGGCGCCGATGACGAAGACGAAGCGCGCGCGGCGGAACCGCCGGCGCAGCAGCCGCAGCGTGTCCGCCGTGTAGCGCGTGCCGAGCGAACGCTCGATGTCGGTGGCGATGATGCGCCCCCCTTCCTCGAGCCGCCGTGCCGAGGCAAGGCGTTCGCCCAGCGGCGCCATGCCCGCCACCGGCTTCAGCGGATTGCCGGGCGAGACCATCAGCCAGAGCTGGTCGAGCCGCAGCGCGCGCAGCGCCATGCGCGCGACATGCAGGTGCCCCGCATGGGCCGGGTTGAAGGACCCGCCGAGCAGCCCGATGCGGCGCGCGCGGGAATCGCCGAAGCGGCCCGGCCTCACCGCGTGCGGACGCTCACGCTGACCGTCGTGGGCGCAAGCCCTTCATAGCGCACGGTGTAGGTGCGCCCCGCTTCCAGCGGCAAGGTCGGCGAATAGCCGGCGACCGAGACGACCTGCCCCGCTTCCAGCCGCATCCCGTCGCGCGCCAGGTCCTCGACCAGGAAGGCGATGACGTTGAGCGGATGGCCGAGCGCGGCGGTGCCCTGCGCGCGCGCGCGTTCCTGCCCGCGGTCGTCCACCATCGTCACCGTCATGGCCGCGAGCCGATCGGCGAAGGCTTGCGTCGGCTCGACCGGAATGGGCGTGCCCATCACGCCGAGCCGGGCGCCGACATTGATGGCGAGCAGGTTCGGCCCGGTGAAGCCGCCGGTCAGCGTCAGGTCCGGCAGTTCGATGAAGGGAATCACGGCATCGAGGTGCCGCAGGATCGCGACATGGTCGCGCCCGGCTGTGTTGATGCCCGCGTCGCGCACGCGCAGCAGCAGGTCGCTTTCGATGACCGGCACGGCGCCGAACCGGGCAGGCACCTCGGCGCCGTCGCGCAGGCTGATGCTGCTTTCGAACAGCATGCCGCGCAGCGGCTGGTTCACGCCGAAGCGCTGCTGCACCGGCGCGCTGGTCAGCCCCACCTTCCAGCCGACGAGCGAGCCCCAGGAGGGCACCAGCGCCGCGACCAGCCGTTCCTGGGCGCAATGCCCTTCTTCGAGCGTCCGCAGGCCGGCGAAGGGCGGAGAGGGCCTGTTGGCCATCAGCGCCTCGGCAATGCGGTCCATCGCCGCCTGGTCCGGGCAGGCGGATTGCGCGGCGAGTGGCAGGGCGACCAGGACGGCGGTGAGCAGTGCGCGCATGATTGGTTCCTCCGGAGCCCGCGATGCTACCGGCCCGCCGGGCCGCGGCGGAAGGGCCTCGTTCCAAGCGCGCAAGCGAATGACGCGGCGCGCTTCAGCGGAACTGCACCGCGACGACGCCCAGCCCCCGAATGTCGAGCCGCCAGGACTCGCCCGGCCGCGGGGCGACCGGCGCGGCGGGACCGAGCAGCGCGACGAGATCCCCCGGGCGTAGCGGCTGGCCGGCGGCGGCGCGCGCGCGGGAAAAATCCGCGAGCAGCGCGGCGGGCGACGCGGCAAGGCCGAGCACGGCCGCCATCACGCCGCCATCGGCCATCAGCGTCGCCATCGGCGCCTCGGCCGCGTCCATCGCGGCCTCCGCCCCCATCACGCCGAGCCGCAGGCCGAGATTGCCGGCGATGCGCGCCGGCCGCCCGGCGCCCTGCACGGCGGCCAGGTCGAGCAGCGCGAGATAGGGCGCCGCGGCGGTCGCGCGCCCATCCTCGCCGATCCGCAGCAGCAGGCCGGGCGCGACCGCCGGGCGGACGGCGAAGGCCGCCTCGATCGTGGCACCCGACATGGCGCGAAGGTTGGCGTGGAACAGCGCGCCGGCGATCGTCGGCAGGGCATCGGCCGCCAGCGCGTGGCCGGACACGTCGCCCCAGGGCTGCGCCAGCGTCGCGACGAGCCGCCCCTGCGCGCAGAGCGCCTCGGTCTCCGTCATCGCGGGGAAGGGCGCGGGCAGCCGGCGTTCCAGCAGCGCCTGGGCGAAGCGCGCGACATCGGCCATCTCCGCGCAGGCGGCGTGCGCCGGCGTGGCGGCCAGCGTCGCGAGCAGCGCGGCGGCGGCGCGCCTCACGGCCGCGTCTGGCCGGTCCCGATCACCTGGTAGCGGAAGGTGCAGAGCTGCTCGAGCCCGACCGGCCCGCGCGCATGCATCCGCCCGGTGGCGATCCCGATCTCCGCCCCGAAGCCGAACTCGAACCCGTCGCAGAACTGGGTGGAGGCGTTCCACATGCCGACGGCCGAGCCGAGCCCGTCGAGGAAGGCCCGCGCCGCGGCTTCGTCCTGCGTGACGATCGCCTCGGTGTGCTCGGACCCGAAGCGCGCGATGTGGGCGAGCGCGTCCTCGACGCCGTCCACCACCTTCACCGACAGCATGGCGTCGAGCCATTCGGTGGCGAAGTCGTGTTCCGTCGCGGCGGGCAGGTCGGGGCAGATGGCGCGCGCGCGGTCCTCGGCGCGGAAGGCGCAGCCCAGCGCGGCGAGGTCGGCGACCAGCAGCGGCAGCAGCGAAGGCGCGATGGCGGCGTCGATCAGCAGCGTCTCCGTCGCGCCGCAGATGCCCGTGCGGCGCATCTTGGCGTTCGCCAGGATCGACCGCGCCATGGCGGGATCGGCCGCCGCGTGGATGTAGGTGTGGCAGAGCCCCTCGGCATGGGCGAGGACGGGCACGCGCGCCTCCTCCATCACCCGCGTCACCAGGCCCTTGCCGCCGCGCGGGACGATCAGGTCGATCAGGCCAGATGCGCGCAGCATAGCGCCGACGAAGGCCCGGTCCTGGGTGGGGGCGAGTTGCACCGCATCCTCGGGCAGCTTCGCCACGCGCAGGCCATGGCGCAGGCACTCGGCGATGGCGGCGGCGGAGCGCGCGCTTTCCGACCCGCCGCGCAGCAGCACGGCCGATCCGGCCTTGAGGCAGAGCGCGCCGGCATCGGCCGTCACGTTCGGGCGGCTTTCGAAGATCATGCCGATGACGCCGAGCGGCTGCGCGACGCGGCGGATGACGAGCCCGTTCGGCCGCGTCCATTCCGCCAGCACGCGCCCGACCGGGTCGGGAAGGGCCGCCACCTGCTCGAGGCCGGCGGCGATGGCCTCGATCCGCGCGGGCGTCAGCGTCGCGCGGTCGCGATAGGCGGGCGTGAGGTCGGGCGCGGCCTCGAGATCCGCCGCATTGGCGACGAGCAGCGCCGGCGCGGTTTCCCGCAGGCGCGCGGCGGCGGCGGCGAGCGCCGCGTCCTTGGCCGCCGATGGCGCGCGCGCGAGCGTCGCGGCGGCCGCGCGGGCGGCGCGGGCGGCGGTGTCGAGCAGGCGGGCGGCATCCTGGGGAATGGCGTTCACGGCGGTCTCTCCTGCCCCCTGCCTTAGGCCAGAAGGGGGGCGGAGGGAAAGCGCGGCCGTCGCGTGGCGGCTCAGCGCCCCGGGCGCAGCCCGCCGAAGCGGATGATGCCGTCCGGGCTCGGCTGGAAGCCCTGCACCCCGGCGCGCAGCGCCCAGAACCAGCGATGGTGGTACAGGATCAGGTGCGGCCGGTCGGCCATCCAGCGATCCGCCGCCAGGCCGTATTGCGCGCGCCGCGTCGCGGTGTCCGTGCTGCGGCGTGCGGCGGCGAGGGCGGCATCGACCTCGGCGCTGGCATACTTGCCCCAGTTGAGGAAACCGTCCGAGGCGAGCCAGATCGCGATGTTGCCGTCCGGGTCCGGGCGGCCGGACCAGATGACGATGGCCGCGTCGTAGTCCCCGCGCTGGGTGGCGGCGACCATGGTGCTGGATTCCAGCGTCTCGATGCGGATGTCGAAGCCGCCCTCGGCCGCCATGGCCTGCACGATCTGCGCGACCTGCGAATCCACCGGCGTGTTCGCGACCTTCAGCGTGAAGGCGAAGCGGTCATGCCCGGCTTCGCGCAGCAGGGCGCGGGCGCGCGCCGGGTCGCGCGGCGGCGGCGCGCGCTCGGCGAAATGATAGGGCGTGCCGGGGGCCTCCGGCTGGTTCGAGGGCACGAACAGCCCTTCCAGCGCCACCTGGTTGATGATGGCGCGGTCGATGCTCCGCTCCAGCGCCTCCCGCACCCGCGGATCGCGCAGCGCGCCCGTCGCGGTGTTGATCGCCATGGTCTGGTAGGCGATGGCGGTCGCCTCGACCACCTGCAGCCGCCGGTCGCGCCGCGCCTCCGCCACGTCGGACGGCGACAGGCGCTCGATGATGTCGAGCTGCCCGGCGCGCAGGTTCAGCAGCCGAACCGTGCCGTCGGGGATGGGCAGGAAGACGAGCCGCTCGGCATGGATGTTCCCGGCGTTCCAATGGCCGGGGAAGCGCTCCATCTCGATGCGGTCCTGCGGCACGCGGCGCGTCAGGCGGAAGGGGCCGGAGCAGACGGGCTCGTCGCGGATGCGCTCGCCCAGCCGCGCGAGTGCCGTGGGCGACATGATCATGCCCGCGCGGTCCGACAGCACCGAAAGCAGCGGCGCGAAGGGTTCCGACAGGCGGATCACGACGGTGTCGGGGGCCGGCGCCTCCACCGCGCTGACCGGGCGCAGTTCCCCGCGGCGGCGGGATTCGCGCGCGCTGCGGTAGCGTTCGAGGTTGATCCGCACCGCCTCCGCATCGAGCGGCGTGCCGTCGTGGAAGCGCGCATCGGTACGCAGCGTGAGCGTCAGCGAAAGCCCATCCGCCGCCCATTGCCAGCGCGTGGCGAGTTCCGGCCGGAAGGACAGGTCCGGCCCGACATCGACGAGCTTGTCGCAGAGCGCGGAGAAGACGACGCGCTCGACGAAGGATCCGCTCATGGCGGGGTCGAGCACGTTCGGATCGGCGCCGATGCCGATGCGCAGCGTCTGCGCGCCGGCCGGCGCGGCGAGGACGGCCGAGAGCAGCAGGGCGGCGATGCGGCGCATGGGTCGCTTCCTTGGCGGGAGCGCCGATGCTGGGCCGCGCGCCGCGGCCGCGCAAGCCGCGCGGGCTATTCGATGCGGATGCCGCTTTCGCGGATGATGGGCGTCCACTTCACCCGCTCCTCCTCCCACGCCGCGGCCAGCTGGGCTGGGGTGCTGTGGCGTGGTTCGAGCCCGTTGCGGTTGAGCGTGGCGGTGACCTCGGGGTCGGCGAGTGCGACGCGCATCGCGGCGTTGATGCGCGCGACCGCCGCGTCCGGCGTCCCGCGCGGCGCCAGCACGGCGTACCAGGAGGGCACGTCGAAGCCGGGCACGCCTGTCTCGGCGACCGTGGGGATGTCGGGCATGAGGCGGGAGCGCGTGAGGTGCGGGATGGCGAGCGCGCGCACCTTGCCTTCGCGCACCTGGGTGAGGACGGAGGCGGCGGTCGCGAAGGA
This sequence comes from Roseomonas nitratireducens, assembly GCF_017813355.1. Taxonomy (GTDB): domain Bacteria; phylum Pseudomonadota; class Alphaproteobacteria; order Acetobacterales; family Acetobacteraceae; genus Neoroseomonas; species Neoroseomonas nitratireducens. Next base: position 14,229 of record NZ_JAGIYZ010000024.1, read on the forward strand.
GAAGTCGACCCGACCCGCGAGCAGGTCCGTGACCACCAGCCCGCCGCCGCGGTAATGCACCGCCGTCGTCTCGACCCCCGCCATGCGGTCGAACAGCAGCCCCGCCAGGTGCGGCCCGCCGGCGATGCCGCTGGTGCCGTAGGACAGGCGCCCCGGCGCCGCCTTCGCCGCGGCGACGAGGTCCGCCGTGCTGCGCCAGGGCCGGTCCTGCGGGATGACGAGGATGTTGAACAGGTCGACCGCGATCGAGATCGGCGCGAGGTCGCGCAGCGGATCGACCGGCAGGCGCATCACCATCGGGCTGACCACCAGCGCACCGAGCGTCGCGAGCAGCAGCGTGTGCCCGTCCGCCGGGCTGCGCGCCACCACTTCCGTCGCGATGTTGCTGCCGGCGCCGGGGCGGTTCTCCACGATCACCGGCTGGCCCAGCACTTCCCCCATCTTGGGCGCGATGGCGCGGGCGGAGATGTCGGTCGCGCCGCCGGGCGTGAAGCCGACGACGAGGCGCAGCGGTCGCGTCGGGAAGCCTTCCTGCGCCAGCGCCGGGGCGGCGAGCGGCAGGGTGGCGGCGGCGAGCAGGGCACGGCGGCGGAACGTGTGCTGTGTCATGGCGCGTCTTCCCGGTGTCGTTGGTCTTGGCCGCGGTTCTGGCACGGGCGGGCGGCGGGAAGAAGGGGCCGCATCGGGGTGCAGCTCTGGGCCGCGGACGGACGCCCCCCCGCGCGGTCAGCCCGGCGCCAGCAGCACCAGGTCGTCGCGGTGGATGATCTCGTCCCGCCCGCGCCAGCCCAGGATGGCCTCGAGTTCTTCCGAGCGGTGGCCGGCGATCTGCCGCGCGGCGTCGGCGTCGTAGGCGGACAGGCCGCGGGCGACCTCGCGCCCGGATTCGTCCTGCACGCTGAGCGGATCGCCGCGCCCGAAATCCCCTTCCACCGCGCGCACGCCGGCGGGCAGCAGCGACGACCCGCGCAGCAGCGCCCGCGCCGCGCCGGCATCGACCCGCAGCACGCCCAGCGGTGCGAGGCTGCCCGCGATCCAGCGCTTGCGCGCCGTGCGGCCTTCCGGCGCGGCGAGGAACCAGGTGCAGCGCGCGCCTTCGAGCATCGCGGCGAGCGGATTGTCCCGCTTGCCGAGCGCGATCGCCATGGCGCAGCCCGCGCCGGTGGCGATGCGCGCGGCGATCAGCTTGGTGCGCATGCCGCCCGAGGAATAGCCGGGCGGCGGTTCGCCCCCCATGGCCATGATCTCGTCCGTGATGCGCTCGACCGCCGGCAGGTGCGCCGCGGCCGGATCCTTGCGCGGATCGGCGGTGTACAGGCCGTCGATGTCCGAGAGCAGCACGAGCGCATCCGCCCCGATCATCTCGGCGACGCGCGCGGCGAGGCGGTCATTGTCGCCGAAGCGGATCTCGGCGGTCGCGACCGTGTCGTTCTCGTTGATGACCGGCACGCAGCCCAGGCCGAGCAGCGTGCTGATCGTCGCGCGCGCATTGAGGTAGCGGCGCCGGTCCTCGGAATCCTCGAGCGTGAGCAGCAGCTGCGCCGCGTTCATGCCATGCGCGGCGAGCGCTTCCTGCCAGGCGCCGGCGAGACGGATCTGCCCGACGGCGGCCGCCGCCTGCTTTTCCTCCAGCCGCAGGGCGCGGCGCGTCAGGCCGAGCGCGCGGCGGGCCAGCGCGATCGCGCCGGAGGAGACGAGCACGACCTCGGCGCCTGCCGCGCGCAGCGCCGCGACATCCGCCGCGACCGAGGCGAGCCAGGCCGTGCGCGGCGCCGCGGTGTCCGCATCCACCACCAGGGCGGAACCGATCTTGACGACGATGCGCTTCGCGCCGGCGAGGGTGGGGGCGGCAGGGTCTGACATGGCGGCGGGGCAATAGCATGGGGGCGGGGCGGCGTTGAGGGTCGCGCGACGCGGCCCGGCCCCGCGCTGCGCGGGTGCCGGCACGCCGCCCGCTACACCACGCTCCGCCCCGCGAGATCTTCCATTACTCGCCGGAACACCGCGCGGTAATCCTCGGCGACCGCGAGGTCGACGCCATCCTCCAGCGCATCCCGCGACAGCCCCGGCCAGGCGCCGAAATGCCCGCCGAGCGCGCCGCCGCGCCCGAAGGCCATGACCGTGCCGGCGCGGCCATGGTCGGTGCCGCCGCTGCCGTTCGCGCGCAGGCGGCGGCCGAACTCGCTCGCCACCAGCACGCACCAGCGGCGCGGCAGGCCGGCGAGGTCGGCATCGAGGGCGGCCAGGCCGCGCGAGAGCGTGCGCACCAGGCCCGGCAGGCGCCAGCCCTGGCCCTCATGCGTGTCCCAGCCGCCGAGGTCGACCTGCGCGGCGACGAGGCCGGGATGGCTCTTCGCCGCCTGCGCGACCGTCGCCAGCGCGGCGCCGAAGCCGCCCACGCCGGCATAGTCGGCGCCGTTGGCCGGGCGATAGGGCGTGATCCGTCCTTCGCCATCGCGCGGCAGCAGCGCGTCCAGCGCGCGCATGTCGCCGATCGCCGCGCGCGCGGCGCGGGAGACGGCGTCCTGCCCTTCGGCGTGCAGCGCCTCGATCGCCAGTGCGCCGATCCGCCCGCCGGGCAAGGCGAGCCCGCCGGACAGGGCGGGGAGGGACAGCGCGCGTGCCGCGCCTGCCAGTTCGGGCGGCAGGCCGCCCTGGCCCGCCAGGGCGAAGGGGCCGGCCAGCACATCCTGCCCGAGCGCTGCCGCCCAGGCGCCGAGCCAGCCGCCGCCGCGCGCCTCCCGCGACCGCCCGCGCCCTGTCGCCATGAGGGACTGCGCCTCGAAATGGCTGCGCGTCGGTTCCGGCAGCCCGGCAGCGGGCCAGAGCGCGAGGCGGCGGTCGCGCCAGATCTCGGCCAGCCCCGTCGCCTCGCGATGCAGGCGGAAATCGATGCCGCGATGCGCGTCCAGCCGGTGGCCGGCCTGCGCGCCGTCCGCCGCCGTGCGCAGCTCCGCCGCGCGCATCTCGACGAAGGCGGCGTCGTCGGCGGGGGAGAGGAAATGCAGCGAATCCATGCCGCCGCGCAGGAACACCAGGACCATCAGCGGCGCGTGCGCCGTGGCGGGCCCGGCGAAGGCGAGGCCGCGCAGCCCCGGCAGCAGGGCGGCGCCGAGCCCGGCGCGGATCAGCTCGCGGCGGCCGAGGCGGGCGATCATGTGCGCTGGAACCCCGGGGCGAGCAGCAGGAGGCCGGCGAGCAGCGAGACCTCCTGCGGGTTGCGGGGGATTTCCGGTCGCCGGTCGGCGGCCCAGGCGCGGCCGATCGCGCCGATCGCGGCCTCGCTCGCCGGACCGAGCAGCGGCGCGGCCAGGCTGCGCGCCGCGCGCAGCGCCGGCTGGCCGACCAGCGCGGCCGCGAGCGGCGACGCGCCGGTGCGCCACCAATCCTGCGCGAGGCCGAGCAGCAGCGCCCAGCGCGCGCGCAGCGCCCCGGCGCCGAGATAGGGGGCGGCATCGACCGGCTGGCCGTCCGGCGCGGGCCAGGCGAACAGCGCCTGCCCGGCGCGGCCCATCTCGTCGATGAACTGCTGCTTCGGCGTGAGCGGGATGGCGAGGCCGCGCGCGGCGGCGGCCACCGCATCGAGCGGGCGGCGCATGCGCCCCTGCGCCGCATCGGTCGCCTCGGGCCCGTCGAGCAGGGCCGCGACGCTGCGCGCGATCTGGTCCGGCGCCTCCCGGTGCCGGAGGAAGGCGGCCTCGGCACGCGCGATGGCGGCCGGCGGCGGCGCTTCCCCCACCAGGAAGCGGGCGAGCTTCGTCGCGACGTGGCGCGCGGTGGCGGGATGCGCGGCGCAGGCGGCGAGCACCGCGCGCCCATGCGCCATCGCCGGCGCGAAGGGCGGCAGTTCCTGCGCGAGCACGCGCTTCTGGTAGCCGTCGTGCCAGCGCTCGACATAGGCGAAGGCGCCGGAGGGCGGCAGGAGCTGCGCGGCGTCCACGCGCTGGCCGGCGGCGAGCGTCCAGCCGGTGAAGGCGCGCGCCGCTTCCCAGACATCGCCGTCATGGTAGCCGGCGGGGCGGCCTTCCGCCGCGCCCGGCACGTCGCGCCAGGCGCGCGCCTGCGGGTGGTAGGCCGCGGCGCCGAGCGTGTGCAGCTCCATCAGCTCGCGGGCAAAATTCTCGTTCGGCGCGCCGGCGCGGGAGGAGCGGTTGTTGAGGTAGACGAGCATGGCCGGGCTCGTCGCCATCGCCTCGAGCAGTTCGGAAAAGTTGCCGAGCGCGTGCCGGCGGATGCGGGCGTCGTGGTCGGGCAGGCAGACCGAGACCTGGATGGAGGCCTGCGCCGCGACCGAGAAATGGTCGTGCCAGAACTCGACGAGCCTTTCGCGCAGCTGGTCCCGTGCGAGCACCTTGCGCGCGATCGTCGCGGCGATGAGGTCGAGCCGCGGGCGGTCGCGTTCCTGCCACGGGATCGGGCGGCGGTTGTCGCCAAGCGCCCAGCGCTGCGCCTGGGTCATCGCGAGGCTGGCGAGCGGGCGTTCCTCCTCGACGAACTGCTCGCCCGGGCCGGCCGCGTAGCGGATCGGCAGCGTCATGCGCGCGAGATGGGCGTCGAGCGCTGCATCATTGGCCGGTGTCGCGAGCTGCGCCTCGACCCACTCACGCCGGGACATGCGCGCGACCGCCGCGGCCTCCTCGGCCCGCGGGCCATAGGCGGCGCGGTTCAGGAGGCGGCGGGCCGCGTCCTCACCCATCGGGCCGGTCGACATGCGCAACGATATAGCGCGCCGGCCGGGCCGCGCGCCACGGTCGCGTGCTCAGTCCCCGCGACGATGCGCGGCGATGGTGTCGGCCAGCGCGCGCAGCACGCCCGGCACGCCATCCCCCGTCGCGCCGCTGATCAGCATCACGGGGCGGCCGCAGGCGCGTTCCAGCGCCTTGACGCGGGAGGCGCGGGCCTGCGCCGTCATCGCATCCGCCTTGTTGAGCGCGACGATCTCAGGCTTGTCGACCAGCCCGTGCCCATAGCCCTCGAGCTCGCCGCGGATGGTCCGGTAGGCGCCGGCGGGGTCGGCCTGCGTGCCGTCGATCAGGTGCAGCAGGACGGCGCAGCGTTCGACATGGCCGAGGAAGCGGTCGCCCAGGCCGGCGCCTTCGTGCGCGCCTTCGATCAGCCCGGGGATGTCGGCGAGGACGAATTCCTCGGTCGCGTTCAGCCGGACCACGCCGAGTTGCGGATGGAGCGTGGTGAAGGGGTAGTCGGCGATCTTGGGCTTCGCGGCGGAGACGGCGGCGAGGAAGGTGGACTTGCCGGCATTGGGCAGCCCGACCAGGCCGGCATCGGCGATGAGCTTCAGCCGCAGCCAGAGCCAGCGTTCCTCCCCCGGCCATCCCTTGTCGGCACGGCGCGGGGCGCGGTTGGTGCTGGTCTTGTAGTTAGCGTTGCCGAAGCCGCCATCGCCGCCCCTGGCGATGATCACGCGCTTGCCCGGCGCGTCGAGGTCGGCGAGCAGCGTCTCCCGGTCCTCGGCCAGGATCTGGGTGCCGACGGGGACCTTCAGCACGACGTCGTCGGAACCCGCGCCGGTGCGGTCAGCGCCCGCGCCGTTGCCGCCCTTGCGCGCCTTGAAGTGCTGCGCGTAGCGGAAGTCGATCAGGGTGTTGAGGCCTTCGACGGCTTCCGCGACGACGTCGCCGCCCTTGCCGCCATTGCCGCCGTCCGGGCCGCCGAACTCGATGAACTTCTCGCGCCGGAAGGCGACGACGCCGTCGCCGCCATCGCCCGCCTTCACGTAGACCTTGGCCTCGTCGAGGAACTTCATCTTGGGGTCCTGAAACGCGAACGGGGGCCTTGCGGCCCCCGCTGCAACGACGCCATGGGGGCGTCGGTTACTCGGCGGCCAGCGCCTCGGGCTCCACGGTCACGTGGACGCGGCCCTCGGCCTTGCGGATGAACTTGACGCGGCCGGACACGGACGCGTGCAGGCTGTGCTGCCGGCCGGCATAGACATTGGTGCCCGGGATCATCTTCGTGCCGCGCTGGGTCACGATGATGGAGCCGGCGGCGACCGTCTGCCCGCCGAACAGCTTCACGCCGAGACGCTTGCCTGCGGAGTCGCGGCCGTTGCGGGACGAGCCGCCTGCCTTCTTGTGCGCCATGGATGGTGCTCCTTACGCCGCGGTGATGGCGGCGATCTTCAGCACCGTCTGGTGCTGGCGGTGGCCGTTCTTGCGCCGGCTGTTCTGGCGGCGGCGCTTCTTGAAGATGAGGACCTTGTCGCCGCGAGTCTGGTCGACGACCGTCGCGGTCACGGAGGCGCCCGGCACGGTCGGCGCGCCGACGGCGAGGCCGGCCTCGCTGCCCAGCAGGAGCACGTCGTGGAAGGTCACGGTCGAGCCGGGCTCGGCCTCAAGCTTTTCGACGATCAGCAGGGCGTCGGGGGTGACGCGGTACTGCTTGCCGCCGGTGCGGATCACTGCATAGGTCATTGGGTCGCCCCGGAACTCGTGTGTCAGTCGGCCTGGATGACGGCGGTTTGGCGGGTTCTGGGCCCGAAAACGACCGCCGGCGGCACACGGGTGCCGCCGTTGGGAGCGGGGCGTATAGCGCCGGGGCGGGCCGGGCGTCAACGGTCGAGGTCAGCGTCGCGGCGTGCCGCCGTCGTTGCTGCCCGGCCGGGGCATGCCGGGGCGTGGATCGCGGCCCTGCCGGCGCCAGTTGGGTCGGCGCCGGGCGCGATTCCGGCAGATGCCTCAGTGGTGGGCGTTGCGCGGCGGCGGGCGGGTGGGTATATCGCCGCCTCCCCATCGACCGGGGCGCGCCTGGCGAAGGCTAGGCGCATGCGGAGAGGTGCCGGAGCGGTCGAACGGGTCGGTCTCGAAAACCGAAGTACGGGCAACTGTACCGTGGGTTCGAATCCCACCCTCTCCGCCAGTCTTTTCCGCTACAGCATTGTAATTTCAGAAAATTTTCAGCGGCGCCATAGTCTAACCCCCATCCCTACCCCCATCGAAGCATTGGGTGGGGCAGCATCGGGATAGATGGTCCTGCATCATCTGCACCCGGAACCGGCATGACGAGGTTCAACACATCACGGCGCTTGCCCCATTTGGCGCGCTACCCACCGCCGCGCCGGCCCGTGCATCCAGTCCGGGTGAACGCGGCATAGCGTCGCAATGATCTTGTTCGGGGTCGTCGCGGCGGTTTCCGGGTCGCCCCCGGCGGCGAGATAGGCGTCCCGGATGCGGTGCCAGCCGGCGGGTTCTAGCGTGCCCTCTGCGCCGTTCTGCCGGTATGCCTGCCCGACCGCGACAACGAGCGCGCGCGGCCAGGTGTCGAGGGTGTGGAAGGTGCGGGCGTTCATGTAGCCGAGCGTAACGCAATCCCGCCTTCGACCGTCGGGCTCTGGCGAACGCCAGCGGTTCGCAACCTGCCTGCTTTGACCCAGCGCAAATTAGAATCATTTCACTTGATTAATTGCCCTAATCGGTTCGTAAGCGTCCGGCTATGGAGCGATTGCTAACCTATCGGATGAGCGAAGACCGCGTGCACTTCGCCTATGGCGATAGGCGGGCATATGTCCCGCGTGGACAATGGCCAGCACGCTGGTTTCTCGGTGACTTCCACCCCGACCTTGAGTGCGCAATCCGTGATTGGTTCGACGCTACGGACGCGGGGCGGCCCGACGAGCTCGACGTTGATGACGTGATCGAGCGCCTCCTGCGTATGTGACAGGACAGCGCTTCCGCGTCAGGTCGAGGCGGTGCTCGCCAAGTAACCGCACTGCACATCCCCCAGCGTGACGAGCCACGCTTCGAGGATCGCGGCGTGCAGTTCGAGACGGTCGAGGTCCACGCGCATAGCGGCGGCAACCTTTTCGCCGCTCTCCGCGATGACCGCCGGCAACTCCTCCCGCAAGAAGGCCACGCGCGCCTTGGAGCGCCGCAGTTCATCGCACCAAGCCTTGACCGCCGCTGGGCTCAATCCGTTCGTGTCCATCGCGCTCTCCCGTTCGCTTCCGGTCCGATCCGATGGCGGGTTATCGCGATAACGTGTCGAATTGGCTAACTCGTTTCGGGCTCGCGGGAATGTGAAGCGCAGGCTTTGAATTGCTGCGCGCCGATTGCATCGCGCCTTTCCGTCGCGTGGCTGGTCGGCAGAACCACCAGTTCTGACTCTCGCCGCCAATAGGGTCGGCGTGGCCCGCCGAGCATCCAATCGGGAAACATGCGCAGGAAGATGGTAATTATAGCTTTGGGCTGCGTTTCTGCATTTTCTGGCGAGCCGCCGGCATTCAGATACGCATTACGAATACGCTCTTCTGCAATATTATCAGATATGCCATCCATAAGACTCTGTCGATATGCGTCCGCGACACTGATCGCGAGGGAAAGCGAGATAGATTTTGAATCGCATAGCGTCTTATTGTTCATCCCCGTCAGATACACGACGGTTCGAGTTACATTTTTGATTCACCGCAAGATGCATTCCTCTGCCCGTTGACGGCAAAGTCCGAACATCGAGAACCACAGCCCGGATCTCAGTTTCAGGTGCAAAAACCTTTGCATCGCTCGGCGAGTGCGCTGGACACGCTCACGGCCGTATTGCTGCCCGCGCCTGCGGATCGGCCAGCACCGCCGCGACGACGAGGTCGCGCAGCCCGTCGCGCGCTTCGTCCGGCAGCATAACGCCATCCCCCACGCCATCCGGCCCGCGCGGCGGCCTTACCTCAAGCCGCCCGCCGCGCAGCCGCGCCACCGTCAGGATCAGCCGCACGCCGCCCGGCCCCTCGGCCTCGGCATAGACCAGCGGCACGCGCCGCGCTTCTGTCGGCAGCCAGGTCCGCAGGATTGACCAGCCGCAGCCCTCGCGCGCGGGCGCCTCTGCGCGCGTAATTCCTTCGGTTCCGATCATGGCGCTCCGCCTCCGTTCTCCCGCTGCCAAAGCCTATCAAGCCATCCGATTTCCTCGGCCGAGAGGATCAGGCGCTCCGCCTTCAACAGCCGCGCGCGCAGCGATTCGATGCGAGCGCGCTCGGCAGGCGTCACGCCAGGGCGCCAGGCGAGGAAGCCCATTTGCTTGCGCGCCGTCCTCGGCGCGAGCGTCGCGAAGGTGAAGGCCGGCGCCGCGCGCTGGCGCAATGCGGCTTCCACCACGGCGCCAAAGGCCGGCCAATCCATCCCGGCCGCTTCCAGCGTTCGGCCGATGGCGCGCGCTGCGGCGACGGCCTCGCCATCAACCGGGCTGCCCAACAGCGCCACCGCCTTTCCGATGCGGCGAGCCTGCCCCGCGTTCATCGGCTCTCCGCTCATGTCTCGATAGCCTCAACCGGCAGCCCCGGTGGCGCCGGGTGACAGGTCTGGCAGTCCGGTTGCTCATCAGTTCCCGCGCGTCGCCACCACCGCCGGCCGGCGCAGGTTGGACAGGCGCCCCGCTGCCGGCGCGCCGCCGCAAAGGCGCGGCCACGCTCGGCGCCGTAGTCCATCGCGTGCCACGCCACCGCCGGCCGCGGCGGGTTCGGCAGGGGCCTGGGCGGCGCGGGTGGCGGCGGCGGGGCAGGAACAGCCGCAGCGGCTTCCAGCCTCGCCAGCGCCGCCGCGCGTTCGGCCTCCGTCAGCCCCCATGCGTCCGGGGCCTCGGGTGGCCTGTGGTGTCGCCGCGCAATGCAATCTTGCTCGATTTCCGGTGCAACGGTGGCAACGCTGGCAACAACCGCGGTTTCCCGAGCCTTTGCAGGCGTTGCCACCGCGTTTCCCGTGGTGGCAACGGTGGCAACGGTCGCAGCGGCGATCCGGGCGGCACGGGCTGCGCGCCAGCCTGCCAGCGGATCGGGGCGCGCCGCGGTCATTCCTCTGCCTCGGCGTCGGCCTTGCTCGCGCCGGATAGGATGCTGTCCCGCACCACATAGACGCGGAAGGGCTTCGGCTCTCCGACGCGCTCCATGCGGCTATGGCGCTCCGCAGTCTCGCTCTGCGGCACGAGAAAGCCCGCCACCCGCAACGCACGCGCCGCGGCCTCCGGGTCCATGCCGGCGACAACCTCGCGCTTCCACGTGTCGAGCTGGATCAGGTAGCGCCAGCCGTCCGCGTCGCGCTTGCGCCAACCAGCCCGGTTAATGACGGGGCGGGCTTCGTCGGTCGTCTCGGTCTCGCCCACTACCTGAAAGCGCGCGCTGCCGTGCGCCGCCACGAAGGCGCGCACCGCGGCCACCGCCGCGGCATCCTCGGCCGCGCCGTCACCAGCGGCCCGGTTGCGTCGCCATGCCATGAAGCAAGCCGCCGCGGCCCGCTCGGCTTCGCCCGGCTGCCACGGCAGCACGCCAAGCCCGGCGGCGAGTTCACCGGCAGCGGCGACAAGCCCGAACCGTGCAACGGCGCGGCGAACCTGGCCGGCGGCATCAGGCGGAACGTGCGCGGCAATAAAGGCGTCCACCACCTCGCGGGCCTGCGCTGCTATCCCCTCAGGATCGGCGGCCAGGATTTCGAGCCATGCTCGGCCTGCGGTGCCGTAGTAGCGCCCGGCTGCGGCCTTGATGGCATCTGCTAGCGCCGCGGCGGTCGCGTGGTCGTGCAGCGTCTCGAAAAGCCCATGGGCGCCCGTATCGGCCGGCACGTCCAGCACGCGCACTTCCTGGCCGGCTCGCACCCGCTTAGGCCCGCCGCGCGCCTCGGCCAGCCTATCGGCAAGCCCTTCCTCGCCAGTCGATAGGAACAGCACGCGCCATTCCGCGATGCGGCGGGCGCTGCCGTCGCGGGTGGCGCGGCCCTTGCCGGCACCATTGGCCAACGCATAGGCGCAGGCGGCCACCGTCTCGGCGGGCGCCTCGCCCATTTCATCCAAGGCTAGAAGCAGGTCGCAATGCGCGGCGGCCACCGCCTCTAGAGCGTTGTCGGTGGTGCGCCAGGATCGCACCCATCCGCGCAAGCCGCCGCCGCCCCAAACGCTGCCGGCGGCGAGCAACGCGGTCGATTTGCCGACAGATGACGGCCCGCGCAGATGGAAGCCGCCGCCCTCGCCATTCACCAGCGCCAGCAACGGCGCGGCCAGCGCGGTGCAGATGGCGAAGGCTAGTCGAGTGTTTCCCACCGCCAGCGCGGCCACGTCGCGTTGCCAGTCGGCAAGACTGCCAGCCTGCACCAGCGGCGGCAGCGCATCCGGCCGCTCGGTTTGGAGCATCACGCGGCCCGCGTCGGCGCTACCTAGTGCGCCGTCCGGCAGCACGAAGCAGCGCGCGCCGGGTGTCCCGTGCCAGCCAAGCCGCGCCACTACCCGCACGCGGCCGGGCGGATCGGCGCGTGTCAGATACTCTGCCAGCCGTTCGCGGGCCTTCCTGCCCGGCGCGAGGAACAAACCCGCGTCCAACAGATGCGCGCGAACCTCGGTTCCGTCGCCGGCCAGCATTGCGCGCGGCATCGCCCATTGATGGCGCCGCCCGTCGCCGTCCTTCCATTCGAGTAAGGCGCCCCAAGCCCGGCCTGCGCCGTCATTCGTCGCGGCCACCACGCGCAACGGTCCGCAAACCTGCGCGGGCTGCGCGTCGTCATCGCCCGGCGGCACGAAGAAAAGCCCATCGGGCGTCAGCCGAAAGCCCGGCGGCAATGCGGCAGCGGCGGCGGCTTCCTCAGTCGCAGCGCGCTCGGCCTCAGCGAGCATCGCGCGCAACGCATCCGCCGTGACGCCATCGGGCAGCGCGTCGGCAACATCCCATTTGTCCGGCCATCCGGCGGGGATCTTCACCACCGCCACGGAAGCCGCCCCGGTAGCGCCCAGGGCCTTCACCACGTCCGCGGCAGCGTCGGCGCCGGGCTTGTCGTTATCCGGCCATACGGCCACCGCACGGCCCGCAAGCGGCTTCCAGTCGGCACGCTCCACCGCTTGGGCGCCTCCCTGCCAGGTGGCCACGCAATGCGACGGGAACAGCACCGCGGCGGCCTCCGCGGCCTTTTCGCCTTCCACTACCAGCACGGGCGCGGCCGGCCGGGCGGCGAGGTCGGGCAGGCGGTAAAGCGCGGAAGGCGACGGCGGCCCCTGCCAATGCCAGCCGCGCCGGCCGTCCTTCGTGCCGTAGCTGTAGGGCACGATTTCCTTGCGCCGCCCCGGCGGGTTGAACCTTGCCACCATGAAAAGGGGGCGGCCCTCTGCGTCTCGGTAAATCCACGTCGCGGCGGGCGTGCCGCGCGCGGGATGGCGTGGCACGGCCGGCGGTTCCTCGGGCGCCGGGAGTTCGGGCTTCCAGTCCGGCGCTTTCGTCGCGCCTTCGCTGCCTGCGGTGGTGGAGCGCTGCGGCCCGGACGGCAGCGGCGCGAACATATCGGCGGCGTCGTTCATCGGCCGGCCTCCGTTTCGATGCTTTCAAGCCACCGCTCGGCGGCGGCGGCGTCATGGCGAGAGACGAACAGCGCGACGGTTCCGCCCATTTCGAGCGCTGTCCGCGCGATGGTCGCGAAGTCGGCTGCGGCGTTCGGTGGGGGCGGAAATGGCAGCATCGCGCCGCGCGGCGGCGGCATGGTGTCGAGGTCCGACAGCAGCGGCGCACGGCCGATAGCGGCGGCCACGGCCACCACGCGCGGCTTATGCGGGCGCGGCTCGGGCAGCACTTCCACCCGGATTTGCAGGGGGGCGCCGCTCATTGGCTGGCCTCCGCCCCAAGCATCCGCGCGAGATGCCGCGCCGCATCGGCCTGCGGCACGCGGGCGACGGCAGCGGCGAGGCTCACGAAGTCCCCGCCCTTGTCGCCTGTCGCGTTGTCGATCCAGGCGCCCGCGCGGTCGCCTTCCAGCCGCACGCGCAGGGATTTGCCGGCAGCGCCGGACAGGTCGCCCGCCGCCCATTCCTTCCCGTGGCGCGCACCACCGGGCAGCAGCCTGCGGCACACGTCCTCGGCTCGGGCGCGGGCCGCTCGATTGATCGCGGCGAAGTCCGGCGCCGGCTCGGCCTCTGCGATGCGTCGCACCGCCGCGGCCTGGCGGGCTGTCATCCCGCCCCATGGCGCTCGCCTCGCCACGTCCTGAAGGAAGGCGCGCGCCTTTGGGGACAGGTCTTGCCGGGCGAGCGCCGCTCGCAGCGTCGCCATGGGATCGCCGCTCATGGCGCATCCCCCCTGCACCAAGACGGCGGGACGGGATGCGGCGGCAGGTCTTCCGGAACCTGGATCAGCAGCACGCCAAGCGGCGGAAGCCCCTCGCTCGCGCGGCGATCCCGCTCGCGCTCCGCAAGGTCCATCCATGCGGGCTCCGCTGCGGTCGTTGTTTCGATCAGCAGCACCCGCCGGAAGATTTGCGCGGCAGCCACTACCCATTCGTAGTGCCGCAGTTCCCCGCCGGCCGCGTGGATCATCACCCGCGGCGCCCAGGGGAAAAGCCTGCCCGCATCGGGGAAGTCCGCCGGTCCGCTTGAGATGCCGGCATCGTCGCCCACGACAATAACGGTGGGCGCCTTGCTCCATAGCGCCTCGCGCGGCAGGCGGCTTCGCGGAAGCAGTTCGACCAGGGCGAGGTCGCCCGCCAAGACGGCGCGATAGAGCGCGTTGCGGAAGCCATAGCCTGCGGCTTCCTGCCAGCCGATGACGGCGCTTATCCGGGCGCGGTCGGATATCGCCCCGATCATTGCCGGGCCTCCGCGCGCTCGGGTGTCGGCGCCGCGCGCAAGGCGCGCAGGGCGTCCGCTTCCACGATTTCGGCGGCACCGTGATCGCCGCGAAGGCGCAGGGATGCGGCCTCACTCAGCAGCGCGCGCAGCGGCGCGGTGCAGGTGGTTGAAGGTTCCATGTCTCGGCTCTTTCAGCCCGGCCGGGACGCTCGCGGAAACCGCAGCAAACGCTAGCGAGGGATGGCGCTTTGCCCTATATCGGGCGTGCCAGTAATCGCGCTCTTGTTCCCTCGCCCGGCTGCGCTCCATCGAGCGCGCCGGGCGTTTCATTAGGTGGTGGCGAAGCGCGCCAGCCCGACCAGCAACAGCAGGGCAAGCAGCGCGAGGGATGGGGCGGCGAGGCTCAGGGCGGCGCGCATCAGGCTGCCACCCCAAGCGCGGCGCGCAGTTCCGACAGGCGCCAGCGCGGCGACTTGGCGCCAATGTAAATTGGCGGCGGGAAGCGCCCTTCCTTCACGCGAAGCCAAAATGTGCTGACGCCAATTCGCGCGACCGCCGCGCCTTCCGCGGCGGTCAATAGCGCGGCGTCTGCCGCGAATGAAGGCGCAGGCGGAAGGGGCTTGCGGCGGCGAGGTTCGGAAAGATCAGAAGGCATTTGGCCGTCTCCCTATGGGGGTGAACGGCGCTGGATTATTCACATGGACGAGCGCGAAGCCACACCACCAAATCAGCGATTTATGTCGGCGACGTCAGCGTCCCGAGAAATAACGCTTCGCTCTATCGTAGGCCTTCTCAGCCGCGTCATGGCTCAAATTATAGTCCGCCGCTATCTCGTCGATTGCCTGTGTGCGCGGTGTGCGTGGGCCCAGGAAGAAATAGCGGTGCCAGATTTCTTCTTGTCGTGAGCGGTTGGGGCTTCGCCCGCGCGGTCGCTTGAACGGGGTGCGGATCAAGTCCGCCAGTTCGGCGTGATGCTCGGGGCGTAAATGGCGAGCGTGGAAAACAAGAGCAGCAAGCGCGCCCGAAAACTGTTCTGGTGTCTCGGCGTAGAGGTGCAGCGCATCCCACAATGAATCGAGATAATTCGAGCCCCACTCGCCAAGGTCCGGCGGTGATACCTCAGGGGGCGCGCTGCCTCCATCGGTGGGGGCGGGCTTTTCTTCGTCCGACATTCAGCGCCTCCGATGCGCTCTCCGAAAGGAAGGCGGCGGGGCTGCGCGGTTCGGAGTTCCGCGCGGGCTGGCCGGCCCTTGCCCCGCCGATAGTCAGACTAGCGAGACGCGGGCGCGTCACGCCACCGCATCGGCCCCGCGGCGCGCGTGGCGCTTTTCTCGCCAGGAATTGATGGCTACGCGCGCCAATTGCCGGGCGGCATCCTCAGCGCATGTGGGATCGGGCTTCGCGCGCTCGGCTCGAAAAAACGGCCGGATCAGGGCGCTCTTGCCGTCTGTCGCGTCGCGGACTCCACCGAGGCAACCTTATATCAGCCGCCGCCTAACTGTTTCTGCCAAAGTAGTGTTGGCAAAGGGCAGTAGCTTCCTCGGCGAGTGCGGCATACCTGGGCGGGTGTCGTAGATCGCAAAACAACCTAACAGCCATATTGTCGCGGCGCGCGTTGTTTGGGCTTACGCCGCCGGGCATGATACCACAGATCTCTACTCAGTATTCGGGGTGCGGAATATAATGATTAATATATCCAATGCATTTCCGAAAAGAGTGTTTCCGTTCATCTTGATGTTCTTAACTAGACTTTGGCGGTACAGTCACTTGTAGATACGAAAAGGGCGTGCGAACGGGGTGGTTCTGCACGGGAGCGCCCGCACGACGGAGGCGGTCCGTCGCGACAAAGTGCACTCAAGCGGACCTTCGGGGCCTGGCACGGCGCCTCGGCATTAGCCGCGAGAGCAGCGCGAACTTGTCTGCAGTCTGCTGCAGGGGGAGGCGAAGCCATGCGTATCGGAATCGCGCTCGGGGCCCTGCAAGCCGTCATGGTGCACTGGTGCGCCGACAATCCCTCGCTGGTCCGGGGCGGGAGGGTGCTGCGGTGTGAAGGGGTCAATGCACGGTGGACGGCGTGATCGCGCGAGGCGTTCCTGTGCATCGCCAGTATGTAGTTCCGGTCGCGCTATTCATCCTTGTCTGCATGTCCTGCGTACCGCTCTTCGTGGCACCGGTACCGCCGCTGGTGGACTACCCTAACCACTTGGCACGCCTTTGGCTTATCGCGGGAGGCGCTGCCGAACCCCCGCTCAATGCATTCTACGTTGTGGATTGGGCACGCGCTTCGACGAACATCGGCGTGGACTTGCTTGCCCTCGTGCTCGCACCGACCATTGGTGTTGAGGCTGTGGGTCGGTTGGCCGTGGCGTTCGCGCTGCTCATGCCCATCGCGGGCGCGCTTGCTCTCGGGCGCATCGTGGCGGGAGCGTGGCATTTGGGGCTACTCCCGATCCCGGTGTTAGCCTGGAACATCAATTTCGCCGCCGGCTTCCTCAACCAGCAAATAGCCATCGGTGCTGCCTTGCTGACTGCGGCTGCGCTGGCAGCCACACAACCACGGCTGCTCGTGCGTACAGTCGTAGTAACGGTGGCGGGGGCGGCCATCTTTGTCATTCATTTAGCGGGCGCAGCCGCCCTTGCCGGACTCGCCGGTGCGCTCGCCTTTGGCGAGCGGTATCCAACGTGTCGCCTGTCGTGGCTGCGTGCCTTGAGGCGCGCATGTCTTGGCGCTGCGCCTATCGTGCTCGCGGTCGCCGCTCTCATGCATATCGCCGAAAGCCCGCCCGGCGTCGCCGGTGAGGGGACAACTAATTTCGTCTTTTGGACTTGGCAGGCTAAGGCCAAGGTCCTCGTGCCGCTGCTCCCATTCCTTGTCTACGCTGTCGCCGAAGGCGTGGCGCTCGCGCTGGTTCTTGTCTTGCTCGCGACGGCAATGGCGCGCGCAGGTCGGCTTGTGCAACATGCGGGGCTTGCGCTCCTGGCCGGTGTACTCATCGTCGCCGCGGTGATCCTCCCATCAAGCATTGGCGATACGACGCAGATCGAGTTTCGTTGCGCGTGGCTCAGCCTAATTTGCCTGCTCGCGGCTCTGCGGCCAGGCCCGTGGCCCATGTCGCGCGCGATCGCCGGCGCTGCGGCGATGCTCGTCGCTGTTGGGACTGCGAAGGCCGTGTGGAAAGCCGACATTTGGCGGCGCGGCGCGGCTGAGATTGCCGCCGTAGATCGTGCCGTTTCCCGCCTGCCGGTGGGCAGCATCCTGCTACCTGTTAGTGCCGGAGCGGAGGGCAATAAGGATCGGCCACGCGGCATGCGCCTTGCCATTGACTGGCCTCTGCATATGCATCTGGGCCATCGTGCTGTGAACCTGCGTGGAGCATTCGTGCCCGGCCTGTTCAGCACTGCTGGCAAGCAGCCTGTGCGCGTCTTGGAACCCTGGCGGGCCTGGTCGGTAGCCTTTGATCAACCGCCGTCGGTGACAGAACTTCGCGCCGCCCGCGACGGCCGCGATTGGCGTGGCGTGTTCACACACCTGCTGCTTCTGGATGCGGATGGGGTGCCGACTAATGCCCTTCCCGAAGGCCTTGAGGCGCTTGCTGATGAGGGGTTCGCGCGGCTGTATCGGGTCATCGCGCCGCTTGAGCTTCGACCAATCCGATAGCGCCACATGATGCGATGCGGACGTTTGCGGCAGCGGGAGCGAAAAAGATGTTGCCGGATGGCGCGCATGGAGGTGGGCGGGCTGAAGCCAATCACTCGTGAAACCCGCAACAGCCGTGATGAGGATCCGAGATAGAACGCAGCCTCCGGATTGCTGCCAAATTTGTTCGAGCCGCCGCCCGATGCTTTCACCACCGGGACGGGGCGCCCTCATTGCCGCGGAAGCCGCCGCGGCTCGGATGCTTGGCGTTGCCACCGTTGCCACCAGTGACAACGCTACTGGCAACGCTTGAAAGCCCCGGATTTCTGCGGTTGTTGCCACCGTTGCCACCGTTGCCACCGTTGCCGGTGAAAACGGCATGGGATGCAATGCGCGCGGCCATGGCGTCAGCCGTTGCCCGTCGCCCGCTTGGCGCGAGCAGCGGCGAGGCTGGCAGGGGCGGCGGGTGTCTTGGCGCAATGCTCACCCCACGCGTCCATCATTGGCCGGCGCTGTTCAAGCATGTCCTCGCGCGCATAGGCGGCGCGCACCTTGTCCTTATCAGCATGGGCTAGCGCCAGTTCGGAAAGCGGGTCGGGATAGCCGGCCGCGAGGCTCCATCCCTTGAAGGTCGCGCGGAAGCCATGCGGCACCACCGGGCGGCCTTCAATGTCCCGCCAGCGCGGCGGCTCATGCTCGGCCAGCCCGTCACACGCCATGCCGCGCACCAACATGGACAGCGCCATATCTGACAGCGGGCGGCCTGCACGGGCGCCGGGGAATACAAGGTCGCTCGGCTTCTTCGCCAGCGGGCGCACCGCCTCCAACAGCGCCAACGCGGCAGGGGCAAGCGGTGTGCGGTGGGGCTTCTTCGTTTTCATATTCGCAGCCGGTGCCGTCCACACCTTCGCGGCGAGGTCTATCTCGCGCCATTGCATCAGGCGCACCGCGCCCGTGCGGCTGCCCGTCAGGATAGCGAAGCGCAGCGCCCTCGCGGCCATTCCGTCCCGCTCGGCAAGCGCAGCCATGAAGGCGCCCATTTGCTGCCAGGGAAGGGAAGGGTGGTGCGCCACCGGGCGCACCTTTCGGGGCGAGGGCAGCGTTGCGGAAAGATGCCCCTTCCACCGGGCCGGATTTGCGAGCGTATCGGAGCGCCATCCCTTCACGCGGGCATCGTCTAGCACCGCCTCAATACGCTGGCGCAGCCGCGAAGCCGTCTCGGGAGTGCGGTCCCAAATCGGGCGCAGCACCGCCAGCACGTCATCCGTTCCGATAGCTGCCACCGCCTTCTTTCCGATGGTCGGGAAGGCATGTTGTTCCAGCGTGGCGAGCCATTGCGCGGCGTGCTTCGCGCTGCGCCAGCCGGCGCGCTTCGTCTCTACCAGGGCGCGGGCGGCGGCTTCGAAGGTGCGCGCGGTGGCCTCTGCCGTGTCGCGCTTCGTCTTTTCGCGCTGCGCCTCACGCTCCGCGATGGGGTCGCGGCCTTCGTCCAACATTGCGCGGGCAGCCGCAGCACGCTTGCGGGCCTCGGCCAGCGGCACGCCGGCCGGCGGTTCCCCCACGGGGCCTAAGCCCATCTCGCGGGGCTTGCCGTGCAGGGTGTAGCGGAACAGCCAGGACTTCGAACCGCCGGCCGCAACCTGCAAATAGAGGTTGCCACCATCCGGGAAACGCACGGGCCGCTTGCCCTTCGCAGGATCGTGGCGAAGCGCCTTCACCATGACGGCGGTTAGGTTCCCAATCGCCCTACCCATTCCTGAACCTCACCGCTCTACCCCCATTCATACCCCCGCGAAGGACGGGGGTAGGATTAAATCGGGCTAGACGGGTGTAGATTATTGGTTCGTCAGAATGCAATGTAAAAGGCGGGATACAGGACGGTCCTAGACAGGCTTAGTCTTGAATATGGCAGACACCCTCTCCGCCAGTTTCGCTCTGGTTCGCACCGCTACGCTGCTTTTCGCTCTGGCTCGCGCAGCCTCGCGGCGAAGCCGAGCAGGAACCTACGCAAAGCCATCCAACTGAGCGCCCTTCCTTCGCTCATAAGGGCCACAGTGGTTAGTTTCCTCATGACGACTACCCTGGGCAGCCCCAACCGGCAGTGATTGTGTTTGGGCTGTCCACCTTGGCCTTGTCCGGCAAGCGCTGGGGGGAGGCTGTAGCCTTTGCTCAGGCGCAATGTTCTAATTTCGTTCTTGAAAATTTTCCTATATTGATGCATGTTTTGTCTTCGAACACGGAGGCCTCTCATGGGCGGGCTGTCATCTGCTGCAATTCCAGACCGCGCGGCAGCTATCGAAAGCTCCCCAGCGCTCGCCAGAAGACCACTTCTCGGTACCCACCCACCCGCACGCAGCGCGTCGACACCTCCTGGCATCGGGAGCGAGGCCGGTATTGTAAATGTGCGGAGCTACGTCAGAACGGTAGAGGGCAAACCCGTAACCGTCTCTGCCCACACGCGCGCTGATCCCGCGGGCGGGGACAACGAAGATCCCAGTCCTGCCATCGTCGAGGGTAGCGAGGTGGAGCGCTCCATAGCCATCGCTGACGCAAGAAGCGCTGCCTGCGACGCCCAACTTGTGCGTGATCAGATGGTTTGCCGTACCTTGCCCTCGCCAGCCGTGAGGCGATCCTGCTGGGCCAGTGCCATGGAACGCTATGCGCAATGTGGACGCGGTTCATACATTCCACCGCTCATGATCGGGAGGTAGTTCAAGATGTCCAATATTCCAAGTGACGCGCCCATCGACGTCATCGCCTCCCGGGTCATGGAAGTCGATGGCAAGCCACAATTCCATGTCAGGATTGGCCGTCCGACACTTGCGCCCGAAGGCGACTGCTGGTTCTGCGCCTACGAGATCGTAGGTCCTCTGACGAACCGAAAAGGGCAGTTTGGCGGTGAGGATGCCATGCAGGCGCTGGTGAACGCGCTGTACTGCGCTTCTGTTGACGTCGAGATTTGCGCGGAGAACGCGCAAGGGAGGCTGTCCTGGCTGGGCGACGCGGAGGATTTCGGCTTGCCCTCGCCACCGATGCGCTCCGCGCGTGAGGTCAGCGGGCGGAAGTGATCCATCGCTGTCTGTCGGGCCGCCCATGCATCAAACAGCGGCCCGGTAGGTTTGCAGAGACCGTTGATCTCCGGCTCATCTCGCCCCGCCAGATTTCCGCCGCCCCGCCCGAACACGCCGCACCAGGCCCTTGGCGCCGCCAACCTCGATCGCGCCGGCATTGCCGCGCCTTTGGAACGTGCCTCCACCGGAAACCGAAGCATCCGGCGGGCTGTTGCCGCGAAGCCCTTCCTCTCCCCCATCCTGCAGGCCATCGGTCGACCCGGATCGTCCGGCCTGCACCTGACGAGCGGTTTGGCGCGCGACGCCGACCGCAGCATGCGGGGGCGGGCCAGTACGCGGAGTGGCACCTGTTCCCGGCACCCCGACTGGCCAGCCTCGATGACGGCGCCGGGGCGGGGCGCGCCTGTGGCGCTGGGTGTCGCGAAAGGCCAATGTGCCGGAACGTCATGACACCAAGCGATGAACGGCAGGCCGGGGGCAGAAGCGTCGCGTCGCCCTGCCGCGGCACCTGCAGTTACGACGCCGCGGCCGGGCTGTGCCGCGATTGCGGCAGGCTGGCCCATGAGATCGGGGAATGGCCGTCCGCGACGGCAGAGCGGCGCCGGGAGATCAGCGCCGCCGCCGCCCTGCGCCTCGCGCCCGGCGGAGGCCCGTAGCGCGCTGGCATGTGGCTGGCCGCGCGTGCGTTTCTGGCGCGGCGGCTCCGCGACGCGATGCCCGCGCCAGGGACGCGTCCGGCAATCATCGCGCGCCGGCGGCGTCGTAGCGGCGCTGCGCTTCCATCACCGCCTCGATGTGCTGCTCCGCCCAGCGTGCGATCTCGGCGATGCGCGCGGCCAGCGTCTCGCCGAGCGGGGTGATCGAGTACTCGACCGTGACGGGCACCGTCGCGAAGGCGCGGCGATGCAGCAGTCCGTCGCGCTCCAGCTTCTTCAGCGTCTGCGACAGCACCTTCTGCGAGACGCCCTGGATGTCGCGTCGCAGCTGGTTGAAGCGCATCGGCCGCAGCGCGAGCCGGCCGAGGATGAGCACCACCCATTTGTCGGCGAGGCGATCGAGCACGAGGCGCGTCGGACAGGCCTCGCAGTAGACGTCGTAGGGAGGCACGACGGGTGGCGATGCGGGGGTGGTTTCCTCCGGGTGACCTGGTGACGTCATGGTGCCTTCTTCACAGCGATCCGCCGGCTTTCTATCTGCTTCCCCATCGTAATCAGGTTTCCGAAAGATACCAAGTTCCTCGGAGACCCATCGCGCGGAGCAGCATGCCATGGCCGGCAAGATCCTCGTCCTCGGTGCCACGGGCACCGTCGGCACCCCCCTCGTCGCAAACCTCCTCGCCGCCGGGGAGGCGGTGAAGGCGGCGACCCGCAACGCCACCCCCGTCGCGGGGGCCGAGGCAGTGCGCTTCGACCTCGCCGACGCCGCCACGCACGGGCCCGCCTTCGAGGGCGTGGACCGCGCCTTCATCCTGCTGCCGGCCGGACATCTCGACATCGAGCGCCTGCTCGGCACGGTGACCGCGGCGGCCGCCGCGCGGCGCGTGAAGGTGGTGCTGATGTCGGTCTTCGGCGTCGATGCCGACGACAGCATCCCCTATCGCCGCGCCGAGATCGCGCTGGAGCGGAGCGGCACGCCGCACGTGATCCTCCGGCCCAACTGGTTCGCCGACAATTTCCACAGCTTCTGGCTTGCCGGCATCCGGCAGGGCGTCATCGCCGTGCCCGCCGCCGAGGGCCGCACCAGCTTCATCGACGTGCGCGACATCGCGGCGAGCGCGGCCGCGGCGCTACGCAGCGACCGCTTCGACGGCCGCGCCTTCAACCTGACCGGGCCGGCGGCGCTCGGCTACGCGGATGCGGCCGCGATCCTGTCGCAGGCGTCGGGGCGGCCCATCCGGTACCTGCCGGTGGACGACGCGTCCTTCATCGCGACGCTGACCGGCGCCGGCGTGCCGGTGGACTATGCGGGCTTCCTCGCCTCGATCTTCCATCCGGTCCGCGAAGGATGGACGGCCGGCGTGACCGGCGATGTGGAGGCGCTGACCGGCGTCGCGCCGCGCAGCCTCGCCGCCTATGCCGCGGACAACGCCGCGCGCTTCCGCGCCTGACGCGCGTGCCCCTCGCGTGCTCCGTCGGCCATGCGGCCGGGAGCCGCGAGGGGGAGTCGGGCCATGTCTCCACGCCGGCGCCGGTCGCGCGCGCCGAGCGCTCGCACCCCATGCGACAGCAGCGCTGGGTTGCCGAAACCGATGAGCGCCATCGCGCCGCCCATCCGGCGTTGCCTCGCCTTGGGAACCAGCCTCTACTGGGCCCCAGAGCATCCGGCGGGCGTTGTCGTGAAGGTCTTCTTCTCCCCCCATCATGCCGGGCATCGGCCGGCCCAGACCTTCCGGCATGGCCGCGTCGTCGCGAACCGGGACCTGCCGGCGCGGGCCGACAACATCCTCGCCGCGCTGCGCGCCGACGGGCACGCGCTGCTGAATGCTGCCCCGCACGGGCCGAAGCCTGTCGCCGCCATCCACACGCCGGAGTATCTCGACTTCCTCCAGCATGCCTGGGGCGAGTGGCGGAAGATCGAAGGCGCGTCGGAGGATGTCTTCCCCTACATCTTCCCCGTGCGCGGCATGGACAACGCCTATCCGTCCTCGATCGTCGGCCGCGCCGGCTACCACATGCATGATTGCTGGGCCCCGATCGGCGAACATACCTGGGCGGTCGCGATCGAGTCCGCGAACCTCGCCGTTGAGGCCGCGTCGCATGTCCTGCGGGGCGAGGCGGCCGCCTACGCGCTCTGCCGCCCATCCGGCCACCACGCCTTCGCCGACATGGGCGGCGGCAACTGTTTCCTGAACAACGCGGCCATCGCGGCGCAGCACCTGCGCCAGGGCTTCGGCCGCGTCGCGCTGATCGACATCGACGTGCACCACGGCAACGGATCGCAGGGCATCTTCTACTGCCGCGACGACGTGTTCTTCGCCTCGCTCCATCGCGACCCGATCGACTACCACCCCTATTTCGCCGGCCACGCGCATGAACGGGGCGAGGGGCGGGGCCTCGGCTTCAACCTGAACCTGCCGCTGCCGAAGGGCGCGGGCGACGACGCCTTCCTCGCCGCGCTCGAGGCCGCCTGCGCGCGCATCCAGGCCTTCCAGGCGGAGGCGCTGGTCGTCTCCCTCGGCGTCGATGCGCATGAAGACGACCCGACCGAGGGGCTCAAGGTCACCTTCGACGGCTTCCGCCGGATCGGCGCCAGGCTCGCGGCGCTGCGCCTGCCCACCGCGCTGGTGCAGGAAGGCGGCTACAACATGGACACCATCGCGCGCTGCGTCGCCGGCGCGCTGGCGGGCTTCGAGGGACGGGAGACTCAGGCTGCATGAACGCGATCGACGAAATGGCCGCGGCCCAGGGGGTCGCCTACATGGACGGCCGGTTCATGCCGCTCGCCGAGGCCACCATCCCCATCCTCGACCGCGGCTTCCTGCGCTCCGACGTGACCTACGACGCGCTGCACGTCTGGAAGGGCCGCTTCTTCCGCATGCAGGACCATATCGAGCGGTTCCGCGCCTCCATCGCCGGGCTGCGCATGTCTCTGCCGCACACCGACGACGAACTGCGCGACATCCTGATGGAATGCGTCCGCCGCACCGGCTACCGCGACGCCTTCGTCATGGTGATGTGCTCCCGCGGCGTGCAGCCGCCCGGCACGCGCGACCCGCGGCTCTGCCGCAACCGGCTGTATGCCTATGTCACGCCCTTCCTGTGGATCGCGAACGAGGACCAGCGGCGGGACGGCTGGAAGCTGGTCCTGGCGAAGACGCAGCGCATCCCGTCGGAGGCGCTCGACCAGCGGATCAAGAACTTCCACTGGCTCGACCTGACCATGAGCCTGTTCGAGGCCTACGACCAGGATGCGCACACCACCGTGCTGCCGCTGGCCGACGGCACGATCACCGAGGGGCCGGGCTACAACGTCTTCATCGTGAAGGACGGCGCGCTGGCCTCCCCCGACCGCGGCATGTTCGAGGGCATCACGCGCCGCACCGTCGCCGAGATCGCCGCCGACCTGCAGATGCGCTGCGAGTTCCGCCCCGTGCGCGTCGAGGAGCTGGACACGGCGGACGAGATCTTTTCCAGCACCACCGCGGGCGGCATCACGCCGATCACCTCCTACAACGGCAGGCCGATCGGCGATGGCAGGCCGGGCCCGGTCACGCGGCGCATCCTCGACCTCTACTGGCAGCGGCACGAGGACGCGGCCTTCACGACGCCGGTCGTCTACGACGATCCCTGAGGCGGCGCGCGGCGGGTCAGGTCACCACCGGCGCGCAGACCAGCCGCGTGCCGCCGGGCACCGGCACCTCCGCCACCACCGCCTCCACCCCATAGGCGGCGCGCAGCCGGTCGGGCGTGACGAGCACCGCCGGCGCCATCGGCCCTTCCAGCCGCCCGCCATGCAGCAGCATCGCGGCATCGGCCACCAGCAGCGCGTGGTCGGGGTGGTGTGTCGTCATCAGCACCGCGAGGCCGTCGCGCGTGGCGAGCGCCCGCACCTGGCGCAGCACCAGCGCCTGGTTGCCGAAGTCGAGGCTCGCGGTAGGCTCGTCCATCACGAGGCAGCGCGCCTCCTGCGCCAATGCGCGCGCGATCAGCACCAATTGCCGCTCGCCGCCCGACAATTCCGTCACCGGCCGGTCCGCCAGATGCGCGATGCCGAGCCGGTCGAGCGCCGCTTCCGCCGCCGCGCGGTCGCGCGCGCCGGGGCCGGCCAGCAGCGGCAGGCGCGCCGCCCGGCCCATCGCCACCACCTCCCGCGCCGGATAGGCGAAGCCGCCGGGCGAGGCCTGCGGCACATAGGCGAGCAGGCGCGCCACCTCCCGCCGTGCCAGTCGCGCGACGGGCGTGCCGGACAGGCGCACCTCCCCCGCCAATGGCGCGATCAGGCCGAGCAGCGTGCGCAGCAGCGTCGTCTTGCCGCCGCCGTTGGGGCCGAGCAGCGCCAGCACGCGCCCTTCCTCCAGCGCGAAGCCGATGTCGCGCGCCACGACGCGCCGGCCATGGCCGACGGCGAGCGCCTCGGCCTGCAGCAGCGCGGTCACGCCCCGCCCCCGCTGCGCGCCCGCGCCAGCAGCCACAGGAACAGCGGCGTGCCGAGCACCGCGGTCAGCACGCCGAGCGGAAGTTCCGTGCGCCCCGCCATGCGCGCAAGCGTGTCGACGGCCAGCAGGAAGGCCGCGCCGAGCAGCATGGACAGCGGGATCAGCCGCCGCAGGTCGGGCCCGCCGAGCAGCCGCGCCATGTGCGGCACGACCAGCCCGACCCAGCCCACCGCGCCGGCCAGCGCCGTGACGGCGGCGGTGGCGAGCGTCGCGCCCGCGACCGCTGCGGCGCGCAGCCGCCCGGTCTCGACGCCCAGCGCGCGGGCCTCGTCCTCCCCCAGCGTCAGCAGGTTCAGCCGCCAGCGCAGCAGCAGCAGCACCAGCAGCCCCGCGAGCGCGGCGGGTGCCGCCGCCAGCATGTCCCCGCGCGTCGCGGCGGACAGCGTGCCGAGCAGCCAGAAGGTGATCGCCGGCAGTTGGTTGTAGGGATCGGCCAGCACCTTCAGCAGGCTGATCGCCGCCCCCATCAGCGCGCCGAGCGCGATGCCTGCCAGGATCAGCACCAGCAGCGGGTCGCCCTGGCCGCGCACCGCCGCGGCGATCGCCGCCACCGCGGCCACGGCGGCGATCCCGCCCGCGAAGGCCATGCCCTGCACGAGCACGACCGGCAGGCCCAGGAAAATGCCGAGCACCGCGCCGAGCGAAGCCCCCGCGCTGACACCAAGCAGGTCGGGGGAGGCGAGCGGGTTGCGGAACATCCCCTGGAACGCCGCGCCCGCGGCGGCGAGCGAGGCGCCCACCAGCATCGCGGCCGCGACGCGCGGCGCGCGGATGTTCCAGAACACCGTCGCCGCCACGTCGTCCCGTGCGCCGAGCAGGATCGACGGCAGGTCGCCAGGCGCGATCGGGAAGCGCCCGACGGCGAGCGCGCCCGCCATGGCCGCGAGCAGCGCTGCGACCGCCAGCGTCCAGGCCAGCGGCCCGCGCCAGGGGCTGTCCGCCCGGCTCATCGACGATAGCCCGCCGCGCCGCCGGGCGCCGGGTGCCATCGCGTGGCGCGGCGCATCACGCGCCGGGCAGCGCCGGGCCAAGCAGCGCCGCGACCTGCGCGGCGTCCGGCCGGCGATGGAAGAACAGCGCGTGGAAATCGGCGACGGCTTCCGCCAGCCCGTCCCGCGGCCGCAGCCCGAACAGCACCGGCAGCCACATCAGCCCGAGCAGCCGGTTCACCGAGGGCGGGAAGTCCACCCAGCCGAAGGGCAGGCCCGGGGCAAGCACCAGCCGTCCCCGCCGCGCCGCCGGCAGCGCCTGCCAGAGCGGATCGGCCTTCGCATGTGCCGGGAAGCCCGGATGGATGGCGACCACCCAGTCGGGATTCCAGGCGAGCACCTGTTCCATCGAGACCTGCACCAGGCTGCCCGCGCCGAGTGCCGAGGCGGCGACGTTCTCCGCGCCCGCGAATTCGATGATCTCGGTGTTGATCGACCCGGCCACGCCGGTCTCGAGCCCGCGCGGCCCGCGCACGTACAGCACCCGCGGCCGGCCGCGCGCGCGCAGCGCCTCGGCCGCCGAGACCGCGTCGGCGAGGATGCGCTCGGCCGCCGCGGCGCGCGTCGCGGCAGCCTCCCGCCGGTCGAGGATCTCGCCGAGCAGGCGATAGGTCTCCGGGATGCGCGGCAGCGCGCCGTCGAGCAGCAGCGTCGGCAGGCCGGTCTGCTGCTGCACGCGGCCCGCGAGGTCGACGAAGACCGGCCGGGTCGAGCCGTAGTCGAGCACCAGGTCCGGCCGCTGCGCGAGCACGGCTTCGACATTCGCGCTGTTGTCGCGCCCCGTCAGCCGGCCGATCTGCGGCAGGGCGGCGGACTCGCGCGTCAGGAAGGCGGCCTCGGCCGGGCTGGGCGGCCGGGCGGGCCAGCCGGCCAGAAGGTCCGGCGCCAGGCTGTAGAGCAGGATCGCCGCCGGCGGCCCGGCGGGAAAGACGCGCGCGATGCGGTCCGGCACGCCGATGCGCCGGCCGGTCGCATCCGCGACCAGCCTCTCGGCCCGCGCCGGGGCGGCGGCGAGCGCGCCGGCGCCGGCAAGCACTGCACGGCGCGAAGGGAAGGGGGCATCGGCCATCGCGGTGGATGTGGGCCTGGCCCGCGTCAGGGGGAAGGCGCGGACAGGCCCGGCGCGACGAAGCCGTGCCGGTCTAGGATCGCCTGGCCCTCGGGCGAGAGCAGGAAGAAGGCGAAGCGCGCCGCCTCCGGCCGATCGCCCAGCACGACCAGCCCGTAATCGGCGCCGACGGCGAGTTCCTCCGGCAGCGGCACCTGCCGCAGCGCCGGGTTCGCCGCCCGCGCCAGCACGGCGTTGGTGCAGTAGGTGAGGAAGAGGTCGGCACCGCCCTCCCGCTCGAACTGCCAGGCATAGAGGTCGCGCCCGGCCGGCGGGCGCGCGCTGTCCGGCCCGCCGGTCAGCGTCAGCGCCTTGGCCTCGAGCGCGGCGCGCGCGCCGGGGCGAGACGCGTCGGCGCGGGCGAAGGCGGCGAAGGCGTAGTCGCCCGCCGGATCGGCGCGTGGCGTGGAAGCGCCGAGGCGCACCGCCGGGTCGAGCATGCGGTCGAGCAGCGTCGCGCTCGTCACCGCGAGCCCAGGCCGCGCGATGGCGCAGAGCCCGTTGCGGGCGAAGAGCACCGTCGGCCGCCCGCGTTCCCGCCCCACCGCCTGGGGATGCTCCATGTTGGCGGAGGCGAAGGCCTCGAAGGGCTCGCCCGCCGCGATGCGCTGGCGGAGCAGGCCCGAGGGCGCGTAGGTCTGCGCCACCGGCGCGCCGCCCTGCGACGCGGCGAAGGCCGTCGCGACCTCGGCCAGCGCGGCGCGCAGCGAGCCCGCGGCGGCGAGGTGCACCGGCTCGGCCGCGGCGGGCATTGCGATCAGCAGCGCGGCGAGGAGCGCCGCCGCCCTCACGAGACCGGCTCGGGCTGCGTCGCGTTCGGGAAGAACAACTGCTCCCCGCCCACCTTGTAGGACGCGATCGCCGCCTGCCCGGCGGGGGAGAGGATCCAGTCGATGAAGCGCTGCCCGTCGGCCGCCTTCACATGCGCATGGCGCTGCGGGTTCACGAGCATGACGCCGTACTGGTTGAACAGCCGCGCGTCGCCCTCGACGAGGACGCGCAGGTCCTGCCGGTTGCGGAAGGCGAGCCAGGTGCCGCGGTCGGCGAGGATGTAGCCGCCCTGCGCCGCGGCCGTGTTCAGCGCCGGGCCCATGCCCTGGCCGATCTCGCGGTACCACTGCCCGCGCCCCTGCGCCGGGTCGGTGTTCGCCTGCTGCCACAGGCGCAGTTCCGCCGCATGCGTGCCGGACCGGTCGCCGCGGGAGACGAAGGGCGCGCGGGCGCCGGCGATGCGGCGCAACGCTTCCGTCGTGTCGGTCAGCCCGGCGATGCGCGCCGGGTCGGCGGCGGGGCCGATGACGACGAAGTCGTTGTACATCACGTGGCGGCGCTCCAGGCCGAAGCCTTCGCGCACGAAGCGCTCCTCCGCCGCGCGGTCATGCACGAAGACCACGTCCGCATCGCCGCGACGGCCGACATCGAGCGCCTGGCCGGTGCCGAGTGCGACGACGCGCACGGCGATCCCGCTGTCCCGCGTGAAGATCGGCAGGATGTGGCCGAACAGGCCGGATTGCTCGGTGCTGGTCGTGCTGGCGACAGTGATGCTGCGGTCCTGCGCCGCGGCGCCGCCGGTGGCGGCGAGGGCGAGGGCGGCGGCAAGCAGGCCGCGACGGAGGATCTTCGTCACGTGGTTTCTCCCTTTGGATGCTGGCCGTTCACCAGAGGAGGTCGCCGCGCAGGAAGGCGTCGGCCTCGGCCGTGGTGGGCGCGAAGAAGAACTGGTCGGCCGGCGTCTGCTCGAGCAGCCGGCCGCGATGAAGGAACAGGACCTCGCCGGCGAGGCGCTTCGCCTGGGCGAGGTCGTGCGTCGTCATGACGATCTTGGTGCCTCGCGCGGCAAGCGTGGCGACGATCTGCTCGACCGCGCGCGTCGCCGCGGGGTCGAGGCTGGCGCAGGGTTCGTCGAGAAACAGCAGCTCCGGGTTCAGCGCCGCGGCGCGGGCCAGCGCGAGCCGCTGCTGCTCGCCCCCCGACAGCCGCCGCGCCGGCCGGTCGGCGAGATCCGCGAGGCCCACCATCTCGAGCGCGGCGCGGGCGCGCGGCTCGCGCTCGGCCGACGGCACGCCGGCGAGCCGCAGCGGATAGAGCGCATTCGCCATGACGCTGCGGCGGAGCAGAACCGGGCGCTGGAACACCATGGACTGGCGCCGCGCCGCGTCCGGGCCGGCATGCGCGACGCGGCCCTGCGTCGGCGCGAGCAGCCCGTGCAGCAGGCGCAGCAGCACGGATTTTCCTGCACCGTTCGGGCCGATGATCATGCTCGGCCTGCCGGCCGCGATCGTCAGGTTCACATCCGAGAGGATCGCCTGCCCGCCGGCGGCGAAGCCGAGCCCCTCGGCAATCAGCGGCAGCATGGTGTCGGGCGCGCGCATCACGCCCCCGATGGCCGGAGCGGCGCGCAAGGCGCGCTGCGGAGGGCTGAATCGGTGGCGTTCACGACAGCGCCCCCGATGGCCGGAGCGGCGCGCAAGGCGCGCTGCGGAGGGCTGAATCGGCGGCGCCGGCCATCACGCCCCCGCCCGCTGCGCGACCTGCCGCGTCGCCTGCGCGGCGGCGTTCAGCAGCAGCACGATCGCCATCAGCACCATCCCCAGCGCGAGCGCGAGCGGCAGGTTTCCCGCGCTGGTCTCGAGCGCGATCGCCGTCGTCATCACCCGCGTGAAGCCGTCGATGTTGCCGCCGACGATCATCACCGCGCCGACCTCGGCACTCGCGCGCCCGAAGCCCGCGAGCAGCACGGTCAGCAGCGCGAAGCGCCCGTCCCACAGCAGCGTCGGCACGGCGCGCAGCCGCCCCGCGCCGAAGGAGCGGAGTTGCTCGGCATATTCCTCCCACAGCCCTTCCAGCACCTCGCGCGACAGCGCGGCGAGGATCGGCGCGATCAGCACCGCCTGCGCGATGATCATCGCCGTCGGCGTGAACAGCAGCCCGAGCGGGCCGAGCGGGCCCGAGCGCGACAGCAGCAGGTAGATCAGCAGCCCCGCGACGACCGGCGGCAGGCCCATCAGCGCGTTCAGCACGGACAGCACCAGCCCCCGCCCCGGGAAGCGCGCCACGGCGAGCAGCGCGCCGAGCGGCAGCCCGACCAGCGCGGCGATGAGCAGCGCCGTCAGGCTCACCCGCAGCGAGAGCAGCACGATGCGCGCCAGCGCCGGGTCGGCGGTGACGACGAGGTCGATCGCGGTGGCGGCGGCGGTGCCGATGTCGTTCACGGGCGCTTCCAGGGTCGGGCGGAACCTGCGGATGGCAAATGCCGACGTCAACGGTCGGATATCTTGACGGGATGCTGTCATTTGCCGGAATTTGCCGGTTGATGCCTGATGTCCTGACGCTGAAGGAAGCCGCCGCCTTCCTCCGCCTGTCCGAACGCGCGCTGTACGACCTCGCGCGCGGGCGGCGCGTGCCGGCGGCGCAGCTCGGCGGCAAATGGGTCTTTCCCCGCCGGCGCCTGGAATCCTGGCTCGACGCGCAGGCCGAACCGGAGCCCGGGATCCTCCCGGCCCCCCCGCCGCCCATCATCGCCGGCAGCCACGATCCGCTGCTCGACTGGGCGGTGCGGCAATCGGGCTGCGGCCTCGCGCTGCGCAGCGGCGGCAGTCTCGATGGCCTCGCCGCGCTGGCCGAGGGCACGGCCGCGATCGCCGCGAGCCACCTGCTCGACCCCGACAGCGGCGAGTTCAACCTGCCGGCGCTGCGCGAACACCTGCCGCGCCGTGCCTGGGTCGGCATCCTCTGGGCCTGGCGGGAGCAGGGGCTGATCGTGCCGCCTGGAAATCCGCGCGGCCTGTCCGGCGTGGCGGACCTTGCCGCGCCGGGCATCCGCGTCATCGGCCGCCAGCCGCGCGCGGGCAGCCATGTGCTGCTGCTGCACCTGCTCGCCGAGGCGGGCATCCGGCTCGAGGCGATCGGCTTCCTGCCTGCCCCGGCCCTGGCGCATGACGAGCTCGCCGCCGCGGTCGCCGAGGGCCGCGCCGATGCCGGCTTCGGCATAAGGGCGGAAGCCGCCGCGCGGGGCCTCGGCTTCGTGCCGCTGTTCCGCGAACGCTTCGACCTGGTGATGGAGCAGCGCCGCTTCTTCGAACCCCCGATGCAGGCGCTGCTCGCCTTTGCCCGGCGGCCCGCCTTCGCCGACCGCGCCGCGCGCCTGGGCGGCTATGGGGTGGAGGAGACGGGCGGCGTCGCCTTCGTCGCCTGAAGCCCTCCACAGGCCCCCGCCGGCGCGGTAAGCCTGCCGGATCAACGGGAGACGAGACAGGATGACGACCTTGATGCCGCGCCGCCGCGCGCTTCTCGCCGCCGCCGGCGCCGCGGCCCTGCCGCTGCCCGCCCTGGCCCAGGCGCCGTGGCCGAACCGGCCGATCCGCGCCATCATCTCCTTCCCGCCGGGCGGGGCGATCGACACCGTCACGCGCCTGATCGGTCCGATCATGGCCGAGCAGCTCGGCCAGCCGATCGTCGGCGAGAACCGGCCGGGGGCGACCGGCACCATCGCCGCCGCGGCGGTCGCGCAGGCGCAGCCGGATGGCTACACCTTCCTCTTCGACGCCTCCTCGCACGCCGCGGCGCCGCATCTCGTGCGCAACCTGTCGTTCAACTACGAGACCGCCTTCGCGCCGGTGACGCAGCTGACGACGGTGCCGCTCATCCTCGTCGCGCATCCTTCCGTGCCGGCGAACAACATCCAGGAATTCCTCGCCCTCGGCCGGGCGCGCGCGCAGGCGGGCAATCCGCTCGTCTACGCCTCCTCCGGCAACGGCTCAGCGGCGCATTACTCGGCGGTGCTGTTCCTCCAGCAGGCGGGGTTCGAGGCGACGCACGTGCCCTTCCGCGGCGGCGGGCCCGCGGTGCAGGCGCTGCTCGCCGGCACCACGCAGTTCCACTTCGGCACCACCGCCTCCTCCACCGCGCTTGCGCAGGACGGGCGGCTCAAGGCCTTCGCCGTGACGACGAAGGAACGCATCCCGCAGCTGCCGAACGTGCCGACGCTGCAGGAAGCGGGCCTGACCGGGTATGAGTGGATCGAATGGGGCGGCATCTTCGCCCCCGCGGCGACGCCGGCGCCGATCGTCGAGCGCATGAACGCCGCCGCGCGGCATGCGCTGGGCCAGCAGACGGTGAAGGATCGCCTCGCGCAGATCGGCATGCTGCCGGTGGGCAGCAGCCCGTCCGTCTTCGCGGCCTATGTGCGCGAGCAGCAGGCGCTGGTCGGGCGGCTGACGCGGGAAGCGAACATCACGCTGGATTAGCTTGCCTCAATCGCCGGCGCCCGCATGCGCGGGCTTGGCTTGCGCGCCGTGCGCTGGCCCGCCGGGCACGGCTGGCGGTCTGGGCGCGGTCGCGCTTTGCGCTCCCGGATCGAGGCAGGGCCTCGATCCGCTTTATGGTGCCTCAGGCGCCGGTGCGGTCAGGGCGCGGGATGCAGCGCGGCGAACCAATCGCCGATCTCGCTCGAGGTCGCGAAGGCGACCTCCTCGTGCCGCGCGAGTTCTTCCATCGCCGCGGAAAAACTCTCCATCCGGTGCGCGACGCCGATCACATGCGGATGCAGCGCGATCGTCATCACCCGCGTGCGGTCGAAGCCGCCGCGCGCATAGAAGGCCATCGTGTCGCGGATGCGCGCGGCAAGCGCGTCGGACGCCTGGTTCGCCACCACATAGACCGGCACGTCGTTCAACTCGACCGTGTAGGGCAGGGACAGCATCGGCCCCGCCCCGGTGCGCATCCACACGGGCGTGTCGTCCACCAGCCAGTCATGCAGGAAGTCGACGCCGTGGCGCTTCAGCACCTCCGGCGTGTCGGCCTTTTCCGACAG
The DNA here is from genome assembly GCF_017813355.1 of Roseomonas nitratireducens. Classification (GTDB taxonomy): domain Bacteria; phylum Pseudomonadota; class Alphaproteobacteria; order Acetobacterales; family Acetobacteraceae; genus Neoroseomonas; species Neoroseomonas nitratireducens. The sequence goes on from NZ_JAGIYZ010000024.1 coordinate 47,531, forward strand.
CCCCGGCCCGAGCCAGGCGCGCACGGGCTGGCCCGAGAAGCCGCGCATGATGGACAGGCTCTCGCGCACCCAGGCCTCGTCCTCCTCCACCGTGGCGAGCGCCTTCTGATACAGCCCGTGGCCGACGAACTCCCACCCTGCCGTCAGCATCACCTCGGCCAGGCGCGGGTAGTGGGTGCAGATCTGCGCGTTGGACAGGTTCGACGCGCGGATATCGAGCGCGGCGCAAAGGTCGACCAGCCGCTGCATCCCGACGCGCAGCCCGTATTCCACCCAGGTGAAGTTGGGCACGTCCGGCACGGCGCGGATGCCGTGCGGCGGCGGCAGGATGGCGCGCGGCATGGGCTGGTCGAAGGGCCAGTACTCCACGTTCACCGCGACGTTGACGATGACGCGCTTGCCGCGGAAGCGCGGCAGCGGCGGCGCGTCGCCCTCCAGCCGGAACGGGATGCGCGGATTGGGCTCGGCCATGGGGATCTCCGGCGGGCTGCTGCGGTCCTGTCGGCAGGCATGGCCGGTTTCCGCCCGCGCGTCGAGACACCGCCGCTTCCGTCGCGGCCACGCCAGCCGCTACCATGGACCGCCGGGCCACAAGGCACCGATTGGGGGAAGCGCTGACCGCCGCATCGTTCCGCCGCATGATCCTGCCGGCCGTCGCCGCGGGCGCCGCGCTCGCGGCGCACCTGCTGCTGCCGGACGCAGGGCTCGCCGGCACCCTGCGCCTGGCCGCCGGAACCGCCTTCTGGTTTGCCCTCGCCTGGGCCGCCGCGCGACTCGCGGCCATCCTGCTGGCCGCGCATCCGAAGCTGCTGTCGGACCTGATCGGCACGGCGATGTTCGTCGCCGCCCTGCTGTTCGTGACGCAGTTCGTGTTCGAACTGCCCGCGACGGGGCTCATCGCCACCTCCTCCGTCCTCATCGCCGTGCTCGGCTTCGCGCTGCGCAACACGCTGGGCGACATCTTCTCGGGCATCGCGCTCGGCATCGAGGCGCCCTACGCGATCGGCGACTGGATCGAGGCGACGGAAGGCTGCGCCGGCCGCGTCACCGAGATCTCCTGGCGCACGACGAAGCTGGTCACGCGCGACGGCGTCACGCTGGTGGTCCCGAACAGCCTGATCGCCGGGCACCGCATCGCAGTCTATGGCAGCGGCATCGCCGGGCGCTTCCGCACCCAGGTGAACGTGCCGGTGGACACCTCGCTGCCGGCCGACCGCGCCCGCCGCCTGCTGCTGGCCGCGGCGATGGAGGCCGGGCGCGACCTGCCGGACTTCGCCCCGGATGTCGTGCTGGTCGATCTCTCGCAGGGCATGGCGCTCTATGCCGTGCGCTTCCACGTGCCGGACTACGGCGCGGAGATGCGCTGGAAGGACGCGGTGGCGGGCGCCGCGCAGCGCGCGCTGCAGCGTGCCGGCCTCGAACTCGCCCGGCCGGGGCGGGAGGTTGCGCCCGGCCGCCCCTGGCAGCCGCCCGAGCCGTCCCGGCCCGCGACGCTGCTCGGCGCGACGGAACTGTTCCGCCCCTTCACCGCCGACGAACGCGCCACCCTGGGCGACGCCATGGCCGAGCACGCGCTCGCCCCCGGCGCGACCATCGTGCGGCAGGGGGAGGAAGGCGCCTCGCTCTACCTGCTCGCCGAAGGCGTGCTCGAGGTGCTGATCGCGCGGCCCGGCGGCGGGGAACGGCGCGTCGACCGGCTGTTCCCCGGCGCCGTCTTCGGGGAGATGTCGCTGCTCACCGGCCAGCCGCGCAGCGCGACCGTGCGCGCGGAGACGGAGGCGCTGGTCTTCGAACTGGGGCGGGAGGCGCTCGACCCGCTGCTGCGCGCGCGCCCCGACCTTGTGGAGGGGCTGACGGCGATCATGGCCGCGCGGCAGAGCCGCAACGCCGCCGGGCCCTCGCCGCAGGCCGCGGCCGCGATGCCTTCGCGCGAGGACATGCTGGCGCGGCTGAAATCCTTCTTCGGCCTGCGCTGAGCGACCCGAACGGGGCAGGCCGCGGGCGAAGCCGCCTCAGCGGCACTCCAGCACGCGGATGTCGTAGACCGGGTGCTCCAGCATGTTCACGCCCGGGGCATTGGCGAACATCCAGCCGCGGAAGGCGGGCGGGCTGCCCGGCGCCGCGCGGCTGTCGGTGATCTCCATGAAGGCCGCGGCGTCGGGCACTTCGTCCGGCGCGCGGCCCTGGCAGGCGCGCAGGTTGATGGTCAGGGACCCGAAGCTCGCCGCGCGGCCGACCGGCGCGTCGAGGATGCTGACGCGCGCCGTCACCTTGTCGAGCGCCTGCAGCCGCGCGCTGCGCATCGGCACCCATTCCTGCGCCGCGGCGGGCAGGGCGAGAAGCAGCAGGGCAGCCGCGGCGGCGATCCTCATGCCGGCTTCCGCGGGCTTTCGAGGCCCTCGACCAGCGCGCGCAGCATCTCCCGCATCGCGGCCTCGTCCACGCCCATCAGCACCGCGTCCTCGAAGGCGTCCTGCAGCGCCTGGCGCAGCTCGGCGTGGTTCTCGGCCAGCACCTTGAGCTTCTCGCGGCACGACACCGGCTTGCCGTCGGCGCCGGGCCAGACGGTCGGCGCGTTCATCGCGGCGCGGGCGCCGGGGGCGGCGCCGGGGTGGTCGCGGGCTGCTCGGCGCCGCCGCGCTGCTGGTTCATCTCGGTGACCGAGAAGATGAAGCGGCCGAGCAGGCTCTCGAGGCTGACCGCGCTCTGCGTGATCTCGATCTCCTGCCCGTCGCGCAGGATGCGCTCCGACCCGCCGGGCACGAGCGCCACGTATTTCCCGCCGAGCAGCCCCTCGCTCTGGATCTCGGCCGAGGTGTCGTGCGGCAGGCGCAGCCCGGCATCGACGCGCAGCGTCAGCACGGCGAGGAAGCTTTGCGGATCGATCCGCTGCGCCACCACCTGGCCGATCTTCACGCCGGCGAGCCGCACATCGGCCCCGGCCGCGAGCCCGTCGATCCGGTCGAAGCGCGCGGTCAGCGTAATCCCGGGACCGCCGGAGATGGACCGCCCGCTGGTGGTGACCGCGTAGAACAGGAACAGCCCGGCGACCGCCAGGATGACGGCGCCGGTCAGCAACTCGGCAAGGCTGCGCTTCTGCATCGGGGATGGATGTCGGGGCTCAGCGCCCCGGCGTCCAGGCCTCGTAGTCGCCGGCGGTGGTCGGGCGCTGCCCGGCCGCGGCATCGTGCCCGGGCGGGCGCCACGCCTCGGCCGTACCGGTCATGTTCGCGCGATGCTCCTTCTGCCAGGCGCGGCGGGGCGCGTCCTCCGGTAGCGGGGCGTCGGTGGTGTGGTGCAGCCAGCCCCACCATTCGGGCGGCACGGTGGAGGCCTCGGGCGTCCCGGCATAGGTCACGCGGCGCAGCGGGCGCCCATAGGCATCCTTGCGGGCCTTCGCGACCCAATAGGTGTTGCCGAAGCGGTCGCTGCCGACACGGCGGCTGGTCAGGCGGATGATGAGATCGTCCAGAAAGGCCATCGGCATCCTCGGGGAGAGCCCGGAATGCGTTAGATGCCACAGCGGCGCCGCCGGCGCAAAGCCGGGGCTATCCACAGGATATTGGGGTGAATCGCTGCCGGAGACACAAGATGCGGCTTTCGCGCCCCGCCTGGGCCGGCTAGCCTCCGGCTTATGGCTGGTCTCGCAGGCACTCTCTGGCAGTCCGTCGCGCTGCGCCGCACGCGCGCCGGCGCCGATCCCGACGCGCAACCGCGCCCCATCGCCCTTCCCGCCGCCTGGGAGGACGAGGAAGCGGCCGCGATCGCCGCCCTCGCGCCCGGCGCTGGCCCGGTCACCTTCCCGACCCTGGCGGAGGGCTGGATCCGCCGCGTCACCACGCGCGGCCGGCGCCTCGGCCTCATCGCGAGCCCCGAGGAAGCGGACGCGCTGGCCGAGGAGCTGCGCGCCCTGCTGCTCGCCCGCCGCGGCGCGCCCGGCGCCGAGGTGTGGCGCGACCGGCGGGAGGAAGCGCGCTTCGTGCTCAACCTGCCCGCCTTCCTCGACGCCGACGGGTCCTTCGACGCCGCCGGCTACGCGCATGCCGCCGCGCTCGGCGTGCGGGTGCTCGACATCCTCGGCCAGGGGCGGGCATCGCGCCTGCGCCTGGGCTTCGCCGACCTTGCCGGCCTGCTCGCCGCCTTCCGCCTGCCCTATGCGGGGGAGGAAGCGCGCGCCGTCGCCGCGGCCATCGCGGCGCTGACGCGCGGCGCGGCCGAGGCGGAATCCGGGCGGCTCGCCGAACGCCATGGCGCGCTGCACCCGGTCGCGCTGATCTGGCCCGAACCGCCCGCCGAGACGGCGATCCCCGGCCTGGCCGCGGCCGCGCGCGCCGCGCTCGACGAAGCCGCGGGCTCGCCCGGCCTGCGCCACCAGGGCTGCGTGGCGCTGGCGCCGGCCGATGCGGTGGAAGCGCTGCTCGGCGCCGAGACCGCCGGCCTTGCCCCGGCCGCGGGGCCCCTGCAGCCGGCCATCGACGAGGCCGGGCGCCACGTGCTGCGCCCGACGCGCGCCGCGCTGCGTGCGGGGGATGCCGCGCCGGGCCTGCTCGCCCCGCCGCCGCCGGCCGCCCGCGCGGCGATGGAAGCGGCGGCGATGCCCTTCCTGGATGCCGCGCCGCCGGCGCCGATCGCGCTGCCCGCCCCGCCGCAGGCCCCCCGCCGGGCCCAGCCGCGGCCCGTCGCCTCCGCGGCGTCCCGCACGTGGCGCGCCTCGGTCGCCGGGGCACGGGTGGCGCTGCGCGCCATCGAGGACGATCGCGGCCGGCTGCGGGAGATCGCCTTCAGCGCGCCGCGCGAAGGGGCGTCCGCAAGGGCGCTGCTGGAGGCGCTGGCCCAGGCCGTCTCGCTCGGCCTCGCGCACGGCGTTCCGCTCGACGGCTTCGTCGAGACCTATGCCTATGCCCCGGGCGCGGGCGGCGCGGTCGAGGGCGATCCGGCGATCCGCCGCGCGACCTCGGTGTTGGACTGGGCCTTCCGGCGGCTGGCGATGGAGTATCTCGGCCGCACCGACCTGCCCGACCCGGCGGAGGAGGAAGCCGATCCGCCGGTCGTGCAGGCCGCCCAGCCGCCGCTGCTGCCGCTCGACCTGCCGGCGCAGCCCTCGCCGCGGCGGGGCCGGTCGATGCGCCACGCCGCCTGACGGAGGGGGGGGCGACGCGCCCCCCGAAGCGCGGCACTCTCAGCCCTCCCGATCCGAGGAGGAGAGAGACCCATGGCCGGACGCATCGCCGCACGACTCGCGGAACTCGGCATCAGCCTGCCGCAGCCCGCGGCACCCATCGCCAACTACGTGCCCTTCTCGGTCACCGGGAAGCTGGTCGTCGTGTCGGGCCAGATCCCGCTGCGCGACGGGGCCATCGCCTATACCGGCAAGGTCGGCGTGGACCTGACGCCGGAGGCGGCGAAGGACGCCGCGGCGCTGTGCTTCGTGAACCTTCTGGCGCAGGTCCAGGCGGCGGCCGGGGATCTCGACCTGGTGAAGCGCGTGCTGCGACTCGGCGGCTTCATCGCCGCGCCGGCGTCCTTCACGCAGCATGCGGTGGTGATGAACGGGGCTTCGGACCTGGCTGTCGCGGTGTTCGGCGATGCCGGCCGGCATGCGCGGACGACGATCGGCGTGCCTTCACTTCCTGGTGACGCGGCGGTGGAGGTGGAGGGGATGTTCGAGCTCGCATGAGTATCATTGCGCGAGACGGAGCCTAAAAAATCGCGGCCGGCCCCGCCATGGTGGCGGGACACAACCGGAATATACCAACGGTAGTGTGTGGGATGCCCGCAACACTCAATTTTTGAGACTATTTAACGTATTGCAAACGTCACTCGCGGTGTGGTGAGGTGCATCCATCGGTTGCAGCGAGGACAAAATCATGTCGGACGTTCGCGGTTGGGATCATCGTGCGGTTGCAATTTCCGAGGCCTATAGCTCCGCCGCCGAGGGGCGGTGGACCATGGCCCTCGGCGTCATCGCCATGCTGCTCGGGCTTGCCGCCGCCACCGGCGGCGCCCTGATCGGCCTGGGCCAGACGTCCCGGCTCATCCCGCTGCCCGGCGGCCTGCCGGCCGCGGACCCGGAGACGGTCGCGATCGCCATGTTCGCCTGCGGGGCGATCACGATGCTGCTCGGCGTCATCAGCGTCTACAAGGCGCAGGACCACTGAACCGGCCGGGCGCCCAAACGGGCGCCCGCGCCTTGCCATGCCGGCGGGCGGCGCGACATTGGGGGCATGCCCGACGGTCCGCCCCCGCTGACGCTGACGCTCCACCGCGCGATCGCCGAGATCCCGGCACCTGACTGGGATGCCTGCGCGGGCGGCGACAATCCCTTCGTCTCCCACGCCTTCCTCTCCGCGCTCGAGGACAGCGGCAGCGCCGTGCCCGATCGCGGCTGGCTCCCCCAGCACGCGGCGCTGCGGGACGAGACGGGGCGGCTGCTCGCCTGCGCGCCCTGCTACGCCAAGTCGCATTCCCAGGGCGAATACGTCTTCGACCATGGCTGGGCCGATGCGCTGGAGCGCGCGGGCGGGCAGTACTACCCCAAGTTGCAGGTCGCGGTGCCCTTCAGCCCCGTCCCCGGCCCGCGCCTGCTGGTCCACCCCGATGCCGGGCTGCCGGTCGCCGCGCTGGCCCAGGCGCTGGTGCAGGGCTGCGAGGGCGTCGGCGCCTCCTCGGTCCATGTCACCTTCTGCACGGAAGCGGAGTGGGCGGCGCTGGGGGATGCCGGCTGGCTGCAGCGCCTCGGCACCCAGTTCCACTGGTCCAACCCGGGCTACGGGTGCTTCGACGATTTCCTGGGCGCGCTCGCGTCCCGCAAGCGCAAGGCGCTGAAGCGGGAAAGGCGCGACGTTGCCGGCTGCGGCCTGGCGCTGCGCTGCCTGCGTGGGGCGGAGATCACGCAGCGGCACTGGGATGCCTTCCATCGCTTCTACCGCAGCACCACCGACAAGAAGTGGGGCCGCAGCGCGTACCTGACGAAGCGCTTCTGGCCGCTGCTGGGCGAAAGGCTCGGCGACGCCGTGGTGCTGATGGTGGCGGAGCGGGACGGCGAACCGGTCGCCGGCGCGCTGAACCTGGTGGGGCGGGAGGCGATCTACGGCCGCAACTGGGGCGCGGTCGTCGACGTCCCGTTCCTGCATTTCGAGCTCTGCTACTACATGGCCATGGACTTCGCGATCGCGCACGGCATCCCGCGCGTCGAAGCCGGCGCGCAGGGGGAACACAAGATCCAGCGCGGCTACCTGCCGGTGCCGACCTTCTCCGCGCATTGGATCGCGCATCGGGGCCTTTCCCAGGCGGTGGCGGATTTCCTCGCGCGCGAAAGGCCGGCCATGCGGCGGGAGATGGAGGCGCTCGCCACACTCTCCCCCTTCCGGAAGGATGGCGAGGCGTAGCGCATGGCGCGGTCGCCCTTCTTCGCGCGCATCAAGGGGGATGTGCTGCGGATCGTGGCCGCCGTGCCGGAGGGGCGCGTCGTCACCTTCGCCGACATCGCCGCGCATCTGGACGTCGCGCCGCGCCATGTCGCCTATATCCTCGCGACGCTGAGGGAGATCGAGGCGGCGACGCTGCCCTGGCATCGCGCCGTGACGGCGGAGGGGACGCTCGGGTCGCCGAAATCCGGGCCGGACGGCGCGACGCAGCGCGCGCTGCTGGCAGCCGAGGGCGCGGCCTTCGACCCGGCGGGCCGCATCACGGATTTCGTGGCGCGCCGCGCCGACCCTGCCGCGCTGCCGCATGGCGTGCCCCGGCAGGTGCGGCCCGCCGACGCGCCCGCGCCCGGGCGACGCCGACGGTAGGAGCCGGCGCTCGGGCGCGATAGGCTGCCCTTGTGCGCCTCGCCTACCTCCAACTCGCCCTGTCCATGGCGCTGGTCGGCGCCAATGTCGCCGTGGCGAAGCTGCTGGCCGAGGCGCTGCCGATTGCCATGATCGCCTTCCTGCGCTGCGTGCTGGCCACGCTCGTGCTGCTGCCGCTGGCGCGCGCGATGGACGGGCCCGTGCGCGTGCCGCCGGACGTGCTGCGCAACCTTGCCCTGCAGGCGCTGTTCGGCACGGCGATCTACAATGCGGGGCTGCTCGCGGGGCTGCGGCTGACCTCCGCGCTGGAAGGCGGGCTGGTGCTCGCGACGCTGCCTGCCGTGGTCGCGATCGGTGGCGCGCTGCTGCTGCGCGAACGCCTGCCGGGGCGGCAATGGTCGGCCGTGGCGCTGGCTGCCGGCGGCATGGCGGCGATCACGATCGCGCGCAGCGCGGCGGGCGATGGTGGATCGGCGCTCGGTAACCTGCTGGTGTTCTGCGGCGTGATCGGGGAGGCCGCCTATGTGCTGCTCGCGCGTCGCATCGCGGGGCGCGTGCCGGTGATCACCGCGAGCCTGTGGATGCAGGTGTTCTCCGCACTGGTGCTCGCACCCTTCGCGCTGCCCGATGTCGGTGCCGTCGCGGCGCTGGCCGACCCGTCGCTCGCCGCGCTGCTCGTGTTCCATTCGCTGACGGCGAGCGTGCTGTGCCTGCTGCTCTGGTACGCCGGGCTGAAGCAGGTGCCGGCGGGTATGGCGGGGATCTTCACGGTGTTCCTGCCGGGCACGGCGGCGCTGGTGGCGGTGACGCTGCTGGGGGAAGCCTTCTCGGGCGTCCATGCCGCGGGCTTCGTGCTGATGATGGGCAGCGTGGCGGTGGCGACCTGGCCGCGGCGGGGTGGGGGCGGATGAGGGCGTGGTTCGCCTGCGGGGGCGCGGCGCTGCTGGCGCGCGACCCGGCCGATACGGTCGGGCGGCTGGCCTCGGCGCAGCAGGCGCGCGGGCATGCCGGCACGCCGGAGCAGGAGGCCGCCTGGCACGCGCAGGTCGCGGCGTTGCGCGACGGGCTCGGCGCCGCGGGTGGCGCGGGGTGGACCATCGCGCTGGAATACGAGTTGCTGCGCCTGGAGAAGCGCATCGACGCGGTGGTGCTGACCGATCGCGCCATCCTCGCGCTGGAGTTCAAGCAGAACGACGCCTCGCCCGCGGCGCTGGCCGAGGCGGAGGACTACGCGCTCGACCTGCGGGACTTCCACGCCGGCAGCCGAGGGCATCCGATCCTGCCGGTGCTGGTCACGGGCGGGGTGCGCGGCTTCGCGCCGCCGGCCCAGCCGCCGCTGATCTGGCAGGGCGTGTCGCAGCCCGTGATGTGCGGGCCGGATGGCCTCGCGGCGCTGTTCGGCTGGGTGCAGTCGGCTGCACCGGAGGCGCCGCTCGACGGCGCCGCCTGGCTCGCCGCGCCCTATCGGCCGGTGCCCGGGATCGTCGAGGCGGCGACGATGCTGTTCGCCCGCCATGGCGTGGCCGAGATCGCCGCCGCGCGCGCCGATGCGACGAACCTGCGCGAGACGAGTGCGGCGATCGCGCGCGCCGTCGACGAGGCGCGGCGCGACCATGCGAAGCGCGTCGTCTTCGTGACCGGCATTCCGGGGGCTGGCAAGACGCTGTGCGGCCTCAACGCCGTGTTCGGCGCGGCGCGGCAGGATGGCGCGGCCTTCCTGACCGGCAACGCGCCGCTGGTCGCCGTGCTGCGCGAGGCCCTGGCGCGGGATGCCGTCGCGCAGCGCGGCGCGTCGAAGGCGCAGGCGCTGCGGGAGGTGAAGACGGCGATCCAGAACGTGCACCGCTTCCTCGAGGACGGCGCGAAGCCCGGCGCCGGCGCGCCGCCCGAGCGCGTCATCGTCTTCGACGAGGCGCAGCGCGCCTGGGACGAGGCCAAGGCACGCCGCGGCACGCAGAACCGCCCGGGCACGCTGACCATGAGCGAGCCCGCCCATACGCTCGACATCATGGGCGGGCATCCCGGCTGGGCGGTGGTCGTCGCGCTGATCGGCAACGGGCAGGAGATCAACACCGGGGAGGCGGGGCTGGCCGAATGGGGCCGCGTCATCGCCGCCGATCCGCGCTGGAGCGCGGCCGCGGCGCGGCGCGTGCTGGACGCGGCCGATCCGATGCAGCGCCTCGCGCAGGGGCATCCGCCCTGGCTTGTCCTCGACGACGCGCTGGACCTGACGGTCCCGATGCGCGCGGTGCGGGATTCGGCGGTCGCGGGCTGGGTCGAGGCGGTGCTGGCGGAGGATGCGGCGCGCGCCCGGTCCGTCGCGTCGCGGGCCGAGGACTTCCCGGTTTTCGTCACGCGCGACCTGGACGCCGCGCGCGCCGCGCTGCGCGGCTTCGCGCGCGGGCGGCGGCGGGCGGGGCTGCTGCGGTCCTCGGGTGCCAAGCGGCTGCGCGGGGAAGGGCTGGCGGCCGAGGTCCCGGCGGAGGACGTGGCCGACTGGTTCCTCAACGCCTGGCCGGATGTGCGCGCCTCCGACGCGCTCGAGGCCGCGGCGACGGAATATGCCTGCCAGGGGCTGGAACTGGATGTGTGCGGCCTGGCCTGGGGCGGGGACCTGGTGCGGGGCGCGGCGGGCTGGTCGGCGCGGCGCTTCGCCGGCACGCGCTGGCAGGCGGAACGCGCCGAGGCGCATTACGTGCTCAACACCTACCGCGTGCTGCTGACGCGCGCGCGCTACGAGACGGTGGTCTGGGTGCCGCGCGGTTCGGCGCGGGACGCGTCCTTCCACGACGCCACGCGCGACGCCGCCGAGATGGATGCGGTCGCCGGCTTCCTGCTGGCCTGCGGCGCGCGGCCATTGCCGGCCGCCGCGGCACCCGCCCCGCGCGCGGTGGCGCCGACGCTGCTATGAACATGGCCATGCGCCCGCTGCTCGCCCTGCTCCTCCTGCTCCTCGCCCTGCCCGCCGCGGCGCAGGAGCTGAAGATCGCCGCCTGGAACATCGAATGGCTGACCACCAAGCCGGCCGGGCATCCCGACCTGCCGCAGGGCCGGCCGACGCGCACGCCGGAGGATTTCGCCCGGCTGCGCGCCCATGCGGAACGGCTCGCGGCCGATGTCGTCGCGATCCAGGAGGTGGACGGGCCGCTCGCCGCCGCGCGGGTCTTCGACGCGACGCGCTACGACTTCCACTTCCCGGCCGAGACCGACACGCAGCGCGCCGGCTTCGCCTGGCGGCGCGGGCTGAACGTCACGCGCAACCCGGATGTCTCGGCGCTGGATCTCGTGCCGACCGCGCGGCGCTCGCTGCGCCGCGGCGCGGACATCACCGTGCGCGCGGGGGAAGGCCCGCCGATCCGGCTGCTGTCCATCCATCTCGATGGCGGCTGCGCGCAGGGGTCCGTGCGGCGGCCCGATTCCCGGGATTGCCAGAATCTCGGCCGCCAGGCGGAGATCCTGCGCGACTGGATCGCGGAGCGGCGGCGCGAGGGCATCGCCTTCGTCATCCTCGGCGACTTCAACCGCCGCATCGGGCGCGGCGACGAATTCCTCGCGGTGCTGGAGGAAGCGGCGCCGCTGGTGAACCCGGCGGATGGGCTGCGCAACACCTGCGACGCGGGCAGCGGCCGCGTGCGGCCCTTCATCGACCACATCCTGCTCGGCGGGCCGGCGCGGTCCTGGCTCGTGCGCGACAGCTTCCGCGTGATGCTCTACGCCGAACGCGACCCCGCGCTGCGTGAGCGGCTGTCCGACCACTGCCCGATCAGCCTGCGGCTCGACCCGCGGTGAGCGAGGCCGCGCCGGGCTTCGCCCGCATCACGCTGCCGCTCGCGGCGATCAACTTCCTCAACCAGGCGAACCGCGGGATGGTCGCGACCATCGGGCCGCTGCTCGCGATCGAGTTCGGGCTGTCCGCCTCGGAACTCGGCCTGCTCGCCGCCTGCTTCTTCGCCGCCTATGCGCTGGCGCAGCTGCCGATCGGCGTCGCACTCGACCTGCATGGGCCGCGCAAGGTGCAGAGCACGCTCGCGCTCGTCTCCGCCGCGGGCTTCGTGGTCAGCGCGCTCGCGCCCGATGTGTGGGTGCTGGCGCTGGGGCGCGTCATCTGCGGCTTCGGCCTCGCCGCGGGGCTGATGGCGATGCTGAAGGCCAACACGCAATGGTATCCGAAGCAGCGCGTCGCGGCTGTGACGGGGGCGGGGCTGTTCCTCGCCGGCATGGGGGGCATGAGCGCGACCGTGCCGGTGCAATGGGCGGTGCCGCTGCTCGGCTGGCGGGGCATCTTCGTCTTGCTCGCGGTGCTGGCGGTGGCGGTCTCGATGTGGATCCGCTTTTCGGTGCCGGACCGGCCGCCGGGTGCCGTGGTGCCGCAGAAGCGCAGTATGGCGCGGGAGATCGGGGAGTTCGGCCGCATCTTCCGCGACCGCGCGTTCCTGCGCTTCCTGCCCGCGATCATGGTGCTTTCGGCGCTGAACTTCACCTTCCAGGGCCTCTGGGCCGGGCCCTGGCTGCGCGACGTGGCGGGGATGGCGGACGGGCCGCGCGCGGTGGCACTTCTGGTCTATGCGCTGGGGCTGGTGACGGGCAGCCTCGTGACCGGCCAGGCCGCGTCCTTCGCGCAGGCGCGCGGCTTCTCGCCGATGTTCGTGCCCTATCTGGGCATGGGCGGCGTGCTGGTGTGCCTCGCGACGCTGGTCGCCGCACCGTCCGGCTTCTGGACCATCGCCGCGGTGTGGTTCTGCTTTTCCTTCTGCGGGTCGGTGGGCGTGGCGGGCTATGCGGCGGTGGGGCAGGGGTTTCCGCCGGAATTGCAGGGGCGGGTCGCGACCGCGATCAACTTCTCCATGCTCGTGCTGGTCTTCCTGTTCCAGACCGGGATCGGCGCGATCCTCGACCTCTGGCCGCGCACGGCGAATGGCGGCTGGGACCCGGCGGGCTATGCGGTGGCGCTGTCCGTCACCTTCCTGTTGCAGTTGCTGGCCGCGCTGTGGATCGTGGTGGCACCGAAGGGGAGGGCATGATGGTCAACAAGCGCACGGCGAAGGTGCTGGAACGGTTCCGCGTGACCTCCGGCAAGGGATTCCGGCTGAAGGACATCGCGCCCGACGGCACGGCGGGCATCGACCTCGAGAAGGACCATGCGGCGGAGCTGCTGCAGCAGGGCGTCGATCGCCTCGCGGAACTGCAGGACATGCTCTACGCGCAGGATCGCTGGTCGGTGCTGTGCATCTTCCAGGCGATGGACGCGGCGGGGAAGGACGGCGCGATCAAGCACGTGTTTTCCGGCGTGAACCCGCAGGGCTGCCAGGTGCATTCCTTCAAGGCGCCGACGGCGACGGAACTCGACCACGATTTCCTCTGGCGCCATTCGACGGCGCTGCCCGAGCGCGGGCGCATCGGCATCCACAACCGGTCGTGGTACGAGGAAGTGCTGGCGGTGCGCGTGCACCCGAACTTCCTCGAGGGCCAGAAGCTGCCGCCGCGATTGGTGGGCAAGAAGATTTGGGACGAGCGGCTTGAGGACATCGCCGCCTATGAACGCTACCTCGCCCGCCAGGGGACGGTGGTGCTGAAGTTCTTCCTGAATGTGAGCCAGGCGGAGCAGAAGGCGCGCTTCCTGTCGCGCATCGAGGAACCCGAGAAGAACTGGAAGTTCTCGGCCAACGACGTGGCCGAGCGCGCGCATTGGGATTCGTACATGGCCGCGTACCAGGAAGCGATCCGCGCCACCGCCGCGCCGCACGCGCCCTGGTACGTGGTGCCGGCGGACACGAAGTGGTTCACACGGCTGGTCGTCGCGGCGGCGCTGATCGACGCGCTGGAAGGGCTCGACCTGCACTATCCGAAGGTGACGAAGGCGCAGAAGGCGGCGCTGGACGTGGCGCGGAAGGCGCTGGTCTAGGCTTCGTTCGCCCGATCCAGCACATGCAGCGCATAGGTGAACGCCGCGCCCGCGTTCAGCGCGATGGCGACGCCAAGCGCCTCGGCGATCTCCTCCTTCGTTGCCCCCGCCGCCTGCGCCTTGCGCACATGCGCGTCCATGCAGCCCTCGCATTTGGTAGTGATGGCGACGGCCAGCGCGATGAACTCGCGCGTCTTGGCGTCCAGGTGCTGCGTCTTGGCCGCGCCGTTGGACAGCGCGACGAAGCCCTTCACGATCTCCGGGTGCAGTTGCCCCAGTTCCTTGCCGCGCTCGCGCAGCGCCGCGGAATAGGCGTTCCAGTCCTTGATCGCGCTCATGCCGGTGTCCCCTGAATGAAAAACGGGCGCGGAGGCATCCCCCGCGCCCGTCGATCATCGCGCGCCGGGGCGCGCCGCGCTACTCGGCCGTCTCGGGCTCGCGCTCCGCATCGCCTTCGCCTTCCTCGGGCTTCGGCAGGGCGGGCGGGGCCGCTTCGACGATGTCGAAGGTCAGCGCGCCGTCCTTGAGGCCGACCTTCACCGAGCCGCCCTTCACGAGCTTGCCGAACAGCAGCTCCTCGGCGAGCGGCTTCTTCACATGCTCCTGGATGACGCGCGCGAGCGGGCGCGCGCCGTAGAGCGGATCGTAGCCCTTCTCGGCGAGCCATTCCTTGGCCGCCGAGGACAGCTCGATCGTCACGTTGCGGTCCGCCAGCTGGGCTTCCAGCTGCATGACGAACTTCTCGACCACGCGGCCGACGATCTCGGGCGTCAGGCCCGAGAAGCCGACGATGGCATCGAGCCGGTTGCGGAACTCCGGCGTGAACATCCGCTGGATCGCTTCCGTGTCCTCGCCGACGCGGGAGGTCCGCTCGAAGCCGATGGTGGGCTTGGCCAGGTCCGACGCGCCGGCATTCGTCGTCATGATCAGGATGACGTTGCGGAAATCGACGGTCTTGCCGTTGTGGTCCGTCAGCTTCCCGTGGTCCATCACCTGCAGCAGGATGTTGTAGAGATCCTGGTGCGCCTTCTCGATCTCGTCGAGCAGGAGCACGGCGTGTGGGTGCTGGTCGATCGCATCGGTCAGCAGGCCGCCCTGGTCGAAGCCGACATAGCCCGGCGGGGCGCCGATCAGCCGCGAGACCGAGTGCCGCTCCATGTATTCCGACATGTCGAAGCGGACGAGCTCGATGCCGAGCGTCTTGGCCAGCTGCTTGGCGACCTCGGTCTTTCCGACGCCGGTGGGGCCGCTGAACAGGTAGTTGCCGATCGGCTTCTCCGGGTCGCGCAGCCCGGCGCGGGACAGCTTGATCGCGGCGGACAGCGCCTCGATCGCCTTGTCCTGGCCGAACACCATCGCCTTGAGGTCGCGCTCGAGGTTCTTGAGCTGCTCCCGGTCGTCGGTCGAGACCGACTTGGGCGGGATGCGGGCGATCTTGGCGACGATGTCCTCGACGTCCTTGAGCGTGACCGTCTTCCGCCGCTTGTTCTCGGGCAGCAGCATGCGGGACGCGCCGACCTCGTCGATCACGTCGATCGCCTTGTCGGGCAGCTTGCGGTCGTGGATGTATTTCGCCGAAAGCTCGACCGCGGCGCGGATCGCTTCCGGCGTGTAGCGGACCTTGTGGTGCTTCTCGTAGTTGGTCTTGAGGCCCTGGAGGATCTTCACCGCGTCCTCGACCGTGGGCTCGTTCACGTCGATCTTCTGGAAGCGGCGGACCAGCGCGCGGTCCTTCTCGAAGTAGTTGCGGTATTCCTTGTAGGTGGTGCTGCCGATGCAGCGCAGCGTGCCCTGCGCGAGCGCGGGCTTGAGCAGGTTCGACGCGTCCATCGCGCCGCCGGAGGTGGCACCCGCGCCGATCACGGTGTGGATCTCGTCGATGAACAGGATGGAGCCCGCCTGGGCCTCCAGCTCGGTCACCACGGCCTTGAGCCGTTCCTCGAAGTCGCCGCGGTAGCGCGTACCGGCCAGCAGGCTGCCCATGTCGAGCGCGAAGATGGTCGACTTCAGCAGCACCTCGGGCACGTCGCCCTCGACGATCCGCTTGGCCAGGCCTTCCGCGATCGCGGTCTTGCCCACGCCCGGATCGCCCACATAGAGCGGGTTGTTCTTGGTGCGGCGGCAGAGGATCTGGATGGTGCGGTCGATTTCCTCGGCCCGGCCGATCAGCGGGTCGATCTTGCCCTGCTGCGCCTTCTTGTTGAGGTTGACGCAGTAGTTCGACAGCGCGTCCTGGCCGCGGCCGCCGCGCGGCTTCTCCTCCTTCTCGGCATTCTCCTCCGACGTGCCGGGGGAACCCTGCACCGGGCGCGGCTGGGACCGGCCGGGCGCCTTGGCGATGCCGTGGCTGATGAAGTTGACCGCGTCCAGCCGCGTCATGTCCTGCAGCTGCAGGAAGTAGACGGCGTGGGATTCGCGCTCGCTGAACAGGGCGACGAGCACGTTGGCGCCCGTCACCTCGTCGCGGCCGGAGGATTGCACATGGATCGCGGCACGCTGGACCACGCGCTGGAAGCCGGCGGTCGGCTTCGGATCCCCGCCGCGCTCGGTCACCAGGCCCGCCAGGTCCTTGTCGAGGAACTCGGTCAGGTCGCGCTTCAGGCGCTCGAGGTCGACGCCGCAGGCGCGCAGCACGGTGGCCGCGTCCTGGTCGTCGCCGAGGGCAAGGAGCAGGTGTTCGAGTGTGGCGTATTCGTGCCGGCGCTCGCTGGCGAGTGCCAGGGCCCGGTGGAGCGTCTGCTCGAGGTTGCGGGACAGCATGTCAGTGACGCTCCCCTGTAGGTGCCGGGTCGGTCTCGTTGGACCTCGCGGGCACCGGACATTCAATGGGTATCTTGGCCTCCCCCTGGGCTTCTGCGAGCCCTTCGCCCTATTCCTTTTCGATCGTGCACTGCAGAGGGTGCTGGTTCTGGCGCGCCAGGTCCATCACCTGCGTCACCTTCGTCTCGGCGACCTCATAGGTATAGACGCCGCAGACGCCGACGCCGCGGCGGTGCACGTGAAGCATGATGCGCGTCGCTTCCTCCCGGTTCTTCTGGAAGAAGCGCTCGAGGACATGCACGACGAACTCCATCGGCGTGTAGTCGTCGTTCAGCATCAGCACCTTGTACATGGCGGGCTTCTTGGTGCGCGGGCGTGTCTTCACGACGACCCCGGTCTGGGATCCGTCGCCGCCTTGCCCGCTGCCCGGGCGCTTGTCCTGGTCGCTCATGGTCGAAGAGGTGGTTTCCCTCGGCGCAAACGGCAACTCACCGCGCCGCATGGCAGGATATCGGAGCGCGCGGCTTCCCGGAAAGGGTAGACCGCGCCAAGGCGACAAGATTGTCGCCAAGGTGCTGAGAAAACGATGAAGGGCCCGGCCCCTCCCCCCGGAAGGGGGAAGGACCGGGCCCTGATCGGAGGCGCCCCCCACCCGATGGGGGGGCGTTCCGTGGCGGATCAGGCCGCGAGCGGCTTCGCCATCTTCTCCATGGCGACCGTCACGCGGGCGGAGATCGGCGCCACGGCCTGCTCGGTCAGCTTGAAGACCGCTTCCTGCATCTTGGCGGATTCGGCCACGGCCTTCTCCATCGCGGCCTTGGCGAACTTCGCCTGGACCTCGGCGGCCTCGTTCAGGCTCTTCACGGCGGCGAGCGCCTTGGCACCCTCCAGCGTGTGGTCCGTCAGGCCCTGCGCCAGCGCCATCGCGTGGCGGGCGAGGTCCTGCGTGCCGACGGCCCAGGTCTGCGCGGCCTTGGTGAAGGCCTCGACATTGCCGCGGTTGAATTCCGCCACGTCCTCGGCGGCCTTCATGACGCCCTCGGCGCCCTTGCTGAACTGTTCCATGCTCTTCTCCATCGCCACGCGGGCCTGAGCCGCGCCTTCGGTCACGATCTTCTGCGCCTGCGCCGCACCCTCGGCGGCGATCTTCTTCACATCGGCCTTCGAATCAGCCATGTTCGTATCCTCTTTCGCTGTCGCGCTCTCGATGACGGACTCGGCCTCGGGCGCGGCATTCCGCACCTTCCGCTTCGCCGGCCCGGCCGTCCGGACCGATTTGCTGCGCTGCAACATGAGTGTGTGATAGCGAAGCGCCCGTCCCGGTTGCAAGCCCTTTTTTGCAGTGCACAAAAGTGTCGGGGGTGCTGCCCCGGCCATACCGGGGCCGGGATGTCGTGCGGCAGCGCAGCAACGAATTGTAAGTGCTTGCCGTGCAACGAACTCTCCCGGGGAATTCCGATGGACGCGGGTGGTCGCCGTGACTATCCTGGACTTCGGGGATGAAAGGGCCCGGCGCCGTCCTGGCGCCCGGCCAGGGGGATTGCGCATGACGCAGACACGCGCCCGCGCGTGCCGGCGGGGATTCGCCCGCGCCGTTGCCGGGCTGATGCTGGCCGCCGGAGCCTTGTTCTTCGCCGCGCCCGCCGCGGCGCAGATCGGCAGCGAACGCTATGCCGCCATCGTGCTCGACGCCCGCAGCGGCCGCGCCCTGATCGCGGCCAACGCGGATGAGCCGCGCTACCCGGCCTCGCTCACCAAGATGATGACCCTCTACATGCTGTTCGAGGCGCTGCGCGACGGGCGCGTGAACCTCAACACCCCGATCCGCATGAGCGAGGAGGCGGCGTCCCGCCCACCCTCGAAGCTGGGCCTGCCGCCCGGCATGACACTGACCGCCGAGCAGGCGATCCTCGCTCTGGTGACGAAGAGCGCCAACGACGTCGCCGCCGCGGTCGGCGAGCACCTTGGCGGGTCCGAGGAACGCTTCGCGCAGCTCATGACCCTGCGCGCGCGCGCCATCGGCATGACGCAGACCACCTTCCGCAACGCCTCCGGCCTGCCGGACCCGGACAACATCACCACCGCGCGGGACATGGCGACGCTCGGGCTCCGGCTGATCCGGGACTTCCCGAACCGCTACCACTATTTCGGCACGGTCCACTTCTCCTGGGGGCGGGCGATGATCCGCAACCACAACCGCATGCTCGGCGACTATGAGGGCGCGGACGGGATCAAGACCGGCTTCATCCGCGATTCCGGGTTCAACATCGTGACCTCGGCGCTGCGCGATGGGGTGCGCCTGGTGGGCGTGACGATGGGCGGGTCCTCCTGGGTCGAGCGCGATCGGCACATGGGCGCGCTGCTCGACCAGGGCTTCGCGCAGCTCGGCGTGGCGCCGCGCCCGCCGTCTTCCGTGATGGCGGCCGCGACCGCGGCGCCGGTGGTCGGCCGGGCCCGCGCCGCGGTGCCGGACCGCCGCGCCGCCGCGGCCCGCACGGCACCC
>NZ_JAGIYZ010000025.1 GCF_017813355.1 Roseomonas nitratireducens
GGGAGGCGGCCGGGCGCGGCTCGGCCGGCGGCGCCGCAGGCCGCGTCGCGGCGGCAGCGGCGGCGGGCCGTGGCTGCGGGCCGGGCGTCATCGGCGCGTTCAGCACGTACCAGAGGCCACCGGCGCCCAGCGCCACCAGGAACAGCATCGCGAGGAAGGTGCGCAGCATGGGCGGAGGATGCCAGCGCGCGGCGCGGCCGACGAGACTGTTCCCTTCGCCCCGCCCTTCGATCTAGCCTTCCCCGATGACCCGTCGCCTGACGCTGCCGATCCTGGGCCTGGCGCTTGCCGCCGGGCCAGCCCTGCCGCCCTTCGCGCCCCGTGCGGCGCAGGCGCAGACCGAGGCACCGGCGCCGGCGCCGACCTCCCCCGTGCCGCGCCCGCCGCGGTCCTGCACGCCGCCGCCGCCCGCGCCGACCTCCTGATGGCCCGCCGCATCGTCGTGCTGACCGGCGCGGGCATCTCCCGCGAATCCGGCCTTGCCACCTTTCGCGACGCGGACGGGATCTGGGCGCAGGTGCGCATTGAGGATGTCGCGACGCCGGACGCCTTCGCACGCGACCCGGCCCGCGTGCAGGGCTTCTACAATGCCCGCCGCGCGCAGCTGCGCGACCCCGCCATCGCCCCGAACGCGGCGCATCTCGCCCTCGCGCGGCTCGAACGCGAGCATCCGGGGGAGGTGCTGCTGGTGACGCAGAACGTGGACGACCTGCATGAGCGCGCGGGATCGACGCGCCTTATCCACATGCATGGCGAGCTGATGAAGGCGCGCTGCATGTCGTGCCATGGCGCGAGCCCCTGGCGCGCCGACATCGCGCCCGACAGCGCCTGCCCCGCCTGCGACGCGCGCGGCCGGCTGCGCCCGCATGTCGTCTGGTTCGGGGAGATGCCGCTGGCGATGGAGGAAATCGGCGCGGCGCTCGAGGCCTGCGACCTGTTCGTCTCGATCGGCACCTCGGGCAACGTCTATCCAGCCGCGGGCTTCGTGGCCGAGGTGCGCGGGCGGGCGCGCACGGTGGAGCTGAACCTCGAACCCTCGGAAGGCGCATCCCTGTTCGACGAGGCGATGCACGGGCCGGCGACGCAGGTCGTGCCCGCCTTCGTCGACGCGCTGCTGCGCGGCGCGTGATGGCACGAGCTTGCGTGCCGCTGCTCGCCGCGGCGCTGATCCTGCCGGGCCTTGCCGCGGCGACCGAGGTCCCCGGCCTCGGCCCTGTCGATCCGCGCCGGCCCGTCCCCTTCGCCGAGCCGCCCTGGAACGCCATCGCGCTGGTGGAAACGCGCCCGGGCGGGCGGTGCAGCGGCGTGGCGATCGGCCCGCGCGTGGTGCTGACGGCGGCGCATTGCCTCGTCACCTCTGATGGGCGCGGGATCGTGCCGCCGGGGGATGTCGCGGTGCGGCTCGGCGGCGCCGTCGCGCGCGGCACGGCGCTCGCCGTCGGGCCGGGCTTCGACCCGGCGCGGGAGGAACCCTGGCGGGCGGACTGGGCGCTCGTCACCCTCGCCGCGCCGATCGGCCAGGGCCGCACCCTGCCGCTGCTGCGGGAGGCACCGTCGAACGGCGCGCCGCTGTCCCTGCCCGCCTGGCAGCACGACCGGCCGGACGTGCTGCTGGCCGATCGCGGCTGCCGCGTGGTGATGGTGGGCACCTTCGGCGCGCAGGGGATCCTCGTCGGGCACAATTGCGCCGGCACGGTGGGCAGCAGCGGCGCGCCGCTCCTGCTGCCGGTCGCGGGCGGCTACGCCATCGCCGGCGTGCAGGTGAAGGCGGCCCTCGGCCAGCCGCTCGGCCTCGCCGTGCCGGGCTTCACGATCCCTTTGCCCGCAGCGCCAGAAGCACCCGCTCCGGCGTCGCGGGAAGGTCGAGCCGCGCCACCCCCGTCGCGTCGATAAGCGCGTTCCACACCGCCGTCGCGAGCATCAGCGGCGGTTCGCCCACCGCCTTTGAGCGGAAGATCGTCGCCTGGCGCGCGGGGGCGGCGGCGAGCAGCCGCACGCGGAAATCCGGCGGCGCGTCGCGCGATCCGGGGATCTTGTAGGTGGACGGGCCGAGCGTGCGCTGCCGGCCCTGCTCGTCCCAGAACAATTCCTCGCAGGTCAGCCAGCCCTGGCCCTGCACGAAGGCGCCTTCGATCTGGCCGCGGTCGATGGCGGGGTTCAGCGACCGCCCGCAATCCTGCACCAGGTCGGCGCGCAGGACGCGATGCTCGCCGGTCAGCGTGTCCACCACCACCTCGGCGAAGGAGGCGCCGTAGGAGAAGTAGAAGAAGGGCTCCCCCTTCATCGCCGCCGGGTCCCAGTGGATGTCGGGCGTGCGATAGAAGCCGGTCGCCGAGAGCGACACGCGCTCGATCCAGCATTTGTGCGCGAGGTCGGCGAAGGACATCGCGCGGTTGTCGCCGGGACGCGCGACGAGCACGCGTCCCTCGGCGAAAGCGATGTCCTCCGCCGGCACCCCCCACAGCGCCGCCGCGACCTCCGCCATGCGGCCACGGACGGCGAGCGCGGCATTGTGCGCCGCCCAGCCATTCAGGTCGCTGCCGGTGCTCGCCGCGGTGGGCGCGGTGTTGGGCACCTCCGCCGTGCTGGTGGCGGTGATGCGCACGCGGTCGAGCGGCACGCCGAAACTCTCGGCCACCACCTGCGCGACCTTCACGTTGAGGCCCTGGCCCATCTCCGTCCCGCCATGGTTCAGGCGGATCGAGCCATCCGTGTAGACATGCACCAGCGCGCCCGCCTGGTTCAGGTGGCGGATGCCGAAGGAGATGCCGAAGGCCAGCGCGAAGGAGCCGAGGCCGCGCCGCAGGAAGGGATGCGCGGCGTTGAAGGCGGCGATCTCCGCCCGCCGCGCCTCGAGCCCCGCATCCGCGCGGCATTCCGCCCAGGCGCGGCGGATCAGGTCCCCTTCCAGCGCCTGTCCATAGGGTGTCGCGGCATCGTTCGGCGCGCCGGCGAAGTTGCGCTCGCGCACCGCCTCCGGCGACAGGCCCGTGGCGCGCGCGACGCCGCGGATCACGTCCTCCATTAGCAGCACGCCCTGCGGGCCGCCGAAGCCGCGGAAGGCGGTGTGGGAGACGCTGTTGGTGCGCAGCGCGAGGCCCGTGAGCCTGACCGCCGGCACGTCGTAGCAGTTCAGCGCATGGGTCAGGCTGCGGAACACCACGCCGGGCGTGAGATCCAGGCTGTGCCCGCCATCCGCGGCGAGCGTCGCCTCCAGCGCCAGGATGCGCCCGGTGCCGTCGCAGCCCGCGCGCCAGCGATACAGGAAGGGGTGCCGCTTGCCCGTCGCCGCCATGTCCGCCTTGCGCGGCAGGCGCAGCTTCACCGGCCGCCCGGTGATGCGCGCGCCGAGTGCCGCGGCCGCCGCGACCCATGACGCGTTGCTCTCCTTCCCCCCGAAGGCCCCGCCCATGCGCCGGCAGGCGACGGGAATGCGGTTGTAGTCGAGGCCGAGCACCCGGCCGGCGATGTGCTGCACCTCGGTCGGATGCTGGGTGGAGGAGGTGATGGCGATCTCCCCATCCTCCCCCGGCACGGCCAGCGCGATCTGGGATTCGAGGTAGAAATGCTCCTGTCCGCCGGCGCGGAATTCGCCCGCCGCCGTCATCGGCGCGGCGAGGATGGCGGCCGCCGCATCGCCGCGCGCGATGGTCTGCGGCGGCATCAGGAAGGATCGGCGCTCGATCGCCTCATCGAGGTCGAGCAGCGGCGGCAGCGGCGCGATCTCGGCCCGCACGGCGGCGGCCGCGCGCAGCGCCGCGTCGCGCGTTTCGGCCAGCACCATGGCGATGGGCTGGCCGTGGTGGCGGATGGTGCCGGTGGCGAACAACGGCTCGTCGCCCTTGCCGGATGGCGAGATGTCGTTGGCGCCCGGGATATCGGCCGCGGTGAGCATCATCACGCCCGGCGGCGCCGCGACGGCACCGAGCGTGCCGTGCGCGACGGGGCTCAGGACCAGCGCGGCGTGCAGCAGGCCCGGCGGCTCGGGCAGGTCGTCGGCGAAGCGCGCCGCGCCGGTGCAATGCGCGAGCGCGCTGTCATGCGGCAGCGGCGCGCCGACCGCGCTCATACGTCGAGATTGGCGACCTTGAGCGCGTTGCCTACGATGAAGTCGCGGCGCGGCTCCACGAGGTCGCCCATCAGGGTCGAGAAGACCTGCTCGGCATCCTCCACATCCTCGACCCGCACGCGCAGCAGCGTGCGCACGGCCGGATCGAGCGTGGTCTTCCAGAGCTGGTCGGGGTTCATCTCGCCCAGGCCCTTGAAGCGCTGGATGGCGAGGCCCTTGCGGCCCTCGGCGATCAGGCGCTCGAAGGCGGCGAGCGGCCCATGCGCGGGATGTTCCTGCGCGCCCAGCAGCAGCACGGCGGCGCCGGCGGCAAAGTCGCGCGCGAAGCGCTCGCGCCGCTCGTCCAGCCAGCGCGCCTCGGCGCTGCGCAGCGCCGTCGCGTCGAGGGTGTGGCGCTCGGTCACGCCGCGCACGGTGCGGGCCAGCGTCAGGCCTGCCTCCCCGCTGGTCGCGACCCAGCCGCGCTCATTCGCCGGCGCCAGCGCATTCAGCCGGACGGCCAGCGCCTGGGCGGCGGCGGTCGCGCGGTCCTCCTCCATCGTCAGGGCGCCGGTCACGGCCGCCTGCTCGACGATGTCGGCCGGCACGACGCCCGACAGGCGGCGGATGCGGGACGAAGCCTGGCGCCATTGTTCTTCCTCGGCGCGCAGATCCGCCGCCGTCATCAGGCGGTCGTCGGCGTAGCGGACGGACGCGCCCGACGTCGCCTTCTCGAGCAGGAAGTCCTCGAGCGCGCGGTCGTCCTTCAGGTAGCGTTCCTCGTTGCCGCGCTTGGCGCGGTAGAGCGGCGGCTGTGCGATGTACAGGTGCCCGCGCGTGATCAGCTCGGGCATCTGGCGGAAGAAGAAGGTCAGCAGCAGCGTGCGGATATGGCTGCCGTCCACGTCGGCGTCGGTCATGATGACGATGCGGTGGTAGCGCAGCTTGCCGACGTCGAAGCCGCCCTCGCTCGGCTCGCCGCGGCCGATGCCGGTGCCCAGCGCGGTGATGAGCGTGCCGATTTCCGCACTGCCCAGCATGCGGTCGAAGCGCGCGCGCTCCACGTTCAGGATCTTGCCCTTGAGCGGCAGGATCGCCTGGAAGGCGCGGTCGCGCCCCTGCTTGGCGGAGCCGCCGGCGGAATCGCCCTCGACGATGAACAGTTCGGACTTCGCCGGGTCGCGTTCCTGGCAATCGGCCAGCTTGCCGGGCAGGGAGGAGACGTCGAGCACGCCCTTTCGCCGCGTGAGTTCCCGCGCCTTGCGCGCCGCCTCCCGCGCCGCCGCCGCGTCCATGATCTTGCCGACCACGTCCTTGGCTTCCTTCGGATGCGTCTCGAACCAATGGGTCAGCGCGTCGGCGACGGCGACATGGACGATCGGCTGCACCTCGGAGGAGACGAGCTTCTCCTTCGTCTGGCTGCTGAACTTCGGGTCCGGCACCTTCACCGACAGCACGGCGGTCAGGCCTTCGCGCATGTCCTCGCCGGCCAGCGCGATCTTTTCCTTCTTCGCGAGCCCCTCGGCCACCTTGCCCAGCACGCGCGTCAGCGCCTGGCGGAAGCCGGCCAGGTGCGTGCCGCCGTCGCGCTGCGGAATGTTGTTGGTGAAGCAGAGCATCGTCTCGTGGTAGGAATCGTTCCAGCGCACCGCGATCTCGACGCGGATGCCGTCCTGTTCCTTCGACATGACGCTGATCGGCTGGGCGAAGACCGGTGTCTTGCCCTTGTCCAGCCACTCGACGAAGGCCACGAGGCCGCCGTCGAACTTGAAGACGGTCTCCTGCACCTCGGCATGGCGCTCGTCGCGCAGCGTGATGCCCAGGCCGGAATTGAGGAAGGCGAGCTCGCGCAGCCGCCGCTCCAGCACCGCGAAGTCGAACTCGGTCTTGGTGAAGGTCAGGGCGGAGGGCTTGAAGGTCACCATCGTGCCGTTCGGATGGTCCGAGGGGCCGATGACCTCGCAGGGCACGACGGTGTCGCCGTGCTCGAAGCGCAGGCGGTGTTCCTTGCCGTCGCGCCAGATCCGCACTTCCATCCATTCGGACAGCGCGTTGACGACCGCGGCGCCGACGCCGTGCAGGCCGCCCGAGACCTTGTAGGAATTCTGGTTGAACTTGCCGCCGGCGTGCAGGCGGGTCAGCACCACCTCGGCCGCGCTGATGCCTTCCTCGGCGTGGATATCGGTCGGGATGCCACGGCCATCGTCGCGCACGGTGACGGAACCGTCGCCGTTCAGCGTGACGTGGCAGGACGTGGCGAAGCCGGCCTGCGCCTCGTCCACCGCGTTGTCGATGATCTCGAAGGCCATGTGGTGCAGGCCGGAGCCGTCATCGGTGTCGCCGATGTACATGCCCGGTCGCTTGCGGACGGCTTCGAGCCCCCGGAGGACGGTGATGGAGGCGCTGTCGTAGGCGTCGGAATCGGGACGCGCGGGCTCGCTCATGCGGCGCGCTCACTCCTGGCTGGAGAAGGGCTTGAAAGGTCCTTTGAACATAGGCCTTTTCCGGCCTCAAGGCGACCCGTCATCGCCTTCCGGCACGAGGTTTCCGCCCCCCGCCCGGAAGCGGTCCGCCAGGCCGCGCAGCGGGCGGAAAACCTCGGGGTCGGTGCCGGTCAGGAAGGACTGGGCGGGCAGGGTGGCCAGGGCCGCGAACAGCGCTTCCCGCCGGGCGGCATCCAGATGCGCGGCGACCTCGTCCAGCAGCAGCAGGGGGGCGAAGCCGCGGGCTTCCGCGATCAGCGCGGCATGGGCCAGCACGACCGAGATCAGCAGCGCCTTCTGTTCACCGGTCGAGCAGATTTCCGCCGGCTGGTCCTTGGGCAGGTGGACCAGCGCCATGTCGGCCCGGTGCGCCCCCCGCGCGGCCCCGCCCGCGGCCGCGTCGCGCCGGCGGTCGGCGGCCAGCGCCTCCCGCAGCGCGTCCTCGGCGGCCAGGGCGGGCTGCTCGGCCAGGGCGGCGGCGATCGGGCAGAGCAGGTCCATCCGGGCCGCGGGGAAGGCGCCTGTGGCCGTGCCGGCGGCCATGACCGCGTTCAGCCGCGCAGCCAGGGCCCGGCGCGTGGCGCTGGCGGCGACGGCATGGCGGGCCATCGCATCCTCCAGCCCCGCGAGCCAGCGCGGATCGGCGCGGCCTTCGGCCAGCAGGCGGTTGCGCTGGGACATGGCGTTGTCATGCGCCGCCACTTCCCGCGCATGGCCGGGTTCCAGCGCCCAGGCGAGGCGGTCGAGGAAGCGCCGCCGGCCGGACGCCGCTTCCTGGAACAGCCGGTCCATCTGCGGCGTGAGCCAGACCACGGCGACGCGGTCGGCGAGGTCGGCCTGCGCGCGCACCGGCTGCCCGTCCAGGCGGAAGACGCGGCGATCCGTGCCGCCATCCGGGTCGCTGCCGGTGCCGATGTCGAAATCGCCCTGTGGCGTCGCGAAGCGGCCGGCGACGGCCCAGGGGCGGGCGGCGCCGTCCGCACGGCGGCCGAGTTCGCCCATGCGTGCGCCACGCAGGCCGCGTCCGGGGCCGAGGAGGGAGATCGCTTCCAGCAGGTTCGTCTTGCCCGCGCCGTTCTCGCCGGCGATCGCGACGATGGGCGCGTGGAAGGGGACGTCGAGCGACGGCCAGGAGCGGAAGTCTGTGAGGCGGAGGCGGGTGAGGCGGAGCACGATTACTGACGTGTCACTTTCTGCAGTTGGTCATCCGAGCGCGCACGACGAATGGCCAATTCTGGCGTCGAAGAAGAGGGGCGGCCCGGTAAAGAGGCCGCCCCCCAAGGCTTGTTGTTAACTTTTTGTCGTGGGGTCGGCTTCACCCCAAACCACTATTGGCCATCCTGTGTAGCCGTAGTCGCGCGCATAGAACACGCGTCCGGCTTTGGTGGTTCGAGTGGCTCGAAAGATGAGCCGAAACCCCGGCAGCAGGTTTTGGCGAGGCGGTTTGCCCATGCCAAAAACTCCTCTGCACGCACCCTTAATCCAATGGCTTGCCGACGATCTCAGCGGTCGTTAGTGTTGCCGCTCGTGAATGACACCTGCGACAGCCACATCCGCCTGCCGGATGCTTGGCTCAGCGGATCTCCTGGGGCGGCTTTGCGAATTCCTCGCTGAGCCGCCCAAATTTTTTCTCCTTATGCCGTCAGAACCATCCTTGCGGTCAGACTGCGATTCCGATTCGAGATCAATAGGTTAGCACTAAAAGCGCCCTTTATCACACACGCATGGGCATCAGCACATACAGCGCTTCGGGCTTCGCCTTGTCGCGCACGATGGTGGGGGCGGCGCCGTCGGCGAACAGGAATTCCACCTCGTCGCCGATCAGGCTGGTGATGTCCGTCAGGTAGCGCGCCTGGAAGCCGATCTCGAGCGGCGTGCTCTCGTAGCGCACCGCGTCGGCCTCCAGCTCCTCCTGCGCCTGGCCCTGGTCGGGGCTGGCGGCGGACAGCAGCAGGTTGTTGCGGGAGATGCTGAGCTTCACCGGGCGCGAGCGCTCGCTGCTGATGGCGGCGACGCGCGCCACCGCCTGCTCGAAGGCGTCCTTCGGCACGGTCAGCGTCTTGTCGTTGCCGCGCGGGATCACGCGCTCATACTCGGGGAAGGTGCCGTCGATCAGCTTGCTGGTGAGCGAGACGGTGCCGAGCGCGAAGCGGATCTTGGTGTCGGACAGGCGCACCTCGATCTCGTCCTGCGTCTCCTCGGCCAGCTTGCGGACCTCGTTCACCGTCTTGCGCGGCACGATCACGCCGGGCATCCCCTTCGCACCTTCGGGCAGCGGTTCCTCGACGCGTGCGAGGCGATGGCCGTCGGTCGCGACCGCGCGCAACACGGGCGTGCCGTCGGCCTCCGCGGCATGAAGGTAGATGCCGTTGAGGTAGTAGCGCGTCTCCTCCGTGCTGATCGCGAAGCGCGTGCGGTCGATCAGGTCGCGCAGCACGCCGGCCTTGATCGAGAACTTCGTCGGCAGACGCCCCTCGGTCATCGAGGGGAAGTCATCGACAGGCAGCACGGTGAGCGTGGTGTTGAACTTGCCCGCGCGCAGCGTGAGCGGCCCGTCGCCGCCGCCATGGTCGAGCTCGACGCGCGCGCCCTCGGGCAGCTTGCGCACGATCTCGTACAGCGTGGCCGCGGGCGCCGTGGTGCGGCCGCCGCGCGTGACGGTGACGCCCGCCACTTCCTCGACCACCGCGATCTCCATGTCGGTCGCGGTCAGCGTCAGGCTGCCCTCGGTCTTCGCGTCGATCAGGACATTGGCGAGAATGGGGATCGTGTTCCGCCGCTCCACCACGCTCTGCACATGCGCGAGCGCCTTGATCAGCACCGCGCGGTCCACCGTGAACTTCATCGTCGCCCGACGCCCCGATGCTCTGGGCGGTCACCTCGCGGCCCGGGCTGGGCCGCGCGCGACCGCGCCTGTCCCCCTTTGCTCCCTCGCATGCCGGACCGGGGCCGAATCGGCCCGCGCGGCCCGGGCGAGGGGGGCGCACCATATCAGCGCGATTCCGGGCGGGGAAGCGGGGTGTGGCGCCGCGAAACCCGCGGATTTCCGCGGATCGAGGACGGGGCGGGCAGGCGGGCGGGGCCCGGACCGGCGCGAAGCGGGCCGCCGCCCGGACCCGGGAGGGCGCGGCGCGGCCACGCCCGACCCAGCCGCCAAGGCGAGCGCCGAGGCCCAAGGCGAGCAAGCCAAGCGGCCGAATGGCCGTACGGGCGATTGAGGTCCAGCAAAACAACGGATCGAGGCTCAACCTCGATCCGGGAGCGCACAGCGCGACCGCGCCCAACCCGCCTGCACCGCCCGGCGCCACAGCCCAGGGCGCGCAAGCCAAGCGGCCGAATGGCCGCGCCGGCGCTTGAGGCAAACAGAAACTCCGCGCCGGCGCCTGAGGTCAAACAAGACTCACCGGATGCCGGAAACCCTTCAGGTTTCCAGCATCCGCCGAAGCAGTTCGACATCTTCCGCGAAGGCCGCGTCGGCCTGCATGAGTTCGGAGATGCGCGAGACGGCGTGCATCACCGTCGTGTGGTCGCGATTGCCGAAGCGGCGGCCGATCTCGGGGAGCGAGCGCGAGGTCAGCTGCTTCGCGAGATACATCGCCACCTGGCGCGGCCGCGCCACGTTGCGCGCGCGCCGCGCGCTGCTCATGTCGGTCAGGCGGATGTTGTAGTGCTCGGCGACCTTGCGCTGGATCTCCTCGATCGTCACGCGGCGGTCATGCGCGCGGAGGATGTCGTGCAGAACCTCCTGCGCGCTGTCGAGCGTGACGGCGCGGCCGAACAGGTTGGCATGCGCGATCAGCCGGTTCAGCGCGCCTTCCAGCTCGCGGACGTTCGAGGTGATCTTGTGCGCGAGGAATTCCAGCACCGCCTTCGGCACCGCCACGCCCGCGGCCGTGGCCTTGGCCTGCAGGATGGACAGCCGCAGCTCGTAGGTGGTGGCGTGGATGTCGGCGACCATGCCGCAGCCCAGCCGCGTGCGCAGACGGTCCTCGAGCCCGTTGAGGTCGGAGGGCGACTTGTCGGCGCTGACGATGATCTGCTTGCCGGCGTCGATCAGCGCGTTGAAGGTGTGGAAGAACTCCTCCTGCGTGTTGTCCTTGCCGATCAGGAACTGCAGGTCGTCGACCATCAGCACGTCGACGGAGCGGAGGCTTTCCTTGAACTCCATCGTCGACTGGCTGCGCAGCGCGGCGATGAAGCGGTACATGAACTTCTCGGCGCTCATGTAGGCGACGTTGCGCGCCGGTTCCCCGTTGCGGATCGCCCAAGCGACGGCGTGCATCAGGTGGGTCTTGCCAAGGCCGACGCCGCCATACAGGAACAGCGGATTGAAGCCCGGGCTCGCCGGATGCTCGGCGACGCGCCGCGCGCAGGCATGGGCGAACTCGTTCGGCTTGCCGACGACGAAGGTGTCGAAGGTGAAGCGGGGATCGAGCGGCGCGGACCATTCCCCGCGGGACTCCCCGGCCGCGTTGCGCGGCGCGCGGCCGGACAGCGCCTCGGCCAGGCCGGACCGCTCGGGGGCGACCTCCACGTCCACGCCATCGGCCCCGCCGCGCGGCTGCGGGCCGACGCGCACATCGACCCGGCGCACCCCGGCATTCTCCTGCTGCCAGAGCAGGCTCAGCCGGTCGCCGTAATGGCTGCGGACCCAGTCGCGGAGGAAGCGGGTGGGCAGGTGGACGATGGCCTCGTCGCCCTCGACCGAAGCGAGGGTCATCTGGCGCAGCCAGGTGCGGTACTCGACCTCGCCGACCTCGTCGCGGAGGCGCCCACGGATGCGAGCCCAGGATTCCGCGAAGGATGCTGCAGAGCGCGCGGAACCGGACCCGGGCTGCTTCTCCATCACCATCCCCCTCAGTCGCCAATCCTGCCGGCGCGTCGCGCATCCCGCCAGCCCTGGAGCCGGCACCCGCAACACCCCGTTAGCCTACCCTGCATCTTGAACAGTAGCGCCCCAAGGCCCCGGTGCAATCGTCAAAAACCGGCTGCCTTGCGGCGTGAACAGATCAAGTCACGACAACAGCACAGGCGCGCGAACATCTTCGCGCCTGTGCATCAAATACTTCGTTGATTTCGAGAACGATGCCGCCGGGTGGCGGCGATATTCAGCCCTGGCTCGCGGCCAGCGCCTTCACTCGGGCAGAGAGGCGGGAAACGCGCCGCGCCACCGTGTTCGCGTGCATCACGCCCTTCGTCGCCGCGCGCTGCAGTTCCGGCTGCGCCGCGCGAAACGCGTCCTGCGCCGCCGCCTTGTCACCGGACGCGATCGCTTCCTCCAGCTTGCGCACGAAGGTGCGCACGCGGGACTTGCGAGCCTTGTTGCGCGCGGTGCGCTTCTCGGTCTGGCGGATGCGCTTCTGCGCGGACGCGGTGTTCGCCATGGGGCTTCCGGTTCAACTCGGTCGAGGTTTCGAAGATGCCGCGCCGGCGGGGGCCGCCACGGCGAAGGCGGGGTTTCTAATGCCGCGCGGCTCGCCACGTCAAGGCGGCGCGCGGCAGGAAATCCATGAACGCGGCTTAACGCCTGACGCTCAACGATTCCGGAAGGCCGGCTTGCGCTTCTCGGCGAAGGCCGACATGCCCTCCTTCTGGTCCTCGGTCGCGAAGAGGCTGAGGAAGAGCCGGCGTTCGGTGCGCACGCCCTCGGTCAGCGTGCCCTCGAAGGCCGCGTTCACCGCTTCCTTCGCCATGGCGACGGACGGGGCGGACAGGGCGCCGATCTTCTCGCCGATCTTCACCGCCTCATCCACCAGCGCGTCCGCGGGCACCACGCGGCAGACCAGGTTCGACCGCTCGGCCTCGGCCGCGTCCATCATCCGCCCGGTCAGGATCATCTCCATGGCCTTGGACTTGCCGACGGCGCGCGTCAGGCGCTGGGACCCGCCGGCGCCCGGGATGATGCCGAGGTTGATCTCCGGCTGGCCGAACTTCGCCGTCTCGGCGGCGATGATCAGGTCGCACATCATGGCCAGCTCGCAGCCGCCGCCGAGCGCGAAGCCCGCCACCGCGGCGATCACCGGCTTGCGGATCTCGAGCACCGTCTCCCAGCGCTCGCCGATGAAGTCGTTGAAATAGACCGCGGGGAAGGTGCGGTCCTTCATCTCCTTGATGTCGGCGCCGGCCGCGAAGGCCTTCTCGCTGCCGGTGACGACGACGGCGGCGATGGCGGGGTCGCGGTCGTAGCCGCGCAGCGCGTCGCCCAGCTCGCCCATCAGCTGGTCGCACAGCGCGTTGAGCGCCTGCGGCCGGTTGAGCCGGATGATCGCGACCTTCCCCCGGGTTTCCGTGAGGATCATCTCGTAGGCCATGCGACTTCGTCCTTGCCGTGTGATGCGCCACCCGTAGCGCAGGTGACCCGCCCCCTCAACGCTGGCGCCGCGGGCAGAAGAAGGTGGACCGGCCCGACTGCACGACGCGGGCGATCCCGCCGCATCGCGGCGCGCCTGGGCAGTCCGGGCAGGGCTCGCCTTCCCGGCCGTAGACCGCGAACTTCTCCTGGAAGCGCCCGACCTCCCCATCCGCGCGGACATAGTCGCGCAGGCTGGACCCGCCGGCGCCGATGCTCTCGGCCAGCACCGCCCTGATCGCGGGCACGAGCCGCGCCGCCCGCGCGCCGGGGACCGTGCTGGCGAGCCGGCGGGGGGAGATCCCGGCGCGGAACAGCGCCTCGCAGACATAGATGTTGCCGAGCCCCGCCACGACCTTCTGGTCGAGCAGCGCCGCCTTGATCGGCGTGCGCTTGCCCTCCAGCGCCGCCGACAGCACCGCGGGGGTGAAGGCGGCGTCGAGCGGCTCGGGCCCGAGATCGGCGAGGAAGCGGTGCCCGTCCTCCTCCGCCGTCGCCACCACGTCCACGCTGCCGAAGCGGCGCGGATCGACGAAGCCCACGCGCCAGCCATGGTCGGTGGCGAGGACGAGATGCTCATGCGCCTCCGGCGGCGCGTTGTGGCCCCGGGCGTCGGAGGCCGCCCCCTGCGGCCCCGTCCGGGGCACCGGCGCCTCCCCCACCCGTCGCGCGACCATGCGGCCGGACATGCCCAGGTGGATGAGCAGGCTCTCGCCCCCGTCCAGCCGCATCAGCATGTACTTCGCCCGGCGGCGGAAGGAGAGCACGCGCCGCCCCTCGATCCGCCGGGCCAGGCCCGCGGGGAAGGGGAAGCGCAGGTCGGGGCGGCGCACCTCGGCTTCCACGATGCGGTGGCCTTCCAGCACGGCCGCCAGGCCGCGCATCACCGTCTCCACCTCCGGCAGTTCGGGCATGGTCCCTCCCCTTTCCCGCGCGCCACGCTATGTTGGGCGCACGATGAGCGACAGCCCCCAGGACAGCGCCGATTTCGGCTTCCGCACCGTGCCCCGCGCCGAGAAGGCGTCCATGGTGCGGGACGTCTTCGAAAGCGTGGCCCCGCGCTACGACGTGATGAACGACCTGATGTCGCTCGGCATCCATCGCGTCTGGAAGCGGATCTTCGTCAACGCGATCGGCGCCTCGGCACGGGAGACGCTGCTCGACCTCGCCGGCGGGACGGGGGACATCTCCTTCCTCGCGAAGGAGCGCGGCGCGGGGCGCGTCATCCTGACCGACGTGAATCCCGCGATGCTGGAGGTCGGGCGCAAGCGGGCGCTCGACCGCGGGATCGTCGACGGGCTCGACTTCATGGTGGTGGATGCCGAGCACATCCCGCTGCCCGACCGCAGCGTGGAGAAGGTCTCGATCGCCTTCGGCCTGCGCAACTGCACCGACAAGGACGCGGTGCTGCGGGAGGCGCGGCGCGTGCTGCGCCCGGGCGGGCGCTTCCATTGCCTGGAATTCTCGCGGCTCGAAGTGTCGGCCCTGGTGCCGCTCTACGACGCCTGGTCGTTCAAGGCGCTGCCGGCGATCGGCGCGCGCGTGGCGCAGGACCGCGACAGCTACGAATACCTCGCCGAGAGCATCCGCATGTTCCCCGACCAGGAGACGCTGGCGGGGATGATGCGGCGCGCGGGGATGGAGCGGGTGTCCTACCGCAACCTCTCCGGCGGGATCGTGGCGATCCACACCGGATGGCGGCTGTAGCCTGGCCTACAGGATGAACCACCCCGCCGTCGGCGCGGTGGTCGAGACGATGGTGATGGCGAAATCCGCCGTCCTGTCGCCGTTCGTGTCGCCCGATGCCGTGTAGGTGTTCGTCCCGGACGAGACCACGCGCAGCTGGCCCGCCGCGCCGGTGAAGGCGCCGCCGCCGATATACGCAAAGGCCTGGTCCCCGGCGACGAGCTGGTTGGCGTCCAGCGCCGAAAGTCCGATCCGGTCGCCCTCGGCGAAGGCGAAGTCGGCGATGCGGTCCGGCGTCGCAACGGCGGTGTCGGTGCGGGTCGAGAACTGGAACATGTCCGCCCCCGCGCCGCCGGACAGCGTGTCCTGCCCCGCCTGGCCGTCCAGCGTGTCGTTGCCGCCCCGGCCTTCGAGCCGGTCGTTGCCCCCGGCGCCGAGCAGGCGGTTGGCGTTGCCGTTGCCGATGATGGTGTTGGCAAGACCGTTGCCAGTGCCGTTCAGCAGCGTCGCGCCCGTCAGGGTCAGGACTTCCACGTTCGCGCCGAGCGTGTAGGCAGTTCCCGTCGTGGCCTGCACCGTGTCCGTGCCCGCGTTCAGCTGCTCCCAGGTGAGGTCGCCGGCGGTCACGATGATCAGGTCGTCGCCGATGCCGCCGCTGAGACTATCGATCCCCGCGCCTCCGTCGATCGTGTCGTTGCCCGACCCCGCGCTCACCGTATCGGCGCCAGCGTTCCCAACGATCCGGTTTGCGATTGCGTTGCCATTCAGAGTGTGGGCGATCGTGTTGGTGGCGATCAGGACCTCGACCTCGGCGGAGAGCGTATAGGTCCCCGCGCTCGTCATCACCGTGTCCATGCCCTGGCCGGCCGCTTCCACCACGACATCGGTCGAGACATTCGTGATGTAGAAATCGTTCCCGAGGCCACCAACCAGGCGATCCGACCCATCCCCGCCGTTCAGCGTGTCGTTCCCCGCATTGCCGTTCAGCGTGTCGGCGCCGGCGGCACCGAAAAGGCTGTCCGCCTCGGTCCCGCCGAGCAGGTTGTCGTTCGCGCTGCCGCCCGCCAGCGTGACCGGCCCGCTCGGCTGGACAACCTGCCCCGGCAGCACGCCGGAATAGTTCACGCCCTTGAGGTCGAGGTTCGCCGTATAGACGCCGACACCAGCCGCGGCGGCCTTGGCCTGCGCGTCGGCGACCTTGGCCGCGTTCCCGGCGACGTATTCGATCGCCACGACATCCTTGCCGGCCGCGATCGCACGGTTGATGAGGTTCAGGCTCCAGTTCGTGACAGTGGACGATTCAAGAGAGCCATCGTCCTTGTAGAACAGGTTCTCCTTGTACATGCCGTCGATGGCGTTCAGGTACGCATCGTGGACGAGCAGCTTCTCGGCGTTGTTCACCCAGATCTCGAATTGCGGGTTCTTCGCCTTGGCATAGGCCGAGAGGTAGGTGACGAGGCTGACCATCGCCGCCTCGGCGTCGCCGCCAGGCACATTCGCCGTGGACCAGGCGCGCTCATAGACGTCGACCACGTCGAAATAGATGCCGTCGTAGCCGGCGGCGATCATGCGATCGATGTAGCCGGTCGCGACGGCGCGCCATTCCGGCGTCCAGTAGGCGACGGCGTAGTTGCCCTGCCAGCTTGGGTTTTCCGGCCCGATGATCGAGGGCGGGATGGTGTTGAAGTAATCGCGGTAGGTCTCGGCCTCGCCGATGCTGAAATAGCCGAGAAGCAGCCCGCCACCGGGTCCACCGCCCATTTGGGCAACTTCGGCATTGGTGAAGAACTGCGCGTTATCATTGTAGACGTCGATGACCTTTACGTCGAATGGCGCCGCAGCGACCGCGGTCGGCTCCACTCCCGTCAGGACATACATCCCTGTCTTCGGCATGGCTTAGCCCCCCTGTTCTCATGCACGTCCTGGTTTGGATAGCCATGTTTCCGGATATTGCAAACGCATGCTCCGAAGTTGTTCTTCCGTAATGGCCATGACTGACATCCGAATGACATGACTTTGCCGCGATCTCATTTTGGAGCGGCCGGGTTTGTCCAAAATTGAGAACATGCGCTCGCGTCGATGTTCACGACGCCGTGCGGGATCGCGTCGCGGGTCGCGTCCGCGGCCCCTCGGCCTCGGCCGCACACGAAAAAAAATCACGACGCCACATTTCCCGCGGCCCGGCCCGCCGGCCTTGCGCGGCGCGGAAAAACCGCCAAGCCTGCCGCGATGCTCGCCGGCCGCCGCCTCCTCATGATCGTCTCGGGGTCCGTCGCCGCCTACAAGGCGCTGGAACTCGCGCGCCTGGCGCGCAAGGACGGCGCCGAGGTCATGGCCATCCTGACCGCCGGCGGCGCCCGCTTCGTGACGAAGGAAGCGCTCGCCGCCATCACCGGTGCCCGGGTGCATGACGACCTCTGGGCCGCGGAGGCCGAGATCGGCCATATCCGGCTGGCCCGCTGGCCGGACCTCGTCGCGGTGGTCCCGGCCTCGGCCGACCTGATTGCGAAGATGGCGGCGGGGCTCACGGACGACCTCGCCACCTGCGTCCTGCTGGCCACGCGCGCGCCGGTGCTGGTCGCGCCGGCGATGAACCCGGCCATGTGGGCCCATCCGGCCACCGTCGCGAACATGGCGGCGCTCCGCGGCCGCGGCGTGCATGTCGCAGGCCCCGAGGACGGGCCGATGGCGGAGCCCGAAAGCGGCCCCGGCCGGCTGATGGAACCGCCCAGGCTGCTCGAGGCCATCGACGCCGCGCTCGGCGGGGGGCCGCTCGCGGGCAAGCACCTGCTCGTCACCAGCGGGCCGACGCATGAACCGATCGACCCGGTGCGCTACATCGCCAACCGCTCGTCCGGGAAGCAGGGCCATGCGATCGCCGCGGCGCTCGCCGCGCTCGGCGCGCGCGTCACGCTCGTATCCGGTCCGGTGGCGCAGCCCGATCCGCCAGGCGTGACGGTCGTGCGCGTCGAAACCGCGCGGGAGATGCTAGCCGCCTGCGAGACCGCGCTGCCCGCCGACGCCGTCATCTGCGCCGCCGCGGTCGCGGATTGGCGCACGGCGCGGGAGGCGACGCAGAAGATGAAGAAGGTGCCGGGGGCGGTGCCGCCGCCGCTCGAACTGGCGCTGAACCCGGATATCCTGGCGACGCTCGCCGCTGCCGGGCCGCGCCGCCCGCGCCTCGTCGTCGGCTTCGCGGCCGAGACGGAGAGCGTCGTGGACAACGCCATCGCCAAGCGCGCGAAGAAGGGCTGCGACTGGATCGTGGCGAACGATGTCTCGGGCGACGTGATGGGCGGCGCGGAGAACGCCGTCCACCTCGTCACCGAAGCGGGCGTGGAGGATTGGCCGCGCATGGCCAAGGAGGAGGTCGCGCGGCGCCTTGCCGCGCGCATCGCGGAGGCGTTGTCGTGACCACACCCATCATCGATGTCGTCCGCCTGCCGCATGCCGAAGGCCTGCCGCTTCCCGCCTATGCCACCGAGGGCGCGGCGGGGATGGACCTGCTCGCCGCCGTCATGTCCTCCGTCGTGATCCCGCCCGGTGGGCGGATGCTGGTGCCGACGGGGCTGCGCATCGCCATCCCGCCCGGCTACGAGGTGCAGGTGCGGCCCCGCTCGGGCCTGGCGCTGAAGAACGGCATCGTGCTGCCGAACAGCCCGGGCACGATCGACGAGGATTATCGCGGGGAGCTCGGCGTCATCGTGCTGAACGCCGGCGATGCGCCCTTCACGGTGGAGCGCGGCATGCGCATCGCCCAGGCGGTGATCGCCCCCGTGGTGCGCGCCGCCTGGCGCGAGGTGAGCGAACTGCCGGAGACCGCGCGCGGGACGGGCGGCTTCGGCTCCACCGGAACCTGAACGCGGCCCGCGGCGAAGACGGGCGAGGGAGGGACGAGACATGACCACCGACGCCCAGGGCAACACGATCACCGCCGCATCGGACGCCGCCGTCGCGGCCTACGACCACGTCATCGCCGGCTATCTGCGGTACCGCGCCGATGCCGGGCAGCGGCTGCAGGCGCTGATGGCGCTGGATGGCGGGATGCCGATGGCGCACCTGCTGCAGGGCGCCTTCGTCATGCTCGCCTACAATGCCGCGCTGGTGCCGCGCGCGCGCGATGCCGCCGCATCCGCCGCGCGGCTCGCCGGCACCGAGCGGGAACGCCTGCACGCGGCCGCCCTGCACCACTGGACCCAGGGCGAGATGGATGCGGCACTCGGCGCCTGGGAAGCGATCATGGCCGCGCATCCGCGCGACATCCTCGCCTTCCGCCTGCATCATTTCTGCGCCTTCTGGCTCGGCCGCGCGGGGCAGATGCTGCGCTCCGTCGATGCCGCCGCCCCGCACTGGTCTGCCGCCGTGCCCGGCTTCGGCAGCATCCTCGCCTGCCGCTGCTTCGCCAACGAGGAAGCCGGCAACTACACGGTCGCCGAGGAAGCGGGCCGCGCCGCGGTCGCGCTCGACCCCGCCGACCTCTGGGCCACGCATGGCGTCGCCCACATCATGGAAATGCAGGGTCGCCGCGCGGAGGGCATCGCCTGGCTCAAGGGGCTGGAGCCGCACTGGGATGGCGGGTCCAACCTGCTGCATCACCTGTGGTGGCACCGCGCCATGTACCACCTGGAACGCGGCGAGCACGACGCGGTCCTCGCGCTGTACGACCGCGGGTTCCGGAACCTGGACAGCCCGCTGACCCAGGCGATGCCGGACCTCTACATCGACGTGCAGAACGCGGCGTCCATGCTGTTCCGCCTCTCGCGCCACGGCGTCGATGTCGGCGATCGATGGGTCGAGCTCGCCGACAAGGCGGAGGCACGGATCGGCGATTGCCTGTCCACCTTCACCCTGCCGCACTGGATGATGGCGCTGGCCGCGACCGGCCGCTTCCAGGCCGCGGCACGGATGCTGGACGCGATGCGCGACGCGGCGCGCGGCTCGGGCACCATCGCGCCGATCCTTCGCGATGCGGCGATCCCGGTCTGCGAGGCAGTGCTGGCCCATGCGCGCGGCGACCACGCGGCGGCGGTCGCCGCGATGCGCCCCGCGCTCGGCGTGATGCACCGCATGGGCGGCAGCCACGCGCAGCAGGATGTGCTGGAGCAACTCTTCCTCGACGCCGCGATGAAGGCGGGGGCGGAGGAGGATGCGCGCATGCTGCTTGAACGCGTCGCGGGGCGCCATCCGGTGGCGCCGGAGCGGCGGGTGGGATACGCACAGGCGGCGCGCAGCGTCCGGCATTGAGAGGCGGGGGGGGGGGAGAGCGGAACTTCTCCCTCAAGGTCCCTATCGACGTCGCTTCGCGATGCGAACGGACGCCGGCGTCACCCTCAGCGGTCATCGGGACCAGGAAGAAAGCGAAAACAGCGAGGCTAGGGCACGGGACCGCTCATGCCGCACTCGCGTCGTGCCCTGCCAAGTGTGGTCCCGGCATTGGACAGTGCGTATCCGGGGTGAACTCTGGACCGCGCACCACGAGGCGCGACGCCAAGTGCGTCGCGCCGCCGCGCCGAGGGTGTAGTTTACCGCGACAACCGACCCGTCGCGATGGAGACGCGCCGGCTGGCCTGGATCAAGGCGCCGGCTCTCGACCCGCTGCACATTGCCATCGGCCAGATCGCTTCCCGCCCGGATGCGCGGGCGTCGGAGCAAGGCCACATCCGGAGGACGCGCCGCATGCCGGTCTGGCTCATTCCTATCGTCTACACCCTCGGCAGTCTGGTGGCGGCCCTGGCGCTGCCGCGGATCGAGCACGCACTCGACCTGCCGCTCGACCTCGGCATCTCCGCCGGCTCCGCGCTGGCCGTGCAGTCCGCCATCGCCTCGGGAATGATGGCGCTGACGGGCATCGTCTTCTCCGTCGCCTTCGTGATGCTGCAGTTCAGCGCGGTGACCTATTCGCCGCGCTTCGCCAGTCGATTCGCGCGCGATCCGGTCCTGTTCCACGCGCTCGGCATCTTCTTCGCCACCTTCAGCTACTCGCTCGCGGCCGCGGCCTGGGTGGACCGCGAAGGCTCGGGCCGGGTGCCGGCGATCTCCTCGGCCATCGCCGTCGCCATGCTGTTCGTCAGCATGGTAACGTTCGGCCTGCTGCTGCGCCGCCTGGGCGACCTGCAGATCACCAACACGCTGCGCTACATCGGGGACCAGGGGCGCGACGTCATCAAGCAGACCGCCCGGT
Source organism: Roseomonas nitratireducens (assembly GCF_017813355.1). GTDB lineage: Bacteria > Pseudomonadota > Alphaproteobacteria > Acetobacterales > Acetobacteraceae > Neoroseomonas > Neoroseomonas nitratireducens. The sequence goes on from NZ_JAGIYZ010000025.1 coordinate 20,748, forward strand.
CCTTGGCACCCTGGTCCGGCGCGCGCGGCGGCGACCGCGCGACACAGCCGGCGCCAGCGCCGGTCACGCAGGTGCTGCGCCATGCCGGATCGCCGCGCTACGTGCAGCGCTACGACATCCCGCGCCTCATCGGGCTGGCGCAGGGCGCCGGCGCGTGCATCGAGGTGGAATGCGCCGTCGGCGACATGATGATGGAAGGCAGCGTGATGCTGCGCGTCCGCGGCGGTGCGGGAACGATCCCGGAAGCCGCGCTCCGCGGCGCCGTCCGGCTCGGCGCGGACCGCACCTTCGAGCAGGATCCGAAATACCCCCTGCGCCTGCTGGTCGACATCGCGATCAAGGCGCTGTCGCCCGCGATCAACGACCCGACCACGGCGGTGCAGGCGCTCGACCAGATCGAGGACCTCCTGCGCCGCCTCGCGCGCCATGAGCTCGAGGACGGCCGCCTGGCCGATGCGTCGGGGACGGTGCGCCTGGTCTTCCCGACGCCGGAATGGGAGGACTACCTCGCCCTCGCCTTCGACGAGATCCGCGTGTTCGGCGCGACCTCCGTGCAGGTGATGCGGCGCTTGCGCTCGGCGCTCGTCGGTCTCGCGGAGCTTCTCGGCGAGCATGAGCGCGCCGCGAGCATCGAGCGCTACCTGCGGCACATGGACGCCGCCATCGAACACTCGCCCTTCGACGAGCAGGACCGGGCCGCCGCGCGGCAGGAGGATCCGCAGGGGCTCGGCCTGACGCGGTAGCGCCGCCGCGCGTCACGCCAGCCCGTGTCGCGGCCGGCCAGGCCGGCCTCGCGCAGCCCAGCCACCAGGGCCGCTGATCATCTCCGGATGAAGGTTGCGCGCCTTGACGTCGGCAACGACGCGGTCGCCATAGCCGGTGGCGATCCTGAAGATGGATCGCACCGCCGCCTCGGCCTCATCCCTTCGGCCCAGCCGCGCGGCGGCGGCGGTGCGCGACATGCTCGGGATTGGCCCTTCGCATCGCGACCAGGGCCTCCGCGGTGCGACCCGCCAGCATCTCCTCGACGACGTAGCGGAGGAAGCGGCGGTTCCGCTCGGAAGCGTGGACGTCGCCGGAGGCGAGCATCCGCCCCAGGTCTTCCCGGACGGCAATCGCATGCGGCTCCTGCGCGGCGGCGCTCATCCCGCGCCCCGCGCAGACAACCGGGACCGCCGGACCCTTGAGCAGGCGCGTTAACCGTGACGTACTTGCTCTCTTGCATCCCGCGCCGTCACACTCGCGAAATAGTGATGTCGCCGATATCTGAGGCGCCCGGAGTTGGAATGCGATGGTCGATCCATCCGCCCCTCATCCCGAGCTGGCAACGGTGCTGGCGCGCTTCCCTGCAGATGCGCGCCTGATCCGGCAGCTCTTCCTGGCGGACCGGGCGTTCCGCGGCGCCTGCGAGGACTATCGCCTCGCGCAGGATGGGCTGACCTCCTTCGAGCGACTCTCCATCGCCACGCCGCGCCACGAGGTCGAGGAGTACCGCCCCCTCGTGCGGGAGCTCGAGGCGGAGATCCTCGCCATGTTCGCGGCCGGCTGCGGCGCGTCGCACCTGGCGACGCTGCAACGACCCGGCGGATGACAGGCATTCCAGCATTTCGGGCGCGCCGCGCCGCCGCCGCCTCGCGCGGCAATGCCCCGACAGACCGGAGGATCTGATGCAACACCCTGCAGCCCTTGGCGAAGTCGCGCGCTGGGCGGGCTGGCGACGCGCGCTCGCGGTGGCCATCTGCGGCGGCATCGGCTGCACGACCGTGGCGGGCCTGGCGCTCCAGCGCGCCGCCGCGCAGGGCACGCCGCCGCCCGCCGCCGCCGCCCCGGCCGTAGTCGCCACCACGGCGGGGCAGGAGCGGCTGTCGCAGGCCCAGCTCGAGCAGCTTCTCGCGCCCATCGCGCTGCATCCGGACACGCTGCTGACGCAGATGCTGATGGCGGCGACCTATCCGCTCGAGATCGTGCAGGCGAAGCGCTGGCTCGGCCGCGACCAGAATGCGGCGCTGCGCGGGGCGGCGCTGGAGCAGGCGCTGCAATCCCAGCCCTGGGACGCCAGCGTGAAGTCCCTCGTGCCGTTCCCCGACGTCCTGACGCTGATGAACGACGAACTGGAATGGACGCAGCAGGTCGGCGACGCGGTGCTGGCGCAGCAGCAGGATGTGCTGAACGCGATCCAGGCGCTGCGCGGGCGCGCCCAGGCCAACGGCGCCCTGCAATCCGGCCCGCAGCAGATCGTGACGGTCACGCAGAACGTCGCCGCCCCGCCCGCGGCCGCATCGGCCACCGCGGTCCCGCCGCCGACGCAGATCATCACCATCGCGCCGGCGCAGCCCGAGACCGTCTACGTGCCGGCCTACAATCCGCAGGTGGTCTACGGCTCCTGGCCCTATCCGCAGTATCCGCCGCCCTACTACCCGCCGCCGGTCGGCTGGGGAGTCGGCAGCGCGCTGCTGACCGGCATGGCCTTCGCCGGCGGCGTCGCGATCGCGAACAACCTGTGGGGCTGGTCGAGCGCCAATTGGGGCGGCGGCGACATCAACATCAACGCCTCCCGCGTCAACAACATCAACCGCAACACCAATGTCACCGGCGGTTCGTGGCGGCACGACACGACGCATCGGCAAGGCGTCGCCTATCGCGGCGACGAGGTACGCAACCGCTACCAGGGCGACCGCCAGCAGCAAGCCGCGTCGCGCGAGCAGTTCCGCGGCCGGACCCAGCAGCCGGGGGGTGCGCTCGGCGGCGCGGACAGGCCCGGCGCCGGGCAGGGCGCGCGCCCCGGTGGCGACCGGCCCGGTGCAGGCCCGGGGGATCGACCCGGCGGGGATCGGCCCGGTGCCGGCCAGGGCACGCGCCCCGGCGGCGACCGGCCCGGCGCGGGCCCGGGCGATCGGCCCGGCGGCGATAGGCCCGGCGCAGGCCAGGATGCGCGGCCGGGTGGGGACCGGCCCGGCGCAGGCACGGCGGATCGGCCTGGCGGGGATCGCCCCGCCGCGGGGCAGCGGCCAGCCGGCGGTGAACGACCTGCGGCCGGCGGCGGACAGCGCCCGGGCGGCGCAGCCGCGCAGCGGCCGACGGCACAGCCCCGCCCATCCGGCGTGAGCCCGAGCGGCCGGCCCCAGGTGCAATCGCAGCCTGCCGGTGGACAGCGGGCCGGCGGCGGGGGCGGGGGACAGGGCTTCCAGGGCATGGGCCAAGGAGGCCAGGTGCAGGCGGCGTCGCAGCGCGGCGCGAGCAGCCGCCAGTCCGCCGGCACCCATGCGGCAAGCCGCCCCGGCGGCGGCGGTGGCGGGCGTGGCGGTGGCGGCGGCGGTGGTCGTGGAGGCAGGAGGTGAGCGCGATGCGAAGGACCATTCTCGCGGCGGGCCTCGTCCTCGCCGCCTGCCTCGGGCCCGCCATGGCGCAGACGCCGGCGACGCCCGCGGAATCTCCTGCCGAGGTGCCGCCACCCCGGCCCCGCCAGCCTATCCCGCCGCAGCGCTTCGCGACGCCCGAGGAGGGTTTCGCAGCCCTCGCGGATGCCGCGCGACGCCAGGACGTTCCGCGCCTGACGCGCGTGCTCGGAGAAGGCGCGCTGCCCCTGATCCGGACCGGGGACCGCGCCTCGGACGCCGCGGCGGTGGCGCGCTTCGCCGCCGCCTACGATGCGCGGCATGCGGTGCTCCGCCCGTCGCCGGACCGCGCCGTGGTCGAGGTTGGCGAGGATCGATACCCCTTCCCGATCCCGCTGATCCGTCGTGGCGATGGCTGGCGCTTCGATGCCGCCCAGGGCGCCGATGAGATCGTGACGCGGCGCATCGGCCGGAACGAGCTCGACACCATCCAGACGCTGCTCGCCATCGCCGACGCGCAGGACGACTACGCCCGCACCGCCGGACGGCAGGGCGCCTTCATGGCCTATGCGCGTCGGTTCTTCTCGACGCCCGGCCAGCGCGACGGCCTGTTCTGGGCGACCGCGGAGGACGAGCCGCCGAGCCCCCTCGGGCCCTTCGTCGCCGCCGCGAGCGCGGGCGGATACGCGCCGGCGCGGCCCGGCGACGCGCCGCGGCCGCTCAACGGCTACCTGTTCCGCATCCTCGAGGCGCAGGGCCCCTCGGCGCCGGGCGGCGCGATGGAGTTCGTGGTGAACGGGCGCATGATCGGCGGCTTCGGCGTCGTCGCCTGGCCGCTGCAATACGGCCGCTCCGGCATCAAGACCTTCATCGTCAGCCATCGTGGCGAGGTCTTCGAACGCGACCTCGGCCCCGATACCGCACGGATCGTGGCGCGCATCACCACCTACGACCCGGGGGAAGGCTGGACGCGGGTGCCGAACTGACGAGGCCGCGCGCGACCGGGCAGCGGGCGACGGCCTGATGCGGCGCGAGGCTATACTGCCGGGGGAACGGGAAACGTCCCGGCCGATACCGTCGTTCCGTACATGCTGTATGCGCACCATCACGTGCCGGGACTGGATACGCCGAAGCAGCGCGCGCTGATCGGCGTCACGCCGACAGATGGCCCAGGCGATCCGCCCGGCGTCGAACGTGCCGACGACGTCATCGCCATGCTCATGCCCGGCGGGGCAGATATCATGCGACGCGACATGGCCCTCATGTCATGCACAGGACGGCTGTTTCGCAGTTCGGCTCAGATGGAAGGACGGAGGAGATTCTCCCCCCGCCCCCGTCCTTCGGTTGCGCCCATCCCTGCCCAGGTCTAAGGCGCGCGCCATGACCGACCTCCTCCCCATCCGCCGCGCCCTTCTGTCCGTCTCCGACAAGACGGGCCTCGTCGAGTTCGGCCGCTTCCTCGCGGCCCGTGGCGTCGAGATCCTGTCCACCGGCGGCACCGCCCGCGCCCTGCGCGACGCCGGCGTGCCGGTGAAGGACGTGTCCGAGCACACCGGCTTCCCGGAAATCCTGGACGGGCGGGTCAAGACGCTGGTGCCGCAGGTGCATGGCGGGCTGCTCGGCCGTCGCGACCTGGCCGAGCACGTGGCGCAGATGGAGAAGCACGGGTTGGCCCCCATCGACCTCGTCGCGGTCAACCTCTACCCCTTCGAGGCGACGGTCGCGCAGGGAGCCTCCTTCGACGACTGCATCGAGAACATCGACATCGGCGGCCCCGCGATGATCCGCAGTGCGGCGAAGAACCACGCCGGCGTCGCCGTGCTGACCGAACCCGCACACCTGGATGAGGTGCGCGCCGAGATCGAGGCGAAGGGCGGCACCACGCTGGCCACGCGCCGGCGCCTCGCCGCCGCGGCCTATGCCCGCACCGCGGCCTATGACGCGGCCATCTCCGCCTGGTTCGCGCGGCAGCAGGGGCAGGACTTCCCGCAGCGCCTGGCGCTGCCCGGCCTGCTGCGCCAGGGGCTGCGCTATGGGGAGAATCCGCACCAGCAGGCGGCTTTCTACGTGGACGGCACCAACCGCCCCGGCATCGCGACGGCATCCCAGGTGCAGGGCAAGGAACTGTCCTACAACAACCTGAACGACACCGACGCGGCCTTCGAATGCGTCGCGGAATTCGACCGGCCGGCGATCGTCATCGTCAAGCACGCGAACCCCTGCGGCGTGGCGGTGGCGGCGGACCTCGCCGCCGCCTGGGACCGCGCGCTGCTGTGCGACCCGGTCTCGGCCTTCGGCGGCATCGTGGCCGCGAACCGTCCGCTCGATGCGGCGGCGGCCGAGAAGATCACGGCCATTTTCACGGAAGTGGTAATCGCGCCAGATGCCGACGACGCCGCCAAGGCGATCTTCGCGAGGAAGAAGAACCTGCGCCTGCTGCTCACCGGCGGCCTGCCGGACCCGGCCGCGCCGGGCATGGCGTTCAAGTCGGTCGCGGGCGGCTTCCTCGCCCAGTCGCGGGATGCGGGGCGGGTCAGCGAGGCGACGCTCAAGGTGGTGACGCAGCGCGCACCGTCGCGCAGCGAGATGGCCGACCTGCTGTTTGCCTTCCGCGTCTGCAAGCATGTGAAGTCGAACGCGATCGTCTACGCGAAGGACCTCGCGACGACGGGCATCGGCGCGGGGCAGATGAACCGCGCCGAGAGCAGCCGCATCGCTGCCTGGAAAGGCGAGGCCGCGGCCAAGGCGGCGGGGCTCGAGCGCCCGCTCGCCGAAGGCAGCGTCGTCGCCTCCGACGCCTTCTTCCCCTTCGCGGATGGGCTCGAGATCGCGGCCTCCGCCGGCGCCACCGCCGTGATCCAGCCGGGCGGGTCGATCCGCGACGCGGAGGTGATCGCGGCCGCCGACAAGGCTGGGCTCGCGATGGTGTTCACCGGGATGCGCCACTTCCGCCACTGAACCGGAGGGGCGCTGCCCCTCCAGGCCTCCCCGCCAAAGGCCGAAAGGCCTTTGGAAACCATCACGCGGCGCCCGGCACCAGGGATAAGGAACAGGCGCGTGGACGAACTCATCGCCGGCTACCGCCGCTTCCGGCAGGAGACCTGGCCGCAGCAGCGGGCGCTGTTCGAGGAACTGGCCGCGCAGGGCCAGCGCCCGCGCACCATGGTCATCGCCTGTTCCGACAGCCGCGTCGATCCGCAGATGATCTTCTCCGCGGCACCCGGCGAGCTCTTCGTGCTGCGCAACGTCGCGAACCTGGTGCCGCCCTACATGCCGGACGCGGCGTTCCACGGCACCAGCGCCGCGGTCGAATTCGCCGTGCGCGTGCTGCTGGTCGAGCGCATCGTCGTGGTGGGCCATGCGCTGTGCGGCGGCATCCGCGCATTGCTGGAAGGCACGCCGCCCGAGGCGCCGGACTTCGTCGCCGGCTGGATCAGCATCGCCGCCCGGGCGCGCGACGCCGCGCTGCGCTGCGACGATCCCGCAGCACGGCAGGAAGCGGCGGAGCATGAGGCGGTGCGCATCTCGCTCGCCAACCTCATGACCTTTCCCTGGGTGGCGGCGGCGGTCGCGGCCGGGCGGCTCGCCCTGCACGGGGCGCATTTCGGCGTCGCCACCGGGCGGCTCGTACTGTTGCCTGGCGCGGGGCCGGCCGCGGAGGCGTGACGCCGCCCGCCCGGCGGTGCGACACTCCCCGGCTCGATTCGGGGGGTCCGGATGCCAGGGGAAAGCCTCGCCATCCTCGGCGCGATCGGCGTCATCGGCGTGTTGCTGCTCGTGCTGCTGCTGCGCCGGCCGGCGGGCGATCCCGTGCTCGCGCAGCGGCTGACGGACCTGCAGGCCGCGCTCGACCGGCAGGGGGAACGCATCGCCGCCCTGCCCGCGGAATTCGAGCGCGGGCTTGCCCGCGAAGCGACCGCGATCGGGGAACGCGTGAATGCCGGCGCGATCGACCAGACGCGCGCGCTGGGGGAAGGGATGGGCCGCGTCGCGGACCGGCTGGCGGCGCAGGAAAAGGCGCTGCTCGATCGGCTGGCGGAGGATACCGCGCGCGTCGTGAAGGCGCTGACCGAACACAAGGACGACACCGCGCTGCTGCGCCGCGACGTGACGCAGGGCATCGCCGAGATCCGCCTCGCCTTCGCCGAGGGCCTGGCGAAGCTGCGCGAGACGCTGGTAGAGGAGAACGCCCGCGTGCGCGACCAGCTCGACGTCAAGCTGAAGGAACTGCGCGAGGGCAATGAGGCGAAGCTCGGCGAGATCCAGAAGACCGTCGACGAACAGCTGAAATCGGCCGTCGAGAAGCAGATGACCGAAAGCTTCGCCCGCGTCATCGACCAGTTCACCGCGGTGCAGAAGGCGATGGGGGAGGTGCAGGCCGTCACGACCCAGATCGTCGACATCAAGCGCCTGTTCTCCAACGTGAAGACGCGCGGCGGCTGGGGCGAAGCGCAGCTGCGCGGCCTGATCGACGACATCCTGCCCCCCGGCAGCTACGAGACGAACAAGCGCCTGTCGGAGGACACGGCCGAGGCGGTGGAATTCGCCATCCGCATGCCGACCGAGCAGGGGCGGGAGGTCTTCCTGCCCGTCGACGCCAAGTTCCCGACCGAGGATTGGGACCGGCTGGTCATCGCCGCCGAGGCGGGCGACGTGGAGGGTGAGCGCGCAGCGCGCCGCGCGCTGGAAGTGCGGGTGAAGGCGGAAGCGGCGAAGATCGCGTCGAAATACATCCGCCCGCCGCTGACGGTGGAATTCGCCGTCCTCTTCCTGCCCACCGAGGGGCTCTATGCCGAGATCGCGCGCATCCCCGGCGCGGTCGAGGAGATCGGCCGGATGCACCGGGTCATGGTGCTGGGCCCCTCGCTGCTGCCGGCGATGCTGCGCAGCATCCAGATGGGCCATGTGACGCTGGCGCTGGGGGAGAAGGCGGAGCTGGTCCGGGAATTGCTCGGCGCCACCAAGGCCGAGATCGGGAAGATGGACGAGGTGCTGGGCAAGCTGAAGCGGCAGGTGACGGTGGTGGGCAACACCATCGACGCCGCGCAGGTGCGCACCCGGGCCGTGGCCCGCAAACTGCGCGGCGTCGATGCCGTGGACGGGCCCCGCGCCGCCGCGCTGCTCGAGATCGAGGCCGAGGACCAGCCGGGCGAGGGCGACGAATCATGAGCATGCTGCAACTGCAATCGGCGGTCGGGCTGCTGCTGCTCTGCCTGCTCGCCTGGGCGCTCGGTGGCTTCCGGCGCGGCGTCACGGCGCGGGTCGTCGTGGCCGGGCTGCTGCTGCAACTGGCACTCGGCGCGGTGCTGCTGAACCTGCCGCCGGTGCGCGCCGCCTTCGGCGTGGCGGGGGATGCGGTGAACGCGCTTGCCACCGCGACCAAGGCGGGCACCTCGCTCGTCTTCGGCTATCTCGGCGGCGGGCCGCTGCCCTTCGCCGAACCCTTCCCCGGCGCCTCCTTCATCCTGTTCTTCCAGGCGCTGCCGCTGGTGCTGGTGGTCGGCGCGCTGTCGGCCGTGCTGTACCACTGGGGCGTGCTGCCCTTCGTGGTGAAGGGCATGGCGGGGGTTCTCCGGCGGCTCTTCGGCCTGGGCGGCGCGACCGGCTTCTCGGTCGCGGCGAATGTCTTCGTCGGCATGGTCGAGGCCCCGCTGATGATCCGCGCCTGGCTGGCGAAGCTGACGCGGGCGGAGATGTTCGTGGTGATGACGGCGGGGCTCGCCACCATTTCCGGCAACACGCTCGTCGTCTATGCGCTGATCATCTCCCCCGTCGTGCCCGACGCGGCGGGGCAGCTGATGGCCGCGAGCCTGATCGCCGCGCCGGCCTCGATCCTCGCCGCCGTGCTGATGATGCCCCCGGCGCCGGGCGAAGGTGTCACCGAAGGCGGGGAGGGCATCCCGGAGAAACTCTACGACAGCAGCATGGACGCACTGGTGCAGGGCACGCAGGACGGGCTGAACCTGCTGCTCGGCATCATGGCCTCGCTGATCGTCTTCGTGGCGATCGTCGCGCTGATCAACCTGGCGCTGGAACCGGTCACGGGCTTCACGCTGCAGGCGCTGATGGGCTGGGTGCTATGGCCCGTCGCCTGGGCGATGGGCGTGCCGGCGGCGGAAGCGGCGACGGTCGGCGCCTCCCTCGGCGTCAAGATGATCATCAATGAGTTCGTCTCCTACCTCGACCTCGCAAGGTCGGGCGGGGCTGGGCTGTCGGAACGCTCCCGGCTCATCCTCACCTACGCGCTCTGCGGCTTCACCAACCTGGGCTCGGTCGGGATCATGGTGGGGGGCATGACGGCGATGTGCCCGGACCGGCGGAAGGACATCGTGGCGCTCGGCCTGCCATCCCTGATTTCGGGCACCATCGCCTGCTGCATGACCGGCGCGGTGGTCGGGGTGCTGACTTCGCCCTGAAGGCGCGGCAACATCGCGGTTTCGAGGAGCGCCGCCATGACCCACATCGTCCACCGCAATTTGCGACAGGCACCGCCCGTGGCCGTCTCGGGTCACGGCATCTGGCTGCGCGACGCCTCGGGGCATGAGGTGATCGACGGGTCGGGCGGCGCGGCCGTCGCCTGCCTCGGCCATGGCCACCCGCATGTGGTCGCGGCGATGAAGGCGCAGATCGACCGGCTCTGCTACGCGCACACCGCCCTGTTCAGCGCCGAGCCCGCGGAACGGCTCGCCGACATGCTGGTGGGCCACGCGCCGGGCGGCCTCACCCACGCCTATTTCGTCTCGTCGGGCTCAGAGGGGATGGAGGCGGCGCTGAAAATCGCGCGGCAATGGGCGATCGAGAGCGGTCAGCCGCAGCGGGCCAAGTTCATCGCGCGGCGGCAGTCCTATCACGGCAACACGCTGGGCGCGCTCGCCGCCGGCGGCAACGCCATGCGCCGCGCGCCCTATGCGCCGATCCTGTCGGACGCCTTCAGCCATGTCTCGCCCTGCTTCGCCTATCGCGACCGGCGGGACGGGGAGAGCGACGCGGACTACGTCGCGCGGCTGGCGGAGGAGCTGGAGGCCGAGTTCCAGCGCCTCGGCCCGCAGAACGTCATCGCCTTCTGCGCCGAGACGGTGGTGGGTGCGACGCTCGGCTGTGCCACGGCGCTGCCCGGCTATTTCCCCGCCATGAAGGCGGTCTGCGAACGCCACGGCGCGCTGCTGATCCTGGACGAGGTCATGTCCGGCATGGGCCGCACCGGCACGCTGCATGCCTGGGAACAGGAAGGCATCACGCCGGACATCCAGGTGATCGCGAAGGGCCTGGGCGGCGGCTACCAGCCGATCGGCGGCATCCTGGTGCATGGAAGGGTGATCGAGGCGCTGACCAAGGGGTCCGGCACCTTCAAGCACGGCCACACCTACCAGGCGCATCCCGTGGCCTGCGCCGCGGCGGTGGCGGTGCAGGAGGCGATCCGCGACGAGAAGCTGCTCGAGAACGTCCGCGCCATGGGCGCGCGGCTGGAACAGGGGCTCATCGAGCGGCTCGGCAACCATGCCAAGGTCGGCGACATCCGCGGCCGCGGCCTGTTCTGGGCGGTGGAGCTGGTGCGCGACCACGCCTCCAAGGCCGTCTTCGACCCGGCGCTGGCGGTGAATGAGCGCGTGAAGCACGAAGCCTTCGCGCGCGGCCTCGCCTGCTACCCGATGGGCGGGACGATCGACGGCAAGCATGGCGACCATGTCATCCTCGCGCCCCCCTATGTCGTGACGGCCGGGCAGGTGGACATGATCGTCGAGCGCTTCGGCGACGCGGTGGACGCCGCCGTCGCCGGCCTGTGACGCACGTCACGCCATATCGGTTATCGACGCGGCACGGCTGGACCGCCCCGCCGCGCGCGGCCAGCCTGCCGCATCACGCTTCTTCCGCCAGGGAACCGCCATCTTGCCGATCCTGAACCGCATCGCCGACTTCCAGCCCGAGCTCGCCGCCACGCGGCGCGACATCCATGCCCATCCGGAGCTCGGCTTCCAGGAACACCGCACGTCCGACCTGGTGGCGCAGCAACTCGCCGCCTGGGGGATCGAGGTGCATCGCGGCATCGCCGGGACAGGGCTCGTCGGCGTGCTCCGCCACGGCAATTCCGGGCGGTCCATCGGCTTCCGCGCCGACATGGACTGCCTGCCGATGCAGGAGACGAGCGACGTCCCGCACCGGTCCACCAATCCGGGAAAGATGCATGCCTGCGGGCATGACGGGCACACCACGATGCTGCTCGGCGCCGCGCGCTACCTCGCCGAGACGCGGAACTTCGACGGCACCGTCCACTTCATCTTCCAGCCGGCCGAGGAAGGTGGCGGCGGCGGCCGCGTGATGGTGGAGGAAGGGTTGTTCGACCGCTTTCCCTGCGATGCCGTCTACGCCCTGCACAACGACCCGGAACTGCCGCTGGGTGAGGCGCGGGTCGTCCCCGGCCCGGTTCTGGCGGCGGCCGACCGCGTGACCATCACGGTGCATGGCAAGGGCGGCCATGCCTCCCGCCCGCATACCTGCATCGACCCGGTGCTGGTCGGCGCGCAGATCGTGGTGGCGGCGCAGTCCATCGTCTCGCGGTCGATGGATCCGCTCGATGCCGCCGTGCTCAGCCTCTGCCAGTTCCATGCCGGCTCGGCCGGGAACGTGATCCCGGAGATCGCGGAGCTGAACGGCACGGTCCGCACCTTCAAGCCGGAGGTGCAGGACATGGTCGAGGCGCGGCTCGGCGCCATCGTGCGCGCCATCGCGGAGGCCCATGGCGCGCGGGCGGAACTCTCCTTCCAGCGCGGCTATCCGCCGACGGTGAACCACGAGGAGCAGGCGGTGCGCGCCGCGGCCGCGGCGGACCAGGTGCTGGGGGCGGCGAAGGTGCATCGCAACGCGCCGCCGCGCATGGGGGCCGAGGACTTCTCCTACATGCTGCAGAAGCGGCCGGGCTGCTTCATCGGCATCGGGCAGGGCGATGGCGGGCGGCACTCCGTCTCGCTGCACAATCCGCGCTTCGACTTCAACGACGACCTGATTCCGCTGGGGTCGTCGCTGTTCGCGCGTCTGGCGGAGCGGGAGATGCCGCGGGGCTGATCCCGCGCCGACAAGGATTCGACCTTTGTCGCCAGGGCGTCGGGCCTTGGCTACGCGCGTGGCGGTTGGCGAAAAATGCGAAGGGCCGGGCAGGGATTCCCCCGCCCGGCCCCTGTCATGTCGGGCCGCCGGCGTTCAGCCGATGGCGCGGGCGCGGCGCTCGAGTTCCGCCGCGCGGGCCATCAGGCGGCCGCGGACGATTTCGAGCAGCGTGCCGGAGCGCAGCAGCGGATAGCAGGCTTCCGCGTCGTAGCGGCCATTGCCGCGATGGCTCTCGAAATCCTTGAACAGCTTGGCGATGGCGCCGTTGTCGAAGTTCTGGCGGCTTCCGTCGTCGAAGTAGGATTCCGTCGGCGCGCCTTCCGAGACGATGACGGCATGCGCAGGCAATTCGACGTGCCAGTAGGTGACCTGCGGGCACCAGGCTTCCTGGATGATGCTGCTGCCGTTGACCAGGTGCTTTGCCGGGATCAGGCGGCCATCGATGTAGAAGGCGTGCTCGGGCGAGACGCGCAGGTCGCGATGGGGCACGCCCTCGGCGATCGCGCCTTCCTTGACCAGGATCGGCGCGACGGCGTCGCGGTTCGGATGCGCGGCGACGTTCACGCGGGTATGGCCGATCCAGATGATGGGCTGGACCTTCGCACCGGCGCGCGGCGTGAGCACGAGGTCGCCGACGCGGAGGTCCTCTACCGCGACTTCGCCGCGCGTGGTGGCGATGCGGGTGCCGGTGGCGAAGCAGGGCGGGGCCTGGCTGGTGAAGACGACGTTCTCGAACTTCTGGAAATTGACCACCGTGTCTGTCGCATCGGTGAAGACGCCATTGTTGTTGGCGTCGTAGCGGACGAAGCCGCCATCTCCCGGACCCGCCGAGGCGTTGTTCAGCGTGACCTGGAAGCGCGCCGCGTTCATCCCCGGGCCACCGTAGTAGAGGGTGTCGTTGCCCTCATTGGCCTGGAAGTTGTGCTCGACGCCGCCCTGGCCCGTGCCGTCCCAGTAGAACCGATCGTCGCCGGCGCCGGTCGTGACGTCGACCTTCCCGCCGGCATTTTGGACGTTGATGATGTCGTTGCCGCCCTCGGTCACGACCTTGTCGAGCGTGCCGATGGTGTTGCCACCGACAGTGATGGTGTCGTTGCCGGTGCCCTTGTCGACGACCTCGTCAGCGCCCGCGCCGCCGTCGATCCTGTCATTGCCGCCCAGATCCTCGATGACGTCGTTGCCGCCGAGGCCGTTGATCGTGTTGTCGCCGGTTCCGCCGCTGAGATTGTTGTTGTTGCCGTTGCCGTTGATCACGCCACTCATCGCTCAATCCTCCTTCCTCGAAGTGCTGTCCAAACGCCAAGCGCGCGCGCCGCATCCCGCGGTCGCGCGCTGCATCTCGATCCTTTGGAATCGCGCCGAACCCGGCGCGCCGTAACCTCGGCCCCGGCCGCCCTTGGCGGTGGGTCGCTTCGCCCCGGCGCGGCGCGCCGGCGGTCGTGCCGTGCGGCCTCTCGCACGGCGCGCGCGGCAGCCCGGCAACGCCACGGCGGCGCCCTCGGCCAAGTCGGCAGTGACAGCGTCTCGCGGCGGCGCTTCGGGCACAGCCGCCGCTTCACCCAGGCACAGCATCGCCTCGCCGCCCGCGGGGCCAGCCGTCATCGCCGGGCGAATGCGCCCTTCGATGCTGCCCCGCAGATGTGACGCGATGACGATCACCCGCCTCGGCCCGTCCCAAAAGTTCCACTAACGAATCATTTGTTAGCAGGAACGATGGGCGCGCCGTGAGTCACATGATCGTGGGGGACGCCCCGGCGCTATTCGGCGGGCTGCGCCCGTTCGGCGGAAAACTCCGGCGCGCGGGCCCAGAGCTCGGGCTTCAGCTCCTCCTCCCTGTCCGGGAAGGCGAGCGCGCAGACCAGCGTCACCCCCGCCACCGCCGCCAGCACCAGCATCGCGACAGCGAGCGAGCCCGTTGCCTCATGCAGGAAGCCCACCAGCGGCGAGGCGATGGCCGCCCCCAGGAAGCCGATGGTGAAGCGGATGGAATAGAGCTTCGCCCGCAGTTCCGGCGCGACGTAGCGCGCCGTCATCGTCTCGTTCACCGTCACCTGGCCGAAGACGCAGGCCGCCACCAGCCCCGCCACCGGCAGCACCGCCCAGCCATCGAGGAAGGACAGCGCCACCAGCCCCGGCACCACCGCGATGCCCAGCGGCAGGAACACCCGCTTCAGCGTGCGGGAATCGATCATCCGCCCGACCGTGTACTGCGTGGCACCCCCGCAGATGGTGGCGAGGAAGGCGAGCAGCCCCACCACCGGCAGCAGGTCCGGGCTGCCCGCGAGCCGTTCCTCCATCAGCTTGGGGATCAGCAGCGTATAGGCGTTGAACACCAGCCCCGAGACGGCGGCGATCGACAGCAGGATCAGCACCGCGCGGCGGACGATGGCGCGCGGGATGGGCGGGAAGGCCCGGGCGCCGCCGCCCGCCTTGACCGCGTCGAATTCCGGTTCGCGCATGTACAGCAGCCCGACCGCGAAGCAGGCGACGCCGGGGATGATGAAGGACCAGCGCCAGCCGAGTGCTGCGGCGACGAAGGCGGTCACGATCGGCGCCGTCGCGACGCCGAGGTTCCCGAACACGCCGTTGATCCCCATGGCGCGGCCGACGCGGTCGCCCGCGGCCTCGACCAGCACCGCCGTGCCGATCGGGTGGTAGATCGCCGCGAAGCAGCCCATCAGCCCGAGCGCGACGCCGATCGAAACCGGGCTGTCCATCATCCCCGCGACGGCCATGAAGAAGCCGGTGCCGAGGAAGAAGGCCGTCATCAGCACCCGTCGCCCGAAGCGCCCGGCAAGCCAGCCCATCGGCAGCGCGCCGAGGCCATAGGTGACGAACATCGCCGTCCCCAGCGCCAGGATCGGGCCGTAGTCCCCGCCGAACCGCTCCCGTTCCTGCGTCACCATCGCCAGCACGGCGGTGGCGAGGATCAGCAGGCAGTAATGGGTGAAGGTGTGGGCGGCATTGATGAACACCACCTGGCGCAGGGCCCGGTCCATGGCGCTTCCTCTCGCTGGTCCGAGCATAGCCACGGCACGCGCCTCGTGACACGCCTCTCCACGATGCGCCCGGCGCATGCCACCCTCCCGGCGTGTTTCCTGCCTTCCTCCCCGGCCTGCGAGAGGCGCTCGCCGCCCCGGGCGTCGCCATGGCGGCCACCTTCCTCGCCTTCGGCGCGGCGGTGCGGGAAGCGGGGCTGTCGGCCGGCTGGGCGCTGCTCGCCTGCTGGGGCATCTACGGGATGCCGGGGCAGTTGGTACTCGTGCAGGCGGCGGCCACGGGCTGGGCGGGCGGCATCGGCGCGGCCGTGATGGGCGCCATCGCGGTGAATGCCCGCTTCCTGCCGATGGCGGTCTCGCTCGCGCCCGTGCTCGCCCACGGCCCGCGCGGACGGCTGCTGCCCGCCGTGCCCTTCATCGCGGTCACGCCGTGGGCCGCCGCGATGCGCGCGCTGCCGGGGGTGGAACGCGCCGACCGGCTGTCCTGGTTCCTCGGCTTCGGGCTGACATCCTGGATCGTCGCCGGCTGCGCGGCGCTGGCCGGCTTCTTCCTGGCCGGCGCGCTGGGGCAGGAGGCGCGGGCGGCGCTGCTCTTCGTCAATCCGCTCTACTACGCGCTGCTGCTGGCGGCGGATCTCGACCGGCCGGCGCCGCGCCGGGCGGTGCTGTGCGGCGCGGCGGCGGCCTCGCTGGCGCTGATCCTGCCGGCCTCGATGGCGCTGCTCGCCGCCGGCATCGTCGGCGGCACCGCGGCCTTCCTGCTCGGGCGGCGCCGTGCCGCCGGCTGACCTTGCCCTGCTGCTGACGGCGCTCGCCTGCCTGGCGCTGCGGCTGGCCGGCGTATGGCTTGCGGGCGGGTTGTCGGTAGACCATCCGGCGATCGCCTGGGCGACGGCGGTGGCGCAGGCGACGCTCGCCGCCTTCGTGGCGCTGGCCATCGTGGCCCCGGCGGGGGCGCTGGCGGAGGTGCCGCTCGCCGCGCGGCTGGCCGGGCTCGCCGTGGGCGTGGCGACCTGCCTCGCCAGCCGGCGACGGCTGCTGCCCTCGCTCCTCGCGGGCCTCGCGGCGATGCTGCTGGTGCGTGCAGTGCTTCAGGGATGATGAGCGGCGCTTAACGTCCCTTAACCATTGGCTGGCTACACCGATGGCGGATGCGCGGACCCGCCGCGCCGAACGCCACCGGAGTTCCGCCATGTCGCCGCGGCCGCAGCAGCTTCTCTCCCCGCTCCCGGACCCGCTGGCGAACCCCCTGGCCGATCCCTTCCTTCCGCCCGGCGCGGCGGAAGCGCCGGCGGAACCGCCGGCCGAGATCCTCGTCACCTTCGCCCCGGAGGCCGGCCCGGCCGAGATCGCGGCGGCGCTCGATGCCATCGGCGCCACCGATGCCACCCCGGTCTTTGTGCCGGAGCCCGGCGCGGCGGATGGGCTGGTGCTGCGCGTCACGCCGGCCGAAGGCATGTCGGCGGCGGATTTGGCCGGCCGGCCCGGCGTCGCGGCGGCGGAGCCCGACGCGATGCTGACCATCGCCGCCACCAGCAATGACCCGACCTATGTGAATGGCGGCCTGTGGGGCATGTATGGCGACACCACCCCGGTGCGGAACGCCTTCGGCAGCCAGGCGGGCGAGGCCTGGGCCGCCGGCGCGACCGGCTCGATGAAGCAGGTGGTCGGCATCGTCGACACCGGCATCGACTACCGCCATGCCGATCTCTACCTGAATGTCTGGCTGAACCAGAAGGAGATCTCCTCGGCGCTCAAGGCCGCGCTGGCGGATGTCGACGCCGACGGGCTCATCACCTTCCGCGATCTCAACAACGGGGCGAACGCCGCGCATGTCCGCGACGGCAACGGCAATGGCCGGATCGATGCCGGCGACCTGCTGACCGACACGCGCTGGGAGAACGGCATCGACGAGGACGGCAACGGCTATCGCGACGACCTCGTCGGCTGGGACTTCGTCAACAACGACAACGACCCGCTCGACGACAACGGCCACGGCACGCATGTGGCCGGCACGATCGGCGCGATCGGCGGCAATGGCGCGGGCGTGGCCGGCGTCGCCTGGAACGTGCAGATGGCCGGGCTGAAATTCCTCGCGGCGAACGGGTCGGGCATGACCTCCTCTGCCGTCATGGCGCTCGACTACTTCACCGGCATGGCGCGCACGGCATCCTCGGGCGAGAACTTCCTCGCCACCAACAATTCCTGGGGCGGCGGCGGCTATTCCCAGGCGCTGTCGGACGCGGTCGCGCGCGGGGCGCGGGCGGACGTGCTGTTCGTCGCCGCGGCCGGCAATGGCGGCGGGGACGGCATCGGCGACAACAACGATTCCGTCGCCAACTGGCCGTCCAACCTCAGCACGAGCGCGAGCGCCGGCTATGAGGCGGTGATCGGCGTCGCCGCGCTGAATTCCAGCGGCGGGCTCGCCTCCTTCTCCAACTACGGCGCGACGACCGTGGACATCGCCGCACCTGGCGTGGGCATCACCTCGACGCTGCTCGCCGGCACCTATGGCACCTACAACGGCACCTCGATGGCGACGCCGCACGTGACCGGCGCGCTGGTGCTGGAAGCCGCGCTCAACCCCGGCGCGACGGGCGCGCAGCTGCGCGCCGCGCTGCTCGAGACTGCGGCGGCGACGTCGTCCGTCGCCGGCAAGGTCGCGACCGGCGGGCGGCTCGATATCGGGGCCTTGATCTCGCGCGACATCCCCGGTGGCAGCGAGCCGCCGGTCACGACGCCGGTCGCCGACGAAACGGCCGCCATCACCGGGCTGCGCGACAATGTCGGGCGCTGGAAGGGCACGATCACGAGTGGCGGCACGACGGACGATGCCACCCCGACGCTGACAGGCACGCTGTCCGGCGCGCTGGAAGCGGGCGAGCGGCTGGCCGTCTACCGCGACGGGATCAGCGTCGGCACGGCGTCCTGGACCACGGGCAGCGGCGGCACGCGCTGGACCTTCACCGAGGCGAATGCGGTCGCCGACGGCACGCATGGCTGGACGGTGCGGGTCGAGGATGTCTCCGGTGCCGTGGGCAGTGCCTCCGCCGCCTTCACCGCGACGATCTCCTCCGGACCGAACAAGATCACGGGCACGGCGCGCAGCGACGTGCTGCGCGGCACCTCCGATGCCGATGTGCTGACGGGCATTCCCGGCGCCGATGGCACGCTCGGTAGGGGCACGGTCGACCGCATGTCCGGCGGCGCCGGCAGCGACATCTTTGTCCTGGGTGATGCCCGCGGGGTCTTCTACGACGACGGCAACGCCGGTTCCGGCGGGCGGGGCGACTATGCCGTGATTTCGGATTTCGCCCGTGGCACGGACCGGCTGCAGCTTTCGGACGATCCGATGATCTACATCGCGGCGCGCACCCAGGCGGGCAACGACCGCGGCCTCGGCATCTTCGTCGACGGCAACATGAATGGCTGGCTCGATGCCTCGGACGAGCTCATCGCGATCCTGTCGGGCGTCACGCGCCTGTCCGGCAGCGACCTGATCTGGGCCTGACCCAGGGGTCAGCCCATCAGGACGCGGTGCTGGCGGAGGAAGTCGAGCAAGGGGAGCAGCGGGAGGCCGAGGATCGCCGCATGTTCCCCCTGCACGCGGCTGAACAGCTGCACGCCCGGGCCCTCGAGCCGATAGGCACCGACCGATTGCGTCACCTGCTCGCCCTCGAGGGCGAGATAGGCGTCGAGGAATGCATCGGAGAACGCGCGCATCGCCAGCCGCGGGGTCGCGACATGCTGCCAGACCCGCCCGCCATGGCGATGGCAGACGATGGCAGTCACAAGGTCATGGGACTTGCCCCGCAGGCGGCGCAGATGGTCTCGAGCGGCCTCCGCATCCGCGGGCTTGTCGAACCAGGCGCCGTCGCAGACCAGGAGCTGGTCGCAGCCGATCACCAGGGCATCCGGCGCGCGGCGGGCGATGCGCTCGGCCTTGGCATCGGCCAGTATCAGCGCGGCATCGGCTGGCGGAATGCCCTCGGCCTGGGCGGATTCCTTGATCGTCGCCTCGTCCACCGCCGCGGCCTGGGCGGTGAAGCGCAGCCCGGCGCCCTCAAGCACAGCGCGGCGCGCGCCGGATGCCGAGGCGAGGATCAGCGGGGGGTCTTCCGCCTGGATCATGGCGTGGCGGGCCGCTGGCTGAGCACCGCGGCGGCGGGATCCTCCGGCTCATGCGGCTGCGCGCCGTCCTTCCGGCGGGCATGCCAGGCCTCCATGAGTTGCAGCACAGTGGCCGCCGTCTCCTCGATGCTGCGCCGCGTCACGTCGATCACCGGCCAGCCGCGGGCAGTGCAGAGCCGGCGCGCGGTGACGATCTCGGCCTTCACCGCCTCGGGGTCGATGTAGTCGGTCGCGTCCTGCCGCACGCCGGCGGCGCCGATGATCTTCAGCCGGTGGCGGCGGATGTCGATCAGCGCATTCACCTCGATATGCAGCCCGACCACCGGGCAGGGTGGGTTTTCCAGCGCGTCCGGCAGCGCCGCGCCGGGCACGAGCGGCACGTTCGCCGCCTTGATGCCCCTGTTCGCGAGGTAGAAGCAGGTCGGCGTCTTGCTGCTGCGGGACACGCCCACCAGCACCACGTCGGCATCGCGGATGCCGAGCGTGCCCTGCCCGTCGTCATGGGACAGCACGTAGTGCATGGCGTCGATGCGGCGGAAATAGTCGGCATCCATCACATGCTGGGCCGCCCGCTTTTCCTTCGCCCGCGCGCCGATCGCGCCCTGAAGGAGGTCCATCACGGGATCGAGCGGGGAGAAGCAGGGCAGGCCGAGCCGCCCGCAGGTCTCCTCCAGCGCCAGCCGCAGGCTGGAATCGACCAGGGTGTAAAGCACCGGCCCCGGCTCGTGCTCGATCCCCTCCAGCACCCTGTCGAGCTGGAGGCGGGACCGCACCAGCGACCAGCGATGGTGGATCACATGGTGGTTCTCGAAGCGCGCGAGCGTCGCCCGCGCGATCGAGTTGAGCGTCTCGCCTGTCGAGTCCGAGACCAGGTGCAGGTTGATCTGCCGTGCATGCATGGGTGGAGAATAGCGTGGATTGCTGTGGATGACGGGGACGGTTTCACCCCCTGGTAGCCCCATCGGTGGATGGGAGGGAACAGCCGGCGCGTCGCTGGACCAAGGGACGGATCGGGCGACCCCATGTGCCGATCCGGGGTGAATGGCTTCGGGGCCAGGAATTCCGTCGGTCCTGGCCTGATCCCGCCTGTGGGCAGGCCTGTGGAGCGAACCGGGACAGGCTGCGTCCTCCTTATCCACAGGCCCAACACCTATCCCAGCCTTCCTTAAAACCCTTTTCTTTGCGAAGGGTTGGGCATGGAAGCCGATCGCACGACACCCCAGGCCAAGCCCCTGCTGCGCGCCCTCGCCGGCGAAGCCGTCTGGCCGCCCCCTGCCTGGCTGATGCGCCAGGCCGGGCGCTACCTGCCCGAATACCGCGAGGTCCGGGCCCAGGCCGGCGACTTCGTCAGCCTCTGCACCAACCCGCAGCTCGCGGCCGAGGTCACGCTCCAGCCGATCCGGCGCTACGGGATGGAAGCCTCGATCCTGTTCTCCGACATCCTGATGGTGCCTTGGGCGCTCGGCCAGCCGCTCCGCTTCGCCGAGGGCGAAGGCCCGCTGCTCGAGCCGCTGCGCGACGCCGACGCGATCGCAGCGCTCGATCCTTCCGTGGTGGTGGCGCGCTCGGCCCCGATCATGGAGACCGTCGCGCGGGTGCGCGAAGGCCTGGCGGCCGAGGCGCCGCGCACCACGCTGATCGGCTTCGCCGGCGGCTGCTTCACCGTCGCCTGCTACATGCTCGAGGGGAAGGGATCGAAGGAATTCCCCGCCGCGCGCGGCCTTGCCTACGCCGACCCGGCGCTGTTCGGGCGGCTGATCCGCACGTTGCAGGAAGCGACGGCGGAATACCTCGTTGCTCAGGTGGAAGCAGGCGCCGAGAGCCTGATGATCTTCGATTCCTGGGCCGGCATGCTCTCCCCCGGCCAGTTCCGCCGCTGGGTGATCGAGCCGACGGCGTCGATCCTGCGCACGCTGCGGCGGCGGTGCCCGGGCATCCCGGTGATCGGCTTCCCGCGGCTCGCCGGGCCGCTGCTGGCCGACTACGCGGCGCGGGCCGGCGTCGACGCTGTGGCGATGGACACCTCGATGGATCCGCGCTGGGCCGCGCAGGCCGTGCCGGAGACGATGGCCCTGCAGGGCAACCTCGATCCGCTGGCGCTGGTCGCCGGTGGCGCGGCGCTGGAAGCCGAGACACGGTCGATCCTCGCGGCGATGCGCGGGCGTCCGTACATCTTCAACCTCGGCCACGGCATTGTGCCGCAGACGCCGCCGGAGCACGTGACGAGCCTGATGCGGCTGCTGCGGTCCGCCTGATGCGGCAGGTGGTGCTGGACACGGAGACGACGGGCCTCGACCCGCTGCAGGGCGACCGCGTGATCGAGGTCGCCGCGGTCGAGCTGGTCAACCTTCTCCCCACCGGCGCCAGCTTCCACCGGCTGGTGAACCCGAAGCGCGACATCCCGGCGGAAGCCACGCGCGTCCATGGCTTCACCAATGCCGACCTCGAAGGCAAGCCGGGCTTCGAGGAGGTCGCCGAGGACCTGCTCGCCTTCCTCGGCGACTCCCCGATCATCGCCCACAACGCGCCCTTCGACTTCGGCTTCCTGGATGCGGAGCTGCTGCGCTGCGGGCGGAAGCCGCTCGATCGATCGCGCATGGTCGACAGCCTGGACATGGCGAAGCAGCGCTATCCGGGCATGCCGAACAGCCTGGATGCGCTGTGCCGGCGGCTCGGCATCGACAACTCGATGCGCACCTCCCACAACGCGGTGCTCGACTGCAAGCTGCTGGCCGAGGTCTATCTCGAGCTGATGGGCGGCAAGCAGCCGGGCTTCGAACTCGCGGCCGCGCTCGCCGGCAACGGGCCCGTGCTGGTGGATGGGGAGGCCGTGTCCTGGACCGCGCGCCCGATCGCCGTCCCGGATGACCGGGCCGCGGCGCATCAGGGCTTCGTCGCGTCCAAGCTGAAGGAAGCGATCTGGCTGAAGCCCCCCTTTGCGCCGGAGGCGTGAATGCGGGTCTTCCTCGGCCTGCTGCTCGGCTTCGTGCTCGGCTGGATCGCGACCTCGGCCGCGGCACTGACCTATGGCGAACTGGCGGGGGTCAGCCGGCGGGAAGGCGCCTTCGCCATGGGCGCCATCTTCCTGATGGGCCCGCTGGGCGGCGTCGCGGGCGCGATCCTCGGGGCCTGGCTGGCGCGCCGCTGAAGCTCTAGGCCGGCGCGTCGCGCAGGCGCCGCACCAACCGCCGGATCGCGGCCTGGGCGAAGAAGCGGCTGAGGCCGGTCGGAATCACCGCATCGGCATGGCGGCGCTTCTCGGCATCGGGCATCTGCCGCGCGCGGATCGCGGCAAGCCGCTCCTCGGTCATGCCGCGGCGGCGCAACACCCGGGCCCGCTGCACGGCGTCCGGCGCGGAGACGATCACGACGCGGTCGACGCGCTTCTGGCCGCCCGTCTCCAGCAGCAGCGGCACGTCGAGCACCACCATGCGGCGCGCCGCGCGCCGGGCGGTCGCGAGGAAGCGTCGTTCCTCGTCCCGCACCAGCGGATGGACGATGCGTTCCAGCCGCGTCAGCGCATCCGGCTGTCCGAGCACCGCGGCACGCAGCGCTTCCCGATCCACCTGGCCATCGCGCACGCTGCCGGGGAAGGCCGCGCCGATCGGCGCGACGGCGCGGCCGCGCCGCCCTTGCAGCCTGTGCACCGCCGCATCCGCGTCGAAGACCGGCACGCCGAGCCGCCGGAAGGTGGCCGAGGCGGTGGACTTGCCCATCCCGATCCCGCCGGTGAGGCCGATGACGATCATCGCGGCGGGATGTCCGCGGCAACCACCTCCCGCAGCGCCGCGTCCACGACGGGTGCGACGCCGAACCAGGCCTCGAAGCCGGGCCGCGCCTGGTGCAGCAGCATGCCGAGCCCATCGACGGCGACCAGGCCACGCGCCCGCGCGGCCGCCAGCAGGGGCGTCTCCAGCGGCACATAGACGATGTCGACGACCACCGAGGCGGGCGAGAGAGGCGCGAGGTCGATGGCAAGCGGCGGTTGTCCCTGCATGCCGAGGGAAGTGGTGTTCACCAGCAGCGCAGCGTCGGAGAGCGGCGGCGCGTCGGCCACCGCGATCGGGCCACCGAGGTCGCGCGCCAAGGCTTCCGCTCGCGCCACGCTGCGGTTCACCAGCGTGACGCGCGGGCATCCGCCATCGAGCAGCGCGGCGGCAACGGCCCGGGCCGCGCCGCCGGCGCCCAGCAGCACGGCTGGGCCCCGCGCGGGCGACCAGCCGGGCGCGCCGGCCTTGACCGATTCCACGAAGCCGAACCCATCCGTGTTCGACCCGGTGATGCGCCCATCCTCGAAGACCAGCGTGTTCACCGCCCCGGCCCGCCGCGCCGTGGCGTCGACCGTATCGCATACGGCAAAGGCGGCTTCCTTGTGCGGGATCGTGACATTGGCGCCGCGGAAGCCGAGATCGACCAGCGACCGCACCGCCGTCGCGAAACGGTCCGGATGCACCGGCAGCGGCACATAGGCGCCGTCGATGCCATGGCGTTGGAGCCATGTGCCGTGCAGGCGCGGGGATCGGGAATGCGAAACGGGCCAGCCGAGAACCCCGGCGAGGCGCGCGTGACCGGTGAGCAGGCGCATGTCGGGAGCAAGCATCGCCGGCGGCCCGCTGGCAAGGGCGGGCATGGCCTCAGCCGAAGCGCAACGCGGGCAGCGCGTCCGCCGCGCGGACGAAGTAGCGGTAGCGATAGGCCTCCACGAGGCCGAGGCCGCGATTGAGCGCCAGGGAGGGCGCGTTGGTCGTCGCCACCTGGCAGAACAGCCATGTCGCGCCCTGCCGCGCCGCCCAGTCGGCCGCGGCGCGGACGGTCCGGGCGGCGAGGCCCTTGCGGCGATGCTCCGGCCGCACGGCGAGGTCGAAATAGGCGGCGAGCGGGCCGGATGCGACGACCGAGGCGACCGACGCCGCCGCGCCATCCTCCCGCACCGTGATCCAGGCGCCGGGCACGGTCAGCAGCGGCGGCGTGCCTTCCTTCTCCCGCCGCCGGGCGGGCGTCTGGTGCTCGGCCGTCGCGGTCACCGCCATCCAGTCGGCGTCGGGCGCCGCCAGGGCCTCGGCCGCAGCGTCTGGCCTTGCGATCGCGGCGACCGGGGCGAGCAGGATCGCCGTCTCGTCCTTTTCCACATAGCCGCGCCCGGCGAGCAGCGCGGCCAGCCCCGGCGGGTCGAGCGGCGTGGAGCGGAAGCGCGGGGGCATGCCGAGCGCCGCGTAGCGCGCCTCGATCCGCGCGATCCGCGTCTCGAGATCAGGATGGGGAGAGGGGTCGAGCGAGGAGGCGGCATTGGCGCGCCCCGTGCCGCCGGCGAAGGCGCGGACCACGAAGGGCCCGTCGAAGCCGGTGCGGGGGGCGGGCACGCAGGTCAGCGTCGCGCGTTCCAGCGCCGCCACGTCGGGCGGAGTCACGGCTGCAGGCCGAGCCGGCCGATCAGCATCTCCTCCATCCGCGCCGTCTCGGCGAGGAAGGCGGTATAGGCACCGCCGTCGCGGTAATCCTCGGTCATGTCGTGCCGTTCCAGCATGGCGCGCACCTCGGTCGTGCGCAGCGCGGCCAGGAAGGCATCGTGCAGCGCCGTCGCGGCCTCCGCGGGAAGGCCCGGCGGGGCGACGATGCCGAAGGGCGCGGTGACGGTCAGGCGATAGCCGAGTTCCCGCAGCGTCGGCGCGTCGGGCCAGCGGGGCAGGCGCTGCGCGCTCCAGACATGCATCCAGGCAGCCTCGCCATCCTGCACCAGCGCGCCGATGCGGACCGGGCCGGCCATGATGTCCACGTCGCCGGCCACCACGGCGCGCGCGCCGTGCATCGTGCCGCGGAAGGGGACATGCACCGCCTGGATGCGTTCGCGCAGCAGCAGCCGCGCCATGGTCAGGTGCGGCGTCGAGTTCACGCCCGGCGTGCCGTAGGACAGCGTGCCCGGCTTCTCGCGCGCTTCCCGCAGGAAGCCGGCCCAGCCATCGGGGAAGCGGTCAGCCTTGGCGATGGCGCCATAGGCGCTGCCGGCGAGGCCGAGGATGGGCGTCGCGTCCCGCTCCGCCTCGAAGGGCAGGCCTTCCAGAAGCGCGGTGCGGATCGCCGAGTACGGCAATTGCGCGACGAGCCGCCCGTCCGAGGGCGCGGAAGCCAGCGCGGCGATGGCGCGGACCCCGCCGCGCCCAGGCTTGTTCTGCACGCGGATCGGCTGGCCGAGCCGCGCCCCGGCGGCCTCGGCGATCGCCCGCATGACATCGTCGTTCGACCCGCCCTCGGCGAAGGGAACGATGAGCGCAACCGGGCCGCCCGGCGTCCAGGCGGCGCCGGTCGGGCGGGCGATGGCGGGCAGGGTGATGGCGCCGAGGACGAAGCTTCGGCGCGCGATCCCTGGCATGCGGACGGCGTCTCCCCGGTCGGGACAAGACGCGCAATTTGCCTCGTCCGGGCCTGACGCGCCAGGGGGGGCCATGGCGTGCCTTGCTTCCGCCGGGAAGCGCGGGCAGAGGGCGCGGATGCTCCGTTCCGTGATGACCGTCGGCGCCTGGACCATGGCGAGCCGCATCCTCGGCTTTGCGCGCGACATCATGATCGCCGCGCGGCTCGGCGCCGGGCCGGTGGCAGATGCCTTCTTCGTCGCGCTCAAGCTGCCGAACCTGTTCCGCCGGCTGTTCGGGGAGGGCGCCTTCAACGCCGCCTTCGTGCCCGCCTTTGCCGGCGCGCTGGTGAAGGAAGGCCAGGATGCGGCGCGCGACCTGGCAGAGCGGATGAGTGCGCTGCTCGCGCTGTGGCTCGGACTGCTGACGGTGCTCGGCCTGGTCTTCATGCCGCAGGTGCTGGCGCTGCTCGCACCCGGCTTCCGGGCGGAACCCGAGAAATTCGCGCTGGCGGTGGAGCTGACGCGCATCACCTTCGGCTACCTGCCGCTGATCTGCCTCGTCGCGCTGATCTCGGGCGTGCTGAACGCGCTGGACCGCTTCGCGGCTGCGGCGGCGGCGCCGGTCTTCTTCAACCTGTTCCTGATGGCGGCGCTGGTGGGCCTTGCCCCGCATGTCGCGACGCCGGGGCATGCGCTGGCCTGGGGCGTGCTCGCATCGGGCTTCGTGCAACTGGCGATGGTTTGGTTCGCGGCGCGGCAGGCGGGCATGGCGCTGCGGCTGCTGCGCCCGCCGGCGCTGACGCCCCCGGTGCGGGAGGTGCTGCGGAAGATGGCGCCCGGCGTGCTTGGGGCGGGCGTCACGCAGATCAACCTGGCGGTCGATGTGGTGATCGCGTCGATGCTGCCCTCGGGGGCGGTCTCCTACCTCTATTACGCCGACCGTGTGGTGCAGCTGCCCCTCGGCGTGGTCGGCGCGGCGCTGGGGACGGCGCTCTTGCCGCTGCTGGCGCGGCAGTTGCGCGGCGGGCAGAGCCTCTCGGCGCATCGGAGCCTCAACCGGGGCGTCGAACTGGCGCTGCTGCTGGCGCTTCCGGCAGCGGCGGGCCTCGCAGCGGCGGCGATGCCGATCATGGCCGCGCTGTTCCAGCGCGGCGCCTTCGGGGAAGCCGCGGCGGCGGCGAGCGCGGCGGCGGTGATGGCCTATGCCCTCGGGCTGCCGGCCTTCGTGCTGGTGAAGGTCTTCGCGCCCGGCTTCTTCGCCCGTGGCGACACGGCGACGCCGGTGAAGATCGGGCTGTTCGTTGTGGCCCTGAACCTCGCGCTGAACCTGCTGTTCATGGGGCCGCTCGGCCATGTCGGTGTGGCGCTGGCGACGGCGCTGGCGGCCTGGGTGAACGCTGGGCTGCTCGCCTGGCTGCTGGTGCGGCGCGGCGCCTATGTGGTGGACCGCCGGGCGCGGCGGCGGGTGCCGCGCATGCTGGCCGCCGCGACGGTGATGGGCATCGTCGTGGCGCTGCTCGCCTGGGCCCTGCCCGTCGGCGCGACGTCCCTGGCGCGGGCCGCGGTGGCGGCGACGGTGATCGGCGCGGGGGGCGTGGTCTTCACCGCGGCGGGGATCGCGCTCGGGGCCTTCGATCCTCGGGAAGTGTGGGGGATGTTGCGGCGGAAGCGGGCGAAGGGCGGGGCGGGGTGAACCGCCCCCTCGCGCCCTTCCCGGTCCGCCTTCAGGCGGGCTGACGCCCCCCTCGGGGGGCGCAGCGAACGCCGTCGGTTACCGCGCCGGCAGGAAACCCACGATCTCCCGCGCGCGCTTCATGATCGGCTCCGCGATCTCCCGCGCCCGGTCCGCGCCCAGGTGCAGCGCGGCGTCCAGCGCGAAGGGGTCGTCCAGCAGCCGCTTCATCTCGGCCGCGATCGGCTGCAGATGCGCCACCAGCGCGTCGGTCAGCGTGGACTTGAACGGGCCGAAGCCCTGCCCGCCATGCTCGCGCAGCACGTTCTCGGGCAACGTGCCGGTGATGGCGGCCAGGATGCCCACCAGGTTGCGCGCCTCCGGCCGCCCTTCCAGGCCCGCCATGTGGTCCGGCAGCGGCTCCGGGTCCGTCTTGGCGCGGCGGATCTTCAGCGCGATCGTGTCGGCATCGTCGGTCAGGTTGATGCGCGACTGGTCGGACGGGTCCGACTTCGACATCTTCTTCGTGCCGTCGCGCAGCGACATCACGCGGGCGGCGACCCCCTGGATCAGCGGCTCGATCGTCGGGAAGAACTCCACGCCGTAGTCGTGGTTGAACTTCTGCGCGATGTCGTTGGCGAGCTCGAGATGCTGCTTCTGGTCGTCGCCGACCGGCACCTTCGTCGCGTGATAGGCCAGGATATCGGCCGCCATCAGGTTCGGATACACGTAGAGCCCGGCGGAAGCGGCCTCCCGGTCCTTGCCGGCCTTGTCCTTGAACTGCGTCATGCGGTTCAGCCAGCCGAGCCGCGCGATGCAGTTGAAGATCCAGCCGAGCTCGGCATGCGCGCCGACATGGCTCTGCACGAACAGGGTGCAGCGCTTCGGGTCGAGCCCGCAGGCGATCAGCGCCGCGGCCATCTCCCGCGTCTGGCGCGTGAGTTCCTTCGGGTCCTGCCAGACCGTGATGGCGTGCAGATCGACGACGCAGTAGATCGCCTCCGCCTGGTCCTGCAGCGGCACCCAGTTGCGGATGGCGCCGAGGTAGTTGCCGAGGGTGGGCACGCCGGAGGGCTGGATGCCTGAAAAGACGCGGCTCATCGCGAGGGGACCGTCTGCCTGGATGGGGCCGGCGTGATCCCGCGCCGGGGCGGGGGCGTCAAGCCCGGGAGGGGGCGGCAGGGATCGCGCGGCGGGTTCGAGGACCTCTCACCTGGCGCGGGGCCGCGGCCGCCGTTCAGGCCGGCGTCTCCCGATGCCCGAAGATCGCGGTCCCCACGCGCACATGCGTAGCGCCTTCCGCGATCGCGGCCTCGAAATCCCCGCTCATGCCCATCGACAGCACCGCCAGGCCGTGACGCCCCGCCAGCTCCCGCAGATACGCGAAATGCGGGCGCGGGTCGGCATCGACCGGCGGGATGCACATCAGCCCGGTCACCGGCAGGCCGTGTTCCTCCCGCGCGGCGCGGATGAAGGCATCCGCCTCCGCGCGCGGCACGCCGGATTTCTGCGTCTCGTCGCCGGTGTTCACCTGCACCAGGCAATCCGGCCGGCGGCCTTCCTTGGCCATGGCCTCGGCGATGGCGGTGGCGAGCTTCGGACGGTCGATCGTCTCGATCACGTCGGCCACGCGCACGGCGTCGCGCGCCTTGTTGGTCTGCAGCCCGCCGATGATGTGCAGCCGAAGCGCCGGATGCGCCGCGCGCAGTCCGGGGAATTTTGACTGCGCCTCCTGCACCCGGTTCTCCCCGAACACGGTCTGGCCAGCGGCCAGGGCCGCGACCACGGCGTCCTGCGGATGCGTCTTGGACACGGCGACGAGCGTCACGCTGCCCGGCGGGCGGCCGGCGCGGGCGGTCGCGTCCTCGATGCGGGCGCGGATGGCGGCGAGGCGGGTGGCGATGTCGGTCATGCGGTGAAATTAGCACCGCGCGCGCCGCCGGGCAGGCCACGCCCGCCATTTGTTGCGGAGCCCCGCCGCGCGGCGTAGGAAGCGCGACATGGAAGGCCTGTCCGCCCCGCCCCGCCGCGCCGAGATCGTCCGCGAAACGGCCGAGACATCGATCCGCGTCGCCATCGACCTCGACGGCGCCGGCCGTGCCGAGATCGCGACCGGCATCGGCTTCCTCGACCACATGCTGACCGCGCTCGCCCGCCATTCGCTGATCGACATGACCGTCGCGGCCAAGGGCGACCTGCACATCGATTTCCACCACACCGCCGAGGATGTGGGCATCGTGCTCGGCCAGGCGATCCGCAAGGCGCTGGCCGACAAGCGCGGCATACGCCGCTATGGCGCCGCCCTGCTGCCGATGGACGAGGCGCTGGCCGAATGCGCCATCGACATCTCCGGCCGCCCCTTCCTCGCCTGGTCCGTCCCCTTCGCCCGCGACAAGGTGGGGGAGATGGACACCGAGCTGTTCGAGGAATTCTTCCGCGCCCTTGCCTTCAACGCGGGCATCACCCTGCACATGACCTTGAAGGCGGGCACCAACGCGCACCATGTCGCAGAGGCCTGCTTCAAGGCCGCGGCGCGCGCCCTGCGGCAGGCCGTCGAACCCGACGCGCGGGCCGGCGGCGCCATCCCCTCGACCAAGGGCGTTCTGGAGGGCTGAGGATGCGCGTCTGGACCGTGCATGCGCGACCTCCCTCCCAGCGAAGGGGGGGCGAGACCCTCCTGGTGCGCGACGGCTTCGCCTGGGGCGCGCTGCTGGCGCCGACCATCTGGTTCCTGTCGAACCGCCTGATCGCCCTCGCCGCCATCCATGCCGCGGCCTGCATCGCGCTGGCGGCGACGCTGCCGGGGCCGGTGGCCGGCCCGCTGCTTCTCGGCCTGAACCTGTTCATTGGTTTCGAGGCACGAAACCTGCAAGCCTGGTGGCTCGGCCTGCGCGGCTGGCGCACCGAAGGCGTCGTCATGGGACGGGACGAGGAAGCGGCCTTCCTCCACCTCGCCTCCTGGCGGCCGGACCTCGCGCGGGTCGCGCGATGACGGGGGGCAGTCCATGACGCAGCGCGTCGCGGTGATCGACCCGGGCTCGGGCAACCTGGCCTCGGTGCTCCGCGCCTTCGAGAAGGCGGCAGAAGACAACGAGATCGACGTGCAGGTGAAGGTCGTCACCTCCGCGGCCGACCTGCGCATGGCGGACCGCATCGTTCTGCCCGGCCAGGGCGCCTTCGCTGCCTGCCGGCGCGGGCTCGATGCGCTGCCTGGCGTGGTCGACGCGCTGGAGGACCGCGTGCGCGGCCACGGCGTTCCCTTCCTGGGCATCTGCGTCGGCATGCAGCTGATGGCCACACGCGGGCTCGAGCATGGGGAGACGCCCGGCCTCGGCTGGATCCCCGGCACGGTCGCGCCGATGGACCCGAAGGGCCCGGACGGGCTGCCGCTGCCCCTGCCGCAGATGGGCTGGAACGAGCTGTCCTTCGAGGAAGGCTTCCACCCGGTGCTCGACCTGGTCCGCCCCGGCGACCAGGTCTACTTCGTCCATTCCTTCGCCTTCGAGGCCGAGGACCCCGAGGACGTGATCGCCACCACCGACTATGGCGGGCCGGTCGCCGCCATCATCGCGCGCGGCAACCTCGCCGGCCTGCAATTCCATGTCGAGAAAAGCGGGCCCATCGGGCTGCGCATGCTCGCGAACTTCCTGAGGTGGGAACCGTGAATTCCGTCGCGCTGCAGTCGGGCCATACGCTCGAGGTCGAACGCGCCGAGCGTCTCTCGGATGCCGACCTGGCCGAACTGGCGGAGGCGACCGACGCCGCCATCATCGAGGGCGGCGGCTTCGGCTGGGTGGAACCCCAGGGGCGCGCCGCGCTGGAACGGCATTTCCGCGGCGTGCTGCTGGTGCCGGAACGGGAGTTGTTCGTGGCACGGCTCGACGGGCATGCGGTGGGATCCGCCCTGCTGGTCCGCCCGCCCCGCAACAACGAAGCGCAGGCCTTCGCCGCGACCCTGACGCACGCCTACATCGCGCCCTATGCCCGCGGCTTCGGCCTCGCCCGGCGGCTCGTGGGCAAGGTGGAGGAACGCGCGGCCGCGCTCGGCCACCGCGTCCTGAACCTCGACGTGCGGGAGACGCAGGCGACCGCCATCGCGCTGTTCGAAAGCCTCGGCTACGTGCATTGGGGGACCCATCCCTACTATGCGCGGGTCAAGGGGCAGACAGTGGCGGGGCGGTTCTACTTCAAGACCCTGGAGCCGGGGCGAGGCAGGGCGACCGGGGATCTCATCGACGGGGCGGTCTAGTAAGGCGCCGCGGGGGAGGGGAACCTCCCCCGCACCCCCTCCCTTCCTTTTCTTTCCGCCCTTGCAGACGGACATCGACGGATGACGCTCACGCTCTATCCCGCCATCGACCTCAAGGGGGGGAAGGTGGTCAGGCTGAAGCGCGGGGAGATGGACCAGGCCACGATCTACGCCGAGGATCCGGGGGCGCAGGCGGCGGCCTTCGTCGCGCAAGGGTTCGGCTGGATCCATGTCGTCGACCTCGACGGGGCCTTCGCGGGCAAGCCGGCCAATGCGGATGCGGTGCGCGGCATCCTGGCGGCGGCGCCGGGCACGCGTGTGCAGCTCGGCGGCGGCATCCGCACCATGGCGGTGGCGGAAGCCTGGCTCGCTGCCGGCGTCGCGCGGATCATCCTCGGCAGCGCGGCGGTGAAGGACCCTGACTTCGCGCGGGCCGCCTGCCGCGCCTTCCCCGGCCGCGTGGCCCTCGGCATCGACGCGCGCGACGGCATGGTCGCGACCGAAGGCTGGGCCGAGACCTCCGACGTGACCGCGACCGACCTCGCCCGGCACTTCGAGGACAGCGGCGCGGCGGCGGTGATCTACACCGACATCGCCCGCGACGGGATGCTGGGCGGGGTGAATGTGGAGGCGACGGCAGCGCTCGCCCGCGCTGTCGCGCTGCCGGTCATCGCCAGCGGCGGCGTCGCGGGGGTGGGCGACCTCCTCGCGCTGCGCGCGGCGCAGGCGGGGATCGAAGGGGCGATCATCGGCCGCGCGCTCTATGACGGGCGGATCGAGCCGAAGGCGGCGCTGGCGGCGGCGGCCTAGGGCGCGGCAGGCGGCGCCGGCCCCCGTATCCGCGGGCTATTCGCCGCCCCCGCCCCCGCCGCCGTCGGACCCGCCGCTGTCCGACGACCCGCCACTGTCGGAGGATGCGGAGGACCCGCTCTCCTTCGTATCGAAGTTGCCGCCGTTTTCGCCGCGCTTCTCCTCGAAGGCCACGGCGGCCACGCCGGCGCTGGTGGCACGGTCCCGGTCGCGGTCGCGCTGCCAGTCGCGGTCGTCGTCCCGGCTGTCCTCCCGGTCCTCGGCGTCCTTGTCCTTGCGGGACATGCCCCGCTTCTCGAGCGCCCGGTCGAAGGCGGCGCGCTTGCGCGGCCCCCACCAGAAGCGGGGCGTTCCCCGCTCGAGCTCGTCCCAGGAGAATTCGTAGCCATCCTCGAGCACGCCGGTCCCGCGCATCTGTCCCGCCCTCCGCTCAGCATCGCTTCACTTGACCTGGGGCATCATTCCGCCGCACTCGAAAGCGCGCCATCACGCAGCGCACAATGCGTTCCACTTCCCGGACAAGATGAAGGGTCATCCGTCACCGTGCTCGCGCTTCGCGTCATCCCCTGCCTCGACGTCAAGGACGGCCGCGTCGTGAAGGGCGTGAACTTCGTGGAACTCCGCGACGCCGGCGACCCGGTGGAGCAGGCCCGCGCCTACGACGCCGAGGGCGCGGACGAGGTCACCTTCCTCGACATCACCGCCTCCCACGAGAACCGGGACACCATCCTCGACGTCGTCTCCCGCACGGCGGCCGAGGTCTTCATCCCGCTGACGGTCGGTGGCGGCGTACGCAGCGTGGAGGATGCCCGGCGCCTGCTGCTGGCGGGCGCCGACAAGGTCTCGATCAATTCCGCGGCCGTCACCGACCCCGACCTGGTGCGCCGCTGCGCCGAGGCCTTCGGCAGCCAGGCGATCGTCGTGGCCATCGATGCGCGGAAGAAGGATGCGGGCGAGGGCTGGGAAGTCTTCACCCATGGCGGCCGCCGCGGCGCGGGCATCGATGCGGTGGACTGGGCGCGGCGCGTGGCCGGGCTCGGCGCGGGGGAGATCCTGCTGACCTCGATGGACCGGGACGGCACGAAGCAGGGCTTCGACCTGCCCCTGACGCGCGCCGTGCGCGCCGCGGTGCGACTGCCGATCGTCGCCTCGGGCGGCGTCGGCCAGCCGGAGCATTTCGTCGACGGGGCACGGGCGGGCGCGACCGGACTGCTCGCCGCCTCCGTCTTCCACTACGGGGAATTCCGGATCGCCGACGCCAAGGCCGCGCTTGCGGCCGCTGGCCTGCCGGTGCGCCGTGCCCCACGCTTTGGGAGCCCCAGCTGATGGGCAAGGCCGCGAAGAAGAAGACGCCGGCGGGCAAGGCCCCGAAGGCCGCGCCGAAGGCGAAGCGCAAGGCGAAGCCGGCCGTGGCCGCGGCCGCCGCGAAGGGCAAGGCCAAGGTCAAGGCCAAGGTGAAGGCCAAGGTTCCGAAGCCGCTGCGCAAGGCGGAAAAGCGGGTGCTCACGCCCCTCGCCGCCGCCATCGCGGTGCCGGGGGCGGAGGCCGCCATCCTCGACCGGCTGTGGCATGTGGTGGAGGAACGCCGCCAGGCCGGCGACACCATGACGTCCCATTCCGCCCGGCTGCTCGCCCGCGGCACCGCCAAGGTGGCGCAGAAGCTGGGGGAGGAAGCGGTGGAATGCGTCATCGAGGCCGCCACCGGCAACCGCGCCGCGACGGTCCTCGAAAGCGCCGACCTGCTCTATCACCTGATGGTCGTCTGGGTGGATGCCGGCATCCGGCCTGAGGAAGTCTGGGGCGAGCTCGCCCGCCGCCAGGGCATCTCCGGCATCGCGGAGAAGGCGGCGCGCCCGCGCGGCATCCTCCGCGCCGCGGGGACCAGCAAGCTGCCCTGACCGCGGGCGCTGGCGCGCCGCCCCGCGCATCCTTGCGCCCCACCCCGCACGTTCTTGCGCCCCTCCCCGCGCCTTGGGGAGGATGGCGCGCCCAGCGAGGAGCCCCGCCATGTCCGTGACCGGCCTGCCGCCCTATGACGACGCCAACATCTTCGCCCGCATCCTGCGCGGGGAAATTCCCTGCAAGCGGGTGCACGAGGACGCGCACGCGCTGGCCTTCCACGACATCAACCCGCAGGCGCCGGTGCATGTGCTGGTGATCCCGAAGGGGCGCTATGTCTCGGTGGCGGATTTCTCGGCGCATGCGAGCGAGGCCGAGATCACCGGCTTCTGGCGGGCAGTCGCCAAGGTGGCGAAGGATCTCGGGCTCGAGGCCGGGGGCTATCGCGTGCTGACCAACATGGGCGCGGATGGCGGCCAGGAAGTGCCGCATTTCCACGTGCACGTCTTCGGCGGCCGGCGGATCGGCCGGATGGTGCCCAAGGCGGACTGACCGGCCGCGCCCTCGCCTTCCCCTTGCGCGGGCGCGGGGGTAAGCCACGTCGCGTGACCGACGCCCAGACGCATCTCCGTGCCGCCGAGGCCGCCCTTCGCGGCGGCCGCCCCGCCGAGGCCGAGCAGGCCGCACGCGCCGCCATCGCCGCCGCGCCCGCCGACCCCGCCACGCAGCATGTCGCCGGCATGGTGCTGCTGCGCCTGGGGCGGGTGCCGGATGCGCTCGGCCCGCTGGCCACCGCGGCCGCCGCGCCGGACGCGCCGGTCGCCTGGGTCGTCGCCCTGGGCAATGCGGAAGCGATGGCCGGGCGCCACGACGCCGCGGAGGCGACGCTGCGCCGCGCCCTGGCGCGCGAGCCCGCCAACGCGGTCGCCCAGCTCAACCTCGGCATCCTGCTGACCGGCCGCGGCGACATGGCCGGGGCGCGGGCGGCGATCGAGGCTTCGCTTGCCGCGCGGCCCGACCAGCCGGGGGCGCTGATGGCGCTCGGCAACGTCGCGATGAAGGTGGGCGATGCCGCCGGCGCGGCGGAGGCCTTCGCCCGCGCTGCCGCGTCCCGGCCCGGCTTCGCGGAGGCCGAGGCCAATCTCGGCGCCGCGCTCGCCGAACTCGGCCGCGCCACCGAGGCCGAGGCGGCGCTGCGGCGCGCCCTCGCGCGCAATCCTGGCCTCGCGCTGGCGCGCCTGCGGCTTGGCGACGTGCTGCTCGGCACCGGCCGCGCCGAGGAGGCGGCGACCGAATTGAAGGAGGCGCTGGCGCGCGAGCCGCGCGCCGCGACGGGCTGGAACAGCCTCGGCCTCGCGCTCCGCGCGCTGGGCCGGATGGGGGAAGCGGCGACGGCCTTCCGCAGCGCGGTGGCGGCGGACCAGCGCCTGCCCGCGGCGCATGCCAACCTGGCCCTGCTGCTCGCCTGGACCGGCGAGGCGGAGGCGGCCCGCGCCGCCGCCGAACGCGCGCGGCAGCTGGCGCCCGGGGATGGGCTCGCGCTGCTCGCGCTGGCCGTGGCGGCGGCGGCGGCGGGGGACGCGGCCGCCGCGCACGCGGCCTCG
Source organism: Roseomonas nitratireducens (assembly GCF_017813355.1). Taxonomy (GTDB): domain Bacteria; phylum Pseudomonadota; class Alphaproteobacteria; order Acetobacterales; family Acetobacteraceae; genus Neoroseomonas; species Neoroseomonas nitratireducens. Next base: position 56,838 of record NZ_JAGIYZ010000025.1, read on the forward strand.
CTCGGCGCGGTCCGCGCGCGGCCCTTCGTGCATGTCCCGGCGCGCGGCACGGCTGAGGCGACGGTGCTCGTGCTGCAGGCGATCGGCGACGGCCATTTCGTGCCGGCGCCGGGCGGCGCGAAGCTGCCCGACGGCCACAACAACGCCTCCGACCACCTGGACCCGGCGCGCTTCGCCCGCGTCGAGCTGTTCGTCGACGCGATCGAGGACGATCCCGGCCTGCTCGACCGGCTGCCGCGCTGCGACGTCATCTACAACGCGATCACGGAACCCGAGGGGATGCGCCGGGGCCTCGCCCTGGCCGGCCGGGTGGTGGAGAGGCTCGGCCTGCCGGTCATCAACCATCCCGGGCTGATCGACCGCGCGGCGCGCGACAGCGCCGCGGCGCTGCTGGCCGACATCGACGGGCTGCTGGTGCCGCGCGTCATCCGCGTTCCGGCCGCCGAGGATACGCCCGCCGCCGTCATCGCCGCGCTCGAGGCCGGCGGCCTGCCCTTCCCCGTCATCCTGCGCCCGGCGGGCACGCATACCGGGCATGGCATGGTCCTCGCGCATTCGGCCGACGACCTGGACGGGCTGCCATCGGGCGTCGAGCACTTCGCGACCGAGTTCGTCGACTTCCGCGACGAGCAGGGCCTGTATCGCAAGACGCGCCTGCTGCTGGTGGGCGGGCGGATCCTGGCCGAGCACCTCGCGACGGCGGACCACTGGAACATCCACCACGCCAATTCGCGCGCCTATATGCGCGTGCACCCCGAGGCGCAGGCGCTCGAGCAGGACTACCTCGCGAACACCGAGCGGCATCTCGGCGCCATCCGCCTGATCGCCCTGGGCGAGGTGGCGGATCGGATGGGGCTCGACTTCCTCGGCGTCGACGCGGCGCTGCTGCCCGATGGCCGGCTGCTGGTCTTCGAGGCCAATCCCAGCATGCGGGCGATGTTCTCCGAGGCGCGCCGGGGCTTCGAATACCTGTTGCCGGGCCTTGCGCGGCTGTCCGCGGCCTTCTGCGACCTGGTGCTGGCGAAGGCGCGGGGCTAGCGCGTGGGCGCGCTCGTTGCGGCGGCAAGGCGATGCCGCCCGCCGCGGCGCGCCGGGCGAACGCTGCCGCGGCTCTGGCTTGTGTCCGACCCCGCGCGCCTGCCCGACCCCCGGGCCGTCGCGGCCCGCCTGCCGCGCGGGGCGGGCGTGCTGGCGCGCGGCGCCACGCCCCCGGTGCTGGCGGGTCTGGCCGCGCTGTGCCGGCGACGGGGCCTGGTGCTGCTGGTCGCGGGCGATGGGCGCGCGGCGCTGGCGGCAGGCGCGGGCCTGCACCTGCCGGAGCGGCGCCCGGCCACGGGGCTGCTGCCCTTCCTGGCCGCGCGCCGCGCCGGGGCGCCGGGCGCGGTGCTGACGCTGGCGGCCCATGGCGGGGCGGCGGGCGCGGCGCGGGCGCGGCGGCTGGGCCCGGAGCTTGTTTTCCTGTCGCCCCTGTTCCCGACC
>NZ_JAGIYZ010000026.1 GCF_017813355.1 Roseomonas nitratireducens
CGTGGCCGCGCTCGGCGGCGCGGCCTGGTTCCTGCAGCCCTTGTGGCGGCCGCTGCTCGGCGCCGCACCGGCGCCTGCGCTGGCCGAGACGCGGCCGGCACCCGCGCCCGAGCCGGCGCGCAGCCTCATGCCCGCGCCCGCCCTGCCGGGCGTGGCCGGCCCCGTCGTGCTGGTGCCGCCCGCCACGCGCGTGACGAATGGCGCGACGGCGACGATCACGCGGCTGCACGTCTCCCCGGCGGGGGAGGCGCCGGGCGGGGAGGACTGGCTCGGCGCGGCGCAGATCACCCCCGGCAATGCCGTGCTGGTGCGCGCGCCGCCGGGGCGGGGTTGCCTGTTCGACCTGCGGGCCGTCTATGTTGACGGCGCCACCGAGGATCGTCCTGGAACAGACCTGTGCGCCGTGTCGGAACTGCGATTCGAAGGGGGCAAGACGGCCTCCGCCGCGCCGCGGCGGTGACGCTGGCGGCCCTCGCGCTCGGCGCGCAGGCGGATGCGCGGGCCCGCAGCTTCACCTTGGTCAATGCCGGCCCCGCCACGATCCTCGCCGTCGAGGTCTCGCCGTCGGGGCGGGGCCAGTTCGGGCCGTCACTGATCGGGCGCGTCGAACTGCCGCCCGGCAATGCGCTGCACATCACCATGCCGGCCCGCGCCGCCTGCCGCGGCGACCTGCGCATCCTGTGGGATGGCGGGCGCGTGGAGCAGCGCGCCGACGAGGATTTCTGCCAGGGGCCGCGCGTGCTGCGCCTTTCGACGCCCCAACCGTGAAGGAGCCCGCATGAGCCCGACCGAGACCTGGCGCGCCCGCGCCGGCACGCGCTTCGCCTGCGAGAAACGCCCCGCCGCCGGCACGCGCGGCATGGTGGTGACGAACCATCCGCTCGCCTCCGCCGCCGGGGCGGAGATGCTGGCCGAAGGCGGCAATGCCGTGGACGGCGCCATCGCCGCGCTGTTCGCGCTGTCCGTCGTCGAGCCGATGATGGTCGGGCTGCTCGGCGGCGGCATGGCGCATCTGCGCCTGCCGGACGGCACGCATACGGTCATCGACGGCATGGCGACCGTCGCATCGGCCGCGCGGCCCGACATGTTCGCGCCGGCCGAGCCCGGCAACCCGCGCAACCTCGAGGCCGTGGGCCGGGCCAATGCCGTGGGCGGGCTGGCCGTGGCGACGCCCGGCAACCTCAAGGCGTGGTGCGAGATGCTGGCGCGCTTCGGCACGCTGCCGCTGGCCGATGTGATGGCGCCGGCGATCCGGCATGCGGAACGCGGCTATCGCGCCACGCCGTATCTGGCCGAATGCGTCGCCGAAGCCGCGCCGGACATGGCGCGGGACCCCGCGATCGCCGAGATCTACCTGCCTGGCGGCGCGCCGCTGCGGCCCGGCCATCGCGTGGTGCAGGGCGCCTATGCCGAGACGCTGCGGACGGTGGCGCGCGAAGGCGCCGCGGCGCTGGACGGCGCGCTGGGCGATGCGATCGCCGCGGGGATCGCGCGCGCGGGCGGCATCGTCTCGGCGGAGGATGTCCGCGGCTACCGCACCATCGAGCGCGCGCCGCTGCGCGGGCCCTATCGCGACGTCGAGGTGCTTCTGCCGCCGCCGCCCGCCGCGTCGGGCGTGCATGTGCTGCAGATGTTGAACATCCTGTCGCACCACGACCTGCGCGCGCTCGGCTTCGGTACTGCGGACACGCTGCACCTGCTCGCCGAATGCCTGAAGATCGCCTTCGCGGATCGTGCTGCCGCGTCCGGCGACCCGGCCTTCGTCGACGTGCCGGTGGCGCGGCTGACCTCGGCCGCCTATGGCGCGGAGCGCGCCGCGTTGCTCGACATGACGCGGGCGCAGGCCTGGGGCGCTGGCGTGGCCGGTGCGGAGAGCCCGAACACGACGCACCTGACGGTCGCGGATTCCGAAGGCCGGATCGTCTGCGCGACGCAGACCATCAATTCCACCTTCGGCGCGCGCTTCCTCGTGCACGGCACGGGGATGATCCCGAACAACTACCTCGCGACCTTCGACCCGCGGCCGGGCCGCGCGCTGTCGATCGCGCCGGGCAAGCGCGTGACGACATCGATGTCCCCGATGATCGTGCTGCGCGAAGGCAAGCCGGCCTATGCACTCGGCATGCCGGGCGGCCTGCGCATCTTCGGCTCGGTCATGCAGGCGATGCTGAACCTGGTGGACCACGGCATGTCGTTGCAGGAGGCGGTGGAGGCGCCGCGGCTCTGGACCCAGGGCGACGCGGTCGAGATCGAGCCCGCCTTCCCCGAGGATGTGCGCGCCGCGCTCGCCGCGCGCGGGCACACCTTGTCCCGCCTGCCGCATGTCGGCGGCGGGATGTGCGCCATCGGCTTCGGCGCGGATGGCGCGATGGAGGGTGCGGCCTGCTGGCGCGCCGACGGCACCGCGATCGGCGTCGGCGGCGGGCTGGCAAGGGAAGGGGTGCGCTTCTGGCCGGATTCGGCCGGGCCGCGCTGAGCGAGGCCGGTCAGGCCTGCGCGGTGGGCAGCGCGATCCGCACGCGCAGACCCGGTGCCGCGTCCTCGAGCGCGATGGAGAGTCCGTGCAACTCCGCGACGGCCTTCACGAGCGCGAGGCCGAGGCCGCTGCCGGGCGTGGAGCGCGCCGCGTCCAGCCGGTGGAAGCGGCGGAAGACGCGTTCCCGCTCGGCCTCGGGGATGCCGGTGCCGTCATCCGCGACGATGATGGCCTGCGGCGTGACGCTCAGCGCGATGCGTCCACCCTCCCGCCCATGGCGCACAGCGTTCTCAACGACGTTCGCGAGCATCTGCGTCAGCAGCGCCGGGTCCCCGACGATTGTCACCCCGGGGGCGACGGTCGCGTCCAGGCGCTGCCTGCGCTCCGCCGCCGCTGGCGCATAGACCTCGGCGACGGACTCCACGATCGCCGACAGATCAACCTTCGTGAAGCCGGCGCGGCGCGTGCCCGATTCCACCTGCGCGATGCGCAGCAGCGCGGAAAAGACCTCGAGCAGCGCATCGGCCTCACGCTGCGCGGCGGCGATCGCTTCGGCGGTCGGCGCCTCGGCGGCGGCGTCGAGCCGCTGGCGCAGCCGCGTCAGCGGTGTGCGCAGGTCGTGCGCGATGTCGTCGGTCACCTGCCGCAGCGCGGCCATCAGCGCCTGGACGCGATCAAGCGTTGCGTTGATGCGCGCGGCGAGGCGGTCGAACTCGTCGCCCCCCGTGCCGACCTGCAGCCGCCGGTCCAGTTCGCCGCGCTGCACGGCGGCGAGCACGCCGTCCATCGCCGCGGCCCGCCGGGCCACGCCGCGCCCGATCAGCCAGCCGCCGGCGAGGCCGAGCGCGAGCACCGCGCCGCCGACCCAGAGCGCGCCGGCGAGCAGCCGCTGTTCCAGCGCGCGGGCAAGCGAGAGGTCGCGGCCCACGACCAGCACGCCGCCGGCGGGCAGGGGGGCGGCGAGCATCAGCACCGGCACCTCCCCGCCATCCGGGCGGCGCGCGACACCTTCCCGCCATCCCGGGGCGGCGGCCGGCCGATCCGCCAGGTTGCCCGCGACGCGCTGCCCGTCCGGCGCGGCGAGCAGGTAGAATTCCTGGCCCGTCCGGTCGGCTGCGAGGCGCGCCTCGATCGAGAGCGCGATGCCGCGCGCCCCGGACAGCGCGCCGGACTGCAGCAGCACGCCCATGCCGCGCTCGATCTCGGCAGCCGCCTGGCGCGCGGCGAAGCCCGCCGTCGTCCACCAGGCGACCCCGCCGACGAGCGCCGTGCCCGCGAGCGTCAGCAGCAGGTGCCACAGCGTGACCCGGAAGGCGGTGGTGCGGGCGAAGGCCCAGCGCGTCGACGCCTCAGCCATCGGCGCGGATGACGTAGCCGGCGCCGCGCACCGTGTGGATCAGCTCCCGCCCGAAGCCGCGGTCGATCTTGGCGCGCAGGCGGCTGACATGGGTTTCCACGACCGACGTCTTGGGGTCGAAGTGGAAGTCCCAGACGCCTTCGAGCAGCATGGTGCGCGTGACCACCTGGCCTTCCCGGCGCATCAGGAATTCCAGCAGGCGGAACTCACGCGGCTGGAGCTCGATGCGCTGGCCGGCGCGCGTCACGGCGCGGCGGATCAGGTCCATCTCGAGGTCGCCGACGCGCAGCACGGTCTGTTCGGCCTGCAACGGCGGGCGGCGGGCAAGCGCGTTGACGCGCGCGAGCAGCTCGGCGAAAGCGAAGGGCTTGGCGAGGTAGTCGTCGCCGCCGGCCTCGAGCCCCTCGACCCGGTCGCCGACGCCGGCGCGCGCGGTCAGGAAGATGACGGGCGTCGCGATGCCGGCTGCGCGCGCCGCGCGCACCATCGACAGCCCGTCGAGCTTCGGGATCATCCGGTCCACCACCATCACGTCGTGCCCGCCGCCGGTCGCGAGGAACAGGCCGTCCTGCCCGTCCGTGGCGCGGTCCACCACATGGCCGGCTTCCTCCAGCCCGCGCGCGACGAAGCGGGCGGTCTCGGCATCGTCCTCGACGAGCAGGATGCGCAAGGGCACCTCCGGCGCTGCTGGCCCCAGCATACGGATCGGTAAGCGGCGGGACAGGGGGCGGGCATCGCCGGGGCGCTTCCATGCGCCCATCGCCCCGCCAGCCAGGCGGGGCACCGACATCCCAGGAGACCGACCCATGGCCCTCTTCCGCACCCCGCCGCGCCGCGCGCTCGCCGCCGGCGCGCTCGCCCTCGCGCTCGGCACCACGGCGCTGACCGCGCTGCCCGGCCTTGCCGAGACCCGCGCGGCGCCGCCCATCGTCGCGCCGGCGCGCCTGGCGGGGCCCGACTTCGCGGATGTGGCGGCGCGCGTCGCGCCGTCCGTCGTGCGCATCTCCGTCGCCGAAGCCGCGCGCCCGGCCGCGCTCGACGCGCCGCGCCGCGCCGGCCAGGGCTCGGGCTTCGTGATCGACGGCGCGGGCTACATCGCCACCAATGCGCATGTCGTGGGCGAGGCGCAGCGCGTGCGGGTCGGCCTCGCCGACGGGCGGGAATTCGAAGGCCGGGTGATCGGCCTGGATCGCGCGACGGACATCGCGCTGGTGAAGGTCGAGGCCGGCGCGCCGCTGCCGGCGGTGACGCTGAGCGACAGCGACGCCGCGCGGGTGGGCGAATGGGTGATGGCGATGGGCAATCCCTTCGGCCTGGGCGGCTCGGTCACGGCCGGCATCATCTCGGCCCGCGGACGGCAGATCGGCGCCGGTCCCTATGACGACTTCATCCAGACCGACGCGCCGATCAACCCGGGCAATTCCGGCGGCCCGCTGTTCAACGCGGCGGGCGAGGCGGTGGGCATGAACACGGCGATCTTCTCGCCCTCCGGCGGCAATGTCGGCATCGGCTTCGCGGTGCCGTCGAACATGCTGCGCCAGGTGACGGCGGAGTTGCGCGAGCATGGCCGCGTGGACCGCGGGCGGCTCGGCGTCGCGCTGCAGCCTGTCGATGCCGAGATGGCGGCGGCGCTCGGCCTGGCCGGGCCGGGCGGCGCCCTGCTCTCGACGGTGGAGCCCGGCAGTGCCGCGGCGGCCGCCGGGCTGCGCCCCGGCGATGTCGTGGTCGCGGTGGCCGGGCGCGAGGTGAAGGCGCCGCGCGATCTCGCCGCCGCCATCGGCGCCGCGCGGCCGGGGAGCACCGTCGCGCTCGACGTGGTGCGCGACGGCGCGCGGGCGGAACGGAGCGTCACCCTCGGCGGGGCGCAGCGGCGCGAGGCGGCGGCGGCTGAACCGGCGAGCGGCGCCACGCCCGCGCTCGGCCTCGGCCTCGCGGCGCGTCGTGAGGGCGGCGTCGCGGTCGCCTCGGTCGTGCCGGGCAGCATTGCGGCCGAGCGCGGCCTGCAGCCGGGCGACGTGATCCGGCGCGTCGGCGGCCGTGTGACGGAGACGCCGCGTGACGTGGTCGAGGCGGTCGGCGCGGCGCGGGACGCCGGGCGCGGCTCCATCGCGCTGCAGGTCGAGCGCGAGGGGGCGAGCCGCTTCGTGGCGCTGCCGCTGCGCGCGGCCTGAGCGTCCGGCGGCCGGGACCAACCCCTTCCCGGGCGCCGGCAGGCGCCGGCCCCGCCGCGACACGGGCGGCGGCCGGTGCCGACGTGCCGCCCGGCCGCGCCGTGCGGCCGGGCGTGCCGGTCAGAAGGTCAGCACCGCGCGCATGCCGAGCACGACCGCATCGGGCAGGGCGCGCGTCCGGTCGCGGCGTTCATCGGGCTCGCCCGCCGCGGGATTGAACAGCAACTGCGCCAGCGGGCGGAGCGACAGCCGGTCCTCGATCACGACGGCGTCGTAGTTCAGTTCCACCACCGTCTCATGGCTGCGCACCGGGCGCGTCGTGCCGAAGGCGATGAGGTCGCGGTCGAAATCGCGGGAGCGCGCGCCGATGCGGGCCCACGACACTCCGAGGGAGAGCGTGTCCCCGCCGCGCCCGAAGGGGCCGCGCCAGGCGAGGCCGCCATCGAGCTGGAGATCGACCGCGTTGCGGTCGCCGGGCTGCGCGAAGGCGCGGCCGAAGACGGACACCCAGCCTTCCTCGCCACGCCAGAGCGTCGCTTCCGCCACCGCGTAGCCGCCGTAGTTGTTGCCGAAGCGCCGCGGCGTGCCGCTGCTCGCGGGATCGGCGAGCGAGAGGCCGGCATCGTCGAAGCGGACGGAATCGAAGCCGCCCGTGTGGTACCAGCCGCCGAGCTTCAGCACCCAGGGGCGGGGCGCGTCCTCGCCTTCCGGGGCTTCGCCGCCGGTCACCGCCTCGGCCAGGTAGAAGGCGCCGCCGCGCGTGCTGAACAGCGTGCCGTAGCGGTTGTGCCGCTGCGGGTCCGTGCCCTCCCCATAGGCGCCGCCGGGGTCGCCGGAGAAGACGCCGAGGCGCAGCCCCGTCGCGCCCTCCGGATCGCCGAGCGCCAGACGGATGCCCGGCGTGGCGAGCGGATAGGCCGGCCCGCCGGAGGGCAGCGCGCCGGCGAGCGCGACCGGCCATCCGAAGGTGCCGTTGACGAGGTTCGCCGCGCCGGAAGCGGCGGCGAATTCCGCATCCGCCGCCAATTGCCCGAAGCGGAGCGAGCCCCACTCGCCGAGGGACCGCTCGGCCCAGAATTCGAACAGGCGGACGGTCGAGAGCGCCTCGATGTTCGAGACCGGGGCGAGGCTGCCGACGCGCGTCGCGGTGGGCTGCCGGCCATAGATCGCGAAGGCGCTGGCCGCCATCCGCCAGCCATCGAGCCCGGCCAGCGTGCCGAGGTCCGCCGTCAGGTCGAGCCGGAGCTGCCCGACCGCCGCCGCGCCGCGCCGGATGCCGCCCGAGACGTTCGCCATCGCATCGCCGGTGAGCGTGCCGGCGAGGCAGAGGCCGGGGGCGAGCGCGGTTCCCGACTCGCAGGCGGGCGGGGTTTCCTCGGCCCGCGGCGCGGCGGGCAGGGCCAGCAGGGCAAGGGCGGCCAGGGTGGTGCGAAGGCGCATCGGGCGGATTCCGTTCACTTCATCCGCCCTTAGTCCCCCGGAATGAAGATTTCGTCGACGCGCCGGCTCAGGCGACCGGCGTGCGCCAGGCGGCGTGCGCGTCCGTCGTGCCGCGCACGACCGATTCATAGGCCTGCTGCAGCCGCATCGTGATCGGCCCTGGCTTGCCATCGCCGACGGGAAGCCTGTCCACGCTGGTGATGGGCGCGAGTTCCTGGCCGGTGCCGCAGAGGAACACCTCGTCGGACACGTAGAGCTCGGTGCGGTCGGCGCGGCGTTCCTGCACCGGCAGCCCGTGTTCGGCGGCGAGCGCAAGGACGGTGTCGCGCGTGACGCTTTCCAGGATGTCGCTGTCGCGCGTGGGGGTGATGACGACGCCGTCGCGCACCAGGAACAGGCAGGCCGCCGCCGTCTCGCTGACCTTGCCGTCGCGCGTCAGCAGGATCGGCATGTCGTAGCCATCCGCGCGCGCCTGCAGCGTCGCGATGCGCCCGGCATGGTAGTTCGCCGTCGCCTTGATGCGCGCCGGCATGGTGTTGTCGGCGATGCGGGTCCAGGAGGAGACGCAGGCGGCGATGCCGCTTTCCCGCTTCGTCGAGCGTTCGCGCGGGATGGCGGCGCAGACCCAGCCGACGGGGCCGGTGGTGGATTGGTTGCCGCGCGCCTCGATATGCACCTGCAGGCGGATGTAGCAATCGTCGTCCGGCGCGTTGGCGCGGATGGAATCGAGCACGCCCTGGCGCAGCGCGTCGCGCGAGGGTGGGCTGTCGAAGCGCATGAACTTCATGCCCTGGTCGAGCCGCGCGAGATGTTCCTCGAGCCGGAACACCGAAAGCCGCTTTGTCGAGGGGTTCATGTAGGCGCGGATGCCCTCGAAGACCGCGGCGCCATAGGCGAGGCCGACGGACAGGGCGTGGACCTTGGCGTCCTCGAAGGGAATCGCCTTGCCGTTCTGGATGATGGTGTGCGCGGTCCAGGCCATGGTCGTCTTCCTTCAGGTCAGTCGGGATGAGGTCGGTTTCGCGGGCTTCGTCGCGAGGTCGGCGGCGAGGCCCAGCGGCGCGTCGGCAAACAGCCGCGCATCCATCGGGCGCAGATCCGGCGCGATGGCGGGGCGGAAGCCCATCGCCGCGATCACGTCGCGCTCGGGGTCGAGGCCCGGCGCGATCTCGGCCAGCACGGGGCCTTCCGCTTCCAGGCGGAACACCGCGCGTTCCGTCACGTACAGCACCTTCTGCCCGCGCTGCCGCGCATAGGGGCCGGAGAAGGTGACCTGCTCCACCCGCGCGACCGCCTTGGGCTTGCCGCCCGCGGTCAGCGTGCCGCCGAAGACGAGGTTGCGCGCGCCCTGGCTGATGTTGATGAAGCCGCCGGGCCCGATCAGCTTGTCGCCGAAGCGGGAGACGTTGACGTTCCCCTCGGCGTCGAACTCGGCGAAGGAGAGGAAGGCGAGGTCGAGCCCGCCGCCGTCGTAGAAATCGAACTGGTAGGGCTGGTCGACCTGCGCCTGCGGGTTCATCGCCGCGCCGGCCTCGTTCCCCGAGGCGGGCGCGCCGCCGATATTGCCCTGCTCGTTGGTCAGGCAGACGGCGTCGAGCACCGCTTCCTCGGCCGCGACATTGGCGATGCCCGTGAAGATGCCCGATCCGAGGTTGCAGACGGCGCCGCGGAACAGCTCGAGCGCGCCGCGGCGCGCCACGACGCGCCGCGGGCCGGGGCCGAGGCGCGGGATGTCGCCGAGCGGGATGCGGAACTCGCCTGAATAGGCGGGCGAGTAGAAGGTCCCGAAGGTCTGCCACTGCCCCGGCTCGACGACGACGAGATCCACCAGGATGCCCGGGATCTTCACCATCTTCGGGTGGATCGAGCCTGCGCGCGCGATGCGTTCCACCTGCACGATCACGATGCCGCCGCAGCGCTTCGTCGCCTGGGCCTCGGACAGCATCTCGAGCGTCACCGCCTCCCTCTCCATCGAGACGTTGCCGTCCTCATCCGCCGTCGTGCCGCGCAGGAAGGCGACATCGACGTGGTAGGGCTTGAAGAAGAGGTATTCCTCGCCGCGGAAGTCGACGAGCTCGACGAGCGGCTCCGTCGCACTCGGCGATTGCGCGCCGCCGCCCAGGCGTGGGTCGACGAAGGTGTGCAGGCCCGTCTTGGTCAGCAGGCCCGGCCGTCCGGCCGCCATTTCCCGCATCAACTGGCTGAGCGCGCCCTGGGGCAGGGACCAGGCCTCGATCTCGTCGCGGAAGGCCATGGCGGCGACGGGCGGGCTGTTGACGTAGGAGCCGGCGATGTTGCGCTTCAGCAGGCCCTTCTGCGCGAGGTGCCCCAGGCCGCGATTCTCCCCATCGCCCACGCCGACCGGGTGCAGCGCGGTGATGGCGCGCGGCGACCCGCTCTCTCGGAACCGCTTGCCGAGGGCCGCGAGCAGCGCGTCCGGCACGGCATGCCCGCCGCCGGAGCCGCCGATCAGCAGCGTATCCCCGTCGCGGACCAGCGCGGCCGCTTCCTCGGCCGTGGCTCGGCGCATGGCGTTTCCTCGTCACCCTTCGGCGCCTAGGCTAGCCGCACGGCGTGTGGCGGCAAGGGGAGGACGCGATGGACGGCGAGGTTCACCTGTTGAAGGGGGCGGATGGGGTCGCCGAGCTCGTGATCGACCGCCCCGCCAAGCACAACGCCGTCACGCCGGCCATGGCCGCGGCGATCGCGGCGCATGCGCGCGCGGTCGACGCTGATGGCGATGTGCGCTGCCTGCTGCTGCGCGGCGCGGGCGACCGGGCCTTCTGCTCGGGCACGGACCTCAATGCGCTCGCCGCCTATCCGGATCTGTGGGCGTTCCGCAACCGCGTCGAATACAGCACAGCGATCCGCGACATGCGCAAGCCCGTCGTGGTGGCGATGAAGGGCTGGGCGCTGGGCGGCGGCTTCGAGATGGCGCTCGCCGCCGATATCCGCGTCGCCGGGCGCAGCCTCAAGGCCGGCTTCCCGGAAGTGACGCGCGGCTGGGTCGGCGGCGGCGGCGCCAGCCAGATGCTGCCGCGCCTGATCGGCTACGGCCAGGCGATGCGCCTGCTGCTGACGGGGGAGAATGTGGCGGCGGAGGAAGCCCGCGCCCTCGGCATGGTGGAGATCGTCGCGGAGGATGCGGAGCATGAGGAGCTGGCGCGCGGCATCGCGCGGCGCATCGCCTCCTTCAGCCCGGTCGCGACGCAGAGCGTCAAGGCCTCCGTCCGCATGGCGCTGGCCGCACCGCTGCCGGCGGGCCTCGCCTATGAGAACGAGATGAACGTCCTGTGCTTCGCCGCCGGGGACCACATGGAAGGCATCCGCGCCTTCGCCGAGAAGCGGGACGCCGCCTTCAAGCGCTGACCCGGCCGCGCTAGATTGGCGCGGCAAGGCCGGAGGAGGCACGCATGAGCGCGGCGAAGGACATGGCGGGCGATGCCCCGCTGCTGCTGCGGGAGGATGGCGCGGACGGCGTGACGGTGCTGACGCTGAACCGGCCGGCGGCGCGGAACAGCCTCTCGCTCGTGATGCTCGAGACGCTGGAGAACGCCTTCGCCGCGATCGGCGAGGATGCCCGCGTGCGCTGCCTGGTGCTGGCGGCGAACGGGCCGGTGTTCAGCGCGGGGCATGACCTCAAGGAAATCACGGCGCACCGGCAGGACCCGGATGGCGGCCGCGCCTTCTACGACCGAGCCATGTCGACCTGCGCGCGCGTGATGCAGGCGATCACGGCGCTGCCGCAGCCCGTCATCGCGGCGGTGCAGGGGGTGGCGACCGCGGCGGGCTGCCAGCTGGTCGCGACCTGCGACCTGGCGGTGGCGGCGGAGGATGCGCGCTTCGCCACGCCGGGCGTCGATATCGGCCTGTTCTGCACCACGCCCTCGGTGCCGCTCGCGCGCGCGGTGCCGCGCAAGGCGGCGATGGAGATGCTGCTGACGGGCGAGATGGTCGATGCGCCGACCGCGCTGCGCATCGGCCTCGTCAACCGCGTAGTGCCGGGGCCGCTGGTGATGGAGACGGCGCTCGGCCTCGCGCGGCACATCGCCGCGCGCTCCGCGCTGACCGTGCGGACCGGCAAGCGGGCCTTCTACGCGCAAATCGAGCAGCCGCTGGCGGAAGCCTACGCGCAGGCCGCCTGCGTGATGACCGAAAACCTGATGGCCCATGACGCGGCGGAAGGCATCGGCGCCTTCGTGGCGAAGCGCAAGCCCGTCTGGGAAGATCGCTGAGGACCGGCATGACCGACTACGAGACCGGGTTGGCGCGCAACGCCGCCAACCACCAGCCGCTGACGCCGCTGCTGTTCATGGAGCGCGCGGCGCAGGTCTTCCCCGACCATCTCGCCGTGGTGCATGGCGCGGTGCGGCGCAACTACCGGGAATTGCGCGATCGCTGCGTGCGGCTTGCGCACGCCCTGTCGCGGCGCGGCATCGGGCGCGGGGACACGGTCGCGGCGCTGCTGCCGAACATTCCGGAGATGCTGGAATGCCACTACGGCGTGCCGATGGCCGGCGCCGTGCTGAACACGATCAATACGCGGCTCGATGCCGGCACCATCGCCTATATCCTCGACCATGGGGAGGCAAAGGCGATCGTGGTGGACCGGGAATTCATGCCGATGCTGCGCGTCGCGCTTGCCCAGGCCAAGGCCCGCCCGCTGGTGATCGAGGTGGCGGACCCGCTCGCGCCCGCCGCGCTGCAGGGGGAGACGCTGGGCGGCATCGCCTATGACGCGCTGCTCGTGGAAGGCGACGCGGCCTTCGCCTGGCCGATGCCGGCCGACGAATGGGACGCGATCACGCTGAACTACACATCCGGCACCACGGGGCGGCCCAAGGGCGTGGTGTACCACCATCGCGGCGCGCAGCTGCTGGCGGTGGGCAACGTGCTGTCCGCCGGGATGGGCAAGCATCCGGTCTATCTGTGGACGTTGCCCATGTTCCACTGCAACGGCTGGTGCTTCCCCTGGACCGTCACGGCGCAGGCCGGCGTCCATGTTTGCCTGCGCGCCGTGCGCGGGCCCGACATGTGGCGGCTGATGGCCGAGGAAGGCGTGACCCATATGTGCGGCGCGCCGATCGTGATGGCGACGATGCTCAATACGCCGGAGGCGGAGAAGCGCGCCCTCGCGCGCCAGGTGCAGTTCGTCGTCGCCGGCGCCCCGCCGCCCGAGGCGGTGCTCGCCGCCATGCGCGCGGCCGGCTTCGCCGTCTGCCATGTGTATGGCCTGACGGAGGTCTATGGCCCCTCCGTCGTCAACGAATGGCACGAGGCGTGGAACGCGAAGCCGGGGCCGGAGCAGGCCGCGCTGATGGCGCGCCAGGGCGTGCGCTACCTGGCGCTCGAGGGTCTCGACGTGATGGACCCCGCGACGATGCGGCCCGTGCCCGCCGACGGCGCGACGCTCGGCGAGGTGATGATGCGAGGCAATGTCGTGATGAAGGGCTACCTGAAGGACCCGGCCGCGACGAACGCGGCCTTCGCCGGCGGCTGGTTCCACACCGGCGACCTCGCGGTGAAGCATCCGGACGGCTACATCCAGCTCAAGGACCGCTCGAAGGACATCATCATCTCGGGCGGGGAGAACATCAGCTCGATCGAGGTGGAGGACGCGCTCTACAAGCACCCCGCCGTCGCGGTGGTGGCGGTGGTGGCAAGGCCGGACGAGAAATGGGGCGAGACGCCCTGCGCCTTCGTCGAGCTCAAGCCGGGCGCATCCGCGACGGCGGAAGAGCTGATCGCCTTCGCGCGCGAACGCCTCGCGGGGTTCAAGGTGCCGCGCCACGTTGTCTTCGCCGAACTGCCGAAGACATCCACGGGCAAGATCCAGAAGCACGTCCTGCGCAGCCAGGCGAAGGGGGAATGATGGACGTCGACAAGGTTCTGGCCGCCGCGGCGGCGGGGCGGGAGGCGTCGCGCGCGCGCTGGTTCGAACTGCTGCGCATCCCTTCGGTCTCGGCGCAGCCGGCCCATGCCGGGGATTGCCGGCGCGCGGCCGAATGGGTGCGCGCGCAGCTCGCGGGCATGGGCTTTCTCGCCCAGGTGCGGGAGACCGGCGGGCATCCGGTGGTCGTCGCGCAGCATCCCGGGCCGACGGGCACGGGGCCGCACCTGCTGTACTACGGACATTACGACGTGCAGCCGCCGGAGCCGCTGGAGCTCTGGTCGAGCCCGCCCTTCGAGCCGGTGATGACGGAAGGCCCGAACGGCCCGCGCGTGGTCGCGCGCGGCGCGGTGGACGACAAGGGCCAGACCATGACCTGGCTGGAGGCGCTGCGCTTCTGGCACGAGACCGCGGGCGGCCCGCCCTGCCGCGTCAGCGTGCTCATCGAGGGGGAGGAGGAGGTCGGTTCGAAGAACCTCGCCGCCTTCCTCGAAACTCATGCCGAGGAACTGCGCGCCGATGTCGCCGTGGTGAGCGACACCAACCAGTGGGATGCGGCCACACCCGCGATCAGCACGCGGCTGCGCGGCATGCTCTACACGCAGATCGACATCCGCGCCGCGAACAAGGACCTGCATTCGGGCCTGTTCGGCGGATCGGCGCTGAACCCGATCAACCTGCTGACGCGCATCCTGGGCGAGCTCAAGGACGAGGCCGGGGTGATCCAGATCCCCGGCTTCTACGACGACGTGCCGGAACTGCCGGCGGCACTCGCCGCGCAGTGGAACGCGCTGGGCTTCGACGAGCGCGCCTTCCTGGGCGGCGTCGGCCTGTCCGAGCCCGCGGGCGAGATGGGCCGCGGCGCGCTTGAACGGCTCTGGGCGCGGCCGACCGCCGACGTCAACGGCATCTGGGGCGGCTATACCGGCGAAGGGTCCAAGACCGTCATCCCGGCGGAGGCGCATGCGAAGGTGAGCTTCCGCCTCGTGCCCGGCACCTCGCCGACCAAGGTGCTGGCGGGGCTGCGCGACTTCATCGTCGCGCGACTGCCGGAGGATGCCCGGGTCTCGATCCAGGTCTTCTCGATGAGCGAGGGGATCAAGGTACCGGCCGATAGCCCCTATGTCGAGGCCGCGAAGGGCGCGCTCGCCGCGACCTTCGGCCGCGCGCCGGTGCTGATGGGCTGCGGCGGGTCGATCCCGGTCGTGTCCAGCATGAAGCAGATCCTCGGCCTGGACAGCCTGCTGGTCGGCTTCGGGCTGGAGGACGACCAGGTGCACAGCCCGAACGAGAAGTTCGACCTGGCCTGCTTCGAGAAGGGCATCGACAGCCACATCAGGCTGCTCGACGCGCTGTCGCGCATTCAGCCGCGATAGGCGGTGCCGTCGGTCACGTATCCGGCGGCGATGTCGGCGGCCAGCGCGCCGGGATCGCGCGCGCGCGGGTCGCCATGCCCGCCGCCGCCGGGTGTTGCCATCGAGACCGTGTCGCCGCGCTTGAGAACGTATTGCCGCTTGGGGTCCGTGCGCTCGCCATTGATGCGCAGTTCGCCCGGCGCGCCGGCCTTGCCGCCCTCGACGCCGAAGGCGGGGAAGATGGTGCGTTCGGCGAGGAAGGAGACGGCGATGGGCGTCTCCGACCGGCTCTCGATCAGGATTTCCTGGCCGAGGCCGCCGCGATGCCGCCCGGGGCCGCCAGAGTCCAGCCGCAGCCGCTTGTGGTGGAAGCGCAGCGGGGCGATGTGCTCGCTGATCTCGACCGCGGTGGAGGAGACGTTGGACGGCCAGGACAGCGTCGTCACGCCATCCCCGCGCATGTTCCCGCCCATGCCGCCATTGTAGAAGAACATGTTCGCGTAGGGCTTTCCGCCGGGGCGCACGCCCGACTGGTTCATCCCCCACATGGGCGAACCGCAGGCGGCCATCACGCGGTCCGGCACCACCTGGCCGAGGCAGCCGAAGACCAGCATCGGCAGGTAGTGCCCGATCAGCATGCGCGATCCGCCGGGCGCGGGGAATTGCGGGTTCACGATGCATCCCGGGGGGGCGACGATGCGGATCGGCCGCCAGGCGCCCTCGTTGTTCGGCAGGTTGGGGGAAGTGCAGACCTTCACCCCGTACATCGACATGGCATAGGTGTAGCAAAGCGCGCAGTTGATCGCCCGGTCCACCTGCGCATCCGTGCCGGTGTAGTCCATGGTGATCTCGTCGCCCTTCACCGTCAGCGCGAGGCGGATGGTGATGGGCGTGTCCATCAGACCATCGGTCTGCAACTCGCTGCGGTAGGTGCCGTCGGGCAGGGCGGCGATGGCGGCGCGCATAGCGGCCTCGCAGCGGCCCTGGATCTCGGCGGCGAGGTCCGTCAGGTCCGGCAGTCCGGCCTGGCGCATCAGCCCGACGAGCCGGTCCTCCATCAGGTCGAGTGCGACCACCTGCGCCCAGAGGTCGCCCAGCGTCTGGTCGGGCGTGCGCACGTTCTGGCGCAGGATCGCGACCAGCGTCTCGTCCGTCGTGCCCGCGCGCATCAGCTTCAGCGGCGGGATCTGGAGGCCTTCCTCGAAGACCTCCCGTGGCTCGGGGCTGCGGATCTTGCCGCCGATGTCGGGTGCATGCGCCGTGCTGGCGCTGAAGGCGACCAGGCGGCCATCGAGGAAGATCGGCTTGGCCACCGTGATGTCCGGCAGGTGCCCGGTGCCGAGCCAGAGGTCGTTGGTGATCAGCACGTCGCCGGGGCTGAGCGTCTCGGCCGGGAAGAAGCGGATGAAGTGCTTCACCGTCTCGGGCAGCGTGCCGATGAAGGACGGGATGCTCTCCGTCGCCTGCACCAGCGATTCCCCCCGCGCATCGGTGACGACGCAGGAAAAGTCGTAGGATTCGCGCACCAGCGTGGAGAAGGAGGTGCGCACCAGCGCCGCCGCCGCCTCATCCACCAGGGAGATCAGGCGCCGCCAGAGCAGTTCGAGTTCGACGGGATCGAAGCGGCGGGTCATGCGGGGTCGTCCTGCATCTCGGCGGAGAGCGATCCATCGGGCAGCATCGTGATCCGCGCGCCGGGGCCGACGATGAAGGTGCTCTCGTTCTCCTCGAACACGGCGGGGCCGTCGCAGGCGAAGCCGGGCGCGAGCGCGTAGCGGTCATAGACCGCGGTCTCCATCGTGCCGCCCGCATCGGGGAAGTGGACGGCGCGCATTCCTTTCAGCGCGGCCCCGGCGGGATGCGCCGGCAGGCGGAGCAGGCCCTCCGCGCCCGGCACCGGGGCGGTCAGCGCGAGCCGCAGCGCGACGAACTGCGCCGCGGCCCCCGGCGGCGTGCGGGCGAACAGGGCGCGATAGGCGGCTTCGAAGGCCTCCCGCACCGATGCTTCGTCCAGCGTGCCGGGCAGGGCGACGGTGATCTCGCTGCCCTGGCCGATGTAGCGCATGTCCGCCAGCCGCGTGACGACGCGGCGGTCGAGGTCCGCGCCCGTGCCGTCCACCAGCGCCAGCGCCTCCTGCTCCAGCCGCGCGAACAGCGCCTCGATCCCGGCCCAGTCCGCCGTGGCCAGCGGCACGTTCAGCGAGGCGACGCGATCGACGCGCGCGGGGGCCATCAGCATGCCGATGGTGCTGCCCGCGCCGGCGCCGGGCGGGCAGACGACGCGCCGCACGCCGAGCTTGCGCGCGACGTTCCAGGCATGCACGGGCGCCGCGCCGCCGGTCGCCATCAGCGCGTATTCGCGCGGGATGCGGCCCCGTTCCGCGATGGCGACGCGCGCAGCGCCCGCCATGTTCTCGTTCACCACGTCATGGATGCCGAAGGCGGCGCGATCCGCGCCGATGCCGAGGTCCGTCGCCAGCGCGCCGAGCGCGCGCCGCGCCGCGTCCATGTCGATGCGCATCGCCCCGCCGAGGAAGAAATCGGCGTTGAGGTAGCCCAGCGCGAGGTCCGCATCGGTCACCGTGGGCTGCGTGCCGCCGCGCGCGTAGCAGGCGGGGCCGGGCTGCGCGCCGGCGCTCTCGGGCCCCACATGCAGCGTGCCGAGCTCCGAGCGCCGCGCGATGGACCCGCCGCCGGCGCCGATCTCGATCAGCTCGACGGTCGCGATCTGCACCGGCAGGCCCGATCCGCGCAGGAAGCGCTTTTCCCGCGCCGCCTCGAAGCCCCAGGCGACCAGCGGCTGCCCGTCATCGACCAGGGCGAGCTTCGCCGTGGTGCCGCCCATGTCGAAGGCGAGCACGCGGTCGAGCCCCGCATGGCGGCCGAACCAGGCGCCCGCCAGCGCGCCCGCGGCGGGCCCGGATTCCAGCAGCTGGACCGGCGCGCGCTTGGCCTCGGCCACATGCGTCAGGCCGCCATTGGACAGCATCAGGAACAGCCCGCCCGGGATGCCGGCCGCCTTCAGGTCCTGCTCGAGCCGATCGAGGTAGGTCTCCGCGATCGGGCGGACATAGGCGTTGCAGACGGTGGTGCTGGCGCGCGGGTATTCGCGGATCTCGGGCGCGATGTCGCAGGAGAGGGAGAGCGACAGCGCGGGGAAGCGCCGCGCGATGGCCTCGGCCGCCGCGCGTTCATGCGCGTCGTTGGCGTAGGCGTGCAGGAAGACGATGGCGAGGCTCTCGACGCCGTCGGCGACGAGCGCCTCCGCCTCCCTCAGCACGTCGTCGATGTCGAGCGGCACCTCGACGCTGCCATCGGGGGCGAGCCTTTCGCGCGCCTCCCGCCGCCAGGGGCGGGGCACGATGGGCTTCGGCATCTCGATGAACAGGTCGTAGAGCTCGTATTTCCGCTCCCGCCCGATCTCGAGCACGTCGCGGAAGCCGGCGGTCGTCAGCAGGCCGGTGCGCGCGCCCTTGCGCTCGATCAGCGCATTGGTGAAGAGCGTCGTCGCATGCACCACGCGGCCGATCTCGCCGGGCGCGATGCCGTGGGTTTCCAGCAGCCGCCGCGTGCCGGCCAGCACGCCGCGCGCCGGATCGTCGGGCGTCGTGCTTTCCTTCCAGATGAAGGCGCGGCCGGTGGTGGGGTCGAAGGCGACAAGGTCGGTGAAGGTGCCGCCGATGTCGATGCCGAGCGAAAGCGTCATCCGTCTGCCCTGATATTCGCCGCGCGCGCGACCGCGCCCCAGCGTTCGCGGTCCGCGCGGATCCGCGCGGCGAAGGCGGGCCCGATCTCGGGCAGCGGGTCGAGCCCGCGCGCCGCCAGCACGGGCAGCGTCTGCGGGTCCGTCATCGCCTCGGTGAACAGCCGCGCTGTCGCCTCGGCGATCGGCGCGGGCAGCGCGGCGGGGCCGAACAGGCCGAACCAGTTGTTGATCTCGAGCGCCGGGTAGTCGCGCGTCAGCAGCGGCAATTCCGGCACCATGGCCGAGGGGCGCGTGGCGGCGAGCCCGAGGCCCTTGACCTGCCGGTCGCGGATCATCGTCGCGAACTCCGCGACATTCCCGAAGAAGATGTCGACCCGCCCGGCCATCAGGTCCATCCCCGCCGGCGCGCCGCCGCGATAGGAGACATGGACCATCTGCAGCCCGGCTTCGCGCGCGAGGTATTCGGCGGCGAGTTGGTTGGTCGATCCGTTGCCGGTGGAGGCGTAGGTCACGCGCCCGGGCCTCTCCTTCGCCCAGGCGACGAATTCCGCGAGCGTCGAGAAGGGCGCGTCCGGCCGCGCGATCAGCGCCATCGGCGTGCCGGCCAGGTTGCACACCGGCAGCAATTCGCGGTCGAGGTCGAGCGGGATGGTGGAGCCCGGCACCGCGGGCGCGACGCTCATGTTCCCCATGATGCCGATGCCGACGGTGAGCCCGTCCGGCGCGGCGCGCGCCGTGCCCTGCAGCGCGATGAAGCCGAGCGCGCCGGAGCGCGTTTCGACCACCACCTGCCGGCCGGTGCGGCGCGCGATCGCCTCCTGCGCGATGCGCGCGACGATGTCGACTGCACCGCCCGGCGCGAAGCCGGACAGCACGCGGATCGGCGGCGCCGTTCCCTGCGCCCGCGCGCCGCTCGCCATGAGCGCGGCGGCCCCGCCGAGAAGCCCGCGTCGCGATGCCTGGATGCGCGCCATGATCCGCCCCTGTCGCTGCGTCATGTCGATCATGCGTCCGTCCCCGGATGGTGGGAAGGGCAGGGGGCGCGCTAGACTGGTAGCATGAGCGGTTTCCACGGCGTCTTCCCCTATCTCGTCTCCCCCATCGCGCCGGATGGCGCGGTGCTGGAGGGCGAGCTCCGCCGCCTGGTGGAGCATCTCATCGCGGCCGGCGTGCATGGGCTGACGCCGCTCGGCAGCACGGGGGAATTCGCCTACCTCGACGCGGCGCAGCGGCGGCGCATCGTCGAGATCGTGGTCGACCAGGCGCGCGGCCGCGTGCCCGTGGTGGCCGGCGTCGCGGCGACCACGACGGCCGACGCGGTGCGGCAAGCGCGCGACTACGCGGCGATCGGCGCGGATGGGATCCTCGCCATCCTCGAAGCCTATTTCCCGGTGAGCGATGCCGGCATCGTCGCCTACTTCACCGCGGTGGCGGATGCGACCGACCTGCCGACGGTGCTCTACACCAACCCGAACTTCCAGCGATCCGACCTCTCGCTGCCGGCGATCGAGCAATTGTCGCACCACCCCCGCATCGGGCTGATCAAGGACGCCTCCACCAATACGGGGCGGCTGCTGTCGATCATCAATCGATGCGCCGGGCGGATGGAGGTGTTTGCCGCCTCCGCCCACATCCCGGCCGCGGTGATGCTCATCGG
The DNA here is from genome assembly GCF_017813355.1 of Roseomonas nitratireducens. Lineage (GTDB taxonomy): Bacteria > Pseudomonadota > Alphaproteobacteria > Acetobacterales > Acetobacteraceae > Neoroseomonas > Neoroseomonas nitratireducens. The sequence goes on from NZ_JAGIYZ010000026.1 coordinate 20,053, forward strand.
GGGCAAGGGCTGGATGGCGGGGCCCGCCTGCGCGATCCCGCGCGAGAGCGTCCGCCTGTTCGAGTTGTGCCGCGCCGGCCGTTGGGATGCGGCGATGGCCTTGCAGAAGGCGTTGTGGCGGGTGAACGAATTGTTCGCCGCGCATTCGCTGGCCGCCTGCATCAAGGGCGCGCTGCAGATCCAGGGTTTCGCGGTGGGCGACCCGATCCCGCCCCAGGCGCCGCTCTCGGCCGAGGGACGCGCGGCGGTTGAGCGCGCGCTCGGCCTCGCCGCGCAGGCGCTGGCGGAGGCGCCGGCGGCGTGAGCGCGCCCAGCCACCGGACGCTTGCGCTGATCCTCGGCGCGCTGGCGGGGATGGGGCCCTTCTCCGTCGACATGTACCTGCCGGCCTTCCCGGCGCTGGCGCAGTCGCTCGAGACCACGCCGGGCGCGGTGCAGGGGACGCTCGCGGTCTATTTCCTCGGCATGGCGGTGGGGCAGGTCTTCTACGGGCCGGTCGCGGACCGCTTCGGGCGGCGCGCGCCGTTGTTCGCGGGGCTCGGCCTGTTCGCGCTGGCCTCGGCGGTCTGCGCGGCGGCGCCGGATATCGGATCGCTGACGCTCGCGCGGCTGGCGCAGGCGCTGGGCGGCTGCTCGGGCATGGTCATCGCGCGCGCCGTGGTGCGGGACGTGACGGATGAACGCGGCGCGGTGCGACTGATGGCGTCCCTGATGCTGGTGATGAGCATCGCGCCGATCGTGGCCCCCCTGGTCGGCGGCGCGATGCTGCCGGTGTTCGGCTGGCGCGGGATCTTCGTCGTGCTGGCGCTGTACGGCGCGGCGATGATGCTGCTGATCGCGCTGTACCTGCCGGAGACGCTGCCGCCCGAACGCCGGCGCCGGGACGGCCTGGTCGCGACGCTGGGCATCTGGTGGGGCCTGCTTCGGGATGCGCGCTTTATGGGCCATGCGCTGGCCGGCGGCTTCATCATCGGCGGCATGTTCGCCTACATCATCGGCTCGCCCTTCGTGTTCATGGAACTGCACGGCGTGCAGCCCGGGCATTACGGCTTCTATTTCGGGGCGAATGCCGTCGGCATCATGGTGGTGGGGCAGGTGGCGTCGCGGCTCGCGCAGAAGGTCGCGCCGGCGCGGCTGCTGCCGGTGGTGCTCGCCGTCGCCGCCGTCGCCGGGCTCGCGCTGTTGCTGGTGACGGCGACCGGTGCCTTCGGGTTCCGCGGCATCGTCGTCGCGCTGTTCGGCTATGTGGCGATGATCGGGGCGGTGATGCCGCTGACGGTCGCCCTCGGCATGGGGCCGCATGGCAGGATCGCGGGCAATGCCTCGGCGCTGATGGGCACGCTGCAATTCGGCATCGGCGCTGCGGTCGGCGCGGTGCTGGGCCTGGCGCAGGACGGCACGGCGCTGCCGATGGCGGCGGTGATCGCGGCCTGCGGCGTGGCGGGGTGGGCGGCGCGCGCGACCCTCGCCCGATGAGTGCGACGCGGCTGATCCGTCCGGCGCTGGAGGCGCTGGGCGGCTATGCCGACGCGCTGGATGCCGGGTGGTCGCCCTTCAATGTCGGCGGCGAGGCGGTTGTCCGCGCGCATCTCGCTGCGATCGCGCGCGACGCGGAATCGTTCTTGGCCAGCCTTGAGGACCCCGAGGCGCTGGCCGGCCCGATCACCCTGCCCGATGGCACGACGGTGCCGCGCCTGCCGAGCGTCACGCGCTGGATCTGGGATGGCGAGTTCTGCGGCGCGATCCACCTGCGCTGGCAGCCCGGCACCTCCGCCCTGCCGCCGCATGTGCTGGGCCATGTCGGCTATGCCGTGGTGCCGTGGAAGCGCGGGCAGGGGCATGCGACGCGCGCGCTGGCGCTGCTGCTGCCGGAGGCGCGGTCGGTCGGCCTCGCGCATCTCGACCTGACGACAGATCCGGGGAACATCGCCTCCCGGAAGGTCATCACCGCCAATGGCGGCATGGCCCTGGGACACTTCCGCAAGGACGCCGCCTATGGCGGCGACGACGCCCTGCTCTACCGGATCGCGCTATAGGTGATGGTTTCCAAAGGCCTCTCGGCCTTTGGTGGGGTGGTCCGGAGGGGCGACGCCCCTCCGTCTTTACTGCCGCGCCCGCTCCGCATGCTTGCCCATGGTCGCATAGGGCGCATAGGGCGGCACTGCCCCGATCGCGCGCATGTCGACCTCCACCAGCGCTGGCCCCTTCACGGCGAATGCCTGGGACAGCACCGCGCCCACGCTTTCGGCGCTGCTGACCTTGAAGAAGGGCAGCCCCGCGAGGGCGGCGAGCCCGCCGAGGTCCGGCGTCAGCAGATCGTGCCCGAACTGCCGCCCATCGGCGACCGCGTCCTGGATGTGGCGGATCACGCCGTAGCCGCCGTCGTTCATCACCATGGTGACGAGGTCGGGCCTTTCCTGCGCCACGGTCCAGAGCTCGCACATGCCGAGCGAGAAGCCGCCATCGCCGCACATGGCGATGGTCTTGCGCCCGTCCGCCGCGATGGCCGCGCCGATGCCGAGTGCGAGTCCCGGCCCGATCGCCGCGCCCACGGGATGCACGGCGGTGAGCGGGTCGTAGATCGGGAAGATGCGGTTGCCCCAGGTGGAGTTGGATATGGTGATGTCGCGCACCCAGACGCCGTCGCGCGGCAGGGCGGCGCGGATCGCGTCCGGGAAGCCGGCATAGGGCCCGAGCGTCGCGAGGTATTCGTCCCGCGCCCGCGCATGCATGGCGGCAAAATCCTCGGCGAAGCCGTGGTCGAGCGCGGTTCCGCCCGACAGGCGCTCCGCGATCCCCTCCATCGCCAGCGCCGCGTCGCCATGGACGAACAGCGTGTTCGGATAGGTGCGGCCATTCGCCGTGGCGTCGCAATCCACGTGGATCAGCGTCTTGGGCAGCTTGAGCGAGAAATCGCCCGTCTCGTGCCCGCGCAGGCGCGAGCCCACGACGAGCATGGCGTCCACGCTCTCATAGAAGGACTGCACGCGCGGGGAGCCGTTGCCGTGCAGCCCGCCGAGCGTCATCGGATGGTCCTCGGGGACGATGCCGCGCCCGTTCCAGGAGGAGACGGCGCCGAAGCCGAGGCCCATCAGCCGCATCGCCGCCGCGCGCGCCTGCTTGGCGCCATTGCCGAGCCAGAGCATGGGCCGCTTCGCCGCGGCGAGGATTTCCGCCGCGGCGTCGAGCTCGGACGGGTTCGGCGGCAGCGGCGCGGCGATGGGCAGCGCGAGCGCATCGAGCCCCGCCGGCCGCGCGATCGGTGCGCGCTGCAGGTCGATCGGGATCTCGACCGAGACCGGCCCGCGCGGCGCGGACAGCGCCTCGGCCGCCGCGCGCACCAGCACGCCGAAGGCCTCGTTCGCGCTGCGCACGCGATAGGCCGCCTTGCAGGCGGCGGCGAGCATCGCCGTTTGGCCCGGCACGTCGTGCACCGTGCCGGCATCGCGGTCGATGTGCTTCGTCGCCGTCTGGCCGGTGATGTGCAGCACGGGGGACCCCGCGAAGCGCGCCTCGACCAGGCCGGGGATCGCGTTCGCCATGCCGGGGCCGGTGCTGGTGAACAGCACGCCGAGATGGCCCGAGACGCGGGCATAGGCATCGGCCATGTGCGCCCCGCCCATCTCGCCCCGCGCCATGACGTAGCGCAGCGCGTTGCGCTGCCCGATCGCGTCCAGCATCGGGATGTTGTGCACCGAGACGATGCCGAAGACGGTGGAGACGCCGATGCGCGGCAGGATGTCCGCGACGAGATCGGCGACCGTGTACTGGCGTTCCATGCGCGACGTTCCCCCGAGAATGCCGGGGAGTGTGCCACGCCGGCGGGGGCTGCAAAGGCCCCCGCCGCGCATGGCGCCTATCTGGCCCGCGTCTCGGCCAGGTGGTCGAAGCGGCGGGTGTAGGTGCCCAGGCCCATGGTCTGGGACCGCAGCTCGATGATCAGGTCGTGCAACTCGGATTCCGGCACCAGCGCCTGCACCTCGTCCCAGCCGGGCCAGTCGGGCTTCTCGGCATAGCCGAGGATCTGCCCGCGTCGCCCGGTCAGCAGGCGTTGCGCCGCGGCGGTGCCGTCCTGCGGCACCAGCACCGTCACCTGGTCGACCGGTTCCAGCACCACCGGCTCGGCCTTCGACAGCGCCTCCTGCATCGCCATGCGCGTCGCGGTGGCGAAGGCCATGTCGGAGGAATCGACGCTGTGGAAGGCGCCGTCGAGCAGCGTGACCTGGACATCGACCACGGGGTTGCCGAGCGGGCCGCGGCGCGCCGCTTCCTCCGCCGCCTCGCCCACCGCGGGGATGAACTTGCGCGGGATGGCGCCGCCGACGATGCGGTCCTCGAAGACGAAGCCGTCCCCGCGCGTGCGCGGCGCGACTTCCAGCGTCACGTCGGCGAACTGGCCGTGCCCGCCGGTCTGGCGGCGATGGCGGGCGTGGTGGCGCGCCGGGTGGCGGATGGTCTCCTTGAAGGCGATGCGCGGCCGGCTGGTCGCCACGCGCACGCCATGCGCTTCGGCCAGCCGCGCGACGGCATGGCCCAGATGCAGGTCGCCCTGGCCCGCGAGCAGGATCTGCCCCGCTTCCGCATCGTGGATGACCGAGATCGAGGGGTCTTCCTCCGCCAGCCGCGCCAGCGCGCCCGACAGGCGCACATCGTCCTTGCGGTCCTCGGTCGCGATCGCAAGCGCGAAGACGGGCTGCGGCGCGGCCGGGAAGGGCAGGGTGGGCGCGCTGCCGGAAGGGGAGAGAACATCCCCCGTCGCGGCCGATTCGAGCCGGCCCAGGGCGACGACCTCGCCCATCCCGGCTTCCGGCACCTTCGCGGCCTCGCCACCCATGTATCGGGTGATGCCGCCGATGCGGCCGCCGCCCAGCGTCGCGCCATCCTTCACCGCGCCGCGCCAGATCCTGGCGAAGGAGAGCTTTCCGCCATGCCCGGCATGGAGGGTGCGGAAGACCTGCGCCAGCGCCTCGCCCTCCTGCGCGATGCCGCGCCGCGCGGCGGTCACCTCCGGCCCCGGCACGTCGTGGCGCAGCGCCTTCCACAGGCGCAGCACGCCGTGGCGGCGCTCCGCGGCGCCGATCAGCACCGGGTCGAGCGCGCCGGCCACGACATCCGCGTGCATGGGGCGATAGAGGTCGTCGGGTGTCGGGACGGTGTCCTCGACCACCATTTCCAGCAACGAATCGTCGTGGTCGGCCAGCGCCTCGGCCAGCGCGGCGCGGGCCTCGGCCTCCCGCGCCATCATCTGTTCGGGGATGCGGATGAGGTCGGAGGGGGCGCCGCGGCGCCAGCGATAGGCGCGCTCGCTGACCAAGTCGACATAGCCGGTGACCTCCCCGCCCTCCCGGATCGGCACCTGGCGGAGGACGAGCGGCCGGCGGGAATGGGCCTGGAGCGCGGCGAGGGTGTCCCGCACATGCGTCTCGCCCAGCGTGTCGGCCTTGTTGACGAAGACCATGGCGGGCAGGCCGGCGGCTTCCAGCGCGTGGAAGGCGGGGGCGAGGGTGGCGGCGCGGCCGGGGTCGGGCTCGCAGACGATCAGCGCGAGGTCGGCCACGGCGAGCGCGGCCGCCTGCTCCTGCGCGAATTCGACCGAGCCCGGGCAGTCGAGCAGCGCCCAGGCATCCCCCATGAAGGTGCAATGGCCCAGCCGGGCTTCGGTCCCCATGGCGCGCTGCCGGGCGTCGCCGTTGCGGCGCCCGGGGGGGCTGCCGGCGGCGGCAAGCAGGGCCTCGAACAGGGTGGATTTGCCGCTGCCCTGGGGACCGATCAGGACGACGGCGCGGGGCCGTCTCGACGGGCTACGGGCCTCATTCGGACCGGAATTCATGGCGTTTGCCTCCCTCCGAGCCTTGGCCTGGCTTTGCGCCGGCCGTGTTGGACGGCGGCCCGGCGGAGGGCCGCCGGGAGGAAGCCTAGCGCCGCCCTGGTCGCCATGCGGGGAAAAATCGCGCCCGGTGGCTGCGCACGATGGTGCCACAGGGTGTGGCATGCTCGCCACACTGGCGCGGATATGTCGGAAGGGGCGCCCGGACCTTGCCCCAAGCCGTGTCGGTTGTGGTTAAAGTCCGTCCGACCCCGGATTGGGGTGAAGTCTCTTGCACCGGCGTCGCCGGTGCGTGATCCGGATGCGAGGAATGACGATGAGCTTCAGGAAGACGCTTCTTGCCGCGACGCTGCTGTCGCTGCCGATGGCGGCGAACGCGCAGAGCTGGGACCCCCGGGTGCAGGGCGTGTATGTCGGCGCCGGCCTTGGCGGGAACTACCTGATGGGCAGCTCGGACAGCATCGGCGCTGCCCCGGCGCGCACGGTCGAGCCGGGCTTCGAGTGGGGCTGGGCCGGCGTGCTCAGCGTCGGCTACGGCTTCGGCAACGGCCTGCGCCTCGAGCTCGAGGGCAGCTACCGCACCAACGACATCGACGTGATCAAGGGCGCCCCGGGCAACTACAGCCGCGCCGGCGGCTCCGCCCAGTCCTACGGCGCGATGGTCAACGCGCTGTATGACTTCAACCTCGGCGGCATCGCCCCGTATGTCGGCGTCGGCCTCGGCTACCAGATCCACAACTATGACAGCGTGCGGGGCGTCGCCGGCACGTCGACCGTCACGCTCGACGGCGACGAGGGCAACTTCGCCTACCAGGCGATCGTCGGCGTCGCGCTGCCGATCGACGCGGTGCCGGGCCTCGCGCTGACGGCCGAGTACCGCTTCATGGGCACGCTCGGCCATGACATCGACGGCTCGATCGCGACGACCGGTGCGCCGACGCAGCGCGCGACCTTCGAGGCGGACAACTTCAACCACTCGATCATGTTCGGCGTGCGCTACAACTTCGGCCGCTCGGCCGCCCCGGTGGCCGCGGCCGCCGCGGCCCCGGCGCCGGCGCGCACCTTCCTCGTGTTCTTCGACTGGAACCGCGCCGACCTGACCGCCCGCGCGCGTCAGATCATCGGCGAGGCCGCCCAGGCGCGCCGCACGCAGCAGGTGACCCGCATCGAGGTGAACGGCCACACCGACACCTCGGGCTCCGCCCGCTACAACCAGGGCCTGTCCGAGCGTCGCGCCGCCGCGGTTGCCGGCGAGCTGGTCCGCCTGGGCGTGCCGCGGAACGAGATCGTGACGCGCGGCTTCGGCCAGAGCCAGCTGCTCGTCCCGACCCCGGACAACGTCCGCGAGCCGCAGAACCGCCGCGTGGAGATCGTCCTCCGCTAAGCGGGGGCGCTCGACGCGACATCTACCGGAAGGGCCGCCGAAAGGCGGCCCTTTCTGCGTTCAGGGGGGCAGCGCCACGCCCGTAACGCGCGCGGCGCCGGACAGGCGCAGCGCGGCACCCAGGATCAGCCCGGCCGCGCGGAAGGCTTCCGCGCGCGCCAGGCCCGCATCCAACGCCGCCGCGACCTCCGCCGCGCTCAACGCGCCGACCGCCACAGTGACCAACCGATCGCCCAGGTCGCTATCCGGATCGAGGCTCGCCGCCGGCGCCCGCCGCACCGCCGTGCTGTCCACATCCACCGCATTTGCGATCAGCGTCGCCGCCGCGTCCGCCGTCGCGGCATCCCGCGCCAGCACCGTCACCGCATCGGCGATGCCGAGCGAGAAGGACCGCCCATGCCGGCCCGAAGTCGCGACTCCACCGATGCCGCTGCCATCCGTCACGCGCAGCGCACCATCCATGGCGAGCGACTCCGGCGTCGCGGCAAGTCCGATCGCGAGCGACTCGCCCGGCGCGACATGCAGCGCGATGTCCCCGCCATCGTTCACATAGGCCCGCGTGAGCGGCGCGGCCGCCAGCATCGCCGCCAGCACATGGTCCGCGACGGCGCCGGCGACGGCCGCCATCGGCGTCAGGAAATGCGGGCTGAAGGGCGTGCAGGCCGCGACCATGCGCCGCGCGACGGGATGCGTGACGCGCGGCGCGCGATCCATCGGCTTGCGCAATTCGGCCCGTTCCGCCGCGAGGCCGGGCAGGATCCCCGGGAACAGCGCCATCGCCGCGCGCTCGGCCGCCGCGACGTCCGATTCGCGTCCCCAGGCGCCGATCACCAGGTCGATCGGGCCGTGGCTGAGATGCAGCCGGCCATCCGCGAGCCGCTGCGCGACCGGCGGCTGCATCGCCTCAGCGCGGGAAGGGCCAGGGGTTGGCCTGGTGCCAGGTCTCGACGCGGAGGTCCTCGCCGAGTCCGCGCAGCACCTCCTCGACCGGCTGCACCTGGTCCATGTGGCCACCGAGTCGCCGGTACAGGTCGCGCGGCAGGGTGAATTCGATCGGCGCCACGATCGCAGGCGTCGGCACCGTGCCGAAGGCGCGCCGGGGCATGCGCAGCACATCCGCCATCACCGTGATGCCGCCGCCGGGCCAGAGATAGACGGGCGCGCCGCCCATGGTGACGCGCGTTTCGCCGGCCGCGACGGATCGCGTCAGCAGCACCGGATTCTCGGTCACGCCCGCGCGCAGCGACCCGCCGGCGCCGGCCATGAACAGCACGGAGCAGAGCGAGGGCTCGCAATTCTCCCCGATGCGATCCACCACGCGGCGCACCGCCTCGGGCATCTCGGCCTCGACCGGGCGCAGCGCCTCGTCCAGCACGCAATAGAGCGCGTGGTCGCCGGTCGTGCTCGTCATCAGCAGGCGCAGGCCGGGCCAGGCGATGGCGGGGTCGATGCGCTCGATGACCTCGAGCGGGTCGGTGATATCCGTCCCGCCCCAGCCGAGCCCCGGCCGCGCCACCTGGAAGTAGCGCCCGGGCGTGGAGCGCCGGCCACGCACGCGGATGCCCGCGGCGCGCATGTGCAGCACGCGGCCGGCCTGGTGCTCGGTCAGCACGCCGGTGATGTGGTCGTCGACGACGATGACCTCGTCCACATGGCCGAGCCATTGCTGCGCGAAGATCCCGACCGTCGCGCTGCCGCAGCCGACGCGCATGCGCGTCTCCGCCACGCCGTCCACGATCGGCGCCGCACCGGCCTGGACGACGACGCTGTGGCCACCATCGATCGTCATCTCGACGGGCGCGGCCTCGCACAGCTTCAGAAGCGTGTCGCAGGTGACGACGCCTTCCTTCTTCGACCCGCCCGTCAGGTGGCGCACGCCGCCGATGGACAGCATCTGCGACCCGTATTCGGCTGTCGTGACGTGGCCGACCTGTTCGCCCTGCACGCGCACCGCCGCGGCTTCGGGGCCGAGGTGCCGGTCGGTGTCGATCTTCACCTTCACGCCGCAGTAGCTGAACATGCCTTCCGTCACGACGGTGACGGTGTCGATGCCCGCATGGCTGGCGCCGACGATGAAGGGCGCTGGCTTGTAGTCGGGATAGGTGGTGCCGGCGCCGATGCCCGTGACGAAGACGCGCGAAGGATCGAGCAGCGCGCCATCCCATTCCGCCTGGGCGAAGGGCACGAGCGGCGCATTGCCTTCCATCGCCTGCGTCAGGGCGAGCGCGGGATCGGTACGCACCAGCACGCCATCGTGGTTGGCGTAGCGCGAGCACGCGCCGGCGCGGCCGGGGCGGATGCGGCAGAGCACGGGGCAGGCGTCGCAGCGGATGATGCCGTCGCCCTCGGCGGCGCCGAACTTCTCGCCGCGTTGGGCGCGGCTGGATCTGGCGCTGTCCATCGCCATCAGTCCCCAACAGCCAAGGAAGGGAGGGGGCCCGGGGGAGGTTCTCCTCCCTCGAGTCCCGCAAACAGCCGATGCGGCAGCACCGGCACCTCCGTCATGCGCACGCCCGTCGCGTGCCGGATGGCGGACAGGATCGCCGGCGCCGTCGGCACCAGCGCCGGCTCGCCCACGCCCTTCGCGCCGAAGGGACCCTCCGGCTCGGGATCCTCGATCAGATGGATGCGGATCGCCGGCATGTCGCCCGCGGTCGGGATCAGGTAGTCGTGCAGGCTCTCGGTGCGGCCGGGGATGAATTCCTCCATCAGCGCGAGCCCGAGGCCCTGCGCGATGCCGCCATGGATCTGCCCGGCGACGAGCAGCGGATTCACCGCGCGCCCGACATCCTGCGCCACCGCGATCTCCTCCACCTTCACCGTCCCCAGCGCCGTATCCACCCGCACCAGCGCGACCTGCGCGGCGAAGCCGTAGGTGGCGTAGGGCACGCCCTGGCCATCGGCGTCGAGCGGCACGGTCGGCGGATCGTAGCGCGCTTCCGCGACCAGGTCGGCATCCAGCGCGGCGAGGTCGATGACGCGCCTGGTGTGCGCATCCCGCACCGTCAGCAGCGACCCGTCCAGCGCGAGCGTCGCGCCATCTCCCGCATTGGCCAGCGCGAGGATGCGCGCGCGCAGCGCCTTCGCCGCCTCGGCCGCCGCGCGGCCGCTGACGAAGGTTTGGCGGGAGGCGGAGGTCTTGCCCGCATCCGGCGTCAGCGCCGTGTCGCCCAGCACCTGGCGCAGGGAGGCCAGCGGCAGGCCGAGCGCGTCGGCGGCGATCTGCCCGATCACCGTCGTGCTGCCCTGGCCGATGTCGACCGCGCCGTTGAACAGCGTGAGCGTGCCGTCGCGCGCGAGGCTGATGCGCATCGTGGACGGGTTCGACAGCGCCGTGTTGCCGCAGCCGTACCACATGCAGGCGATGCCGGCGCCGAGGCGATGGCGCGCATGCGCCGCGTTGTGCGCGGCGACACGCGCGAGCAGCGCCTCCCATTCCGGCTTCAGCGCATCGAGGCATTCGGGCAGGCCCGCCGAGGCGTGCAGCACCTGGCCTGACGGTGTGACATCGCCCTTGCCGAGCGCGTTGCGCCGCCGGATCTCCCAGCGATCCATGCCGAGCGCGATGGCAAGGTCGTCCACAAGCGCTTCGGTCGCAATTGCCGCCTGCGGCACGCCGAAGCCGCGGAAGGCGCCGGCCGGCGTGTCGTTGGTGTAGACCGCGCGGGTGCGGTTCAGCACGTTCGGCACGCGATAGGGGCCGGAGGCGTGCACCGGCACGCGGTTCGCGACCGTCGGGCCCCAGGACGCATAGGCGCCGGTGTTGAAGTCGCCATCGAGCATGAAGGCGGTGAAGCGCCCTTCTGCATCGGCGGCCATGCGCGCATGCAGGATGGCCGGGTGGCGCTTGGTGGACGCCGCCATGCTCTCCGTGCGCGTATAGGTCATGCGCACCGGGCGCTTGGCGACGCGCGCCGCGACCGCGAGCAGCGGCTGCACCGAGACGTCGAGCTTGCCGCCGAAGCCGCCGCCGCAGGCGGTCGGCACGATGCGCACGGCATCTTCCGCCACGCCGAGTACGCGCGCCGTCTCCTCCCGGTCCATCACCGGCGCCTGGGTGCAGGCGAAGACGGTCATGGCGCCGTCCGCGCCAGGGATGGCGTGGCCGGCCTCGAGCTCGATATAGGCGTGCTCGACGAAGGCGGTGCGGAAGGTGCCTTCGGCGCGGGCGGCGCTCGTCGCGAAGGCGGGTTCCGCGTTGCCGGTGCGCAGATGCCCGCGCACCAGGATGTTCCCCGGGGCGTGGTCGTGCAGCCGCGGCGCATCCGGCATCGACGCGGCATCGACGCCGTGCAGCGGCGGCAGGACTTCCCACGCGACCGGCAGGTCGGCGTCGCGCACCGCGGCGAGCGTGGCGCGATCGCCAAGCAGGCCGAGCACAGCCTCGCCGCGATAGCGCACATAGCCATCCGCGAAGACCGGCTGGTCCTTGAGGTTCGGCATGATGCCGAAGCCGTTCAGCCCCGGCACGTCGCGCGCCGACAGGATCGCTTCCAGACCCAGGCGCCGCCGCGCGGCGTCGAGGTCGCCGAGCGTGAAGCGCGCATGGGCATGCGGCGACCGCACCACGCGCAGCCAGAGCGCATCCGCAGGCGCGTCGTCGGCGCCATAGAGTTCCGTGCCGGCGACCTTCGGCGCACCGTCCAGGCGCGGGATCGCCGCGCCGACGCGGCCATCGGCAGGCGGCGCGATGACCGTGCCGCGCGCCGCGTCCAGCACCGCATCGATAATCTGCAGGTAGCCGGTGCAGCGGCACAGCACGCCGCCCAGCGCATCCTCCACCGCCGCCCGGTCGGGTGCGGCGTCCCGCCGCAGCAGGTCGAGCGCGGCCATCAGCATCCCCGGCGTGCAGACGCCGCATTGCGCCGCGCCACGCGCGAGGAAGGCGGCGCGGAGGCGGTCGAGCAGCGGGTCCGCGGCCTCGACCGTCGTGATCTCCGCCCCTTCCGCCTGGGCGGTGGACACCAGGCAGGCGCAGACCTGCACCCCGTCCATCAGCACCGTGCAGGCGCCGCAATCGCCGGCGTTGCAGCCTTCCTTCGTGCCGGTCAGGCCGAGCCCTTCCCGCAGCGTGTCCGAGAGCGGCGCGAAGGGATCGGCCGCGACCTCCCGGCGCGCGCCGTTGACGGTCAGCGCGATCATGCGGCGAACCCCGCGAGCAGGTCGCGCAGCAGCACCAGCGCCGCATCCATGCGATAGCCGGCGGTGGCGCGGACATCGTCGATCGGCGCGAGCGGCGCGAGATGCGACGGCTGCGGCACGCGAGGCATCTCGGATGGATGCAGGCCGAGCAGCGCCGCCTCGAGCGCCGCCAGGCGGCGCGCGACCGGCGAGCAGGCGCCGATGGCGATGCGCGCCTCGGAAACCCGGTCGCCCTGCGTCGCGATCACCGCCGCGGCCATGGCGATGGAGATGACGAGGTAGCGCCGCGCGCCCAGCTTCTCGAAGCGCCCGCGCGCGCCGTCGCATCGCGGCACGTGCAGCGCTGTCACGATCTCTCCCGGTGCGAGCGCCGTCGCGCGGTAGCCGGTGAGGAATTCCGCCACCGGCAGACGGCGCGTCGCGTCGCGCGAGGCGAGCTCGACCTCCGCCTCCAGCGCCAGCAGGTTCGGAATGCCATCCCCGGCCGGGGACGCGGTGACGAGGTTGCCCGCGATGGTACCGCGGTTCTGCACCTGGCGGCCGCCCACCTCCCGCGCCGCGGCTTGCAGCCCTTCGAACATCGGCGGCAGCCGGGCATCCGCGATGTCGGTCCAGCTGCTGCGCGCGCCGATGCGCCAGCCTTCCGCCGTCTCGACGATGCCATCGAGACCCGGCACGGCGGAGAGATCGAGCACCGGCGTCGTCCAGGGCTCGCCCCAGGCGGCGCGCGCCGTGCGCAGCGGATGGATGTCGGTGCCGCCGGCGAGTGGCAGGGCGCCCGTCTCGGCGCGGATCGCGAGCGCTTCCTCCAGGCTGCGCGGGCGGAAATAGCCGGTCATGCCGCGCGGCTCCTGCGCAGGGCTTCGGTCGCCGCGGCATCGACGGCGCCGTCGCGCAGCACCACGCCCCACAGCGCGGCCGCCTGCGCTGCATCGTAGGTGCCGCGCCGCACGTCGCGCGCGACGTGCGCCGGGTCGCGCCCGAGCGGATCGCCGTAGCCGCCGCCGCCGGGCGTCTTCACCTCGACGCGGTCGCCGGGGGCGAGCGCGATGCCCTGGTCCTTCGACAGATGCGGCGGGATGGTCGTGGTGCCGCCGCGATGAATGCGCACTTCGTTCGGCGCGCCGTCGCCACCGCCGAGCACGCCGGGCGGGCCGAAGCGGCCATGGTCCATGACGAAGGACGCGCGCGCCTCGCCGCGCAGCAATTCCACCTCGTAGTGCACGCCGAAGCCGCCGCGATGCATCCCCGCGCCGCCCGAGCCCTCCCGCATCGCGAAGCGGCGGAACAGGATCGGGTAGTATTGCTCCATCACCTCGACCGGCGCCGTCTTGCTGATGCCGATGGTGGAACAGCCGTTCGACAGCCCGTCCTCCCGCGCATTGCCGCCATAGCCGCCGCCGGTGATCTGGTACATCACGTAGCCCGCGCCGCGCGCCGGATCGACGCCGCCGAGCGCGAAATTGCCCGAGGTTCCGGCGGGCGCGGCGGTGACTTCGTCCGGCAGCGCCTGCACCAGGCAGAGGAAGACCGCCTCCGCAATGCGCTGGCTGACTTCCGCCGCGCAGCCGCTGACCGGCCGCGGGTAGCGCGCATCGAGGAAGGTGCCCTCGGGCCGGATGATCTCGAGCGGCGCGAAGGTGCCGGCATTGATCGGGATGTCGGGGAAGATGTGCTTCACGCCCAGGCACACCGCAGAATAGGTGGTGGCCCAGACCGAGTTCATCGGCCCCGCGCAGGGCGGCGAGGAACCGGCGAAGTCGAACAGCAGCGCATCGCCGCGCCGCGTCACGGCCAGCGCGATGCGCAGCGGTTCGTTCACCACGCCGTCGGAATCGACGAAGGCCTCCGCGCGCCAGATGCCTTCCGGCATGCGGCGGATTTCGGCGCGCATGCGCTCCGCGGCACGTTCCCGGATCAGCGCGATGGCGCCGCGCAAGGTCTCCGCGCCATAGCGCGCGATCATCTCGCCAAGGCGCCTTTCGCCGACCAGCAGCGCCGCGGCCTGCGCCTTGATGTCGCCGATGCGCTGGTCGGCCACGCGGATGTTGGACTGGATGATGGAAAGGATCTCGCGATCCATCTCGCCGCGCTTGAACAGCTTCACCGGCGGCAGGCGCAGGCCTTCCTGTTCGACCTCCGTCGCGTGGGCCGAGAAGCCGCCGGGGACCATGCCGCCCGTGTCCGGCCAATGGCCGGTGTTCTGCAGCCAGCAGAACAACTCGCCATCGACGAAGAAGGGGCGGGCGAAGCGCACATCCATCAGATGCGTGCCGCCCAGATAGGGGTCGTTGACGATGTAGACGTCGCCCGGTTCCGGCGGCGCGACGGCGCCTTCGCGGATCAGGCGGATGATGTGCCCGGCGCTGTGCTGCATGGCGCCGACGAAGACCGGCAGCCCGCCTTCGCCTTGCGCGATGAGCGCGCCGTCCTCGGCGGCGTAGATGCCGTCCGACCGATCGTCCGCCTCGGCGATGACCGGCGAGAAGGCGGCGCGGGAAAAGGCCAGGTCCATCTCGTTGCAGACCTGCGTCAGGCCGGCCTGGATGACGGCGAGGGTGAGGGCGTCCATCACGTGAAAAGGTCGGGGGAGTGAACTCCCCCGACCCCCCTCCTTTTTCTGTCTGTTGGGGACTGACAGCCGGTGTCGGTGCGAATCATGCCCGTACCCTCAGATTGCCGAGCGCATCCACCACCGCCTCGCTCCCCGGCTCGAGGATGATCGTCGCATCCGCCTGCTGCAGCACGGCCGGGCCCGCGATGCGTGCGCCTTCGGCCAGCGCCTCCCGCCGCCAGACGGTCGCGTCATGCCACGCGCCGCCGGCATAGAGGCGCCGCGCGCCGAGCCGCGCCTCGCCCTTCTCCGTCGCGGCCAGCGCCCGCAGGTCGAAGGGCGGCCGACGGCCGACGACGCTCGTCGTCAGGTTCACGAGCACCGCGCGGATTTCCGGCAGGCGCACCTGGAAGCGCGCGAAATAGGCCTCCTCGAAGGCGGCCTGCACTTCGGCGCGCGTCGGCGCGGCGGATCCGAGCGGCACGCGGATCAGATGCGTCTGCCCGCGGAACTGCATCTCCGCCACGTGGCGGATCTCGACGCGCTCAACCTCGGCGCCGCCGGCCTCGACACCGGCACGGCCGCGCGCGACCTGCGCCGACAGCACCTCCGCGATCTCGGCCTCGGCGATGTCGTCCAGCCCGCGGTTCAGCGTGTTGACCACATCCTGCCGCAGGTCGGCGACCAGGCAGCCGAGCGCATTGGTCAGTCCGGGGCGGAAGGGGACGAAGACCTCCGGGATGCCGATCTCCCGCGCCAGCGCCACGGCATGCAGCGGCCCCGCGCCGCCGAAGGCGAACAGGGAGAAATCGCGCGGGTCATGCCCGCGGGAGAGCGAGACCATCCGGATCGCGCCCGCCATCAGCACGTTGGCCAGGCGGATCACGGCTTCCGCCGTCTGCTCCGGCGCCATGCCGAGCGGCGCGCCGATCTCTCGCGCGAAGGCCTCGCGCACTTCCTCGACGCCGACGCGGCGGCCCGTGGCGAGCAGCGCATCCGGGTCGAGCCGCCCGAGCAGGAGATTCGCATCCGTCACGGTCGGCCGCGTGCCGCCGCGGCCGTAGCAGATCGGCCCCGGCGCGGAGCCCGCGCTTTCGGGCCCGACCCGCAGCATGCCGCCGCGATCGATCCAGGCGATGGACCCGCCGCCCGCGCCGACGGTGCGCACATCGACCATCGGCAGGTGGATCGGCAGGCCGTAGGCGATGGAGAGTTCCGCCGAGACCTCCGGCACCCCGCCCGCGATCAGCGCGACATCGGTCGAGGTGCCGCCCATGTCGCAGGTGATGGCGTTCGCGACGCCCGACTGCGCCAGCGTCGCGGCCGCGGCCATGACGCCCGAGGCGGGGCCGGACATCACGGTCTTGGCCGCTTCCGCGGCGACGGCGCGCGCGGGCACGGTGCCGCCATTGCCGTTCATCACCAGCAGGTCGCGCCTGTGCCCGGCTTCCGCGAGCCGGTCCTGCAGATGCCGGATGTAGCGGTCGAGCACCGGCTGAACGGCGGCGTTCACGCTTGCCGTGGTGCCTCGCTCATACTCGCGGAACTCCGACAGCAGCGCATGGCCGAGCGTGACATAGGCGTTCGGCCAGATGGCGCGCGCGATCTCCCCCGCGCGCCGTTCATGCGCGGGGTTGGCGTAGGCGTGCAGGAAATGGATGACGAGCGCCTCGCAGCCTTCGGCGAGCAGCGCGCGCACCTCGCGTTCCACCGCAGCCTCATCGAGCGGCGTCACCACGGCGCCGCGTGCATCCATCCGCTCCGCGACCTCGCGGCGCCATTCGCGCGGGATCAGCGGCTCGAAGGACCCGGTCATGCCATAGGCGCGCGGGCGCGTGCGGCGGCCGAGTTCCAGCACGTCGCGGAAGCCCTCGGTGGTGATCAGCCCGACCTTGGCGAGCTTGCGTTCCAGCACCGCGTTCGTCGTCGCCGTGGTGCCGTGCACGATCAGGTCGAGCGCGGCGGGCGTGGTTCCCGCAGCCTCGATCGCGGCCAGCACGCCGCCGGCCTGGTTCGCGGCGGTGGTCGGAACCTTGGCGATGCGGATCGTGCCGTCATCCTCCTGCATCACCAGGTCGGTGAAGGTGCCGCCCACGTCGATGCCGGCGATGCGTCGTGCCATGCGGGTCACACCGTCAGGTAGGCGCGGCGGACATCCTCGTCCGCCTCCAGCGCCGCGATGGACCCCTGCCAGCGCACCGTGCCCTTTTCCAGGATCAGCGCCCGGTCGGCGACGGCGGCCGCGAAGTCGAGATTCTGTTCCGAGACGAGCACGGCGATGCCTTCCGCCTTCATCCGCAGCACGGCGTCGGCCATCTGTTCGACGATCACCGGCGCGAGCCCCTCGGAGGGTTCGTCGAGCAGCACGGCTTCCGGATTGCCCATCAGCGTGCGTGCGATGGTCAGCATCTGCTGTTCCCCGCCCGACATCGCGCTGGCGCGGCGATGGCGCATCTCGGCGAGGTTGGGGAAGACCTCGAAGAGCCGCTCCGGCGTCCAGGGCGCGCGTCCGGCGGGCGGGGCGCGGCGGCCGACCTCGAGGTTCTCGAACACCGTCAGGTCGGTGAAGATGCGCCGTTCCTCGGGCACGTAGCCGAGTCCAAGGCGTGCGATGCGGAAGGGGGCCATGCCCGCGATCTCCTGCCCCGCGAAGCGCACCGAACCGGCGCGTGGCGGCAGCAGCCCCATGATGGCCTTGAGCGTGGTGGATTTCCCCGCGCCGTTGCGGCCCATCAGCGCCGCCACCTCCCCGCGCGCGAGGTGCAGTTCCACGCCGAACAGCACCTCCGCCGGGCCGTAGCCGGCGCGCAGGCCGGCGACGTCGAGAACGGGATCAGCCATGGGAGCGCCGCGCGCGTTCGGCCGCGCGCGTCCCGGAATGACCGAGATAGACGCGCTGCACCTCGGGGTCCGCGCGCACCTGCTCGGGGCTGCCGCGGGCGATGATCTCCCCGCGCACCAGCACCAGGATGCGGTCGGCATGGGCGAAGACGGCGTCCATGTCGTGCTCGGTGAACAGCACGCCGATGCGCTCCCCCCGCGCGATGCCGGCGACCAGCGCCATCAGCGCGGAGCGCTCGGCCGGCGCCATGCCGGCGGTGGGCTCGTCCATCAGCAGCAGGCGCGGCGCGGCGGCGAGCGCGATGGCGAGCTCGACGCGCTTCACGTCGCCATAGGCGAGCTCCCCGATCGGGCGGCCGGCCTGCGCGGCCATGCCGACGCGGTCGAGCAGCGCGAGTGCCGCGTCCCGGTGCATCGCCATGGCATCGGGCAGCAGCATCCGCGTCTGGCCGTGATGCGCGATCAGCGCCATCTGCACATTGCCGAGCACGGAGAAGGACAGGAAGGTCTGCGCGACCTGGAAGGTGCGCCCCACCCCCATGCGGCACACCGCGCGCGGCGGCATGCCGGTGATGTCCTGCCCGGCCAGCGTGACGCGCCCCGCATCCGGGCGCAGCTGCCCGCCCACCATGTTGAAGGTGGTGGACTTGCCGGCGCCGTTCGGGCCGATGATGGCGAGCATCTCGCCGCCTTCGAGCGCGAAGGAGACATCCTTCGCTGCCAGTACGCCGCCGAAGCGCTTGGTCAGCCCTTCCGCCGAGAGCAGCGTCATGCGCGCCGCCTCCGCAGCGTGTCCCAGGCGCCGGCGAGGCCGCGTGGGAAGACGAGCACCATGGCAATGATCGACAGGCCGAGGAACAGCCGCCAATGGTCGGTCAGCGGCATGAAGAAGTCCTTCGCCGCGTGGAAGGCCGCGGTGCCCGCCACCGGGCCGAGCACCGACTGGATGCCGCCGAGCAGCAGCATCGACAGGAAGTCGACGCTCATCGGGATGCCGAGCAGCGTCGGGTCGATCGAGCCCTTCGAGAAGGCGTAGAGCCCGCCCGCCAGCCCCGCCGCCGCGCCCGCCAGCGTGAAGCCGAGCCAGCGATGCATGCGCACGTCGACGCCGATCGCATCCGCGCGCTGCGCCGAATCCCGCGCCGCGCGCAGCGTCGCGCCGAAGGGCGCATGGATCACGCGCCGCAGCAGGATGATGGCGGCGACCGTCACGGCCGCGACGAGGTGGTGATAGACCTCCCGCGACGCCGCCCAGCGCGACGGCCAGACGCCGACCAGGCCGTTGTCGCCGCCCGTCACCTCCACCCACTGGAACACCACCGCATAGGCGATCTGCGCGAAGGCGAGGGTCAGCATGGCGAGGTAGATGCCCGACAGCCGCACGACGAAGAAGCCGAACAGTGCCGCGAAGGCGCCGCCGGCGATGGGTGCGGCGAGCAGCGCCGGTTCCATTGGCAGCCCCGCCTTGACCACCAGCAGCCCCGCTCCATAGGCGCCGAGCCCGAAATAGGCGGCATGGCCGAAGGAGACGATGCCGCCATTGCCGACCAGGAAGTTCAGCGAGAAGGCGGCGAGCGCGAGGATCAGCACCTCGGTCCCCACCTTCACCGCATAGGCGTCGAGCAGGGGCAGCGCCAGCACGGCGGCGATCCCGACGGCCGCCAGGACCCTGCCCGCGGCATCGAGCGGGCGCGGGTCGAGGATGCCTTCCGGCAGCACCACGCGCCCCGCCGCCGCTTCCGGCTTGCCGAGCAGCCCCCAGGGCTTGACCACCAGCACCACGGCCATCAGCAGGAAGACCAGCACCAGCGTGATCTTGGGGAAGATCAGCACGCCGAAGGCCTGCAGCTGCCCGATCAGCAGCGCGGCGATGAAGGCGCCCGGCACGCTGCCCATGCCGCCGATCACGGTGACGACGAAGGCCTCCGTGATGATGGACAGGTCCATCTGCGAATTGGCGCTGACGCGCGGGATCTGCAGCGCGCCGCCGAGTCCCGCCAGCGCCGCGCCCAGGAACAGCGTGCCCGTGAACAGCATCGCCTGGTTTACGCCGAGCGCGCCGACCATCTCGCGGTCCTGGGTCGCGGCGCGGATCAGCACGCCGAAGCGCGTGCGGTGCATCAGCAGCCACAGCAGGCCGAGCACCGCCGGCCCGACGGCGATCAGGAACAGCTCATAGGCCGGGAAGCGCTGGTCGAGGATGAACACGCCATGCCGCAGCCCCGGCGCGCGCGGGCCGGGAATGTCCACCGGCCCCCAGACCAGCAGCACCAGGTCCTGCACGATCAGCACCACGCCGAAGGTCGCCAGCAGCTGGAACAGTTCCGGCACGCGGTAGATGCGCCGCAGCAGCAGCACCTCCATCGCCACGCCGAGCGCGCCGACGGCCAGGGCGGAGACCAGCACGCCCACGAAGAACAGCCAGGGCGAGCGGTCGATCTCCAGCAGCCAGGGCACGAGCGTGACCGCGATATAGGCCCCCAGCATGTAGAAGGAGCCATGCGCGAAGTTCACGATCCGCGTCACGCCGAAGACGATCGTCAGCCCCGACGCGATGACGAACAGCGATGATGCGCTGGCCAGCCCCGACAGGGACTGGACCAGCAGGAAGTCCCATTGCACGAAGCGTCAGGTCCGGCGCGCGGCGCGCACCTCCTCCTCGGAGAACATGTAGTTGGCGCCGTCGGCATAGCGGATGTTGCGCATCGTGCCCTGCCGGCCGCGCAGCGCGGTCTCGCCCACCCAGGTGCCCATGGTGCCCTGCTGGTCGATGCCGCGCATCGTCACCGGGCCGACCACCGTGTCGGTGCGCAGGTCGCGCAGCGCGTCGACCAGCGCCTCGTTGTCCAGCGAGTTCGCCTTGTTCAGCAGGTTCGCGATCACCTGCACCGTGACGTAGCCGAGCAGCGAGCCCTTGCGCGGCGTGTCGTTGAAGCGCGCGCGGTAGCCGTCCACGAAGGCCTGGTGCGTCGGCATGCCCGTGACCTGGTCCCAGGGATAGCCGGTGACGATCCAGCCTTCCGGCGTCTCCTCCCCCAGCGGGATCATGTATTCGGGCTCGCCGGTCAGCAGGGAGACGACGGTGCGGCGTTCGAACAGGCCGCGCGTGTTGCCTTCGCGCACGAAGGCGGTCAGGTCCGCGCCGAACAGGACGTTGAAGATGCCGTCCGGCCGCGCCTGGCCCAGCGCGCCGACCGTCGCCCCCGCATCGACCCGGCCGAGGGCGGGGAACTGTTCCGCCACGACCTCCGCACCCGGGATGGCGGCGGGCAGCAGGCGCTTGAAGTTGGCCGCGGCCGACTGGCCGTATTCATAGTTCGGCGCGACGATGGCCCAGCGGCGCACGGGGCGTCCCCGGATCGCCTCGACCAGCATGCGCGTCTGCATGTAGGTGCTGGGGCGCAGGCGCCAGGTGTAGCGGTTGCCCTGCGCCATGGTCAGCGCGTCGGTCAGCGGCTCGGTCGCCAGGAACAGTCGCTTGCGCTGGTTGGCGAAGTCCGCGACGGCGAGCCCCACATTCGACAGGAAGGTGCCGGCGAGGAAGGCGACGTTCTCGCGCGTCAGCAGTTCCTCCGCCACGCGCACCGCGTCGCCCGGCGTCGATCCGTCGTCGCGGAAGACGAATTCGATGCGCCGCCCGCCCATCACGCCGCCGGCGGCGTTCACAGCGTCCTGCGCCTGTTGCATGGCGTTGCGGTAGGGCACCGCGAAGGCGGCCATGCGGGAATAGGAATTCAGCTCCCCGATGCGGATCGGCGCGTTCTGCGCGAAGGCCGGCCGCGCCAGCGGCAGCAGCGCGGCCGCGCCAAGGGCGCGGCGGGAGATGGCGAAGCGGGACATGCGGAGGCCTCCTGTCGTTGGGGGGATGTTCGCGAGGCCGGCGGCCCGGCGCAATGGGGTCGTTGCGCTTGACCTTTCCCGCCGGGGCGTGGCCATGTCCGACCCTGATGGAAGCAGATGCCGACCTGCCCGCGCTGCTTGCCGCCGTCGCCGCGGGTGACCGCGCGGCGCTGCGTGGCGTGTATGAACGGCAGTCGGTTCGCCTCTTTGGTGTGGCGAACGCCATCCTGCGCGACAGGGACGCCGCCGCCGACGCGCTGCAGGACGCCTTCGTGAAGGTCGCGCGCCGCGCGGGGCAGTTCGACCCGGCGCGCGGCGCGGCGGAAGCCTGGCTCGCCTCCATCGTCCGCCATGCCGCGCTCGACATCATCCGCGCCAGGGGACGGGAGACGCCGACGGACGACCCCACCCTCGGCGACGAGGCCGTCGCCCCGGAAGCCGAGGAGAAGCTGGCCGCGAGCAGCGAGGGCCGGCGCCTGCAATACTGCCTCGCGGGGCTGGAGCCGAAGAACCGCGAGGGCATCATCCTCGCCTTCGTGCACGGGCTGTCGCATCCGCAGATCGCCGCGCGGCTCGGCACGCCGCTCGGCACCGTGAAGTCCTGGATCCGCCGCGGATTGCTGGCGCTGCGGGAGTGCCTGGCATGATCCCGACCGACCCCGCCGAACGCGACGCGCTGGCCGGCGAATACGTGCTCGGCACGCTCGATGCCCGCGCGGCGGCCGAGGTCGCGCGCGCCATGGAGACCGACGCCGCGCTGCGCGATGCCGTCGCGGCCTGGGAGGCGCGGCTCGCGCCGCTGACCGTCCTCGCGCCGCCGGAAGCGCCGCCGCCGGGGCTGTGGGACCGCATCGCCGCTTCGCTCGACGGGCCGCGCGCCGCGCCTGTTGGCAAGAAGCCGGGTTTCTGGCGCTTCTGGGCGCTGGGGGCGACCGCCGTCGCGGCGGGGCTCGCCGCGCTGCTGCTGGTCCGTCCGGCGCCGGAGCCGCGGCTGATGACCGTGCTGCTCACCCAGCGCGACCAGCCCGCCTGGCTGGTGGAAGCCGATGGCGGCGCGCTGCGCCTCGCCTCGCTGAACCCGCAGCCGGTGCCCTCGGACCGCGTGATGCAGCTCTGGGCGCTGCCGCAGGGGGCGAGCGCGCCGACCTCGCTCGGCCTCATCCCGGCCGAGCAGGGGCGGCTGACCGTGACGCCGGCGACCATCCGGCCGGAGCCGGGGATGCTGATCGAGATCACGCTGGAGCCGCCGGGCGGTTCGCCCACCGGGCGGCCGACCGGGCCGATCCTGTTCATCGGTCGGCTGGCGGCGGCGCGCGGCACCTAAAAAAACTTCGCCCGCGCCTGCATCCACCCCCGCATCCGGCCCGTAAGGCGGTCAGCGGGGCCGAACGGCCTCGCCTGGGAACAGGAGAGACCGCCATGACGACCAGCCTTCGCCTCGCCCTCGCCGCCTTCGGGATGATCGCCGCGGCCAGCCAGGCCCACGCCGCGACGCTGATCGGCCTGACCGCCGACAACGCCATCCTCAGCATCGACAGCGAGACGCGCCGCGCCGGCGCGCCCATGCGCATCACGGGCGCCGATGGCCGCGTGCTCGGCATCGACCAGCGTCCGCAGGATGGCCGCATCTACGGCGTGACCGAGCGCGGGCAGATCGTGACGATCGACCCCGCGACGGGCCGCGCGACGCAGGTCAGCCGGCTGAACACCGAGTTCCAGTCCGGCGGCCGCGCCGTGGTGGACTTCAACCCCGTCGCGAACCGCCTGCGCCTGATGGGCATGAACGGCACCAACCTGCGCGTGAACGTCGACACCGGCGAAGCGGTGCGCGACGGGCAGCTGAAGTACGCCGCCGGCACGCCCTTCGCCGAGACGACGCCGCGCATCGTCGCCGGCGCCTACACCAACAGCATGACCGGCGCGCAGGCGACGGCGCTGTATACCATCGACACGCTGACGCGGTCCTACAACCTGCAGGCGCCGCCCAATGACGGCGTGCAGCAGCCGCGCGGCCAGGTGGCCGATGCGCTGCCGCCCGGCGTGGCCTTCGACATCCTGGCGGACGGGCGGGGCGGCAACATGGGCTTCGCGCTGATCGGCGGCACGCTGCATCGCGTGAACCTCGAGACCGGCGCGGCGAGCGCGCTCGGCGCCGTCGCCGGCCTGCCGGCGGCCGAGGTGATCGACATCGCCGCCACGCGCTGACGGCCCCCGCGCGCCCTCGCCCGGCCCGTCAACAGCCCCACGGCGGAGCCCTCCCGCCACCGGGCCGGAGCGAGGGAAAGCGCCACCGCCCCCGATCGGGGGCGGTGGTTGCGCGTGTGAGCGCAACAGGCGGAAGGCGCGGCGCCGCCGCGCGCGGCAGGATCGCCGCATGAGCACCTTCCGCTGCATGCCCATCGACACCGACGCCGCCGCCCGCTTCCGCGCCACCGGGCGCGACGACCGCGGCGGGCCCGTCCATCTCCGCGAGGTCACCGGGCCCGGCTTCCCGTGCCGGCATTGCCTGCGCCTCGGCCGGCCGGGGGAGCGGATGCTGCTCGCCTCCTGGGACCTGCCGCTGCCGCAGGGGCCGTACTGGACGCCATCGCCGGTCTTCGTCCACGCGCATGACTGCGCGCGCGGCGAGATCCTGGACGCGCTGCCGGAGACGGTGACGGAGAACGCCATCGTCTCGCTGCGCCACTACGATGCGCAGGGCATGGTGCTCTACGACCTCGGCGTGGTGGTGCCGGGGGAGGAAGCGGAGGCGGCGCTGCGCGCGCGGATCGACGATCCGCGCGTCGCCTACGTCAACATCCACACCGCGCGGCCGGGCTGCTGGCTCACGCGGGTGGAGAAGGCCTAGAAGCCGACGAGGTCGCCGCCCTTCAGCTTCAGCATCGCCCGCGCTTCCGCGGGGGTGGCGATCTCGAGCGACAATTCCTCGAGGATGCGGCGGATCTTCGCCACCTGCTGCGCGTTCGACGTGGCCTGCTGGCCCTTGCCGATCCACAGGCTGTCCTCGAGCCCCACGCGCACATTGCCGCCGAGCATGCCGGCCATGGTGCAGAAGGGCATCTGGTTGCGCCCGGCGGCGAGCACGGACCAGACATAGTCGTGGCCGAACAGCCGGTCCGCCGTCTCCTTCATGAACATCAGGTTGCGCGGCTCGGCGCCGATGCCGCCCAGGATGCCGAAGATGGTCTGGGTGAACAGCGGCGGCTCCACCACCTTGCGGTCGAGCATGTGCGCGAGGTTGTACAGGTGGCCGACGTCGTAGCACTCGAACTCGAAGCGCGTGCCGTGGCCCTTGCCCAGCCGCTCCACGATCTGCTCGATGTCCTGGAAGGTGTTGCGGAAGATGTAGTTGGTGGTGCCTTCCAGGTAGGGCTTCTCCCACTCGTGCTTGAAGTGCTTCACGCGCGCGGCGGACGCCGAGATGTTGAAGTTCATCGAGCCCATGTTGAGGCTGCACATCTCCGGCTTGGCCAGCAGCGGCGCGGCGAGCCGCTCATCCACCGTCATGCCGAGCCCGCCGCCGGTCGTGATGTTGATGACCGCGTCGGTGGACTGCTTGATGACCGGCAGGAACTGCATGAAGACGGCCGGGTCGGGCGTCGGACGGCCGTCGATCGGGTCGCGCGCGTGCAGGTGGATGATGCTCGCCCCGGCTTCCGCCGCCGCGATCGACTGCTCCGCGATCTCCTGCGGCGTGATGGGCAGGTGGTCGGACATCGAGGGCGTGTGGATCGCGCCGGTGACGGCGCAGGTGATGATGACCTTGGACATGGCTGGTTCCTCCGCGATGGGCGCGATCCTGCCCAAGGCGGCGGCGCGCCGGAAGGGGGCGTGACGCCGGGAGTGCCGATCCCCTAGCGTTCCAGGTTCGCAGCAGGAGCCCGCCATGACCGTCACGCTCGTCCGCGGCCGCCACGTGATCGAGCGCGTCGCGGATCGCGACCATGCTGTGATCCACGACGACGGCGCCGTCGCGGTGCAGGGGGACCGCGTGGTCGCCATCGGGCGCTTCGCCGACCTCGCGGCACGATACCCCGGCGCGGCGATGCTGGGGTCCGACCGCCACGTCGTCCTGCCGGGACTGGTGAACAGCCACCATCACGTGGGGCTGACGCCGGTGCAGCTGGGGTCGCTCGACCAGCCGCTGGAGCTCTGGTTCGCGACGCGTATGGTCGCGCGCGACGTCGACCTGCATCTCGACACGCTCTACTCGGCCTTCGAGATGATCGGCTCGGGCGTGACCACCGTGCAGCACCTGCACGGGCGCGCACCCGGCGCGATCGGGGATGTGGAACGCGCGGCGCGGCAGGTGATCGGCGCCTACCAGGCGATCGGCATGCGCGCCTCCTACTCCTACGCCTTCCGCGACCAGAACCGGCTGGTCTACGAGGACGACGCGGCCTTCATCGCCCGCCTGCCGCCCGAACTCGGCGCGCGGCTGGCCGAGAACCTCGCCCGCTTCCACATCACGGCGGACGAGTATTTCGACATGGTGCTGCGGCTGGCCGACCACGTCGCCGGCGACCCGCGCATCGCGGTGCAGCTCGCCCCCACCAACCTGCACTGGGTGTCCGACCGGGCGCTGGACGGGTTCCGGGAGGTGTCGGCGCGCCACAACCTGCCGATGCACATGCACCTGAACGAGACCGCCTACCAGAAGCGCTACGCCCGGCTGCGCGGCGGCGGCACGGCGCTGGACCACATCGCCCGGCACGGGCTGCTCGGGCCGAGGATGACGCTGGGGCACGCCGTCTGGCTGACCGAGGCCGACATGGACCGCGTAGCCGAGACCGGCACGCTGATCTGCCACAACGCGAGTTCCAACCTGCGGCTGCGCAGCGGCGTCGCCTGCCTGGGCTGCTTCGCCCGCCGCGGCATCCGCGTGGCCATGGGCATGGACGAGGCCGGCATCAACGACGACCGCGACATGCTGGCGGAGATGCGGCTGGTGCTGCGCCTGCACCGCGTCCCCGGCATGGACCCGGCCGAGGTGCCCTCCGCGCCGGAGGTGCTGCGCATGGCGAGCGAGAATGGCGGCCTGACCACGCCCTTCGGCGCCGCGATCGGCACGCTGACCCCGGGGTCCTTCGCCGACCTGTCCCTGATGCGCTGGGACAGCCTCGCCTCGCCCTATCTCGATCCGCTGATCCCGGTGGTCGACGCCGTGCTGCTGCGCGCCAAGGCCGAGGGGGTGGAGACGGTGATGATCGGTGGGGAGGTGGTGATGCGGGACCGCCGCTTCACCCGGCTGGACCGGGAGGCGGCGCTGGCCGAGCTCGCCGCGCAGCTCGCCTTGCCGCTGCGGCCGGAGGAGGAGCGCCGCCGCGCGCTGGCGCGCGACATCCTGCCCCATGTGCGGGATTTCTACGCGGGCTACCTCGATGGCGAGGTGCGGGCGCCCTTCACGGCGCCGAATTCCCGCATTTGATCCCGGCGGTCGAATGCTTCGACCGCTGGCAGGCCCTTTCTGTGCCCTCAAACGCCGGGCGCAAACTTCCAGTTTGCTTGGCTTCGCCGGACGTCCGGCGGGCCGCCTTCGCGGCCTCGGCACGAGTCAGAGACTCGTGCCGCCAGCATGACCGGCACAAAAAAGGGCGGCCGCCCCGTGGGGCGCCGCCCTTGCCGTTGCCGGCCGGGAAGGGGCCGTCAGGCCGCCTTCTTGGCCTGGGCGCGTTCCAGACGGCGCTTCAGCAGGCGCGCCTCGTCCGGCAGGCGCCGGTCCGGCGTGCCGAGCAGGAAGGCGTCGAGCCCGCCATTGTGCTCCACCGTGCGGATGCCGTTGGTCGACAGGCGCAGCTTGATCGGCGCGCCGAGGATTTCCGACCAGAAGGAGGTTTCCTGCAGGTTCGGCAGGAAGCGCCGGCGCGTCTTGTTGTTGGCGTGGCTGACGTTGTTGCCCGTCAGGACGCCCTTGCCGGTGATGCCGCAGCGGCGGGCCATGGTGGTCTTCCCGAAACGATCAGGGCGCACGGGACATTCCCCGCGCGCCGGTGGATGCGATGAAGGCGCGGCTTGTGGCCCAGACGGGCCCTTCCGTCAAGCCTGGGCCGGTGGGGGCTGGCGCGCCTCGGCCAGTTCGCCGCTCTCGACCGAGGCCAGAGCGTTGCGCAGCACGGCCGCGACCGCCCGGTCGTCCATGGTCCGCGCCAGCAGGCCCAGGGCGCCGCCAAGCAGGGCGGAGGCGATGGAGATCGGGTCGATATGCTGCTCCATCATGTACTCGATCGCCTTGTCCACCACCGATCCGGCGTGGCTGAGATCCTCGGGCGCGCCACCCATGGCGTCCTGCTGCATGCGGCGTTCTCCTTCTTTCCAGGCCAGATGGGGCGGGCGGGGGCGGTCTGTAACCCCCTGTTACGCGATGGATTCGCCAAGCCGCCCGGCGCGGGGGCGGTCGAGGTCGGCCTCGGCCTGGGCGCGGGCCGCGGCCTCGGCGGCCGCGACGGCCTGGGCCTGGCGGCGCCACATCTCGGCATAGAGGCCATCGGCGGCGATCAGTTCGGCATGGGTGCCGCGCTCGGCGATGCGCCCTTCCTGCAGCACGATGATCTCGTCCGCCTCCACCACCGTGGACAGCCGGTGCGCGATGACCAGGGTGGTGCGGTTGCGCGCCACGTCGCGCAGCGCGGCCTGGATTTCCTGTTCCGTACGGGTGTCGAGCGCGCTGGTGGCCTCGTCCAGCACCAGGATGCGCGGGTCCTTGAGAATGGTGCGCGCGATCGCGACGCGCTGCTTCTCCCCGCCCGAGAGCTTCAGACCGCGCTCGCCCACCCGGGTCGCGTAGCCTTCGGGCAGGCGGATCACGAAGTCATGCACCTGCGCGGCGCGGGCGGCGGCCTCGACCTCTTCGTCGGTCGCGCCCGGCCGGCCATAGGCGATGTTGTAGCGGATGGTGTCGTTGAACAGCACGGTGTCCTGCGGCACCACGCCGATCGCGCGGCGCAGGCTGCCCTGCGTGACGGACTGCACGTCCTGGCCATCGACCGTCACGCGCCCGCCGGTCGCGTCGTAGAAGCGGAACAGCAGGCGGGAGATGGTGGATTTCCCCGCCCCCGTCGGCCCGACGATCGCCAGCATCCGCCCCGGCGGGACGGTGAAGGTCACGCCCTTCAGGATCTCCCGGTCCGGGCGGTAGCCGAAGCGGACATCCTCGAAGCGGATCTCCCCCTGGCCCCTGGCGAGGTCCGGCGCGCCGGGCGCGTCGCGCACTTCGGCCGGGACCTCGAGCAGCGTGAACATCTGCTCCATGTCCGTCAGCCCCTGGCGGATCTCGCGATAGGCGAAGCCGAGGATGTTGAGCGGCAGGTAAAGCTGGATCAGGTAGGTGTTGACCATCACCAGGTCGCCCACCGTCATGGTTCCCGCCGCGATGCCCGACCCGGCCAGCAGCATGGTCACCGTCAGGCCGACCGCCATGATGAAGGCCTGGCCGGCGTTGAGCATGTTGAGCGTGGTCTCGGACCGGACATAGGCGCGCTCGTAGCGCGTCAGGCTGTCCTCGTAGCGCCGCGCCTCGTGGCCCTCGTTGTTGAAGTACTTCACCGTCTCGTAGTTCAGCAGGCTGTCCACCGCCTTGGTGTTCGCCTCCTCATCCGTCTGGTTCATCTGGCGACGGAAGCGCAGGCGCCAGTTGGTGAAGGTCAGGGTGAAGGCGACATAGGCCGCGATGGTGCCGAGCATCGTCAGGGTGAAGGACAGCGCGAACATCCACCACAGGATGATCGCCACGAACAGGATCTCGACGATGGTCGGGATGATGTTGAACAGCAGGAAGTTGAGCGAGGTGGCGATGCCGCGCACGCCCCTTTCGATGACCCGGGACAGCCCGCCCGTCGCGCGGTCCATGTGGAAGCGCATGGACAGCGCGTGCAGGTGCTCGAACACCTCGAGCGCCACGCGCCGCCCGGCGCGCGCCTGCACCTTGGCGAAGATCGCGTTGCGCAGTTCCGCGAAGGCCGAGGACATGACGCGCAGCAGCCCGTAGCCGAGCAGCAGCGCGACCGGCACGGTGGCCGCCGCGGCCATGCCCGATTGCGGCGCCAGCGCATCGACCGCGCGGGCATAGGCGATGGGCACCAGCACGTTCGCCGCCTTGGCGGCCGCGACCAGCACGAGCGCGGCGACGACCCGGATGCGGAGCTCCGTCTCCCCCTGCGGCCAGAGATAGGGCGCGATGCGCATCAGGGCGCGCATGTGGCCGCCGTCGGCGGTGGGCTTGGCAGGGGGCAAGCGATGGACTCCGGTCTCGGCGAAGGCAGATGGGGCCGTCCGCCCGGCGCGGGAAGCGCCCGCCCCGCATGGGAGCCATCGGCGCGGCGGATGCAAGCCCCCTTCATGCCGGCCCCGGCGGGCAACGGCCCTGGCGCCGCCGGCAGCCGGCGCGCGGCCGCCCCGCGCGCGGGCCCTGTCGCGCAATGGTCACGCGCGGCGTCAGCCCGCCGGCCGGCGCGCCGCGACCAGGAAGCCGCCTGCCACCGCGGCCGCCACCGCCACCAGCAGCCAGGGCACCGGCCCGTAGGTGCCGGCGCCGTCCCACCGCAGGGCGAGCACGAGCGGCGCCACGGTGCGCGGCAGCACCGCGAAGGCGGACAGCGCGCCGGTGACGGTGCCATAGCCCTCCCGCCCCAGGATCTCGGCCGTGCCGGCGGCACGGACGATCGCCAGCAGCCCGTCCGCCACCGCCCACAGCACGACGAAGCCGAGCGTCAGCACGAGGCTTCCGGGCCCGAGCGCGAGGCAGAGCATGCCGAGCGGCACCAGGCCCGTCGCGAAGCGCCCGACCGCGCGCATCGTGACACCCCGCCCGAGCGTGTAGAGCAGCACCCGGGCCGCCACCTGCGCCGGCCCATGCGCCGCCGCGAGCAGCAGCACCGTCGCCTCCGGCCAGCCGCGTTCGCGCAGCAGCGGGATCAGGTGCGCGGCCAGCCCCGTGCCGATGAAGGCGTGCGCGGCGAAGCACAGGGCAAGGCCGAGGAAGGCGCGCTCGCGGATCCTCTCCCGCAAGGGCCGCCCGGTCGGCGCCGCGGCGCCACGCGGCGGCACCCGCGCCTGGCGCAGCATGGCGAAGGTCAGGACCGCCGCGCCCGCCTGCAGCGCGGCCAGCGCGCCGAGCGCGCCGCGCCAGCCGAACGCGGCGATCAGCGCATCGGCCAGCGGCAGGAAGACCGTGCCGGTGAAGCCGGTGATGAAGGTGATGGCGGTGATCGTGCGCGTCGGGTCGCGCGCCTCCGCCACCACCACCGCCATGGCGGAGTTCCAAAGGCAGGCCGCCTGGGCGAGGCCGATCAGCACCCAGATCGCGATATAGGCCGCCGGGTCGCGCACCAGCGCGAGGGCCACCAGCAGCAGCGCGGCGGCGGCGGCGCCGAGGCTCATCAGCCCCCGCGGCCCGCGCCGGTCGAGCCAGCGCCCGGCCGGCACCGCCGCGATGCCGGAGGCGAGCAGCGCCGCCGTGAAGCCCGCATTGAGCAGCACGCGCGACCAGCCGAGCTCGGCTTCCATCGGCGCGACCAGCAGCGGGAAAGGCGTGTAGAGCGCGCCCCAGCCGATCACCTGCATGGCCGCGATGCCCCAGACCAGGGTGCGGTCGGACAGGCCGCGCGCGTCGCTCACACCGTGAACTGTTCCGCGATGATGCGGTCCGACAGCCCGTGGTCGGGGTCGAACAGCAGGGTCAGGGTCACGTCGCGGGCCTCCCGCACCTCGACGCGCGCCACGTCGCGCACCTCGGTGTAGTCGGCGACGGCGGCGACGGGGCGCTTGTCGCGCTCCAGGATCTCGAACACCACCACGGCGTCGGAAGGCAGCAGCGCGCCGCGCCAGCGCCGCGGCCGAAAGGCCGAGATCGGCGTCAGCGGCAGCAGATTGGCCCCCAGCGGGATGATCGGCCCATGGGCGGACAGGTTGTAGGCGGTGCTGCCCGCCGGGGTCGCGACGAGCACCCCGTCGCAGATCAGCTCGGCCACGCGTTCCTTGTCGTCCACCAGGATGCGGATCTTCGCCGCCTGGCGGCTTTCGCGCAGCAGGGAGACCTCGTTGATCGCCAGTGCCTCGACCGGCGCGGCGCCGTTCGCCTGCGCCACCATCCGCAGCGGATGCAGCGTCGCGGCCTGGGCGGCGGCAATGCGCTCGGGCAGCGCATCCTCCCGGTAGTCGTTCATCAGGAAGCCGACCGAGCCGCGGTTCATGCCATAGACCGGGATGCCGCGGCCGAGGAAGCGGTGCAGCGTCTCCAGCATGAAGCCGTCGCCGCCGAGGGCGACGATCACCTCCGCCTGCTCGGGCGGCGCCGCGCCGTAGCGGGCTGCGAGGGCTTCCTGCGCGAGGCGGGCGGGCTCGTTCTGCGCGGCGAGGATCGCGAGCCGCGGGGCGGTCACGTCGCGGCCTTCGCGACCCAGGCGCGCGCGGAGTCCCGATGCTGGTCGAGCGGCATGCCGGCGCGCACGCGCGCGGTCACGGCCGGGTCGATCCGCGCCGTCGCCCAGCCGGTGCCGTCGCTGCATTTCGCGACCACATGGCCCCAGGGGTCGACCACCAGGGAATGGCCGTAGACGCTGCGGGTCGCGCCGCGCTCCTCGTAGCTGCCGTAGGAGGCGGCGGCGAGGATCCAGCACTGGGTGTCGATCGCGCGCGCGCGCATCAGCGCTTCCCAATGGTCCTTGCCGGTCTGCAGCGTGAAGTTCGACGGGACCAGGATCGCCTCCGCCCCGCGCCGGCGCAGTTCCTGGAACAGTTCCGGGAAGCGCACATCGTAGCAGATGGTGCAGCCGAGCCGGATGCCGGCGACCTCGAAGAAGGCGAGGTCCGATCCCGCGCCGTACAGCGCGCTTTCCCGATAGCCCGTGCCGTCCGGCGCCGTGATGTCGAAAAGGTGGATCTTGCGGTAGCGCGCGAGTTCCGTCCCGTCCGGGCCGAACACCAGCGTCGTGTTGAACAGCTTCTCCCCGCCATCCTCGATGATGGAGCCGCCATGGACGGTGATGCCGTGCGCGCGGGCGAGGCCGCGCAGCATCTCATAGGCCGGCCCGCCGGCGCCGCCCGGTTCGGGCAGCAACTCGGCCGCCGCGCGGCGCGCGTCGCGCCCGCCGCCGAGATTGGTCCAGGTCTCCGGCAGGGTGACGAGATCGGGCCGGTCGGCCGCGACGGCGGATTCGATCAGGCGGCGGGCCTGGTCGAGGTTGGCAGCCTTGTCGCTGCCCTGGTTCATCTGGATGACGCTGGCGCGCATGGGCGCATCAAGCCACAGGCGGGCGGGGCGGGATAGCGCCCGCGATCAGCCCTTGGTCTGCGGCCAGTCGAGCCGTGGTTCGGCACGGCGCGCGCCGCCGCCCTCCGCGCGCGCCGCCGGCGGCGGCACCGGTACGCCGAGCCGCGGTTCCGCGGGCCCGGCGCGGCCGGGCGTGCGGGTGGGCGGCGCGACCCAATCCTCCTCGACCAGCGGACGGGCGGGTGGCGGCTGGCGGACCAGGGCGCGGATCTCGGTGCGCAGGTCGGCGAGTTCCGCCTCCACCGCCTCCAGCCGCGACTTCACGCCGAACACGGCATAGGGCATCGCCAGGAAGGCGAGCAGCGAGACGCCGAGGGCGACGAGCAGCACCAGCCCGACCCACTCCGGCAGGCCGGGGATGGTCAGGCGCGCGGTCAGCGCCTGGAGGGTGTCAGCCACCGGTCATGCTCATGTGGCGGGCCACGGCGGGGCGGTTGCGGCGACGGTCGATCACGAAGTCATGCCCCTTCGGCTTGCGCGCGATCGCGTCGCGGATCGCCTGCGCGAGCGCTTCCTCGCCCACCGAGGGGTCGCGCAGCAGCTCGCGGAACTCGGCCGCGTCGTCCTGGCCGAGGCACATGTAGAGCGTGCCGGTGCAGGTCAGCCGCACGCGGTTGCAGCTTTCGCAGAAATTGTGGGTCATCGGCGTGATGAAGCCGATGCGCCGGCCGGTTTCCTTCACCGTCACGTAGCGGGCGGGCCCACCGGTGCGGTAGTCGCTCTCCTCCAGCGTCCAGGACTGCCGCAGGCGGGAGCGGACGAGGGAGAGCGGCAGGTACTGGTCCGTGCGGTCGCCGCCGATGTCGCCGAGCGGCATGGTCTCGATCAGGCAGAGGTCGAAGCCGTGCTCGCCGCACCAGGCGACCATGCCGTCGAAGGCGTCCTCGTTCACGCCCTTCAGCGCCACGGCGTTGATCTTGATGGCGAGCCCCGCCGCCTTGGCGGCGAAGATGCCGTCGAGCGTCTGCTCGATCTTCCCCCAGCGCGTCACGGCGGCGAAGGTCGCGGGGTCGAGCGTGTCGAGCGAGACGTTGATCCGCCGCACGCCTGCGGCGACGAGGTCTTCCGACATCTTCGCGAGCTGCGTGCCGTTGGTGGTCAGCGTCAGTTCCCGCAGGCCGCCCGCGCCGAGCCGCGCGCCGAGGCTGCGCACCAGCGTCATCACGCCCTTGCGAACGAGCGGCTCGCCCCCCGTCAGGCGGATCTTGTCGGTGCCGAGGGCGATGAAGGCGCCGCAGAGCCGGTCCAATTCCTCGAGCGTCAGGATCTCCCGCTTCGGCAGGAAGGTCATGTCCTCCGCCATGCAATAGACGCAGCGGAGGTCGCAGCGGTCCGTCACCGAGACCCGGAGATAGGAAACGGCGCGCCCGAAGGGGTCGACCAGCCCGGCCGGGGAGGGGTCAAGTGCCTGCATGGGCGGGATTTGGGGCCGATGGGCCCCGCCCCGCAAGCCCCCTATCCGAACAGGGCGAGCCCGCCGGCCCCGAGCAGCACCGCCATGGCGAAGGGCCGGTAGAGCCGTTCCGGGATCACGTGGAACAGCCGCGCCCCTATCGGCACCGAGATCGCCATGACCGGCAGCAGCACGGCCAGGCGCAGCAGCACCGGCAGGTCGATCAGCCCGCCCAGCAGGGGCGGCACGACCGAGACGACGGCGATGGTCGCGAAGAACAGGATCAGGTTGGCCCGGTGCCGCTTCGCTTCCTCCAACCCCGCGAGCAGGTAGAGGATGACGGGCGGCCCGCTCATGCCGGTCGAGCCCTTCAGCAGCCCGGCCAGCGTGCCGACGAACAGGTTGAGAGGCAGCGGGCGGGACCCGCGGTAGCGCCAGCCCGACATCAACAGCAGGCCGAACACCAGCACGAAGCCGCCGATGAAGCGGCGCAGGGATTCGCCATCCGCCGTGAACAGGATCCAGGCGCCGAGCGGCGTCGCGAGCGCCGCCGCGCCGCCCAAGGGCAGCACCACCCGCCGGTCGGCGTCCTTAAGCGCCCCGGGCAGCAACTGGACGGACACGAGCAGTTCCATCAGCAGCATGATCGGCACGCCGGCCCGCGGCCCCCACAGCAGGGAATAGACCGGGGCCAGGATGACGGCCGTGCCGAAGCCGGAATAACCGCGCATCACCCCGGCCACGATGGTGGCGAGGATCGCACCCGCCAGCCGCCAGTCGCCGAGCACCGGCCAGGCCGCATCGACAAGTCCCGTCACCGCGCTGGCCCGTCCTCGATCTCGAGTGCGATCACGGCGGCATTGATCAGGACCTTGCCGGCATGCTCGAAATTGACCGTGATCCGGTCCCCGACCACCGATTGCACCTGGCCTATGCCCCAGTCGGGCTGCGCGGGGTGCCGGACGCGCATGCCGGGTTCGATGATTTCGGTCACGGGATGGGGCGGTAAGGTCCTGTCAGGAGACGAGAGGATACCGTCCGCGGCGATGATGCAAGGGATGCCCCGGGCGATGCCCCAAGAAGCCACCATGCCGGACCTGCGCCTCGTGCGCCTCGTTGGACTGCGCCTCTGCCACGACATCGGCGGCGTCGCCGGCACGATCGGCAATGCGCTGGAAATGCTCGATTCGGTCGGGTCGGAGGCGGCGACGCTCGCCACCGACGCCTCCGACGTGCTGCGCCGCCGCCTGACGCTCTGGCGCGCCCTGCTGGGCGGGCAGGGCGACATGACGCTCGACGCGCTGCTCGGACTGCTGGGCGGGCAGTTGGCCGGCGGGCGCGCGCAGGCCGATGCCGCCACGCTCGACCCCTCGACCCGCGTGCCGGAGGAGATGGTCCCCGTGCTGCTCTCGGCCATGGTGCTGGGGGGGGAGGCGCTGCCGCGCGGCGGCCATGTCCGCCTTGCCGGCGATGCGGGCCGCGAATGGGCGATCTGGCCGGAAGGCCCGAAGGCGGCCTGGCCGGCGGCGCTGCTGCGGGCGATCACGGGCGGCGCGCTGCCCGAGGACCCGTCCGGGCGCGATGTGCTCGTCGTGTGGCTGGCGGCGCTGGCCGGCGCGGCCGGCGTCCGGCTCGCCCTCGCGGTGCCGCCGGGCGAAGGCGCGGGGCCGCTGCTGCTCTCGGTTCCTCGCTGACACCGCGCGCGGCCGCCATTTCTCGCGGCCGCGCGGATTGCTGATCCACGCCTTTACGAAATATTCGGCCCGACCCTTCCATGCTCCGCCCACCAATTGAGTGGGGATGTCATGGACGACCTTCTGGCGGACTTCCTGACCGAGACGCATGAGGGGCTTGAAGCGCTGGATTCGGCCCTGGTCCGACTCGAGCGCTCGCCCGACGACCAGCCGACGCTCTCGGAAGTCTTCCGTCTCGTGCACACGATCAAGGGCACCTGCGGCTTCCTCGGCCTGTCGCGCCTCGAGGCCGTCGCGCATGCCGGCGAGAACGTGCTCGGCCGCTACCGCGACGGCACGCTCGCCGTCACGGCCGAAGGCATCACGCTGATCCTCTCCGCGCTCGACCGGATCAAGGCGATCGTCGCCGGTCTCGAGGCGACCGGCGCCGAGCCCCCGGGCGACGATGCCGCGCTGATCGAGGCGCTCGACGCCGCCTATGAGGGCCGCGAGGTCGCGCCCGCCGCCGCGCCGCCCGCCGCCGAGCCGGTTCCGGTCCCGGTCGCCGAGGCCCCGCCCGCGCCCGTCGCCGCGCCCACGCCCCCGCCCGCCCCGGTCGCGGAG
>NZ_JAGIYZ010000027.1:0-30610 GCF_017813355.1 Roseomonas nitratireducens
CGCCGCCGCGCCCGCGCCCGCCGCGCAGCCCGCCGCGCCGGCGGCCGAGGAGCCGGCCATCCTCGCGCCCAACACGCTCGGGGCGCAGCTGCTGACCGGCGCCTCCCAGCGGCTTGCCGCGCTGTCGGACCAGCTGGTCACGGCGGCGCAGGCGATCGCGGACCTGCCTTCGGTCGTGCGCTGGCTGTCCGGCGTCGCGCGCGACCCGGTCACGCAGTTCCGGGTGATCGACGCGGCGTGGAAGCTGCTGCTCGTCATCGGGCTCGGCCTGATGGCCGAATGGGGCGTGGCGCGGCTGCTGGCGCGCGCGCGCGACCGGCTCGATTCCCGCGCGCCGGAGGATGGCGGCGCGATCTCCCTGCTGCGGCGCATCCCGCTCGTCGTCGCGCGGCTGGGGCTCGACCTCGTGCCGATCGCCGCCTTCGCCGTCGTCTCCTACGGGCTGATCGGCGCGGTCGGGCCGCTGCCGACGACCGAGCTGGTGATGCTGACGGTCAACAACGCCTACATGGCGTCGCGCGCCGTCATGGTGGTCTCGCGCATGGCGCTCTCGCCCGCCTCGCCCATGCTGCGGCTGCTGCCGGTGGCGGACGAGACGGCGGCCTACATCACGGTCTGGCTGCGGCGCATCACCGTCGTGCTGGTCATCGGCTTCGCGGTAGCCGAGGCGGGGCTGCAGTTCGGCCTGCCCTGGTCGGCCTACGATTCCATCCTGCGCGTCTCGCTGCTGCTCGCGACGCTGTTCCTCGTCATCGTCATCCTGCAGAACCGCACGCATGTCTCGGCCGTGCTGCGCGCGCCCACGCTGAAGGAAGGCGAGGTCGCCGAAGGGTCCCGCCGCGTGCTGCGCGCGGTGCGCGACCGGGCGGCGGAGACCTGGCACTTCTTCGCCATCGCCTGGCTGATCGCCGCCTGGGGCGTCTGGGCGCTGGAGGTCGATGGCGGCTTCTGGCGGCTGATCCGCGTGTCCGGCATCACGCTGATGGTGCTGGTCGGCGCGCGGCTCGCCGACATCGCCATGCGGCGGGGCCTTGCCCGCGCCTTCCGCATCAGCCCCGACCTCGCCCGCCGCTATCCGGGGCTGGAGACGCGGGCGAACCGCTATTTGCCGATCCTCAAGGGCATCTTCTCGGGCTTCATCGGCGTGATGACGCTGCTGTTCCTGCTGGAGGCCTGGGGGCTCGACGCCTTCGCCTGGTTCGGCCAGGGCAAGCTCGGCAACCGGCTGGTGGGGTCGCTGCTGTCCATGGGCTTCACCATCCTGGCCGGCATGGCGGCGTGGGAAGCGGCGAACGCCGCGATCCAGCGCCATCTGGCGAGCCTGTCGCGCGACGCCAAGGCGGCGCGCAGCGCGCGGGTGCGCACGCTGCTGCCCATGCTGCGCACCGCGCTGATGATCACCATCGTGATCGTCGTCGCGTTCATCATCCTCACCGAGATCGGCGTGAACGTCGCCCCGCTGATCGCCGGCGCCGGCGTGGTCGGCATCGCGGTCGGCTTCGGCTCCCAGACCCTGGTGCGCGACATCATCACCGGCATCTTCCTGCTGTTCGAGGATGCGCTCGCGGTGGGCGACGTGGTGCAGGTGGGCGGGCTGTCGGGCGTGGTCGAGCAATTGTCCATCCGCTCGATCAAGCTGCGCGCTGTCGACGGCAGCCTGCACATCATCCCCTTCTCCGCCGTCACCACCGTGACCAACCAGACGCGCGACTTCGCCTTCGCCGTGCTCGACATCAGCGTCGACTACCGGGAGGACACGGACCTCGTCGCCGAGGCGATGCGCGGCGTCGCCGCCGGGATGCGGGAGGACGCGAAGTGGCGCGCCGCGATCCGCGACGACCTCGACATCATGGGCGTGGAACGCCTGGCGGATTCCGGCGTGGTGATCCGCGTGCGGCTCAAGACGGAGCCGTCCCAGCGCTGGGCCGTGGCGCGCGAGATGAACCGGCGGATCAAGAAGCGCTTCGAGGAGCTCGGCATCGAGATCCCCTATCCGCACCAGAAGCTGGTGATCGAACGCTCCGAGGAGCGCCACCCCGCCCAGCCCCCGCCGGCGCGGGCCGAGGAATAAGCCCCGCATGGCCGCCGCCCCGCCGCGCATCGCGCTCGCCGCCTTCATGCTGGAGAGCAACGGCCACGCCCCGCCCGCCGGCCGCGCGGAGTTCGAGGCTTCCTGCTGGCTCGAGGGCGCGGCGCTCGCCGCGGACCTCGCCCGCCCCGCCCCGCGCGCCCCCACCGCGCTGACCGGCTTCATCCGCGCCATGGATGGCGGGCGCGCCTGGCGGCCGCTGCCGCTGCTGGCCGCCGCCGCCGGCGCGGCCGGCCCGGTCGAGCAGGAGCTGTTCGACGACATCCTGGCGCGGATCGAGGACGGGCTGCGGGCGGCCATGCCGGTCGACGGCGTGTTCCTGTCCCTGCACGGCGCGGCGACGGCGACGGTGGATGTCGACCCCGACGGGCTGCTGCTCGCCCGCGTGCGCGCCATCGTCGGGCCCGACGTGCCGGTCGTCGCGACGCTCGACCTGCACGCCAACGTGTCCCGCACCATGGTGGACCAGGCCGATGTGCTGGTCGGCTTCCGCACCAACCCGCATGTCGACATGGCCGAGCGCGGCGCGGAAGCCGCCGCCGCGATGCGCGCCATGCTGGGCGGGATGCGGCCGCGCGCCGGCTTCGCCAAGCTGCCGATGATCCCGCCCGCCACCAGCCAGAACACCGACGACGGCCCCTATGCCGACGCCATCGCCTTCGGCCAGCGCTTCCTGGACCATGAGGTGATGAACGTCTCGGTCATCTCGGGCTTCTCGCTGGGGGATACGCCCAAGAACGGGCTGTCGGTGATCGTCACCGCGCGCACCGACGCCGAACGCGCGCAGGCGGTGGCGGATGACGTGGCGCGCTTCGTCTGGTCCTCCCGCGGGCGCTGGGTGGCGAGCCTGACGCCGCTGGCCGAAGCCGTGCGCCGCGCGCGCGAAGCCACCGAGGAACCGGGGTCGCGCCCGCTGCTGCTGGCCGATGTCGCCGACAATCCCGGCGGCGGCGGGCGCGGCAACACGGTCTGGATCCTGGAAGCGCTGCACAAGGCGGGCATCTCCGGCGCCGTGCTCGGCATGTTCTACGACCCGGAACTGGCCGCCGAGGCGCATCTGCTCGGCCCCGGCGCGCGCTTCTCGGCGCTGTTCAACCGCGCCGAGACCCACACCCATTCCCACCCCTTCGAGGCCGAGGCGCGCGTGCTCGCGCTGTCGGACGGGCGCATCACCGGCCGGCGCGGCATCTATGCGGGGCGGGAGGTCGACCTCGGCCCCTCCGCGCTGCTCGGCATCGGGGGCTTGCGCGTCGCCGTCGCGTCGAACCGGCGGCAATTGTGCGAGCCGGCGATGCTGGAGGCGCTCGGCATCGACCTTGCCACCGTGCGCTGCCTGGTCGTGAAGTCCCGCGGCCATTTCCGCGCCGGCTTCGACGAGCGCTTCCCCGCCGACCGTATCCTGGAAGTGGACGTGCCGGGGCTGACCACGGTGGTGCTGGCGCGCGTGCCCTGGCGGCAGGTGCCGCGGCCGATCTGGCCGCTCGATCCCGACATGGCCTGGGCGCCGGGCCGTTAACCTCGCTTGAAGCCCATGCATGCGAGGCTCCGCATCCGATAGCGGAGGTCGCGATGCCACGGGAATTCCGCAGCATCCTGTTCAGCCCCGAGGAAATCGTGCCGGTGCTCGTGCAGCTGACCGGCGTGCCGGGCGGCCATGCCGCGGCCGGGCAGGTCGCGCTGCACGAAAGCGCCGCGGGCGACCTGACCGCGACGCTGGTCGCGCGCCTGCCGGACGGGCGCCGCCTGGTCCGCGCCTTCGCGCGGGAGGAATTGCTCTCGGCCCTGCTGATGCTCTGCCGCGCGCTGATGATCCCGCTGCCGCGCAGCGCGGAGAAGAGCGTCGAGCGCATGGGCCGCGACATCGCACTGTCCGTCAGCCTGTCGTCGCAGCATCACTGCATGGGCGTGGAGCGGGCGACGAGTCTCGTTTGATTTGACCCTCAGACGGCGGGCGGCCCGCATCCGCGGGCCTTGCCTTCGCGCCGTGGGCTGTCTCGCCGGGGGCGGCTGACGGTCTGGGCGCGGTCGCGCTTCGCGCTCGCGGATCGTGATGGCTTTGGTTTGACCCTCAGACGGCGGGCGGAGTCTTGGTGCGTCCCTCAGACGGCGGGCGGGCCGCATCCGCGGCCCTTGCCTTCGCGCCGTGGACTGTCGCGCCGGGGGCGGCTGGTGGTCTGGGCGCGGTCGCGCTTCGCGCTCGCGGATCGCGATGACTTTGGTTTGACCCTCAGACGGCGGGCGGAGTCTTGGTGCGTCCCTCAGACGGCGGGCGGGCCGCATCCGCGGCCCTTGCCTTCGCGCCGTGGACTGTCGCGCCGGGGGCGACTGATGGTCTGGGCGCGGTCGCGCTTCGCGCTCGCGGATCGAGGCTTGGCCTCGATCCGTCTGCGTAGACTTCACGGCGGCGCGTCTGTCTCGGCGCGCCAGCCGCAGGCGGCCAGGGTGGTGCGCATATGCGCGGGCGGCGGGGCCTTGGCGGCAAGCGGCGGGTCGAGCGGCAGGGCGATCGCGCGCGCCAGCAGTTGCAGGCCCTCCGGCGTCGCCGTGCCGTAGATCGGGTCCCCCAGGATCGGCCAGCCCATCGCGGCGCAATGCACGCGCAGCTGGTGCGTGCGGCCCGTCTCGGGCGACAGCTCCAGCCACGTCATGCCCGCCGCGCGGCCGCGCACGCGCCAGCGCGTCGCGGCAGCCTGGCCTTCCGCGTGCACCTCCATCCGCCAGCCGCGCGCGGCGCTGCTGACCTTGCGCAGCGGCGCGTCGATGCGCCCTTCCGCCGCCTCCGGCCCGCCGCGCACCACCGCCCAATAGGTCTTGTCCGCCTGGCCCCCGGCGAAGATCGCGCCGAGCGCCGCGAGCGCCGGCTTTGTCCGCCCCAGCACCAGGCAGCCCGCCGTGTCGGTATCCAGCCGATGCGCCGGCTGCGGCAGGTGGCGCTTGCCCATGCGCAGCGCCTCGAGCCAATCCTCGAGCGAGGCGCCGCCGCGCGGGCCGCGATGCACGGGCAGCCCCGCCGGCTTGTCGAGCACCAGCGCATCCTCGCGCAGCAGCAGCAGGCGCGCGGCGATCGCCGGCGGCAATTCCTGGCGCGGCGGGGCGCGGCGTGGAATGCTGCGTCGCATCATGGCGTCCCCTCCGCTCGTCATCTGCCTCGGCAACGTGGTCATGGACCACACCTTCCGCGTCGAGGACATCCCCCAGCCCCCGGCGAAGATCGCCGCGCGGTCCTACACCATCGGCCCCGGCGGCATGGCGGCCAATGCGGCCATCGCCGTGGTCCGCCTGGGCGGCCGCGCCGCCTTCTGGGGCCGGGTGGGGGAAGACCTGAACGGCGAACCCCTGGCCGAGGCGCTGGCGGCCGAACAGGTGGATGTCTCCGGCCTGCGGCACGTCCCCGGCGGGCGCACGCCGGTGGGCGCGGTGCTGGTGGACCCGCGGGGCGAACGCACCATCGTCAGCTTCCGCGGCAGCGGGCTCGGCACCGATCCCGACTGGCTGCCGCTGGCGCGCATCGGGGAAGCCGGCGCGCTGTGCTGCGACCCGCGCTGGCCAGAAGGCGTCGCGGCCGCGGCGGCGGCGGCGCGCGCGGCCGGCGTGCCGGTGGTGCTCGACGGCGAACGCAGCGAGACGCGCCTCCTGGTGGACCTGGTGCCGCGCATCGACCACGCGGTCTTCTCGGTGCCGGGCCTGGCCAACTACGCCCCCGGCCGCGCGCCGGAGGAAGGGCTGCGCCAGGCGCTGGCCTCCGGCCCCGTGCGCGTCGCGGCCGTGACGCAGGGCGAACGCGGCGTGCTGTGGATGGCCGCCGGCGATGACGGCGCCACGCGCACCCCCGCTTTTTCGGTGGAGGCGACGAACACCACCGGCGCCGGCGACGTCTTCCACGGCGCCTATGCGCTGGCGATCGCCGAGGGGATGCCGGTGGCGCGCGCGATGCGCTTCGCGGCGGCCGCGGGCGCGCTGCGGGCGCGGGACGGCGCGACGCCCGATCGCGCGGCGGTGGAGGCGATGGTCGCGG
This sequence comes from Roseomonas nitratireducens, assembly GCF_017813355.1. Taxonomy (GTDB): domain Bacteria; phylum Pseudomonadota; class Alphaproteobacteria; order Acetobacterales; family Acetobacteraceae; genus Neoroseomonas; species Neoroseomonas nitratireducens. Next base: position 6,105 of record NZ_JAGIYZ010000027.1, read on the forward strand.
GCTGAAGGCCGGCCGCGCGCCGCCAGGAGGTCGCGCCGTGGCGGGAAGGAAGCGCGCCGCGAAGGCGGGCGACTTACCCGACGAAGACGCAGCCCTTGCTCATCGCGCAAGGCCAGGGCGGGCGCGCGAAGGCCGGACCCCCCGCGCGCCGCGCGCGATGGCCGCTACTTGATGAACCAGCCATCCACCGGCCCCGTCGCGCTGGTCACGAGGATGCGGAAATCGGCGCCGCCGCCATCCACGTCGCCCTCCACGGCGTACAGCGTCCCGCCGACGGACACCGCCCGCAGCTGCCCCGCGCCCGAGAAGGCCGCCGCGCCGATAAAGGCGAAGGCCTGGTTGCCCAGGATGCCGCCATTGGCGTCGATCAGGCTGAGGTCGATGAGGTCCTGGCCCGCGGTGAAGTCGCTGACGAGGTCCGGCGCGGCGAGCGTCGAATCGGCCGTGAGCGTGAAGCGGAAATGGTCGAGCCCGACGCCGCCGAGCAGCGTATCCGCCCCCGCGCCGCCGATCAGCGTGTCGTTGCCGCCATTGCCGGCGAGGTCGTCGTCGGCGCCGAGGCCGCTGAGGATGTTCGCGTTGCTGTTGCCCTCGATGGCGTTGGCCAGCGTGTTGCCGGTGCCGTTCAGCAGGGTGGCGCCTTCCAGGATCAGGTTCTCGAGGTTCAGGCCGAGGACGTACGCCGCGCCGGTCAGGGCGACGACGATGTCGGTGCCCTGGTTCAGCGCCTCGACCACCACGTCGCCCGGGGTGACGCGGTATTCGTCGTCGCCGATGCTGCCCAGCAGCCGGTCGACCCCCGCGCCGCCGTCGAGCGTGTCGTTGCCCGCGGCGCCGTTCAGCGTGTCGGCGCCGACATTGCCGACGAGGAGGTTGTCGAGCGTGTTGCCGGTGAAGTTGTGCGCGGTCGCGCTGGTGCCGACCACCGCCTCGACGTTCAGCGGCAGCACGAAGGCGGCGCGGATGGTGCGCACCGTGTCGATGCCCTGGTTCAGCGCCTCGAAGATCACGTCCGCCGTCGCGTCGATGACGTAGGTGTCGTCGCCGATGCTGCCGACCAGTCGGTCGGTGCCCGCCCCGCCATCCAGCGTGTCGTTGCCGGCGCGGCCTTCCAGCGTGTCGTTGCCTTCCTCGCCCCGCAGCGCGTTGCCCAGCGTGCTGCCGCGGATGATGTCGTCGCGCGTGCCGCCGGTCGCGTGCTCGAAGCCGAGGATGGTGTCGGTCGCGCCGCCGAAATCGGTCGCGCGGCCGGTCAGCAGGTCGATGGTGATGCCCTGGACGGGCAGGCGGTTGCCGTCCGCGTCCGCGTCGTACTGGATGCCGCCGGGGGAGAAGCCGAGGCTGTAGGAGACCGTGTCCTCCCCGCCCAGCGCATTGACCGAATCCGCGCCCGCGCCGGGGTTGATCAGGTTGGCGAAGGCGCTGCCGATGATGGTGTCGGCGCCGAAGGCGGCCGAGACGCCCTCGATGCCGAGGATGGTGTCGATGTCCCCGCCCACGTCGCGCGCGCGGCCGATGGCGAGGTTGACCGAGACGCCGCCGGAGGCGTTCGCGCCATAGCCGATGATGTCGAGCCCGCCGCCGGCGTTCACGCTGTCTGCGCCGTCGCTCGGCGTGAACCATTCGGCGTTGGCGGTGCCGATCAACGTGTCGGCGTGGTCGCCGAACATGGCGAGACCGCGGATGTTGATCAGCGTATCGGTGCCGCCGCGCCCGTCATTCGCCGTGCCGGTGGCGAGGCTGATCGATAGCCCCGTTGTCTGGTCGGCATAGTCGGCGCGGACGAATTCCCCGGCGATGCCGATGAGCGTGTCGTTGCCGGCCCCGCCGCGGAGGTTGCTGGTGGATCGGCCGAGCTGCGCGACGCCGGTGAGCCGGTCGGCGAGGCCGCTGCCGATGACGTTCTCGATGGAGATCAGCCGGTCCGTGCCACCCTGGCCGTCGCTTGCGGTCCCGGCGGTGAGGTCCACCGTCGCGCCCGCGGTCGCGTTGCTGTACTCGGCGAAGTCGCCGCCGAGCCCGCCATCGAGCGTGTCGTTGCCGGCCTGGCCGCGGAAGCGGTTGCCCTCCGCGCCCCCGAGCATGGAATCGTTGAAGGCCGTGCCGGTGACGCGCTCGATGGAGGAGAGCGTGTCCGTCCCGCCCCAGCCATCCTGCGCGATGCCGGTGACGAGGTTCACCGTGACCGCGCCGGTGGGGGAGGGGACGTTGCCCCCGGTGAAGCCGTAGACGACGCGGTCCTGGCCCGCGCCGCCATCGATGCTGTCATTGCCGTTGTAGGGCTGGAACACCTCGTTGGCGGCGGAGCCGATGATGGTGTCGGCGCCGGTGCTGGCGCGCACCTCCTCGAAGCCGATGACGGTGTCGCTGCCGCCCTCGCCGTCCTGCGCCCGCTGCGTGACGAGGTTGACGCTGACCGCCGCGGTGGATTGCGCGTAGTCGACGACGTCGCCCTCGCCGCCGCGTCCGTCGAGCAGGTCGTTGCCGGCGCGGCCGCGGAAGCGTTCATTGCCCGAGGTTCCGAGCAGCGTATCGCCCAGCGTGGTGCCGCGCACCGTGCCGATGTTGACCAGCCGGTCCGTCCCGCCATAGCCGTCGGTCGCGACACCGGTCGCGAGGTCCACCGAAACGCCGCTCGTCACGTCCGGGTTGAAGTAGTCGGCGAAGATCGAGAAGTTGCGGTCCGCCATGCCGATGATGGTGTCGTTGCCGCCGAAGCCGCGCGCCTGGAAGCCCGAGACGACGTCGACCGACTGGATCGTGATGCTGTCGCCGTTGATGCTGCCGTTGATCGCCTCGAAGTCGCGCAGCGTGTCGACGCCCATGGCCGAGGTGACGGTCGCGCTGTGGCCGCTCGCCCCGTTGTAGACGACGGTCGCGGTGATGGCGGCGTGCCCGCCGGCGTAGAACACCGTGTCGAAGCCGATTCCGCCGAGGATGAGGTCGCTGCCGGCCGCGCCGTTCAGCTGGTCGTTGCCGTCGCCGCCGTCGAGCGTCTCCGCGCCGGACGTGCCCGTGACGATGTCGCTGCCGCGGCCGCCGACGACGTATTCGAAGCCGGTGACGCTGTCGGAGCCCGAGAAGCCGTCGGTGCCGGTGCCGAGGGCGAGGCTGAGCGAGATGCCATTGACGCTGTTGCCGTAGTCGATCGTATCGATCCCGCCGCCGCCCGCGATCGTGTCGTTGCCGGCATTTCCACCGATGCGGTTGCCCACGCCGCTGCCGAGGATGCTGTCGGCGCCGTTGCTGCCGCGGATCTCCTCGATCGAGGTCAGCGTGTCGGTGCCGCCCATCTGGTGGAAGCCGCGCCCCAGCACGAGGTCGACCGTCACGTTGCCGATGTTGCCCGTGTAGTCGGCCTGGTCGTTGCCGACGCCGCCATCGATCGAATTCGACCCGTGCATGCCGCGGAAGCGGTCGTTCGTGGTGCCGCCGATCAGCGTGTCGTTCGCGATGCCGCCGCGCACGGCGTTGAAGCTTGAGAAACTGTCGATGCCGCCGCCGGCGCCCGCGAAGGGCGTGAAGAGCCCGTCGCTCGCGCGCCCGGTGCCGAGGTTCACCGAAACGCCCTGCGTCGCGGTGTCGTAGAAGTAGTCGAGCATGAGGCCGCGGTTCAGCCCGGACGGGCCCACCATGCTGTCGTTGCCGGCATTGCCGCGCACGTAGAACAGGAAGTCGTCCGTATTGACGTTGTTGACCGTGATCGTGTCGTTGCCGATCGTCGCGTTGATCTGCTCGATCCCGGTCGCGAGGTCCGCGCCGGCGACGGCGCCGGAGACGGTCAGCAGGTTCTCGCGCGAGATCGTGCCGACATCGACGATGACGGAAAGCGGCCCGGACAGGTCCGTGTAGTCGAGCGTGTCGAAATCGGCGCCGCCGAGGATGACGTCGTCGCCCGTGCCGGGCCGGATGTGATCGTTGCCGATGCCCGCATCGATCCGGTCATTGCCGGTGAAGCCGAAGATCCGGTCGTTGCCGGCCTCGCCGAACATCGTGTCGTCGCCGCCCGCGCCGTCCAGCGTGTCGTTGCCGCCCCCGCCCAGGATCGAATCCGCGAGCCCGCTCGGCGTACCCCCGGTCACGCCGGACGAGACGCCGCTCGTGCCGATGCTGTCATTGCCGCTCGTGCCCAGGATCGTGGCCATGGTCGGTCCTCCCGAATTGACGAAGGTGCCGGGGAGAAAATCCTCCGGCGCGAGGGTGAGCGCCCCGCCGCCCTGCGGCAGGACGAGAAGGGCGAAGTCGGTCGCGTCGAGATCGCCGTCGCGGTTGAGATCCGCGAAGACCCAGCCGCCATTGAGGCCGCCGCCGGCGCTGCGCGTGAGCCAGTAGACCGGTGTCTCGGGACCGCTCGCGATCGGCAGGCTGGCTCCGATCGGCAGGGAGGCGACGTTGAAGCCGAGCACCCCCCGCCAGGCCAGCGCCAGCGCGCCGGTCGCGTCGAGTCCGTCGAGCAGCGAGATCACGTCGCCTTCGGCGCGGGAGAAATCCGTGACGAGGTCCGGCTGGGCGACGGTGCTGCCGAGCCCGTCATTGGCCGGGTAGAAGGTGTCCGCGCCGGCGCCGCCCGCGAGCGTGTCCTGCCCCGCATTCCCTTCCAGGAAATCGGCGTCGGCGCCGCCGGACAGGGAATCATCCCCGTCCGAGCCCGCGAGCGCATCCCGCCCCGTGCCGCCGAGCAGCGTGTCGTTGCCGCCCAGGCCCTCGAGCACGTCCGCCCCGCCGCCGCCGTCGAGCAGGTCGCGGCCCGCGTCGGTCGGCTGCGGATCGCCCGCGATGATGTCGTCGCCCGCGGTCGCGGGAAGGCCGCCCGCGCTGTTCAGCGCGGGGGTGATCGTGTCGCTGCCGGCGGTGCCGAGGATGAAGGCCATGATCGTTGCTTAAAAATAACAAACGACCATGTCAGTGGCGCGGCCTCGGGCGCCATATCCTTCCGGTTGCGTTACGGAACTTTAATGAAGCCCCAGGCGCCCCGGGCGCGTTAACCAATCGGCAAGGAACAGCGCCGGCCCCGTGCCGATCCCAGGCGCGGGTGCGGGCCTGGCGAGACGGTACGCGCGTTCGGCGGGCATGGGCGGGGCGGGATCGGGGCGCCCGGGATGGTCGCGCGGGCCGCGCGGCGCGGCCGGGCGAGGGTGCCCGCGCCCCGGGGCGGCGCAGGCCCGCCGGGCGACCAAACGCGAAGGGACGCCGCACGGCGCGGGCATGGCCCATCGCCGCGCGGCGCCCGCGCAGGTCACCTCGGGATCGGGGGCGTTACTCCGTCGGCGACAGCGTCTTGATCAGGTCGAACACGCGCTTGCGGACCGACGGGTCGGTGATGCGGTAGTAGGCGCGCACCAGTTCGAGCGTCTCGCGGCGATGCAGCGTGTCGTCCTCGAAGCCTTCCTGACCCTCGGCGAAGCCGAAGCCGGAGGAGCGCGAGCGGGTCCCGCCGGCGCCGCCCATCTCGGGGGGCATGTCGTCGAAGAAGAAGCCGATCGGCACGTCCAGCACGCGGGCCAGGTCGAAGAGCCGGCTGGCGCCGATGCGGTTCACGCCGCGCTCGTACTTCTGGATCTGCTGGAAGGTGAGGCCGAGCGCCTCGCCCAGCTTCTCCTGGCTCATGCCGAGAAGAGTGCGGCGCAGGCGGACACGGGTGCCGACATGCACATCAATGGGGCTGGCGCGGTGTTCACGCTCCACGCGCTCCATCGTCTCGTCACTCGACATCCGACCCTCCGCGAATTTCAACACCACCGCCGCCTCCCGCCGCTGTAGCGGCGATCGAAGTACCCCCTCGCCCCTGTCGCACAATTAGGGCGGCATTCACTTTTCGTCAACTCTTTTTCTCAATCTCGTATTTTTAGACCGACACGATCGGTTGAGTTTAGTTAATGTTACGCACCGGATCGGATCACCGCCGGCCCAGCCACCACCCAAAAGCGAAAACGAAGAAGGAAAGACTCGCTGCCAGTATCAGGCCCGTCCGCGAAAAAAGAGTCGATTCCCGCGTCGCGGGCAAGGGCGCCATCAAAACCCCCGTCTCTCCTAGCCCCGTCCGTGCAACTTCCCGCCCGCGCGCATCGAATACGGCCGAGATGCCGGTCTGCGCCGCACGCGCCAGTGGCAGTCCTTCCTCCACCGCACGCAACCGGGCCGCCGCCAGATGCTGCCAGGGGCCCGCCGAGATTCCGAACCAGGCGTCATTCGTTACGTTAACCAGCCAGGCCGGCCGTTCGGACGGCACAACCATAGCGGGAAAAATCACCTCGTAGCAGACCAGGGCGCCGAAGGGGGGAACCCACCCCGCCGCCACCGTCCGCCGGTCCGTCCCGGCGGTGAAATCCATCCCCCCCTGCACCAGCCGGATCGGCAGCAGCCCCGACAGCGGCATGTACTCACCGAAGGGCACCAGGTGGACCTTGTCTGCGATCCCGCGCACATCGCCCGCAGGGTCGATCGCCACCAGGCTGTTGAAGACCCGCCGCGCGCGGCGATCCTCCCCGAATTCCGCCCGCACCGTCCCGGCCAGCAGCATCGCCCGCTGCGGCAGGGCGCCGGCGACCAGCCGCCGCACCTCCGGATCGTCGGCGAGCAGGAAGGGCACGGCGGATTCCGGCCAGATCACGACCAGCCCGTGGTCCTCGGGCAGTTCCCGCAGCGCGGCGACCGCGGCTTCCCGCGTCCCTTCTATGTAGCGCCGCAGGATCGGGATGCGCTGTTCCTCCCGCCATTTCAGCTCCTGCGCCACATTGCCCTGCACGATCAGGATGCCCACGGGCTGGGGCGGCGGTTCCGCCGGCCACAGCCGCGCCAGCCCGAACAGGGCGAAGGCCGCCAGCGCCGCGGCACCCCCCACCATCGCCCGCCGGCCGAGCAGCGGCGTCGCCGCCACCAGCGCCGTGGCCAGCGACAGCCCATGCACCCCGGCCAGGGAGGCCGCCTGGATCGGCAGCGCCGCGAAGGCCCAGACGGTGCCGAGCAGGTTCCAGGGGAAGCCGGTGAAGGCCCAGCCGCGCAGCAGCTCGAACAGCACCCAGGCACCGGCGAAGACCAGCACGCGCGGCCAGCCGGCCCGCGCCTTCCAGGCCAGCACCGCCGGCGCGGCCACGAACAGCGCGAGCGGCAGCGCCAGCGCCGGCACGGCGACCGGCACCAGCCACCAGAAGCGCTCCGCCTCGGTCAGGATCGCATGCGTCACCCAATAGAGGCCGGCGGCGAAATGCCCCCAGCCCCAGGCGAAGCCGATCCAGAAGGCCCGCCGCGCCGTCTCCGCCGCGCCCAGCATGACGAGCAGCCCCGGGATCGCGACCAGCAGCACCGGCACCGCATGCACCGGCGGCAGGGCGAGCGCCGCAAGGGCGCCGAGCCCCGCCGCCGTCACCCACAGGCGCCATCCGTGCCGCGAGCCGAGATGCCGGAGCAGCCTGTCCCACATGCGCAGCGGTCCTGTCGTGCCGGAGGTGATGGAAGGGTCGGAGGGGCGCGGGGATGCATGCCCCGAACCGCGCCCGTGCTCAACCGCGCCGGCCGCGCTATTCGGCGGCGGCCTTCTGCGGCTGCGCCCCCGGCCGCTTCACGCGCAGCCGGCGGATCTTCCGCGGGTCCGCCTCCAGGATGCGGAACTCGAGCCCCGAGGGGTGGGAGACGAGCTCCCCCTTCGCCGGCACGCGTCCGGCCAGGGTGAAGACCAGCCCGCCCACCGTGTCGATGTCGGCCGCGCGTTCCTCATCCGTCAGCACCCGGCCGAGCTTCGCCTCGAAGGCCTCGACCGTCGCGCGCGCGTCCAGCTCGATCGTGCCGTCCGGGCGCTCCGTGATCTGCGGCGTCGCGTCCTCGTCATGCTCGTCGCTGATGTCGCCGACGATCGTCTCGACCAGGTCCTCGATGGTGATGAGCCCGTCGATGCCGCCGTACTCGTCCACCACCAGCGCCATGTGGACGCGCGACTGGCGCATCTGCAGCAGCAGGTCGAGCACCGGGATCGACGGCACGACGAAAAGCGGCTTGCGCAGGATGGAGGTGATGTCGAAGGGCCCGGTCCGCCCGACCGACGCGAACACGTCCTTGATGTGGACCATGCCCGCGATGTCGTCGAGGCTTTCGCGATAGACCGGGTAGCGGCTGTGACCGTCGCGCTGGATCAGGCCGATCGCCTGCTCGAGCGTGAAGGTCTCCGGCATCGCCATGATGTCGGCGCGCGGCACCATCACGTCGTAGGCGGTCGTGCCCTGCAGGCGCAGCACGTTGGAAAGCAGGGCGCGCTCATGCGGGCCGAGGTCGCTGGTCGAGGGCGCTTCCCCCGCGCCGCCGGGCGTGTCCTCCCCGCGCTCGATCAGTTCCTCGACGCGGTCGCGGACGGATTCCGCCTCCTTGCGGCGGAGCAGCGCCTGGAGCTTCCAGAATAACCCAGGTCGGTTCGAGGTGTCGCTCACGTCGCCCCCCGCCAAGGGTTGGGCAGGCCGAGGCGCCGCATCACGCGGGCTTCGGCGCGCTCCATCCGGCGCGCCTCGCCCGCGGCAAGGTGGTCGTGCCCGGCCAGGTGCAGCGCGCCATGCGCGACCAGATGCGCCAGGTGCGCGGCGGTGCGCCGGCCGGCCTGGCGGGCTTCCCGCCGCACCACGCCGAGCGCGAGCGCGACATCGCCGAGCATGCCCGGGACATCCGCCGGAAAGGAAAGGACATTGGTCGGCTTGGCCTTGGCGCGGTGCTGCCCGTTCAGCCGCTTCACCGCGCGGTCGTCGGCCAGCAGCACGGTCACCACGCCGGACGCGCCCGCTTCGCGCAAGGCGGCCTCCGCGGCCCGGCGCGCCAGCGCCTCGGGCCGCTTCACGGCGGCGCGCCAGCCCGGCGCCGCCAGGATCACAGAGATGTCGGCGCCGGCGCCGACCCTTCCCCCTGCTCCGTTCCGAAGCCCAGCCCCGGCGGCATCCACGCCGCCACGGCCGGGACGGCTACTTCCCGGTTCCATACCTCTCCTTCTTCGCCCGGGACTGCTCGTCCGCCCGCCCATAGGCGGCGACGATCCGGGCCACGAGCGGGTGCCTTACCACATCCCGCTCGGCAAATCTCGCGACTCCGATGCCCTCCACCCCTTCCAGGATCCGCAGCGCCTCGGCCAGGCCCGAGGGCTGGCCGGGGGGCAGGTCCACCTGGGTCGGGTCGCCGGTCACGACCATCCGGCTGCCCTCGCCCATCCGGGTGAGGAACATCTTCATCTGCGCCGCGGTCGTGTTCTGCGCCTCATCGAGGATGGCGTAGCAATGCGCCAGCGTCCGCCCGCGCATGAAGGCCAGCGGGGCGATCTCGATCTCCCCGCGCTCGATCCGCTTGGCCACCTGCTCGGCCGGCAGCATGTCGTGCAGCGCGTCGTAGAGCGGGCGGAGATAGGGATCGACCTTCTCCTTCATGTCGCCGGGCAGGAAGCCGAGCCTCTCCCCGGCCTCGACCGCGGGGCGCGACAGCACGATGCGGTCGACGCGGCCGGTCTGCAGCAGCGCCACGCCCTGCGCCACGGCCAGATAGGTCTTGCCCGTGCCGGCCGGGCCGACGCCGAAGACCATCTCGCGGCGCGCCAGCATCTCGATGTAGGACGCCTGGGCGGCGGACCGCGGCGCGATGGCGCCCTTGCGGGTGCGGATCGCCGGCAGGTCGGCCAGCGGCAGGCGGGGTTCGCCCTGCTCGGCGCCGCCCTCGGCCAGCCGCAGCGCCGCCTCGACCTCCGCCGTGCCGACATGCTGCCCCTGTTCCAGCCGTTTCCACAGCGCGAGCAGCGCGGCCTCCGCCATTTCGGTCCGCTCGGCGCCGCCGGTGATGGCGATGCGGTTGCCGCGGGAGGACAATCGCACGCCGAGCACCTGCTCGATCCTGGCCAAATGCCGGTCATGCTCGCCATGGAGCATCGGCAGCAGCACGTTGTCGTCGAATTGCAGCGTGACCGAGCGGTGCTCGATGGCGCTGCGGGGTTCGGTGGCGCGAAGGGCGAGGCTCGGGGGGGCGGTCAAGCGGCGTTTCTCTCCCTGCTGTCGGGGTGGGGGGGCACGGCGAGCGCCCCTGTGAGTGAATTGGGGTGCCCGGCCACGATCTTCACCGGGACGATGCGCCCCGCGAGGCTGTCGGGCCCGTCGAAATGCACCGGGTTCAGCCAGGGGGTGCGGCCGGCCATCTGGCCGGGATGCCGCCCGGGGCCGGTGACCAGCACATCGGCCACCATCCCGGCGCGCGAAAGGTTGAACGCCGTCTGTTGGTCGCGCAGCAGCGCCTGGATCTCGGCCAGCCGCGCATCCTTCGCGGCTTCCTCCACCGCCCCGGCCATGGTCGCGGCCGGCGTGCCGGGCCGCGCGGAATACTTGAAGGAGAAGGCCTGGGCGAAGCCGACCGCGCGGATCAGCGCGAGCGTCGCTTCGTGGTCCGCCTCGCTCTCCCCCGGATGGCCGGCGATGATGTCGGTGGACAGGGCGAGGTCGGGCCGCGCGGCGCGCAGGCGGTCCACCAGCCGCAGGTAGTCGTCGGCCGTGTGCCCGCGATTCATCATCTTGAGGACGCGGTCGCTGCCGGACTGCACGGGCAAATGCAGGAAGGGCATCAGCGCGGGGATGTCGCGATGCGCCGCGATCAGCTCGTCATCCATGTCGCGCGGGTGGGACGTCGTGTAGCGGATGCGCGCCAGCCCCTCGATCCCGGCCAGCGCGTGGATCAGCCGCCCGAGGCTCCAGGCGCCCCCGTCCGGCCCCTCGCCATGGAAGGCGTTCACGTTCTGCCCGAGCAGCGTGACCTCCCGCGCCCCCAGCGACACCAGGCGCCGCGCCTCGGCCAGGATGGCGGCGACCGGGCGCGAGTATTCCGCCCCGCGTGTGTAGGGCACGACGCAGAAGGAACAGAACTTGTCGCAGCCTTCCTGCACCGTGAGGAACGCCGTGGCACCCTGCGGCGCGGCCTGTTCGGGCAGGTGGTCGAACTTGTCCTCGGCGGGGAAGTCGGTCTCGATCACCGCGCCCGCGGCGCGGGATGCGCGCGCGACCATCTCCGGCAGCCGGTGGTAGGATTGGGGCCCCAGCACGATGTCCACCCAGGGCGCGCGGGCGGTGATTTCCGCCCCTTCCGCCTGGGCGACGCAGCCGGCGACCGCGATCACCATCTCCCCGCCGCGGGCCTGCTTCGCGTCGCGCAGCCGGCCGAGGTCGGAGAACACCTTCTCCGTCGCCTTTTCCCGGATGTGGCAGGTGTTGAGGATGACCATGTCGGCCTCCTCCACCTGTTCCGTCGGCGCGTAGCCGAGCGGCGCCAGCACATCCGCCATGCGGGCGCTGTCATAGACGTTCATCTGGCAGCCCCAGGTGCGGATCAGCAGGCGCTTCGGGGGCGCGGGAGTCTTGGTCATCGGGGTCAGGCTCCGCCGGCCCCGCCGCGTGGTCCGCGGCGGAGAGAGGCGGGGGAGATGCGCAGCGGAGCCGCGCGGGTCAAGCGACCCTGTGTCCGGGCGAGACCATCATGCGCGGCAGCCTGACCGGCCTTTCCGCGTCGGGTCAAGGATTTGGCGATGAAAAGTCGGTTGCGGTCGCAGCGTCAGCGCGGCCGGAGGGGCAGCGGCACCACCGGCCGGTTCTGCCGCAGCAGCGCCGCGCCTTCCGCCACCACGCCGCTCGCCGCCGCCGTCAGCGCCTTGCGGTCGGGGAAGCCCGCCGGGTCGGCCGGTTCGTGCAGCAGCACCGTCGCCCGCGCGCCGGACCGCCGCGCGATGCGCCAGAAATGCGTCGCGATGTCCATGTCGCCATACCAGGCGAACAGCGGCCGGTCGCGCCGGCAGGCCGGCAGCCCGCCCAGCCGGTCGTAAACCAGCGAGACCGGTTGCACCTGCCGCGCATCGGCCGCGACGCCAAGGAAGGAGGACCGGAAGGGCAGCACCCGCGTGCCGTCGTTCGACGTGCCCTCGGGGAACAGGATGATGCTGTCCCCGGCGGCCAGCCGCTGCTGGATCTCCTCCGCCTCCCGCCCCGTATGGTTGCGCTTGCGGCTGACGAAGACGGTGCGGCCCAGCCGCGCGACGGTGCCCACGACCGGCCATTGCCCGACCTCGGCCTTGGACACGAAGGCGGCTTCCAGCACGCTGCCGAGCACCAGGATGTCGAGCCAGGAGGAATGGTTCGAGACATACAGCGTCGAGGGCGAGGGCGACGGCGTGCCGATCACCTGCACCCGCAGCCCTATCAGCCGGCAGAGCACCGCATGGTAGGTCCGCGCGAAGGAGATCTTGGCCCGGCCCGGCAGGCGCATCAGCACCGCCTGGATCGGGATCGCGACCAGCGTCCAGAGCACCGCCATGGTGATCCGCCGCACCGCCCGCACCCGCCCGCCCATGGGCCGGGGCGCCATGACGTCCGACCACACCTCCCCCGGCATCCAGGGGCGGAAGTTCAGCGGCGAGCGGCGGCGCAGGCGCTTCGGGCGCAGCGCTTCCTCGATCGAGCGGGCGACAGCTTCCATGGGGCCCGGACTAGCCCGCGGATGATGGCGCGGCAATGACGGCGGCGCGAAGGTCCCGTGACGAGGGGGGATTGTTTGCGTGCCTCAAGCGCCGGCGCGGCGTTTTTGTATGCCTCAATCGCCGGCGCCGCCATGCGGCGGCTTGGCTTGCGCGCCGTGCACGGGCGTGCCGGGCGGGACTGATGGTCTGGGCGCGGTCGCGCCTTGCGCTCCCGGATCGAGGCAGGGCCTCGATCCGTTTTCTTCTTTTGTGCCTCAAGCGCCGGCGCCGCCGTCCGGCGGCTTGGCTTGCGCGCCGTGGACTGGCGCGCCGGGGCCGACGCGTGGCCTGGGCGCGGTCGCGCCTTGCGCTCCCGGATCGAGGTGGGGCCTCGATCCGTGGTGTTCGCTGTTGCGCCCCTGCGGCGTGTCCTGGCGCGTCCGGCCTGCCGCGTGCGGCGCTGGACGCGGCGCCCCGGCCCACCGCAGCATGGCGGCCTGCCTGCCGGGAACGACCCAACCATGACGATCCGCCGCCGCGCCCTGCTCGCCGCGCCCCTTGCCCTGCCGCTCGCCGCCCGTGCCCAGGCGCCCTGGCCTGACCGGCCGATCCGCCTCGTCGTGCCGACCGCGGGCGGGGCAGGGACGGCCGACACCCTCTCCCGCATCATGGCGCAGGAATTCGAGGCGCGGCTCGGCCAGCGCGTGGTGGTCGAGAACCGTGCCGGCGCCAACGGCAATGTCGGCGCCGCCCATGTCGCGCGCAGCGCGCCGGATGGCGCGACCTTCCTCTGGGGCTGGGCGGGCACGCTCGCGACCAACCCCTCGCTCTACGCCAGCCTGCCCTTCGATCCGGTGGCGGATTTCGACCCGGTCGCGCTGGTGGGCAACGTGCCGAACATCCTGGTGGTGAACCGCGAGCTCGGCCCGCGCACGCTGGCGGAATTCACCGCCTTCGCGCGCGCCCATCCCGGGCGCATCAACTTCGGCTCGACCGGCAACGGGTCCTCGATGCACCTGGCCGGAGAGCTCTATCGCCAGATGACGTCGACCGAGATGCAGCACGTGCCCTATTCGGGCCCGGCCGCGGCGGTGACGGACCTTCTGTCGGGCCGCATCCAGGCGATGTTCAACCTGCTGACCGGCGCCCTGCCGCAGGTGCAGTCGGGCGCCGTGGTGCCCGTCGCGGTGCTGGCCGACCAGCGCGTGCCGCAACTGCCCGACGTGCCCACGGCGGCCGAAGCCGGGCTGCCCGGCCTGTCCTTCGGCACCTGGTTCATGGTGCTGGCGCCCAAGGGCACGCCCGCGCCGATCCTCGACCGGATGAACGCGCTGGCGAACGAGATCGTCGCCGCGCCCGAGCCGCGCGCGCGGCTGCAGGCGGCGGGCATGTCGCCGCTGGGCGGCACGCGCGACGCCGCCGCGCGCTTCCTCGCCGCCGAGATCGAACTGCACCGGCGTATCGTGCGGGCGAGCGGGGCGAGGATCGATTGATTTCGGGGAGGCTTTGTCTGCCTCAGGCGCCGGCGTGCGCATCCGCGCGCTTGGCTTGCGCGCCGTGCACGGGCGCGTCCGGCGCGGCTGATGGGTTGGGCGCGGTCGCGCTTCGCGCTCGCGGATCGAGGCGGAGCCTCGATCCGTTTCGTTGTGCCTCAGGCGCCGGCGTGCGCATCCGCGCGCTTGGCTTGCGCGCCGTGCACGGGCGCGTCCGGCGCGGCTGATGGGTTGGGCGCGGTCGCGCATTCGCGCTCGCGGATCGAGGCGGAGCCTCGATCCGTTCGGATCGGGGTCGGCCTCAGGCGCCCGGCGCGGCCACCGCGTCGCGCGGCGTGCCGCGCCGCAGCGCGCGCAGCAGCGCCGCGCACGCCACCGCCACGCCGCCCAGCGTGCCGATCACGCCCGCGGCGTTGAGCGCCACCGTCCCGCCCAGCGCCGCCGGCAGCGGGCCCGCCAGCAGGTAGCCCGCCACGCCGATCGCCGCCCCCGCCGCCGCGCTGCCCAGCACCTGCAGCCGGTAGTCGTCGGTCAGCAGCCGCAGCGCCGCCGCCGGGCAGACCAGCATGGCGACCACCAGGATGCTGCCCACCGCCTCGAAGGCCGCCACCGCCGCGGCCGCGACCGCCATGTTCAGCGCCAGTTCCAGCCGCCGCGCCGGATAGCCCAGCGCCGCCGCGTAGTCCGGGTCGAAGCACAGGATCTGCAGCGGCCGCCACAGAAGCGTCACCAGCAGCCCGACCGCGACCGCGACCCCCGCGAGCAGGTGCAGTTGCCGCGGCAGCCCCGCGAGCGCCGCCGGGTCCAGCAGCGACCCCCAGCCCGTCGCGTCGAGCCAGACCAGCGTCTCCAACTGCCCGAACAGCACGCAGTCGAGGTCGAGATCCACGCTGCGCGCGCCCGTCACCTCCATCAGCACCAGGCCGAGCGCGAAGAAGGTCGTGAACACCGCCCCCGTCGCCGCCCCCGATTCGATCCGCGCGGCGCGGCGCACCAGCGTGATGAGCAGCGTCGCCGCCATCGCCGCCGCCAGCGCGCCGATCAGCATCGGCAGCCCCGCCCGCGCGCCGGTCAGCGCGAATCCCACGATGATGCCCGGCAGCACGGCATGCGACAGCGCGTCGCCCAGCAGGCTCTCCCGCCGCAGCACCAGGAAGGCGCCGAGCAGCCCCGCCGTGCCGCAGGCCAGCACCGCCGCGAGCAGCGCCGGCAGGTCGAGCCGCAGGAAATCCACCGCGCTCATGCCTTGCCCCCCAGCGCGTGCGGGGAAGCCGGCAGCGTCGAGGGCTCCGGCAGCAGCCGCGACGCGGCCTCGGGGCTCAGCCCATGCTCCACCAGGTCCGCCAGCCGGTCCGCCCCCGCCGTGTCGGCGGCACCCAGGGCGAGCAGGTGATGTTCCACCGCGCGATGCGCGCGCACCGCGCGCCGCGCCGCCGCCGCCCCGCGCGGCGTCAGGTGCACCTGGCGTTCCGACAGCGCGACGAGGTCGCGGAAGGCGAGCCAGCGCGCGAGCCGCCAGGCGCGCCCTTCCCGCCAGCCGCGCGCGGCGGCGAGTGCGGCGATCGGCGTCCAGCGATCCCCCGCCGTGCCGGGCCCCGCACCGGCCGCTTCCTGCGCTTCCCAGGCCGCGCGCAGGAAATGCTCCTCCGCCGCCGCCAGCCGCCGGCGCGCGCGGCGCAGCCCGGCGGCGAGCAGCCCGCGTTCCGGCGCGAGCAGCAGGGCGAGGCTGAAGCAGCCCGCCCCGGCCAGCACCACCGCCGCACCCGTCGGCAGGTCGGGATCGAGTGCGGAGGCCGCGGCACCCGCCATGCCGCACAGCGCGCCCGTCGCGGCCGAGATCAGCAGCAGCCGCGGCAGGCGGAAGGTCAGCAGCCGCGCGGTCGCCGCCGGCAGCACCAGCAGCGCGACGATGAGGATGAGCCCCACCGCCTGCAGCCCCGCCACGGTGACGGTCACGATCAGCCCGAGCAGCGCGATGTCCGTCCGCTGCGTGGACAGCCCCAGCACGCGCGCATGGTCCGGATCGAAGCAGGTCGCGCGCAGGCGCTGGAACAGCAGCAGGCAGGCGGCCAGCGCCAGCGCGGCCACGGCGCCGGCCCAGAAGGCGTCCTCCGCCCGCATCGCCGCCGCCTGGCCCAGGATGAACTTCGACAGCCCCGCCTGCGCCGCCGCCGGCAGCGTCTGCACGTAGGACAGCAGCGCGACGCCGGCCGCGTAGAAGGACGACAGGACGATGGCGATCGCCGCGTCCTCCCGGATCCGCCGCGTGCGCGCCAGCGCCTGCACGGCGAGCACGCCCGCGATGCCCGCCACCGCCGCGCCGGCGAGCAGCGGCGGCAGCGCGCGCGGATCGGCCCCGAAGGCGGCGACGATGAGCGCGGCGAGCACCACGCCCGGCAGCGCCGCATGGCCCACCGCATCGGCCAGCAGCGCGCGCCCGCGCAGCAGCGCGAAGGCGCCGACCGTGCCGGCGGCCAGCCCCAGCAGCGCGCAGCCGGCCAGCACGACGAGGGTGTTGTAGCCGAGCGTCATGCCGGCGCGACCGAGGCGTGCTCGAGCAGGTTCAGCCGCCCGCCATAGGCCGCCGCGATGTTGGTGGGCGTGAAGGCCTCCGCCACCGGCCCGGCCGCGACGGCGCGGCCGTTCAGCAGCAGCACATGGGCGAAGTAGTCCGGCACGGTGGACAGGTCGTGATGCACGGCGACGACGTTGCGCCCCGACGCGGCGATGCGGCGCAGCACCGCGACGATCGCCTGTTCCGTCGCCGCGTCCACCGCGGCGAAGGGCTCGTCCATCAGGTACAGGTCGGCATCCTGCGCCAGCGCGCGGGCGAGGAAGACGCGCTGCTGCTGCCCGCCGGACAGCCGCCCGATCTGCCGCCCGGCGAGGTCCGACAGCCCGACCTCGGCCAGCGCGGCCGCGGCGGCGTCGCGTTCGCGCCGCGGCACGCGGCCCCACCAGTTCATGCGCGGGTAGCGCGCCATGCACACGACATCGAGCGCGGTCGCCGGGAAGTCCCAGTCCACCGACGCGCGCTGCGGCAGGTAGCCCACGCGCATGCGCGCTTCGTCCAGCGGGCGGCCGAAGAACCGCGCTTCCCCCGACAGCGCCGGGATCAGCCCGAGCGCGGCCTTGATCAGGGTGGACTTGCCCGCGCCGTTCGGCCCGACGATCGCGGTCAGCCCCTGCGGCGCCGCCCAGGTCACGTCCCACAGCACGGGCCGTTCGCCATAGGCGACCGTCAGGCCGCGGATCTCGAGCGGCGGGGGCGCGGCGGCGCTCACGCCGCGAGCCGCCCGTTCAGGCCGCGCGGCGGTGCGGTGCCGCCCAGCGCGCGGGCGATGGTCGTGACGTTGTGGTCGATCATGCCCTCATAGGTGCCTTCATAGGTGCCCGGCCGGCCCATCGCGTCTGAGAACAGGTTGCCGCCCATCGCCACGCGCTGGCCGCGCGCGCCCGCGCCCTCGATCAGCGCGCGCACCGCGCGGTCGGGCACCGAGCTTTCGGCGAAGACGGCGGGGACGCGGCGGGCGACGAGGGTCGCGACCAGCGCCTCGATGCGCGCGAGGTTCGCCTCGGCCTCGGTGGACAGGCCCTGGATGCTCGCCACCTCGATCCCGTAGCGGGCGCCGAAATAGGCGAAGGCGTCGTGGGCGGTGACGAGCAGCCGCTGCGGCGCGGGAATCGCCCCGAGCGCGGTGCGCGCGAAGGCGTCCAGCCGGGCGAGCCGGGCGCGCCAGGCCGCCAGCGCGGCGGCGATGTCCTGCGCCGCGGCGGGGGCGAAGCGCGACAGGGCATCGGCCGCCGGCGCGGCCGCCTCGGCCCACAAGGTCGGGTCCATCCAGACATGCGGGTCGGCCGCGTCGGGGTAGTCGGGATTGGCGCGCAGCCGTTCCCGCGGCAGCGCCTCGGCCACCATGACCACGGGCTTGCCGGCGCCGCGCGCGCGTTCCAGCACGTCCCCCATCCGGCCTTCCAGCCGGTGGCCGTTGGCGAAGAGCAGGTCGGCGCCGAGGATGCGCTGGATATCGTTGCGCGTGGGGCGGAACAGATGCGGGTCGACGCCTTCGCCGATCAGCGTCTCGACGCGGAAGGCCGCCCCGCCGAGGCTGCGCACCATGTCGCCCACCATGCCGACGGTGCACAGCGCGAGCGGCGGGCGCCGCGCCTGGGCGAGGGCGGGGGCGGGCAGGGACAGCAGGCCGGCCGCCAGGAGCGCCCGGCGGTGCATGGATGAACAGGTATTCATCTCTTCATTTATCCCTGTTTTTTCAATAACTTATCTTGTTGGCGCAGATTGCGGCGCGCGGCCTGCCTGTCAAGGGCGGGCTTGCGCGGCCGGCCCCCGGCGCGCGACGGTGGCGGGATGGCGGACCAAACCCGATGCGTGCCCGCGTGAGGCTCGGCGACGACCTGGTGGTCGAGCTGGCGGAAACCTTCCGCCTGATGAGCGACCCGACGCGGCTGAAGATCATCCTCGCCTGCCTCGACGCCCCGGCGGCGGTGGGTGAGATGGCGGAGAGGCTGGGCATCTCGGCCTCCCTCGTCTCGCACCACCTGCGGCTGCTGCGCGCGGCGCGGCTGCTGCAGGCGGACCGGCGCGGGCGGCAGGTCTTCTACGTGGTGGGCGACGAGCACATCCGATCGATGCTGACCGACATGGCCGACCACGTGACCGAGGAGGATGCGGGGGAGGTGGAGGGCTAGCTGCCGCCCCTCCTTTGTAACTCCTTAAGGCCGTTGCGTTTTCCGCCTTGTGGCCCAACTGCCCTGTCGCGCAGATTCAGGGGGGGCGGTCTTGTGCGGTGCGGGGTGGCGCGACTATGGTCCGCGCGCGTCGCGCACCCCCCCAAGGGTTGCGCGCGACAGGTTTCGGCAAGGCGGCGCGCCCGACGCGCCCGGGGAATGGTGATGCGGTTGAGCGACGGAAAGCGCCTCCGGGCGGCGTTGGGCGGCTTGGCCGCGATGGTTGCGGCGGGCCCGGCCTGGGCGCAGGGCGTGGTCGGCGCGCCGACCCCCTGGGGCATGGGCCTGCAGGAATCGGGCGGGCCGATCAAGGACGCGATCGCCGACTTCAACACGCTCGTGTTCGTCATCATCGTCGCCATCACGATCTTCGTGCTGGCGCTGCTCGGTTGGTGCGTGTGGCGCTACCGGGCCGAGGCGAACCCGACGCCGTCCACCACCAGCCACAACACCCTGCTGGAAGTGGCCTGGACGGTGGTCCCGGTGCTGATCCTCGTGGTGATCGCGATCCCGTCCTTCCGGCTGATCTACTACCAGGACCGGACGCCGAACGCGGACCTGACGATCAGCGTGCAGGGCCGGCAGTGGTACTGGAACTACACCTATCCGGACCACGGCAACTTCAACTTCGACAGCTACCCGCTGCAGGAGGACCAGCTGCCGGCGAACCAGCGCCACCTGTTCCGCCTGGCGGTGGACAATGAGCTGGTGATCCCCGTCGGCGCCAACATCCGCGTGCTGACCACCGGGCGCGACGTGATCCATTCCTTCTTCGTCCCGGCGCTGGGCGTGCAGCGCTACACCATCCCCGGCCGCGCGCTGGAGACGTGGATGCGCGCCGACCGCGAGGGCGTCTACTACGGCCAGTGCAACCAGATCTGCGGCACGAACCACTGGTTCATGCCGATCGCGGTGCGCGCCGTGAGCCCGCAGGAATTCGAACGCTGGGTGGCCGAGGCGCGCACGCGCTTCGCCCGCGCGGAGGACCCGGCCCCGGCCGTGCTCGCCGCCCCCGCCACCACCGACACCGTCCAGATCGCGGAGGCGCGCCGCTAAGGCGCGCCCGAGAGGAACACCCGATGGCGACCGCAACCGACGCGCATCACGACCACCACGACCACAAGCCCGGCTTCGTGAACCGCTGGCTGTTCTCGACGAACCACAAGGACATCGGGACGCTCTACATCATCTTCTCGCTGATCGCGGCCTTCATCGGCGTCGGCCTGTCCGTGCTGATGCGGATGGAGCTGCAGACGCCGGGGATGCAGATCTTCGCCGACGGCCAGATGTGGAACGCCTTCGTGTCGGCCCACGGGCTGATCATGGTGTTCTTCGTGGTCATGCCGGCGCTGATCGGGGGTTTCGGCAACTGGTTCGTGCCGATCATGATCGGGGCGCCGGACATGGCCTTCCCGCGCATGAACAACATCAGCTTCTGGCTGCTGGTGCCGGCCTTCCTGCTGCTCGGCGCCTCGCTGTTCGTGGGCGAGGGCCCGGGCGCGGGCTGGACGATCTACCCGCCGCTGTCCGACAGCACCTACCACCCGTCCATGGCGATGGACCTGGCGCTGTTCTCGCTGCACCTCGCGGGCGCTTCGTCCATCATGGGCGCGGCCAACTTCATCACCACCATCCTGAACATGCGCGCGCCGGGCATGACCCTGCACAAGATGCCGCTGTTCGTGTGGTCGATGCTGGTGACCGCCTTCCTGCTGCTGCTCGCGGTGCCGGTGCTGGCGGGCGCGATCACCATGCTGATCACCGACCGCAACTTCGGCACGGCCTTCTTCCGGCCCGAGGGCGGCGGCGACCCGGTGCTGTTCCAGCACCTGTTCTGGTTCTTCGGCCACCCCGAAGTCTACATCATGATCCTGCCCGGCTTCGGGATCATCAGCCACGTCATCTCGACCTTCAGCCGCAAGCCCGTCTTCGGCTACCTCGGCATGGCCTACGCCATGGTCGCGATCGGCTTCGTGGGCTTCGTCGTGTGGGCGCACCACATGTTCCAGTCCGGCATGGACGTGGACACGCGCGCCTACTTCATGGCCGCGACGCTGGTCATCGCGGTGCCCACGGGCATCAAGATCTTCTCCTGGATCGCCACCATGTGGGGCGGTTCGATCGACCTGAAGACGCCGATGCTGTTCGCCATCGGCTTCATCTTCCTGTTCACCGTGGGCGGCGTGACGGGCGTGGTGCTGGCCAACGCGCCGATCACCCAGATCCTGCACAACACCTACTACGTGGTGGCGCACTTCCACTACGTGCTCAGCCTCGGCGCCGTGTTCTCGATCTATGCCGGCTTCTACTACTGGATCGGCAAGATGAGCGGCCGGCAGTACCCCGAGTTCTGGGGCAAGGTGCATTTCTGGCTGACCTTCGCCGGCGTGAACCTGACCTTCTTCCCGATGCACTTCTCGGGCAACCAGGGCATGCCGCGCCGCTACCCCGACTATCCGGAAGCGCTGACGGCGTGGAACTTCATCGCCTCGGTGGGCTCCTACATCTCCTTCGCCTCGCTGATCCTGTTCTTCTACGTGCTGTGGCTGACCTTCCGCTCGGGCGAGAAGGCCGCGGCCAATCCGTGGGGTGCCGGTGCGACGACGCTGGAATGGCAGGTCTCCTCTCCGCCGCCCTTCCACACCTTCGACGAGCTGCCGCGCGTTCGGTAACGGCGCGGGCCATATAGGGTCGGACCATGAGCGAAGCCGCCATGGAACCGGGACAGGGGGGCTCCGCCCCCCTTCCTGCTTCCTGCGACATGTCGGAAGTCGGCGACTGGATCGCGCTGCTCAAGCCGCGCGTGATGACGCTCGTGGTCTTCTCGGGGCTGGTGGGCATGCTGGTCGCGCCGGGCGCGCTGGCCATGCATCCGGTGCTCGCCTTCGTCGCCATCCTCTGCATCGCGGTCGCCGCGGGCGCGGCGGGGGCGATCAACATGTGGTATGACCGCGACATCGACGCGGTGATGCGCCGCACCGCCAAGCGCCCGATCCCGGGCGGGCGGATCGCGCCGGGGGCGGCGCTCGCCTTCGGCGTCTGGCTTTCGGTCGGGTCCGTCACGCTGATGTGGATGGCGACGAACATCGTCGCAGCCCTCGTGCTCGCGCTGTCGATCGCCTTCTACGTCTTCGTCTACACCATGTGGCTGAAGCGCCGGACGCCGCAGAACATCGTCATCGGCGGCGCCGCGGGCGCCTTCCCGCCGGTGATCGGCTGGGCCGCGGTCACCGGCGACGTCACGCTGGTGCCGCTCATCCTGTTCGCCATCATCTTCGTCTGGACGCCGCCGCATTTCTGGGCGCTGTCCCTGTGGGCACATGACGACTACGCCCGCGCCGGCGTGCCCATGCTGCCGGTGACCGCCGGGGCGCGGGAGACGCGGCGCCAGGTGCTGATCTACACCGTGCTGCTGGCCCCGCTCGGCCTGTTGCCCTGGGCGGTCGGCTTCTCCTCCCCCGCCTATGCCGCGGTCGCGGCGCTGCTGGGGGCGAACTTCCTGCGCCACGCCCTGGCCGTGCTGCGCGATTCGCAGGACGAGGCCGGGCGGTCGCTGACCAAGGACGCGCCGGCCAAGGCCTGCTTCCGCTTCTCGCTGACCTACCTGTTCGCCCTGTTCGCCGCGCTCGCGGTCGACCGCCTGGCCTTCGGCCCATGACGCCGGAGGAAGAGGCGCTGTTCCTCAAGCGCCGGCGCGGACGCAACATCGCCATCATGCTCGTGCTGGTGGCGCTGGCCGTCATCTTCTACTTCGTCGGCATGGCGCGGATCCTGCGCGGCTGAACCGCGCCGCGCCGTTACGCCATGATACGATCGGCCCGCTTGCCGCGCACCGGATCAGGGACCATTGAGTAGGGCCATGGACCGCGCCGACCTTTCCCGCCGCAACCGCCGCACCGCCATCTTCGCCTTCGGGACGGTCGCGGGCATGGTCGGGCTGTCCTTCGCCGCCGTGCCGCTCTATGACCTGTTCTGCCGCGTCACCGGCTACAACGGCACGACGCAGCGCAGCCTGGCCGCGCCGGGTGCGACCGACCGGACCATCACGGTGCGCTTCGCCGCCACCACCCAGCCCAACCTGCCCTGGCGCTTCCAGGCCGAGCAGCCCTCGATGACCGTGCGGCTGGGGGAGGAAGGGCTCGCCTTCTATTCCGCCGCCAACCGGGCCGAGACGCCGGTCACGGGCGTGTCCGTCTACAACGTGACGCCGGAGAAGGTGGGCCGCTACTTCCACAAGATCGCCTGCTTCTGCTTCGACGAGCAGACGCTGGAACCCGGCCAGCGCGTGGACATGCCGGTCACCTTCTGGGTCGATCCGCGCATCGCCGAGGATCCGAACACCCGCGACATCACCACCATCACGCTGCACTACAGCTTCTTCCGCACCATGGAGGACGCGCAGCGCGCCGGTGCCGTCGCCTCCGCCGGGCCGCATGTCGGCCGCGCCGCGCCGCGGGCGAACTGACGTCTTCGCGACGCCGCGTTAACCGCGCGGCAACGGGCGCCGAAAAGCCGCCTTTCGTCACGCCGACGGGCTTGATCCGAAAGACCTTTTCGGGATTGATGCGCGCATGTGCGCGCCGGGCCCCTGGCCCCGTGCGCGCGCCCCCAAGGTCCAGGAATTCCGATGGCCAGCACCAGCCACGCGCCCGCCGATACCGCGAACGGGCACTCCGCGTCCCCCTACAAGCACCCCTATCACCTGGTCGATCCGTCCCCCTGGCCGCTGACCGGGGCCTTCGGCGGCGGCGCGCTCGTGCTCGGCATCATCCTCTGGGCCCATATGGGCGTGAAGTGGGTGTTCTTCCTGGGCCTGTTCGCCACGCTCGGCACCATGTTCATGTGGTGGCGCGACGTGGTGAAGGAGAGCCACACGGCCGGCCTGCACACGCCCGTCGTGCGGCTTGGCCTGCGCTACGGCATGACGCTGTTCATCGCGTCCGAGGTGATGTTCTTCGTCGCCTTCTTCTGGGCCTATTTCCACTTCGCGCTGTATCCGGAGCACGTGTCCGGCGCCGCGCGCGCGATCTGGCCGCCGCAGGGCATCCTCACCTTCGATCCCTGGGGCCTGCCCTTCCTCAACACCATGATCCTGCTGCTGTCGGGCTGCACCGTGACCTGGGCGCACGCGGCGCTGATCCAGAACGACCGCAAGGCGCTGATCCAGGGCCTGTCGCTGACGGTGATCCTCGGCCTGCTCTTCACCGGGCTGCAGGCCTGGGAATACACGCTGGCGCCCTTCCCCTTCTCGGGCGGCGGGGTCTATCCGTCGGTCTTCTTCCTCGCCACGGGCTTCCACGGCTTCCACGTGATGGTGGGCACCACCTTCCTTGCCGTCTGCCTGTTCCGCGCCATCAAGGGCCACTTCACGCCGGAGAAGCATTTCGGCTTCGAGGCCGCGGCCTGGTACTGGCACTTCGTCGACGTGGTGTGGCTGTTCCTCTTCATCTGCATCTACTGGTGGGGCGCGGGCGAGATCGCGCATCATTAGTTTCGCCCTCAGACGGCAGGCGGCGGCCATCCGGCCGCCTTGCCTTCGCGCCATGCACTGGTGCGCCGGCGCCGTCTGATGGTCTGGGCGCGGTCGCGCCTTGCGCTCGCGGCCCGAGGCTTTGCCTCGGGCCGTTTTTCTTTGCCCTCAGACGGCGGGCGGCGGCCGTCCGGCCGCCTTGCCTTCGCGCCGCGTACTGGCGCGCCGGCGCCGTCTGATGGTCTGGGCGCGGTCGCGCCTTGCGCTCGCGGCCCGAGGCTTTGCCTCGGGCCGTTTTTCTTTGCCCTCAGACGGCGGGCGGCGGCCGTCCGGCCGCCTTGCCTTCGCGCCG
>NZ_JAGIYZ010000027.1:30710-54762 GCF_017813355.1 Roseomonas nitratireducens
CGGCCGCCTTGCCTTCGCGCCGTGTACTGGCGCGCCGGGGGCGGCTGACGGTCTGGGCGCGGTCGCGCTTCGCGCTCGCGGATCGAGGCTCTGCCTCGATCCGTTTCCTTGCCCTTAGATGGCGGGCGGCGGCCGTTCGGCCGCCTTGCCTTCGCGCCGTGTACTGGCGCGCCGGGGGCGGCTGACGGTCTGGGCGCGGTCGCGCTTCGCGCTCGCGGATCGAGGCTCTGCCTCGATCCGTTTCCTTGCCCTTAGATGGCGGGCGGCGGCCGTCCGGCCGCCTTGCCTTCGCGCCTTGTACTGGCGCGCCGGGGGCGGCTGACGGTCTGGGCGCGGTCGCGCTTCGCCCATGCCCGCGCCGCCAAGGCTCGCGCCAACACCCGGTTCCCAAAGGCCTTTCGGCCTTTGGTGGGGGGAGTGCGAGGGGGGCGAAGCCCCTCTCGTCGCTTGCGCCCGCGCTCCTGTCGCGCGAGCCTCGATGCCGCATGTCGCATGAAGCCGCGCCGCCGCCGCTCGCCACCGCCGCCCTGCTCGGCCGCTGCCCGCGCTGCGGCAAGGGCGCGCTGTTCCGCGGCCTGCTCGACATCCGCGACACCTGCGACTCCTGCGGGCTCGACCTGCGGGCCCATGACGCGGGGGATGGCCCGGCGGTCGCGGCCATCTTCGTCATCGGCGCGGCCACCGTCGGCGCCGCGCTCTGGGTCGATGTGAAGTTCACCCCGCCGCTCTGGCTGCATGCGGTGCTCTGGCCCGCGCTGGTGCTGCCTTTCTCCGTGCTGACGATGCGCGTCGCCAAGGCCGCGCTGGTCGCGCTGCAATGGCGCCATCGGCGGGAGTCGCCATAGGCGGCGGGGACGGCGGCTGAACGGCGTCCCGCCATCCACCCTTCCGGCAGGGCGGCCGACGGCCTACATCCCCGGCGATGCGCCGACTGATCCTGCCGCTCGCCGTCACGCTCCCGGCGCTTGTCATCCTGCTGGGCCTCGGCACCTGGCAGGCCGAGCGGCTCGGCTGGAAGCGCGACATCCTCGCCCGCATCGACGCGGCCGAGGCCGCGCCGCCCGTCCCGCTCCCCGCCGCGCCGACGCCCTTCACCAAGGTCGAGGCCGCCGGCCGCTTCGACCATGCGCGCGAAGCGCTGGTGGGGCTGGAAGTGCGCGGCAACCATCTCGGCGCGCGGCTGGTCGTGCCCCTGCTGCGCGACGGCGCGGCGCCGCTGCTGGTCGATCGCGGCTGGGTGCCGCTCGACCGTGCCGGGGCGATCGACCGGCCCGAAGGCGATGTCCGCGTCGCCGGCTGGGTGAGGGAGGCCGAGCGCGCCGGCTGGTTCTCCGCCACCGACGACGCGGCCGGGCGCCGCTTCTACAGCTTCGACCCGGCGGCGATCGGCGCGGCGCTCGGCCTGCCCGGCGCGGCCCCCTTCGCGCTGGTCGCGCTGGGGGATGCGCGGGGCCTGCCGGCGCCGGACCGCGCGATGCCGCGCCCGCGCAACAACCATCTCGGCTATGCCATCACCTGGTACGGCCTCGCCGCCGCGCTCGCCGGGGTGTTCCTGGTCTGGGCGCGGCGCCGGCTGAAGGAATGAGAGGGCCATGCACAACGCCGCCTATAACCGCCTGAAGGCCCGCTTCGCGCGCATCGCCGCGCTGGGGGAAGCGGCGTCCATGCTGCATTGGGACGCCGCCACCATGATGCCGCCCGGCGGGGGCGAATCGCGCGGCGAGCAGCTCGCCGCGCTGGCCGGCCTCGCGCATGAACTGCTGACCGCGCCGGTGGTCGAGGAGGATCTCGAGATCGCCCGCGGCGACGGCCTGTGGGAGGAAGCGAACCTCGCCTTGATGGCCCGCGCCCATGCCCGCGCCACCGCCCTGCCGACCTCGCTGGTGGAGGCGACCGCGCGCGCCAATTCGGCCTGCGAGAAGATCTGGCGGGACGCCAAGGCGACGGCCGACTTCGCCCGCGTCCGCCCGTCGCTGACCGAGGTGGTGCGCCTGCAGCGCGAAACCGCCCAGGCGCTCGCCGCGGCCCTCGGCATGGATCCCTATGACGCGCTGATGGATGGCTACCAGCGCGGCATCACGGCCGCCGATGTCGAGCCCGTCTTCACCGCCTACGAGGCCTTCCTGGCCGATGCCCTGCCGCGCGCCGAGGCGATCGAGGCCGCGCGCCCCGCCCCCCGGCCGCTGCCCGGCCCCTTTCCCGTCGACGCGCAGCGCGCGCTGTGCCGCCGCCTGTCCGAGCGCATCGGCCTCGACTACGCGCATGCGCGGCTCGACGAATCGCTGCACCCGTTCTGCGGCGGCACGCCGCGCGACCAGCGCCTGACGACCTTCTACGACGAGGACGACGCGGCCAAGGCCGTGCTCGGCGTGCTGCACGAGACCGGCCACGCGCTGTACGAACAGGGCCTGCCCGCCGCCTTCGCCCGCCAGCCGGTGGGCGAGGCCGCGGGGATGGCCGCGCATGAGAGCCAATCCCTGATCGTCGAGATGCAGGCCTGCCGGTCGGACGCCTTCCTGGGCTTCCTCGGGCGCGAATTGCACCGGGCCTTCGGCGGCGACGCCGCGCCCTACGCCGCGGCGAACCTCGCGCGCCACTGGCGGCGCGTCTCCCGCGGCTTCATCCGCGTCGACGCGGACGAGATCACCTACCCCGCCCATGTCATCCTCCGCTTCCGGCTGGAACGGGCGATGATCGGCGGCACGCTGGATGTCGCGGACCTGCCGGGCGCGTGGAACGAGGGGCTGAAGCGCATCCTCGGCATCGTCCCGCCGGACGACGCCAAGGGCTGCCTGCAGGACATCCACTGGCACGACGGCGCCTTCGGCTACTTCCCCTCCTACACCCTCGGCGCCATGGCGGCGGCGCAGCTGATGAAGGCGGCGCGCGCCGCCGCCCCCGGGCTGGACGACGCGCTGGCGGAAGGCGACCTGTCGCCGCTGCTGGGCTGGCTGCGCGCGCATGTGCACGGCAAGGGCTCGCTGCTCGGCTTCCAGGACCTGCTGCGCGCGGCGACGGGCAAGCCGCTCGATCCTTCCGACTTCACCGAGCACCTGACGCGGCGCTACCTTACGGCCTGAGCGTCGCCTGATGCCGAGGCCGCGCATGTGGCGCGCCCGGCGCCCGGGGGCACGCGAAAGCGGACAGGACCGGTCGAGGAATTCGGCCGCTCGTATCAGGCGGGCCGGGTCGCGTCGTAGAAGCGGTAGAAGGCCTCGGTCACCGAAAGCCGGTCGTAGATCGCCCGGCCTTCATAGCTGGCGCCCTCCGGCCCGACGCGCCCCAGGCGCACGCCGAGGAAGCGCGTGGCCGGCTCCGGCGGCAGCCGGTAGCGCCGGCGGATCGCCGGATAGGTCGGCATGTCGATCAGGTCGAGCGCGGCCGTGAGCGGCCCCGCGCGCCCCGCGTCGAAGCCGATCCCCGCCGCGCGGGCGATGCGCATCGCGAAATGCAGCAGCAGCAGGTTCGAGGGATGCCCCGGCGTGTGGAACTGCCGCCCGGCGCGGGCGTGCCGCGCCACCACGTCGCTGAACGCCACGTCGGTCTCGGCCTCCCTTGCCGCGAGATCGGCCAGCGCGGCGGCGAAGGGATCGGGCTGCCGCGCCAGCAGCGCTTCCCCGTCGAGCAGCGAAGCCGCTTCCGCCACCGGCCGTCCGGCGCGCCAGGCATCGACGATCTGGCCGACATGGTAGTTGCCGAGCGGCCCGCCCAGCGCGGTCATCCGCCCATCCAGCAGGTGGCGCACATCCGGCGCATGGCCCTTGAAGTGCAGCGCGGGGAAGGACAGCACCCGGGCCGTCCCGCGCGCCTTCAGCGCGGCGGTGGACAGGCCCGTGATGCCGCGGCTGCGGGCGTACAGCTCGCCCGTCCGCTGGCTCAGCACCAGGTCGCAGCCATCCATGGTGGCGAGGATGGCGGCCTCGTCCTCCGCCCGGACCTCATGGATCTCCCAGGCGCCGGCGATGCGCAGGGCCGGGTTGGCGCGGCGCAGGGCCTCGGCGATCAGGGGAACCTGGCAATTGCCCATCAGGGCGATGCGCATCGGGCGGGATGGTCCTTGCGGCTTCGCAAGAATATCCGCCCGGCCCGCCGGGCGGCAATCCGATGCGCGCCGGGACGGCCGGCGCCGCGCCCCGGCCCGCCTCTCGCCGCCGGCCCGCCAAGCCGGTAAAGACCGCCCCATGCGCTACGTCTCCACCCGCGGCCAGGTGCCGGCCCGCGACTTCGATTCCGTCCTGCTCGCGGGCCTCGCCGAGGATGGCGGCCTGTTCGTGCCGGAAGCCTGGCCGAGCCTGTCCACCGCCGAATGGCGGGCGCTGCGCGGCCTGCCCTATCCGGCGCTTGCCGCCCGGCTGCTCGGCCTGTTCGGCGCGGGGCACCTGCCGCTGGATCGGATCTGCGCCGAGGCCTATGCCGGCTTCGGCCATCCGGCGACGGTGCCGCTGGTGCAGCTCGACACGCGCGTCTTCGCGCTGGAGCTGTTCCACGGCCCGACGCTCGCCTTCAAGGACATGGCGCTGCAACTGCTCGGGCGGATGTTCGACCATGTGCTCGCCGCGCGCGGCGAACGCGTCACGATCGTCGGCGCGACGTCGGGCGACACGGGCTCGGCCGCCATCGAGGCCTGCCGCGACCGCGCGGCCATCGACATCGTCATCCTCCATCCGCGCGGCCGCACCAGCGAGGTGCAGCGCCGGCAGATGACGACGGTTATGGCGCCCAACGTCGCCAACATCGCCGTGGAAGGCGACTTCGACGCCTGCCAGGACCTGGTCAAGGCGATGTTCAACGACGCCCCCTTCCGCCAGGAGATGCGGCTGTCGGCCGTCAATTCCATCAACTGGGCGCGCATCGCCGCGCAGATCCCCTACTACGCCGCGGCCGCGCTCGCGCTCGGCGCGCCGGACCGCGAAGTGGCCGTCTCCGTCCCCACCGGGAATTTCGGCAATGTGCTGGCCGCCTGGGCGGCGCGGCGGATGGGGCTGCCGATCTCCCGCCTCATCGTCGGGTCGAACCGCAACGACATCCTGACGCGCTTCCTCGCCGCCAACGACATGTCCATGCGCGCGGTCGAGCCCTCCCTTTCGCCGTCGATGGACATCCAGGTTTCGTCGAACTTCGAGCGCCTGCTGTTCGAGATGCTCGGCCGCGACGCCGCCGCGACGCGCGAGGCCATGCAGCGCTTCCGCGCCGAAGGCCGCATGCCGGTCCCCGACGCCGCCTGGCGCGAAGCGACGTCGCTGTTCCGCGGCTTCGCGCTGGACGACGAAGGCACGCTCGCCGAGATCGGCCGGCTGCACCGCGAAGCGGGCTACCTGGCCGACCCGCACACCGCCGTGGGGACCGCCGCCGCCCGGGCGCTCGCGCCCGAGGACCCCGCCATCCCCGTCATCGTCGCCGCCACGGCGCATCCGGCGAAGTTCCCCGATGCGGTGGAACGCGCGACGGGGCTGCGCCCCCCCCTGCCGGCGCGCATGGCCGACCTATATGAACGTCAGGAACGCTACGGCGTCCTGCCGAACGACCTCGCCGCCATCGAGGCGGCGGTCCGCGCCCACGCCCTTCGCAACGCCGCCTGAAGGAAGCCACGACCGCACATGTCCGATGCCGTCCGCGTCACCCGACTGCCCAATGGCCTGACCGTCGTTTCCGAGACCATGCCGCGCGTCGAGACCGTCTCGGTCGGCGCCTATATCGGCGCCGGCACGCGCCACGAGGCGCCGGAGGTCAACGGCGTCTCCCACTTCCTCGAGCACATGGCCTTCAAGGGCACCGCGCGGCGCGACGCCGCGGCCATCGCGCGGGAGATCGAGAATGTCGGCGGTCACCTGAACGCCTACACCGCGCGCGAGCAGACCGCCTTCTACGCCAAGGTGCTGAAGGAGGACACGGGCCTCGCCGTGGACATCATCGGCGACATCCTGACGCATTCCACCTTCGTGCCCGAGGAACTGGAACGCGAGCGCGGCGTCATCCTGCAGGAGATCGGCCAGGCGAACGACACGCCGGACGACATCGTCTTCGACCATTTCCAGGAAACCGCCTTCCCCGCCCAGGCGATGGGCCGCCCCGTGCTCGGCACCGAGGCGACGATCAAGGCGATGAGCCGCGACGCGCTGACCGGCTACATGCGCACCCATTACGGGCCGGAGGCGATGGTCGTCGCCGCCGCCGGCGCGATCGAGCACGACGCGCTGCTCGACATGGTGCGCACGCATTTCGCCGACCTGCCCGCGACCGGCGCCGCCGCACCGGAGCCCGCGCGCTACACCGGCGGCGAATTCCGCGAAACGCGGGAACTCGACCAGGTGCACATCGTGCTCGGCTTCCCCTCGGTGAAGCATGGCGACCCGCTGCACTACCCGACGCAGCTGCTCTCGACGCTGCTCGGCGGCGGCATGTCGTCCCGCCTGTTCCAGGAAATCCGGGAAAAGCGCGGGCTGGTCTATTCGATCTATTCCTTCGCCTCCCCCTTCCGCGACGGCGGGCTGTTCCAGATCTACGCCGGCACCGGCGAGACCGAGGCGAAGGAACTCGTGCCCGTGACGATCGAGGCGCTGCGCGCCGTGCAGCGCGACGTGACCGAGGACGAGCTGGCGCGGGCCAAGGCGCAGCTGCGCGCCTCGCTTCTCATGTCGCTCGAGAGCACCGGCAGCCGCTGCGAGACGCTCGCCCGCCAATTGCAGGTCCATGGCCGCGTCATCCCGGTCGAGGAAACCAAGGCGAAGATCGCGGCCGTGACGGTGGAACAGGTGCAGCAGGCGGCCGCGGCGATGTTCCGCGCAAGGCCGACGCTGGCGGCGATGGGCCCGGCGGAGCACGTGCCCGGCGTCGATGCGATCATGGAGAAGCTGGCGGCGTGAGCGTGATCGGGGGGAGAAGGGAACTTCTCCCCCCGAACCCCCCTCAACCTTTTTTGTGACCTTGGGAATCAGTCCCCGACAGACAGAAAAGGGAGGGGGTTCGGGGGAGGTTCACCTCCCCCGACCTTGCACCGCCCGGAAGGGAAACACCGATGAACCGCCTGACGCTGCTGACTGACCTCATCGCCGCCGCCAAGCGCGCGGGTGCCGACGCCGCCGACGCCGTGCTCGTGCAGGACGCGTCGCTCGCCGTGAAGCGCCGCATGGGCGCGATCGAGCAGCTGGAGCGATCCGAGGGCTTCGACATCGGCCTGCGCGTCTTCCTCGGCCGGCGCATCGCCATCGTCTCCTCCACCGACCCCGACCCGAAGGGCTTCGCCGCGCTGGCCGACCGCGCGGTCGCCATGGCGCGCGTGGTCCCCGAAGACCCCTTCGCCGGCCTGCCCGACTTCGTCACGGTGCCGCCGGCCGACCTCGACCTGGATGACCCGACGGAGCCGACGGCCGAGCAATTGCTCGCCCGCGCCGCGGCGGCCGAGGAAGCGGCACTTGCCGTCCATGGCGTGACCAACAGCGAGGGTGCCGATGCCGGCTGGTCGCGCACGGCGATCGCGCTCGCCACCTCCACCGGCTTCGCGGGCGAATTCTCCCGCACCTCCCATTCGATCTCGGCGGTCGCGCTGGCCGGCAGCGGGACGGCGATGGAGCGGGACTACGACTGGTCCTCGACCGTGCATCTCGCCGACCTCGACGACCCGGAAGGGATCGGGCGGCGCGCGGGGGAAAGGGCGATCCGCCGTCTGAACCCGACGCGGCCCAGGACCGCGCGCATCCCGGTGGTCTACGCGCCGCGCATCTCGGGCAGCCTGCTCGGGCACCTGGTGGGTGCGATCAACGGTGCGGCGGTGGCGCGGGGGACGTCCTTCCTGAAGGATTCCATGGGCCAGCAGGTGCTGGCCGCCGGGCTGACGGTGCGGGACGACCCGCTGCGCCGGCGCGGCCTGCGGTCCCGCCCCTTCGATGGGGAAGGCATGCCCGGCCAGGCGCGCGCGATCGTGGCCGATGGCGTGCTGACCACCTGGCTGATGGACTGGCGCAGCGCGCGGCAGCTGGGCATGGCGTCCACCGGCCATGCCAGCCGCGGCACGAGCGGCCCGCCCGGCCCGGCGCCGACCAACCTGTGGCTGGAACCGGGGCAGGTGACGCCCGAGGCGCTGATCGCCGACATCAAGGAAGGCCTGTATGTCACCGAGATGATCGGCATGGGCGTGAACGGCCTGACCGGCGACTACAGCCGCGGGGCGGCCGGCTTCATGATCCGCGACGGCCAGCTGGCCGAACCTGTCAGCGAAGTGACCGTGGCCGGCAACCTCAAGGACATGTTCCGGGCCATGGTCCCGGCCGACGACCTGGAATTCCGGCGCGGGACGGATGCGCCGACCATCCGCGTGGATGGCATGACGATGGCCGGCGCGTGACGGCCCGGGCAAGGCTCGCCTTGCGCTGCCCGCGCCGGGCGGGTTAGGGCTGGCCCATGCAAGGCCCCGCGCCCGACGCCGACCGCCCCCTGGCCGAGATCTCCCTCGCCGAGCTGACGGACGCGCTCCGCGCCTTCCGGCGCGCCTCGGTGCTGGTGGTCGGCGACGCCATGCTCGACCGCTACGTCTACGGCACCGTCCGGCGCATCAGCCCCGAAGCGCCGGTGCCGGTGCTGGCGGTGGAACGGGAAGTCGCCATGCCGGGCGGCGCGGGCAATGTGGTGCGGAACCTCACCGCGCTGGGTGCGGCGGTCGCCTTCGTGTCCGTCGTGGGCGACGACCAGGCGGGCAGCGACCTCACTGGGCTGATCGGCGGCCAGCCGGGCGTGGAACCCTGGCTGCTGGTCCAGGGCGGGCGGCACACCACCACCAAGACGCGCTTCATCGCCTCCGGCCAGCAATTGATGCGCGCGGACCAGGAGGTGGTGCAGCCGATCCATCCGCGCCTCGCCGACCGGATGATCAAGATCGCCGGCGACGCGGTCGCGGCGACCGCCGTGCTGGTGCTGTCGGACTACGACAAGGGCGTGCTGCGCGGGGAGACGTCGCGCCGCCTGATCGATGCCGCGCACGCCGCCGGCCGGCGCGTGGTGGTGGACCCCAAGGGGCGCGACTTCTCCCGCTACGCCGGGGCCGACATCGTCACGCCCAACCGCGCGGAGCTGGCGGAAGCGACCGGGATGCCGGTGGACAGCGAGGAAGCGATCCTCGCCGCCATGCGCGCCCTGCAGGCCGAACACCGCTTCGGCGCCGTGCTGGTGACGCGCAGCGAGGACGGCATGACGCTGCTCGACGGCGCGCGGGTGCATCATTTCCCGGCCGAGGCGGCGGAGGTGCACGACGTCTCCGGCGCCGGCGACACGGTGGTGGCGACGCTCGCCGCCGGGCTCGCCGCGGGGCTTTCGCTGCCGGTCGCCTCGCGCCTGTCGAACCTCGCCGCGGGCATCGTGGTGGGCAAGGTCGGCACCGCCGTGGTGCGGGAGGAGGAGCTGGCCGAGGCGCTGGCCCCCGAGCGCGGCGCGCTGCGCAAGGTCGTCTCCCGCGCCGGCGCGGCCGAGCAGGTGGAACGCTGGCGCCGCCGCGGCTGGCGCGTGGGCTTCACCAATGGCTGCTTCGACCTGCTGCATCCCGGCCATGTGCACCTGCTGGAACAGGCGCGGTCCTGGTGCGACCGGCTGGTGGTGGGGCTGAATTCGGATGCCAGCGTGAAGCGCCTGAAGGGCGCGGCGCGGCCGATCCAGGGGGAAGCCGCGCGCGCCGCGGTGCTCGCCTCCCTCGCCACCGTCGATTGCGTGACGGTGTTCGAGGAAGACACGCCGGTGGAGCTCATCCGCCTGCTCAAGCCCGACGTGCTGGTGAAGGGCGCGGACTACACGGTGGACCAGGTGGTGGGCGGCGAATTGGTGCGCGACTATGGCGGGGAGGTCAGGCTCGCCGAGCTGCTGCCGGGCAATTCCACCACGGCGACGGTCGCGCGGCTGCGCGGCTAGAGCGACATCCGACCAGCCGGAGACGGCTGATCGGATTTCTTGTTCTGGAAACCATTGATTCTACAGCACGAAATCCGATCGCACTGATCCAGCGTGATCGGATGGTGCTGTAGCCCCCTCACGCCATCCGCCGGCGGATCTCCGCCTGCGTTTCCTCCATCGTCTCCTGCAGGCAGTCGAGCGGCACGCGCCCGGCCGCGCGCGCGCAGGCTTCCCGCGCGGCGACGTAGCGCGCCAGCAGCGCGTCCAGCTCGGCCAGCGCCGGCGGGTTGCGCGCCAGCCGCGCGCGCGCCGCCTCCGCATCCCGCACCACGGCGGTATCCAGCGCGGCCATGCCCGGCGTGGCGCAGATCTGCCGCGCCGCCCAGCCTGACGTCGCGGGGCAGGTCACGGCGGCAAGCCCGGCGCGCGCCGGGGCGGCGGGCGCGGCCGCCGGATCCGGCTTGGCGGTCGGCAGCGCGGCGGATGCGCTGCTGGCGGTGCCGGCGGCCCCGCCCTGGGCCAGCGCCTCGAGGTCCCGCGCGCGGGCGCGCATCAGGCGGCGGACGCAGGATTGCGCCTCCCGCGCATTGGGGCCCTGGCAGGCGCGGCGCTCGGCGAGCCAGGCGCGCTGTTCGCCCTGCAGGCGCTGGCGGTCCTCGGGCGTCGCGCGTTCGGTCACGCTGCGCCAGGCGGCGGCGATGCGCCGGTCCAGCTCCGCGAGGTCGGCCTGGGCGCAGATCGCCTGCTCGTCCCAGGCGCGCGCCTGGGCGCAGTTGAAGGACGGCCCTGCCTGCGCGAGCGCGGGCAAGGGGGCAAGCAGCAGCAGGGCAACCAGGGCGCGGATCATGGCGCGAAGGTCAGCACGCCGCGCGCCACTTCGTCCATCGCGGCGGCGTCTTTCCGCCGCGCCCCGCCTGCGCCACCCTGGCGCGGGACGAGGAGGAAGCGGATGGCCGGGGCGCTGGACGGGGTGCGCGTGGTGGACCTGACGCGCGTGGTGGCGGGGCCGCTCTGCGCGCAGATGCTGGGGGATTTGGGTGCGGAGGTCGCGAAGGTGGAACGGCGCGGGGATGGCGACGACCTGCGCGCGCTGGGCCCGCCCTTCGTGCCGGGCAGCGAGGACAGCACCTATTTCGTCTCGCTCAACCGCAACAAGCGGTCCGTCTCGGTGGATTTCGCGAAGCCCGAGGGGGCGGCGATCCTCAAGCGCATGGTCGCGCGCGCCGATGTGCTCATCGAGAATTTCCGCACCGGCACGCTCGCGCGCTACGGGCTGGGGTGGGACGACCTGAAGGCCATCAATCCGCGCCTGATCTACTGTTCCGTCACCGGCTTCGGGCAGGACGGGCCCTATGCCGGGCGGTCCGGCTACGACTTCGTCGCCCAGGCCATGGCCGGGCTGATGGAGGTGACGGGCGAAGCCGATGGCGCGCCGGGCGGCGGGCCGCAGCGCGTCGGCGTGCCGGTGGCCGACATGTTCACGGGCTTCGCCGCCTGCGTCTCCATCCTCGCCGCGCTGCGCCACCGGGATGCGACCGGCGAAGGCCAGTGCATCGACGTGAACCTGTTCGAGACCATGACGTCCCTGATGCAGGCGCCGATGTCCGCCTGGCTGAACGCCGGGCGGTTGGTGCCGCGCAGCGGCAACGACAGCC
This sequence comes from Roseomonas nitratireducens, assembly GCF_017813355.1. Lineage (GTDB taxonomy): Bacteria > Pseudomonadota > Alphaproteobacteria > Acetobacterales > Acetobacteraceae > Neoroseomonas > Neoroseomonas nitratireducens. The sequence continues at coordinate 42,239 of NZ_JAGIYZ010000027.1, forward strand.
CCGTCGCCGTGCCCTACGGCGTGTTCGAGGGATCGGACGGCCGCTTCGTCATCGGCGTGCTGAACGACCGGGAATTCGTGCGGCTGGCCGAGGCGCTGGGCCATCCCGAATGGGCCGAGGACCCGCGCTTCCGCCGCGCGCGGGACCGCGTGGAGCACCGCGCGGCGCTGCTCGACCGGATGCGCACGCTGCTGCGCACGCGCCCACGCGCCGAATGGCTGGCGCGGCTGGAGGCAGCGAAGATCACGAGCGGGCCGATGAACACCGCCGCCGACGTGGCCGCCGACCCGCACATCGCCGCGCGGGGGATGATCGTCGAGCTGCCGCACCATGCCGGCGGGACGGTGCGCGTGGCGGCGTCGCCGCTGCATCTTTCGGCCACGCCGCCCACCTATCGCCACGGCATCCCCGCGCCGGGCGGAGACACGGATGCGGTGCTGGCGGAATTCGCGGGCATGGACGCGGCGGAGATCGCGGCGGCGCGGGCGGCCGGGATCGTGTGATTCATTTTCTGACCTCAGGCGCCGGGCGCGCGCTCCGCGCGCTTGGCTTGCGCGCCACGGGCTGGCGCGCCCGGCGCGGCGGGCGGGTTGGGCGCGGTCGCGCATTCGCGCTCCCGGATCGAGGCTCTGCCTCGATCCGAAGAGTATCCCGGTCCGCCTGCCATGACGCCCGGCGCGTGACCCGGATCGCGCACGGGCCGCCCGCCGCGATTGGCTTCGGCGGCCGGAACGGGCACCATGCGCGCCTTCCAAAGCCGCCGGGACCCTTCGCATGAGCACAGGCCTGCTTGCCCTGCTGGACGACGTCGCCGCCATCGCCAAGGTGGCCGCGGCGTCGATCGACGATGTGGCGCTCCAGGCCGGCAAGGCGGGGGCCAAGGCGGCGGGCGTCGTGATCGACGACGCGGCGGTGACGCCGCGCTACGTGGTGGGCTTCGACGCGTCGCGCGAATTGCCGATCATCCGGCGCATCGCCATCGGCTCGCTGCGCAACAAGTTCCTGGTGCTGCTGCCGGCGGCGCTGCTGCTGTCGGCCTTCGCGCCCTGGCTGATCACGCCGCTGCTGCTGGTGGGCGGCATCTACCTGTGTTTCGAGGGGACGGAGAAGCTGCTGGAATGGCTCCGCCCGCATGCCGCCGAAGCGCAGGCGGAAGCGGCGCCGGTCGATGCGCTGCACCTTGAGAACACGCGCGTCGCGGGCGCGATCAAGACCGACTTCATCCTCTCGGCCGAGATCATGGCCATCGCGCTCGCCACCATGCCGCAGGCGAACATCTGGACGCAGGGCGCGGTGCTGGCCCTCGTCGGCCTCGTCATCACCGTCGCGGTCTATGGCGTGGTGGCGATGATCGTGAAGGCGGACGATGTCGGCGTGGCCATGGTCCGGCGCGGCATCGGCGCCGGCGCGCTGCTGGTGCGCGGCATGCCCATCGTGCTGAAGGTGCTGTCCGTCGTCGGCACCGCGGCGATGATCTGGGTGGGCGGCGGCATCATCCTGCACAGCCTCGAGCATTTCGGCCTGGCCGGCCCCGCGCACCTGGCCCATGCGGCGGGCGCGGCGGTGGGCGGCGGCTTCCTGGGATGGGCGGTGGAAGCGGCGATCGCGGGCGTGGCGGGCGTCGCGGTGGGCTTCGCTTCGATCCCGGTGCTGTCGCGCCTGCTCGGCAAGGGGCATTGAGCGCGGCGCGATCCCCGCGCAGGATCGCGGCGGAGGAACCGCCGCATGAGTCTTCGCATCGCGGATCGTGACCGATCCGCCCCCGGGCGCGCGGGCCGATGACCGGCCTGCGCTTCGACCTGCGCGACCCGCCGCCGGGTGCCGCCGCGCTGCGCGCCGAGGTCCGCGCCTTCATCGCCGGGCACGCCCATCGCTGGACGCCGGAAGTGCGCGCGCGGTCCTGGATGGGCTTCGACCGCGACTTCACCCGTGCGGTGGGTTCGCGCGGCTGGATCGGCATGTGCTGGCCCAAGGCCTATGGCGGGGCGGAGCGCAGCTTCCTCGAGCGCAACATCGTGCTGGAGGAGATGCTCGCCGCAGGCGCGCCGGTCGGCGCGCATTGGATCGGCGACCGGCAGTCCGGCCCGCTGATCCTGCGCCTGGGTACCGAGGCGCAGCGCCAGAAATACCTGCCGCGGATCGCGTCCGGCGAATGGGCCTTCTGCATCGGGCTGTCGGAGCCTGATTCGGGATCGGACCTCGCCAGCCTGCGCACGCGGGCGGACCGCGTGCCGGAAGGCTGGCGGCTGAACGGGCGGAAGATCTGGACGACCTTCGGCCATCTTTGCGACTGGATGATCGCGCTGGTGCGCACATCGCCCGCGCCGGAAGGCGGGGCGCGGCACCAGGGCCTGTCGCAGGTGCTGGTGGACCTCAAGGCGCCGGGGGTGACCATCCGCCCGATCCGCGACCTGGTGGGCGAGCAGGGCTTCAACGAGATCACCTTCGACGACGTGCTGCTGCCCCCCGACGCGCTGGTGGGGGAGGAAGGCGCGGGTTGGGCCCAGGCGACGAGCGAGCTCGCCTTCGAACGCTCCGGCCCCGACCGCTACCTCTCATCCCACCCGCTGCTGGAAGCGGCGGTCGCCGAGTTGCGCGGCGACGCATCCGCCACCCCCGCGCTCGGGCGCCAGGCGGCGCGGCTGTGGACGCTGCGCGCCATGTCCACCGCCGTCGCCGGCATGCTGCAGGATGGCGAGGATCCCGTGCGCCAGGCGGCGCTGGTGAAGGACCTCGGCAACACCTTCGAGCAGGAGCTGCCCGACGCCGTCCGCGCGCTGGTCGACACGGATGCGATGCCGGAGGAGATGCGCCGCATGCACGCCTACCTGACGCAGGTGGTCCCCACCTTCTCGCTGCGCGGCGGCACGCGGGAGATCATGCGCGGCATCATCGCCCGCGAACTGGGGCTGCGCTGATGGCCAGCGACATCGCGGCGGAACTCGCCGAGCAGGTCGCCCGCGCGCTGGCCGACGTGTCCGACGTCGCGACGCTGCGCGCGGTGGAGGACGGCGCCTTCCCGCGCGCCGCCTGGGATGCGCTGTCGGGCCTCGGCCTGGCCATGGCGCTGGTGCCGGAGGATGCGGGCGGGGCGGGGCTCGGCCTTGCCGACATCGCGCCCGTGATCGAAGCCCTCGGCCGCGTCGGCGCGCCCGCGCCGCTGGCCGAGGCGATCGGCGCCGCGGCCCTTCTCGCCGCCGCCGGCATCGCGGTGCCGGAGGACGGCGTGCTGACCTTCGCCGCCGCCGGCGCGCCCGTGCCCTGGGGGCGCCACGCGACGCATGTCGTGCTGGTCGATGGCGCGCATGTGTCCCTCCACGACGCTGCCGCGCTGCGCTGGACCGAAGGCGTGAACATCGCCCGCGAACCGCGCGACACGCTCGCCGCATCCGGCGCGCCGCTCGCGCAAGGCACGCTGCCGCCCGCCTGGGGCGACGACGCGGCGCGCGCGCTGGCCGCGCTGCTGCGCGCCGGGCAGATGGCGGGCGCGCTCTCGGCGGCGCTCGCGCTCGCCGTGGACCACGCGAACACGCGCAAGCAGTTCGGCCGACCGATCGGGCGCTTCCAGGCGGTGCAGCAGCAATTGGCGCTGTTCGCGGCGGAGAGCGCCGCGGCCTCGGTCGGCGCCGCGGCCGCCGCGCGCGCCGCCGATGCGCGTGGCCTCGCCGACGCCGCCTTCGAGATCGGTTGCGCCAAGGTCACGGCGGGGGAGGCGGCGGCGCAGGGGGCCGCCATCGCCCACCAGGTGCTCGCCGCCATGGGCATCACCGAGGAGCACGCGCTCCATCACCTCACGCGCCGGCTCTGGGCCTGGCGCGAGGAGGGCGGCACGGAACGCTTCTGGTCGGCGCGCATCGGCGCCGCCGTGCAGGGGGCGAACGCGCCGCTCTGGACCTTCATCACCGCCCGCGACGAGGAGAGCGCCGCATGACCGGCTTCCTGAAGATCGAGCGCGACGGCCATGTCGTCACGCTCACGCTCAACCGGCCGGAGAAGCGCAACGCCATCTCCACCGCCGAGGAATGCGCCGAGGTGGCGGATGCCTGCCGCGCGCTGAACCGCGACGACCAGGTGCGCGTCGTCATCGTCACCGGCGCCGGGTCCGCCTTCTGCGCCGGCGGCGACCTCAAGGGCATGCGCGACAAGACCGGCATCACGGGCGGCGATACGGGCGCGCAGATCCGCGAATCCTACCGGCGCGGCATCCAGATGATCCCGCTCGCGCTGTACGAGATGGACATCCCCACCATCGCCGCGGTGAACGGGCCGGCGATCGGCGCGGGGCTCGACCTCGCCTGCATGTGCGACATCCGCATCGCGGCGGAAGGCGCCCGCTTCGCGGAATCCTTCGTCAAGGTCGGCATCGTGCCGGGCGATGGCGGCGCCTACCTGCTGCCCAAGGTGGTGGGCATGTCGAAGGCGCTCGAGATGTCGCTGACCGGCGACGCCATAGGTACGGCCGAAGCGCTCGCCTGCGGCCTCGTCTCCAAGGTCGTCGCCCCCGACCAGTTGCTGCCGGCGGCGCGGGAGATGGCCGCGCGCATCGCCGTCAACCCGCCCCAGGCGGTGCGGCTGACCAAGCGGCTGCTGCGCGAAAGCCAGCACATGCGGCTGTCCACGCTGCTGGAGATGTCCGCCGCCTACCAGGCGCTCGCGCACGGCACGCGCGACCACCGCGAAGCGGTGGACGCGATGCTGGAAAAGCGCGCGCCGTCCTTCGAAGGGCGCTGAGCGTCAGCCGAAGGTCTCGTCCAGCGCCTGGAAGCGCGGCAGATCCACCGCCGCGCTGAACTCGGCATAGGTCATCAGCGCCGGGGCGGCGGCGGCCGGCGTGCCGTCCCGCTTCAGCAGCGCGAGCGCATCCGTCATCGCCCTGGCCGCGGCGAACAGCGCGGTGACGGCGTAGAGCACGACGGCGAAGCCCATCTGCTCCAGCGTCCGCGCATCGAGTGCCACCGTCTCGTTGCCGTCCACGATGCTGACGACCTTCGGGCCCGGCACATCGCGGGCGACGGCCTCCACCTCCGCGACCGTCTTCAGCCCGTCGACGAAGACGAGATCCACGCCCGTGTCGCGGATCATCAGCGCGCGGCGCACGGCTTCGGCGGGCCCGGCCGCCGGCATCGCGTCGGTCCGGCCGATGACGAGCGGCCCGCCCGGCGCGCGCGCGGCGACGGCGCAGCGCAGGCGGCGGAGATGCTCCTCGATCGGGATCAGCCGGATGCCGGCCAGCTGCCCGCAGCGCTTCGGCGCCACCTGGTCCTCCAGGTGGATCGCGGCGACGCCGGCCTGGGCGTATTCCTCGACGGTGCGGGCGATGTTGGCCGGGCCGCCATAGCCGGTATCGGCATCGGCGATGACGGGGATCTCCACGGCGCGGACCATGTCGCGCGCATGGGTCGTCATCTCCGTCTGGGTCAGCAGGCCGATGTCGGGCCGGCCGAGGCGGGAGGCGGTGGCGCCGAGGCCGGTCATGTAGATCGCCTCGAACCCCGCGCGGGCGATCAGCCGCGCCGCGAAGGCATCCGGCGCGCCCGGCGCCATCACGATCCCCCCGCGCGCGAGCCGCGCGCGCAATGCGTCCGCTGCCGTCATGGCGCGTTTCCCCCTTGCTTCCGCCCCGCAGGTTCGACCGGAACGCGGCGGCGCGGAAGTGGTCAGGCGGGATCGAGCCGGAAGATCCGCCCCTCGCCCTCATCCGTCAGCAGGTAGATGCGGCCATCCGGCCCGACGATCACGTGGCGCATCCGCGCGAAGCCGGTCAGCAGCCGCTCCTCCCCCGTGATGCGGTCGCCATCGACGGACAGCCGCACCAGCCCCGGCGTGTTGAGCGCTGCGACGAACAGGCTGCGCCGCCAGCCGGGGAAGGCCGCGCCGTCGTAGAAGGCGATGCCGGAAGGGCTGATCGGCGGGTCGAAGACATGCAGCGGGTCCTGCATCCCCGGCGCGCTCACCTCCCGCGAGATGCGCGGGCCCCAGTATTCCCGCCCGTGGCTGACGGTCGGCCAGCCGAAATTCGCGCCGCGGCGGAGGATGTTGATCTCGTCCCCGCCGCGCGGGCCGAATTCCGCTTCCCACAGGCTGCCCGTCCAGGGATTCACCGCGAGCCCCTGCGGGTGGCGGTGGCCGTAGGAGAAGATCTCCGGGCGCGCATCGGCGCGGCCGACGAAGGGATTGTCCGGCGGCACGCGCCCGTCCCGCGTCAGCCGCAGCACCTTGCCGGCCAGGTCGTCCAGCCGCTGGGCGCGGGCGCGCTCGTTCCTCTCCCCGGTGGAAAGGTAGAGAAACCCGTCGCGGTCGAAGGCGATCCGGCAGCCATAATGCAGCCGCCCGCTGCGCTGCGCCGGCGTCGCGTCCAGCACGCGGCGCACGCCGACCAGTTGCGTCGAATCGGGCGCGAGCCGCGCCGTGATCAGCCGCGTCAGCGCCCCGCCTTCCACCGACGCAGCCTGGCAGAGGAACACGTCGCGCGTGCGGGCGAAGTCCGGCGCGAGGGCGATGTCGAGCAGCCCGCCCTGGCCGACCGCTTCGACCTGCGGCACGCCGCCGAGCGGAGGCGAGACGCGGCCATCGGGCGTGACGCGCCGCAGGCGCCCCGGGCGTTCGGTCACCAGCATCGACCCGTCGGGCAGGAACGCGCCGCCCCAGGTGTTCTCGAGCCCCGTGGCGAAGGTGGTGACGCGGAAATTCGCCTGCTGTGACCGGATGGGCGCGTCCTGCGCCGTGGCCGCGAAGGGCAGGGCGAGGAGAGGAAGGGCGAGGAGGGCGCGGCGGATCATGGCGGCGAAGGTGGCCCTGCCCCCCGCAGCGCGCAACCGCGCGGGGGTTCCCGGTTGCCGCGCGGCGTTGCAGGCTGCGGGCAAGAACGGAGGATACGCCATGCAGGACAGGACTCGCTTCGATGGCCAGGTCGCCATCGTCACCGGCGCGGGGTCGCGCGAATCGGGCACCGAGGCGACGACGGTGGGCAATGGCCGCGCCATCGCCACGCTGCTCGCCCGCCGCGGTGCCAAGGTGCTGCTGCTGGACGTGCAGCGCGGATGGCTCGACGGCACGGAGGCGATGATCCGCGCCGAGGGCGGCGTCTGCGCGCCCTTCGTCGGCGACGTCTCGAAGGACGCCGATTGCGCGGCGGCGGTGGCCGAGGCCGTGCGGCTGTGGGGCCGGCTCGATGTGCTGGTGAACAATGTCGGCATCAGCGGCCCGGCCGGCGATGCGACGGTGCTCGACATCGAGGCCTGGGACCACGGCATGGCGGTGAACGTGAAGTCCGTGATGCTGATGGCGCGCCACGCGGTGCCGGAGATGCGCAAGCAGGGCGCGGGGGCGATCGTGAACCTCGCTTCCATCGCCGGGCTGCAGGGCGGGCATCCGGGGCTGCTCTACGCGACGACGAAGGGCGCCATCGTGCAGATGACGCGCGCCATGGCCGCGCATCACGGCGGGGACCTGGTGCGCGTGAACGCGGTCGCGCCGGGATATGTCTACACGCCGATGGTCGCCTCGCGCGGCATGAGCGAGGAACTGCGCCAGCAGCGCGCGAATTCCGGCCTGCTGAAGGTGGAAGGTACGGCCTGGGACGTGGCGGAGGCGGCGTGCTTCCTCGCTTCCCAATCGGCGCGCTGGATCACGGGGGTGACGCTGCCGGTCGATGCCGGGCGCTCGGCGGGGAATGTGGGGGCGACGCCGAAGCCGAGCGGGTTGAAGACGTAAGGGCGGGGGGAAGGGAACTTCCCCCCGGGCCCCCCAACCTTCCTTGTCTGTTGGGGACCGACCGGGAAGGGGGGTACGGGGGGAGGGAGTTTTCGTCCCCCGTGTCTCACATGAACGCACCCGACCGAACGCTTGCCATCACCCGTGCCGCCATCCGCTTCTGCCTGCTGCGCCGCTGGGCGCCGGTGGAACAGGTGCCGCTGCCCGATGGCCGCCGCGCCGACGTTCTGGCGCTGCTTCCTGACGGCGACTTCGTGATCCTCGAGGTGAAGTCCGGCGCGCGGGATTTCCTGTCCGACCGGAAATGGCCCGACTACCGCGCCTGGTGCGATCGGCTGTTCTTCGCCGTCGATCTCGATTTCCCGCAGGATCTGCTGCCGGAGGATGTCGGCCTTGTCGTGGCAGATGACCGCGAGCCTGCGCTGCTGCGCGAGGCGCCGGAGCATCGCCTGGCCCCGGCGCGCCGCCGGTCCCTTCTGCATCGCCACGCGACGCTGGCGGCGCTCCGGCTGGCGGCGCTCGCCGATCCCGTCGGCGCGGCCGAGATGCGCGCCGCGCTGCGGCTGGAATAGCCCGGCCCGGGGCACGCTGCCCCGGGCCGGATCGCCTTGGTCAGTAGCGGTAGCGCGGCGCCGTCAGCGCGCCGACCGCGGCACCGCCCGCGCCGCCGATCGCCGCGCCCGCCAGCGGGGAACCGCCGGTCAGCGCCGCGATGCCCGCGCCGCCCGCGGCACCGATGCCGCCGCCGATCAGCGCGCGCTGGCCGACAGGGTCCTGGCACGCGGCCAGGCCCAGGGCGATCAGGCCGATGGCGGAAAGTCGGATCGTCTTCGTCAGCATTTTTCTGCCTCCTTCGGTCAGGTCCGATGCGTCCACCACAACCGCTGCGTGTGGCATCGATCGGGCGGAACCGGGGCAATCGCGCCCCGTCGGAGGCAGGAACGCGTCAGGGCGCTTTGCGCTTCCGTCCGCCCTTGGCCTTTTTCGGGTCGTAGCCGCCGCCGCCGGGGCCCAACGGCTTGGGCTTCCAATCCGCCTTGGGCGTCGCTTCGCGCAGGGAACGGCCGGCGAGGTTCGGTTCGAGTCCCAGGTCGAGTGCTTCGAGCCGCTTGATCTCGTCGCGCAGCCGCGCCGCGGTTTCGAATTCCAGTTCCGCCGCGGCGGCGCGCATCTTCTTCTCAAGGTCCGCGATGGCGGCGCGGAGGTCCTTGCCGACGAAGTTCGTCTCCTCCTCCCCCTCCACCGCGTCGACCGTGACGTAGTCGCCCTGCGTCACGTCGCGCAGCACGTCGGCGATCTCGCGGCGGATGGTGGTGGGCGTGATGCCGTGCTCGGCGTTCCAGGCCTGCTGCTTGGCGCGGCGGCGTTCCGTCTCGCCCAGCGCGTTCTTCAGGCTGTTGGTCATGACGTCGGCATAGAGCACGACGCGGCCTTCCACGTTGCGCGCGGCGCGGCCGATCGTCTGGATCAGCGCGGTGGTGCTGCGCAGGAAGCCTTCCTTGTCGGCGTCCAGGATGGCGACCAGCGCGCATTCGGGAATGTCGAGTCCCTCGCGCAGCAGGTTGATGCCCACCAGCACGTCGAACACGCCCTTGCGCAGATCGCGGATGATCTCGATGCGCTCGAGCGTATCGACGTCGCTGTGCAGGTAGCGCACGCGGATGCCCGCCTCGGTCATGTACTCGGTCAGGTCTTCCGCCATGCGCTTGGTCAGCGTCGTGACCAGCACGCGCCCGCCCTTCTGCGCGACGGCGCGGCATTCGGCGAGCAGGTCGTCCACCTGGCCTTCCACGGGGCGGATCTCGCAGACGGGATCGACCAGGCCGGTCGGGCGGATCACCTGTTCGGCGAAGGCGCCGCCGGTGCGCTCCATCTCCCACGGGCCGGGCGTTGCGGACACGAAGACGGTCTGCGGGCGATAGCTGTCCCATTCCTCGAACTTCAGCGGCCGGTTGTCGGTGCAGGACGGCAGGCGGAAGCCGAACTCGGACAGGATCGCCTTGCGCGCGTAGTCGCCGCGATACATCCCGCCGATCTGCGGCACGGTGACGTGGCTTTCGTCCACGATCAGCACCGCGTTCTCCGGCAGGTATTCGAACAGCGTCGGCGGCGGGTCGCCGGGCCGCCGGCCGGTCAAATAGCGGGAATAGTTCTCGATCCCTTTGCAGGACCCGGTCGTCTCCATCATCTCGATGTCGAAGATGGTGCGCTGTTCCAGGCGCTGGCGTTCCAGCAGCTTGCCCTCGGCCTCCAACTGGGCGAGCCGTTCCTTCAGCTCGACCTTGATCTGCGCGATCGCCTGGGTGAGCGTCGGCCGCGGCGTGACGTAGTGGCTGTTGGCGTAGACGGCGATGCGTTCCATCTCGCTCGTGACCTCGCCGGTCAGCGGGTCGAATTCGCGGATGCCGTCGATCTCGTCGCCGAACAGCGAAACCCGCCAGGCGCGGTCGTCGAGGTGCGAGGGCCAGATGTCCACGCTTTCCCCACGCACGCGGAAGGTGCCGCGCGCGAAGAAGGAATCGTTGCGGCGGTACTGCTGCTCGACCAGGCCCTTGATGAGCGCGTCGCGCTCGATCCGCCCGCCGCGCTCGAGCTTCACGACCATGCGCGAATAGGTCTCGACCGACCCGATGCCGTAGATGCAGGAAACCGAGGCGACGATGACGACGTCGTTGCGCTCGAGCAGCGCCTGCGTGGCCGAATGGCGCATGCGGTCGATCTGCTCGTTGATCTGCGAATCCTTCTCGATATAGGTGTCCGTGCGCGGAACGTAGGCTTCCGGCTGGAAGTAGTCGTAGTAGCTGACGAAGTACTCCACCGCGTTGTCGGGGAAGAAGGACTTCATCTCCCCGTACAGCTGCGCCGCCAGCGTCTTGTTGGGCGCGAGCACCAGCGCGGGGCGCTGCAATTCCTCGATCACCTTGGCCATGGTGAAGGTCTTGCCGGACCCGGTGACGCCCAGCAGCACCTGGTCGCGCTCGCCCTGCAGAAGCCCCGCGGTCAGCTCCCGGATGGCGGCCGGCTGGTCGCCATTGGGCTCGAAGGGGGAGACGACCTTGAGCCGCTTCTCCGACGGCGGCGCGGGCCGCTTCTGCGGCATGAACAGGACGGGGCCGGGGGCGATCAGGTTCATGGGGCGGAAGATGGGCGCGCGCGGGCGGGAACGCCACCGCTGTCGCGCGACGCGCCGCGCATGCCATGATGGGCCGTTGCGATTCGGAAAAGGGACTTGGATGCGCGCGATGATGTTCGGCCTGCTGGCCATGCTGGCGGCCACCGGGGCGGCGGAGGCCGCGCCGGAACGCCGCTGCGGCTGGCTGCACAACCCGACGCCCGGCAACCACTGGCTGGACGACCGGGACGGGGAGTGGATCCTGTCCTCCCAGGGTGGGCCCGAATTGCCGGGCATGCGGCGCATCCCCGACATGACCACGCGCGAATGGGTCCGCACCAACGGCTACTACGGCTATGGCTGCGCCTGCCTGACCATGGAAGTGAACCGCGCCCAGCGCCAGGTGCTGCGCGTCGTCGCGGCCGAGCAGTTGCCGCTGTCGCGCTGCCGGGCGGACCGCTCGCTGCGCCGCCCGGACTGACGGGCGGCGTCCGGCAGGGGCTGGGACCCTGCCGGCCTCGCTCGCCGCGGGCGGGGTTCAGCGCACGCGCAGCCCGTCATCCGTGATGATGACGCCGCTGATGCGGCAGATGTCGGTGTGGCGCATCTCGGCTGCCTGGTTGCCGCCCCAGGAGATGCGGAAGTCGTAATTGTCTTCCTGCGGCAGCTGGAAGGTGATGCTCTGGCGCGGCTGCAGGATGCTGTTGCCCAGCCGGTTCGGGCCCCAGTTGCGGTTGCTCGAGGGATTGAAATAGATCGCGCGAACACTGCTCGATGAGTTGTTGGTGATCCGCAGGTTCGTGTCGCAGCGCTGCGCATATTGCGTCTGCGCCTGGGCGACCGGCGCGGGCGCGGCGAACAGGGCGGCGGTTGCGGCGAGAGCGATGAGGACGCGGCGCGACATCGTAGGAATTCCTTGTGTTCGGAGGCGGTTCAATAGAAGGCGCCGTCTGCCGTCGCAACGCGCGACCATCCCGCGATCGCGCCGGCTTGGGTACGGTAGCCAGGCCCGGCGTTCTTACACCGCAACATCCGCGCGGGATGCTGGCGGGATCGGGGCCATTCGGCGGCGGCGAGGATGGCGGCTCGCCGGAAGGCGAATGCCGGGTGAGGGATTCGAACCCCCGACCTTCGGTTTACAAAACCGCTGCACTACCACTGTGCTAACCCGGCGCGCCCGCTTGGTGTAGCAGAGCGGCCTTTGGCGGCAACCCGGACGAGGGCTCGATTCGGCGGCCGCCTTGCCCATCTCCGGAAGGCCCTTCTCCGCCCCGATGCGACTATCCCCGCAAGACCGCCAGCCGCCGCCGGCCCCGGCCGCCGCCTCGGTGCCCGAGCCGCCGGGCCCGATGGCGCCGCGCCGCCGGTCGCGCCCGCGCATCGGGCGGGCGGGGCTGCTCTCGGCGCTGCTGCACGCGGCCATCGTGGTGCTGATCCTGCTGGAGCTGGACCCGCGCGGCCGGCCGCCGGAGGAACTGCCCCCGCCCTCCTTCGCCGTGGTGTTCCAGGGCGGGTCGGACCAGGCGCCGCGCGGGGCGGAAGCGCCGGTCGAAGCGCCCGTGCCGATCATCGTCGCCCCGCCGCCCAGCCCGCCCCAGCCCGAGACACCGACCCCGCCGACGCCGCCCGCGCCGCCGCCGGTGCCGGTCGCGCCCCCCGCGCCGCCGCCCGCCCCCGCCCCGCCGCGCCTGGCCGAGGC
>NZ_JAGIYZ010000028.1 GCF_017813355.1 Roseomonas nitratireducens
CAAGCCCGGCATCGAGCGCCGGCGCGTCGACCAGCACCATGCCGCGCGCCGCGCCGATGATGGCGGCGAGCCGCGCACGCAGCGCGGCGGGCGGCAGGGCGGCGGCATCGACTTCGAGCAGCGCGAGGCCGGGCGGCGCGGCGCCGGCATCCGCCTCGGCCAGCCGCGGCACCGTGGCCGCGAAGCGCGCGCCGAGGCCGCGCGCGAGCGACACCGCCAGCACGTCGAGCCCGAAGCCATCGGCGAGGTCGCGCGCGATCGCCGCCGTCGCCACCGTCACCCCCTCCCCGGAGGTGGCGGCGGTCAGCGCGACGGCGCGTCGGCGCCCCGGTTCCGTGCCGCGCGCCAGCGTCGCCGCCGCGGCGGCGAAAGGTCCGGTCCCCGCCATGGTTCAGGCCGCCGGCAGGGGCGCGCGCAGGCGCGGCACCACCGCCAGCACGGGCAGGTCGAGATGCCGCTCCACCTCCGCCGCCTCATGCAGCCGGCGGTCGAAGAAGGCGGCAACGGCTACCCAGGCCAGCGCCAGGATCCCGCCGAGTACGCCGGCGAGCGCGAGCGCCACCGACTTGCGCAGGCCGACTGGCGTCGCGCGCAGCGCCGGGCGCTGGACGAGTTGCACGTTGCCGATGCGCGCTTCCTCCAGCGCCGCGACGGACAGCGCGTCGTTCAGCTTGCCGTCGTTGAACTCGAAGGCGCGGCGGGCGGAATCGACCTCCCGCCGCAGCGCCTGCCAGTCGGGCAGCGCGGCCTGCAGCGCGGCGAGGTCCGCCGCGATCGCGTCCCGCAGCGTCTCCCGCGCCGCCAGGATGCGGCGGCGCTGGTCATGCGTCGCGCGCACCTGCTCGGCCAGCTGGCGCGACAGCGCGGCGATCTCGGCACGCTGGCGGCGCACCGCCGCATCCTGCGCCGCGAGGGTGGTCTGCGACCCGGCGCTGCGGGCGCCGAGGCTCGCGAGTTCCGACGCGATCGCCTGCTGCAGCGGATTGCCCGCGAGCGCGACGCCCGAGCGCGTCTCGTCCGCGCCGGCCTCCGTCGCCTCGAGCTGGCGCAGCGCGATGGCAGCGAGTTCGAGGTCGAGCCGCGCCGCGTCCAGGCCGGTCTCGGCCTCGGCGAGGCGGCGCTGGAGCGCGGCGCGCTGTTCCTCCGGCACGGTGATCGCCTGGGCGCGCTCGAAGGCGGCGAGCGCGGCCTCGGCCGCGGCGAGGCGCGCGCCCGTTTCACGCCGCCGCTCGGTGAAGAACTCCACCGCCTGGCGGCCCTGGAACATCGCCGCGCGCGTCTCGAAGTACAGGTCGAGGATCAGGCGCAGCGCCGCTTCCGGCACCTCCCGCGCGCCCCAGACCAGGCGCGCGGTGACGACATTGGTGTTGGGCTGGCTGTCGAGGATCAGCGCGCCGGACAGCGACTCGATCGCCGCCTCGCGCGGCGTCAGCCGCGTGGACAGGCCGAGCGCGATAAGGGCCTCGGACACCCCTTCCCGCACGGCGCGCACCGCGCCGCGCACGGCCTGCTTCACGCGCGCCACCAGGCCCTCGGCCGGCGGCGGAGCGGCAGGCGCGAGATCGATGCGGTCCACCGCCAGCGCGATCAGGTCGCGGGAGCGGATCAGCTCCATCTCGCTGTTCACATGCCCCGGCGTGGTCGAGACGAAGGCTTGGCGGTCCGCGAGCATGGTCGGCAGCGGCGCCTGTTCCTGGCCGAGGCGCACCAGGATCTTCGCCTCCGCCATCCAGGCATCGCCGCGGATCAGGAAGACATGCACGCCCGCCATCAGGATCGCGGCCAGCACGATGGCCACGACCGTCCACAGGCGGCGCAGGAGCGGCGCGGCGAGGTCGCGGAGCGATATCTCGGGCAGCAGGCTGCCCGGCGCGGAACTCATGCGGCCGCGTCCTCCACGGCGAGCCAGTCCCGGTACCAGGCGATGGTCTCGGCAAGCGCCGCGTCCAGCGAGAAGGCCGGCGCCCAGCCGAGCCGCGCCCGCGCCTTGGCGGCCGAGAGATGCTGCTCGGGGATCTCGTTGCTCGCCTGGCCGAGCACGATCGGCTCGATCTCCGGCCGCCCGGCCGCGGCGAGGATGCGGCGCGTGAGGTCGAGCACCGAGAGCGGCTGCTCGGTCGAGAAGTTGAAGGCCTCCCCGTGCAAAGCGGGGTCCTCCATCGCCTCAGCCAGCGCGAGATAGGCGAGCACCACGTCGCGCACATAGATGTAGTCGCGGATCATCGACCCGTCGGAGCGCAGCACCGGACGTTCGCCCCGGATAGCCCAGCGCGCGACGCCGGGGACGATGCGGTTGAAGTTGAGGTCCCGCCCGCCGAAGAAGTTCCCCGCCCGCGTGATGCAGACCGGCAGGCCATAGCTGTGGTGGTAGGTCTGGGCGATGATGTCGGTGCAGGATTTCGACGCGTCGTAGGGATGCCGGCCGTTCAGCGGCATGGTCTCGTCATAGGGCAGCACGGGCGCGGTGCCGTACGCCTTGTCGGACGATGCGACGACGATCCGCTTCACCTGCCCGCGCAACTCCCGGCAGGCGTCGAGCAGGTTCCAGCTGCCCCTGATGTTCGCCTCGAAGGTCGACCGCGGGTTGCGGTTGGCGATGCCGACGATGGGCTGCGCGCCCAGGTGCAGCACCGTGTCCGCCTCGTGCTCGTTGATCGCGCGCAGCAGCGTCTCGTAGTCCTCGAGCGCGCCGAGCACGGTGAAGTGCGGCTCGGTCTCCGCATCGTCGCGGCGCGTCAGGTGGCGGCCGCGGTCGCGCACATAGCCGATGGTGGTCGCCCCCCGCCGGTTCAGCTCCTTCACGGTCCAGGAGCCTAGGAAGCCCGAGGAGCCGGTGACGAGGACGCGCTTGTCGGCCCAGAAGCGGTTGCGCGCGCTCATGCCGCCGCGGCCGTCCGGCCGAGCCAGGGCATGCTGCCCTCGGCGAACATCGCCTCGATTTCCTGCTGGTCCTTGTAGGTGTCCATCGACTTGAAGAAGCCGTCATGGCGATAGGTCGCGAGGTGCCGGCCGGCGAGCAGGCCGGGGAAGACGTCGCGTTCCAGGTTCTCGCCGCGCCAATGGTCGAAGATGGCGGGCTCGATCACGAAGAAGCCGGCGTTGATCCAGTGCTCGCGCAGCACCGGCTTCTCCCGGAAGTCGTGGATCGTGCCGCCGGCATCGGCCTCGATCGTGCCGTACTGGGACCGCAGCGGCACCGAGGTGATGGTGGCGAGCTTGCCCGCGCGGCGATGGAAGGCGAGCAGGTCGGCGAGCGGGACGTCCGACAGCCCGTCCGCGTAGGTCGCCATGAAGGTCCCGCCGCCCAGCAGGTGGCGGCAGCCCGCCACGCGCCCGCCCGTGTCGGTCGCGGCACCCGTGTCGACGATCTCGACCTTCCAGCCGAAGGAGCGGCCCTCGAAATAGTCGAGGATCACCTCCTTCCGGTAGCCGACGGACAGGACGAAGTCGGTGATGCCCTGGCGCGCGTAGATCTCCATCACGCGCAGCAGGATCGGCTTGCCGCCGACCGGCATCATCGGCTTGGGCAGGTATTCCGTGTAGGGATAGGCGCGGGTGCCCGACCCGCCGGCAAGGATCACGACCTTCATGCGCTTGGCTTCCTGGGCTGGGGGGTGATCAGAAGGCGGCATCGCTGGTGAAGCCGCGCGTGACGGTCGCGGCCAGGATCCGCAGATCGAGGGAGAGCGACCAGGTCTCGACATAGAGAAGGTCGTAGTCGAGCCGGCGCTGCGCCTTCTCGAGCGTATCGACCAGGCCGCGGCAGCCATTCACCTGCGCGAGGCCGGTGATGCCGGGCTTCATGCGGTGCCGCGCCGCGTAGTGGCGCACCGCCTCGCCATAGGGGCGGCCCTCGACGCGCATCTCGACCGGATGGGCGCGCGGGCCGACCAGCGACATCCCGCCCGCCAGCACGTTGAACAGCTGCGGCAGCTCGTCGAGGCTGGTGCGGCGGAGGAAGCGCCCGACGCGCGTCACGCGCGGATCGCCGGGCACGGTCGCGCGCGCGCCCGTCGGGTCGCCCAGCGCCTGGTGCATGGTGCGGAACTTCAGCACGAGGATCGGCTCGTTCGCGAAGCCGAAGCGGCGCTGGCGCAGCAGCACCGGCCCCGGGCTGTCGAGCCGCACGGCGATCGCCGCCGCCAGCATCACCGGCGCGAAGAGCACCACCAGCGCGGAGCCGATGAGCAGATCCTCCGCGCGCTTGGCGATGCCGCGCCAGTCGCGCAGCGGCCGGCCCCAGACCTCCACCGCCGGGCGCCCCGCGACGATGCGCGCCGCGCCCGCGGGCAACTCCCAGGCGGCGAGGTCCGGGGCGAGGCGGACATCGACCGGCAGGTCGCGCAGCCGCAGGCAGGCTTCCGCCACCTGGTCCGGCATCGACCAGGGCAGCGCGACGAACACCGCGTCCAGCGCGAGATCCGGCGCGGCGCGCAGCAGGTCGTCGATGTCCCCGTCCAGATCCGCGCCGCGATGGGCGCCGAAGCGTCCGACGAGCAGCACCTCCCCCGCGCGATCCGGCGCCGAGAGGGCCGCCGCCAGCCGTTCGGCCTGCGGCCCCGTGCCGACCACGGCGACGCGCTCGGCCAGCCTGCCCGTCGCCCGCCAGGCAGCGAGGCGCAGCGCCAGCGCCGTACGGGCCAGCGCAAGGCCGGCCATGCCGAGCCCGGCCCAGCCCAGCAGCCAGCCGCGCGACAGCGCGATCCCGCCATCCCACAGGAATGCGACGGCCAGCGTCACCAGCAGCGCCAGCGCGAAGGCCCCGGCGACATGCCGCAGCACGCCCGCGCGCCGGTCCAGGCCCTCGGAGCGGTACTGCCCGGCGATCGTGCCGGCCGCGACATAGGCCGCGATCCCCACGACCGTGGCCGCGAGATGCCGGGCATGGTCCTGCGCCCCGGCATCGTCGGCCGCGGCCGTGGCGAGCGCGCCCGCGAGCGCCAGCACCGCGGCATCGGCGCAGGGCAGCAGCCCCGCGACGAGCGCGAGCCGCCCGCGCGCCGGCCGCGCCAGGGTCGGGCGGCCACGACGTCGCCGGACCTCGCCCTCCGCAAGGGTGGAAGCCCGCGTCATGTCGCGCGCCCCTGGGACCGGTCGAGGCGCCGGGCGGCCGATGCCATCGTGATGTCCACCGCGTCACTCCCCTCGGCCGCCGCCGGTCGGACCGGATGGCGGGCCCGTCTGTGGCGCCCCCGCACAGTCCGGACTTTATTCTCGCGTAACGTTACGCTTCAATATCGAAACGATGCCTTGGCGCCCTGGATGGCGCGGCGTGTGATCTGGGGAACAGGGTTTGGACGCCTCGAACCGTGCCGGCGGGCTGTCGGCCACGCGATCGGTCCTCGCGCTCGGCCTGAAGGGCGGGGCGGTGGTCGCGGGCTTCGCGCTGCAGATCGTGCTCGCGCGCCTGCTCGGCGCCGAGGGGCTCGGCGTCTTCGCCGGCTTCCTTGCCGCGGCCACGGTGATGGCGATCGCGGGCGGGCTCGGCATGCCGGTCGCCGCGATCCGCTTCGTGCCGGTCTACCTGGCGGAAGGGCAGGATGCGCGGCTGGCCGGCTTCCTGCGTGCGGCACGGCAGTTCTGCCTGCTTGCCGCCGGCGGCCTCGCCCTCGCGCTCGCCGCGTGGTTCCTGCTGCTGCCGCCGCTGCGCGCGGACGTGCACGCCGCCCTGGCGGCCGCGGCGCTCGTGCCGCTGCTGGCCTGGGGCGCGCTGTCGGCCGGACTGCTCCAGGCGAGCGGGCAGCCGCTGCGCGCCGACGCCACGATCAACTTCGCGCGACCGCTGCTGGTGATGCTGCTCGCGCTCCTCGCCGCGGCCTTCGTCGAACTCCGGCCGCACCACGCGCTCTGGCTCATGGCCGCGGCCGCGCTCGCGACCGGCGCGGCGGCCGCGCTCGCCGCGCGCCGCCGCCTGCCGCGCGCGCCCGGCATCGTGCCGGACGCAAGCGAGCGCGCACGCTGGCTGCAGTCGGGCACGACGCTGGTCCTGGGCATGATCGTGACGGCGCTGATCGAGCGGCTGGACATCATCATGCTCGGCATCCTGCTCGGCCCCGAGGAGGCGGGCCCCTACAGCGTCGCCTCCCGCCTCGCGCTCACCGTCGCGCTGGCGAGCGCGGCGGTCGCCTCGCTCGTCGGGCCCGAACTCGCGCGCCACGCCGCGGCGGGCGACCGCGTGGCGCTGCAGGCGAGCGCGGGGCGCGCCGCGCTGCTGGCCACGGGCATGGCGATGGCCTCGGTCGTCGCGCTCGCCGCCGCCTGGCCCTTCCTGCTGCCGGCCTTCGGCGCCGGCTTCGACGCGGCGACGACGCCGCTGATGATCCTGCTCGCGGCGCAGGGCGCCATCGCCGCCGCGGGCGCGGCGGGCGGCCTGCTCGCCGTCACCGGCCGCAACCGCGAGATCGTTTCGATCTCGATCGGCGCGGTGATCCTCGACACGGCGCTGCTGCTCCTCCTCGTCCCATCCTTCGGGCCGACGGGCGCGGCGCTGGCGACGGCGGCGACCGGCCTGTGCCACGCGGCGGCGCTCGCCCTCGCGGCGAGCCGGCTGCTCGGCGTCGATCCGAGCCTGCGCGGCGCGGCACGGGCCTGGACGCGCCGCCGCTACCTCGGCCCGTCGCTGCACAGGAGCTGACCATGCGCATCGCCGCGCTCGTCCTGCTGACCGCGCTGGCGCTGGCGGGGCCCGCGCGCGCGCTGGTCGCGAACGGGGATTTCTCGGCCGGCGGCACGCCGCCCGCGGGCTGGTCGCTGGACGGCGCGGTGGCGGGCAAGGGCAGCCTGCGGATCCTGCCCGGCGGCGTGCTCGAGCTTTCGCCCAATGGCCGCAACACGCCGGGGCCGCAGCCCTACGCCATCGGGCAGCTGCTGCCGGCCGAAGCGGTGCGCGGGCGGCGCCTGACGCTGGAGGCGACGCTGGGCGCCGAGGGCGGCGCGACCGCCGTCGTGGGCCTCGCGGTGTTGCGCCGCGGCGCCGAACCGCTGTTCGTCACGCTGCGCGGGGATGGCGCGCCGTCCCGCCGGGCCGAGGCGCTGTCCGTCCCCGACGGGCGCGCGATCGAAGGCGCGATTGTCTTCGTCGCGGTGGAGGGCACGCGCGGCGCGGCGCGCTTCGCCAGCGTGTCGCTGGCCGCCGCCGCCGCACCCGCCGCGGCGCCACCCGCGGCACCCGCGCCCGCCGTACTGCCCGCCCGCGTGCGCGTGGCGACCGACACCGTCCGCCGCCAGATCCCGCGCGGCATCTTCGGCACCAACATCGAGGTCATCCGCGACGCCAACGGGCTGTGGGAGGCCGAGGCGGGACGCCTGCAGCCCGAGATCACCGCGATCGCGCGCGGGCTCGGCATCTCCCTCGTGCGCTTCCCCGGCGGCGTCTGGTCGGATGCCTATGACTGGCGCCACGGCATCGGCCCGCAATCGGCCCGCGCCACCACGCCGACGCATCCCGGCGCGACCGAAACATACCGCCACGGCTTCGGCACGGACGAGGCGCTCGGCTTCGCGCGGCAGATCGGCGCGGGGCTGCTCGTCACCGTCAATGCCGGCAACGGCACGGCGCGCATGGCGGCCGACTGGGTGCGCTACGTGAACGGCGAGGGCGGCCGGTCGCCGCGCGACGGGCGCGTCGAATGGTGGGAGATCGGCAACGAGCTCTACATCGACGGCGACGCCTCGGGCGGCCACACCACGCCCGAGCGCTACGCCGACCGGGTGGTGGAATTCGCCCGCGCCATGCGCGCCGTCGATCCGCAAATCCGCATCATGGCGATCGGGCTGCGCAATTTCGGCCGCTACCGCTTCAACGCCTTCGATCGCTGGAACGAAGTGGTGCTGCGCCGCGCGGGGGGCGAGATCGACGCGCTCGCCGTGCACAACGCCTATGCGCCGCTGGTGGCCGACGGGCGCGAGGCGGACCCGCTCGCCGTCTATGCCGCGATGTGGGCCTTCCCCCGGCAGGTCGCGCGCAACCTGGCCGACACGCGCGCCGAGATCGCACGCTTCGCGCCGGCCCGCGCCGGGCGCATCGCGCTCGCGGTGACCGAATGGGGGCCGCTGTTCGCCATCGACCCGGCCTCGCCCTGGATCGACCACGCCAAGACCATGGGCTCGGCGATCTACGTCGCCTCGATCCTCGCCGCCTTCGCCGAGGAACCGGCGCTCGAGGTCGCGAACTTCTTCAAGCTGAACGAACCCATGTTCATGGGCTGGATCGGCCGTCGCGGCGGGCGCTGGGTCGCGAACGCGAATGCCGAGGCGTTCCGCATGGTCTCCCGCGGCATGGAGGCCGGGCTGCTCGCGACCGAGGTGGAGGTCGCGACCTATGCCACGCGCGACCTCGGCTTCGTCGCGGCGACGCGCGACGTGCCCTATCTCGATGCGCTCGCCACCCGCGCGGCCGATGGGCGCGTGCTGACGCTGCTGCTGGTCAACAAGCACCCCGGCGCGGCGATCGAGGCGCGCATCGCGCTCGCCGGCGCGACCGGCGCCGCGTCCGTCACCGCCGAGACGCTTTCGGCCGAGGCACCCGACGCGCATGTGGGCACGGAATTGCTGCGCATCCCCGGCCTGCGCTGGGCGGAACAGGCGCGCGCCGGCCCGCGCGGCCGCTTCCACCTGGGCGGGGAAGGCGAGATCCGGCTGGAGCGGCGCGAGCTCGGCCGCAGCGGCGCGGAGACGGTGGTGCGGGTGCCGCCGCACGCCATCACGCTGCTCCGCTTCGAGGGCCTCGGTCGGCCGTGAGCGCGCCCGGCCTGCCACGCCTCCTCCCGGCGGCGCTGGCGCTCGGCGGCGGGCTCGTCGCCGCCGCGCTCGCCCTGGCGCTGCCGGGGCTCGGCGCGAAGGGGCTCGCCGCGTCGATGGGCCTCGTCGCCGTCGCCGCGCTGATGCTGCTCACGCGCCGGCCGGTCGAGGTCCTCGCCGGCTTCGCGGTGCTCGCGCTGACCTACAACCGGCACTACTTCCGCCCCTTCGCGGCGCTGACGGGCACGCCCGTCGGCGAGGGCCTGTTCTGGATCCCGGCCGACCCGCTGCTGCTCGCGCTGCTGCTGGCCATCGTCGCCGAGCGCGCGCTCGGGCGCGCGCCGGAGGTGCCGGCGACGCCCTTTCCCACCTGGCCGGTGCAGCCCCTGCTCGCCGCCTGCCTCGTCTCGACGCTGGCCGCCGAGCGGATGGACCTCGCCGCGGCCGAGACGATGCGCGTCGTGAAGTTCGCCCTGCTCCTCGCGCTGCTGGCGAGGCGGATGGACGCGGCGCTGTGGCGCACGCTCGCCGCCGCCTTCGGCATCACGGTACTGGCGCAATCCGGGCTCGGCGTGCTGCAGGTTGCGTTCCGCGCCGGGGACAGCCTGCTCGCGACCTTCGGCGGCGCGGCCGAGACGCTGGTGGAGGGTTTCGAGAACCGCGCGCGCGGCTCCATGGGGCATCCGAACATCCTCGCGCCCTGGCTGCTGATGCTCGCACCCGGCGCCTTCGGCCTCGCGCTGTTCTCGCGCAGCCGGGCGCTGCGGGCGGCGGGCTTCGTCATCACCATCGCCGCCATGGCGGGCGTCTTCGCGGCCAAGTCGCGCGCCCCGGGCCTGCTGATGCTAGCCGCCCTCGGCGGGGTGGCGCTCGGCGCGCTGGCGCTGCGCGCACTGCCGGCGCGCGCCGCCGCGGGCGGGGCGATCTGGGCGCTGCTGCTGCTCGCGGCCGCGCTCACGCCCTTCGCCGGCGACATCGCCGAGCGGTTCCGCGGCGACTTCGCGCGCTCCGTCACCTTCCGCGCCGACTACAACCGCGCCGCGCTCGAGGTGTTCGACAGGCATCCGCTGCTCGGCGCCGGGCTGGCCGGATCGGGCGCCAGGATGGCGGAGCTTTCCGCGGGCATCGCGCTGGAACTCGCCGCGGTGACGGCCACGGCAGAGAGCGCCGGCGTGCGCGCGGCGGCCCCGGTGCACAACCTCTACATCCTCATGCTCGCCGAGGCGGGGCTGCCCGGCCTGGTCGGCTTCCTGCTGCTGCTCGGCGGCATCCTCTGGCGCGGTGCGGCGGCGGTGCGGCGCTGCTCGGGCGGCACGCGCGGCATCGCCCTCGGCCTGACGCTCGGCATCGGCGCGCAGGCGGTGCAGCAGACGGTCGACTTCTCGCTCTGGTGGGATCCGTCCTGGTACAGCCTTGCCATCGCCGCGGCGCTGCTCGCCACCGCGCGCGACGGTGCGGTGCCGTGAGCGCGCCGGTGCTGTTCGTCGTGCCCGCCTTCAACCGCGCGGCGGACCTGCCGCGCACGCTCGGCGCCATCGCGGCGCAGGACTGGCCGGCCGGGGCAGCCTCGATCCTGCTCGTCGACAACGGCTCGACGGACGGGACGCGGGATGCCGTGGCATCGCTCGCGGCGCGGCTGCCGCTGCGCATCGCGTATCGGCGCAAGGCGCCGGAAGGGCCGGCGGCGGCGCGCAACCTCGGCCTCGCCGCGGCGCCGACGGATGGCTTCGTCGCCTTCGTGGACAGCGATGTCGAACTCGACCGCGGCTGGACGCGCGCGACGGTCGCGGCGATGCAAGCCGACCCGCTCCTGGCGATGGTGGGCGGCCGCGTGCTGTTCGCGCACCGGCCGGATGTGCTGAACGCCTATGGCGGCGCGATCTCGCGCCTCGGCCTCGCCTGGGACCTTGAGGAAGGCGCGCCGGTGGCGACGGCGGAGGCGCCGCGCGACGTCGCCTGGGCCAACGCATCGGCGCTGCTCTGCCGCCCCTGGCCGCTGGTCGAGGCCGGGGGCTTCGACGCCGATTTCTTCTACGCCTATGAGGAACCGGACCTCGCGCTGCGCCTCGCGCTGGCCGGGCACCGCTGCCGCGTGGTACCGGACGCGACGGCCTTCCACCATGTCGGCGCCGCGGTCGGGCCGAGCCATCCCGACATCGTCTTCCACGCGGTGAAGAACCGGCTGCGCATGGGGCTGAAGGCCTTCGGCGCGCGGCGGCTCGCCTGGTGGGTGCCGGCGGCGATCCTGCACGCGCTGGCCGATGCCTCGCTGCACGCGCCGCGCGGCGCGCGCTGGCGGGGGCTCGCCTGGAACCTGCGCCACCTGCCGAAGACGCTCGACGCGCGCCGCAAGGCCCAGGCGCTGCGCCGCCTGCCGGATGAGGAAGCCTTCCGCCATGTCGCGCCGGGCTGGTTCCCGCCGACGCGCCTGGCCGGGCTGCGGCGGCGCCCGGTCGAGGGCCTCGCGCGCGGCGCCGCGGCGGACGACCGCGCGGCATGAGCGCGACCGCGCCCCCCTTCGTCAGCGTGATCGTGCCGACGCATGGCCGCCCGGCGCTGCTGCGCCGCCTGCTGCTCTCGCTGCTCGCCCAGGACTGGCCGCGCGACCGGTACGAGGTGATCGTCGTGCACAACGTGACCGAGGACGGGACGGATGCCGTGGTCGCCGGCCTCGCCGCGACCAGCGAGGTGCCCATCGCCTACCACCGCACCGCCTTCCGCGGCCCGGGGCCGTCGCGGCAATACGGCGCGGACCGCGCGCGCGGCGCCATCCTCGCCTTCATCGACGACGATTGCGAGGCGACGCCGGGCTGGATCGCGGCCGGCGCCGCCGCGATCGCCGAGGGGTTCGCGCTGGTGCAGGGCCGCACCCTGCCCCATCCCGGCCAGCCGCGGCGGCTGCTCGAGAAGACGGTCAGCGTCACCGGCCCGACGCCATACTTCGAGACCTGCAACATCTTCTACGACGCGGCCGTCTTCCGCGCGGTGGGCGGCTTCCCCGCCGCCTTCGTCGACCGCTTCTACGGCGAGGACACCGCGCTCGGCTGGACGGTGCGGCTCGCCGGCCACCGCACCGGCCATGCCGCGGCGGCGGAGGTGCATCACGAGGTCTTCGCCATCTCCTTCCGCGAATGGCTGCTGGCGCCGCGCACCATGCGGCACTGGCCCGCCCTGGTGCGCGCCTTCCCGGCGCTGCGGCGCGAATTGTTCCTCGGCGTCTTCCTCACGCGGCTGACCGCGGCCTTCGACCTGCTGGCGCTCGGCCTGCTGCTGGCGCCGCTGCATGCGGGCTTCCTGGCCTTCACGCTGCCCTATGTCGTGCTGCGCTTCACCGACCGGGGGCGGCTGCGCAACCCGGCCCACCTTCTCGCGCGCCTGGTCTTCGGCCTGCCGCGCGCGGCGGTGCTCGCCTGGGTGCTGCTGCGCGAATCCGTGCGTGCGCGGTCGCCGGTGCTGTGATGCCGCGCTCCATCCTGCTGGTGCATGAATGCTTCCCGCCGGAGGTGCGCGGCGGCGGGGAAGCGGTGGTGCTCGCGACCGCGCGGGGATTGATCGCGCGCGGGATCGCGGTGGAGGTCGTGACCACCGGCGACCCGGCCGTGACGGCCTTCGACGGCGTACCGACGATCCGGTTGCGCCTGCCGCGCCACGCCATGGCGCTCGGCATCGGGCGCATCGCCGCCGCCGCGGCGCGGCACGATTCGGTGCAGGCCTTCAACTTCAACGCCGCGCTGCCGGCGCTCGCCGCGGCGCGCCGCGCGCGGCGGCCGGTCGCCTGCACCATGCTCGGCCTGTTCGGGCGCGAATGGCTGGCGATGAAGGGGCCGCTGATCGGCCGCGCCTTCGCCGCGATGGAACGGCGCATCGTCGTCGCGCGCTACGATGCCACGATCTTCCTCTCGGACGCCTCCCGCGCGCAGGGCGTGGCGCTGGGGGCGCCGGCCGGGCGCAGCCACGTCATCCCGCCGGGCATCGCCTGGGACCGGCTGCGCCCGGCCGCCGCGCGCGCGCCCTTTGTGCTGTTCGCCGGGCGGCTCGACCGTCGCAAGGGCGTGCACCACCTGCTCGCCGCGGCGCGGGCCCTGCCGCGCATCCCCTTCCGCGCCGCGGGCTGGGGGGCGGACCTCGCCGCGCTGCGCGCCGCCGCGCCGGCGAACCTGGCCTTCGAGGAGGCGCAGGGCGACGACCGCTACTGGCGGGCGCTGGGGGAGGCGCGGATCTTCCTCTCCCCCACCCATGCCGAGACCTTCGGGCTGTCGGTCGCGGAAGCCATGGCCTCGGGCTGCGCCATCGTCTCCTCCGCCGTCACGCTGGACTTCGCGGGGCATCGCCACGCGCCGGGCGACGAGGCGGGGATGATCGCGGGGCTCGCGCGGCTGTGGGACGACCCGGCGGCCTGCGCAGCGGCGGGGGCCGAGAACCGTCGGCTGGCCGCGCGCTTCACCTGGGAGGCGCATATCGACCGGCTGCTCGCGCTGCATGCGCGCCTGCTTCGCGCGGAGGCCGCCTGATGCGCGTCGCGATCTACCATCCCTGGATCTACCTGAAGTCGGGGCTGGAGCGGACGCTGCTCGAAATCCATCGCCGCAGCCGCCATCAGGTGACGCTGCACACCGGCCACTACGACGCCGCCGGCACCTATCCGGAGCTCGCCGCGGCGGGGATCGTCGAGCATGGCCGCGTCTCGGTCCGGCGCGCCTACCTGCCCGTGCTGGGCGCGGCGGCGCGCATCGCGGCGACGCGGATCGACCCCGCTTCCTACGACACGCTCGTCGTCTCCTGCGACGGGCTGGGCGACCTGCTGACGCTGCGCAACCGGTCGAAGCCGGTCATGGCGCTGTGCTTCACCCCGCTCCGCGCGGCCTATGACGAGGCCTATCGCGCCCGGCTGCTCGACCGCGCGGGGGCGCTGCGGCCGCTGGCGCTGGCCGCCGAAGCGGGCTGGCGCGCGATCGACCGCGCCTGCTGGCGCAACTATGCCGAGGTGGTCGCGATCAGCCGGACCGTGCGGGACCGGATCGAGGCCGGCGGGCTCTGGCCCACCGGGCGGGCCCGGATCCTCTATCCCGGCATCGATGCGGCGCGGATCGGCCCCGGACGCCCCGCGGAACGCTATTTCCTGGTCGCCGGGCGCATCATGTGGACCAAGAACCTGTCGCTGGCGCTCGAGGCCTTCGCCCTGGCGAAGCCCCACCTGCCCGGATGGCGGCTTGTCCTGGCCGGCATGGTGGACGACAAGAGCCGCAGCCATGCCGAGGCCCTGATGGCCCGCGGCCGGGAGATCGGCGATGTGGAATTCCGCATCGGCGCCACGGATTCGGAGATGCGGGACCTGTACGAGGGCTGCGGCGCGCTGCTGTTCACCGCCTTCAACGAGGATTGGGGCCTGACGCCGATCGAGGCGATGGCCGCCAGCCGGCCGGTCGTGGCGGTGGACCGCGGCGGGCCACGCGAATCTGTGATGCATGGCGCGACCGGCTTCCTCGAGGCCGACGACCCCGGCGCCTTCGCCGCCCGCATGGTGGAACTGGCGCGAAACCCCGCTTTGTGCGAACGGCTAGGTGCGGCCGGCCGGGAACGGGCGCGGCTGTTCACATGGGATGCCTTCGTCGCGGGTCTCGACGCGACGGTCGAGGGAATGGTCGAGAAGGACAGGGAGAGGCGCAGGGCATGATCTCGCGCAAGCGCGTGCTGGTGACCGGCGGGGCCGGCTTCATCGGGTCCCATCTTTGCGAACGCCTGCTCGCGCAGGGCCACCAGGTGCTCTGCGTCGACAACTACTTCACCGGCACGCGGGACAACATCGCGCACCTGCTGCCGCACCCGCAGTTCGAGGCGATGCGCCACGACGTCACCTTCCCGCTCTATGTGGAGGTGGACGAGATCTACAACCTCGCCTGCCCGGCATCGCCGGTGCACTACCAGTTCGACCCGGTGCAGACGACCAAGACGTCCATCTCCGGCGCGCTGAACATGCTCGGCCTCGCCAAGCGGCTGAAGGCCAAGGTGCTGCAGGCCTCGACCAGCGAGGTCTATGGCGACCCGGAGGTGCATCCGCAGACCGAGGATTACCGCGGCTCGGTCAACCCGCTCGGGCCCCGCGCCTGCTACGACGAGGGCAAGCGCTGCGCCGAGACGCTGTTCTTCGACTACCGGCGCCAGCACAATGTCCGCATCAAGGTGGCGCGGATCTTCAACACCTACGGCCCGCGCATGCATCCGAACGACGGGCGCGTGGTGTCGAACTTCATCGTCCAGGCGCTGTCGGGCAAGCCGGTGACGATCTATGGCGAAGGCACCCAGACCCGCGCCTTCTGCTTCGTCGACGACCTGGTCGACGGGCTGATGCGCCTGATGGCCACCGACGACGAGGTGACGGGCCCGGTCAACCTTGGCAACCCGCACGAGATCACGGTGCGGGAACTGGCCGACCGCGTGCTGGCCCTGTGCGGCGATTCCTCGCTGCTGGAAAAGCGGCCTCTACCACAGGACGATCCGGTGCGCCGCTGCCCCGACATCGGCCTCGCCAAGCGCCTGCTCGGCTGGGAACCGAAGGTGCCGCTCGAGGACGGGCTGCGCCGCACCGTCGCCTATTTCGACCAGCGGCTGCGCCAGGCCGGCTAGCCGCTCAGCAGGCGGTGGGCGGGCGCCAGCGTTCGATGGCGATGCCGCCCAGCGCCAGCGCCTCGAGCCTTTCGCCGCCGGCCTGGGTGAGTGCGGACCGCACCGCCGGCCAGGTGGTGAATGTCATGTCCTCCGCCACGCGCGGCGGCACCGACCGGGTAATGATCCAGGCCGCGCCGGCGCCGCGCAGCAGCGGGCACAGCGCTTGCGCCGCCACCATCGCCTCCGGCGCGAGCAGTTCCGCCGAGCGCCGCTCGAGCGGCGAGGCGGCAGGCACGAGCAGCGCCTCCAGCGGCGCACCGCCCGCCGCGGCGCGCAGCGAGACCAGGGCGAAGACGCTGTCGGTCACGACGATCCGGTCACCCGGGGCCATGCGTTCGGCGAGCAGCGCGGCGACCCCGTTCCAGTCCTCGCGCGTCAGCGGCAGCAGGTGGAAGCGCAGCGCGCCGAAGCCGTGCAGCGCGAGCAGCAGCGCCGCCGCCGCGAGGAAGGCCCGGCGCGGCAGCAGCGCGAGGCCGGCGGCCGCGCCAGCCGCGACCGGCGCCACCAGGAACAGCACGGTCCGGTCGACCAGCACCGGCCAGTGCTGGCTGACCAGCGGGAAGGCCAGCCCGGCGAAGGCGAGCATCGCGACCAGCGCCAGCCGTTCCGCCCGCCCCACCGGCGCGCGCGCCAGGACAGCGAGCGTGAGCCCCGCGGCGGTCAGCGTCAGCGTCAGCGCCGACAGCGGGGAGTGGAAGGGCGCGACCACGTCGCGCGCATAGATCAGCGCCGTGTCCATCAGGCCCGGCGGGGCGATCCAGCGCGTGACGAAGGCGCCGTCCGTCGCATGCCCCAGCGCCCAGAGGATCGGCGCCGCGCCCAGCGCGAGCCCGATCGCATCCGCCGCCGCCAGCCGCGCGAGGCCGGCGGCGACCCGCGCGCCACCCGCGGCCAGCGCCACGAGCACGAAGAGGTTGAGGGCGAGATTGGCGATCGCCGCCGTGTGGTGCAGCCAGAGCATCGCCCCCTGCAGCAGGCCGAGGGCCAGGACCGCGCCCGCGCCACGCCGCCCGTCCCGCGCCGCGCCCACCAGCCGCTGCGCGGCGAACAGCGCACAGCAGAACAGCAGGAACAGCAGCGCGTAGGTCCGCCCATCCTGCCCGTGGCGGATCAGGCTGCCGTGCAGCGCGACGAGGCAGGCCGCGACCCAGGCCGCGCGCGACCCGAAGGCCGCCCGGCAGAACAGGAAGACGGGCAGGACGGCGAGCGCGGCGGCAAGGGCCGAGAGCAGCCGCAGCGGTTCCGGCGCCGGCCCCGCGACCCGGCCGACCAGGCCGGCGATGGCGTAATAGCCGGGCGGGCTCGCCTCGATCCGCGCCATGTCCCCGAACACCACGCCCCAGGGGAGGGAACCGAGGCCGATGCTGGCCGCCTCGTCGATCCAGGGGGCGTCGCCGGCAAGGCCCGGCAGGCGCAACAGGAAGGCGAAGACGACCAGCCCGGAAAGCGCCAGGCCGGCACGACGTTCCGATATCGTTCCATACTGATGCGACATCGGAACGTTCTTACCGGAAGTGGGGACCCGCCGCAGCCGCGGCGGATCACACCCCGGTCGCGGTCAGCGCAGCGGGAAGCCCAGTGCGATCAGCGCGTCCTTCAGCCGGTCCCGCCCGTTCAGCGCCCGCATGGTGCCCAGCCGCGCGATCACGCGCTTGGTCCAGGTATCGGCCGCCATCTCGTTGCGGGCGGAAAAGGCCGCCATGCGCGGGTCGTAGGCGGCGCGGTGGCCAGCATCCTCGGCGTCGTAGCGCTCGCGGTGCAGCACGGCGGCCTGGGGCAGGCGGGGCTTCACCTCCCCTTCCCGGCCCTCGGCGGCATAGCCGACGCACAGGCCGAAGACCGGCGCCACGCCCGGCGGCAGGCCGAGCAGGCGGGCGACGCGCGTCACGTCGTTGCGCAGCGCGCCGATGTAGACATTCGCGAGGCCCAGGCTTTCCGCCGCCACCACCGCGTTCTGCGCGGCGAGTGCGGCGTCGATCGCGGCGACGAGGAAGGATTCGAGGAAGGGCTGGCCGGCGAGCTCGGTCCCCTCGGCCTCGGCCAGCCGCGCGTTGCGCGAGGTGTCGGCGAGGAAGACGAGGAACAGCGGGCATTGCTCGATATGCTTCTGGTTGCCCGCGACCTCGGCCAGTTCCTTGCGCACCGCCGGATCATCCACCGCGACCACCGACCAGGTCTGCAGGTTCGACGAGGTCGCGGCGGATTGCGCCGCGGCGATCAGCGTCTCGAGCGTATGCGCGGGCAGCGGGTCGGGCCGGTAGCCGCGCACCGAGCGGTGCGAGAGCAGCAGCGCGATGGTGTCGTTCCACGGGCCGGCCTTGGGCTCAGCCCCGGCGCCGTAGCGTGCCGTGAGCGCCGCGGCGGGGCCGGGCATCTGCGTTCCGTCCATGTATGGGTATCCCCTGTGATGGGCCGAAGGTAGCGCGGGCGCGCGCGGCGTCCAGGCTCGGCGATCGCCGCGCCGGCAGCGGGCCGCCCCGGCGGCATGGGCGCCGTGCCTCGGCCACGCGCCGGGTGTCCCGGCGCGGCCGGGGCATCCGGCCGCCGGCGTCAGTTCTCCGGCCGGAAGCCGCTGTCGCGCACGATGCGGGCCCAGTCCTCCCGCTCCGCCCGGATGCGGGCGGCGAAGGCGGCGGGGGTGTCCGAGGTGGTGGGCGCGTATTCCAGCCGTTCGAGCGCTGCGACCATCTCCGGCGTCGCGGCCGCGGCACGGATCGCGCGATGCAGGCCATCGACCAGCGACGCGGGCGTGCCGGCGGGCAGCAGCGCGCCGAACCATTCGTCCTTGTTGAGGTCCGGGTGGCCGAGCTCGGCGAAGGTCGGCACATCCGGGAAGCGCGGATTGCGCGCGGCGGAGGAGACGGCGAGCAGCCGCAGCCCCTGCCCGTGATGCGTCGAGACATCCCCCAGCACGCCGATGAAGCAGGCGAGCCGCCCCGCGATCACGTCCTGCACCGCCGGCGCGGCGCCGCGATAAGGCACGTGGTTCATCGACACGCCGATCTTCCGGCCGAGCACGATGCCCATGAAGTGCGGCGCCGATCCCGCAGCGGGCGACGCCCAGGCGATATCGCCGCGCTGCGCCTTCGCCCAGTCGATCCAGGCCGGCAGGCTCTGCGCCGGATGGTCCTTCGGCACGGCGAAGGCGAAGGGAAAGGTGCAGACGGTCGAGACCGGGATCAGGTCCGTCAGCGCGTCGTAGCGCACCTCCCGCGGGAAGACATGCGGCTGGAGCGTCAGCATGGAGGCCGGCGTCTGCAGCCAGGTCAGCCCGTCCGCATCCGCGCCCTTGACGAATTCGACCGCGATCCGCCCGGCCGCGCCGACCCGCCCGTCCACCACGATGGACGGCGCGTAGGCGCCGCGCAGGCGCTCGGCATACAGCCGCGCGACCACGTCGGAGGACCCGCCGGGCGGGAAGCCGATGACGATGCGCGCGGGGCGTTGCACGGTCTGGGCGCGCGCGGCGCCGGCGGTGGCGAGCAGGCCGAGCGCGGCGCGGCGGCCGATGGCGAAGGTCATGGGTTGTATCCTCCCTGTGCTTGCCGCCGACATAGGGCCTGGAAGGCCCGCCGCGCCAGGGGGATGCGCGGCGCGGGCCGCCGCCCGGCTACAGGCCCAGGCCCGGCACCAGCAGCACCTCCAGCGCCGCGCGCTGCGCCGGCGGGATCGGGATCGCCTTGCGCGCCTTGAGGTCGAAGGCGACGCCCACGGCTTCCGCCGCCGCGACCGGCGCGCCCGTCTCGCCATCGTGCAGGATGTGCGTCCAGGTGGTGGTCTTCTCGCCGAGCGCGCGCAGGCCGCTCGTCACCGTCACCAACTGGCCGGCGCGCAGCGGCGCGAGATGCACGAGGCGGTATTCCAGCGCCGCGCCGCCGACCCCTTCCTCCTTCACCCCGAGCCCCGTGCCGCGGTTGCGCAGGTTCGGCACGCCGTCCCAGACGCGGGCGATGACGCCGTCCGGGCGCATGATGCCGTCCGCGTCGCACTCATGCGGGCGGACGGCGCCGCGATAGGCCTCGGCCAGGCCCATGGCGCGCGACGCCGCCCGATCCGGCAGGGCGCGGGGCGGATCGAAGCCTAGGCCGCGCGGCGCCGCATGGTCGGGCCGGGCGACCTTGAGCGCCGCGGCCCGCGGCAGGGCCGGCAGGGGCCCATCGTCGAAGGCGCCGAGGTCGGTGACGAAGGTCGCGGCGGGCTGGTCGGTCGCGCTGTTGCGGATCTCGGCGAAGCAGCGCAGCCGCCCGGCTTCCGCCCCGATGATGCCGCCCAGGATGGTGAAGGGCGTGCCGGGCGCCATCTCCCGCAGGAAGCGGATGTGCTGGTCGCGCACCGCCAGGCGCTGCGCCGGGACCGGCAGCCCGGCCTCCAGCAGCAGCCAGGACAGCGCATCGGCCACCCGCGCGACGTAGTGGCGCACATTCATGTGCCCCATCACGTCGCATTCCTCCTGCTGCACGCTGCCGCGGCCGATGACGATCACGCGCTTCTCCACCCTGGTCTGCCGCCGCAGATCAGCGCGCCCGCGCCGCCCCGGCAAGCCGGGCTTGCGCGAAAGGGGCGCCGGCGGGAGCATCGGCGCAACCAGGGGAAGGAAGCGCAGCATGGATGTCGGCCTGTTCAGCCTGATGGGCTATCGCGACCGCGGCACGCCGACCGCGGCGATCTACGACACCGCCATCGCGCAGGTGAAGGCCGCCGAGCAGGCCGGCTTCGGCATCGCCTGGTTCGCCGAGCATCATTTCTCCAACTACTGCGTCTGCCCCTCGCCGCTCATGATGGTCGCGCGGCTGGCGGGGGAGACGAGCCGCATCCGCCTCGCCTCCGGCGTCGTCATCGTGCCGCTGTACCATCCGGCGCGGCTGATCGCGGAGGTCGGCATGGTGGACGCGCTGACGCATGGGCGGCTCGTTCTCGGCATCGGCAGCGGCTACCAGCCCTATGAATTCGAGCGCTTCGGCCAGGACCTGTCGGAATCGACGCCCCGCCTGCTCGAGGTGATGGGCATGATGGAGAAGGCCTTCGGCGCCGAGACCTTCGCCCATGACGGCGCGCACTACGCCATGCCCGTCACGCACATTGCGCCGCGTCCCGCGGGCGCGATGCCGGAGGTCTGGGTGGCGGGCGACAATCCCGACCTGCACCGCTACGCCGCCGAGCGCGACTGCGTGGTGATGGTGACGCCGCGCCACTTCACCCCCGCCATGCTGGCCGCCGCCCGCCGGCGCTTCGAGGAGATACGCCGCGGCGTCGGCAAGAACCCCGAGACGCTGCGCTTCGGCGCGATGCGCCCCTTCTGCGTCACCGAGGATGCGGGGGAGGCCGCGCGCTTCCTCGAGAACGCCCGCTGGCAGATCCGCCTGTCGCAGAGCCTGCGGCGGCGCGAACAGGCGATGGATGGCGGGATGCTGGTCGAGAAGACCTGGGAGGGGGAGCCGAGCCTCGAGGAGATGGGCGCCCACATGATGGTCGGCGATGCCGCGACCGTCGCGGCGCGCATGGCCGCCGAGATCCGCGCCGCAGCCCCCTGCCACTACCTTCTCCAGGTCCAGCTGGGGGACATGGACCCGGCGGTGGGGATGCGCTCGATCGCGGCCTGGCAGCGCCAGGTCAGGCCCATCCTGGAACGGGAATTCGGGCCCCTGGAGCGGATCGGGATCGCGGCCCCCGCCGCCGCTTGACCCCGGGCGGGCGGATTTGCCACGCTCCCCTCGTGGGGAACCTGGTTCCTGTCCGCACCGGGGATGACGACACGCTGTGGGCCGTGGTGGCCACGGTCGGGCGGAAGAGCCGTGTCGCGGAGGTGTTCCGCTCCCGCGACCAGGCGCTGCACGACAGGGCTTGGCGGGACCAGCAGGTGAAGGCCTATGCGGATTGGCTGGTGCGGGCGAAGCAGCCCGTGCCGCATTATTCCGTGACGCCGATCCGCCGGTCCGAATTGCCGCGCAAATGGACCCCCTTGCCCGCGCTGGGCTTCCTGCGCGGGCAGATGATCTGAAGATCCGTTAGGCGATTTCCTGCTTCAGCTTCAGGTCGCGCTGCAGGCGCAGCGGCACGCCGCGGCGGTCGCAGGGGGCGACGTAGCTGGTCGGGATCGCGGTCGCGATCGGCATCAGCGCGGTGGATGGGCGGGAGAATCCGGCGAAGCGGATGTCGAGCCCATCCCGCCCGCGCACGCGCAGCACTTCCCCCCATTCCCCGGCGCGCGCGGTCACGATCGGCCCCGGCTCGTCGCGCACGAGCCGCACCATGTCGCCCGTTTCGTAGATCGGGACGGGCGAACCGTCCGCCTGGTAGGTGACACGCATGTCGTCCCCCGCTGGAATGAGACAGTCTTATTTTGTCTCTCGGCCGTGAAGAATTCCTCTACGCGCGGCGACGTTTCGATCCGCCGTCCCGCCGGAGGTCGCGCTGGAGGTCGATGCGCAGGCCCAACTCGTCGCAGGGAATGACGATCCGGGCCGGAATCCCCATCGCGACGGGGATGTCGGTAGTGCGCGGGCGGGAATGGCCGGCAAGCCGGATGTCCAGGCCCTCGACGCCGCGGTTGCGCAGCACCACGCCCCATTCGCCGGCCTGCGCCATCACGATCGGGCCGGGCTCGTCCTGCACGAGGCGGACATGGTCGCCCGGCTCATAGACCGGCACGGCTGTCCCGTCCTCGCGATACGCGATGCGCATGGATCCCTCGGCACTCTCGGCGTCGGGCGGAAGTGTCGCGCGATGCGGTGAAGGAATGGCTTACCCGCCATCCCCCGGGCGCCGCCCGGCCCAGAAGAGCCAGGCAATCCAGCCGAAGGCCGCGAGCAGCAGCGCATGGGCGCCGAGGACGACGAGCACCGTCTCCCAATGCCAGCCCGACAGGCGCAGCGTGGTCCATCCCGCCGGCAGGCTGTGCCAGAGCACCACGCCAAGCACGGCCATGATCATCAGCGCGACGATCGGGTGGCGCTTTTCCGGCGGCAGACCGGGCGGGCGGCGCATCAGCGACATGGCGCGGCGCGGCCCCTATTCGCCGCCGCCGCCGCCGCCATCGCCACTGCCATCGCCGGCGTCCGCGCCATCGCCCTCCTCGCCCTGCCCGCTCCGAACCGCCGCATGGGCGCCGAGCGCGCCGAACCCGAGAAGCATCCCGCCGGCCAGCACCCCGTCACCCAGGGCGAGCAAGGCGATGCCGCCGGCCGCGAGAAGGGCAGCGATGCCGAACTTCGTGGCGCGGCTGGTCCTGGCACGGCGGGTCATGCGCGGAGCCTCGCCCGCGCCGCGGCGTGCCGCAACCCGCGTCGGCTCAGCCGGCCTTGGCAAGCGCGTCGAAGGCCTTCAGCCGCGCGATCAGCGCCGGCATCTCGCGCAGCGGGATCATGTTCGGCCCGTCCGACGGCGCGTGGTCGGGGTCCTGGTGCGTCTCGATGAAAACCGCCGCGACGCCCACCGCGACCGCGGCGCGCGCGAGGACCGGGGCGAATTCGCGCTGCCCGCCGCTGCTCGTCCCCTGCCCGCCGGGCTGCTGCACGGCATGCGTCGCGTCCATCACCACCGGATATCCGGTCTGCGCCATGATCGGCAGCGATCGCATGTCGGCGACCAGCGTGTTGTAGCCGAAGGAAGCGCCACGCTCGCAGAGCAGGATGTTGCGGTTGCCGGTGGAGGCGATCTTGGCCGCGACATTCGTCATGTCCCACGGCGCGAGGAACTGGCCCTTCTTCACGTTGATCGCCTTGCCGGTCTCCCCGGCCGCGAGCAGCAGGTCGGTCTGGCGGCACAGGAAGGCGGGGATCTGCAGCACGTCCACCGCCTCGGCGGCCGGGGCGCATTGCTCGGGCGCGTGCACGTCGGTCAGCACGGGAAGGCCCGTGGCCTCGCGCACCTCGGCGAGGATGGCGAGGCCTTCCTTCATGCCGATGCCGCGGGCGGCCTTCACGCTCGTGCGGTTCGCCTTGTCGAAGGAGGATTTGTAGATCATCGGCACGCCGGCGGCGCGCGCCATCTCGGCCAGCGCGGCAGCCGTTTCCAGCGCATGGGCGCGGCTTTCGATCTGGCAGGGGCCGGAGAGGAACACCAGCGGCAGGTCGTTGCCGAAGGTGACGGGGCCGACGGTGACGTGGTGCATGGGACCTCCTAGGCGTGACCGGAGGGGCGTCGCCCCTCCGGACCACCCCACCAAAGGCCGAAAGGCCTTTGGGAACCAATACTTGGCGCCTGGCTTCGGCGGGCGGGCGGGGTAGGGGGAAGGGGGGGCGCCCTCCCCGGTGGTTCAGACCAGCCTGGCCTGCTTCACCGCCGCCCCGATGAACCCGGCGAACAGCGGATGCGGCTCGAAGGGCTTGGACTTCAGTTCCGGGTGGTACTGCACGCCGATGAACCACGGATGGTCGGGATACTCGACGATCTCGGGCAGGACGCCGTCGGGGGACAGTCCTGCGAAGCGCAGGCCCGCCGCTTCCAGCCGCTCGCGATAGGCGATGTTCACCTCGTAGCGGTGGCGGTGGCGCTCCTCGATCCGCGCCGCGCCGCCATACACCTCGCGCACCAGCGAGCCTTCGGTCAGCAGCGCCGGATAGGTGCCGAGCCGCATCGTGCCGCCGAGGTCGCCCGAGGCGTCGCGCTTCTCGATCGCGTTGCCGCGTTGCCATTCGGTGAGCAGGCCGACGATCGGCTCGCCGCAAGGCCCGAACTCGGTCGAGGAGGCGCCCTTGATGCCGAGCAGGTTCCGCGCCGCCTCGATCACCGCCATCTGCATGCCGAAGCAGATGCCGAAGAAGGGGACCTTGCGCTCGCGCGCGAAGCGCACCGCCTCGATCTTGCCCTCCGTGCCGCGCTCGCCGAAGCCGCCGGGCACGAGGATGCCGTTCACCTTCTCGAGCCGCGCGACCGCTTCCTCGTCATCCTCGAAGATCTGGCTGTCGACCCAGTCGAGGTTGACGCGGACATTGTGCGCGATGCCGCCATGGGTCAGCGCCTCGGACAGCGACTTATAGGCATCGAGCAGGTTGGTGTACTTGCCGACGACGGCGATCGTCACCTCGCCCTCGGGCTGCTTGACCGCGCCGACGATGCGCTCCCAGCGCCGCATGTCGGGCTCGCCATAGGCCGAGAGGCCGAAATGGCGCAGCACTTCCTGGTCGAGCCCTTCGCGGTGATAGGCGAGCGGCACCTCGTAGATGGTGCTCGCATCGAGCGCGGGGATGACGCTTTCCGGCCGCACGTTGCAGAACAGGGCGATCTTGCGCCGCTCATTCTCCGGGATCGTGCGGTCGCAGCGGCACAGGAGGATCTGCGGCTGGATCCCCAGGCCGAGCAGTTCCTTCACGGAATGCTGCGTCGGCTTGGTCTTCAGCTCCCCGGCCGAGGGGATGTAGGGCACCAGCGTCAGGTGCATGAACAGGCTGCGCTGCGGGCCCAACTCGTTGGCCAGCTGGCGGATGGCTTCGAGGAAGGGCAGCGATTCGATGTCGCCGACCGTGCCGCCGATCTCGACCAGGACGAAGTCGTAGGCGTCGGTCTCCGCCTGGATGACTTCCTTGATCTTGTCGGTGATGTGCGGAATGACCTGGACCGTGCCGCCCAGGTAGTCGCCGCGCCGTTCGGCGGCGATCACATCCAGGTAAAGCCGCCCCGTCGTCCAGTTGTCGGCCTTGCGCGCCGCGACGCCGGTGAAGCGTTCGTAGTGGCCGAGGTCGAGGTCGGTCTCCGCCCCGTCGTCGGTGACGTAGACCTCCCCGTGCTGGTAGGGGCTCATCGTCCCCGGATCGACGTTGAGGTACGGGTCCAGCTTGCGCAGCCGGACCTTGTAGCCGCGTGCCTGGAGCAACGCGCCGAGCGAGGCGGAAGCGATGCCCTTGCCGAGGGAGGAGACCACGCCGCCGGTGATGAAGACGAACCGCGCCATGGGCGCCCTCCTTAGACCGGCGCGCGCGGATGCGCCACCCACGCCGATGGCGGGGCGGCGATGCGCCGGGAAGTTGTTGCGAAGCCTGGGTTAGTTGGTCGGCACCGAGGGCAGCGCCGGGGCGGCCGGCGCGCTCGCCGGCGCGGGCGAATCGAGAATCGAGCGGTTCTGCTGCGACGCGCCGCGGTTCAGCAGCGCGAGCGACAGGGCGATGACGAAGAACAGGGTGCCGAGGATCGCCGTCCCCCGCGTCAGCAGGTTCGCCGTGCCCCGCCCACCCATGAAGGAGCCCATCCCCTGGGAGGAGCCGATGCCGAGCCCGCCCCCCTCGCTTCGCTGGAGCAGCACGAAGCCGATCAGCGCGACGGTGACGAACAGGTGGATGACGAGGAGGACGGTGGTCATGGCGCCCGGTATCTAGCGAAGCCAGCCCCCGGCCGCTACCCCGCGGCGCGGGCGATGGCCAGGAAATCCTCGGCGACCAGGCTCGCGCCCCCCACCAGCGCCCCGTCCACATGCGGCAGGGCCAGGATGGCGGCCGCGTTGGAGGGCTTGACGGACCCGCCATACAGGATCCGCAGCCCCTCCCCCTTCCCGGGGAAGGCGGCGACCAGGCGCGCGCGGATCATGGCGTGCATGGCGGCGATGTCGCCCTCGGTCGGCGTCCGGCCGGTGCCGATGGCCCAGACCGGCTCATAGGCCACGACGCCGCCGGCCGCGCCGAAGCCCGTCGGCAGGCTGCCGGCGATCTGCTCCGCCACCACCTCCTCCGCCCTGCCGAGCAGCCGGTCGTCCTCGGGCTCGCCGACGCAGACGATGGGGGTGAGCCCGGCCGCGATCGCGGCCTCAGCCTTGGCGCGGACGGTCGGGTCGGTCTCGCGGTAGGCCGCCCGGCGCTCGGAATGGCCCAGGATGACGAAGCGCGCCCCGGCATCGGCCAGCATGGCGGCGGCGATGTCCCCGGTATGGGCGCCCTTGGGCGCGGCGTGGCAATCCTGCCCGCCCACCGCCACGGGCCCGCCCGCCATGGCCGCCGCGACCGCCGCGACCAGCGTCGATGGCGGGCAGACCAGCAACTCGGCGGCGATCCCGCCTCCGCCCGCGGCCACGGCGTGGGCCAGCGCGAGGCCGTCCGCGGCCAGGCCATGCATCTTCCAGTTGCCGGCGATCAGCGGGCGCACCCCGGGTGTCATGGCCTCTCCTCGACGAATCCTGTCCGCCGCGAGGTAACGGAAATGCCGCCCATGTCCAGCCCGGGGGTCAGGGCTGCGCGACGACGGTGACGCCGATCCGGAACATCCCGGTCGCGACGGCGCCCTGCCTCCCGGTGCCGGTCGCCGTCATCTCGAAGATGTCCGGCCCGGCATAGCCGCGGTCCGGCCGGTAGGCGACGCCATCGGGCGTGACGGTCACGCTGCCATGGGCCGGGGCGCGGGTAACGGCGATGGTCGCGTAGGGCCGGCGTGCCTCGACATCGGCCCAGAGCCGGATCCCACAGGGCCCGCCGCCGTTCGACACCCGCATGGATCCCTCGACGATCCCGCCCTGGCCGTCGCTGCGGAAGGCCGGAACCTGGCACAGGCTCGCCGGTGCCTGTGCCCCGGTCGCCGCGCCCATCGACATCGCCAACGCCACCCGCCGCCAAGCCAGCATCGCGCCTGCTCTCCCCGGGGCCAGTCGCATCATTCCGGAAAGTTGACGTCCAGGCGAGGGGAAATCGGCCTGCCCCTTCCGCCGCCTGATGCGCGCGGGTAGGAACGCGCCATGCTCACCGCGCTCCGCCGCCTCGCCGGCACCTGGGTCGCCAAGATCCTCTTCGCCCTGCTCGTCCTCTCCTTCGCCGTCTGGGGGATCGAGGACGTGGTGCGCAACATCGGCCGCGAGACCGCCGTCGCGCGCGTCGGCGACCTCACGGTCGAACTGCCGGAGGCCCAGGCGGCCGCGCGGCGGGAGATGTCGCGGCTCGCCCGCCAGCTCGGCGACCGCTTCTCGGGCGACGAGAACATCCGCCGGGCGGTCGCGGCCAGCGCGGTCGAGCAGCTGGTCTCCGACCGCGCCCTGCGCACCGAGGCGTCACGCCGGGGCATCGCCGCGCCGGTCGGGGCGGTGCGCGACTCGGTCTTCGCCATCCCGGGGCTGCGCGGGGCGGACGGCGCGCTCTCCCGCCCGCTGCTCGACAGCTTCCTGCGCCAGAACGAGCTGAACGAGGCGCAGTTCCTCGAGATCGTCGCCGGCGACCTGCTGCGCCAGCAGCTGGCCGGGGCGGTGCGCGCGGGCGCGGCGGGGCCCGATGCGCTCTCCGCCCCGCTGCTCGCCTGGGCGATGGAACGGCGCGTGGCCGACATGGTGCTGGTCCCCCGCGCGGCGATGGCCGAGCCCGAGGCGCCGACCGAGGCGCAGCTGCGCCGCCACCAGGAGAACAACCCGGCCCGCTTCTCCGCCCCCGAATACCGGGAGGCGGCGGTCGCGATCCTCTCGCCCGAATCCATCGCGGCCGAGATCGAGGTCAACGACGCCCAGCTCGAACAGGCCTTCGAGCAGCGCCGGGCGCAGTACGAGACGCCGGAGCGCCGGTCGCTCCGCCAGGCGGTGCTGCCCGAGGAAGCGGCGGCGCGCGCGCTCGCCGAGGCCTGGCGCGGCGGCGCGGACTTCGCCGCGATCGAGGCGCAGGCGACCGCGGCCGGCGGCAGCGCGGCCGATCTCGGCCTGCTCGACCGCGCCACCCTGCCGATCCCCGCCATCGCCGCCGCCGCCTTCGGCGCCGCGGCGGAAGGCGTGACCGACCCGCTGCGCAGCCCCTTCGGCTGGCACGTCATCCGCGTCGACCGGATCGAGCCCGCGGTGACGCGCACGCTCGCCGATGTGCGCGACGAGTTGCGGCGGGAGGTGGCGCGCGACCGCGCGCTCGACATGGCGCATGAACGGGCGAACCGGGTGGAGGACGCGCTGGCGGGCGGCGCGACGCTCGCCGACGTCGCGCAGCGCTTCGGCCTGACGCTCGCCGCCGCGACCTTCGATGCCTCCGGCCGCACGCCGGACAACCAGGTGGTCGAGCTGCCGGTGGCCCCGGCGCAGCGCAACGAGTTGCTGCGCGCCGTCTTCGCCGCGCGCCAGGGCGACGCGCCGCGCATGACCGAGATGGGCGACGCCTTCGTCGGCATCGAGATCCGCAGCGTCACGCCACCCGCGCTGCGCCCCTTCGAGAGCGTGGAGGAGGCGGTCCGCGCCGCCTTCCTCGCCGATGCGCGACGTCGCGCGGCGGAGGAACGGGCCGCCGCGATGATGGCCGCGCTGCGCGACGGCAAGACCATGGCCGAGGCCGCCGAGGCCGCGGGCTTCCCGGTGCAGCGGGTCGGGCCGATCGGCCGCAACCCGACCGCCGCCGGGCCCGCCGTGCCGCCCGAGATCGTCGCCCCGCTGTTCGAGGCGCGCGCCGAGGCGCCGACCATGGTCGAGACACGCGACGGCTTCGCGGTCGCGCGCCTGGTCGAGGTGCTGCGCTTCGACCCGGCGTCGGACCCGCTCGGCGTCGGGCGCATCCGCAGCGAGATCGAGCAATCCATGCAGGAGGAGCTCGAGGAGCAGTTCGCGGTGGCGCTGCGCGCGCGCGCCAATGTCCGCATCAACTCCCAGCTGCTGCAGCAGGTGAGCGGCCCATGAACGAGATGTCCTTCGCGGCCTTCCGCCAGGCGCTGGAAGCCGGGCGCGGCAGCATCCTGGTGCGGGAGCGCGTGGCCGACCTCGACACGCCGGTCGGTGCCTTCCTGAAGCTGACGGGCGGGGCGCAGGCGAACGCCTTCCTGCTCGAATCGATCGAGGGCGGTGCGGCGCGCGGGCGCTATTCGGCGATCGGCATGGCGCCCGACCTGGTCTGGCGCTGCCGCAACGGGCGCGCCGAGATCAACCGCCACGCGCTGTCCGCCCCGCATGCCTTCGTGGCGGAGGATGGCGACGCGCTCGAGAGCCTGCGCCGGACCATCGCCGAGGCGCGCATGGTGGTGCCGCCGGGCCTGCCGCCGATGGCCGCGGGGCTGTTCGGCTATCTCGGCTACGACATGGTGCGGCTGATCGAGCGGCTGCCCGCGACGAACCCGGACGTGCTCGGCATCCCCGAGGCGGTGATGACGCGGCCGACGCTGATGGCCGTGTTCGACCATGTGCGGGACACGCTGACGCTCTGCGCGCCGGTCTGGCCCGGC
This sequence comes from Roseomonas nitratireducens, assembly GCF_017813355.1. Lineage (GTDB taxonomy): Bacteria > Pseudomonadota > Alphaproteobacteria > Acetobacterales > Acetobacteraceae > Neoroseomonas > Neoroseomonas nitratireducens. Next base: position 29,494 of record NZ_JAGIYZ010000028.1, read on the forward strand.
GCCGATCCCGCCACGGCCTATGAGGCCGCGGTGGCGCGGCTCGACGAGGCCGAGGCCGCGCTCGACCGGCCCGTGCCGCGCCCGGCGCCGCCCGCCTCCCTGCCCGCCATGCCGCCGCCCGAGAGCAACTTCTCGGAAGCCGGCTACATCGCGGCGGTCGAGCGCGCGAAGGAATACATACGCGCCGGCGACGCCTTCCAGGTCGTGCCCGCGCAGCGCTTCTCCGCCCCCTTCGCGCTGCCGCCCTTCTCGCTCTATCGCGCGCTGCGGCGGATCAACCCCGCGCCCTTCCTGGTGTTCGGCGATTTCGGCGGCTTTTCCGTCGTGGCCGCGAGCCCGGAGATCCTGGTGCGCTGCCGCGACAACACCGTCACCGTCCGTCCGCTCGCCGGCACGCGGCGGCGAGGTGCTACGCCGGAGGAGGATCGCGCGCTGGAGGTCGAGCTGCTCGCCGATCCGAAGGAGCGCGCGGAGCACCTGATGCTGCTCGACCTCGGCCGCAACGACGTGGGGCGCGTGGCCGAAGTGGGCAGCGTGAAGGTGACGGCGCAGTTCCAGGTCGAGCGCTATTCGCAGGTGATGCATATCGGCTCCGAGGTGCAGGGCCGGCTGCGGGCGGGGCTCGATGCGCTCGACGCCTATTGCGCCGGCTTCCCCGCCGGCACGCTGACCGGCGCGCCCAAGATCCGCGCCATGGAGATCGTCGAGGAGCTGGAGCCGTCCCGCCGCGGCCTCTATGCCGGCGGGATCGGCTATTTCGGCGCCGATGGCGGCATGGACACCTGCATCGCGCTGCGCACCGCCCTGGTGAAGGATGGCGTGATGTACGTGCAGGCCGGCGCCGGCGTGGTGGCCGATTCCGACCCGAAGGCGGAGTACGAGGAGACGGTCCAGAAGGCCCGCGCCCTGTTCCGCGCCGCGGAGGAAGCCGTCCGCTTCGCCTCCGGGCGGCGGTGAAGATGTGCCGGGTTCCGAGGGCCTTTCGGCCCTCGGCGGGAGGGGCCCGGGGAGGGCGGCGCCCTCCCCGCAGCCGCCCATGACGGACGTCGCGCCCCTTCTCGCGCTGGCCGACGAAGCCCGCGCCGCCGGCCGCGTCCTCGAAGCCATCGCCGCCCTGCGCAGCCTGTCCGCCCTCGTCCCCGGCGACACGACCGTCCGTGCCGCGCTGGCCCGCTGCCTGTTCCAGGCCGGCCTCTGGTCGGACGCCTGGGACGCCTACGAGGTCCGCTTCGACCTGCTGCCCGCCGCCTTCCCCCGCGTGACGCGCCCCGGGCCATCCGGCCCCGAGCCGATCCCCGCCTGGCGCGGCCAGGGCCGGCCGGCTTCCGTGCTGGTGATGGGCGAACAGGGCCTGGGCGACACCATCCAGTTCGCGCGCTATTTGCCCCTGCTCGTCGCGCGCGGGATGCGCGTGCATGCGGTGCTCGACCCGCGGCTGCACGCGCTGCTCGCGCCGCTGGCCGAGGGCATCGACCTGCGCAGCAGCACCGCGGCCGGCAGCATTCCCGGCGTGCGCGCCTGGCTGCCGCTGATGGACCTGCCGCGCGCGCTCGGGCTCTCGCCGCAGCAGTATCGCGGACGCGTGCCCTACCTCGCCACGGATCGCGACAGGCGCGCCCGTATGCGCGCGCGCATCGGCGAAGGCGGGCTTCGCATCGGCATCGTCTGGCAGGGCAATCCGGCAGCGCCCGTGGACCGCAACCGCTCGGCGCCGCTCGCCGCCTTCGCGCCGCTCGCCGCGATCCCGGGCGTGCGGCTGTTCTCGCTGCAGAAGGGGCCGGGGGAGGAGCAGGAGGCGCCCTTCCCGCTCGACCGGCTGGGGCCGGAAATGGACACGGGCGCCGACTGGTTCCTCGACACCGCGGCGGCGGTCGAGGCGCTGGACCTCGTCGTCGCGGTGGACACGGCCGTGGTGCATCTCGCCGGGGCGCTGGGACGGCCGGTGCTGATGCTGATGCATGGGCGGCAGGGCGACTGGCGCTGGCTGCATGCGGAGGAGACGCCGCTCTGGTACCCCTCGCTGCGGCTGGTGCGCTGCCCCGGCGGCGGGGCGGACTGGCAGGGCGCGGCGGCGCGCGCGGCGTTCCTGGTGCGCACGGGGAACCTGCCGGTGGCTGTGTGATGTCCTCGAACGGCGGGCCGCGGGGTTTTTGACGCCCTCAGCCGGCGGGCGGCGGCCGTCCGGCCGCCTTGCCTTCGCGCCAAGAACGGGCGCTCCGGGCAGGGCTGAGGGTCTGGGCGCGGTCGCGCTTCGCGCTCCCGGATCGCGGCGTGGCCGCGATCCGCCCGTGTTTCAGGGTTCGCCTAAGGTGCGCGGCTGTCGCGCACCACCGCATCCTCCCGCGCCGCGACCTCCGGCAGCAGCCGCGCGCCCAGGCCTGGGCCTTCCATCGGCAGCACCCAGCCCTGCTCCACGCGCGGCAGCACGGTGACCAGGTCGCGGTACCAGGTGGCGAGCGTCGCGCGCACCACCTCCTGGAACATCGCCGTCGGCGCGTGCATCGCGAGATGGACGGAAGCGATGAGCGTGACCGGCCCCGTGCAGTCATGCGGCGCCACGGGGCGCGCCCAGGCCTCGGCCAGCGCGGCGATCTTGCGCGCCTCGGTCAGGCCCCCGCACCAGGCGAGGTCGAGCATGACGATGTCCGTCGCCCCCGCCACCAGCAGGTCGCGGAAGGCGACCTTGCCGCCCAGCGTCTCGCTCGCGCAGATCGGGGTGCGCACCGCGCGCCGCAGTTCCGCCAGCGAGGCGACGTCGTCCATCTTCGCGATCGGGTCTTCCGCCCAGGTGATCTCGAATTCCTCGAGCGCGCGGCAGATCTGGAAGGCGGCGGGCATCGACCACAGCGAATGGAGCTCGGCCATGATCTCCATCCGGTCGCCCACCGCGCGGCGCACCTTGGCGAAGGGCTCGAGCCCCTTCTTCAGGTCCGACAGCGTGATGGACACGCCCTGCGTCGCCGGCGCGTAGATGTCGAAGGGCCAGATCTTCATGGCGGTGAAGCCTTCCGACAGAAGGCTTTCGGCCAGGGCGCCGGCGTCGCGCATGAAGGCGACCTGGTCGTCATAGGGCCCGCGCATCTCGTCCGCCGCGCCGATGTCGCGGCGCTGCGCGGATTTCGCGTTGTAGTCGTAGCCGGCGCAGGTGTTGTAGCTGCGCACGCGGTCGCGCGCGCGGCCGCCCAGGGCCTCATGCACCGGGATGCCGTGGCGCTGGCCCTTGATGTCCCACAGCGCGATGTCGGTGGCGGACGCCGCGCGCACTTCCGCGCTCGATCCGCCGAAGCCGACATAAGGGGTCAGCAGCAGGCGGGAGATGCCCTCGATGTCGCGGGAATCGCGGCCCAGCAGCGCGGGCGCGACGCTCTCGTGGATCACGGCCTCCACCGCCGCGGCGCCGCGGAACGCCTCGCCGAGGCCGGTGATGCCCTCGTCGGTCGTCACCTCCACCCAGATCAGGTTGGGGCGTTCGCCGATGCGGATGGTGCGGATGTTCGTGATGCGGCTCATTCGGCGCGGATCCCCTGGCGGCGCACCACTTCCTCCCAGCGGGCGACCTCGGCGCGGACATGGACGCCCATCTGCTCCGGGCTGCCGCCGAGCGGTGCGGCGCCGAGTTCGGCCATGCGCGAACGCACGGCCGGGTTCTCCAGCGCGCGGGCGAAGGCGGCGTTGAGCGCGGCGATCGCCGCGGGCGGGGTGCGGGAGGGCGCCATGAAGCCGAACCAGCTGTCGATCGCCATGCCCTGCACGCCCTGTTCCCCGAAGGTCGGCAGGTCCGGCAGCTCGGGGATGCGCGCCTCGCTCACCGCCGCCATGGCGCGCACCGACCCGCCGCGGATATGCGGCAGGATCGAGGGCAGGTTGTCGAAGAACACGTCGACGCGCCCCGCGACGATGTCCGTGATGGCCGGCCCAGACCCGCGATAGGGCACATGCGTCATCTCGATGCCCGTCAGGCTGCGCAGCAATTCGGGGCCGAGATGGTTCGACGCGCCGACGCCGGAGGACGCGAAAGTCAGCCTTTCGCGCCGCGCCAGGGCGATGAACTCCTGGACGTTCGCCGCCGGCAGGTCGCGCCGCACGGTCATCACGTTCCGCACCGCCCCGGTGAGGATCACCGGCGCGAAGTCCCGCAGCAGGTCGTAGCCGGGATTGGCGTAGAGCGCGGGGTTGGCGCCGCAGGGGCCGAAGGCGCATTGCACCAGCGTCGTGCCGTCCGCCGCGCCGCGCGCGGCCTCGGCCAGGCCGATATTGCCGCCCGCGCCGCCGCGGTTCTCCACCACCGCGCCGCGCGGCAGGTGGGGTGTGGCGGCCTCGGCCAGCAGGCGGGCGACGATGTCGCTCGTGCCGCCGGGGGTGAAGGGAACGATGATGCGGACCGGCCTGTCGGGCAGGTCGGCCGCCGCCACGGCGCCCGGCGCGAGCAGCGCCAGGGCCAGGATCACGCGTCGCAGCATTCCGGGGCTTCCTCCGCCTTCGTTGCGGGCAGGCTAGGCGCCTTCCCGCGCCGGCGGAACCCGCCCGCCACCCCCGCGATTCCCCGCCCTTGATTCCCCCGCCCGGCCGGTCCAAGGATCGGCCCCATGATCCTGCTGATCGACAACTACGACAGCTTCACCTTCAACCTGTTCCACTTCCTGGGCGACCTGGGGGCGAAGGTGGAGGTCCGGCGGAACGACGCGATCGATCCGCAGGGCGTGCTCGCGATGAAGCCCGAGGCCGTCGTGCTCTCCCCCGGCCCCTGCACGCCGAACGAGGCCGGCATCTGCCTGCCCCTGATCGCGCTGGCGGCCGAGGCGCGGCTGCCCGTGCTCGGCGTCTGCCTCGGCCACCAGGCCATCGGGCAGGCCTTCGGCGGCAAGGTGATCCGCGCGCCGGAACCGGTGCATGGGAAGGTCTGGCAGGTGCATCACGACGGGCGGGACGTCTTCGCCGGCATCCCCTCCCCCTTCGCGGCCACGCGCTACCATTCGCTGATCGTCGAGCGCGCCAGCATGCCCGACTGCCTCGAGGTCACGGCCTGGACCGAGGACGGGCTGGCGATGGGGCTGAAGCACCGCGACCTGCCGATCTCGGGCGTGCAGTTCCATCCGGAGAGCATCGCCTCCGCCCATGGCCACGACCTGCTGCGCAACTTCCTGACGCTGGCCGGCGCGCGCCTGCCGACGCCCGCCGCCGCCTGAGCCCCACCGTGTCGCTCAAGCCGATCCTCGCGCGGCTGGCCAATGCCGAGCGCCTGAACGAGGCCGAGGCCGAGGAAGCCTTCGGCATCATCATGGGCGGCGAGGCGACGCCCGCGCAGATCGCCGGCCTGCTGATGGCGATGCGCGTGCGCGGGGAGACGGTCGCCGAGATGACCGGCGCGGTGCGCGCCATGCGCGCGCGCATGGCCGCCATCGCCGCGCCTGAAGGCGCCATGGACATCGTCGGCACGGGCGGGGACGCGGCGGGCACGCTCAACATCTCGACCGCCACGGCGATGGTGGTGGCCGGCTGCGGCGTGCCGGTGGCCAAGCACGGAAACCGCGCGCTGTCCTCCCGGTCCGGCGCGGCGGATGCGATCTCCGCCCTCGGCATCTCGCTCGAGGTGCCGCTCGAGCGCCTGCCCGGCGTGCTGGCCGAGGCCGGCATGGTCTTCCTGATGGCCCCGCGCCACCACGCATCGATGCGCCACGCGGCGGGCCCGCGGGTCGAACTCGGCACGCGGACCATCTTCAACCTGCTCGGCCCGCTCGCGAACCCCGCGCGGGTGAAGCGGCAGATGACCGGCGCCTTCGCGCCCGAATGGCTGCGGCCCATGGCGGAGGCGCTGGGGCGGCTCGGCACGGAACGCGCCTGGCTGGTGCATGGCCAGGGGCTGGATGAACTCACGCTGGCCGGCGAAAGCCAGGTGGTCTCGCTGGATCCCGACGGATCGTTGCGCGAGTTCACCGTGACGCCCGAGGATGCCGGCCTGTCCCGCGCCCCGGCCGAGGCGCTGAAGGGCGGCGACCCGGCGCAGAACGCCGCGGCGCTGGAAGCCCTGCTGCGCGGCGCGCCCGGGCCCTATCGCGACGTCGTGCTGCTGAACGCGGCGGCGGCGCTGATCGTGGCCGGCCGCGCCGCCACGCTTGCCGAAGGTGCCGCCATCGCCGCCCGCGCCATAGACGAAGGCGCGGCGCTTGGCGTACTCACCCGCCTCCGCGTCGCCTGCCCCCCCAAGGACGCCCAGCCATGAACGCCCCCCAGGTGATCACGCAAGCCGCCGGCGCCGCCTCGGTGCCCGATGTCCTGGTCCGCATTCTCGCGGACAAGGAGAAGGAGGTGGCCGAGCGCATGGCCACCACCTCGCAGTCCGAGATCGAGCGCGCCGCGGCCGCCGCCCCGCCCGTGCGCGACTTCGTCGGCGCGCTCTGCCAGCGCATCGGGGAAGGCCGCACCGGGCTGATCGCCGAGATCAAGCGCGCCTCGCCCTCCGGCGGGCTGATCCGCGACCCCTTCGACCCGCCCGCGCTTGCCCGCGCCTATGAGGAAGGGGGCGCGGCCTGCCTGTCGATCCTGACCGACGGGCCGTATTTCCAGGGCAAGCGGGAGGATCTGGAGGCCGCCCGCGCCGCCTGCGCGCTGCCCGTCCTGCGCAAGGACTTCATGATCCACCCCTGGCAGGTCTTCGAGGCCCGCGCGATGGGCGCGGACTGCATCCTGCTGATCATGGCCGCGCTGACGGACGAGATGGCGGCGCAGCTGCTCGAACTCGCCCGTTCGCTCGACATGGCGGTGCTGGCCGAGGTGCATGACCGGGCCGAGCTCGATCGCGCGCTCGGGCTCAACACGCGGCTGATCGGCATCAACAACCGCGACCTGCGCAGCCTCAAGACCGACATCGCGACCAGCGAGGAACTGGCGCCGCTGGTGCCCGCCGACCGCCTGCCGGTCGCCGAGAGCGGCATCCGCACCCAGGCCGATGTCCGCCGCATGGCCGCCGCCGGCGCGCATTGCATCCTGGTGGGCGAGCACCTGATGCGCCAGGACGACGTCGCCGCCGCGGCGCGCGAGCTGGTCGAGGCGCGCTGAGCCGCGCCATGGCGCTGACCCATTTCGACGCCGCCGGCCGCGCCGCCATGGTCGATGTCTCGGCCAAGGAGGAGACGGCGCGCACCGCGACCGCGCGCGGGCGCATCGTGATGCAGCCGGCCACGCTGGCGCTGATCCGCGAGGGCCGGGCCGGCAAGGGCGACGTTCTCGGCGTCGCGCGCATCGCCGGCATCATGGCGGCCAAGAAGACGCATGAGCTGATCCCGCTCTGCCACCCGCTGATGATCTCCAAGGTGACGCTCGACCTCGAGCCCGAGGGCGAGGACGCGGTCGCGATCGAGGCGACGGTGAAGCTGTCCGGCCGCACGGGCGTGGAGATGGAGGCGCTGACCGCCGTGACCGTCGCGGCGCTGACCGTCTACGACATGGTCAAGGCGGTGGACCGGTCCATGCGGATCGAGGATGTGCGCCTCGTGCACAAGGCGGGCGGCAAGTCCGGCGAGTTCCGTGGCGCGTGACCTGCTGCCGGTGGCCGATGCGCGCGCGCGCATCCTGGCCGCCCTGGTGCCGACCGCGGCCGAGACGGTCGCCCTGCCCGAGGCCGCCGGGCGCGTGCTGGCCCGGCCCGTCGTCGCGCGGCTGACGCAGCCGCCGTCCGATGTCTCGGCGATGGATGGCTACGCGCTGCGCGCCGCCGATGCGGTGGAAGGTGCCACACTCGCCGTGATCGGCGCCGCGCCCGCGGGCCGGCCCTTCGCGGGCCTCGTCGGGCCGGGGCAGGCGGTGCGCATCTTCACCGGCGGCGTCATCCCCCAAGGTGCCGACGCCGTGCTGATCCAGGAGGATGCGACGCCGGGCGAGGGCACCGTCCGCGTGAATGAGGCGGCGCGCGAAGGCCGGCACATCCGCCGGCGGGGCCTCGATTTCGCGGAAGGGGAGACCGTGCTGCCGGCGGGGCGGCGGCTGACGCCGCGCGACATCGGCCTTGCCGCCGCGTCGGACAATCCCTGGCTCGCGGTGCATCGCCGCCCGCGCATCGGCATCCTGGCGACGGGGGACGAGATCGCACTGCCGGGCGACCCGATCCCGGCGGGGGGCATCGTGTCCTCCAACGCCCATGCGCTGGCCGCGATGATCCGCGGCGCGGGCGGCGACCCGGTGGTGCTGCCGATCGCGCGGGACGATGCGCGCGCCATCGCCGAGGTGGCCGGCACCGCGCATGCCTTCGACCTGCTGGTGACGACCGGCGGGGCGAGCGTGGGCGAGCACGACCTGGTGCAGAAGGCGCTGGGGGCGGAAGGCTTCGAACTCGGCTTCTGGCAGATCGCCATGCGGCCGGGGAAGCCGCTGATCTGGGGCCGGCTCGGGCGCACGCCGGTGCTGGGGCTGCCGGGCAACCCGGTCAGCGCGCTGGTCTGCGGCGTGCTGTTCCTGCTGCCGGCCATCGCGCGCATGGGCGGTCTGCCGGGCGATGCGCCCCCGACGCGGCGCGTGCGGCTCGCGGTGCCGCTGGCGGCCAACGACAAGCGCGCGGACCATCTGCGCGCGAGCCTTTCGACCGATGCCGAAGGGCGGCTGGTGGCGACGCCGGCGCCGGTGCAGGACAGTTCCATGATCGCGACGCTGGCGCGCGCCGATGCGCTGATCCTGCGCGCGCCGCATGCCCCGGCGCTGGAAGCCGGGGCGGAGGCGGAGGCGATCGTGCTGGCGGATCTCGGCGTCTGACCGCTGCCCGAAAAAGGCACGGACGTCCGATCGGCGGATTCCAGCCGATCGGGGCGTGGTCTACGCCGCCTGCTTCAGCACGTCGTCCAGCGCCTGTCCGATCGCCGCGACCGCGCGGCGCATGTCGTCGGGCGTGATGGCGCCGATCGCGCCGATCCGCATGGTCGGCGCCGCCGTGTTGTAGAAGTTGCTGATCAGCACGCCGCGGCGCTTCAGCGCCTCGACGAAGGTCATCAGGTCGAAGCGCGGATCGGCGGGCTGGTGGATGGTGACGATCACCGGCCCCTGGTGCTCGCGCGCGAGGTATGGCTTCAAGCCGAGCGCGAGGACCCCGTCGTACAGGATCGCCGCGTTCTCCCGGTAGCGCGCCAGCCGCGCCGCCTGGCCTCCCTCGCGCTCATACAGGTCGAGCGCGACGTCGAAGGCCGCGATCGCCTGCACCGGCGGGGTGAAGCGGATCGACCCCCAGCCGGATCGCCGCGCATGGGCGAGCACGTCCGACAGGTCGAAGGACCAGGAGCCGGCATTGCCCGCGCAGGCATCCGCGCGGTCGATGCGCGCCACCGCGAAGCCCATCCCCGGCATGCCTTCCAGGCACTTGCCGGAGGTGAAGACCAGCGCGTCGCATTCCGGATGCTCGGCCATCGGGAAGGGCAGCACGCCGAAGGCGGAGACCGCGTCGAGGATCAGCCGCGTCCCGCGCGTGCGCAGCGCGTCGCCGATGCCGGGCGCGTCGTTGACGATCCCCGACCCCGTCTCGTTGAACACCATGGCGACGGTGCCGATGGCGGGGTCGGCATCCAGCGCCGGCAGGATGTCCGCCGCCGTAGCACCTCGCGTGTCGGGCAGCGGCAGTTCCACCACCACCCGCCCGGCCTCCCGCGCCAGCCGCGCCATGCGCGTGGCATAGGCGCCGTTCATCGGGATCAGCACCTTGGCGCCGGGGGCGACGAAGGTGCGCAGCGCGGCCTCGGTCACGAAATGCCCCGCGCCCTGGATCGGCAGCGTCGCGTGCACGCCCGGCGTGCCGCCGGCCACCGCGACGATGCGGTCCCGCACGCGGGCATAGACGGGCTGGAAGCCGCTGTCCCAGGGCGCGATGTCCTGGGCCATGGCGGCGCGGACCTCGGGGCGGGTCTGCACCGGGCCGGGGATGAGGAGAAGCATGGCGGAGTTCTGCCCCGCCTTGCCGCGCCGGCGCAAGCGGCTCAGCGCCGCCCGTCCGCCGCCGCGGCGCGGGCGCGCAGCCAGTCCGTCAGCGCCGCCCGGCAATCCCCTTCCGCCGCGCGCTCGAGGTAGACGGCAAGGTGCCCCGGCCGCCGGTCCGGCACGACCCGGTAGGCATGGGTCCATACGCCGTGACCGCGATGCAGGACGACATAGAGCCAGGACGGCTCGCGGCGCCCCGTCCGCGTCGTCCAGTCGCAGAAGGCGACGAACTCGGCCCTGTCATCGGGGCCCAGCAACAGCGCGAGGTCGGGGGCGGGTGCGACGTCGAGCATCGGATCCTCCTTCGATGGAGCCGGATCGACGCAAGGCGGCGCATCCCGTTTGGTTGCCGGAGCGGCCGCATCCCCCCTTTCGGAGGCGCCACCTTGCCCGGGAAGGCAGGTTGGCGTCGGGCGCCGGCCCAACTCTTGATGCGCCCCCACCTAGCCGCGCGGGCGAGCGGCGCGCAAGTCAGGCGATGGCGGCGCCGCCGATCTCGCGCAGCAGCTTCGCCCGGATCGCCTCGGCGAAGGCCTCGTAGTCCGGGGTTTCCATGGCGAAGGCGCCGGGGCCGCCGATGACCTCCGCGACGTAGTGGGCAAGCAGGTCCGGCTCCTCGTTCAGCACCGCGAGCGCGTTGATCGTCACCCCCGCCGCAACGCCGATGTCGCGCACCGGCCCGGGCGCGCGGCCCTGGTTGTGACGCCCGTCGCCCGAGACATCCATCGCCACGCGCGTCGCTTCCGCCGGGCAGGCGGCGAGCAGGGCGAGGCCCGCCGCCATCCCTTCCCCCAGCGCGGTCGCGCCGGGGGCGACGAGGCGCGGCGCGTTGTCCACCTGGTCGGCGAAGGACGCGGCCGCGGCCGCACCGTCGAGCCGCATCCAGGGCACCGCGACCGCCTGCGCCCCCACGCCCGACCAGAGCAGCATCGCGACCGCGACCGCCCCGTGCCGGCCGGCGGCCATCGCGGCCGCGACCGATTCGTCCCGGAACGCCGCCGCATAGCCGCCGAGCATGAGCCCGAACTCGTCGTGGTCCACCGAGGAAGAGGCATCCACGGCGAGGCACAGAGCGAGATCGACCTTCTCCATGCGCGCTTGTCGCATGCGCGGGCGTTGGATGCACCGCCCGGCGCGTGCAGGATGCGTCGCGAAACACCGGGAGACCCTCAGGATGCGACGCAGACACCTCCTCGGCGGCGCGGGCGCGCTGCTCGCCGCCCCCGCCCTGGCGCAGGGCGGCTTCCCCGCGCGCAACATCCGCATGATCGTGCCCTATCCGCCGGGCGGGGCGACGGATGCGATGTCCCGCCTCGCGGCGCAGAAGATCCAGGAGAGGCTGGGCGCGACGGTGGTGGTGGAGAACCGCTCCGGCGCCAATGGCCAGGTCGGCAGCCAGGCGGTGCTGCAGGCGCCGGCCGATGGCTACACCATCCTCGGCTCGGCCTCGATCCACCCGATGGCGCGGCACGTGATGCGCAACGTGCCCTACGACCCGGTGACGGAATTCGTGCCGCTGGCGCGCACCGCGCGCGGGCCGCTCGTGCTGGTGATGAGCCCGCAGCGCCAGCAGCGCACCATCCCCGAGGTGATTGAAGCCGCGAAGCGCGAGCCCGCGCGCTGGTCCTTCGCCACCTCCTCCCTCGGCGCGGCGGGGCATCTCGGCGCCATCGAGTTCAACCGCGTCACGGGCGCGAACATCGAGATCGTCGGCTATCGCGGCACGGCGCCGGCGCTGACCGACGTCGCCGCGGGCAACGCGCATCTGATGTTCGACCCCGTGCTCGCCACGCTGCCCATGGTGCGCGGCGGGCAGTTGCGCGGCCTCGGCATCGCGACGGCGCAGCGCACGGCGCTCGCGCCCGATCTGCCGACCATGGCGGAAGCGGGGCTGCCGGGCTTCGAGTTCTATTCCTGGTACGGCGTCTGGACGCCGCGCGGCGTCCCCGCCGAGATCGTCGCCCGCTACAACGCCGCGCTGGTGGAAGGGATGCGCGAACCCGCCGTGGTGGAGCGCCTGACCGGGCTCGGCTTCGAGCCGGTGGCCGAGACGGTGGAGCAGGCGGAGCGCTTCATCCGCGAGGATGTCGCGCGCAACGCCGCGCTGCTGCGGCTGGCGAACTTCCAGCCCGAATGAGCCTGACCGTCACACCCGCCGCGCTCGCGGCGGAACTCGGCGCGCGGGGGCTCGTCGTGCTGGATGGCAGCGTCTTCCAGCGCCCCTCCCCGGACCTGACCGCGATGCTGCAGGACAGCGCGCGGGCGTCCTTCGAGAAGCACCGCATCCCGGGCTCGGTGCATCTCGATGCGCTGGACTGGCTGTGGGACCGCGCGCGCGGCTTCCGCTTCGCCCTGCCGCCGCCCGAGGCCGTCGCCGCGGCCTTCGCCGCGCATGGCGTGGGCGAAGGCAGCCGCGTGGTGCTCTACGACCGCGTCGGCGGCAACTGGGCGGCGCGGACCTTCTGGACGCTGCGCTGGATCGGCTTCGACGACGTGCGGCTGCTGGAAGGCGGCTTCGCGGCCTGGAAGGCGGCGGGGCTGCCGGTCGAAAGCGGCCCGGCGCCGGCGCCCGTCCCGGCCGCGCGGCCCTTCGCGCCTCGGCCGCGCGCGGGCGCGATCGCCGACCGGGCGGAGGTGCTGGCCGCGATCGGGGACCCGCGCGCCGTGGTGGTGAACGCGCTGTCGCGGGACCAGCATGAAGGAACGGGGGGCCTGACCTACCACCGCCCGGGCCGGATCGCGGGCAGCCGCAACCTGCCGGCGGGGCTGCTGGGCGACGCCAACCTGTCGGCCGATGCCGTCGCGGCGCTGGCGGCCCAAGCCGGGATCGCGCCCGGGCAGCGCGTCATCGCCTATTGCGGCGGGGGCATCGCAGCCTCGAACCTGGCGTTCAACCTGCTGCGGGCGGGGTATGCCGACCTCGCGGTCTATGACGGCAGCCTGGACGAATGGGGCCGCGACCCCGCCCTGCCGATGGAGACCGGCCCCGGCTGATTGCGCTGGGTCAAGATGCCGCGCCCGCGCGCGGGGCTATGTGACGGTTCCAAGACGGAGGGAACGGGACATGCCCCAGCGCACGCTCGGCGAGATCGTCCGCGACCAGAAGCCGCTGACGCTCGGCCCGGAGGCCACCGTCGCGGAGGCGGCCGCCGCCATGCACGCCCGGCGGGTCGGCGCGGTGCTCGTCACCGATCCCGACCTCCGCCTTCTCGGCATCTTCACCGGGCGGGACGCGGTGCGGCTGCTGGCCGAGGGGCTGGATGCGAAGGCGACGCCGGTCTCGGCCGTCATGACGCGCGATCCCACCACGCTCGGCCCGCGCGCCACCGCGATGGACGCGCTGCTGACGCTGGCCGATTGCGGCTTCCGCCATTTGCCCATCGTCGAGGCGGGCAAGGTGAAGGGCATCGTCTCCCGCTACGATTTCCGCGCGCAGGAACATGCGCGGATGGATGACGAGACCGGGTTCATGGAGGCGATGCGCTAGCGTCCCGGCCGGGGCCTATCGCTGCCCCGGCCTGAACGTCGTCTCCAGCCGCTGGCTGTAGCGGCTCATGGCAAAGCACAGCACGAAGTAGACCGCGGCGGCGAAGACATAGGCCTCGGTCGGGAAGCCGAGCCAGTTCGGGTCGCCGAGCGCGGCGCGCAGCGTGGTGAAGAAGTCGAAGACGCCGATCACGACCACCAGCGTCGTGTCCTTGAACAGGCCGATGAAGGTGTTGACCTGGGAGGGGATGGTGATGGCGAGGGCCTGCGGCAGGATCACCAGCCGCATCTTCTTCCAGTAGGACAGGCCGAGCGCGTCCGCGGCCTCGTACTGCCCGCGCGGCATGGCCTGCAGCCCGCCGCGCACGACTTCCGCCATGTAGGCCGCGGTGAACAGCGTGTAGGCCACCAGCACGCGCGCGAGGCGGTCGAGCGTGACGCCTTCCGGCAGGAACAGCGGCAGCATGATCGCCGCCATGAACAGCAGGCTGATCAGCGGCACGCCGCGCACACATTCGATGACGGCGGTGGAGAACCAGCGCACCAGCGGCAGGTCGGACCGCCGCCCGAGCGCGAGCACGATCGCCAGCGGATAGCCGAGCGCAAGCCCGTAGACGGCGATGATGCCGGTGATGGTCAGCCCGCCCCATTGGCGGGTCGGCACCGCCGGCAGGCCGAGCACGCCGCCGGCCATCAGCAGGAGCATCGCGGGCGCCGCCACCAGCCAGGCCAGCATCAGCCAGCGGTTCCAGAAGCGCCGCTGGCACGATGCGAGCACCATCGCGACCAGGATCGCGATCATCGTCCCCGGCCGCCAGCGTTCCTCATAGGGATAGAGGCCGAAGATCGAGAACCAGAACTTCTCCCGCACGAAGGCCCAGCAGGCGCCCCCCGCCTCCCGGCACGCGGCAGCGTTGCCGGACCAGGTCGCGTCCAGCACCGCCCAGCGCAGCAGCGGCGGCACGAAGGCGGCGAGCAGCGCGAGGCAGGCGAGCGTGATCGCGATGTTGACCGGCCCGCTGAAGCAGGCGCGGGCAAAGGCCAGCGCGCGCGCGGCGAAGGTCGGGCCGGCCGGGGCGAGGGTCGCGCTCATGGCCTCAGCGCTCCTTCAGCGCGACAGCGCGGTTATACAGGTTCATCAGCAGCGAGGTGACGAGGCTGAGCGCGAGGTAGACCGCCATGAAGATCGAGATCACCTCGATCGCCTGGCCCGTCTGGTTGATCGAGGTGTTCGAGATCGAGACCAGGTCCGGATAGCCGATGACCACGGCCAGCGAGGAGTTCTTGGTCAGGTTCAGGAACTGGCTCGTCATCGGCGGGATGATGACGCGCAGCGCCTGCGGCAGGATGACGAGGCGCATCTTCTGCCCCGAGGTCAGGCCGAGTGCGGCGGCCGCTTCCGACTGCCCCTTGTGCACCGCCTGGATGCCCGAGCGGACGATCTCCGCCACGAAGGCCGAGGTGTAGACCACGAGCCCGACCAGCAGGGCGAAGAATTCCGGGCTGAGGGCGAGCCCGCCCTCGAAGTTGAAGCCGGCGAGTTCCGGCCATTCGACGCGCGGCGCGCCAAACACCGCCACCGCCAGCCCCGGCAGGCCGAGCAGCAGGGCGAGGCCGGGCAGCACCGTCGGGCGCCTTTCGCCGGTCGCGATCTGGCGCGCCCTTTCGCGCCGCAGCAGCAGCCACCAGCCGAGCGCGCCCGCGGCGAGCGCGCCGAGCATCCAGAACAGCGCCGGCTCGGCCATCAGCCCGGGGATCTTCACGCCGCGCTGGGACAGGAACACGCCCGGCAGCGGGTTCAGCGCCTGCCGGACCGATGGCATCTGCAGCATCAGCGCGTGCCAGAACACCAGCTGCAGCACGAGCGGCGTGTTGCGGATGACCTCGATGTAGCCGCCCGTCAGCGCGCGCAGCAGCGGGTTCGACGACAGCCGCGCGAGCCCAAGCGCCACGCCCAGCACCGTGCAGATCAGGATGCCCGCCACCGCGATGCGCAGCGTGTTGAGCAGGCCCACGGTCAGCGCCCGCGCATAGGTGTCCGCGGGCGTGTAGGGGATCATGTGCTCGCCGATCGGGATGCCGGCGGAGCGTTCGAGGAAGCCGAAGCCGAAGCTCAGGCCGCGCGCGGCCATGTTGCGCTCGGCATTGCCGACGAGCCACCAGCCGAGGCCGACGACGGCCACCAGCAGAAGCGCCTGCCAGAGGATGCCGCGGAGCGAGGTGCCCCGCGGCAGGAGGGAGGCGGCGGAATGCCCCGCCGCCCCTGCGCCGGCGGCCGGCGCGGTGCGTGCCACGCCGGCCACCGTGCCGGCCTCAGCGCGCCGGCGGCGCGTAGAGCAGGCCGCCGCGCGTCCAGATGTTGTTCTGGCCGCGCTCGAGCCCGAGCGGGGTGTTGGTGCCGAGGTGCCGCTCGAAGATCTCGCCGTAGTTGCCGAAGGTGCGGATGATGGTGCGCGCGTAGTCGGGCCGCGCGGCGCCGATGCTCTCGCCCATGTTGCCCTCGACGCCCAGCAGGCGGCGGATCACCGGGTTGGTGGCGGACGCGGCGATCTGTTCGACGTTCGCCTGCGTGATGCCCATCTCCTCCGCGTCGATCAGCGCGAAGGTGGTCCAGGCGACGATGTTCGTCAGTTCCTCGTCGCCCTGGCGGATCGTGACGGCCAGCGGTTCCTTCGACAGGCGCTCGGGCAGGATCACGTGGTCGGCCGGCCGCGTCAGCAGCGTGCGCTGGGCGGCGAGCGCGGCGAAGTCGTTCGTGAAGACGTCGCAGCGGCCGCTGTCGTAGGCGCGGCGGATCTCGTCGAGGTCGGCGATGACCACCGGCGTGAAGCGCAGGTTGTTGGCGCGGAAGAAGTCCGAGATGTTCAGCTCGGTCGTGGTGCCCGGCTGCACGCAGACGGTCGCGCCGTTCAGCTGCCGCGCGCTGGTCACGTTCAGGCGGCGCGGCACCATGATGGCCTGGCCGTCATAGAAGGTGATCGCCGGGAAGTTGAAGCGGTTGACGTTCGAATCGCGCGTCAGCGTCCAGGTCGTGTTGTTCGACAGGACGTCGACCTCGCCCGAGGCCAGCGCCGGGAAGCGGCTCTGCGTCGTGACCGGCACGAACTCCACCTTGGTGGGGTCGTTGAAGATCGTGATCGCGATGGCGCGGCAGACCTCGACGTTGAAGCCCTGCCAGCGGCCCTGGCTGTCGGGCACGCCGAAGCCGGGGTTGGACGGGCCCTGGACGCCGCAGCGCAGCGTGCCGCGCTGCTTGATCTGGTCCAGGTCGCGGCCGGCCTCGGCGGCAACGGGCGCGAACGCGATCATGGCCGCCGCAGCCGCGGCGATGCCCTTCCACATCATGTCTCTACCTCGTCTCCCAGGGGCGCCGGTTGACCCCGGCCCTGCCCGCGCTGCCATCTGCCGTTACAAAGATGACATTACAAGGGGGTCACGCAACGTCCATTCGATACCGGCCCCGCGCCTGCCCGCACGATGGGCAGCCCGCCCGCCGGGCGCCGACTAGTCGGGCATCCGGACCCGCCCTAGTCTCCCGGGCAACTCGCACCGGAGACCGAGAAACATGCCGGAAAGCCCGATCGACCCACGCCTCGCCGCCGAGGTCCGCCTGCCGCTCGCGGGCATCCGCGTGCTCGACCTGACGCTCGCGCGCGCTGGCCCGACCTGCGTGCGGCACCTCGCCGACTGGGGGGCGGAGGTCATCCGCATCGAGCCGCCGCGCTTCAACGACGGCCTGGGCGGCGCGCGGGAGGGCTACGACTTCCAGAACCTGCACCGCAACAAGCGCTCCATCGCGCTCGACCTGAAGACCGAGGACGGCAAGGCCGCCTTCTTCAAGCTCGCCGCGACCGCCGACGTGCTGGTCGAGAACATGCGGGTGAAGGTCAAGCACCGGCTCGGCATCGGGCCGGACGCGGTGCGCGCGGTGAATCCGCGCCTCGTCTACGCCTCGATCTCGGGCTTCGGCCAGACCGGGCCCTATTCCGAGCGCGCCGGCGTCGACCAGATCGCCCAGGGCATGGGCGGGATGATGACGATCACGGGCGAACCGGGCCGCGGCCCGATGCGCGCGGGCATCCCCTTCGTCGACCTGACGGCGGGCAACCTGCTCGCGCTCGCGGTGATGATGGCGCTGTTCGAGCGCGAGAAGACCGGCCAGGGCCGCTGGGTCCACACCTCGCTGCTGGAAAGCATGGTCTTCATGCTCGACCTGCAGGCCGCGCGCTACCTGATGGATGGCGAGGTCCCCGGCCAGGCGGGCAACGACCATCCCGTCAACATCCCGATGGGCGCCTTCGAGACCGCCGACAAGCCGGTCAACATCGCCGCCTCCAGCCCCAAGATGTGGGCGCAGTTCGCCGAAGCCCTCGGCCATCCGGAATGGCTCGAGGTCGAGGAATGGAAGACCGCCCGCGGGCGGTCCGACAACCGCAAGGCGGTCAACGCCGCCATCACCGCGGTGATGAAGCAGAAGCCGTCGGATTACTGGATCGACCTGCTCGAGCGCATCGGCATCCCCTGCGGGCCGATCAACAAGGTGGACGAGGTCTTCGCCGACCCGCAGGTGCAGCACCTGCGCATGGCGATGCCGATCCGCATCCCCGAGCGCGGCGACACGCACCTCGTCTCCACCGCGATCAACATGGAGGGGATCGAGAGCGAGGTGCGCATGATCCCGCCCCGCCTCGGCGAGCATTCGGCCGAGATCCTGCGCGAGACCGGCTACAGCGAGGAGGAGATCGCGCGTCTCCGCGGCCTCGGCGTGATCAGCGAGGCATGAGCAAGATGGAATTCGCGGAAGGCAAGATCCTCGCCGAGATCACGGACGGCGTCGGGCGCATCACCTTCAACCAGCCCGAGAAGCGCAACGCCATGTCGGTCACGATGTGGGCGGGCATGGGGGAGGCGCTCGACATCTTCGAGAAGGACGGCTCCGTGCGCTGCGTCGTCCTGACCGGCGCGGGCGACAAGGCCTTCGTCTCCGGCGCCGACATCAGCCAGTTCGACAAGCTGCGGTCGGATGCCGACGCGCAGAAGGAATACAGCCGGCAGACGGCGGGCGGGCGGCTGCGGCTGGCCACCTTCCCCAAGCCGGTGATCGCCGAGATCCGCGGCTTCTGCATGGGCGGGGGCCTCGGCATCGCCATGTCCTGCGACATCCGCATCGCGGCGGAAGGCAGCCAGTTCGGCATCCCGGCGGCGAAGCTCGGCATCGCCTACGGCTTCGACATGGTGCGCCACCTGGTCGACCTGGTCGGGCCCGCCCATGCCCACATGATCCTGATGACGGGCGAGCGCTTCGACGCCAAGGAAGCCGAGCGCGTCGGCCTGATCAACAAGGTCGTGCCGGCGGAAGCGCTGGCCGGCGAGGTCGCGGCGCTGACCGCCACGCTCGCGCGCAACGCGCCACTCTCGCTCTATGCCAACAAGCGCACGGTGCAGGCGGTGCTGCAGGACCGCGCGGATCGCGACATCGCCTCGCTCAACGCCGCCATGGCCGCCTGCTTCGACAGCGAGGACTACAAGGAAGGCCGCAAGGCCTTCCTCGAAAAGCGCAAGCCGGCCTTCAAGGGCCGCTGAGGACCGGCGCGGGTTGGGCCTTTCGCGCCCCGCCCCGCGCCGTGCTACATGCCCCCCGCGGAGGCGGCCCGGCAGAGGCTGCCCCGCGATCGGGCGGTCAGGGGCTTCATCGGGGTTGTCATGGATCGACGGATGAGGGGCGTCCTCGCGGCGACGCGACGGGGGCGGCCGGCATGAACGACATGGCGGGCCATGACGCGCCGGAGGACGTCGCGCATGCCGGCGCCCCGATCTCCCGCCTCGTCGCGGAAGTCGCGGCGCAATGCCCGGGCGAACGGATCACCCTCGGCGAAATGGCGGAAGCCTTCGGCGACCGGGCCTTCGGCCTGCTGATCCTGCTATTGTGCCTGCCCGGGCTGCTGCCCGGCATGGCGAGCGTCTTCGGCACGCCGATGCTCATCCTCGGCGTGCAGATGGGCCTGGGCTTCCGCAAGCCGAAGCTGCCGGGCTTCATCGCGCGGCAATCGCTCAAGCGCACCGACCTGCTGCGCCTGACGCCGGGCTCCTCGACCCGCGTCTCCCGCGCCATCGCGAAGATCGAGCGCTGGGTGCGCCCGCGCCCCGGGCCCTTCACCGGGCCGCTCGCCGACAAGGCGGTGGGCTGGCTGACCGCCTATGCGGCGCTCATGCTGATCCTGCCCGGGCCGGGCACGAACGGCCCGCCCGCCTTCGGCACCATCGTCATGGCGCTCGGCGTGGTCGAGAAC
Organism: Roseomonas nitratireducens; assembly: GCF_017813355.1. Lineage (GTDB taxonomy): Bacteria > Pseudomonadota > Alphaproteobacteria > Acetobacterales > Acetobacteraceae > Neoroseomonas > Neoroseomonas nitratireducens. The sequence continues at coordinate 49,221 of NZ_JAGIYZ010000028.1, forward strand.
GACAGCAAGGTCGTGGGCCTCGGCATGCTGCTCACGCTGCTGGGCAACCTCTTCGCGACGATCGTGCTGGGCGCGCTGCTCTGGTTCGGGATCGAGGCGCTGGGCTACGTCGTCTGAGTCCCGTCGCGGGACCGTCCGGCCGCCACGCGCGCCAGGCACCTGTCGTCGCAGTCCGGCGCTGGACGCGCATCGATTGTCATCCTAGCCTGACACCCATGCGCCGGTGGCCCGAAAGGGCTGAAACGGGAATGCGCGACGTGGTGCCCAGCACCGCCAATCCGCGGCTGCCCCCGCAACTGTAGGCGACGAGCCCGGTCCCACACGCCATTGCGCGAGAGCGCGAGAAGGCGGGACCGGCGGAGGCGGCGAAAGCCCCCTTCCCGTCGCGAGCCAGGAGACCGGCCGGCGCAGAGTTGTCTCGCGCGTGCCGGGCGGGGTGCACCGGCGCAACGGACCCAGGACCGCGCCCGAAGGGCACGGCGCCTCCGTCATGCGAGCACGACGCCAGCCCGTCGCGCGGCCGCAAGGCCTCGCGGCGAAACGCGAACGTGCAACACGGAGGGATTCCCGGATGCGAAACCGGATCCTCGCCTCGCTTCTCCTTGCCCCGATCGCGCCCGCATGGGCGCAGACGGCCCCCACCCAACCCGACATGGTCGTCACCGCGACCCGCATCCCGACCCCGGCGGAACGCATTCCCGCCGCGACCACGGTGATCGACCGCCGCGACATTGAGGAACGCGGCTATGTCACCCTGGCCGACGCGCTCGCCGCCGTGCCGGGCTTCCGCCTGGTGCAGGCGGGCGGCCTCGGCCAGCAGGCCTCGGGCTTCGTGCGCGGCACCAATTCGCGCCACGTGCTGGTGCTGCGCGACGGCGTGCCGCTGAACGAGCCTTCGGAACCCAACGCCGCCTTCAACTTCGGCAACGAGCTGCTCGGCGACGTGGAACGCATCGAGGTGGTGCGCGGCCCGGTCTCGGCCATCTACGGCACCGCGGCGATCGGCGGGGTGGTCAACCTCATCACCCGCCGCGCGCCGGCCGACCGCGCCTTCGCCCCCTATGGGGAGGTCGCCGGCGGCACGCAGCGCACACTGCGGGGCTATGCCGGCGCCGGCGGCACGATCGGCGACTTCGACTATGGCCTCACCGGCCAGTCGCTCTCGACCGAAGGATCCAACGCCACCGCGCCGCGCATCACCACCAATCGCGGCGAGCGCGACGGCCTGCGCGCCGCCGCCGTCACGGCCCGCGCCGGCGTCACGATCGGGGAGACGACGCCCGATTCGGTGATCGGCGCGACGCGCATCGAAGGGCTGCTGCGCTGGCGGGAGAACACGCTCGGCCTCGACGACATCCCGCGCGACGACCCGAACTACACCGGCCAGGACCGCGCCTGGTTCGGCTACATCCGCAGCCAGACGGCGCTCGCCGGCGGCGCCTGGACGACCGGGTTCCGCCTTTCCGCCAGCGAGGACCGGCGGCGCTACGTGAACTTCCCCGACACCGTGAACCGCACCGGCCGCGCCGACGACCTCTATATCGGCGAACGGCGCGGCATCGCCTGGGACAACACGCTGCGCCTGCCCAGCGGCGGCATCCTGACCGACGCCAGCCTGACCTTCGGCGGCGGCTGGGACCGCGAGAGCGCGGAGAGCGCCTCGGGCTCGCCCACCTTCCGCACCACCGTCGATGCGCGCCAGACCAGCGGCTACGGCTATCTCGGCGCGCAGGCGCGGTTCTTCGAGCGGCTCGACGTGACCGCGGCGCTGCGCTTCGACGCGCCGGAGGAATTCGGCACCGAGACCACCTGGCGGCTCGGCGCGGTGCTGGCGCTGCCGGAGATCTCCTCGCGCCTGCGCGCATCCGCCGGCACCGCCTTCAAGGCGCCGTCGCTGTACCAGCGCTTCGGCGTCATCGGATCCTTCTTCCGCGGCAACCCGAACCTGGAAGCCGAGCGCGCCTTCTCCTGGGAAGCGGGGATCGAGACCGACATCGGGCGCTTCGCGACGATCTCCGCGCTGTATTTCGACAGCCGCGTCACCGACCTGATCAACTTCGACGCCACCTTCTCGACGCTCGAGAACGTCGATCGCGCGCGCATCCGTGGCGGGGAGTTCGCGCTCACGCTCCGCCCGGCCGACTGGTTCGAGATGACCGGCGGCTGGACGGTGACGGAGGCGCGCGACACGACGAACGACACGCCGCTCGCCCGCCGCCCGCGCAACGTGGCGAGCCTGAACGCGCGCATCGCGCCGGAGGTCGGCTGGTTCGGCGTGCCGCGCTCGCGCTTCGTGATCGCGCCGGAGATCCTGTATGTCGGCGCATCCCCCGAAGGCGCCTTCGCGCGCTACAGGAACGACGGCACGTCGATCCCGACCGCGGGCAAGAACCCCGATGGATGGCTGTTCAACATGACGGCGTCGCTGCCGGTGACGACGAACCTCACGGCCTTCGTGGAGGTGCGCAACATCGGCAACACGCGCTACGAGCCGGCGAACGCGTTCGTCGTGCCGGGGCGGAGCGCGGTCGTCGGGATGCGGGGGGTGTTCTGACGGAAGGCGGGGGGAGAAGTGAACTTCTCCCCCCGGAACCCCCCTCAACCTTTTCTGTCTGTTGGAGACGGACGTCCGGGGTCAGGGCCCAGGAGTCAAAGAAGGTTGGGGGGCTCGGGGGGAAGTTCCCTTCCCCCCGCCTTCACCGCGTCGCCCCCGGCACCCACAACACGTCATCCCCCGCGTTCAGCTTCCGCGACAGCACGAACAGGTGGTCGGACAGCCGGTTGAGATATCGGATCACCGCCGGGTTCACCTCTTCCTCCGCCGCCAGCGCCACGACCAGCCGCTCCGCCCGCCGCACGATGGTGCGCGCGAGATGCGCATGCGCCGCCGCCGGCGTGCCGCCCGGCAGCACGAAGGACCGCAGCGCGGGCAGCGCCGCGTTCATCGCCGCGACCTCCTGCTCGAGCCGCGCGGACTGCGTGTCCGCCACGCGCAGCCGCGCGCCCGCCTCGCCGGGCACGCACAGGTCGGCGCCGATGTCGAACATCTCGTTCTGGATGCGCGCGAGCATCGCGTCCGCCTCCGCATCCTCGCGCGTGTGCAGGCGGACAAGCCCGAGCGCGGCATTCGCCTCGTCCACCGTGCCATAGGCCTCGACGCGCAGCGCATCCTTGCGCACGCGGCGGCCGTCGCCGAGCGAGGTTTCCCCCCCGTCGCCGCCGCGCGTCGTGATGACGTCGAGCTTCACCATGCGGATCGGTCCCCTGGAGCCATGCGGGCGTTATGGCCCCGCGCGCCGCGGCCGCAAGGGCTTCAGCGGCGTTCGCCCTCGGTCAGGCGGAACTGCACGGCGGTCGCGATGGTGGCGGGCACCGGCAGCCCGGCCTGCGTCGCGGGGCGGAAGCGCCAGCGCCGCGCGGCCGCGACCGCCGCGGCATCGAGCGCTGGATAGCCGGAGGAGGTCGCGACCGTGGCCTCGCCGACCCGGCCATCGGCGCCGATCGACAGCGAAAGGCGCACCACGCCTTCCTCCCCGCGCCGGCGGCTGTCGGGGGGATAGTCGGGCGGCGCGTTACGATATCCGTCCGCCGCGCCGGGCGGCACCACGGCGCCGATCGCGCGGGCGCCGAGCGACGGGTCGGGCAGCGCCCCGCCACCGGCGCCGAGGCGCACCGGTTCCGCCGCGGCGCGCGGCGGGGGCGTCGGCGGAGCCGGGGCACGGGCGGCCGGGCCGGGGCGG
>NZ_JAGIYZ010000029.1 GCF_017813355.1 Roseomonas nitratireducens
CCGGCTTCGAGCCGCGCGGCCGCGTCGCGCAGGGCGGCGAGCCCGCGCGTGCCCGCCGCGCCGATCCCCGCACCCATGCGCGCCACGCCGGCGACGCGGCGGGCGAGCCAGCCGGCATCCGGCGCGAAGCCGAGTTCCACCAGCGCCGCCGGCCCCGCCGCCTCGGCCAGGCCCCGGGCGAGGTCCGCCGCGGTCGGCGCGCCATCGGCCGCCGCGGGGGCGAGCGGCAGCAGCGCGCGCGTCGCTTCCGCATCGCCGGCCGCGAGCGCCACGGCAACCGCGAAGGCGCGCGGGAAGGGCGCGGAACGGTCGAGATGCGGCAGCACGAGTTCGATCGCGAGCAGCGGCCGCGCCAGATCCGGCCCGCCATCGACGGACATGGGCGACGCGGCCGCATGGGCGGGCGCGATCATCCGCGGCGGCGCGGCGCCATGGCTGGCGAGCAGCGCGACGGTCGAGAGCAGGCAGGCGAGCAGCGCCAGGCAGAAGGTGGCGAGCGCGTTCCAGCGGGCGAGCAGGTCCCGCGGCGGCGGATCCTGTGGCGCGTCGGTCATGGGCAGGCCTCCATCCTCCCCAGCGCGGCGAGCCGCGCGGCCAGCGTGGCGGCGGCGATGCCGGAGGCCTCGGCCGCGAGGCGGCGCTCGGCGCGCGCGATTGCGTCCAGCGCCTGCGCTTCGAACGCCGTGCGGTTGAGCGCGGCATCGACGCGGTTGAACAGCCAGTCCACGCCCCAGGCGACGCCGATGCCGCCGGCGATGCCGAACATGGTCCCGGAGGCGCCGGCCATGGCGAAGCCGAAGGCGCCGCCGGCCGCGACGACGGAGCCGACCTCGCTGATCCGCACCAGCACCGCGCCGAGCCGCGCGGCGAGCGGACGGACGGAGCGCAGGAAGGCGGCGGAGCCATCCGTCCCTTCCTCGGCGATCAGCGCCATCGGGTCGGTGGTGGCGTCGGCCTGCAGGACGGGGCCGATCGGCCGCGCGGCGGCCGCGAAATGCAGCGCATGGCTGGGCGCGGCGCCGGCGGGGGCGGCGGGCAGGCGCGCGACGCGCGCGGCGCTGGCGGCCAGCGCGGCCTCCCACGCAGCGTCGATCACCGCGCCGACATGGGCGAGGTCGTCGGCATAGCCACCGGTGGCGAGCACGGGGGCCAGCACGCGGGTGCGGAACTCGGCGCGCAGCGGTTCGGCCATCTCCTCGGCGAGGCGCGCGACGAGCTCGCCCTCGCCGGGTTCGGCGATGGACTGCGCGAGGCCCGAGGCCGCGCGCGCGAGGATGCGGTAGGAGGTGACGTAGGACTGCACCCAGCCATAGGCCCAGTCGCCGAAGCGCGGCACGCCTTCGCGCGCAGCGCCCAGGCGCATCACCGCCGCATCGGCCAGCAGCCGCGCGGCCATGGCGCGCAGCGCCTCGGCCTCGGCGGCCAGCGCCGCGGCCTCCCGCGCCTGGGTGCCGGGCGGGGCGGCGCGCAGCAGGCAGGCGCCGCCGCCGGGCGGGGTGACGGCGATGGTCTCGGCCCGTGCCGGCTGGACAAGTGCGGCGAGGCACAGCAGGAGGGCGATGACCAGCGCCGGCCAGGATCGTGGCATGATGCGGCTGGAACCTCTCGGGTGGGCATGGACGCGGATTTCGGCGGCTGGCTGCAAGGCGGGATCACGGTGGCGCTCGCGCTCGCGGCCGCGCCGCTGCTGCTGCGCCTCGGCACCGTCGCCTTCGAGCGCGTCGCCCCCCACGATGCCGAGGCCGTGCCGCTGATGCGCGTGGGCGGCATCGGGGCGGGGCTCGCGCTCGGCGTGGCGCTGCTGCTGTCCGCCCCGGATCCGGCGATCTTCCTGCCGGGCCGCGTCTTCCTCGCCGAGGCGCCGTGGAACGAGCCGCTCGCGGCCCTGCTGCTGGGCCAGGCGCTGCCGGGTGCCGGGACGATGGCGCGGCTGCTGGGCGCGATGGGCGGGGAGGGCGGGCTCGCCGCCGTCGCGGGCTGGATCGCCTGGGCGGGACTCGTGCTCGGCGCGGTCATGGCCGTGCGGCTCTGGCATGGGCCGGAACGGGCGCGCGCCTTCGCCGCCTTCCTGCTGCTGGCCGTCCACTGGGCGGCCTTCGTGCTGCTCGGCGCGCATGTCGCGGCATGGCTCGTGGCGCAGATGGGCTTCTGGGTCTTCGCGCTGCTGCTGCTGCTGTTCCAGCACCACCGCTACGCCCGCCGCCCCGCGCACTGACCCCGCCCGGCGCATCAGCGCAGGTCCATCATGGCGTGGAAGGGCGCGGGGGTGAGCAGCGGCGCGTCGCCCACATAGGGAAAGGCGAGCTTGACCGAGACCATCAGCACCGATCCCACGATCAGCGCGATCACCGCCGCCATGGCGTAGTGCATCGCCGCACTCGCCCCGCCGAAGAACCACTGGAAGGCTATGACGGCGACCGAGACGGTCAGCACCAGCATCCAGATCAGCCCCGACAGCGTGCGAGAGGTGACGGACAGCCGCGCGATCCGCGCCTCCGCGATCGTGTTCAGCCAGTTGCCGGTGGTCTGCTGGAGGGATTCCTGGGACGGCTTCTCGGGGTTGGCGTCGAGGAAGGCGCGCGTCAGCCGCTGGAAGGCGGCGTCGGATCCGTTGGAATGCACCCCCGCCTGCATCGCCGGCCAGTCCTGCGCGACGACCGTCGCGGCGTAGTTGCGGATCGCCGCGCGCATCTCGGTCCGCGTCGCGGCCTGGGCCGGCCCGTCGAAGGTGTCGGTGGCGAGGGCCAGCATGTAGAGCGCGCTGGTCTCCTGGCGCACATTGTCCCGCGCCGTCTGGAAGGTGTCCCAGGCGCCGACCAGGGTGAGCGCCGCGACCACCGCGTAGATCTCGACCACGAAGCCGTACTTCACCGCGCCGACAACCGCGTTCGCCTGGAACTCGGCATGGGTGAACAGCGCGTACATGACGCGCCCGAGCACGATGGCGATGCCGACCGGCACCGCCGTGGTCAGCAGGATGCCGAGCCAGGCCGGCAGGGCGGCCAGCGTCTGGGGCAGGACGATATCCATGGCCGGGATCCTCCGCGGCGCGGCGTGCAGCCGGGGCTTCTCCCCGGCCGGGTGGAAGGCGAGGGGCCGGCTCAGGCCTCGATCGCGCGGTACCAGCGGCGCGTGCGGATGACGCGGCCGGCGGCCTTGGGGCGCAGGTCGAGCTCCTCCATCAGGCGCTTGACGCGCTTCTGGGCATCGGCCGGCGTCACGCCGCCGCCCGCGCGCGCGCGGTAGAAGGCGACCGCGCGGTCGAAATCGTCGCGCGCGACGCGCTGGCGGCGGTCCGCCAGCGTGCGCAGCAATTCGCGGGAGGAGGCGCCGAGCTCCCCTTCCAGCGCGATCGCGTTCTCCTGCGCCGCGGTGCGCAGCACGCCGCTCGCCTGGTCGAGCGTCAGGCCGTAGCGCGTCAGCCCTTCCTCGAGCAGGCGGCGTTCCTGGTCCTGGTCGAGGAACTTGCGGCCCTGCAGCTGGAGCTTCACCAGCTCGGCGAAGCGGGCCCGGGTGGGGGTGTCGGTCGCGGTCATCGGGCGTTCTGCCTTTCGTCGCTGGGCGCCGTCCTGGCGCCGGTCTGGTCTGTCATCGGCCGTGCGTCAGTGGGTGATGGTGGCGGGCTGGATCGCGCCCGGCGACGGCGGCTGCAGGTCGAGCATCTGCCCCGCGCCCGATCCCGGGCCGCGGCCGGCCATGGCGCCGACGCGCTGGTTCAGCCGCTCGATGGCGCGCAGGATGCGGCTCGCCTCGATGCCGAGCGGCGCGTCGGTCGGCGTCAGCTGGAACTTCACGCGCGGCAGCGGGAAGAGATCCACCTCGACCTTGTCGACCGAGAAGCCGCGCAGCTCCCCGGCCTCCATGATGCCGCGCACGATGGTGCGCTGCATGGCGGAGATCGGGCCCGGGTTGCGCCTGGCGTGGCGCTCGAGCGCGCGCTCGACGTATTCGCGGTCGGCTTCCGTCAGCTCGCGCGCCTGGCCGAAGGTCAGCGACAGGCTCGGGAAGAGGCTGACGGAGGATTCGATCTCCTTCAGCTTGTAGCCGGCGATGTCCATCAGCCAGGTGAAGTCGTCGCGCGACTGCTGCTGCAGCGCCGCGCTGTGCGACCGCGCGTAGGAGCCGTGCCCGCCGCTGAAGCCGAAGCTGTCGACCAGCCCGCTCCAGAGCCGTTCGGCGCGCGCCATGACGCCGTCGTCGGACGGCAGGTCCTGCAGCGGCATCGGCACGACGCTGCGCTGCGGGCCGCCCTGCGCCAGCGCGGGCAGCGGCAGGGCGAGCAGGGCGAGGACGGCGAGGGTCTTGGCGCGCATGGGTCTGGCCTCCGGTGCCGGTCAGCGGGACATCAGGGATTGGCGTTCGGCGATGCGGCGCTGCGCCGCACGGTCCGCCGGGGCCAGCGGCACGAGGCCGGCGGCGGAGAGGTAGCCGCCGGGCCCGCCGGCATGCTCGCTCGTCACCTCGAGCATGAATTCGCGGATGCCGCGCACCACGCCCACGCCCTGCTGGTTCCGGCTGTGCTGGCGCTTGGCATACAGGTAGAAGGTGCGCGCCGGGTCGTAGTCGAGCGAGCCGATGGTGGCGGGCGAGGGCGTCACGCCATCGAGCGGCAGCGGCACCAGGTTGCCGCCGGAGGCGAGCATCTGGTCGTAGCTGACCACGGCGAGCGTGCCGGGCGGGGCGGCGAGCAGGGCCGCGACCACGTCGCCGCTGTCCACCGCGGTCACGCGCGGGTCGTTGCGCAGCGTGACGCACTTGCTGCGGCGGTAATGCGCCTCGAAGATCAGGCGGATCGGCTTGGCGTGGCGGCAGCCGGATTCGAGCACCAGGTCGTCGAACAGCGCGCGGGTGCCGCTGCCTTCCTCCGGCACGATCACGCGGATCTCGCTGCGCGGCAGGGTGGGGGCGACCTCGGACCACAGCCGCGCGGTGTTGGGGACGAACTCCTCCTCATGCGGGCGCTCGGCGGCGAGCGCTTCCCACACATGGCGCGTGGTCAGGCCCTGGATCGCCTCGCCACGGCGGGCGACCAGCACGACGGCGCCGAGGCCGACCTGCAGCTCGACGATGTCGCGCACGCCGTTGGCCGCGCAGGTTTCCTGGATGGCGCGCGGCATGCGGCGCGTGACCACGGCGAGGTCGGGCGTCTGCGGCCCGACGCCCGAGCAGAACAGCTCGAGCGCATGGGTCGAGCCGGGTGCCGAGGTGATGGGCGCGGGGACGCCCTCGTAGCGCTCGACGAAGGCGCCGATCACCGCCTGGGTCAGGCTGGCGGAGGAGGAGGAGCTGACGACGACCAGCCGGTCGCGCAGCGTGATCGAGCCCTGCTGCGCGAGGGCGGGGCCGGCCGAGAGGGCGATCGCGCCCGCGAGGATGGCGAGGAGGTTGCGGCGCACGGGGGGCTCCATGGCGGAAGGGGGCATCGGGGGGGTCAGCTCCGTACGGGGGCGGCGAGCATGCGCAGCAGCGTCTCCTGCACCGCCTGCTCGACGGCGAGCCGCGCCCCGGCCTGGGCGAGCCAGCCGGCCAGCAGCGGCTGCAGGGACGGATCGAGCGCGGTCGCGTCGCCCACCGCGGCGGCGAGGTTGCCGCGCCGGAGGTGCTGCACGACGCCCTCGATCGCCTGCTCGTGGTCGGATGGCGGGGGCGCGGCGGCGAGGCCGATGCTCGCGACCGCGCCGCGCATGGTGGTGACGGCCTGCTGCATCATGTCGCCCTGGCGCGGCACGCGCGCGACAAGCTGCGGCACCAGGGCGATGTAGCGTTCGCGCAGCTCGGCCTCGGTCGGCAGGCCGCGCGCGGCGTGGCTGAGCAGCACCTCGTTCAGCGGGGCGGGCAGCATGCCGGGGGGCGCGAGCCGCGCCATGGCCTGGTATTCGCGCAGCCAGGGGCGCGCGGTCGCGACGGAGGCCTGCAGCACCAGCGCCGCGGCGATGAAGCGTTCGCCCTGCGGGGAACGAACGGTCTCGGCCCGGTCGATCCGGCGGGAGAGGGTTTCGGTGCGCTCGGCGGCGGCGGCCTCCATGCGGCCGAGGGCGGATTCGAGCTGGCCGATGCGCGCGACCAGCGCCTCCGGCACCGCGGCGGCGGCGGGGGCGGCGGCCTGCGCCTCGGCATGGCCGACCGGTGCTACGCCGCTGCCCAGGACGATGGCGGTGGCGGCGACGCCGCAGGCGAAGCCGATGCCGGGCAGCAGCAGGCGGCGCACCGGGATGCGCGCGGCCGGCGTCGCGGCGATGGCCGGGGCCTCCGCCGGGCGCGGCGATGCGGGCGCGGTCTGCTTTCGCGGTCGGGCGCTTTTCGTCATCCGGGACCTCGGCGGTTTTCGTCGGCACGCTGCACTGCAACGACGCCACTCAAGCACCGCCCGGGTTGTCCAACCCTTAACCGCGCGACGATCCGCGGACATGCGCCGCATTGAGCGATGCTTAAGCCTGCGCGGGCTTCACTGCGGCTTGGCCCGTCGCGGACGAGCCTCGATGAGAAAGGATGACAAGATGCGGGAATGCAGCGCCGTCCTGCCGCACATGGTCCATGGCCCGGCCTGCGGTTGCGCGACCGGTCCGGTCGCGCCCGGCCGTCGCGGGCTGCTCGGCCTCGCCGCCGTCGCCGGCGTGGCGGCCCTCGCGCCGCGCGGCGCGCGCGCCGGCAGCGGCCAGTACGAGGCGATGCTGGTCAACTGCATCGACCCGCGCTTCACCACCGGCAGCTTCCTGTGGATGTCCTCCCACGGGCTGCGCGACCGCTACAGCCACTTCGTCATCGCCGGCGGGCCGATCGGCGCCGTGCATGCGCGCTTCGCCGAATGGCACGCGGCCTTCTGGGAGAACCTGGCGGTGTCGGTGCAGCTGCACAGCATCCGCCGCGTCACGGCCATGACGCATCGCGACTGCGGCGCGGCGAAGCTCGCCTTCGGCGAGGCCGCGGTGGCGACGCGCGCCGCCGAATCCGAGGCCCATGCCAGCGCGCTGCGCGCCTTCCGTGCCGAGGTCGCCCGCCGCCAGCCCGGCCTGGCCGTGTCCATCGGCATCATGGACCTGAACGGCACGGTCGACGCCGTGGCCTGACGCACCGGCGCGCGGGTTTGCGCGCGCCACGCTCCCTGCCTAGGCTTCCCGGCAGGGCGCCCCGGCCGCCGCATTCGCGGATCCGTCCGGGGGCGCGCCTGTCCGGGGGTCAGCGACCATGTCCTTCCCCATCGCGCGCCGCGCCGCGGCGCAAGGCCTGCTCGGGGGCCTCATTGCCGCCGGGCCCGCCATGGCACAGGGCTATCCGTCGCGGCCGGTGCGGCTCGTCGTGCCATTCCCGCCGGGCGGCGGCGTCGACGCCGTCGCGCGCATCCTGGCCGAACCGCTCGGCACGGCGCTGGGCCAGCCCGTCATCATCGAGAACCGCGCCGGCGCGGGTGGCGCGATCGGCGTCGACAGCGTGGCCAAGGCGCCGCCCGACGGGCACGCGCTGTCCATGGTCAGCCCGGGGAACATGACGGCGGGGCCCGTCGTGCGGCCCACCCCCTACGATCCGCTCGGGCTCGGCTTCGTCTCCATGCTCGCGCGCAGCCCGCTGCTGCTGGTCTGCCGCAACTCGCTGCCGGCGCAGGACCTCGCCGCCTTCGTGGCACTTCTGCGGCGGCAGCCGGATGCGATCCGCTTCGCCTCGGGCGGCGTGGGCACGGGCACGCATCTCGCCGCCGAGCTGATGAACCTGCGCCTGGGTGTGCGCATGGTGCACGTGCCCTATCGCGGCACGGCGCCGGCGCTGACCGACCTCGTCGCCGGCAATGTCGACATCTTCTTCAGCGACACCTCCGCCTGGCCGATGGTGCAGCAGGGGCAGCTGCGGCTGCTCGCGGTCAGTTCGGCGGCGACCTGGGCGACGTCGCCCGGCACGCCATCGGTCGGGTCGGCGGTGCCGGACTTCGACATCTCCAACTGGTACGGGCTGGTCGCCCCGCCCGGCACGCCGGCGCCGGTGCGGGATCGGCTGGCCGCCGAACTCGCCGCCATCCTCGCGCGGGCGGAGGTCGCGACCGTGCTCGGCCGCATCGGCTTCGACCCCGCGCCGATGCCCCCCGACGCCTTCGGCGCCTTCGTCCGCGCCGAGCTCGAGACCTGGCGCGCCGTCGTCCAGGCCGCCAACATCCGCGCCGACTGAGCGCGACGAAGGACCAGCATGACAGGAAGCGCGCGCCTCGCCGTCGATATCGGCGGCACCTTCACCGACCTCGTCCTCGCGCTGCCGGGCCGCAGCCTCTCGGCGAAGCTTCTCACCACGCATGACGCGCCGGAGCGCGCCGTGCTCGACGGCGTGGCCGACATCCTGCGCGAGGCCGGCATCGCGCCCGCCGACCTTGCGCTGGTGATCCACGGCACCACGCTCGCGACCAACGCGCTGATCGAGCGCAAGGGCGCGCGCACCGCGCTGGTGACCACCGACGGCTTCCGCGATTCGCTCGAGATGGCCTACGAGCACCGCTTCGAGCAGTACGACCTGTACATGGAGCGGCCCGAGCCGCTGGTCCCGCGCCCCTGGCGCTTCGAGGTGCCCGAGCGCGTCGCCGCCGACGGCACCGTCCTGCTGCCGATGGACGAAGCCGCGGTCGATCGCATCGGCGCCGCGGCGAAGGCGGCGGGTGTGGAGGCGCTCGCGGTCTGCTTCCTGCACGCCTACCAGAACCCGGCGCATGAAGCCCGCGCGCGGCAGATCCTCGCCCGCTACCTGCCGGCCGAGGCGATCTGCCTGTCGTCCGAGGTCTGCCCCGAGATCCGCGAATACGAGCGCACCTCGACCACCGTCGCCAACGCCTATGTCCTGCCGCTGATGGAACGCTATCTCGGCCGGCTGGAGGACGGGCTGCGCGCGCTGGGCGCGACCGCGCCGCTGCTGCTGATGATGTCGTCCGGCGGCATCACCACGGTCGGCACGGCGCGGCGCTTCCCCATCAGGCTCGTGGAAAGCGGGCCGGCGGGGGGCGCGATCCTCGCGCAGATCCTCGCCGCCGAGAACGGCATCGACCGCGCGCTCGCCTTCGACATGGGCGGCACCACGGCCAAGATCACGCTGATCGACGACATGAAGCCGCAGCAGGCCCGGCATTTCGAGATCGCCCGCGCGGCCCGCTTCGTGAAGGGCAGCGGCATTCCCGTGCGCATCCCGGTCATCGACATGGTCGAGATCGGCGCCGGCGGCGGATCCATCGCGCGCGTCGACGGGCTGGGCCGCATCACGGTCGGGCCGGACAGCGCGGGGTCCATGCCCGGGCCGGCCTGCTACGGGCGCGGCGGCACGCTGCCGACCGTCACCGATGCCGACCTGGTGCTGGACTGGATCGACCCTGCGCGCTTCGCCGGCGGGCACATCGCGCTGACCCCCGCCGCCGCCGCCGAGGCCTGCGCCGCCTCGGTCGCCACGCCGCTCGCCATGGCCGTGCGGGATGCGGCGCTCGGCATCACCGAGATCGTCACCGAGACCATGGCGAGTGCCGCGCGCGTGCACGCCGTGGAGAACGGCAAGGAAACGGCCGGGCGCACCATGATCGCCTTCGGCGGCGCCGCACCCCTGCATGCCGCGCGCATGGCGCAGAAGCTGGGGATGGACCGCGTGCTGGTGCCGGTCGGCGCGGGCGTCGGTTCGGCGCATGGCTTCCTCGGTGCGCCGATCGGCTACGAAGTGGTGCGCACGCGGCTGGTGCCGCTCGCGGCCTTCGACGCCGCGCTGGTGAACTCGCTGTTCGAGGCGATGCGCGCGGAAGCGGAAGCGGTGGTGCGCCTCGGCGCGCCGGGCGCGGCGCTGAGCGAAACCCGCACCGGCTTCATGCGCTATCGCGGCCAGGGGCATGAGGTGCCGGTCACGCTGCCGCCCGGCCCCTACACCGCCGACAGCCTGCCCGCCTTCCGCGCCGCCTTCGAGGCGACCTACCACGCGATGTACGGCCGCACGATCCCGCGCCTGGAGATCGAGGCGCTGACCTGGACGCTGGCGCTTGCGGAGACGAAGCCGCTGCCCGCGCGCCTCGCCGACCCGCCCGACGCCCCCGCGCCGCCGCCTTCGGGGACGCGCCGCATCGTCGACCCCGGTACGGGCGGGGTGGTGGAAGCCGCGATCCACGACCGCGCATCCCTCCCGCCCGGCGCGCGCATCATCGGCCCCGCGGTGATCGTGGAGGCCGAGACCTCCACCCTGGTCCCCGCCGGCTTCCGCGCCGGCCCGAACGCCGCCGGCCACATCCTGATCGAGAGGATCGCGCGATGAGCCGTCCCATCAACGAGATCGAGGTCCAGATCCTGTGGAACCGCCTGCTCTCGGTGGTGGAGGAACAGGCGCAGACCCTGGTGCGCACCGCCTTCAGCACCGCGGCGCGGGAAGCGGGGGACATCTCCGCCGGCGTCTTCGACATGAAGGGGCGCATGCTGGCGCAGGCCGTCACCGGCACGCCGGGGCACATCAATTCCATGGCGCGCTCGGTGGTGCATTTCCTGGATGCCTTCCCGGCCGGGACGCTGAAGGATGGCGACATCCTCATCACCAACGACCCGTGGAAGGGCACGGGGCACCTGTTCGACCTGACGGTCGTCACGCCGATCTTCCTCGACGGGCAGGCGGTCGCGCTGTTCGCCTGCACGACGCATGTGGTCGACATCGGCGGCCTCGGCGTCAGCGCCGAAGGGCGGCAGATCTACCATGAAGGCCTCTACATCCCGCTGATGTACCTCGCGCGGCAGGGCGCGATGAACGAGGACCTTCTCGGCATGGTGCGCGCCAATGTGCGCGAACCCGTGCAGGTGGTGGGCGACATCTACGCCCTGGTGGCCTGCAACGAGACCGGCGGCCACCGCCTGCGCGAGATGATGCGCGAATTCGCCCTGGCGGACCTCGACACGCTGGGGGAGGAGATCATCGCCCGCAGCCGCCGCGCCATGGCCGACGTCATCGCCAAGCTGCCGCAAGGGACCTGGTCGGCGCGCATGACCATCGACGGCTTCGAGGCGCCGGTCACCCTCGCCGCGACGCTGACCATCGCCGGCGACCGCGTGCATGTGGACTACGCCGGCACGTCCGGCCTGTCGCGCTACGCCATCAACTGCCCGATCTGCTACACCGAGGCCTACACCTCCTTCGGCGTGAAGGCCGCGCTCGCGCCCTGGATCCCGAACAACACCGGCACGCTCGATGCCGTCATCGTCACGGCGCCCGAGAACACCATCGTCAACGCGCCGCATCCGGCGGCCGTCTACGCGCGTTCGGTCATCGGCCACATGCTGCCCGACATCGTCTATGGCTGCCTCGACCAGGCGCTGCCGGAGACCGTGCCGGCGGAAGGCACGTCGAGCCTGTGGAACCTCAGCCTGCTCGCGGGCCATGGGCTGACGGGGACGGAGGGGTCCGCGACGCGCGCCTTCAACGTCACCACCTTCCATTCGGGCGGCGCCGGCGCGCGGCCGCGGCAGGACGGGCTGTCGGCCACGCCCTTCCCCTCGGGCGTGCGCAACGTGCCGGTCGAGATCACGGAAGCGATCACGCCGCTGGTGGTCTGGCGGAAGGAATTGCGCCGCGGCTCGGGCGGGGCGGGGCGGCAGCGCGGGGGGCTCGGCCAGCGGATGGAAATCGGCAGCCGCGAACACGCCGCCTTCGGCATCCAGGCGCGCTTCGAACGCGGCGTCTATCCGGCGCGCGGCCGTTCAGGCGGCGGCGCGGGGGCGACGGGGCGGCTCTCCCTCGGCTCCGGCGGCGCGCTCGCCATCAAGGGGCTGCAGATCATCCCCGCGGGCGACCGGCTGATCGTCGAGATGCCCGGCGGCGGCGGCTATGGCGACCCCTTCGCGCGCGACCCGGCGCTGGTCGCGCGGGACGTGCGCTACGGGCTGATCGAGGCCGAGGCGGCGGAAGCCGCGTACGGCGTCGTGCTCACCGCCGCCGGCGAGCCCGATCTCGCCGCCACCGCCCGGCTGCGCGCCGCGCGCTGAGCGCAGCGATGGCGCGCCCGGCCATCGAGCGCGTCGCGCTGCTGCGCAACGACGCCTTCCTGCCGCGCGCCGAGGCGCTCGGCTTCGGCTTCCACTCGCCCGACGGGCGCGAATACTGGGCGCGGGATGCCTGCTACGCGCTGGCGCCCGAGGCCGCCGCGGCGCTGGAAGCCGCGGCGCGGGAACTCGCCCCGATGCTCGACGCGGCGGCGGATGCGGTGGTCCGTCGCGGCGACTACGGCGCCTTCGGCTTCACGGACAGGCTCGCCGCGCTGGTCGAGGCCTCGCACCGCGCGGGCGAGCCGTCGCTCTATGGCCGCTTCGACTTCCGGCTCGACCCCGGTGGCGGCATCAAGATGTTCGAGTTCAACGCCGAGACGCCGGCCGCGCTGCTGGAAGCCGCCGTGGTGCAGCTCGCCTGGTTCGAGGAAACGCCGCCGGGCCCGGACACCCGCCCGGGGACCGACCAGTGGAACCGGATCGACGACGCGCTGGTCGCGCGCTGGCCCGCGCTCGGCCTGCCGCATCGCATCCACTTCGCCGCCGAGCGGGACCGGGCGGACGAGATCGCCCAGGTCGCCTACCTGATGGCGACGGCGCAGGCCGCCGGCCACGCCACCGCCTTCCTGCCGGTGGACGACATCTCCTGGGCCGAGGGGAGGGGCTTCACCGACCCCCACGGCGTGCCGCTCGATGCCTGCTTCAAGCTCTATCCCTGGGACTGGCTGGATGCCGAGGAAGGCGGGCGGCTGTTGCCGCTCGGTCGCACGCGCTGGATCGAGCCGGCGCGGCGTATGCTCCAGGCGAACAAGGCGATCCTCGTCACATTGTGGGAGATGTTCCCCGGGCATCCTCTGCTGCTGCCGGCCTCGCTCGATCGCGCCGCGATCGACGGGCCGGCGATCGGCAAGCCGGCGCTGGGGCTGGAAGGACACGGGATGCGCGTGGAGGGGGCGGATCGCGATGTCTCCACCGAGGTCGCGGAAGGTTTGCCTCCCTCGCCGATCATCTGGCAACAATGGGCGCCCCTGCCGGGACACGCGATGCCCGACGGCGTCGCCTATCCGGTCATGGGCGTGTGGATGGCGGGCGAGGAACCCTGCGGCCTCGGCATCCGGGAGGGGGACGATCTGGTGACGACGCTCGAGGATCGCTTCGTACCGCACGTGGTGCTGTAGGGCCGCGCCGTGGCCTCTGCACCCTTCGAGCGCATGCCGCTGCGCTCGCCGCCGGCGGCGATGCAAAGCCTGTCCGATTTCGGCCTGCTGCAGCTCGGCCCGGACGACCAGCCCTATTGGGTGACGGACGGCGCCTATGTGATCGGCGCGAAGGCGGCGGGCGCGCTGCTCGATGCCGCGTCGAGCATCGAGGCGCTCTGCCTGCAGGCGGTGGAGGAGATCGTCGCGAGCGGCGACTACGCCCGCTTCGGCATCGCGCGGCCGGAAATGCAGGCCGCCATCGCGCAATCCTGGCGCGCCAAGGACGCGCCGCTGCACGGGCGGATGGATTTCTCCTTCGCCCCCGACGGCACGCCGATGCTGCTCGACTACGAGGCGGACTCGCCCTACGGCCTCGCCGAGGCGTCGCATGTGCAATGGGGCTGGTTCGAATCCTGGCGGTCGGTGTCCGGCAAGACATCGGATTCGCAGGAGAACCTGATCTTCGAGAAGCTGTCGGCGCATCTGCCGCGCATGGGCCTGCCGCCGCGCTTCGCCATCGCCTGCGGCGGCGCGACGGGCAGCGGCGGCGCCCCGGCCGATACGAGCGAGCGCTTCGACGCCGACTTCCTGGTCGAGATCGCGCAGGCCGCGGGGATGTCGCCGCGCATCTGCGCCATCGGCCAGGTCGGCTGGGACCTCGACGCGCAGCGCTTCACCGACGACCGCGACGAGACGCTCGACGCGCTCATCAAGATCTACCCGTGGGAGTGGATGGAGCGCGAGCCGAACGCGGCCTTCCTGCCCTTGAGCCGCACGCGCATCCTCCCCGGCGCCTGGACGCGCCTGCTGGCCGACAAGACCATGCTGGCGCTGCTGTGGCACATGGCCCCGGGCGCGCCGCACCTGCTGCCGACCTTCCTCGAACGCCCGACGACGGGCGCCTTCGTGGCCAAGCCCTGCCGCGGCTGGGACGGGGAGCATGTGACGCTGCCCGGCCAGCCCGTCGGCGACGTGCCGATCGCCGAGGTCGGCCCGCTGCTCTACCAGGCCCATTGCCCGCTGCCCGTCTTCGATTCCGGGCGGGGGCCGGTGCATGCCGCCGTCTCCGTCTGGATGGTGGGCGGGGAACCGGCGGGCCTTTCCTTCCGCGAATCGCGCGGCCCCGTCACCGGGGCGGATGCGCGCTTCGTGCCACACATCCTGCGCGGCTGACGCGCGAGCCCGGGGAGCCACCGCATGACCGCCGCCGACATCCTCGCCCTGTTTCCCTCCACCTTCCTGAACTTCCTGATCGCCTTCGGCCTGGGCGCCGTCTTCTGGGTGGCGGGGCTGGTCATCGTCTCCCTCGCCACGCCGCATGCCGAACTCGCGCTGCTGCGGGCGGGCAACCTGCCGACTGCGGTCGCCTTCGGCGGCAAGGCGCTGGGGATGGTGCTGCCGATCGCCGCCGTCGCGCGGTCCGCCGCCGGGCCGCTCGACCAGATCATCTGGTGCGTCGTGGCCGTCGGCGTGCAGCTCGTCGTGCACCTGATCCTGTCGATGCTGCTGCCGGGCCGGCTGAAGGAGGAGATCGAGGCCGACCAGATCGGCGGCGGCGCCATCTTCATCGCCTTCATGCAGGTGGGGGCGGGCATCCTCAACAACGCCGTCATGTCGGGCTGATCCGCCGCCATGGCCCACGACGCCGCCCGCCCGCCGCCTTCCCGCCGCCGGTCGCGCACCGTGCGGGCGGTGGCGCTGGTCACGGTCGGCCTCGGCGCGGTGGGCTGCGACGAACCCCCGCCGCCGGACCTGCCGGGCCAGACCCAGGCGCGCGTCGATGCCTGCCGCGCGGCGCATGTGCGGCTCGGCCAGGATCCGGCGCGCTGCGACCTGCTCGAGACGACGATCGCGCGCGAGCATGCCGAGGCCCGGCCGCGCTTCACCACCATCGCCGCCTGCGAGACGCTGTTCGGCTCCGGCGCCTGCGAGGGCGAGACGCTCGCCGCGACCGGGCCGGGCTGGCGGCCCGCGCTGGCCGGATGGTCCCCGGCGCAGGGCTCGACGCGGGACATGGTCCCGGTGGTGCGCGACCGCGCGCAGCAATTCTGGGCGTTGTCGGAACCGCTGCCCGCCGCGACCGGCGTCGGCGCGCTGCCCGCGCCGCGGCCCGTCGCCGCGCCCGCCGTGCCGGCCGCCGGCGCCCGACCGCCGGCGGGGATCACCTTCGCCTATTACCGGCTCGCGCCGATCTATCCGGACGAGCAGACCTGCGCGGCGGATTGGGAGCGCTGCGAACGCTTCGACCAGCCGCTGCCGAACCGCTTCGCGACGCGCGACGGCTGCCAGGCCACCTGGGGCCGCTGCATCGAGGTCGAGGTGGCGGACGTGCTGCCGGTCGCCGCCGCCGCGGCGGTCGCGGGCGCCGCGGCATCGCCTTCCTCCGGCGCCACGGGGAGCCGCGGCGGCGGCTGGTGGGTCAGCTACAATTCCGGCTGGCGGGACAACTACGGCAGCGGCGTCGGCCCGCGCTACCAGGGCTGGACCTGGACGGCGAACCGCCAGCCCACGCCGGCCTATCGCCCGGCCGCCGGCACCGGGCCGCTGCGCGCCTGGGACAGCGGCAGCAGCCGGCTCGGCGTGGCGAGCCGCATGGCGGGCAGCCCCGGCGGCGGGACGACGTCCCGCTTCAGCGGCACGACATCCTCGACCCCGAGCGCCTCGGGCGCGACCTCCTCCGTCAGCCGCGCGGGCTTCGGCTCGACCGGCCGTTCCTATTCCTCGGGGGGCTGAGGCATGAGCGCCACCACCCGCCGCAGCCGATCCCCGCGCGGCGCCGCGCCGCGCCGCAGCGTCATCATGCGCGCGGCGGACCGGCCGCCGCCCGAGCCCGAGGCGCTGCTGACCGATGGCCAGCGCCGGATGATCCTCGCGCTGACCGCCGCCGGGCTCGCCTGCATCGCGGTGGGGCTGGTGGTGCCGCCGCGCGGGGCGCTGTTCTGGCTGATGCTGGCCCTGCTGCCGGGGCTGGCGGGCATCGCGGCCTTCGTCATGGGCGGGGCGCGCGGCCGGGCGGTCGACACCTGGCTGCTCGGCGGCGGCGGGCCGAAGGTCGCCTTCCAGCCGCCCGCGCCCGCCGCCTTGCCGGATGCGACGCGCGCGGCGCTCGGCATCGCGCTGCTGCCCGGGCTGCTCGCCGAACTCGCGCGCCGCGCCGCGGACATGCAGGAAAGCCAGAAGGCCGCGGCGGAGGCGCTGCTCGTGGCCGCGTCCGGCGGGCCCGAGGCCGCGCGGCAGGACCTGGCGGCCGCGCTGCCGCGGCTGATCGCGGGCCTCGCGGCGGGCGACGCGGCGGCGACGGCGGAGGCCGGGCGCCTCGCCGCGCTGTTCGCGCGACCGGCCGCCACTGCGGGAGGACGCGCATGAAGGCGCCCGTGTCGGATCTGCGCCTGCTGCTGTTCGGCGCGGCGCTCCTCATCTTCGGCGGCGGACTGACCTTCGCCGTCGCGCGCTGGAACAGCGCCGCGACCGACCGCGCCTTCGTCGAGGCCGCCGAGCGCGCCGCGCGCCACCGCCCGCCGCCGCCGGGCCCGCCGCGCTTCTGGGCGCCGGTCACCGGTGCGCAGCCGCCCGCGGCGATCACGGCCGAGATCGTGCGGCGCGAGGCGGTGGTCGCCCCGCCCGCGGTCGCCGTGCCGCAGATGCCCGGCGACAAGCCGCCGGCCGCGCCGCGATGAGCATCGCGATCCTCTTCCTGCTCTGCGCCGTCGGCCTGTTGTGGCTGGCCTGGCGGCGGCTGCGCGGCGTGCGGAGCGGGGACTGGGTCCGCGCCGAGGGCACGCGCCTGCGCGTCGCCGCCGCGCCGGGGACGGAGAAGGCGCTGGTCAGCCTCGAACGCGGCGGCGCGGTCGTGTTCGGCCCCGTGCCGGCGGAATGGGATCCGCCGGCGCCGGTGGCCCGGCTGCTCGCCGACGCGCCGGGGCCCGAGCCCGTCGCGCTGGCGCGTCCCGGCGGCTACCGCGTGCTCGGCACCGTCGACCTGGCCGGGGATGATCCGTTCGGCGCGGGCGATGCCGGCCTCACGGCCGCGCTGCACGAAGCCTGCGGCCACACGGCGCTGGTGCTCGCGCCGGCGGGCGGCACGGGCCTGCCCCTGCTGCTGCACGGCCTGCCGCAGGCGGCGCGCGGCAGCGCGGGCGGCATCGGCGTCGAGCAGTCCAAGCTCGACGCGCTGCTGCAGGCGACAGGCGATCCGCAGGGGATGCTCGTCGAGATCGAGCGCCGCCGCATCCGGCGCGGCGGCTGGGGCACGCGGCAGGCGGCGCTGGCCGCGCGCTGAGCCTCATGCCAAGCGCATGAAGTTCCGACCTGCGGCCCGCCCGGCGTTTGAGGGGCACGAAGGTGAAACCTTCGTGCGCTTTTGATCAGCCCGCGGCGAAGCGCGCGGCGAGCGCGGCGCGGTCCTCCGCGCTCATGTGCAGGCCGAGCTTGCTGCGGCGCCAGAGCACGTCATCCGCGGTGGTCGCCCATTCCTCCCGCCGCATCCAGGCGAGTTCGCGCTCCGTCAGCCCGCCGCCGAGCGGCGCGCCGAGATCCTCCATCGCGCGCGCGCCATCCAGCATGGTGTCGAGGTCCGACCCATGCGTGCGCACCAGCCGGCGCAGCAGCCCCGCGGGCATCCAGGGATGGCGGCGCGCGGCCTCGGCCTCGAAGGCCGGCAGCCCGCCCGCGCCGAGCGCGCCGCCGGGCAGCGTCGCCGTCGCGGTCCAGGACAGGCCGGGGTGGCGGCCCAGCGCGCCGGCGAGTTTTTCCAGCGCTTCCTCCGCCAGCCGACGGTACGTGGTGATCTTGCCGCCGAGCACCGAGAGCAGCGGCGCCCCGCCCGCCGCATCCATCTCCAGCACGTAGTCGCGCGTGACGGCGGAGGCGTTCTCCGACCCGTCGTCATAGAGCGGGCGGACGCCGGAGAAGCGCCAGACCACGTCCTCCGGCCGCGGCGCCTGGCGGAACTGCCGGCCCACGGCGGCGCACAGGTAGGCGACCTCCTCCTCGCTGGCCGTCGCATCCCGCGCATCGCCCTCATGCGGCGTGTCGGTGGTGCCGATCAGGGAGAAGCGGCCTTCATAGGGAATGACGAAGACGACGCGGCGGTCGTCGTTCTGCAGCAGGTAGGCCTGCGCGCCGTCGTGCAGCGCGGGCACGACGATGTGGCTGCCCTTGATCAGCCGTATCCTGCCGCGCGGCTTCGTGCCCGACCGGCCGAGGCTGTCCAGCACCCAGGGCCCGGCCGCGTTGACCAGCGCGCGGGCGCGCAGCGTCAGCCGCGTCCCGTCCGACCGTTCCGCCGTGACGGTCCAGCCATCCGGGCCCCGCTCCGCGCCGACGAAGGCGGTGCGCGTCATGATGCGCGCGCCGCGCTTCGCGGCATCGCGCGCGTTGAGCAGCACGAGGCGCGAATCCTCCACCCAGCAGTCGGAATAGGCGAAGGCGTGGGCGATGGCGGGCGAGAGCGGGCCGCCATAGGGATGGGTGCGGCAGTCGATCGCCTCATGCCCCGGCAGGCTGACGCGCCGCGCCAGCTGGTCGTACAGGAACAGCCCGGCGCGGATCATCCAGCGCGGCCGCATCTCCGGCCGGTGCGGCAGCACGAAGCGCATCGGCCAGACGATGTGCGGCGCGATGCGCAGCATCACCTCCCGCTCCGCCAGCGCTTCGCGCACCAGGCGGAACTCGTAGTTCTCGAGATAGCGCAGCCCGCCATGGATCAGCTTGGTGGAGGCCGAGGAGGTGGCCCCGGCCAGGTCCCCCCGTTCCAGCAATGCCACGGAGAAGCCGCGCCCCACCGCGTCGCGCGCGATGCCGCAGCCATTCACGCCGCCGCCGACCACGAGCAGGTCGACCGGCGCTTCGGTTGGGGAGGAAGGGTGGGACGTCTCGGCCATGGCGCCAATCTGGCATGCCGCCGGCGCGGGACAACCGTCCATGCGGGGCCTTCCCGCCTCGGGCGGATCGGGCGAAGGTCGCGCCATGGATGGGGACGGGATGCCGCGCACGGTCGCGGAGGGGTTGCTCGCGACGCTGGCCGCGCGCGGCACGCGGCGCATCTGGGGCGTTCCGGGGGGCGGGTCGTCGCTCGACCTGATCGCCGGCGCCGACCCGGCGGGGCTCGACTTCGTGCTGTGCCGGCACGAAGGCTCGGCCGCGATGATGGCGGTGGCCGATGCGGAACTGACCGGCGCGCCGGGGGTGGTGCTGACCACCAAGGGGCCGGGGCTGATGAACGCGGCCAATGGCCTTGCCTGCGCCACGCTGGAACGCGCGCCGGTGATGCTGGTCTCGGACGGCTTCACGCCGGCGCAGCTGGCCTACATCACGCACCAGGTCTTCGACCAGCGCGACGCGACGGCGGCGGTGGTGAAGGGCTATGCGCGCGGGGAATCGGCCGCCGAGATCGGTGCGCTGCTCGACGACGCGGTCGCGGACCCGGCCGGCGCGGTGCATCTCGACCTCACCTCGGCGGCGGCCAAGCGCGTGATGCCCTTCGCCGTGCCTTACCCACGCGGCGCATCCGAGCCGGCCGATGTCGCGCCGGTCGCGGCCCTGCTCGCCGGCGCGCGGCGCCCGGTGATGGTGCTGGGGCTGGAAGCCGCGCGCATCGACGCAGCACCTGTCCGCGCGCTGGCCGAGGCGCTGGGCTGCCCGGTGCTCGCCACCTACAAGGCGAAGGGCGTGGTGCCGGACGGCCATCGGCTGTTCGTCGGGCTGTTCACTGGCGGCACGCTGGAAGCCGACTGCGTGGCGGCGGCGGATTTGATCCTGCTGGTCGGCCTCGATCCGGTGGAACTGATCCTGCAGCCCTGGCGGCACGCCGCACCGGTCGCAGAACTCGCGGCGCGACCCTTCCCCGTGCACTACGTCACACCCGCGGCGGGTGCCTATGGCTGCCTCGCGACCTCCGTCGCGGCGCTACGCACCGGCGTGCGCGCGTCGGACTGGCGCGCGGAGGAGATCGCCGCGCATCGCGACACCATGCGCGCCGCGCTGGCCTGGCAGGGGCAGGGCGGCGTCGCCCCGCCGCGCATCGTGGAGATGGCCGCCGAGGCCGCCGCGCGCGCCGGGCGCCATCCGCGCGCGAGCGTCGATGCCGGCGCGCACATGTTCTCGGCCACCGCCTTCTGGCCCTGCCACGCGCCGCGCGACCTGCTGATCTCGAACGGGCTCGCCAGCATGGGCTTTGCCCTGCCGGCCGCGATCGCCGCGGCGCTGCACGACCCGGCGCGCGGTGCCGTCGCCTTCACCGGTGATGGCGGGCTGATGATGTGCCTCGCGGAACTCGCCACCGCCGCCGAACGGCGCGCGCGAATGGTCACCATCGTGTTCAACGACGGTGCGCTGTCGCTGATCGACGTGAAGCAGCAGCAGCGGCAATTGGCGCCGGAGGGCGTGCGCTGGCCGCGCGCGGATTTCGCCGCGGTGGCCGAAGGGCTCGGCGCGCGCGGCTTCCGCGCGGCGGATGAGGCGGCGCTGGCCGCGGCACTCGACGCCGCGCTGGCGCATGATGGGCCGAGCCTGGTCGACGTGCTGGTGGAACCCGCCGGATACCTCCGGCAATTGCAGGCCATGCGCGGCTGAGGAACGAACCATGAGCGACTTCTCCGCCCTCCGCCTGGGCTCGGCCTGGCGGCGCATCGCCGGGCTGATGGACGAGGCGGCGCAGGATTTCGTCCGCACCTCCTTCTCCTCCGTCGTGCGGGACAATTGGGACCTGGCGATCGGGCTGATGGACAGCGAGGGGCGACAATTCGCGCAATCCTCGCGCTCCGTGCCGTCTTTCGTCGGCACCATGCCGGTGACGCTCGGCCACATGCTGGCGCGCATCCCGCGCGCGCGGCTGCGGCCGGGCGACGTGCTGATCTCGAACGACGGCTATCTCGGCACCGGCCACCTGAACGACATCACGACGATCCGCCCGGTGTTCCGCGAGGGGCGCATCATCGCCTGGATCGGCGGCACCTTCCATTCGACCGACATCGGCGGCGCGCCGTCGGTCGAGGCGCGCGACGCGTGGGAGGAAGGGCTGACCATCCCCATCGCCCGCATCCTCAAGGCGGGGGAGGAGAACGAGGACGTCATCGCCTTCCTCGAGGCGAATCTCCGCCAGCCCGACGAGACGCTGGGCGACATCCGCGCGCTGTTCGCGGTGTACGAACAGGCGGAGCGGCGGCTGTTCCGCATCCTGGCCGAGGAAGGGATCGGCGACCTCGATGCCCTGGCCGGCGAGATCTTCGCCCGGTCCGAGCGTAGCATGCGCGCGGCGATCGCCGCCGCCCCCGATGGCGAGGTGACGGACGAGGTCACGGCGGACGGCTTCGAGCACCCCGTCACGATCCGCCTCAGGCTCGCCATCGCCGGCGACGCGCTGACGCTCGACTTCACGGGGACGGACCCGCAGATCGCGCGGCCGGTGAACTCGCCGCTCAACTTCTCCCGCGCCTATTCCAACTACGCGGTGAAATGCGCCTTCGATCCGGAGACGCCGAACAACGATGGCTGCTTCCGCCCGATCCGGCTGATCGCGCCGGAAGGCTCCATCGTGAACCCGCGCCGGCCCGCGCCGGTGTGGGGGCGGCACCTGACGGGGCACTACCTGCCGATCCTGGTGCTCGCCGCACTCGGGCGGCTGATCCCCGACCGCGTCATCGCCGAAGGCGGCAGCCCGCTCTGGAACTGCTACTTCACCGGCGAACAGGCGGATGGCCGCCGCTACGTTCGGATGTTCTTCATGAATGGCGGCCATGGCGCGCTGCCGATGCGCGACGGGCCGGCCTGCCTGTCCTTCCCCTCCAACGTCGCGACGCAGCCGGTCGAGCAGTTCGAGAACGCGGTGCCCATGCTCATCACCGAGAAGGAACTCATCCCGGATTCCGGCGGGGCGGGGCGCTTCCGCGGCGGGCTTTCGCAGCGCCTGACCTTCGAGGCGACGGGGCCGAAGCCGGTGACCGTCACCTATCGCCATGAACGCGTCCGCCACCCGCCGCGCGGCATCCTGGGCGGCGCGGCGGGGCGCGGCGGGCGGGATCTGCTGAACGGCGCGCAGGTGGCGTCGAAGGCGCGGCTCGTCCTCGCGCCCGGCGATGCCATCACCTTCGAGACGCCGGGCGGAGGTGGCCTCGGCCCGCCGGGCGAACGCGACGCGGCGGCGCTCGCGCGCGACATCGCCGAGGGCTACGTCACGCCCGCCGGCGCCAAGGCGTACCGGCCATGACCGCGCCCTGCCGCATCGGCGTCGACATCGGCGGCACCTTCACCGACTTCGTCCTCGCCGACGACCGCGACGGGTCGCTGCGCAACGAGAAGCTGCTGACCACGCCGCATGCGCCGGAGGAAGCGGTGCTGGAGGGCATCCGGCGCCTGCTCACCCGCCACGGCATCGCGCCCGGGCAGGTCGCGCATGTCATCCACGGCACCACGCTGGTTGCCAACGCGCTGATCGAGCGCCGCGGCGTGCCGACCGGGCTGGTCACGACGCAGGGCTTCCGCGACCTGGTCGAGATCGGCAGCGAGCTGCGCCACGACACCTACGACCTGTTCATGCAGGTGCCGCAGCCGCTGGTGCCGCGGCGCCATCGCCTCGGCGTGCCGGAGCGGATGCTGCCCGACGGCGCGGTGCGCGCCCCGCTGGACGAGGATGCGGCGCGGGAGGCCGCGCGGACGCTCGCCGCCGCCGGCGTGCGCGCCGTGGCCGTGTGCTTCCTGCACGCCTTCCGCAACCCGGCGCATGAACGCCGCATGGCGGAGATCCTGGCCGAGGAGGCGCCGGGGCTGACCGTGTGCCTGTCCTCCGACCTGGTGCCGGAGATCGGGGAGGTGGAGCGCGCATCGACCACCATCTGCAACGCCTATGTGCTGCCGGTCTTCGAGACCTACGTCACGTGCCTCGCGGACGGGCTGCGCGGGCTTGGCCTGTCTGGCCCGCTCTACCTGATGCTGTCCGATGGCGGCACGGTGGGGGAGGCGACGGCGCGGCGGCATCCGATCCGCCTGGTGCAGTCCGGCCCGGCCGGCGGCGTGCGCGCGACGGCCTTGTACGGGCAGGCCGCCGGTGCGCCGGACATCCTTTGCTTCGACATGGGCGGCACCACTGCCAAGGCCTGCCTGATCGAAGGCGGAGAGCCGCTGCGCAGCCTCGATTTCGAGGTCGCGCGCGTCGATCGCTTCCGCAAGGGCAGCGGCCTGCCGCTGAAGGTGCCAGTGATCGAGATGATCGAGATTGGCGCCGGTGGTGGTTCCATCGCGCAGGTCGATCGCCTCGGCCTGATCCGCGTCGGGCCGGAGAGTGCCAGTTCCGATCCCGGCCCGGCCTGCTACGGGCTCGGCGGCACGCGGCCGACGGTGACGGATGCGGACCTCGTGCTCGGCTATCTCGGCGCGGGGTCCTTCCTGGGTGGCGACATGCGGCTCGACGTCGCGGCGGCGGAACGCGCCATCGAGGACCACCTCGCCAAGCCGCTCGGGCTGTCGGTGGTGGAAGCGGCCTGGGCGCTGCATGAGACGGTCAACGGCAACATGGCGCAGGCCGCCGCGATCCACGCGCTGGAAAAGGCGCGGCGGATCGAGGGCTACGCCATGGTGCCGATCGGCGGCGCGGGGCCCGTCCATGCGGCGCAGGTCTGCCGCAAGCTCGGCATCGCCACGCTGGTTGCACCCGCGGGGGCGGGCGTCGCTTCGGCCTTCGGGTTCCTCGCCTCCCCGGTTTCCTTCGCCTTCGTGCGCGGCTGGGTCGCGCCGCTCGCCACCCTCGACATGGCCGCACTCCGGGCGACCATCGCGGGGATGGAGGCGGAGGGCCTCGCCATGCTGGCGGAAGCGGGCGTCGCGGCATCGGACGCGACGCGCCGCGTGACCGGCGCGCTGCGCTATGTCGGCCAGGGCTTCCAGGTGGAGGCCGCGATCGACGCCGCGGCCATCGAGGCCGGCGACCGCGACGCGATGCGCGCGGCCTTCGAGGCCGAGTACAAGCGGCAATACGGGCGCACGGAACCCGCGCTGCCGGTCGAATGCGTGTCCTGGCAGGTGGTGGTCTCGGGGCCGGTGCCGGCGCTGCGGCTCGACGCGGCCGCCGCCACGCCCACCGCTTCGCGCAGCCGCCCCGCCTGGTTCCCCGAGGCCGGCGGCTTCGTCGACACGCCGGTGATCGACCGCGCCGGGCTGCGCCCGGGTGAGGAAGTGGCCGGCCCCGCGCTGATCGAGGAACGCGAGAGCACGCTGGTGCTGCCCCCCGGCACCCGCGCGCGGCGCGACGCGGCGGGGAACCTGATCGTCAGCCTCTAGCCGCCGAAGGCGCCCTGTCCCTCCGCCTCCGCCCAGGCGCGGAAGGCGGGCGAAGGCGCGACGCGTCCGGTCCGCATCAGGCCGAGCCACACCTCCGTCGCGCGCACGAAGGGGTTCACGCCGCGCGGCCAGATGGCGAGGCTCATCGCCTCCGCGATGCAGGGTTCCGGCGCGCCGGCGGCGTAGGCGGCCTCGATCTCCCGCGCCAGGCCCCAGGCATCGTCGCGCGCCGTCTGCGCGCCGATCAGCGCGAGCCGCGCCGTCGCTTCGTCGAGGTCCGTGCCGGCAAGAAGGGCGCGCGCCCCGGCGGCGTATTCGGCTTCCAGCGACAGGCCCGGCAGCCGTTCCGCCCAATGCGCGGCGAGCGTGGCGTAGGTGGCCGCACCCCGCGCCCAGGCGGCAAGGCGGAAGACCGCGGCGGCCTCGGCCTCCGTGCCGCCCGTTTCCATGAAGCGGTGCAGGTGGTGCGTGCCGACCGGTTCCTCGCAGGCCGACAGGATCGCGAGCCACACCACCTCCCGCGCATGGGCCGTCATGTGCCGCGGATCGATCGTCAGCGCGCGGTACATCGCCTCATAGGCGGCGTGCAGTTCCGGCAGCGCGGCGGCCATCGCACCATGATGCGGTAGCACATAGCCGCCGCGCGCCGCACGGATCGCCTCGATGCGCGCGCGGACCTGCTCGGGGCTCGGCGCGCCGGTCACGCGACCACGGGCTCGATCGCGCCCAGCATCCAGCGCGCGATCGCCGTCGCCTGCGCATCCATCTGCACCTGCGCCATCACCTGGATGCCGAAGGGCATGCCGCCGACCGAGGCGAGAGGGACCGTCACCGCCGGCGCGCCGATGCCGGAGGACGGCGTGTTGAACACCGCATCGCCGGTCGGCCGGGGCTTGAGCGGCTGTCCCACCACGTCGCCGGCCCAGAGCGGCGCGGGGCCGGGGCAGGCGGGGGCGATCAGCGCATCCACCACCGGGGCCAGCGCCGCGTGGCGCGCACGCAGCGCCTCGCGCTCGATCAGGCGCAGGCGGTAATCCTCGGGCGTCATCTTCTCGGCCATCGCCAGCACGGCCTTGCTGCGCGCGCTGATGCCGTCGGGGTTCTGCGCGACGATGTTGCGGAACAGCCAGTGGTTCTCCCAGCCGGTGATGGCACTCGTCATGGCCTGGGTGCCGACCAGCGCGCGCTCGAAGGCCTCCAGCATCGGATGGTCGTCGCGGCGCAGCACGGTGACGCCCGCCGTGCGCAGCCGCGCGACCACCTGCTCGAAGGCGGCCTTGCTGGCCTCGTCCAGCGCGGCCCAGCCTTCCGTCTCCATCACGCCGAGCACCATGGGCCGCCGCGCCTCGGGCGGCGTCGGCGGGCCGACGAGGCCCGGCCGACCCGGATCGCCGCCGGCGCGCTTCGTGATCTCGAAAGCGACCTGCCACATGTCCTCGATGCTGCCGGCATGCACGCCGGTGGTGGACATCGACGTCGCCTGGCGTTCGCCGCGGTTGATCCCGCCCTGGCTCGGCTTCAGCGCGACGTTGCCGCAATAGGCCGCGGGGCGGATGACGGACCCGCCGACCTGCGTGCCCAGCGTCGCCGGCACCATCCCCGCCGCGATCGCGGCGGCGGAGCCGGAGGAAGACCCGCCCGGCGTGCGCGACTGGTCGAAGGGGTTGGTGGTCGGGCCCGGATGCGCCCCGCCCAGTTCCGTCGTGACGGTCTTGCCGAGGACGACCGCGCCCGCCCGGCGCAGCGCCCAGACGGCGGCGTTGTCGCGCTTCGGGAAATTCCCGCGATAGGCCTCGCAGCCCATCTGGGTCGGCATGTCGCGCGTCTCGAGCAGGTCCTTGATGCCGATGGGCATGCCGTCGATGGGGGAAAGCGGCCGTCCGGCCTTCCAGCGCGCCGTGCTCTCATCCGCCGCGGCGCGGGCGCCGGCCTCGTTCAGCACGACCCAGGCGCGGACGGTGGGCTCCCGCTGCGCGATGACGGCGAGGCAGCGTTCCAGGTAGTCGCGCGGGCTGTCGCTGCCATCGGCGAAGCGGGGCGTCGCGTCGTGGAAGCTGGCCGCGCGGAAGCTGCGCGGATCGTAGGTGGCCAAGGCGTTCGTCCCCGTCCCGTTGCGGGTGAAAGCCTATGCGCGATGCCCCGCAACGCAAACCGGCCGGGGAAGACCCCGGCCGGCGCGCAGGCACGATGAGGGCGGGCCGGATCAGCCGCGCTTGTCGAGCGGCACGAAGTCGCGCGCGCCGTGGCCCGTGTAGATCTGGCGCGGGCGGCCGATGCGCTGCGACGGATCCTCGATCAGTTCCTTCCACTGGCTCACCCAGCCGACGGTGCGCGCCACCGCGAACAGCACGGTGAACATGTGCGTCGGGATGCCCATCGCCTTGAGGATGATGCCCGAATAGAAATCGACGTTCGGATACAGCTTGCGCTGGATGAAGTAGTCGTCCGTCAGCGCGATCCGTTCCATCTCGATCGCCATGTCGAGCAGAGGCTCGTTCTTGATGCCGAGCTCGCCGAGAACCTCGTGGCAGGTCTCCTTCATGATCTTCGCGCGCGGGTCGAAGTTCTTGTAGACCCGGTGGCCGAAGCCCATGAGCTTGGTGTGGGAGTTCTTGTCCTTCACCTCGCTGATGAAGGCGGGGATGTTCTCGGGCGTGCCGATCTCGGCGAGCATCTTCAGCACCGCCTCGTTCGCGCCGCCATGCGCCGGGCCCCAGAGTGCTGCGATGCCGGCGGCGACGCAGGCGAAGGGGTTCGCACCGGTGGAGCCGGCCAGACGCACCGTGGACGTGGACGCGTTCTGCTCATGGTCCGCATGCAGGATCAGGATGCGGTCCATGGCGCGCGACAGGATCGGGTTGCTCACCCAAGGCTCGGCGGGAACGGCATTGAGCATATAGAGAAAATTTTCCGCGTAGCCGAGGTCGTTGCGCGGATACATGAAGGGCTGGCCGATCGAGTACTTGTAGGCCCAGGCCGCGATGGTCGGCACCTTGGCGATCAGGCGGTAGGCCGCGATCTCGCGCTGCCGCGCATCGTTGATGTCGAGGTTGTCGTGGTAGAAGGCCGCGAGCGCGCCGACCACGCCGCACATCACCGCCATCGGGTGGGCGTCGCGGCGGAAGCCCTCGAAGAAGCGGCGCAGCTGCTCGTGCAGCATGGTGTGGTAGGTGACGCCCTTGTGGAACTCGTCGTAGCGGGCGGCGTTCGGCAGGTCCCCGTACAGCAGCAGGTGCGCCACTTCCAGGAAGTGCGACTTCTCCGCCAGCTGCTCGATCGGGTAGCCGCGGTACAGCAGCACGCCCTCATCGCCGTCGATGTAGGTGATCGTGCTCTCGCAGGACGCCGTCGCGCCGTAGCCGGGGTCGAAGGTGAAGATGCCGAGCTCGTTGTAGAGCTTGCGGATGTCAGCCACCTGCGGGCCGAGCGTGCCGCCGAGAAGCGGCAGGGTCGTGCTCTTGTTCGTGCCCTCCATCGTGACAGTGATGGAGCCGGTGGCCTTGCTGCTCATGCAGGGGGTTCCTCAACGCATGCCGGTCCCAGGCCCGATGCGGGCACGGATCGGTTCTTGGTGCGGTGCAAGATAAGGGCGAGAGATGAAGATTGGCAAACCGGCGGACACCGCCGGGGCGGCGCCTTACTCGCGCGCGCGCCAATCCTGCGGCGCGCCCGCGCGGTGGCTCCACAGGCCGCGCGCGGATTGCTGGGCCTGGAGTTCGACCGGGCGCAGCGCGCTGCCGGTCGCCACGGCGAAGCCTTCGCCCACCAGCGACCGCGCGAGTTCCGTCCCCGCCGCCTCGCACTGCCCGATGCCGCGGCCGAAGCCGTCCTGGCCGACGATGCGGCAGGTGACGGGGCGGCTCGCGACCAGGCGCATCAGCGCCGCGGCGGATGCGCCGCCGCAATCGAAGCTGTCGCCGCGCGGGCCCTGGCAGGTCTCGCCGCGCATCGGCGCGGCCATGCCGTAGAGCCGCACGACGCGGTCGCCCAGGCCGATCGTCTCGCCGTCCACGATGCGGATTTCCGGCGCATCGGCGCGCCATTCGCGCGTGCCGGGGGCGGAGCCGAACAGGTTGGACGGCAGCACGAGCGCGACCAGCGCCGGTGCGCCGATCGCGGCTGACAACAGGAAGGCCGCGCCGCGCATGCGCGGGCGGGTCCTGCGGCCCTTGAAGATGCGCCGTCGTTCCAACACAGGGAAACCGTTAAACGCACCTTGCTGGAACCCGCAACGGGGCCCGCCCGCATTTTTTTCCACAAATGACGAGATGGTCATCGCGACGTCGCCACCACGTCGCAAGTGCGCGGCCTAGTCGCCTGTCCAGAAACGATCCTTGCCCTGGAGCTTCTCCCAGGCTTCATGCGCCGCACCGCGCCGGGCGGCCAGCCGCGCCTCGCTCCAGCCTTCCGCCGCGCCGACCGCCCAGGCCCGGCCGGCATGGCCGGGCGCGGCGAGGCTGCGCGCCAGGCCACGCGCGACCGCGGCATCGTTGGCCAGGCCCAGCCCTTCCTGCAGCGCCGACACCCGGCGCAGGAAGCGCCGCGTGGCGCGCTGGCCGAACAGCGGCGCGAAGACCTCCGCCGCGTAGCGCAGGCGCTTGCCGTCCAGGCGCAGTTCATGGAGCTGCTCGGCGGACAATTCGTCGAAGCCCGCCCCGGCCCGGCGCAGCCGCTGCCAGCGCCGGTCCAGCACCGCCCGCCCGAAGGGCGCGGCCGGCGCGTCCAGCATGGCGAGCCGCTCCTCCTCCGCGCCCTCCCGCCAGGGGCGGAGCAGCAGGATGCCGATGCCCTCGATCGCGAGCAGCCGCCAGGCCGGCCCGGCGAGCATCGCCGCCACGGCCTCGTAGGCTTCCGCGCGGCGGGCTTCCGCCGCCCGGCGCAGGGAGGCGATGCGCGGGTCCTCGTCGAAGGCGTCGGCGATTTCCCGCGCGATGCCGGTCTGGAACACGTCCCAGTCCCGCGCCGGGCCGAGCACGGTCAGCGCTTCCCGCAGCCCGGCGTCGAAGGCGCGCAGCGCGGCGCAATCGGTCGCCGCGCGGAACACCCGGAAGACCGAGCGTAGCCGGCGTAGCGCGACGCGCGTCTGGTGCACCGGCTCGGGCGGCGCGCCGGGGGCGATGCGGGCGGATTGCTGGGCAGCGACTTCCAGCAGGTGGCCGGCGGCGCGCAGGAAGGCGTCCTCCACCGTCGTCGCGGCCGATGTGTCGGCGGGGCCGAGCCGGAAGGGCCGCGGCGGGACGGCGGCGGCGAGCGCGCGCCCCTGCTCGGCCAGCGCCGACAGGACGGGGCGGATCGGCAGGCTCGCCGCCAGCATCCTGGCCGCGTCCAGCACCGCCCCGGCCGGGCCGGACAGGCGCAGCGTCGCGGCGGGGCGTTCCTCGGCGAGGCTGCGCAGCCGGCCCTCGGTCAGCAGCGCCTCGACCTCCCCGCCCGGCACGGCCAGCCGGATCGCGTGCTGGCGGCCGATGAAGGCGGCGATCGGCGTCAGCGGGGCCTCGCCCGCTTCCGCCAGCGCTTCCCCCGCCGTCAGGCTGCGCAGGATCTCGGGCGGTTGCCCCGGATGCCAGAGGGCTTCTGCCGGCGGCAGGATGCGCAGCAACCGGCGCGGGCCGCGCGTCGGCGCCTCCACGACCAGGCCTTGCGCGGCCAGCCGGCCATCGGCGCTGTCGAGCCAGACCCGGTCCGCCGTGCCGCCGCGCGCCCGGCCCAGCCTGTGCGGGCGCAGCGCGGGCAGGCGCGGCAGGCGTGCCGCGGCCTCGGCCGGCAGTTCGAATTCGAGCGCGACGGAAGGCGGCGGCTCGGCGTCGGCCGGCGGCGGGGGCGTCGGCGCCTCCGTGGCCTCCGACCCGGCGATCAGGCGACCGGCGCGGCCCGCCGAGGCTCCCATCGCTAGGTCACCGCCTCCGGCAGGTCGGCCGGGGCGAGGAAGCGGACCAGCCGGCCCCCGCCCTCGGCGATGTCGTGCCAGGGGGAGGCGACGGCGAATTCCGCCAGGGCGCAGGTCGGGAAGCCTTCGGCGATGCGCCGGGCGCTGGCCGACCCCGCCATGCCCGCGCCGCCGATCAGCGCCAGGGCGAGGTCCTGCAGCCCCGGATTGTGGCCGATGACCATCACGCTGCGCGCCGTCTCGGGCACGCGGCGGAGCGTGTCCATCAGCCGCGGCCAGGGGGCGAGGTAGAGGTCGTCCATCGGCTCGACCAGCGGGCTGTCGGCGAAGGGGGAGATCGCTTCCAGCGTCTGCAGCGTCCGCCGCGCGGAGGAAACGAGCACCACGTCGGGCGACAGGCCGAGGTCCCGCATCGCCGCCGACATCGCCTGGGCGGCGCGGCGCCCGCGCGCGTTCAGCGGCCGCGCATGGTCGGCGAGGGAGGGGTCGTCCCAGGAGGATTTCGCGTGCCGCAGGAGAAGGAGCTGGCGCATGGCCCGCCCATCCTGCCACGGCGCCGCGCGCCTGTCGCGGGCGTGCCGACCCCTCCCGCGCCGGCGTGGCGCCCCCATCTGCGCCGGGCTTTTGAAGGTGGAGGCTGCGGCGCATGGCCGGGACGACGGTGGTGGTGGGCGCGACGGGCGCGGTGGGCGCGGCGCTGGCGCGGCGGCGGGCGGCGGCGGGGGAAAGGCTGCTGCTGGTCGGGCGCGACGCGGCGCGGCTCGCGGCCCTGGCGGCGGAGCTGCCCGGCGCCACGGTGGCGGTGGCCGACGCGATGGATGCGCAGGCGCTGCGCGCCGCCATCGCCGGGGCGGGGCCGGAGATCGCGGGGCTGGCCTATTGCGTGGGCTCGATCGGGCTGAAGCCGCTCAAGCGCACGACCGAGGCCGATTTCCTCGATGCCTACCGGCTCAATGCGCTCGGCGCCGCGCTGGCGGTGCAGGCGGCGCAGGATGGGCTGGTGGCGGGCAGGGGCGCGGTGGTGCTGTTTTCCACCATTGCCGCGCGCGCCGGTTTCCCGAACCATGCCGCCATCGCCGCCGCCAAGGGGGCGGTGGAGGGGCTGACGGTGGCGCTCGCCGCCGAACTGGCCCCGGCGGTGCGGGTGAACTGCATCGCCCCCTCGCTTACCCGCAGCGCCATCGCGGCGCCGCTGATCGGGAACCCGCAGATGGCCGAGGCGATCGCGAAGCAGCACCCCATCCCCCGGCTGGGGGAGGCGGAGGACCAGGCGGCGCTGGCCGACTTCCTGCTCTCGCCCGCCGCCGGCTGGATCACGGGCCAGGTCTTCGGCGTGGATGGCGGCCGTTCCACGGTCAGGAGCCGCGGCTGATGCATCGCCGCGCGGCGCTCGCGCTGCCGGCCCTGCTGCTTGCGGGGCGGGCCGGCGCGGCGGATGGCGACTATGCCTTCCGCGTGCGCCGGCGCGGCGACATCGTCGGCACCCATCGCGTACGCTTCGCGATGCGCGGGTCCGAACGCGTCGCGAGTTCGGAACTGCTGATCCGGCCCTCGGTGATGGGCATCGTCGTCTACCGCTATGAGCATACCTACGAGGAAGTGACGCTTGGCGGGCGCTTCCGGCGCGTGACCTCGCGGCTCAACCGCAATGGCCGCATCGTGGAGGTGCGGGGCGAGGCGGTGGCGGGGGCCGTGCTGCTCGACGGCACGGCGGGCCCGCAGCGGCTGCCGGCGGAGGCCGCCCCGCTGTCCTGGTGGGAACCGGCGCGGATGGACGGGCGGGTGCCGCTGTTCGGCACCACCACGGGCCGCGCGCTGAACCTGCAATGGCAGGGCCGGCCGGGCGGGCGCGAATTCTCCTGCACCGGGGACGTGACCGCGCGCGTGACCTTCGACACGGCGGGGCGCTGGGCGGCCTTCTCGGCAACCGGCGAGGACGGCACCGACATCGTCTACGAGCCGGCATGACCGGCGGCACCCTGCGCATCGTCCTCGGGGACCAGTGTTCCCGGGATCTGCCGTCGCTCGACGGCCTCGATCCGGCCCGCGACACGGTGCTGCTGATGGAGGTGCAGGCGGAATGCACCTACGTCCCGCACCATCCACAGAAGATCGTGCTGGTGCTGTCCGCCATGCGGCACTTCTCCCGCGCGCTGGCCGCGCGGGGCGTGCGCGTGGACCATGTGCGGCTCGACGATCCCGCCAACACGCACTCCTTCCGCGGGGAGGTTCTGCGCGCCGTCGCCAGGCACCGGCCCGACCGCATCGTCGCGACGCATCCGGGCGAGTGGCGCGTGCTGCAGGACATGCGGGGGTGGGAGGAGGCGGCCGGCATCCCTGTCGAGATCCGCGAGGACACGCGCTTCCTGTGCTCCCTGCCGCGCTTCGGCGCCTGGGCGGCGGGGCGGAAATCCTACCGCATGGAATTCTTCTACCGCGAGATGCGGCGCGAGACCGGGCTGCTGATGGAGGGTGACGAGCCCGCCGGCGGCAAGTGGAACTTCGACGCCGAGAACCGCGCAGCACTTCCCAAGGGCCTCGTGCCCCCCGCGCCGCTGCGCTTCGCACCGGATGACATCACGCGGGAGGTGATGGACCTGGTCGCCGCGCGCTTCGGCGCGCATTTCGGCGATGTGGAAGGCTTCGCCTGGCCGGTGACGGCGAAGGAGGCGCGCGCCGCGCTCGAGGCCTTCATCCGCGACCGGCTGGCGCTGTTCGGCGACTACCAGGACGCGATGGCGGCGGGCCAGCCGACGATGTTCCACGCGCTGATCTCCACCAGCCTGAACGCAGGTCTGCTCGACCCGATGGAGGCCTGCCGCGCGGCGGAGGATGCGTGGCGGGAGGGCCGCGCCCCGCTCAACGCCGTGGAGGGCTTCATCCGCCAGATCCTCGGCTGGCGGGAATATGTGCGGGGCATCTACTGGCAGCTGATGCCGGGCTATGCGGCGGAGAACGCGCTGGGCGCGACGCGGCCGCTGCCCGGCTTCTACTGGGGCGCGCCGACCTCGATGCGCTGCATCCGTGAGGCCGTGGCGCAGACGCGGGACCTCGCCTACGCCCATCACATCCAGCGGCTGATGGTGACGGGGAATTTCGCGCTGCTCGCCGGGCTGGATCCGGCGGAGGTGAATGCCTGGTACCTCGCCGTCTACGCCGACGCCTTCGAATGGGTGGAACTGCCGAACACCCATGGCATGGCGATCCACGCCGATGGCGGGGTGATGGCGTCCAAGCCCTATGCTGCGTCCGGCGCCTACATCAACCGCATGTCGGACTATTGCGGCGGCTGCGCGCACGACCCGAAGCAGGCGACGGGGCCGCGCGCCTGCCCCTTCAACCACCTGTACTGGGACTTCATCGCCCGGCACGCGGACCGCTTCGCGGGCAATCCGCGCATGGCGATGCCGCTGCGCACGCTGGCGAAGATGGACCCGGCCAAGGTCGCGGCGATGCGGGCGGAGGCGGCGCGCTTCCTCGCCGCCCTCGACGGCTGACCGGTCGCGTTCCATCCTCGGCGTGATATCCGAGGAGGACCACGATGGACACCGCGACCGAGATCGAATGGATGAAGCTGACCTTCGCGGAGCTGAACGCCCGCGCGGCGGCGGATGCGCTCGTGATCGTCCCCGTCGCCTCGCTGGAGCAGCACGGGCCGCACCTGGCGACCGGCGTCGACATCGTCTGCGCGACCGGCGTCGCGCACCGCATCGCGCGGCGCATGGTCGCGGCCGGGCAGGGGGTGGTGGTCACGCCCTGCGTCTGGACGGGCCTTGCCGAGCACCACGTGCCCTTCGGCGGCACCGTCACGCTGGACTACGCGGCCTTCGCTGCGGTGCTGAAGGGCGTGGTGCGATCGGCCGGCCGCGCCGGCTTCAAGCGCGTGATGCTGCTGAACGGCCATGGCGGCAACGCGGAAGCCGTCGCCGTGGTCGGTGGCGAATGCCAGACCGAGTTCGGCTTGAAGTGCGTCGCCGGCACCTACTGGCATCTGGCGGGCGATGCCTTCGCGCCGATCCTGGAGCGGCAGTCCAACGTGCTGCATGCCTGCGAGGCCGAGACGTCGATGGTCATGACGCTGCTGCCCGAGGCGGTGCGCACGGACCGCCTGCCCGACGCCCACGGCCCCCATTCGACGCGCCCGGAGGGCCAGCCCGCCGCGATGATCCGCCGGCGCTCCTTCAAGGACATCACGCCCTCGGGCGTGGTCGGCGATGCGCGGTCGGCGACGGCCGCGAAGGGGGAGGCGCTGCTCGCGGCGGCGGCGGAGCGGATCGCGGCGGAACTGGCGAACCCGAAGCTCTGGGGCTAGCCGGGCGGCGGCATCGCAGTTCCCCGCGATGCGCCGCTGCCTTAGAATGACACTTCGATGACACAGGGGGGAACCAGATGATCAGACACCTTCTCGGCGCCGGCATGCTCGCAGCCTGCGTCGTCGCCGCCGGCCCGGCCGCCGCGCAGGGCGCCTGTCCCCATCGTGGCGCGCTCGACGACGGCTATTGCGACGCGAACCGCGACCTCGTCGCCGATGTCCCGACCGATGCGGCGCGGCTGCGCGACCCCTCGACGCTGGTCTTCGCCTATACGCCGGTCGAGGACCCCGCGCTCTACGCCCAGCAGTTCCGCCCGCTGCTCGAGCACCTGACGCAATGCACCGGGCGGCGCACGGTCTATTTCCAGGTGACGTCGAACGCCGCGCAGGTCGAGGCCATGCGCTCGGGCCGGCTGCACATCGCCGGATTCTCGACCGGCCCGACCGCCTTCGCGGTGAACCTCGCCGGCGCCGTGCCCTTCGCCATCAAGGGCAATGCGGAGGCCTTCGAGGCCTATCGCGTCGTCGTGCTTGTGCGCGCCAGCTCCGACATCCGCAGCATTTCGGACCTCAGGGGGCGGCGCGTCGCGCACACCTCCGCCACGTCGAATTCCGGCAACCTTGCCCCGCGCGCCTTCTTCCCGGCCCTGGGCGTGACGCCGGACACCGACTACCGCGTCGTCTATTCCGGCGGGCACGACCGCAGCGTCATGGGCGTGAACGCGGGCGATTTCGACGCCGCGCCGGTGGCGTCGGACGTCTACAACCGCATGGTCGCGCGCGGACAGGTGCGGGCGGAGAATTTCCGCGTCATCTGGCAGTCCGATCCCTTCCCGACCAGCAGCTTCGCGCTGGCGCACGACCTGCGCCCCGAACTCGCGCAGCGCATCCGGCAGTGCTTCCTCGACTACCGCTTCCCGCCCGCGCTCAGCCGCGACCTCGGCGGCAACGACCGCTTCTGGCCGGCGACCTATCTCGAGCACTGGGCCCCGGTGCGCGCGGTGGCCGATGCGGTCAACGCGCCCTACACGCGCGCCGCCTTCGATGCCGAGAGCCGGCGGGAACTGGAAGCCGAGGCGCGCCGCCGCGCGCAGCAGCAGCAACAGCAGCAGCCGGCGCCGCAGCCCCCCGCCGCGACGCCGCGCTGAGGCATGAGCGCCGGGCTTTCCATCCGCGGCCTGTCCAAGGCCTATGTGCCCGGCAAGCCGGTGCTGCGGGACATCACGCTGGACTTCGCCCCGCAGGGTGTCACCGCCATCATCGGTCCGTCGGGCACCGGCAAGTCCACGCTGATCCGCTGCATCAACCGGCTGGTGGAGCCCTCCGGCGGCAGCATCCTGCTCGACGGGCAGGACCTGGTGCCGCTGCGCGGGCGGGCGCTGCGCCTCGCGCGGCGGCGGATCGGCATGGTGTTCCAGGAATACAACCTGGTCGAGCGCCTGTCCGTGATGGAGAACCTGCTCTCGGGCCGGCTCGGCTACGTGCCGCTCTGGCGCGCCTGGCTGCGCCGCTACCCGGAGGAGGACATCGCCCGCGCCTTCGCGCTGCTGGATGCCGTCGGCCTGCCGGACCACGCGACGCGCCGGGCGGATGCGCTGTCCGGCGGCCAGCGCCAGCGCGTCGGCATCGCGCGGGCGCTGATGCAGCGCCCCGCGCTGCTGCTGGCGGACGAGCCCACCTCCTCGCTCGACCCGCGCACGGCGGTCGAGGTGATGGAACTGCTCACGCGCCTGACCGCCGAGGAAGGCGTGCCCGTCATCGTCAACATCCACAACGTGGAGCTGGCGAAGCGCTTCTGCGGCCGCGTCATCGGCATGCACCAGGGGGAGGTCGTCTTCGACGGCCCGCCCGGGGCGCTCGAGCCGCGGCACCTGACGCTGATCTACGGCGGCGAGGACTGGATGTGACGGCGCGCCGCGCCTTCGCGCCCAACTGGCAGGGGCGCGCGGCACTCGCCGCGCTGGCGCTGTATTGCGCCTATGCCGTCTCCCAGCTCGACATCTCCGGCGGGCGGCTGGCGACGGGTCTCGGGGAGGGGGCGCGCTTCCTCGCGCGCATGTGGCCGCCCAATTTCGAGCGCTGGGACACGCTCGTCGAAGGCATGGTCGAAAGCCTGCAGATCGCGGTGCTGTCCTCGGCCGCGGGCATCCTGCTCTCGCTGCCGCTGGGGCTGATGGCGGCGCGCAACCTCGCGCCCTGGTGGCTCAGCGGGCCGACGCGCGGCTTCGTCGCCATCTGCCGATCGCTGCACTACGTGATCGTCGCGATCCTGTTCGTGAAGGCGGTGGGCTTCGGCGCGCTGGCCGGCGTCGCCGCACTCACCGTCGCCTCGATGGGCTTCATCGCCAAGCTATTCGCCGAAGCGATCGAGGAGATCAGCATGAAGCAGGTCGAGGCGGTGCGCGCGACCGGCGCGGGCCCCTTCGCCGTGCTGCTGTACGGCGTGCTGCCGCAGGTCGCCTCCCGCTTCATCGGCTTCTGCATCTACCAGCTCGATTCCAACCTCCGGAACTCGACGCTGGTCGGCATCGTCGGCGCGGGGGGGATCGGCGGGACGCTCTTCGCCGCCTTCAAGCGTTTCGACTACGACTTCGTCGCCGCCATCCTGCTGACCATCATCGCGCTGATCTTCCTGGCCGAGATCGTGTCCGCCCGCGTGCGCAAGGCGCTGCAGTGACCGCGGCGCTCGAGCGCGAATGGACGCGCTTCACACCCGCCCAGCGCATCGCGCGCTGGCTCGTCTGGCTCGCCGTGGTCGCGGCCTGCCTCTGGGCGGTCCGCACCATCGAGGTGATCCCGGAATTCCTGCTCGACGCGCCGGAGCAGATGGCCGACCTGCTGGTGCGGATGTGGCCGCCGGACCTCGCGCACTACCGCATCGGCGTGCACGCCGCGCTGGTCGAGACGCTGCACATCGCGACCCTCGGCACCGTGCTGTCCTTCACCATGGCCGTGCCGCTCGCCTTCCTCGCCGCGCGCAACGTCTGCGGCATCGCGGCGCTGAACTGGCTGGCCAATCTCTGCCTCGTCGCCTCGCGCAGCGTGAACGCGCTGATCTGGGCGCTGCTGTTCGTCGCCATCTTCGGGCCCGGCGCGGTCGCGGGCGTGCTCGCCATCGCCTTCCGCTCGGTGGGCTTCGTGGGCAAGCTGCTGGCCGAGGCGATCGAGGAGACGCCGCGCGGCCCGATGGAGGCGATGGACGCGGTCGGCGCGCCCTGGGGCCACCGGATGCTCAAGGGGCTCTGGCCGCAGGTCCAGCCGGCCTTCTGGGGCATCGCGCTGTTCCGCTGGGACATCAATGTCCGCGAATCCGCCGTGCTCGGACTGGTCGGCGCGGGCGGCATCGGCGTCGCGCTGGATGACGCGATCAACTTCTTCCAGTGGGAGAAGGTGGCGACGATCCTGCTCGCCATCCTCGCCGTGGTGATCCTGGCCG
The DNA here is from genome assembly GCF_017813355.1 of Roseomonas nitratireducens. Taxonomy (GTDB): domain Bacteria; phylum Pseudomonadota; class Alphaproteobacteria; order Acetobacterales; family Acetobacteraceae; genus Neoroseomonas; species Neoroseomonas nitratireducens. The sequence goes on from NZ_JAGIYZ010000029.1 coordinate 38,069, forward strand.
AGATCGTCGTGACGCGGATCCGCCGCCGCCTGATCTGACGCGTCAGCCCTCGCCGCGCCGCTGGCCCGGGTGGCGCGTCCGGCCGAGGATGTGGCTGCCCGCGCCGATCACATGCGCGGTCGAACCGACGATCAGCGGGTCGGGCTCGTGCACCACGGCCTCGTCCTTGCCGTCATAGGGCAGGCTGCGCAGGAAGTGGCGCATCGCCTCGATCCGCGCGCGGCGCTTGTCGTTCGACTTGACGATGGTCCAGGGCGCGTCGGCGGTGTCGGTGTAGAAGAACATCGCCTCCTTCGCCTCGGTGTAGTCGTCCCACTTGTCGAGGCTCGCCTTGTCGATCGGGCTGAGCTTCCACTGCTTCAGCGGATCGGTCTCCCGCGCCTCGAAGCGGCGGGCCTGCTCGTCCCGCGTCACGCTGAACCAGAACTTGAACAGCCGCAGGCCGGAGCGGACCAGCATGCGTTCCAGTTCCGGCGCCTGGCGCATGAATTCCAGGTAGTCGCCGGCGGAACAGAAGCCCATCACGCGCTCCACCCCCGCCCGGTTGTACCAGGAGCGGTCGAAGAACACGATCTCGCCCCCGCCCGGCAGGTGGGAGACGTAGCGCTGGAAGTACCATTGCGAGCGTTCCTGCTCGGTCGGCTTCTCCAGCGCCACGATGCGCGCGCCGCGCGGGTTCAGGTGCTCCATGAAGCGCTTGATGGTGCCGCCCTTGCCGGCGGCGTCGCGGCCTTCGAACAGCACGGCGACGCGCTCGTTGGTCGCCTTGATCCAGGCCTGCGCCTTCAGGAGTTCGACCTGCAGCGGCATGATGCGCTGCATGTACTCCTTCTCGGTCAGCCGGGTGGCATAGGGATAGGCGCCGGATTCGAAGGCGCGGCGCACCGCTTCCGGATCGTGCCGCGGGCGGCGGCCCTGCCGCGTCGGGGTCGCGAGGTCGGCCACCGCATGGGTGATGGAACGCACGCCTTCGGCCGGGCTCTGATCGGCGCCATCGGGCGCCACCGTCGCCGCTTCGGGCACGGCATTGTCCTGCGCCATCGTTCCCTCCATCCCTTGGTCGTCGATGGCGGTCATTGAACCGTCATGTTGCGGCCGGCTCCTTGCGGTGAATCAACGTCGCCGGCGGACAGCGGCCGTCCGTCGAGGCCGAGGTCGATCCAGGCGAGCGCGCCGCCCTTGCCCGCCCCGGTGTCGAGGAAGATGGCCCGCCCGCCCCGCGCGCCGGGCATCACCGGCGGCCGCCCGTCGGTGGATCGGTTGTCGTGCCCGACCACCACCGTCAGCCCCGCCGGGATGCGGTCGATCCACCCCGTCAGCCGTTCCGGGAAGCCGTTCGGCCCCGTCCGCCCGGTCACCTGGCCGAAGATGGCGCGGCCGACGAGCCCTTCCGGCTTCGCCGCGCCGGCATCGGGCGGGGAGGGGGCGTGCAGCATCGCGTCGTGGAAGGCGGCATGGACGAGGAACAGCGCGCCGATGCGCAGCCAGGCCGGCGCGCGGGCCACTTCCTCGATCGCGCGCGCGGTCAGCGCCGGCCCGTCGGGGGCGGCGCGCAGCTGGTCGAGCGTGCGGCCCAGCCCCGCGGCTTCCATCCGCACCTTCTGCCCCGACAGCGCCCGGCGCAGCTTGTGGTCGTGGTTGCCGAGCAGGAACAGCCCGCGCCCCGCCTCGGTCAGGCCGAACATCAGGCGCAGCACGCCGGGGCTGTCCGGCCCGTGGTCCGTCAGGTCGCCGAGCTGGATGAGGAACAGGCCGGCGGCTTCCGCCCCCGCCACGGCGGCGGCGAACTGGCCGGCCTCGCCATGCACGTCGCCCACGATGCGCAGGCCGCGGAACCCCGCCGCGCGCAGGCTGTCCTGGGTTGGCGTCACGCCGCGGCCGCGCCCTTCAGCGTCGCGAAGGCCGCGAGCGCGCGGGCGCGCCCCTCGGCAAGGTCCACGACCGGCTTCGGATAGTCCCGCCCCAGCACCACGCCGGCGCCGCGCAGCACCATCTCCGGCGCCTCATGCGGCTTGTGCAGCCAGCGGTCGGGCAGGCGCGCGAGCTCCGGGCACCAGCGGCGCACATAGCCGCCGGACGCGTCGAACTTCTCCGCCTGCAGCACCGGGTTGAAGATGCGGAAATAGGGCGCGGCATCCGCCCCGCAGCCCGCGACCCATTGCCAGGACGCCGCGTTGGCCGCGAGGTCGGCATCGACCAGCGTGTCCCAGAACCAGGCTTCCCCCGCCTGCCATGGCTGCAGCAGGTGCTTCACGAGGAAGGAGGCCGCGATCATCCGCACCCGGTTGTGCATCCAGCCGGTGCGCCACAATTGCCGCATCCCCGCATCGACGATCGGGTAGCCGGTGCGCCCGCGCTGCCAGGCGCGCAGCAGCGCGGCGTCCTCCCGCCAGGGGAAGGTTGCGAATTCCGGGCGCAGCGGCTGCTCGGGCATCTCCGGCCGGTGCCAGAGCAGGTGGTGGGAGAATTCCCGCCAGAGCAGTTCCTTGAGGAAGGTCTCCAGCCCCTTGCCGCCCTTGGCACGCGCCGCGTGCCACGCCTGGCGCGGCGAGATTTCCCCCAGACGCAGGTGCGGCGAGAGGCCCGAGGTGCCCCATTCGGCCGCGGGGTCGTTGCGCCGGTCGGCATACCCGGCAAGGCCGCGGTCGAGGAAGGTCGCGAGCCGCGCCTGAGCGCCGTCCTCCCCGGGCTGCCAATGCGCCGGGAACGCCGCCGCCCAGTCCGGTTCCGGCGGGCGCGGCAGCAGGGCGAGGGCGTCCAGCCGCTCGCCCTCCGGCGCGCCCGCCACGGGGGTCAGCCGGTCCGGGGCGGGGATGGGCGGGGGCAGGTCCTCCAGCAGCGCGAACAGCGCGCGGGAGAAGGGCGTGTAGACCGAATAGGGCTTGCCCGTGCCGGTGCGCACCTGATGCGGTTCGTGCAGCAGGGCGGAGCGGTGCAGGACGAGCCGCGCCCCGCCGGCCTGGAGCGCGGCATGGGTCTCGGCGTCGCGCTGGCGCGCCGCGGGCTCGGTCCGGCGGCCGGCATGGATCTCGGTGGCGCCGCTGCGCGCGGCGAGGTCTGGCAGCAGCCGCCGTGGATCGCCGCGCAGCAGCAGCAGCGGTGCGCCGCGCTCGGCCAGCGTTCGGCCCAGCGCGGCGAGGCTGTGGTGCAGCCACCAGCGCGCCGCGCCGCCGGGCGCGCGCGGCCCGTCCTCCAGCACGAAGACCGGCAGCACCGGCCGGCCCTGGACGGCGAGCAGGGCGGGATTGTCGGCCAGGCGGAGATCCTGGCGGAACCAGAGGATGGCGGGGGCGCTCATGCCTCCGAATGTGGTGGCGACGGGCGCGCGTCAATGAGGTGTCCCATGCGTCCCTGTTGAATGCGCGATCTCTAATATATAAATAAGAGCGTACGCATAAACTGTGGAGTGACGCGATGAGCGACCTCGCTCTCCACCACGCCCTGCCGGAGGCGCGACTGCGCGCCGAGGCGCCGGCCGGGCGCTGGAATCCCTACCTGATGGGCGCCGGGATCGGCGTGCTGTCCTGGCTTGTCTTCGTCATCGTCGCCGCGCCGATCGGCATCACCACCGCGGGCGCGCAGATCGCCGGCGGCGTCGCGGCGCTGGCGGTGGGGCCGGATGCCGTGGCGGCCAACGCCTATTGGGCGCGCAACCCGATGCGGCTCGACTACGGCACGCTGTTCCTGGTCGGCACGGCGGTCGGCGCCTTCGTCTCCGCGCTGCTGCGCGGCGGGCTGCGGGTGGAACACGTGCCCGCTGTCTGGGCGGAACGCTTCGGGCCTTCGGTGGCGCGGCGCTACGCCGGCGCCTTCCTCGGCGGGGCGATCATCATGTTCGCCTCGCGCCTGGCCAATGGCTGCACCTCGGGCAACGGCATCTCGCAGGGGCTGCAGCTCGCCGTCGTCGGCTGGGTCTTCCTCGTCACCATGTTCGCCTCGGGCATCGCCACCGCGTGGCTGATGTTCCGCGGCCGCTGAGAAAGGGAAAGCACGCATGTTCCCCGTCGCGAAGGAAACCGCGCTCTGGCTCGCGCCGCTCTTCGGCATCGCCTTCGGCTGGCTGCTCGAGCGCGCCCGCGTCCTCGACTACGACGTCATCGTCAATCAGCTGCGGCTGCGCGACTTCACCGTGGTGAAGGTGATGCTGACCGCCATCGTGGTCGGCGGCATCGGCGTATTTGTCCTGGTGCAGATGGGCGAGGCGCGCTGGCACCTGCGCGACGCCAACATGGGCGGCGTGGTGCTGGGCGGGCTGCTGTTCGGCGTCGGCATGGCGATCTACGGCTTCTGCCCGGGTACCGGCTTCGCCGCGGCGGCGACCGGGCGGACCCATGCGCTGGTCGGCGTGCTCGGCATGATCGCGGGCGCGATCGCCTATGCCTACGCCTTCGAAGGGCTGCGCGGGACCGTGCTCGCCTGGTGGAATGCCGGGCCGGTCACGCTGGCGGACGTCACCGGCCTGCCGGCCTGGATGGTGTACGCGGCGCTCGCCGCGCTGGCGCTCGGCGTCTTCGCGCTGATCGAGCGGCGCGAAGGGCGCGGCGGGGCGGTCTAGCGCACGAAATCCGTCCGAGGGGACGGATGGTGCTCTAGGTCGTGTGGACAGTTACCTGAGCCATAGGATGGTGGCGGCGAGTGTGACGACGGCGAGGTAGTTGCGGGCGGTCTTCTCGAAGCGTGTTGCGACGCGGCGGAACTGCTTGAGCTTGGAG
>NZ_JAGIYZ010000003.1 GCF_017813355.1 Roseomonas nitratireducens
GAGCAGCCCGGTAGCTCGTCAGGCTCATAACCTGAAGGTCACAGGTTCAAATCCTGTCCCCGCATCCATCATCTCCCAACCTCAGAACACAACACGCCCGTCAGCAACAGCTGCCGGGCTTTCTGCGTTCCAGCCAACAAAACACGCCAGCACCAAGCACACACAGCAGGACTCTGCCGCCTGCCCTCGGCAGATCCACATGCCATAAGGCCCCCGCAACAGTGACGAGGCTTCCGCGCCCCCCATGATCCGCCTCGACAACGTCAGCAAGCAGAACGGACGACAGCTCATCTTCGTGGAGGCCTCTGCCGCTCTCCAGAAGGGAGAGAAGATCGGGCTCGTCGGCCCCAACGGCGCGGGCAAGACGACTCTCTTCCGACTGATCACCGGGCAGGAAGCCCCGGACGAAGGCCAGATCCTCGTGGATCGGGGCGTCACCATCGGCTTCTTCAGCCAGGACGTCGGCGAGATGGCCGGGCGCGCGGCCGTGGCCGAGGTGATGGACGGTGCCGGCCCGGTCAGCGCCGTGGCCAAGGAACTGGCCGCGCTTGAGACCGCCATGGCGGACCCCGATCGTGCCGACGAGATGGACAGCATCATCGAGCGATTCGGCGAGGTGCAGTCCCGCTTCGAGGAACTCGGTGGCTACGCGCTGGATGGACGCGCCCGCGAGGTGCTGGCCGGCCTGGGCTTCAGCCAGGAAATGATGGACGGCGACGTGGGCGCCCTTTCGGGCGGCTGGAAGATGCGCGTGGCACTGGCCCGCATCCTCTTCATGCGGCCCGATGTCATGCTGCTGGATGAGCCGAGCAACCACCTGGATCTTGAGAGCCTCATCTGGCTCGAGCAGTTCCTGGTGGGCTACGAGGGCGCGCTGCTCATGACCTCGCACGACCGCGAATTCATCAATCGCGTGGTCCGCAAGATCATCGAGATCGATGGCGGCGCGCTGACGACCTACTCGGGCGACTATGCCTTCTACGAGCAGCAGCGTGCGCTGAACGAGAAGCAGCAGCAGGCGCAGTTCGAGCGGCAGCAGGCCATGCTGGCGAAGGAGATCAGCTTCATCGAGCGGTTCAAGGCGCGGGCCTCGCACGCTGCCCAGGTCCAGAGCCGCGTGAAGAAGCTGGAGAAAATCGAGCGCGTCGAGCCCCCGAAGCGCCGACAGAGCGTTGCCTTCGACTTTCCCCCTGCGCCGCGTTCAGGAGAGGACATCGTGAACCTCCGGCAGGTGCACAAGCGATACGGCACGCGCACGATCTATGCCGGGCTGGACTTCATGGTTCGACGGCGCGAGCGCTGGTGCGTGCTTGGCGTCAACGGCGCCGGCAAGTCCACCTTGCTGAAATTGGTTGCCGGTACGACGCAGCCTGACGAGGGAACGGTGTCCGTCGGCGGCAGCGTCCGGATGGGATACTTCGCGCAGCACGCGATGGAATTGCTGGACGGTGACCTCACCGTGTTTGAGACGCTGGAGGAAGCATTCCCACTTGCCGGACAGGGATCGCTACGGACGCTGGCGGGCTGCTTCGGCTTCTCGGGCGACGAGGTCGAGAAGCGCTGCCGCGTGCTGTCCGGCGGAGAGAAGGCGCGCCTGGTCATGGCGAAGATGCTCTATGACCCGCCGAACTTCCTCGTGCTCGACGAGCCCACGAACCACCTCGACATGGCGACGAAGGAGATGCTGATCGCGGCGCTGGCGCAGTACGAGGGCACGATGCTCTTCGTCTCGCACGACCGGCATTTCCTGGCGGCGCTGTCCAACCGCGTGCTGGAACTGACGCCGGAAGGCGTGCACCCGTATGGCGGCGGCTACACCGAATACGTGGCGCGAACGGGCCAGGAGGCACCGGGCCTCCACGCCTGACGGGTTTGCGCGTGGCTTCGGGCGGGCGCCTGCGCCAATCGTCCCCGCCCGTCGTTGGGGTGGGCAGGTCCTCCACGCCGACCGCCATCGCGATCATGCTGCCGTGCGGCAGTTATGCCGCGTGCAGCAGCGCCCAAGGTCACCACGCAGCAAGACCGTCGTCTCGCCGCGATGCCCTCGGTGTCGCCGCAACTCAAGCTTCGCTTCGACTTGCCCGGCGCTGCACGAAAGACGGTCGCCCCCCGTCGCTTGGCGATCAGCGGCCGCACGATGCCGAGCGCGGCAAGCTCACTATGCAGCGTTGCCGCAACCCGAAGGAGCTGGCGCTGCGCGCCACCGAAGCGGGGAGGTTTGGCAGCCTTTGCCAAGCGACGGAGAACCAAGCCATCGCAAGCCTAATCCGTCGATCCGACGACATCCGGCGCACCGCCAACAGCAATCGAGTCCGCCCCCCTACGCCGCAAGGCGGCGGAGCGCAGCCATACCGACCGGCGCCTCGGCCTGCCAGGGCAGGAGGAACAGCCGCTGCGCAAGGCCACGCTCGATCCGTTGGATCTGGGCTCGCTCGCCCGCCATCCGCTGCATCAGCAGGGGATCCGTCGTGCCGCTGCCGGAAAGCGCGCGGTTGACCATCCACGCATAGGGCTCGATGCGAGCGCGCCGCAGATCCTCCTGAAGCGCCGCCGCTTCCGACACGGGCGTCGTCTCGGGAAGGGTCACGAGCAGGACCTGCGTGTGTTCGGGATCCTGCAGCCGCATGAGCGGCGTGACGATCCGTCCTGCACCCTTCGCCGGATCGAGGTTGCGCGTCATCTGCCGGTGATAGGCGCCGGTCGCATCCATCAGCAGAAGCGTGTGTCCGGTGGGCGCGGTGTCCAGCACGACGAAGCTGCTCCGCGCCTCCGCGACGATGCGCGAGAAGGCATGGAAAACCGCGACTTCCTCGGTGCAGGGGGAGCGCAGATCCTCCCGCAGCAGCGCGCGCCCGGCCTCGTCCAGGGTGCGACCGCGGCTTTCCATGATCCTTGCGACGTAGCGTTCCGTCTCGATCTTGGGGTCGATGCGGTCCACGCGCAGGCCGGGTAGTTCGCCGCCGAGCGTCATCGCGAGGTGGGCCGCCGGATCGGTCGTGCTGAGATGGACGGCATGGCCGCGCCTGACGAGTCCGATGGCCACGGCCGCGGCGATCGTCGTCTTGCCGACGCCACCCTTGCCCATGACCATGACCAGGCCGTGCCCGCGCGCGGCAAGCCCGTCCACCAGCGCATCGAGACCCGGCGGCTTCACCGATGCGGCCGCTGTCGCCTGCGGGATGGCGGCTGTCGTCGGAGGAGGCGGCTTCAGCAGCGCGCGAAGCGCCGTGAGCCCGACCATGTCGAAGCCGCGCAGCGGCACCTCGTCCCGCGGCAGGCCCCTCAGCGTCTCGGGCATGCCGTCGAGCGCGTCGCGGCCACCCTGCTCGATGGCACGCGCGACCACGTCATGCGGGGCGCCCGCATGAAAGACGCCGTTGACCATCAGTCGCTGGTTGCGCAGGCCCAGCGCGGCAAGTTCCCCCGCGCTGCGGGCTGCCTCCAGGAGAGAAGTTCGGTCAGCCCTGGCGACCAGGATGATGGCCGTGGTCGCGGAATCGCCCAATGCCTCCATCGCGGCACGGAAGCGGCGCTCCTGCATCTTCAGCCCGGAATGGGGACCGAGGCAGGAGGCGCCCGCCTCATTCGCCGCGAGGAACCCGGTCCAGGCCGCCGGCAGGCTCAGCAGGCGCAGCGTGTGCCCCGTCGGCGCCGTGTCGAACAGGACATGATCGAACCCGGCCGTATCGCCAGACAGAAGCGCGGCGAACTCGTCGAAGGCGGCGACTTCCGACGTGCAGGCACCGGACAGTTGTTCCCGCACGGTTGCGCGCTCGGCTTCGCCGGCCCCTTCCATCTGCGCCAGCACCCGCTTGCGATAGGCATCCGCCGCCGCCTCCGGGTCAATGTTCAGGGCCGACAGGCGCGGCACGCCGGGCACAGGTCGCGGCGCATCCGACAGCGCCACGCCGAGCATCTCGTCCAGGTTCGACGCCGGGTCGGTGCTGACCAGCAGCACGCGCCGCCCGGCCTCCGCCAGGGCGATCGCGGATGCGCAGGCGATCGAGGTCTTTCCCACTCCACCCTTGCCGGTGAAGAAGAGGTGGCGCGGCGGTGCCTGGAGAAAGCCCGGAAGCGTCATATGACGCGCGTTCAGGCCAGACGCTCCAGGCAGAGCGCGATGCCCTGGCCGCCGCCGATGCACAGCGTCACCAGGCCCCGGGCCTGGCCCGCGCGGGCCATGCCGTGCAGCAGCCTGGTCGTCAGCACGGCGCCGCTCGCGCCGATCGGATGGCCGTGTGCGATGGCGCCGCCCTCGGGATTCACCGCGTCTTCCTTGAGGCCGATCTCGCGCATGACGGCGATGGCGATCGCCGCGAAGGCCTCGTTGATCTCGGCGCGCTCGATGTCGGAGGCCGTCCAGCCGGCGCGGGCCAGGGCGCGCTGCACCGCGGGCACGGGGCCGAGGCCGAACATCCCGGGCTCGACCGCACCGACGCCTGCGGAGACGAGCCGCGCCATCGGCTTCAGGCCGAGTCGCTCGGCCGCCCCACGTTCGGCCACGACCATGGCGGCGGCACCGCTGTTCAGGCCGGGGGCGTTGCCGGCGGTGATGGTGCCATCCTTGCGGAAGGCCGGGCGCAGCTTCGCCAGCGTCTCGGCCGTGGTCTCGGGGCGGTTGTGCTCGTCCTTCGCGAATGCGACGGGGCCCTTGCGGCCCTGGATCTGCACAGGCGCGATCTCGGCCTCGAACTTCCCCGCCGCCTGGGCGGCCGAGAAGTTCGTCTGCGAGCGCAGCGCCCATGCGTCCTGCTCCTCGCGCGAAATCCCGCACTTCGTCGCCAGATCCTCGGTGTGCCAGCCCGAATGCTGGCCGGAGAAAGCGTCGTTCAGGCCATCGTACAGCATGCTGTCGATGACCTGGCCGTCGCCCATGCGCATGCCCCAGCGGCCGTTCGGCAGCAGGTAGGGCGCGCGGTCCATGTTCTCCATGCCGCCGGCGATCATCACCTCGGCCTCGCCGAGGCGGATCTCCTGGGCGGCCGAGGCGATGGCCTGGGCGCCCGAGCCGCAGACGCGGTTCACGGTGAGGGCCGGCGCCGAGACCGGAATGCCGGCGGCGATCGCCGCCTGGCGGGCGGGGTTCATGCGGTTGCCGGCCTGGATGACATTGCCCATGACCACGCCATCGACCTTGGCTGGGTCGAGGCCCGCGCGCACCATCGCGGCGCGGATCGCGACCGCGCCGAGCTCCGTCGCCGGCATGTCCTTCAGCGTGCCGGCGAAGGTTCCGATCGCCGTCCGGACCGGGGCGCAGATGACGACATCGCGGTCAGCCATGGGGAATCCTCCTGTCGGTGGCCGCAGCGCGGCTGGAGGAAACTGCGGCCTCGCGCGCGGGTCGGCCTTGCGGCGCCTCAAGTCGGCCTCCGATGGCACTTCCACAGTTCCGCCCGCGGGACTGGTGGCGGTGCCGCCGGGAGCCTGGCGCGCGGGCCATCCGTTCGGCGCCCGCAGACCGAGGACATCAGATCAGCACAGCCTTGGGCCACCTCTGCTGCGCGTGGACATCCGCCATCTCGACCGAATGGGCTACGCCAGACGCGACGTCATTCGCTTCGCGGGCCCAATCCCGACGCCCACGCCGCGGCACGCGGCACCAACTCACTGCACGGCGTAGAGCCGGCCGAGGATGCCCGCATCCGTCTCCTGCGCGAGCCCGAGCACCCTTCCCAGCACGTCACGGACCGCCGCCGGCGCGAAGCCATGGCGAGATGCCGCGACGCACGCCTCCGCCTTCGCGATCTGCGCGTCGTCGGACAAGGGGCGCTCCGGACTGCCGATCGCGGCCTCGACCACGACTCGCTCGATCCGCCCGCCGGCCATGCGCAGTTCGACCGCCTGCGGCACCACGGCGTTCTGGTCCGTCGTCCCGTCCTCGCGCATCGTCACGCGCGCCGCGAGGGCGAGCGTCTGCGCATCCGTCACCCGCGCTTCGCTGAAATCCGCCAGGTCCACGGTGGCGCGGCGCAGCGTCGTCGCGACGACATAGGGCAGGCAGAGCCGCGCGTAGTTCGGCGTCAGCGGGCTCACCAGCGGCCGCCCGACGAGGCGCGTCGCGAGCGGCGGCAGATGGAGCACCACTTCCTCGATCAGCGCGGCGTCGATCCAGCCCCGCGCCAGCAGCCGCTGGACGCCGTCGATCGCGGGATGCGTCAGCCGCCCGGATGGAAAGGGCTTGTGCGACAGCCGCGTCACCTGCCACGGCGCGCCCAGCGCCGCGAGCCCCGGCGCCAAATCGTGTTCGGGCTCCGTCAGCGCCAGGAAGCCAGACGCGCCGGTCAGCCAGGCCTGCGGCCCGCTCAGCCCGGCTTCCGCCAGGTCCGCGGCCCGGAACGCCGCCGCGGCGGCGAAGCCCATCTGCACCGCGAGGGCAACCGACCCTTCATGGTGCGCCTGCATCGTCCCCGGGATCTGCCCGATCATCAGCCCCGCGCCTGCCGTGCCCATCGCCGCATCGAAGCCGCGCAGCCGCGCGACGGCGCCATAGGCGCCGAACATGCCCGCGGTCGCCGGCCGGAAGAACCGCATGGGCCCGCGCGCCGCCGCGCCGATCACGCAGGCCAGTTCGATGCCCGCGACAATCGCCGCGACGAAGCGCGCACCCGGGACGGGACGGCCCAGCGCCCCCTGCCGTTCCGCCTCCGCGACCGCCGCCGAGAGCGTCGGCGTCATCGCATGCACGACGGCACCTTCGTGGATCGCATCGAATTCGAGCGCATGCGCCTGGAACGCGTTCACGAAGGCGGCCTGCGGCGCCGGAAGCCGTAGATCCTCGCCCCAGACCGAGGCTTCCGCCCCGCTGCCCCAGCGCCGCGCGGCGGCGATCACGCCGGGCTGCGCCGGATGGGCCGTGCCGGCCACGCCGACGGCCAGCGCGTCGAAGGCGAAGCGGCAGGCGGCGGCTCGCGCCTCGCCTGGTATCGCGCCTTCGGGCGTCTCGAGGACATGGCGCAGGAGAAGGGCTTCAGGTGTGTTCCGCATCGCGCGGATGCTGCGGAGCGCGTGCCCCCCGGTCAACCGGCCCGCCCCGGCACCAGGGCGGGACCTGCCGGCGACACCTTCTCCCCGCTGAGCCCCGCCAGCATCTCCTCCTCGACCGCGAGATGCACGCGCAGCAGGGCTTCGAGCGCGAAGAGGCTCCGCCTGATCTCGAGCATGGCGGAAGGCCAGGTGTCCGGCTCGGTCGCGAGCGGCAGCAGCACCGCGACGCGTTCGGCAAGCTGCTCCATCTCGGCATGCATGCGGACCAGCGGCGCCATCGGGTCCTGCCCGCCAAGCCGCCGCGCGGCTTCGGGGAAGAGCAAGCGCTCCTCCGCCTGGTGATGCGGGAGCAACTCGGTCCGCAGGCGTGCCTCCAACGCCGCGAGACCCGCCAGCCCGTCCGGCGTCGCTTCGATCTCCTCCGCGGTGCGGCGCAGCGCCTCTGCCAGGTCGCGCAGCCCGGCATGCTCCTCCTGCCGTTCGACGAGACCGGCCTCGGCCGGGAGATGTTCGTCGCCCGGCTCCTCGCCATCGGGGCGGAGCGCCGTCAGCGCATACAGGATGGCCAGCACGTCGATCGCTTCCTGCAGCAGCGCCCCCGCCAGCGGCGTGATCCAGCCGCCGGCCGCCGCGACCATGGCGCCGCCGGACAGCCCCATGCCGAGCATGATGGCGCGCAGCGCGATGCGCCGTGACCGGATCGCGATCGCGATCGCCTCCGGCACGCGGTCGACGCGGTCGACGAGGAGGACGACGTCGCCCGCCTCCGCCGCCGCGGCGGTGCCCATGGCCCCCATCGCGATCCCGACATCTGCCGCGGCGAGCGCCGGCGCGTCGTTCACGCCGTCGCCGACCATCGCGGTCGGCGCGCGCGCGGCCTCGCGCCGCACGGCCTCGATCTTGTCGGCCGGCGCCTGGCTCGCGAGCACCGCGTCGAGCCGCAGCGCGCGCCCGATCGGCGCCGCCGCGGCGGCGCGATCGCCGGTCAGCAGCAGGATCCGCTCCACCCCGATCGCCCGCAGCCGCCGTACCGCGCGCGGCGCGTCGCGGCGCACGCCGTCGGCCATCACGAAGGCCGCCGCCGCGCGACCATCGACCGCGAGCCAGGCGACGGACCCCGCCGCCGCCGCGACCTGCGCGGTGATGCCGAAGCCATCCTGCGGCACGATGCCCGCCGCCTGCAGGAAGCCCTCCGAGCCGAGCATGAGCACGCGGCCCTCCACTGTGCCCGTGAGCCCGCCGCCCGCCGTCTCCGCGACGCTTTCCGGGGCGGGCGGCACGATGCCCCGCGCGGCCGCCGCGGCGACGAGCGCGCCGGCGACGGGATGCGTCGACCCCTGCGCCAGCGTCGCCGCAAGGCGCAGCGCGCCGTCGCGGCCGGGATCCGGCGCGGCATCGATCGCCGCGAGCCGCGGATGCCCCGGCGTCAGCGTGCCGGTCTTGTCGAACAGCACGGTCCGCACGCGGGCCAGCCTTTCCAGTGCGCCGCCCCCCTTCACGACGATGCCCCGGCGCGCCGCGCGCCCGATCCCCGCGATCAGCGCGACCGGCGCGGCGAGGATGAGCGGGCAGGGCGTCGCCACCACCAGCACCGACAGGGCGCGCGTGGGATCGCCGCTGATCAGCCAGGCGCCGGCGGCGAGCGCGGCGGTCAGCAGGATGAACCCGACCGCCCAGCGATCGGCGAGCCGCACGAGCGGCGCGCGCACCTCCGCGGCCTCGCGCGTCAGGCGAATGATCGCGGCATAGGTGCTCGCCGCCGCGTCATGTTCCGCGCGCAGGCGAAAGGCCGCGCCCGCATTGACGGAGCCGCTGCGCAGCCGGTCGCCGTTCCGCGCCTCGACCGGCAGCGCCTCACCCGTCAGCGCGCTGTCGTCGAGCACCGCGCCGGCATCCTCGAGCCGCCCGTCCGCCGGCAGCGTCTCGCCCGGGCGGACCAGCAGCAAGTCGCCGGGCCGGATCGCCGCGACGTCGATCTCCTCCACGCCGGCGTCCAGGATCCGCGCGGCGCGGCGCGGCGCACGGGCGACGAGTTCGGTGAGCGCGGCGCGCGCGCGCCCCTCCGCCCAGGCTTCCAGCGCCTCGCCGCCCGCGACCATCATGCCGATCACCGCGGCCGTCGCCGCTTCCCCCAGCGCGACCGCGCCAAGGATCGCGAACAGCGCCACGGCATCGACGCCGAGCCTGCCGCCGATCAGCGCGCGTGCCAGGCCGATCGCGACATGCGCCGCGACGGGCAGGGCGGACGCCATCCACACCATCCCCGCGGCCTGCGGCGCACCGGCAAGCAGGCAGGCGATGCCGGCCGCGAGACCGCCGATGCTCCAGGCGAGGAGGAGATATCGCTGCATGCGTGGCCACCATACGGGTTGAGGGCCAGAATGCCGCCCCTCCGCCCGTCCGGCGTTGTTCGACCTCAAGCGGCGCCGGGCGGGGCCGCGACCGGTTCGGCGAGCAGCACCGGCACGCGCAGCCGGGCCGCGAGGCGTTGCGCCATGGCGGCCATCGCCCCGGATTCGTTCGGGAGGATGAGCAGGCGCGCATGCTGTCCGACGAGCGCGGCCTCGATCGCCTCGGCGTCGCGTTGCGCGATGCGCCGTGTCGCCACGCCTGCCGGCCCGCCGTTGTCCGCTTCGGTGAGAAGGAGCATCCGCTCGCCCGCCGCCCTTGCCAGGGCTTCGGCGAGGTCGAGCCCGGTGCGCGCGTCGCGCGGCGCGAGCACCGCGACCGTGCCGCGGACCCGTGCCGGGCGCGACGGGAGCATCAGGACCGACGCCGCGCAGCCGAAGGCCGCGCGGTGGATGCCCGCGACGGACCGGCACGCGAAATCCGCCCCCGCGGCGAAGCCGGTGGCCAGGATGTCGCGCGGCGCGGCATGGGCGACGAGCAGGGCTGCCGGGTCGCCGCGCAGCCGCTCGAAGCGCGCGGCCTGCCCGAGCGCCGCCACCTCGACCTGCAATTGCCGGCGGGCGCGTTCCGCCAGCCCCGCGATCTCGCCGAGGATCCGCTCGGGCTCGGCCGCGCCCCAGCTTCCCGCCGGCAGCCGGTATTCGCGCGCGCCGGCAAGCAGCGCCAGCTGCTCGTCCTCGACGAAGATCCCGACCAGGTCGAGGCCGAGCAGGGTGCCCAATTCGGCGGCCGTGCGCAGCGCGCCGCCATCGCCGGCGAGGTTGCCGAGGTCGATCAGCAGGCGGCGAGGCGCGTCGATCATGGCTTGGTCGGCCTCAGCGCGGTGGCCTCGTCGCTCCTCGCCCAGCGGCGGCGCAGCGCGGCGAAGCGCCGCAGCCGCACCTCGACGCGCCGGTTGACCGAGCCTTCGGCGAAGGCGCCGTCGTCCAGCCGCGCGCCCGCCGGCAGGCCGGTCAGCAGGGCAAGCGCCTCATCCGCCGTCGCCACGGCGTGGATCGCGAAGCGGCCGTCGCGGCAGGCGGCGACGACGTCCGGGGCCAGCATGAGGTGCCGCGCATTCGCCGACGGGATGATGACGCCCTGGGTTCCCGTGAGACCGCGCGCCGCACACAGGTCGAAGAAGCCCTCGATCTTCTCGTTGACGCCCCCGATCGCCTGCACGAGCCCCTGCTGGTCGACCGATCCCGTGATGGCAAGGTCCTGCCGCAGCGGCACCTCCGCCAGCGCCGAGAGCAGGGCGCAGAGTTCCGCGCAGGACGCGCTGTCGCCTTCCACCCCCGAATAGGATTGCTCGAACACCAGGCTCGCCTGGAGCGACAGCGGTTCCTCTCGCGCATAGCGCGCGGACAAGAAGCCCGAGAGGATCAGCACGCCCTTCGAATGCAGCGGGCCGCCCAGCTCGACCTCGCGCTCGATGTCGACGATGCCGGCGCCGCCGGGCCGGACGCGCGCCGTGATGCGCGACGGCCGCCCGAAGGCATGGCCCCCGACATCGAGCACGCTGAGGCCGTTCACCTGGCCCTCCCGCGCGCCCGTCGTCTCGATGCGCAGCACGCCGTCGATCGTCGCGGCATGCAGCCTTTCCTGGACGCGCGCGGCGCGGTGACGGCGCGCGGCAAGGGCGGCCTCGACCTCGGCCGCGCCGGCCTGGGCGATGCCCGCCGCGCGCGCCCGCTCGCCGGCCTCGATCGCGACGTCGCGCAGCGGTTCGGGCAGCAAGGCAAGCCGCCCGGCATCGCCCGCGATCCGCGCCGCGTGCTCGACGATGCGCGCGAGGCCGGCCGGCGCGATCGGCGTCGCGGCCTCCGCTTCGAGGCCCGCCGCGACGATGCGCGCGAGCGCCGCCTCGTTCTGCGGCGTGCGCTCCATCACCTCGTCGAAATCGGCCAGCACCTTGAAATGCTGGTCGAGGTCGGGATCGAGCTCGGCGAGGAGGTAGTAGAGCGACCGGTCGCCATGGACCACGACGCGCAGGTCGAGCGGGATCGGGTCGGGTTCGAGCGAGACGGTGCCGGCCATGCCGGCGAAGCGCTGCATGTCCTCGATCACGATGCGCCCGCCGCTCAGCGCGCGCTTGAGCGCCGCCCAGCTGAACGGCTCGGTCAACAGGCCGCGCGCATCGATCAGCAGGACGCCGCCATTGGCGCGGTGCAGCGCGCCGGCCTTGATCAGGCGGAAGCTGGTGACCAGCGCGCCCTGCCGCGCGACATGCTCGACGCGGCCGATCAGGTTGCCGAGGGTGGGGTTCGTCTCCTCCACGACCGGCGCGCCGTCCGCATCCGGGGCCTGCGTGACCAGGACATTCGCGCCGTAGCGCTCGCGCAGGCCCGCGCCCTGCGCGTTGCCGGGCACGGTCTCGGCCTCGGGGTCCTCGCCGAGGAACATGTGCAGGTTCTCGACGATGTCGGCGCGGATGGTCGCGATGTGGCGCACGATCTCCGGCAGGTCGGCGAAGGCGGCGAGCAGTTCCTCCACCTCCTGGTCCACGACGATGCGCGCGGCCTCCTGGTCCAGTTGCCGCACGGCCTCCCGCCGGTCCTTCTCGAGCCGGGGGATGGAGCGCAGCGTCTCCTCCAGTTCCTTCTCGACCGCGCTCATCACCTGGCGGGCGGCCTCGCGCTCGGCCTCCGGCCAGCCGGCGAAATCCTCGGGCGGGACGACCTTGCCGTCGCGCGCGGGCGCGACCGCGAAGCCCATCGGGGTGCGCAGGATCGCCACGCCGTCCTTCGTGGCCTTCTCGCCGAGCGCCTGGAAGGCCTGTTCCGCGCGGCCGTGGAAGGTCGCCTCGATGGCGCCGCGGCGGCGCTGGTGGTCCTCGCCTTCCAGCACGGCCGGCAGGCCGCCGCGCAGATCCTCGACCAGGGCCTCCAGCGCCTTCGCGAAGGCCGGCGCGCGGCCCGCGGGCAGCCGCAGCGCCGTCGGCCGGTGAGGCGCGGCGAAATTGTGCATGTAAACCCAGTCGTCCGGCCGCGGGCGGCCGCGGGCGGCCTCCCGCATCCGCGCGGCGAGCGAATCCTTGATCCGCGCCGCGGCGGGACCGATGGCGAAGATGTTGAAGCCGCGGGCCGCCGTGCCGGCGCCGAGCGCGAGCGCGGCCGCCGCGCGCGGCTGGAGCGCGAGGCGCTCGGCCTCGGGCGCCGTCCCGTCGCCGGTGCCGTCGAGCACGGCAGGGTCGGTCGCGCGGCGCAGCGCGGCGGCATCAAGCGGCGGCGGGCCGATATCCTCGGGCGGTGGCATGCGCCCTCCCTGCGAGTTGTCGAAAGTATCACGCTTCCGTGATCCTACTCCAAGCCCGTATCGGGTCCCCGGCCGACCGCCGGTTGGCACCCCCGCGCCGGCGATGCGAGGATGGCGCGCGACGCGAAAAACGGGGGAAACGCGCGATGAAGCTGCGCGAAGCGGACTACGTCATCCTGGGTGGCGGCTCGGCCGGCTGCGTGATGGCCGCGCGCCTGTCCGAGGATCCTTCGGCGCGCGTCGCGCTGCTGGAAGCCGGGCCCTGGGACCGCAACCCCTGGATCCACATCCCGATGGGCTTCGCGCGGCTGTACGTGACGAAGAAGTTCGACTGGAACTACCAGACGGAAGCCGAACCGGAACTCGGCGGCCGGCAGGTCTATTGGCCGCGCGGGCGCGTCATCGGCGGCTCGGGCAGCGTGAACGGCCTGGTGTTCCTGCGCGGGTCGCCGCGCGACTACGATCGTTGGGCGCAGTCCGGCGCGCGCGGCTGGTCCTATGACGACTGCCTGCCGGCGTTCCGCAAGCTCGAGACCTTCGCCGGGCCGGAGAGCGAGTTCCGCGGCAAGGACGGCCCGGTCCAGGTGGGGGAGGTGCCGGAACCCTCGCCCGGCTGCCGCGCCTTCGTCGAGGCCTGCGAACGGCTCGGCTTTCCGCGCAACCCTGACAACAACGCCGCGTGGTTCGAGGGGGTGGCCCCCAACCAGCTCAACGTCCATCGCGGCTGGCGCTGGAGCCCGGCGACCGCCTACCTCAAGCCCGCGATGCGCCGGCCCAACCTCGAGGTCGCGACGGAACGGCTCGGCCTGCGCATCCTGATCGAGAACGGGCGCGCGACCGGCGTGCTGGTGCGCGGGCCGGAAGGCGAGGAGGTGTGGCGCGCGCGGCGGGAGGTGATCCTGTCGGCCGGCGCGATCGAGAGCCCCAAGATGCTGATGCTGTCGGGCATCGGCGACGGCGCGGCGCTGCAGGGCCTCGGCATCCCCGTCGCCGTCCATGCGCCGGAGGTGGGGAAGAACCTGCAGGACCATTTCATGGTTCGCTTCGCCTTCCGCACCAGGCCCTGCGGCACGCTGAACGAGATCATGGCGAACCCGCTGCGCGCGGCGGGCCTCGGGCTCGACTGGATGCTGCGGCGGCGCAACCAGATGGCGGTCGGCGCGTCGGAGGCGAGCCTCTTCGCGCGCGTGCTGCCGGGCAGCGAGGAGCCGGAGGTGCAGTTCCAGTTCGTGAACTTCAGCCTCGGCGGCAACCAGGGCACCTCGGCGAGCAGCCTCGCGAAGCATC
The DNA here is from genome assembly GCF_017813355.1 of Roseomonas nitratireducens. GTDB lineage: Bacteria > Pseudomonadota > Alphaproteobacteria > Acetobacterales > Acetobacteraceae > Neoroseomonas > Neoroseomonas nitratireducens. The sequence goes on from NZ_JAGIYZ010000003.1 coordinate 13,918, forward strand.
CCGGCTTCACCTTCAACTTCTGCGTCTGCAGGCCGGACAGCCGGGGCGAACTGACGCTGCGCGCGCCGTCGGCGGAGGTGAAGCCGCGCATCGTCGCGAACTACCTCTCGGCCGCCTCCGACATCCGGATCATGCTGGAGAGTGCCAAGCTCGGCCGGCGCATCGCCGCGACGGAGCCCTTCGCCGGGCTGATCGAGGAGGAGCAGTTCCCCGGCCGCGGGACCGAGAGCGAGGACCAGATGCTCGACTACATCCGCAAGGCGGGCACCACGGTCTACCATCCCTGCGGTACGGTGCGGATGGGGGCCGACGAACGCTCGGTGGTGGATACGGAATTGCGCGTGCGCGGCGTGGCCGGGCTGCGCGTGGCGGACGCGTCGGTCTTCCCGCTCGTGCCGTCCTCGAACATCCACCCGGCGGTGCTGATGCTCGCCGAGCGTGCCGCGGAATTGATCCAGCGCGCGGCGTGAGGGCCATTCCGCCCTGGACCGGCGGGGCGGCCGCGCGCGATACCGAAGGTTGAAACCGGCCGGGGAAGGCCGGGCCTGCCTTCAGGCCTCGACGCGCGTCACGCTGCTGGCGGGCACGTCGGCGTCCTCGCCCAGCATGCGCCAGACGCCGCCGGTGAGGATCTCGCTGGGCCGGAAGCGGGCCTTGTAGGCCATCTTGCGGCTCTCCGGCACCCAATAGCCGAGATAGACGTAGGGCAGGCCGAGTTCGCGCGCGCGCGCCACCAGCCAGAGCACGACCTGGGTGCCGAGCGAGCGTCGCTCGACCCCCGGCTCGTAGTAGGAATAGACGGCCGAGAGACCGTCCGAGAGCCGGTCCGTCAGGCAGGCGGCGACGAGGCGGTCGGCCGGGTCGCGGAACTCGATGACGGTGCTGCCGATCGGGGTGTCCTCGATCATGGCGCGATAGTCGTAGAAGCCCATCGCCGCCATGTCCCCATCGGCGTGCCGCGCCTTCTGGTAGCGGTGGAACAAGGCGAATTGCTCGGCGGTGGCGCGGGCCGGCATCTCGGTGCCGGACAGGTCGGCGTTGGCGCGCCAGATCTTGCGCTGGGTGCGGTCGGGCTCGAAGGCCTCGGCGACGATGCGGATCGGGATGCAGGCCTGGCAACCGGGGCAGACCGGCGAATAGGCGATGTTGTGGCTGCGCCGGAAGCCGGCGCGCGACAGGCGGTCGTGCAGCGCCTCGGCATCCGTGCCCGAGAGTTCGGTCACGATCTTCCGTTCCGTCCGCCCTGCCAGGTAGGGGCAGGGCAGGGGCGCGGTCGTGTAGAAGAACTGCGGGCGGCGGGCCGAGCGTTGATGCATGTGTGTCCGCTCAGTTTCGTCGCGCGGCGTTCCGGAATCAACCTGCCTGCCGAATCACGGCACCAGCCGCAGCCGGCCGGACGGCGCGCCGGCCAGCGCCCCGATCCGCAGCAGCGCGCCGTCCCGCCAGAAGGGCAGCAGGTCGGCCCAGTGCCGGCTCATCGGGTGGCCCGACTGGCCGGTCGCGATCACGAGATGCGCCCCGTCCGGGTCGGCCAGGTCGAAGACGCCGCGGAAGCCCGCGCCATGGACATTGCCGAAGACGCCGTCGCGCTCCGGCCGCAGTCCGGCGCGGTTCACCGTCTCCCCGTCGCCGCCGGAGGGCACGGCGATCCTGGTGAGCGCGCCGAGGCCGGGGACGAAGCGCAGCACCGGATGCTCAAAGATCGCGGGCTGGGCGGCGGCCCAGCGCCAGGATGCCGGGTCGGCGCCATGCGCGGGCGCGAGGTCGGCGATGGCGCGGGTCAGCGCCTCGGCCAGCAGCGGCCCGCAGCCGCCCGCCCCGCACCAGGCGAGGCCCGTCTCCGGCACGGTGAGCACGCGGCGGAGGAATTCCGGGCTCGGCCGCCAGGCATCCTCCGCGACGCCGGCGCGCGCCAGGAGCAGCCGCGCGAAGCGGCCGAGCGTCGCGTGGAACAGCAGCGGCTGCGGCCGCGCACCCTCCATCTCCCCCTGCCAGTCGGCCAGCAGGTCGAGCGCGGCGCCGGCCGTCCCCGCGGGGCGGGGCATGGCGCGGAAGGCGGGCAGCGCCTCCCGCGCGAACAAGGAGACGCGATCGGCCTGCAGCGCCGCGAAGCCCGCCGGCGCATGGGACGTGGCGCCTTCCAGCACCTCGCCGATGCGGCGGAAGCGCCAATCCCCGTACCAGTCGCGGCCGAGGAAGGCCGGGTGGCCGGGCGGCGCGATGCGGTTGTTCGCATTGGCCAGCAGCCCGCTCGCGGGTGTCGCGACATGCGGCAGGTCCTCGAAGGGGACGAAGCCCGTCCAGTCCGACCGCCCGTCCCAGCCGGGCATCGGGGCGCTGCCGTCGCCGGCGCGGCGCAACGGCACGCGCCCGGTGACCACCATGGCGATGCGCCCATCCGCATCCGCCAGCATTAGGTTCTGCACCGGGCTCGTGATGAGCCGCGCCGCCTCGCGGGCCTGCGCGATGTCGCGTGCGCCGTTAAGCGCGAGCAGCCCCGCCGCTGCGCTGTCCCCCGGCGCGAGGCTCGCCATCGCCACGGCGAGCACGGTCCCGTCCGCCCGGCCCTGCGGCGCGTCGAGGTCCGACAGGACCGGGCCGTGCCGTGTCTCCCGCACGCGCATGGTCACGGGCGCGCCGAAGCGGACGTTGATCACTTCCTCCCGCACCGCGAAGGGGCGGGGGCCGTCGGGGGTTTCATAGGCGTCGGGGCCGGCGAGGCGCTCGACGAAGACGTCCTGCGTGTCGGCGTGGGTGGTGGTGAAGCCCCAGGCGAGGCGATCGTTCCGGCCGATGACGATGCCCGGCACGCCTGGCGCGGTCGCGCCCGCCAGCACGCGGCCGCCCGGCAATTCCACGCGGGCGAGGTACCACAGGATCGGCGCCTGGTAGCCCAGATGGGGGTCGGTCGCGAGCAGCGGCGCCCCGGTCGCCGACCGTCCCGGCGCGACCGCCCAGCTGTTCGAGGCGAGCGAGGGCAGCGGCGCGTCGCCGGGGAAGCGGGGCAGGGCGGCGGCGAGTCCCTCCAGCCCGGCCAGCGCCGGCGCCGCGACCGCATCCGGCCCGGCCGCGGCGCGGGCGGTCATCAGCGGCGCGTCGGGGCGGCCCGGGCTGCGGTCCTCGGGCCAGAGGTCGGCCAGCCGCTCCGGCGGCAGGATGGCGGCGAGGCGGGCGCGATCGAGCTCGGTGCGGAAATTCCCCGCCAGCCACAGCCCCATCACCTTGCCCCATAGGAGGCTGTCGACCGGCCGCCACGGATCGGGCGCGCCGAGCAGCACGAATTCGGGGCCGGCGAAGCGGCCGCGCGCGGCGATCCAGGCATTCACGCCGGCGGCATAGGCCTCGAGCGCGCGCCGCGTGTCGGCCGGCAGGCCGGCGAGGTCGGCCTCGGCGCGCCGTTCGAGGCCCAGCAGGCGCATGAACCGATCGACGCGCAGCGCCGGCGCGCCGGTCAGTTCGGCGAGCCGCCCCGCCGCGCCGCGGCGCATGGTCTCCATCTGGAACATGCGGTCCCGCGCGTGCAGCCAGCCGAGGGCGGTCCAGGCATCCTCGTCATTCGCCGCGGCGATGCGCGGGATGCCATGCGCGTCGAGCGCGATCTCGACCGGGGCCGAAAGTCCGGCGACCTGCAGCGTCCCGTCCCGCCCCGGCAGTGTCCACCAGATGGCGGCCAGCAGCCCGGCGAGGCAGAGCACAACAAGGCCCAGGGCGCCGAGCGCGAGACGGCCGGTCCAGCGGAGGAGATTTCGCATGGCGGGAAGATGGGCCCGCCTGGCGCGGTGCGAAAGCGCATCCCCCTTCCGCGAGGATGGACGGCGCGCGGCGGTCCTGATACCCGCAAACCATGACGATGACGGAATGGAAAGCTCCGGCGGCCGGCCCGGCGGAGCCCGACGTCGCGATGGCCGCGGCGCAGGCCATGATCCGCGCCGCCCCCGCCGACCCGTCGGCCCATGTGGCCCTGGCGGAGGCGCTGCTCGCGGCCGGCCGGCCGCGCATGGCCGCGCGCACCTTCCAGCGCGCGCTGGAACACGATCCGGCCCATCGCGCCGCGCGGATCGGGCTGCTGCTGGTCGAACCCTGGCCCGACGCCGAACCCCTGCTGGCCGCGTTGCTCGACGAGATGGTGCTGGCGGGGGCGCCGGAGCCGGCCTGGCTGGACCTCATCGCCCGGCTCGACGGGGCGCGGCGTTTCGTGGCGGCGCTGGCGGCGGCGCGGCGCGGCGCGGCGCTGCACCCGGCGTCGATCGAGCTACGGATGTGCCTAGCCCGGCTCGCCTTTCGCCTGGGCGACGCCGCGGAGGCGGGCGACGCCTTCGCCGCCGTGGCCGAGGCGGCGCCGGCGCTCGCCGATGGCTGGGAGGGGCTGCTCGACGCGCTGTGGCGGCAGCGCCGCTTCGCCGATGGGCTGGAGGCGGCCGGGCGGGCCGTCGCGGCGCATCCCGACGCGGCGGGGCTGGCGGCGCGGCATGCGCAGCTTCTGCTCGCCGCCCGCAAGACCGGGCCGGCGGAGCGCGAGGCGCGCCGGGCGCTCGCGCTCGATGCGGCGCAGGAGGTGGGGCATCTTGTGCTCGCCAACGCGCTCGTGCAGCAGCAGCGCCTGCGGGATGCGCTGGAGGCGGTGCGGATGGGCGCGGCGGCCGTGCCGTCGAGCCGCGCGCTCGCCACGCGCCTCGCCCAGATCGCGCTGTCGGTCGGTGAAACCGACCTGGCCGTCGAGGCCTATGCCGGGCTGGTCGAGCCGGGCCGGGTGGTGCCGCCGAATCTCTGGCTCGGCCGGGCGGATGCGCTGGCGGCCGCGGGCCGGATGGCGGAGGCGGCGGAGACGGCGCTGCAGGGGCTGGCGCAGCATCGCGGCGCGGAACGGCTCGCCGCGCGCTGCGCCGAACTCCTGCTGGACGGGGTGGCGCCGGAGGAAGCGCAGCGCGCGCTGGCGCGCGCCCTCGGCGTCGAGGCGGAGGCACCCGATGCCGTGCTCGCCCTGGCCGAGGGCCATGCCGCCCGTGGCGCCGCGGCGGCGGCGATGACGGCCGCGCAGGCGGCGCTGTCGCGCGGCGGGCTGACACCGCAGGGCCAGATCAGGGCGGCGGGCGTCCTGCTGGCGGGCGGGGCGATCGAGGAAGCGGCGGCGGCCTATGCCGCGGCCAGCGAAGCCGCGCCGGACCTCGCCGCGGCCTGGATCGGATTGTCCGATGCGCATCGGATGGCACGGCGCATCCGCCCCGCGATCGAGGCCTGTCGCCGGGCCGAGGCGGCCGGCGCCGACCGGCAGGCCTTGCGGGCGCTGCGCTTCCGCCTGTTCGGCGAATGGGGCGACTAGCGTAGGCGGCGCTACAGGCCGCAGGCCGCATCCAGGAAGGCGCCACCCAGCGTGCCCGCCGCCGCGGGGCGGAAGCCCGCGCTGCGCGGGCGCTCGGCATGGACAGGCTGCTGCGCGTTCTGGCGCGCGAACCAAGCGCCTTCCAGCGGCCGCCATTCGCGCTGCGCGCAGCGGTATTCGCCGACGAAGCGGACGGATTGCGCGCGGCCGCCGGTCTCGGGGATCGGGATGGGCTCGCGCAGGTTCAGCAGGATCCAGGCCCGCCGCACGGGCCCGGAGGTGACGAGGCCGCGATCCTGCACATAGCCGCTGACGATATCCCCGCTGGTGGACAGCGAAGGGATCTGCCGCCACCCGACGGGCGGGGGCGGCGCCGGATCGGGGGCCGGCGCCGGCGGGGGTTCCGCGGCGCAGGCGGCGAGCAGCAGGGCGAGCGCGAGGATGCGGCGCATCGTCGTCAGGCCATGTTCACCATGATGGTCTTCTTGTGCGTGAAGTGCTCGAGCATCGCCTCGAGCGAGGCTTCCTTGCCCAGGCCCGAGGACTTCACGCCGCCATAGGACAGGTTCGCCTGCACAACGAGGTTCTGGTTGATCTGCACCAGCCCCGCTTCCAGCCGGTGCGCGAGGTCGAGCCCGACCTTCAGGTTGTTCGTCCACAGGCTGGCGGCGAGGCCGTAGTCGGAATCATTCGCCTCGGCCAGCACCGCCTCGGGTTCGTCGAAGGCCTGGATCACGGTGACGGGCCCGAAGATTTCCTCCCGCACCAGGCGGCTGTCCTTCGTCAGGCCGGTGAAGATCACCGGCTGGATGAACAGGCCCTTCTTCAGCGCCGGGTCGGTCGGCATGGCCGAGCAGACATGCGCCGTCGCGCCCGGCGTCGCCGCGCCCTCGGCGATGTAGGCCTTCACCTTCTCCAACTGGCCTTCGCTGACGATGGTGCCGATGTCGGTCTTCTCGTCCAGCGGGTCGCCCATGACCATGCCGTTCACCGCATCCTTCATCGCCGTGACGAAGCGGTCGAAGATCGGGCGCTCGACGTAGATGCGGCTCGCCGCGGTGCAGGACTGGCCCTGGCGCGTGAAGCGCATGGAGGTCAGCGCGCCGGAGACCGTCTTGTCGAAGTCGCAATCGGCGAAGACGATCATCGGCGACTTGCCGCCGAGTTCGAGCGTCACGGGGATCAGCTTGTCGGCCGCGGCGCGCGCGACGATCTTCCCGGTCTCGACCGAGCCGGTGAAGGTCACCTTGCGCACGAGCGGGTGGGTGACGAGCGGCGCGCCGCATTCCGGGCCGAAGCCGGACACCATGTTGAACACGCCGGGCGGCAGCACGCGGTTCATGATCTCGCAGATGCGCAGCACCGCGAGCGGGGCTTCCTCGGCCGACTTCACCACCACCGCATTGCCGGCGACCAGCGCGGGCGCGACCTTCAGCGCCATCAGCAGCATCGGCACGTTCCAGGGGATGATCGCGCCGACCACGCCGAGGGGCTCGCGCACCGTCACGGACAGCACGTTCGGCGCGAAGGGCACGCTCTCGCCCTTCAGCTCGGACCCCAGGCCGCCGAAGAACTCGAAGACATCGGCGACGACATTCGCCTCGACGCGGGATTCGGTGCGCAGCGCCTTGCCGGTTTCGAGCGCGATCAGCCGGCCGAGCTCGTCCACATGTTCCTTCAGCAGCTGGGCGCATTGGTGAACCAGGGCACCGCGCTTGCGCGCGGGAACCTTCGCCCATTCCTTCTGGGCCTTCGCCGCGTTCTGCACCGCGGCATCGACATCCGCCGCGTCGCCTTCGGCCGCGCGGGCGATTTCAGCGCCCGTGGCCGGGTTCACCACGGCGAAGGTCTTGCCCGCCCGCGCCGGCACATAGGCGCCGCCGATGAAATGGACGCCGGACAGCGCCTTCGCCAGCGCGAAGGGGTCCGCGGTCGGCGCGGCGGGGGTCGGGTGCGGGCGGTCGAGCATCGGGCGCTCCTCGGGGTCTTGCTTAGGGCGGGAGGAATAGACCCGGGCGGCGCGGGAGGGAACCGCCGTGGGGTTCCGGGGGCGGATCGGCCGGCCTCAGCCGACCGGCACCGCCACGGTCAGGGGGAAAGGCCGGGACAGTTCCGCCATGCCGAGCGGCGGGCGCGCCATGAGGCGCACATTCCACGGGCCCGCGCCGTCGCCCGGCGGCAGCAGTTGCGCCGCACCCTCCAGCAATGGGAAGAGCCGCGTTGGCGTTCGCTCCCCCGTCTGTGCCGCGACCCAGCGGGCGAGGCGCGCCTCGATCTCCGCGGGCGCCCGGCCGGCCGCGCGCCCGTCGCGCGCGATCAGCTTCAGCGCGTGCAGCACCTGCACCACCGACAGGGCGAACCACAGCCGTGCGGCGATGGCGGCATCGGCCGACACGGCCGGGTCTTCGTAGCGCCGGGGCCGGTGCAGGCTGGGCGCCGAGAAGATGACCGCCGCGGCCGGCAGCTCGGCATCGGCGGGCACCAGGTGCGGCGGGTCCTGCGTCACCGGCACGAAGCCGAGCGACCCGAGCCGGAGATCGAGCGTATCCGCCCAGACGCGGCAGTCGAGCGAGCGCCGGTCGCCGCGCCCGTCGGGCGCGGGGCCGAGATCGGCGGTGGGAAGGTCGGCGATCCGTCCACCGCCCTGATGCCCCCACATCCAGGTGCCGACGCCGAGATCCGCGGCGCTGCGGACGATGCTGGCGGCCACGAGCCATGCGGCGGGCAGCCAGCAATGGCGCGCCGGCGCATCGCCGACGCGCACCAGGGCCCGCGGCAGCGCGAGCGCCAGGTGCCGCGCCTCGGGCATGTCGCGCAGCGCGAGCCAGTCCGCCCGGCGGTGCAGCGGCGCCTCCGCCATGGCCTCGGCCGTCCGCGCCTCGCGCCAGTCGGCGAGGCCGAACATGGCGGGCGCGGCCTGCGTCAGGCACAGCGCGGGACTGGCGGCGGCGATGCGCGCGAACGCGGCGAGGGCGGCGACGTCCTCCGCCGCGTCGGACCAGGCGATGTCGACCAGCAGCAGGCTGAAGGGCTCGGACGCGTCGATGCCGAAGACATCGTCGTGCACGCGCTTGAAGACCAGCGTGCGGTCGAAGCGCTCCGCGCGGGCAAGATCGCGGCGCAGCATGTGGTCCGGCGCGTCGAGGAGCCGAAGCGCGACATGGCGTTCGCCGCGCGCTGCCGCGACCAGGCGGTGCAGCCCGCGCCAGCGCGCTTCGAGCGCGAGCAGCCGCGGATCGCCGAGCACCCCTGCCGAGAGCGCGTCGATCCGCGCCTCGAGCCACGCAAGTGCCGCCGCGGCGCGCGCCGCGGTTCCGGTGTCGTCCGAGTCCGTTGCCATGGAGCCTCCGCCGCGAGGCTTGCACGGGGCCCGGAGGCGCGCCACGTCCGCCGGCGCGGCCGGTGGCCGTGACGGATCGACGCGCCATGCCGGATACGCCCAGGACGCCTCTCGACATCCCGCTGGTCGAGGCCCCGACGCGTGCCGCGTGGCGCGCCTGGCTCGAAGCCAACCACGCGACCTCGGGCAGCGTCTGGCTGGTGCTGAACCGCAAGGACAGCGGGCTGCCGGTGCTGCCGGCGGCCGAGGCGGCGGAGGAGGCGCTCTGCTTCGGCTGGATCGACAGCCGGCCGGGCAAGCTCGATGCGCGGCGTTCCCTGCTGCTGATGTCCCCGCGCAAGCCGGGCAGCGCGTGGTCGGGCCTGAACAAGGACCGCGTCGCGCGCCTTGCCGCCGCGGGGCTGATGGCGCCGGCCGGCATCGCGGCGGTGGACCGCGCGAAGGCCGACGGGTCCTGGGTGCTGCTCGCTGGTGCGACGGCGCTGGTCGAACCGCCCGACCTGCTGGCCGCGCTGGCGGCAGCGCCGGGGGCGGAGGCCGCCTGGGCCGGCTTCCCGCCATCCCACCGCCGGGCGAACCTCGAATGGATCGCGCAGGCGAAACGGCCGGACACGCGCGCGGCGCGGATCGCGCAGATCGCGGACCGTGCGACGCGCGGGGAGCGCGCCAAGACCTGGCCGCGGGTTGCCGGCGGCAAGGGCCGGGACTAAGCCTCCGCCCCGAGCCTTTCCCGGAGTAGCGCATGACCAGCCCTGCCGGCCCGCTCGCGGGCCTTCGCGTCCTCGACCTCACCCGCGTCCTCGCCGGGCCGACCTGCACCCAGATGCTGGGCGACCTGGGTGCCGAGGTGATCAAGATCGAGCGGCCCGAGGCCGGCGACGACACGCGCGGCTTCGCGCCGCCCTTCTGGCCCGAGACCAAGGAGAGCGCCTACTTCCTCGGCGTGAACCGCAACAAGAAGTCGGTCACGCTCGACATGGCGAAGCCCGAGGCGCAGGCGATCCTGCACCGGCTGCTCGAGACGACCGACATCCTGGTCGAGAACTTCAAGGTTGGCGCGCTGGCCAAGTACGGCCTCGGCTGGGACCAGCTGAAGGCGAAGTACCCGCGGCTGATCTACTGCTCGATCACCGGCTTCGGCCAGACCGGTCCCTACGCGCCGCGTCCCGGCTACGACGCGCTGATCCAGGCGATGGGCGGGGTCATGTCGCTGACCGGGGAGCCGAATGGCAGCCCGCAGAAGGTCGGCATCCCGGTCGCGGACCTGTTCGCGGGGCTGTATGGCTGCATCGGCATCCTCGCCGCGCTTAACCACCGCAACGCGACGGGGCAGGGGCAGCAGATCGACATCGGGATGCTGGACACGCATGTGGCGTGGCTGGCGAACCAGGGCATGAACTACCTGGCGACGGGGGACAACCCGCCGCGGCTGGGCAACCAGCACCCGAACATCAGCCCCTACCAGGAATTCCCCACCAAGGACGGCTACATCATCCTCGCCGTCGGCAACGACCCGACCTTCGAGCGCTTCTGCAAGGCCTTCGGCTGCGCGCACCTGCTGGCCGACGAGCGCTTCGCGACGAACCCGAAGCGCGTCGCCAACCGCGACCTGGTGACCGAGACCCTGACGCCGGTGATGAAGTCGCGCACCACGGCCGATTGGGTGGCGGCGCTGGAAGCCGAGAAGATCGGCTGCGGCCCGATCAACACGCTGGCCGACGTCTTCGCCGACCCGCATGTGCAGGCGCGAGAGATGACGCTCGAGATGCAGCATGGCAGCGGCGCGACGGTGAAGGTCATCGCCAACCCGGTGAAACTGAGCGCGACGCCGCCCACCTACCGGTCGGCCCCGCCGGTGCTCGGCGAGCACACGGACGAAGTGCTGGGCGGCGTGCTCGGCATGGATGCCGCGGAGATCGCGGCGCTGCGCGCCAAGGCGATCCTGTAGCCGGCGCCGCCGGCGCGAGAGGAGAGGTTCATGCGCGAAGGCGCGGTGCGCTGGCTCTCGCCGGCCGGGTTCTTCACCCTCCGCTGGTGGGATTGGGGGCCGGTGGATGGCGCGCCCGTGGTCTGCGTGCATGGGCTGACACGGTCCGGGCGTGACTTCGACGCGCTCGCGGCCGCGCTCGCGGCCCAGGGCCGGCGCGTGATCTGCCCGGACCTGCCGGGGCGCGGCGCCTCCGACTGGCTGCCGGACCCGATGCTGTACCAGCCGCCGGTCTACATCGCCGCGCTGTCGCACCTGCTCGCGCGCTTCGACGGGCCGGTGGACTGGGTCGGCACCTCGCTCGGCGGCATCTGCGGCATGGGAATCGCGGCGACGCCGGGGAACCCGATCCGTCGGCTGGTGCTGAACGATGTCGGCGCCTTCGTGCCCCAGGCGGCGATGGCGCGCATCCGCGACTATGTCGGCACCGAGCCCGTCTTCCGCGACATCCCGACGCTGGAGGCGCATCTGCGCGTGGTCCACGCGCCCTTCGGGCATCTGTCCGATGCGGAATGGCGGCACCTGGCCGAGACATCCGCCCGGCCGGCCGATGGCGGCGTCGCGCTGCACTACGACCCGGCGATCGCCGCGCCGATCCGGGCGATGGAGGCGCAGGCGCTCGACATGCAGGCGCTGTGGGAGCGGGTGCGCGTCCCTGTCCTGCTGATCCGCGGCGCGGAAAGCGACCTTCTCCTGCGGGAGACGGCGGCCGCGATGGCGGCCGCGCCGAATGTCGAGCTCGCGGAGATCGCGGGCGCGGGCCATGCGCCGGCCCTGATGGACCCGGCGCAGGTCGCGCTGGTCGCGGACTTCCTGGCTCAGTAGCCCGGGCGGGGCGTCAGCTCCATCAGCGCCTGGTCGAGGCCGCCATCCACCAGCAACTCGGCGCCGTTGACGTAGGCGGCGCGCGGACTCGCGAGGAAGGTGACGGCATCGGCGATGTCCTGCGGCGTGCCGATGCGCCGGCTCGGCAGCATCGCCTCCCGCCGCTCCAGGATGCCGGGCGACTGGTAGAAGGATTCCGAGAGCGGCGTGCGGATGAAGCCGGGGCTGACGATGTTGCTGCGGATGCCCTCCGGCCCCCATTCCAGCGCCAGTTGGCGCGACAGCATGGCGACGCCGGCCTTCGAAGGGCTGTAGGCGCCGCTGCGCGGCTGCGGGTTCGACGCGGCGATCGAGGCGATGTGCACGATCGCCCCGCCGCCCTTCGCCAGCATCTGCGGCCGCGCGGCCTGGGCGCAGGCGAGGTAGCCGGTCAGGTTCACCGCCAGCAGCGCGTTCCAGGCCTCGATCGCGATCTCCGCGAGCGGGCCGGGGCGCAGGATGCCGGCATTGTTGACCAGGATGTCGGCATCGCCGAGCGCGCCCCGGCACGCGGCGAAGGCGGCGCGGACGCTTGCCTCGTCCGTGGTGTCGCAGGCGGTGGCGAAGGTGGTCGCGCCCGCCGCGCGCAAGGCGGTCGCGCGCGCCTGCGCGCCATCCCCGTCGCGGTCGAGCAGCGCGACGGCGGCGCCGGCGCCGGCCAGTTCCGCCGCGATGGCGCCGCCGATCCCGCCGGCCGCGCCGGTGACGATCGCGACGCGGCCGGTGAGGCCAAGCCAGTCCGGTGTCATGGTGTATCCTCCCGCCGCGCATTCACGCGCGGCGGGAGTGCTTGTGCAAGCGCGGCGGGCCGCGCCGCGTCAGGCCGCGCGGGCCGGGTTGCGGGCCTGTTCGAGGTAGGCGAGGCCGATCCGATCCGCGGCGACGTGGCGCACTTCCACCTGGCGCGCTTCCTGCCCCGGCATCCGGAGCACGCCGCGCTGGCCGCTGCGCAGCGTGGCGGCCGCATCGGCGCGGATGCCTGCGCCGCCCGGGCCGACATCGACGACATCCACGGCCAGCGTCTCCGCGCCGATGCTGAGCGAGGCGGAGGCCTGGGTCGGGCGGCGCGGGCCGCTGCGACGGTCCACCTCGGGCACCGCGGTGCGGACGATGCTGACGACCTGGTGCGTCAGTTCCTCCGCATCGGCGGCGAGGCGCGCCGTCTCCGCCTCGGTCCGCGCCGCACGGTCACCGGCATCCCGCGCATCCGCGGTGACGCTCGTGATGCTCTGCGAGGCTTCCCGCGTTGCGCGCGCGGCCTCGCCGATGCCGCGGGCAATCTCGCGCGTCGCGCTGTCCTGGCGATCGACGGCGTCGGCGAGGTTGGCCGCGAGCCGGTCGATCCGCGCAACCGCCTGGGCGATGCGGCGCACCGTCTCGACGGCGGTATCGGTCCGGGCGATCACGGATTCGATGTGCTGGCGGATCTCCTCCGTCGCGCGGGCCGTCTGGCTGGCCAGTTCCTTGACCTCGCCGGCCACCACGGCGAAGCCCTTGCCGGCATCGCCGGCGCGCGCCGCCTCGATCGTCGCGTTGAGCGCGAGCAGGTTGGTCTTGCCGGCGATGTCGCTGATCAGGCGCGTGACGTCCCCGATCTGGCCGACGGCGGAGGAGAGCGCGACGATCGCCGTCTCGGTCTCGGCGCTGTCGGCCGCCGTCTCGCGGCTGACGGTCGCAGCTTCCCGCACTTCCGAGGTGATGGCGCGGATCGCCTCGGTCAGTTCCTCGGCCGCCGCGGCGACGGATTCGGTCGTCTCGAGCGAGCGGCTGGAGGAGGTGCCGGCGGCGCCGGCATTCTGGTCGACGCGGCCCGCCGCGGCGGACATGGCGGAGGCATCGCCGGCGAGGGCGCGCGCCTTCTGCGCGATCCGCTGCATCGCGCCGAGCGTCTCGTTCTCCACACGGTCCGCCATGGCGCGGAGCGCGGAGACCTGCGCCTCCTGCGCCGCCGCGCGCTCGGCTTCCTGCGTTGCGCGCAGGCGGACGGCCTCGAGGCTGCCGGTGCGGAGCACGCCCACCGCCTCGGCCATGCGGCCCACCTCGTCGCGCCGGCCGGTGCCGGGGATGTCGCCATCGAGGTTGCCCTCGGCCATCCGGCGCATCGTGTCGGCCAGCGCACGCAGCGGACGGATGGCCGCGATCGCCCAGAAGGCGATGCCGGCGCCGAGCAGGAGCCCCGCTGCGAGCAGGCCGGCGATCAGCGTCTGGAAGCCTTCCGCGACTTCGCGCGTGCGGGCGGCGACGATGCGGTTCTTTTCCTCCTGCAGGTCGATGAACTGGTTGATGCGCGCGAGCCATTCGACGAAGGCGGGACGCGCCTGCTCCATCAGCATCGCATGGGCGCGATCCCGGTCGCCCGCCTGGCGGGCGTCGATGACGGCGCGGATGATCGGCATCGTGCGTGCCTCGGTCTCCTTGATCGAGGCGAGGATGCGCGTCTCGTCCGCCGTCACCTCCCGCCCTGCGCCCATCATCCGGTCGAGGCGCACGCCGCTTTCGGCGTAGAAGGCTGCGAGGCGGTCGATCTCGCGCAGTTCGTTCCGCAGGCCTTCTTCCGAGCCCAGCAGGACGACGTCGCGCAGGCTGATCGCGCGGTCATGGACGCTGCCGCGGAAATTGATGGCGAAGCGCTGCTTCACGCTGTTGACGTCGTTGACGATCGCCAGGCTGTGGCTGATGTCGTTCACGCGCTGAACGGCGATGGCGGCGAGCACGACCATCAATCCCAGCACGGCCGTGAAGCCGAGGACGAGCCGACGGGCCATGCCGCCGGAACGGAGCAGTTGAAGCATCGGAAATCCCGTCGAGTTCAGGCGCTCCCCAGCGAGCGCGGCCGGATATTCTCGGCGGCGCCTGAATGACGCATTAACTGTTCCGTAATTGATACGAACTTGGCCGTCATTTTTTGTCGCGGGCGCTGGCTGCGCCCCGACCGGCCGCGGTCAGCGCGGTTCGCGCATCAGTCCGAGGCGGCGCCGCAGCTTCTGCCAGGCGGTCAGGCCGCGCGCCGGCCCGGGCGGCAGGGGCGGCAGCCGCGCGGCCTCGGCCGTCGGCATCAGCGCCATCCGCTTTTCGCGCAGGGTGGCAAGACGCCGCCAGGCGCGCGCCTGTTCCTCGGTCGCCTCGGGGGCACGGCGATAGGCCATCATCGCCTCGACCTCGGCGCGCTGCAGCCGCAGCACGGCGACCGCCGGGTCCTCGGCACGGTCGGAGGCGCCGTGCCAGGGACGGCGCAGCGCCTCGTCGGGCAGGGGCGCGTCAGCCACGGCGGAGCACCTCCGCCGCCTCCACCGCGAAATAGGTGAGGACGCCGTTTGCCCCGGCGCGCTTGAAGCCCATCAGGCTCTCCAGCATCGCGCGTTCATGCTCGATCCAGCCATTCTGCACGGCGGCCATGATCATCGCGTACTCGCCCGACACCTGGTAGGCGAAGGTGGGCACCGCGAAGCGGTCCTTCACGCGCCGGACGATATCCAGGTACGGCATGCCCGGCTTGACCATGACCATGTCCGCGCCCTCGGCCAGGTCGAGTGCGACCTCGCGCAGCGCCTCGTCCGAATTGGCCGGGTCCATCTGGTAGGTCTTCTTGTCGCCGCGCAGCGCCTTGCCCGAGCCCAGCGCGTCGCGGAACGGGCCATAGAAGGCCGAGGCGTATTTCGCCGCGTAGGACATGATGCGCGTGTCGATGAAGCCCTGCGCGTCGAGTGCGGCGCGGATCGCGCCGATGCGCCCGTCCATCATGTCCGACGGCGCGATCACGTCGATGCCGGCTTCGGCCTGGTTGACCGCCTGGCGGACCAGGATCGCGACGGAATCGTCGTTGTGGACGTAGTCCCCCGTGCGCGTTTCACGGATCACGCCGTCATGCCCATGGTCGGTGTAGGGGTCGAGCGCCACGTCGCCGACCAGCCCGAGTTCGGGGAAGTGCTTCTTCAGCTCGCGGGCGGCGCGGCAGATCAGGTTGTTCGGGTTGAGCGCCTCGGTGCCCTCCGCGTCCTTCGCCTCGGGCGGCGTGGCGGGGAAGATGGCGATCGCCGGCACGCCGAGGCGCGCGGCCTTCTCGACATGCTTCGCGACGAGGTCGACGGTCACGCGCACCTGGCCGGGCATGGAGGCGACCGGCCGTTCTTCCTTCGTGCCCTCGATGACGAAGATCGGCCAGATCAGGTCGTCGGTCGAAAGGCTGTTCTCGGCGACGAGGCGGCGCGTCCACGCGTCGCGGCGGTTGCGGCGCGGTCGCACCGTCGGATAGGCGCCGAGGACATCCGGCGCCTCGACGGGGAAGGGCGCGCCCTGGCGGCGGTCGGCATTCATTCCGCGGCGGCCTTCATGCTCGGGCCGGTCGCGGCGGCCAGCGCCTGGTCGAGGTCGGCGATGATGTCGTCCACATGCTCGATGCCGATGGACAGGCGCACATAGCCGGGCGTCACGCCCGACGCCGCCTGCTCGGCCTCGGTCAACTGGCTGTGCGTCGTCGTCGCCGGATGGATGGCGAGGCTGCGGGCGTCGCCAATGTTGGCCACGTGGTAGAACATCTGCAGCGCCTCGATGAACTTCTGGCCGGCTTCCTTGCCGCCCTTGAGCTCGATGCCCATCAGGCTGCCATAGCCGCCCTTGAGGTAGGCATCCGCGCGGCGCTTCCACTCGCCCTCCATCAGCGAGGGGTGGATCACCTTGGCGACGGCCGGATGCTGCGCGAGGTGGGCCGCGACCTTCAGCGCGTTGGCGCAGTGGCGCTCGATGCGCAGCGGCAGCGTCTCCAGCCCCTGGAGGAACAGGAAGGCGTTCATCGGCGCCATGGGCGCGCCGATGTCGCGCAGCAGGCAGGTGCGCATGCGGATGATGTAGGCGATGGGGCCGAGCGGCTTGACCGCCTGCGTCCAGACCGCGCCGTGGTAGGACGGGTCGGGCTTGTTGAGCGTGGGGAAGCGGTCGCCATGCGCTTCCCAGTCGAAATTACCGCCATCGACGACGAGCCCGCCGATGCTGGTGCCATGCCCGCCGATCCACTTGGTGGTGGAGTGCATCACGACCGCCGCGCCGTGCTGGAGCGGGCGGCAGATCACGGGCGCGGCCGTATTGTCCATGATGAGCGGCACGCCGAGCTTGCGGCCGAGTGCCGCGACCTCGCCGATCGGGAAGACGTGCAGCTTCGGGTTGGGCAGGGTCTCGGCGTACCAGCAGCGGGTGCGGGCATCGGTCGCGCGGGCGAAGTTCTCGGGGTCGGCCGGGTCGACGAAGCGGACCTCGATGCCGAACTGCTTCAGCGTATTGGCAAAGAGGTTCCAGGTGCCGCCGTAGAGGTCGGTGGAGGAGACGATGTTGTCCCCGACCTCGCACAGGTTCATCACGCAGAAGGTCGTCGCCGCCTGGCCCGAACCCACCGCGAGGCCGGCCACGCCGCCCTCGAGCGCCGCGACGCGCTTTTCCAGCACGTCGACGGTCGGGTTCATGATGCGGGTGTAGATGTTGCCGAGTTCCGCCAGCGCGAAGAGGCGCGCCGCATGGCCGGTGTCCTGGAACTGGAAGGAGGTCGTCTGGTGGATCGGCACCGCGACCGAGCCGGTGGTCGGATCCGCCCGCCAGCCGGCGTGCAGCGCGATGGTCTCGGGGTTGGTGAAGGTCGGTGCGGACATCGACGCACTCCCGTGTTCGGCGTTTTCCCGCACCTCAAGTGCCACGGGTTGGGGCGGGGCGGAAGGGAAATGCGGCGCTTTGCCGGCGGGGGCGCTCGCGGAGCGTGGGTTTTCCCGCCTTGGCCCGCCCGGAGACCAGCCTTGCCTCAGGCCGCGACGAGGTCGCCCAGTTCGCGCCAGATCCGCGCCCAGCCGGCATCCTGCCCGTATTCTACGGCGAGCGTGCGATCCGCTTCACGCCAGTCGACATCCCGATCGAGCGCCGCGAGGAGCAACGCTGCCGAGACGAAGCCCCGGGCCCGCCCTGACAGGCTCGGCTGCGCCTTGGCGACGGCCGGGGCGGCCGGGTCGGCGACGGACAGATGCGGAATGCCGGCGCGCAGCGCTACCTCTCGCGCCACGGACGTCGTCGGGCGGCCATGCTCGATGATGCAGCCGGGCCCGCCGGCGGACCAGGTCGCGGCGCGGAAGAAGGCGTCTATCGGCAGCAACTGGATGGCCTCCGTCCGTACCGCGAGCGGACCGGATGCGGGCCAGGATGGCGGCGCTTCGCCCGCGTGGAACAGGCGCAGCTGCCGCCCCTGAACGCGGGTCAGGAAGGCGAGCAGCGGCAGGAGGTCGGGCGCGTCCGGCCTGCGGGTCAGCAGCGCGACAGGCCCGCGCGGCGTGGCCCTGAGCGAGGCGAGCAGGCGGCTGTCCTCCCCGCGCCAGAGCAGGGGCACGGCCAGCCTTTCGGCGCCGGACGCCGCGGCGAGCCGCGCGGCATCCGCCGACGGGGCGGCGCTGAGCGCAAGGAAGCGGGGGAAGGCGGTCGCGATTCGCGCCGCGTCCTCTCGCCCGCCCGCGAGCCAGAGGGCGCCGAGATGAGCGACCCCGACCTGGATGCGGACCTGCGCCGCGGGCGGAAGTTCTGGCGCATGGGCGAACCACGCCATGGGATGGGGCTCGGCGAGAAGTTCGGCGATCCGCGCGGCCTGCGGCCGGCTGTCGGCCTCCGCCATGGCGGGGTGCGCGGCGACCGCGTCGAGGGCCTCGGGTTCGACCAGCATGCGGCCGCGCGCGGCGAGCAGGGCGAGCGCCTCGTCCTCGGCGGCGTCCGGCGCGCCGGACAGGTGGAAGGCGACCGGGGCGCGGAAGCCGGCGTAGTGGGCGGCGTCGAGGACGTGGTCGAGCAACAGGCTGTCGCGGCACAGCTGGTCGAAGCGAAGGAAGAAGATGACGGATGGCGGAATCGCGCGCGCCCGGGCACCGGCATCGGCGAGAGTCGCCCCGATGCTCGCGGACGCCGCCGCGACCGAGCGCGCGGAGGCGTCCGCCAGCACGCCGAGAAGGCCTGGATCGCGCGCGATCTGGTGCATGGCGCGCAGCATCGCCTCGAAATCCGGGCATTCGTGGAAGGCGTGGGTGGGAACGTAGCCTTCGAAGGCGTGGGCGTGGCTGATCAGCGGCTTGGCGCGGGCCAGCGCCTCCCCCACCTTGATCTTGAGCCCGGTCGAGAAGGCGAGCGGCGCCAGCACAGCATCGACCTGGGCGTAGAGCTCGTCCATCTCCGCCACCCTGCCGACCAGCCGCAGCCAGGGCTGGCGGAGGTCGCCGATCAGGTCGCAGACGGAGCCGGCGACCAGCACCTCGACCGGCAGGAGGGTGCGCGCGAGATAGCGGTCCGCCGCCTCGGCGAAGCGGCGGATGTTGGTGGCGTTGACGTTGTTGCGCCCGCCCACGATCCCGAAGCGCAGCACGCCGTCGCGCGATGGTGGCGGCGAGGGCGCCGCGGGCGGTTCCATGTGCAGCAGCGTGGCGACGGGACGGTCGGTGATGGTGCGAAAGAAGGCTTCTTCCTGCGCCTTGATCGCCCAGACGATGTCCGCCCGGTTCAGGCCGACCGCTTCCTCGGTTTCCGTCGTATGGAAGTACTCGGGCGCCAGGCCGTTCGCGGTCAGCAGGTCCCGCCGGCCCGAGAAGCGGTCATGCGTGTCGAGGATCCGCAGCACGCCCCGCGGAGCGTGCTCGAGCGCCTTCGACAGCCACGTGTAGTTCACCAGCAGCGCGTCGTAGCGGCCCACCTTGAACAGCCAGTCGAGCATCTGCCCGATCGCGGGGTCCCACCATTCGTCGATGCGATGGTCCTCGCCCTTCGCCGGGCGGGTGTGCAGCGGGCGCGTGGCGGGGAGGTGGAACACCTCCTCCCACTGCCGCGCCATCTCGGCCATCGCGGTGCGTGGCAGGCGGCTGCGCCATTCGTCGTCCGACGGGTAGTGCAGCAGCGCGACATGCGCGCCCTCCCGCTGCAGGGCGCGGTTCACCTGGACGATGCGGTTGCGGTTGCCGAAGGTGACGGGCCAGGTCGGCACCGGGGAGAGGACGAGGACGCGCAGCCCCGCCCAGGCGCCCTTGTGATCAGAGGTCATCCCGCTCGTCCAGCCCGCCGAGAAGCGCTGTGACCGCGTTGTAGACGGCCGAGACCTGCCAGCGGAAATCCCCGGCGTCCTGCTGTTCGAGCGCGAGGCCGCGCAGCGTCCGGTCGGCGGGATTGCGGCTGAGCAGGTAGCGCTTCGTCGCCGCCCAGGACGCCTCCCGCTGCGCGAGGCGCGCCTTCGGGTCGCGCAGGTAGTCCGACACCGCCTGCCAGGCGGCGCGGCGGCGGAACCAGGCTTGCGTCAGCCGGTCCGGGTCGACCCAGTGCTCGACCGCCGCGTCCGGGTCGTAGGCGACGAGGCCGCCGCGGGCACGCAGCCGGTCGGTCACCGCGGTTTCCTCGGCCGATAGCAGGCTCGCCCCGCCGCCATTGCGGCCGAGGGAGGTGTCGAAGCCGCCGATCGCCTCGAGGGCCGCGATGCGGAAGGCGATGTTGGCGCCGGCGACCCATTCGCCATCCTCGAGCAGGCGGCGACGGTCGCCGAGATCGACCACGGTGAGGTCGCCGAGCATCGAATCCGGCAGCCAGCCGGGCCGTGCGGCGCCCCACCAGGGGCGGATGCGGCCGCCCACGACCTGCACCTTCTCGCCGAACGCGTCGAAGCAGTCGGCGATCGCGGCGAGCCAGCCGCGGTCGGCGCGGGCGTCGTCGTCGAGGAAGGCGATCAGCGGCGCGGCGGCGAGGCCCGCGGCGACGTTGCGCGCGTTGGACAGTCCCGGGCGCGGTTCATGCCGCCAGGTCAGGTTGGGATGCGCACCGAAGGCCTCGGCTTTTCGCGCCGAGAGGTCGGCATCGGGGGAATTGTCGATGACGATGACCTCGAAGGCCTCGGCGGGCAGTGACTGGTCGAGCGCGGAGCGGATCGCGCCGGGCAGCAGGTCGTAGCGCTGGTAGGTGCAGATCGCCGCCGTGATGCGGCGGGCGGGCTGCGGCGCGGACGGGCGTCGGATCATGCCGGGGCGAGGCGCAGCGACTGGAAGGCGACGCCGAGGATCCGCTTGTCCGGCCTGCCCTGGTCGGCCGGCGAATGGAGGTGGGGAACCTTCACGACGAGGATGGTCGGGCCGGTGCCGGGCCGCGGCGGGATGGGTTCCGAATGGAAGACCTTGCTGCTGCCCTCGCGCTTCAGGGCGAGGGTCATGCCTTCCACCTCGACCGTCATTTCCCTGGCGTTCGCAGGCGTGCCGAAGTGGAACAGGCGGAGTGTGGCGACGAGCGGCGCGGCGCGGTCGACCCAGGCCTCGAAGCGGAGCGCGCCTTCGGCGCCGGTCCAGCGGAAGGCACCTTCCGAGCCCCATTCGAGCTGGTGGAAGCCGTCCTGCGCGGCGAGCAACTGGTCGGCGGCGATGTCGTGGGTGGGGGGGAGGGGTGTAGGGGAGGGGTCGGGGATGGCCGGCGGGAGCGTGGCGTCGCGGAGCTGGAGGATGCGTTCGAAGGTGTCGAGGCGGGCGCGGAGGTCGGCGATCTCGCTGCGGAGCGCCTTGAAATCGTCCTGCTTCGCGCCCTCGGCTACAGGGCCGTGGTCAATCGTCGCTGTCATGGGTTCGTCTCGCCTACGTCGATCTACTCAGGGCGAAGCAAGTATTCTGCTGATCACCGGCGGGTACTCCTCGAGTTCCCTGAGTAGTCCGGTGCGAACGAAGTCGTCGCGATCGACTGCGTAGCCATCCTCGCCGAGGAAGAAGAGTTGCAGCCCCTTCGGGTCGAGCACATCGCGGAGCGTTGCGCGCGTCGCATCATCCATGTGCCAAGCCTCGAAAATCGTGATCGCAGGCCGGACGCGTTCGAAAGGAAACGCGCGCAGGATCGGCAGTTCATGCCCCTCGACGTCGATGCACATTAGGTCAATGCGCTCGAACGACGCTTCTGCGCAGATCTGCTCCGGCGTCTTCGTCGGAACGACGATTTGCTCGCAATCCTCATGTGCTACGCCGTGTCGCAGAAGATGTTCGCGGCTGCTTGATGCGAGACCCTGCGTCCAATCTGGGTAGCGAGAAGCGGCGCGCGAGCCGACGAACCAAAGCGTCAACTCCCCAGGCGTGTCCGACACGGCGCACTGGAAGAGTTGAATGCCGCTTCGGTCCGCGTGCAGGGATTTCAGCTTCGCGAAGTAATTGGGAACTGGTTCGACGATAGCGCCAGTCCAGGGATGTTCCTTGTGCCAGCCGAACAGCGGGTCCGCCAGCACACCATCATTTCCACCGATCTGGAGAAAGCGGACATGACCTTGTCGCTCACGGTTGATGCCGCCGATGAGTCCCTTGCGGACGTGGTGGACTAGTCCACCCTCGAGATCGCGGCGAATATGCGCCCTCCTGGCAGCGGGTTCGGGCACTTGGCTCGTCACGATCAGGGCACCACTTCCAAAACTGCTAGCGTTTGGTGCACTGCCAAAATGAGTTCCGCAAGCGCTAGGCTGTCCCTCGCGCAAACTTCATCGCGCGGGCTGCCCATCGATGCGGTCAGGGTGCGACAGAATAGGGATTTCGTAGGAACTGCTCTGCATCCTCGCGATCCGGGACGAGTCCAAGACCCATCCAGAACGAGGCGACGGCGCCACGTTGCTCATCGGATAGATGGTCCAATGCGGCGTGGTGTATTGCGAAGCTCAATGAATGAGACTGCGACGCCGCGAACATCACGGCACCGAAGCGGTTCGCGTCTTCCACCTTGTCGCGAAAAAGAATCGCACTGTTCGGACGACCGAACGCGAAGCGCGCCGCCAGGCTTCCATGCGTGCGGATCTGATGGGCGCCGATGAGGAAGAACTCCGTCATCCGGCACTCCCAGTGCAGGAAGCGATCGAAGAAGTCTGTTCCGAAGCGCGCGAGGAGAGCGTCCAGGCAGCCGCGGACATCCTCCACTGGCAGCGGAAAAGGCGTGACCGTCGGGGTCCACGCGTCGATATGCGGCTCGACCGGAAGGTCGAAGGCTTCCATCGACGCACGGAAGTACGGCTCCATGTGCCCGCGATGCTGCGCCTGCCAGACGCGCAGCAGGCCGCTGTCCGTCACATAACTCTCGCGCCCGATCGGTCGGATGAAGTGGTTCTTGGAATCGAGAACCAGCATCACGCCGTCCGGCAGATGCCGCGCAGCCAGCATCTTCAGCAATTGCTGCGACCGCCAGCCATGCTGCCAACTGGCGGGGTGTGCGAGCGCGCTACGATGCGCGAGCGTCAGGTTCGTCCGATGCACGCCGTACTCGGGCAGCACCTCCGCCTCGAAGCCCGCACGGAATGCGTGGAAGTCCGGCTCGTTGCAGATGACCGTAACCGAGGTCGCGGCGTCCTGCTCGACGAAGCGGGCGATGGATCGCGCCTGCAGGCGAAGTGCGTGAAGCTCGGGGCTGTGCGTGATCGTCACCAGATGCATGCGTCGAAGCCCTCGCGAGGTCCGGCACGTTCAGCGATCGAACGTCAGGTGTTCGTATTCGACGGAGTCCGCCGAACGCTGCTGCGCGGCGTAGTCCGAGCGGTAGCGAGCCAGGAATGCCCTTGACGTTTCCGTGGCTTGAGGCACCAGGGCTGTCTTGATGGAGACATCCGCCAGATTTACATCCAATTCCGCAGCAAGACTTGAAATATGCGCCGATGGATCGGCTACAAAAGACTCAAACGACCAATGGAGCGCGGAACAACCGAGGCAGTCCAGGGCGGTATCCCAGCTCGCATCCTGTCGGGCCAACATGGTCATGTATCGCTCGATCTTCTGCTGATCGTATTCGACTTCATCGGGCGGCTTCAGTCCGGGGTCACTTGCGATCCATTGGCCTGTCTCGACGGCCATGAAGTATGAGATCGCCTGGGACAGCTTCTTCCGGCGCGTCAGTCGTACGATCGTGGCATTTCGAATCATGCTACAAATATCTGTGAATTGCCCCAGATATTCGAAATCCTCATAAAGAAGCTTGATGCCGAATATACCGTTCGATGTGATTTGATTTTTCTTGAGCCAGGAAAGGTAGTCGGACAACGAAACTTTCAAATCAAATGGAAAGCGCTTTCCGTACGCTCCGTTGCGAACAATATCTGGATTGAGGAATTCTGCCGGCCGGCCCAGGCGTCCGGTTCCGTCAAGGTAGTCGCAAACAAGATTGCTCCCTGATCTTGCCGTTGTGCATATCACGTAGGTGCGCGAAACCGCGGACATCACGGCGCGTCTCGTACCGGCGCCGAATGGCCGTCACGCGCTGGCGTCCTTCGCGTCCCGGTGCCAGAACCGCACCTCAATTCTCCAACGCCTGGCAGGTCATGGAACATCCGCCGCTACCCATCGCCTCCGACCACGCCGGCCTCGCGCTCAAGCTCGCCATCAG
The DNA here is from genome assembly GCF_017813355.1 of Roseomonas nitratireducens. Taxonomy (GTDB): domain Bacteria; phylum Pseudomonadota; class Alphaproteobacteria; order Acetobacterales; family Acetobacteraceae; genus Neoroseomonas; species Neoroseomonas nitratireducens. Next base: position 37,798 of record NZ_JAGIYZ010000003.1, read on the forward strand.
GGCGGCGCTCGAAGCCGAGGGCCATGCCATCCAAGATCTCGGAACCCACGGGCCCGAGTCCGTCGACTACCCTGACTACGCCCATTCCGTATGCGAACTGGTCGCGTCAGGGAAGTCCCCCTTCGGCATCCTCGTCTGTGGCTCCGGCATCGGCATGGCCATCGCCGCCAACCGCCACCCCGCCATCCGCGCGGCCGTGCTGCACGATTCGACCGAGGCGCGGCTTACACGCGCTCACAACAATGCGAACGTTGCCTGCTTCGGGGCGCGCACCATCGGCGTCGAAACGGCGCTCGACGCCCTCCGCGCCTTCCTCGCCACGCCCTATGAGGGCGGACGCCACGACCGCCGCCTTGCCAAGCTGAACCCGCCCGGCGCACAACCGCCCGCATGATCCGCCCCGCCCCCGCACCCCTCCGCGCGCCAGACGGACCCTCCGCCGGCGTCGCGCCCGCCGCCTCCTTCTTCACCGCCTCGCTCGCCGTGGCGGACCCGGACCTCGCCGCCGCCGTGGCGCAGGAACTGGAACGCCAGCAGGACGGCATCGAGCTGATCGCGAGCGAGAACATCGTCTCCCGCGCCGTGCTCGAGGCCCAGGGCAGCGTGCTGACGAACAAGTACGCCGAGGGCTATCCCGGCCGCCGCTACTATGGCGGCTGCGAGGCGGTGGACATCGCCGAGCGCCTGGCGATCGAGCGCGCGACGAAGCTGTTCGGCTGCGGCTTCGCCAATGTGCAGCCCCATTCGGGCGCGCAGGCGAACCAGGCCGTCTTCCTGGCGCTGCTGCAGCCGGGCGACACCTTCATGGGCCTGGACCTCGCCGCCGGCGGGCACCTGACCCACGGATCCCCCGCCAACCAGTCCGGCAAGTGGTTCAAGCCCGTCCCCTACACGGTGCGGCGCGACGACCAGCGGATCGACATGGCGGAGGTCCGCCGGATCGCCCTCGAATCGAAGCCGAAGCTGATCATCGCCGGCGGCTCGGCCTATGCGCGCGCCTGGGACTTCGCCGGCTTCCGCGCCATCGCGGACGAGGTCGGCGCCTATTTCATGGTGGACATGGCGCATTTCGCGGGCCTGGTGGCCGGCGGCGCGCATGATTCGCCCTTCCCGCACGCGCATGTGGTGACCACCACCACGCACAAGACGCTGCGCGGCCCGCGCGGGGGCATGATCCTCACGAATGACGAGGCGCTGGCGAAGAAGTTCAACAGCGCCGTCTTCCCTGGCCTGCAGGGCGGCCCGCTGATGCACGTGATCGCCGCCAAGGCGGTCGCCTTTGGCGAAGCGCTGCGGCCGGAGTTCCGCGCCTATGCCGCGCAGATCGTCGCGAACGCCAAGGCGCTGGCCGAGGAACTGAAGGGCCAGGGCCTCGACCTCGTCACCGGCGGCACCGACAACCACCTGCTGCTGGTGGACCTGCGCCCCAAGAAGCTGAACGGCAAGATCGCCGAAGCCGCGCTCAACCGCGCCCACCTGACCTGCAACAAGAACGCCATCCCCTTCGACCCCGAGAAGCCGATGGTCACCTCCGGCGTGCGGCTCGGCACGCCCGCGGGCACGACGCGCGGCTTCGGCACGGATGAATTCCGCGCCGTCGGCCGCCTGATCGGCGAGGTGCTGGACGGTGCGGCCGCGTCGAACGCCGATGGCGTCAACACCGCGGTCGAGACGGCGGTCAAGGCCAAGGTGCTGGAACTCTGCCGCCGCTTCCCCGTCTACCCGGCCTGAGGCACCCCGCCCGATGAAGTGCCCCTTCTGCGGCGCCGAGGACACGCAGGTGAAGGACAGCCGCCCGGCCGAGGACGCCGCGGCGATCCGTCGCCGGCGGGCCTGCGCGTCCTGCGGGGCGCGCTTCACGACCTTCGAGCGGGTGCAGCTGCGCGAGATCACGGTGCTCAAGACCGATGGCCGCCGCGTGCCCTTCGACCGGGAGAAGCTCGCCCGGTCGATCCGCGTGGCCCTTCGCAAGCGCCCGGTGGACGAGGACCGGATCGAGCGGCTGGTGAATTCCATCCAGCGCCGCCTCGAGACCGAGGGCGAGACGGAGATCCCGTCGCGCAAGATCGGCGAGATCGTGATGGAAAGCCTCAAGGCGCTCGACCAGGTCGCCTATGTCCGCTTCGCCAGCGTCTACCGCAATTTCGGCGAGGCGAAGGACTTCCAGGCCTTCCTGGGCGAGCTGGGCGGCAAGGACTAGCCACCCGCGATGGTTCCGGCGGCGGTCCTGCTGCTGCTCGGGCTGGTCTTCGGCCCCATGGCCTATGTCCGCTGGATCATGGCCCGGCACGGCGCCGACCGTCCGGACCTGCCCGGCACGGGCGGCGAACTGGCCCGCCACCTGCTGGACGAGGCCGGGCTGCATCACGTCGCGGTCGAGCCGACGGATGAGGGCGACCGCTACGATCCCGCCGCGCCCGCCGTCCGCCTTTCCCCGGAACATCTCGACGGCCGTTCCGTCACCGCGGTCGCGGTCGCGGCGCATGAGGTCGCGCACGCCGTGCAGCATCGCGACGGGGCGCGGCTGTTCGGGCTACGCCTGGCGCTGATGCGCATCGTCGTTCCGCTGCGCGCCGTCGCCATCGCGCTGATGACGGTGCTGCCCTTCGGCGGCGCGGTGGCCGGGGCGGGTCACCTCGTGCTTCCGTCGATCCTGCTCGCCGTTGCCGTCTTCGGCCTGTCGATCCTCGTGCAGATGGTCACCCTGCCGCTGGAGTTCGACGCCTCCTTCACCCGGGCCCTGCCGGCGATCGACCGCGGCGGGTATCTCGCCGGCCCCGACGTCGCGGCGGCGCGGTCCGTGCTGTGGGCGGCGGCGTTGACCTATCTCGCCTCGGCGCTCCTGTCGCTGCTGCAATTGACCCGGGTGGTCCGCTAGCGGCGCTTGCCGGCGCCCCCGCCCTGCGGGACAAGCGGCCGGCGACCCATGTCAGACGACCTCAACCACATGCGCGCCGCCCTGGCGCTGGCCCGCCGCGGCCTCGGCAATGCCTGGCCCAACCCGGCCGTGGGCTGCGTGCTGGTGCGCCATGGCCAGGTGGTCGGCCGCGGCTGGACCCAGCCCGGCGGCCGCCCGCATGCGGAAACCGAGGCACTGCGCCGCGCGGGGGCCAGGGCCCGGGGTGCGACCGCCTATGTCACCCTTGAACCCTGTTCCCATCACGGCCGCACGCCGCCCTGCTGCGAGGCGCTGGAAGCCGCCGGCATCGCCCGCGTGGTGGTGGCGATGCGGGACCCGGACCCCCGGGTGAACGGCCGCGGCCTCGAACGGCTCCGCGCCGCCGCCATCCTGGTCGAGGAAGGTCTCTGCGAGGCCGAGGCCCGCGCGCTCAACGCCGGCTTCTTCCGCCGCATCGAAGCGGGCCTGCCCATCGTCACGCTGAAGCTCGCCACCACGCTCGACGGCCGCATCGCGACGGCCACGGGCGAAAGCCGCTGGATCACCGGCCCCGAGGCGCGGCGCGCGGTGCATGCCATGCGCGCCCGGCACGACGCGGTGCTGGTGGGGTCCGGCACCGTGATCGCCGACGATCCGGACCTGACCTGCCGCATCCCGGGGATGGAGCGCGTGCCCATGCTGCGCGTCGTCGCCGACGCCCGGCTGCGCACGCCGCCCACGGCGCGGATCGTCGCGACCGCCGGCAGCGCGCCGTCCTGCATCGTCACGGCGCCGGGCCATCCGCCGGCGGCCCTTTCGCCCTTCATCGCCGCCGGGGTCGCGGTGCTGACCGTGCCGGGGGCGGAAGGGGGCGGGCTCGACCTGCGCGCGCTGCTCTCGGCCCTGGCGCGGCGCGGCGTGACGCGCGTGCTGGCCGAAGGCGGCGCGGGCCTTGCCGCGGGGCTGCTGCGCGCGGGCGTGGTCGACCGGCTGGCCTGGTTCCATGCCCCCGGCGTGATGGGCGCGGAAGGGCTTCCGGCCGCCGAGGGCTTGCGCCTCGCGGCACTTGCCGCCATGCCCCGCTTCCGCCGGGTTGCCGTCAGGCCCCTTGGCGCCGATGTGCTCACCGAGTTCGAACGGCTGGAGGCCCCCTGATGTTCACCGGGATCGTGACCGCGCTCGGCACGGTGCGGGAGGTGCAGCCGATCGGCGGCGGGCACGATTTGCGGCTCGTCATCGGCACCGCGCCGGATTTCCTCGCCGGGCCGACGCCGGCTGTGATCGGCGCCTCCATCGCGTGCTCGGGCGTCTGCCTGACGGTGGTGCATCTGGCGGCGGATGCCTTCTCGGTCGATTGCTCGGCCGAGACGGTGGCCAAGACCACGCTCGGCACCTGGAAGGCGGGCGCGCGGGTCAACCTGGAACGGGCGCTCCGCGTCGGGGACGAGCTGGGCGGCCACCTCGTCGCCGGCCATGTCGACGGGGTGGGGGAGGTGGTCTCCGCCACGCCCGAGAATGCCTCGGTCCGCTGGCGCTTCCGCGTCCCCGCCGCGATCGCGCCCTACATCGCGCCCAAGGGCTCGGTCGCGATCGACGGCGTGTCCCTGACGGTCAACGAGGTTGACGGGGAGGTGTTCGGGGTCAACATCATCCCCCACACTGCCTCGGTCACCACTTTCGGCACGCTGCAGCCCGGCGACCGCGTGAACATCGAGGCCGACATGATGGCGCGCTACGTCGCGCGGCTCCGGGAGTATGCGCGATGAGCGCCAGCACGGCAGGCGGGCCGGTCCGCACGGGTTTCCACGATTTCATCGCGCCGACCGAGGAACTGCTCGAGGAAGCGCGCCGCGGGCGGATGTTCGTCCTGGTGGACGACGAGGACCGGGAGAATGAGGGCGACCTCGTCATCCCCGCCCAGTTCGCGACGCCGGACGCGATCAACTTCATGGCCAAGCACGCCCGCGGGCTGATCTGCCTCGCCATGACGCAGCAGCGGGTCGAGCAACTCGGCCTGCCGCTGATGGCGCAGTCGAACGGCACGCGGCACCAGACCGCCTTCACCGTCTCGATCGAGGCGCGCGAGGGCGTGACGACCGGCATCTCGGCCGCCGACCGCGCGCGGACCGTCACCGTCGCCATCAATCCGGAACTGGGGCGCGAACACATCGTCACGCCGGGCCATGTCTTCCCGCTGGTCGCGCGCGAAGGCGGCACGCTGGTCCGCGCCGGGCACACGGAAGCCGCGGTGGATTTCGCGCGCCTGGCCGGCCTCAACCCGGCGGGCGTGATCTGCGAGATCATGAACGACGACGGGACGATGGCGCGCATGCCCGACCTCGTCGCCTTCGCCCAGCATCACGGGCTGAAGCTCGGCACCATCGCCGACCTGATCGCCCATCGCCGCCGCACCGAGCGGCTCGTGCGCCGCGTCGAGGACAGCGTGCTGCCGCAGGCGATCGGCGGCGACTGGCGCGCCGTGGTCTACGCCAGCACCGTCTCCCCGGGCGAGCACCTGGCGCTGGTCAAGGGCGACATCGCGGGGGACGAGCCGGTCCTGGTGCGCATGCACGCCGCATCGCTGCTGAACGACCTCGTCGCCGGGCGCACGCTCGGCGAACTGCATGGCGCGATGCGCGTCATCGCGCAGGAAGGCCGCGGCGTCGTCGTGCTGCTGCGCGACTGGCGCACGGACGGGCTGTCCGACCAGATCCGCCGCGGCCGCGGCCGCGCGGCCCCGCCGGAACTGCGGGACTACGGCATCGGCGCGCAGATCCTGGCCGACCTCGGCGTGACGCGCATGGTGCGGCTTTCCAACCACCCGCGGCCGATCGTCGGCCTCGAGGGCTACGGGATCGAGGATGTCGAGACCCGGCCCATACCCACGGACATCGCCACTTGAGCACTCTCGACTCCCCCGAGCGCGGCGCCGCCCTGCTCGCCGGCCCCGCGCCGCGCATCCTCGCCATCGTCGCCCCGTATTACCGGGAGGTGGTGGACGGCATGCTCGCCGGCGCCCAGCGTGTCTTCGCCGACGTGAACGCCGCGGTCGAGGTGGCCGAGGTCGCCGGCGGCTACGAGCTGCCGGCCGCGCTCGCCATGGCGCTGGCGACGCCGCGCCGCTGGGACGGCTACCTGCTGCTGGGCTGCGTCGTGCGCGGGGAGACCGACCACTACACCTTCATATGCGACGCGATCTGCCACGGCGTGATGGACCTTTCGACCCGCCACGCGGCGGCGATCGGCTTCGGGCTGCTGACGGTGGACAGCCTCGACCAGGCGCTGGCGCGCTCGCGCGACGACCGCATGAACAAGGGGGCGGAGGCCGCCCATGCGGTGATCGGCCAGGTCGCCCTGGCGCGGCGCTGGGGGCTGGCGGGATGAAGGACCGGCCGAAGCCGACCGGCCGCCCGCGCACCGGCGCGCGCGTCGCCGCCGTGCAGGCGCTGTTCCAGTCCGAGCATACGGGCGAGAGCGCCGAGACGGTCGCGCAGCAATTCATCCGCCACCGCATCGGCGCGGGGGAGGCCCCGGACCAGGAGGCCTTCGAGGAAGGGCGCGTGCCGCTCGCCAACATCCCGCTGTTCGAGGCGATCCTGCGCGCCGCCGCGACGCGGGGCGACGCGGCGGATGCCGAGATCCGCGCGCACCTGTCCAAGGACTGGACGCTTGAGCGGCTGGACCCGGTGCTGCGCGCCGCCCTGCGCGCCGCGGCCGCGGAACTGCTGGCCGGCGCCGAGCCGCCGGCGCGCGTCGTGATCAACGAGTATCTCGACATCGTCCGCGGCTTCCTCGACGAGGAGACGAGCCGCTTCGCCAATGGCGTGCTCGACGCCATGGCCCATGCGCTGCGCCCGGCGGAGTTCGGGCGCGCGCGGTGAGCCTGCCCGCCGAATTCGCGCTGATCGCGCGCCATTTCAGGCCACTCGCGGGGGAAGGCGCGCTCGACCTGTCCGACGACGCCGCCGTGCTCGACATCCCCGCCGGCCGGCGGCTGGTGATCGCGGCCGATGCGATGGTCGAGGGCGTGCACTACCTGCCCGGCGATCCGCCCGGGACGGTCGGGCGCAAGCTGCTGCGGGTGAACCTGTCGGACCTCGCCGCGATGGGCGCGGCGCCGCTCGGCTACCTGATGACCACCAGCCTCGCGCGCGGGATGCCCGAGGCCTGGCTCGCCGGTTTCGTCGCGGGGCTGGCGGAGGACCAGCGGCTGTTCGGCCTCACGCTGCTCGGCGGCGACACCACGGCGACGCCGGGGCCGACCTCGCTCTCGCTCACCATCCTCGGCACGGTCGAGCCCGCGAAGGTGATCACGCGGGCCGGCGCGCGGCCGGGCGACGACATCTGGGTCTCGGGCACGATCGGGGATGGGGCGCTCGGCCTGCGGGTGCTGCAGGGCACGCTGCCGGCCGATACGGCCGGGCACCTCGCGCGGCGCTACCGGCTGCCGGAACCGCGGCTGGCACTCGGGCAGGCGCTGGCCGGGCTGGTGCGGGCGGGTATGGATGTGTCCGACGGGCTGGTGCAGGACCTTGGGCATCTGTGCCGCGCCGGCGGCTGCGGGGCGGTGATCGACGCCGCCGCGCTGCCGCTCTCGGACGCGGCGGGGGCGCTGCTGGCGGCCGATGCCGGGCTGCTGCCGCTACTGCTGACCGGCGGGGACGACTACGAATTGCTGCTGGCGGCCGACCCCGCCGACCGGGCCGAGGTCACCGCCCGGGCCGCCGCCTGCGGCATGGCTGTCGCGCGCATCGGCCGGTTCATCGCCGGGCCCGCCGAGGTTAGCGTGCACGCTCCGGACGGCTCGCCACTCGCGTTGCCGCGGGGGGGATGGAGCCACTTCTGACCATGTCGGCGAGCGAAGCGCGCATGAAGCGCAATGTCTGGCTGCTGTTCTTCTGCCAGGCGCTGATGGGTGCCAGCATGATCGGCCAGGTGGCGATGAGCGCGCTGATCGGCCACTCCCTGGCCGAGGACAAGTCGCTCGCGACCCTGCCCATGGCCTTGCAGATGCTGGCCACCATGGCGGCCTCCATCCCCGCGGGCATCATCTTCGCGCGGCTCGGGCGGCGGACGGGCTTCATCGTCGGCGCGCTCGCCGCCCTGGCCGGCTCGCTGATCTTCGCCGCGGGCGTCTGGAAGGGCGATTTCCTGATCTATTGCCTGGGCGCCATCCCGGGCGGCATCGGCTTCGGCATCTCCCAGCACTACCGCTTCGCGGCGGCCGAGGTCGCCTCCGCCCAGTATCGCCCGCGCGCCATCGCGCTGGTGATGGCGGGTGGGATCGTCTCGGCCGTGATCGGGCCGGAACTGGTGAAGCACACGCAGGACATGATGCTGCCCTTCCTGTTCCTGGGCACCTACCTGCTGCTGGCGCTGCTGCCGCCGGTCTGCATCCTGCTTCTCGCCATCGTGGACCTGCCGCCCGCGCCGCCGCGCCAGGCGGTGGCGACGCCGGTGCTCGAGATCATGCGCCGCCCCGCCTTCATCTCGGCCGCCGTGGCCGGGATGGTGGCCTATGGGACCATGAACCTGGTGATGACCTCGACGCCGCTCGAGATGATGCTCTGCGGCTTCGGCGTGGGCGCGAGTGCCACCGTCATCCAGCTGCATGCGGTCGCGATGTTCGCGCCGGGGTTCGTCACCGGCCGGCTCATCACGCGCTTCGGCCTGCGGCCGGTGATGGTCGCGGGTGCCGTGCTGACCGGCGGCTGCGCCGTCGTCGCCGTGCTGGGGCGGGATTTCGGGCATTTCGCCGTCGCGCTGATCCTGCTCGGGATCGGCTGGAACTTCATGTTCGTCAGCGCGACCCAGTTGCTGGCGACGGCGCATGCGCCGGAAGAACGCGTCCGCGCGCAGGCGACCAACGACGTCCTGGTCTTCGGCACCGTGGCCTGCACGGCCTTCGCCTCCGGCGCGGTGCATGCGGGGGCGGGCTGGGCGCTGTTGAACCTGGCGATCGTGCCGGCGCTGGTCATCGCGCTCGCCGCGGTGCTCTGGCAGGGGCGGCGGCGCGTGGCGGAGCCGCAGGTCGCGGGCGCGTCAGCCGACTGACGGGGTGGGCCCCGGCTGGGGCCGCCGGGTCACGGGCGGCGCGTCATCGCCGCCGGGTTGCTCGAGCCACTGCCGGAGCGATCGACGCCCGGCCGGCCGATATTGCCGAACAGCGCCTGCAGCAGCGAGCGGTCGTTGCCGGGCACCGGCGTCTCGCGCGAGACCATCTGCACGTCGCGGCCATCGGCCTGGGTCAGCTCGCGGACATTCGCGACCACGCCCTGCCGGTTGAAGGAGATGGCGACGACGCGCTGGCCCTCGACTTCGAGGAAGCGGCCCGGCTGCGTCCGCGTGCGGGCGCTGATGTAGTACCAGTTGTCGTCGTCGAAGGTGCCGCGGGCGGAAGGCGAGCCGAGCAGCGCCTCGACATCCGCGCGGGTCTGTACGCCCGGCGTGATCTGGCTGAGCCGCTCCGCGTCGACGTTGTTGCCGCGCATGATGGGATCGGGGCCGATCCGCTCGCCGATCCAGGCGCAGCCGCCCAGGCCGAGCAGGACGAGCAGCGGCGCGGCGCGGAATACGTTGACCATGTGGGTTCGACGGGCCATGTCGCGCCAAGCGATAGCCATGAGGCCGCCCCCGGGTCAACCGCCAAGGTCCGGGTGCGGAAGCCAGGAACGGGAATGGGACTGCTCGGGATGTTCCGCCGCCGGCCGCATGAGCGGGCCGGATTCGAACTCTACGGCGCCGCCGTGGGTGCCGCGCGCTCGCCCGCGCTGTTCGCCGCGCTTGGCATTCCGGACACGGTCGAGGGCCGCTTCGACCTCGTGAGCCTTCATGTCGGCCTGCTGATCCGCCGCCTGCGCACGGATGGCGACGCGCGCGGGCCGGCGCTCGCCCAGGCGGTATTCGACGCGATGTTCGCCGACATGGACCTGAACCTGCGGGAGATGGGCGTGGGCGACCTGTCGGTCGGCAAGCGCGTGCGGCGGATGTGGGAGGCGTTCCACGGCCGGTCGCTCGCCTACGAGGCCGCGATCGATTCGGACGACCGGGCCGCGCTGGCCGATGCGCTGGCGCGCAACGTCTGGCGCGGCGAGGCGCCGGAGGAGGCGCCGGGCCGCCTCGCCGCGATCGCCCGCGCCCAGGCGGCGCATCTGGCGGGGCAGGGGATCGAGGCCATGGTCGCCGGCCGCGTCGCCTTCCTGCCGGCCGAGGGGCTGCTCGATGCAGCCTGAATTCCATCGGCCGCTCGCGCTCGCGCGCATCCCGCCCGAGGGGCGGGAGGAGCGGATCGAGGCGCGCGGCCCCGAATGCGCCGCGCTTGCCGCCCGCTTCGGCATCCCCGCCATCGAGCGCCTGTCGGCGGAGCTCCGCCTGCGGCCGGAGCCCGGCGGGACCGTGCTGGTCGAAGGCCGCCTGTCGGCCGAGGTCGTGCAGACCTGCGTCGTCACGCTCGAGCCGGTGCGGCAGGCGGTCGGCGAGGCGATCACGCTGCGCATCCTGCCCCCCGGCGCGGAGCCTTCCGACGACCCTGAGGGCCCGGACGAAATCGAGGCCGAGGACGGCACGGTCGACCTGGGCGAGGCCGTGGCCGAGCAATTGTCCCTGGCGCTGGACCCCTATCCGCGCGCGCCGGGCGCCGAACTGCCGACGGCCGGGGAGGGCGAGGCGGCGCCGAGCGGCCCCTTTGCCGCGCTGGCCGCGCTGCGCGGCAAGGCGAAGGGGGCCTGAACGCCCCGCCCGCGGCGCCCGGCGGGCACAACCGGTCCCTTGCGCCCCGCGGGGGTGGGTGCTAATGCCCCCCGCTCCCGCTATCCTTGACGTATTGATGAAAGAGGCTCGGCGCCATGGCCGTTCCGAAGAAGAAGGTTTCGCCCTCCCGCCGCGGCATGCGCCGCAGCCATGAGGCACTGAGCGCCCCCTCCTACCAGGAGTGCTCGAACTGCGGCGAACTGAAGCGGCCGCACCATGTCTGCTCCCATTGCGGCCACTACGACGGCCGCGAAGTGGTGGCGGCAGAGCGCGTGGGCCAGACGATCCGCGGCTGACCGCGGTGACGCCGACCCCGCGCCCGGAACGCTGACGATGGCGCAGCAGGGGCCTGCCTTCTCGCTCGCGATCGATGCCATGGGTGGCGACGCGGCACCGGAGGCGGTGCTCGACGGGCTGGAACTGGCTGCCGAGCGGCATCCCGATGCGCGCTTCCTGCTGGTGGGCGACGAGGCGCTGGTCGCCGGCGCGCTCGCCCGGCGGAAGCGTGCCGCTCGCGCGTGCAGCCTGCGCCATGCGCCCGACCGCATCTCCGGCGACATGAAGCCCACCGCGGCGCTGCGCATCCGCGGATCGTCGATGCGCGTGGCGATCGATGCCGTCGCGGCCGGGGAGGCCGCGGGCGTGGTTTCGGCCGGCAACACCGGCGCGCTGATGGCGCTGGCCAAGATCGTCATCAAGACGATGCCGGAGATCGACCGGCCGGCGCTGGCCGCCATCGGGCCCTCGGCGCGCGGCGACGTGGTGCTGCTCGACCTCGGCGCCAATGTGCAGTGCGACGCGCGCAACCTCGTCGAGTTCGCGGTGATGGGCGACGCCTTCGCGCGCGCCGTGCTCGGCCTGACCAACCCGACGATCGGCCTGCTGAACGTGGGCTCGGAGGAACTGAAGGGCGACGACCGCGTCCGCCACGCCGCCGAGACGCTGCGCGATTCGCATATCGGCCAGAACTTCCGCGGCTTCGTCGAAGGCCACGACATCACGGCCGGCACCACGGACGTGATCGTGACCGACGGCTTCACGGGCAATGTCGCGCTCAAGACCGGGGAGGGCGCGCTGAAGCTGATGCGCGACCTGCTCCGCCAGGTCTTCACGAGCAGCGTGCCGGCGCGCATGGGCTACCTGCTCGCGCGCCCGGCGCTCGACCGGCTGCGCGAATGGATGGACCCGCGGCGCTACAACGGCGCGATCCTGATCGGCCTCAACGGCGTCGTCGTGAAGTCCCATGGCGGGACGGATGCGCTCGGCTTCGCCCATGCCGTCGATGTCGCAATGGACATGGTGACGCACGGCTTCAACGAGCGTATCCGTGAAGGCCTGACCCGCCTGTCCACCTCCGGCCCGCGGGTGCCGGCCGAGCCCCGCTGAAGGCAAGCCTGCCCATGGTCCTGCGCGCGACGATCGCCGGCTGCGGCGGCTACCTGCCCGAGACTCGGCTGTCGAACGACGAACTCGCGGCGCTGCACGGGCTCGAGACCTCCGACGCCTGGATCCGCGAGCGCACGGGCATCGGCTTCCGCCACATGGCCGCGCCGGATCAGACGGCCTCCGACCTCGGCGCGGCGGCGGCCCGGGACGCGCTCGCGCGCGCTGGCGTGGCGGCGGAGGAGGTGGACGCGATCCTGGTCGCGACCTCGACCCCCGATTCGGCCTTCCCGGCGACCGCGGTGCGCATCCAGGCCAAGATCGGCGCGACCAAGGGCTTCGCCTTCGACATGGCGGCGGCGTGCACCGGCTTCGTCTACGCCCTTGGCGTCGCGGACAGCCTGATCCGCGCCGGCCAGGCGCGCTGCGTGCTGGTCATCGGCACGGAAGTCTATTCGCGCATCCTCGACTGGACCGACCGCGGCACCTGCGTGCTGTTCGGCGACGGCGCGGGCGCTGTGCTGCTGCGTGCGGAGGAGAATGGCGGCACGCGGGAGGATCGCGGCATCCTGTCCTGCCACCTGCACGCCGATGGCCGCTTCGGCGACATCCTGCATGTCGAGGGCGGCGCCGGGTCGAACGGCGGGGCCGGCCTGCTGCGCATGTCCGGCAAGGAAGTGTTCCGCCACGCGGTCACCAAGCTGGCCTCCGTGGTGGACGAGGCGCTGGCCGCCAACGACATGTCGCATGCCGATGTGCGCTGGCTGGTGCCGCACCAGGCGAACCTCCGCATCATCGAGGCGATGGGCCGCAAGCTGCATCTGCCGGCCGAGCGCGTCGTGGTCACGGTGGACCGGCACGCCAACACCTCGGCCGCCTCCATCCCGCTCGCGCTGGCGGAAGCCTGCGGCGACGGGCGCATCGGGCCTGGCGACCTTGTCGTGATGGAAGCGATCGGCGGCGGCCTGACCTGGGGCGCGGCCCTGGCCCGCTTCTGACAAGCGCGGTTGACGCACCCCCCGGCGCGCGGGTTTCATAGCGTTCATAACGGGTTGCGAGACCATGTCAGGCATGAACACGGTGACGCGCGCGCAGCTCGCGGAAGCGATCTACGCCAATGTCGGCCTTTCGAGGAACGAGAGCGCGGCGCTGCTCGAGACGGTGCTCGAACGCATCTCCGCCGCGCTCGAATCCGGTGAACCCGTCAAGATCTCGGCCTTCGGCACCTTCCTCGTGCGCCAGAAGGGGCAGCGCGTCGGGCGCAATCCCAAGACGGGCGTCGAGGTTCCGATCCTGCCGAGAAAGGTGTTGAGCTTCCGTCCGTCCCAGGTTCTCAAGGCGCGCATCAACAACGAACCCGTAGGGGCCGAGGAATGAGCGACGAGGTCTCCGAAGCCGAGGCGCGCGGCAAGCCGCGCAAGGCGCCGACGGCGTTCCGCACCATCAGCGAGGTGGCGGACGACCTGCACATCCCGCAGCACGTCCTGCGCTTCTGGGAGACGAAGTTCCCGCAGCTCAAGCCGTTAAAGCGCGGCGGGGGGCGGCGCTACTACCGGCCCGAGGACATCGCGCTGCTGCGCCGCATCTCCGACCTTCTCTACACCCAGGGCTACACGATCAAGGGCGTGCAGCGGCTACTGCGGGACGGCACGGATGAAGGGCCGCAGGCCGCGGTGACCGGGGAATTGCCGCTGGGCGACCCGCCGCCCGCGGCGGAGGAGCAGGAGACCGCCGACCTGCGGGAAGCGCTGGCCGAACTCGAGGCCATTGCGCGGGAGTTGCGTGCGCTCGCCGCCTGAGAGGGGGTGGCAAGCGGGCGCGGCGGATGCTAAACGGCGCGCCTCGGTCGGGCAGTAGCGCAGCCTGGTAGCGCATCAGTCTGGGGGACTGGGGGTCGTGGGTTCGAATCCCGCCTGCCCGACCAATTTACCCCCCCTGCATAGAACGCTTTCCCGTAATCCCTACGCCCGCGCCACCGCCTGCGGCAGGAAGGCTCCGTTGTAGTAGGGCGTCACGGACAGGGGCTTCCGCGCCGCGTAGACATAGGCGGGGTGGTAGACCATGTGGATGATCGCCTCCTCCCCGATCGCGATGTCGGCCGCCTGCGCGAACAACGCGTTGCGCTTCGCCTCGTCCATCTCGACCAGCGCCTGGGCGACCAAGGCATCCGCGCGCGGGCTGGAATGCCGCGTGCGGTTCGCGGTGCCCAAGCCCTGCTCGCGATTGAAGGTGTGGACCAGCGCGCGATAGGCGTAGGAGATATTGTCCGCGCCGTACTGCGCCGCCATCACGCTGAAGGTCTGGCGCGCCGCGGCCGGGAAATAGGCCGCGTTCGGCATGGTCTGGACCTCCGTCCGCACGCCGATCCGCGTCCAGAACTGGGCGATGGCCTGCGCCACCTTCTCGTCGTTCGGGTAGCGGTCGTTGGTCGCGTGGATGGTGATCTGGAAGCCGTTCGGATAGCCGGCCTCGGCCAGCAGCCGGCGTGCGCGTTCCACATCCTGGGTCACGACGCGCAGGTTCGCCGATGTGCCGGGCGTGCCTTCGGGCAGCAGGTTGGAGGCGACGCTCGCCGCCCCTTCCATCACCCGCTCGACGATCGCCTGGCGGTTCAGCGCGAGCGACAGCGCCTGGCGCACCCGCGCATCCTTGAGCGGGTTGCGCGTCATGGGCTGCCCGGCCGCGTCGCGCACGAAGGGCGAGACGTCCCGGTCCATGTCCATGGCGATGTACATCACGCGCATCCCGGGGATCTGCGTGACGTTGATGTTCGCATCGCGCCTGAGCCGCGCGATGTCGGAGACCGAGACCTCGTCGATCGCCTGCACGTCGCCGGCCAGCAGCGCGGCCATGCGGCTGGCGTCCGAGGAGATGACCTTGAAGTTCACCGTCTCGAAGGCCGGCGCGGCGCCGAACCAGTGCGGGTTGCGGCGCATCTCGACGAATTCGCCGAAGCGGTAGTCGACCAGCGTGTAGGGGCCGGAGAAGACGCGGACGGTCTTCGCGTTGAAGTCGGCGGTGCGGAGTTCCGCGCCGAGCGACTTCGACAGGATCGCGACCTCCGTCATGTCCTCGACCATGAAGGGGTAGGGCTGGGCCGTGTGCAGCAGGATGGTGCGCGCGTCCTTCACCTCGGTCCGCGTGATGGCGCGGACGAAGATGTGGTAGGCGCCGGCGGATCCCGTGATGGTCGGCACGCGCGCGATGGAATAGGCGGCGTCCTCCGCCGTGATGGGCGTGCCGTCGCTGAACTTCGCATCGGCGCGCAGCGTGAATTCCCACGCCATGCCGTCATTCACGGGGCGCCAGCGCTCGGCGATGCCGGGCTCGGGCTTGCCGTCCGCGCTCATGCCCACGAAGCGGGCGTGCAGGGCGCGGAGCAGGTTCTGCTCCCCCGAGAGGCGGAAATGCGGGTCGAGCGATGTCGGGCTCAGCTTCAGCCCGGCGCGCAGCGTGCCCGCCGCCTGCGCCCGCGCGCCGCGCGGCAACCCTGCCGCGGCGAGGAACCCGCCCGCGGCGGCGGCCTTGAGGAAGTCGGAACGCTTCATGGCCGGATCCCCCCGTTGATCCCGGGGGCGATCCTTGGCCATGGCGCCCGGTGGCGCAAGCCGCTCAGCGCGGCTCGCCGACCCCGTAGTAGAGTGCCACGGTGTGCGTCGCCTCGGCGAACATCAGCCAGCGTTCCGCGAGCAGCCCGACCAGCGCCAGCAGCGCCGCGGCCAGCGCCAGGATGCCCGCCGGCACGCCGCCCGCGGGCAGGGCCAGCGCGAGCAGCACCGCCGGCGCGGCGAAGCCCGCCAGGCTCGCGATCCGGCGCAGCCGTGCCGCATGGACGCGTCCGATGCGGAAGGCCATCTCCCGCAGCAGGTAGTTGGTCTCGGTGTGCGGCGGATCGAGCGGCCGCACCTTGCCGATGAAGCCGAGGCCCGTGGCACTTTCCATCGTCGCGACCGGTGGCGCGGCGTCGATGCTGGCCCAGTAGACGCGCTTGAAGATGAAGCTCCCGGCGCCGAGCAGGGCGGCGATCGCGGCCGGCACCGCGGCCGCGCCCCAGAAGGCGGCGAGCATCGCCAGCAGCACCGCGCCGGAGAAGGCGCCGAACAGCAGGTAGCCCGGCGTGGTCAGCGGGTTGTGCCATTGCCGGATCGGCTTCAGCGACGCGTAGATCATCCCCGTGCAGTAGACCGTCGCCGCCGCGCCCGCGGCCGCGAGCAGCCCGGTCCACCAGGCAAGCCATTCCTTGCCGCCGATGACCGCGATGAAGAACAGTCCGGCCGGCGCGAAGGTCGCGACCGCCGCGACGCCCTCGCGCGACAGCCAGGAGGACCGCCACTGGCTCAGCGCGCGCCAGGCGCGTTCCGGCCGCCCGAGATGCGCGGTGGAGGACAGCAGCCCCAGCATGATGAGCACCAGCGCGAGCCCGACCGCGCCGGCGCCGAAGGCCGCCCCGCCCGGCACCAGGCCGAGCGGCCGCAGCAGCCCCATCCAGAACAGCAGCCCGTAGCCGGCCCCGGATGCGACGGTGAAGAAGACGATCGAGGGCGCGGGGTTCATCGCGACAGCACCTTGTCCACCCAGCGCAGCAGCGGGTTCGTGATGCGGGAGGGCAGGGGCCCGGCCTCCTTCGGCGGGCCGGCATCGGCCTTCGGCGCGCGGCGCGGCGGCAGGTAGCGGTTGACCGGCTGGTAGCCGAGCTCGGGCATCAGCTCGACGCCGCCGCGTTCGGCCACGAGCTTCGACACCGCGCTCTCCGGGTCGCCGAGGTCGCCGAAATGCCGCGCATGGGCAGGGCAGGTGGACACGCAGGCGGGCACGCGCTGCGGTTCGGGGATGGTCTCGTTGTAGATGCGGTCGACGCAGAGCGTGCACTTCTTCATCACGCCCTGGTCGTCGTCGAATTCGCGCGCGCCGTAGGGGCAGGCCCAGGCGCAGAGCTGGCAGCCGATGCAGATGTCGGTGTTGACCAGCACGATGCCGTCCTCGGCGCGCTTGTACGACGCGCCGGTGGGGCAGACGGTGACGCAGGCCGGCGTCTCGCAATGCAGGCAGGACCGGGGGAAGTGGACCGTGCGGCCTTCCTCGCCTTCGCCGGCTTCATAGGCATGGACGCGGTTGAACCAGACGCCTTCCTGCCCCGCCGAATAGGCGTTGCGGTCGGGCAGCGGCGCCATGTGGCCGCTGGTGTTCCATTCCTTGCAGTTGGTCGCGCAGGCATGGCAGCCGACGCAGGTGTCGAGGTCGATGACGAGGCCGAGCTTCTTCGCACCGGGCGCCGGCGTTGGCAGGGATGTCACGTGCGGTCTCCCCCGGCGTTGTAGCGCAGGATGTCCGGTGTTTCCGGCATGTTGGGCGGCGGCTCCAGCAGCGTCGGCAGAGGGTCGGTGATCCCGTCCTCGCCCGGGGCGCATTTCGTCACCTTCACGCGCAGATCGTACCAGGCGGCCTGGCCCGTAACGGGATCGGCGTTGGCGAGGCGCGGGCCGGTCTGCGCCGGCAGCCATTCGCTGATGACGTGGTTGAGCAGGAAGCCGCGCTGCGCCTCGGCCGCGCTCGGGGAGAGCATCCAGGCGCCGGCGCGCTTGCCGATCGCGTTCCAGGTCCAGACTGTGTCGCGGTTCACGCCTTCCATCAGCGAAAGCTGCGCCTTCACGCGCCCGCTGCGGCTTTCGACCCAGACCCAGTCATCCTGCGCGAGGCCCTCGGCCTCGGCCCGCGCGCGCGACATATACAGCTTGTTCGAGCCGTGGATCTGCCGCAGCCAGGCGTTCATCGAGCCCCAGGAATGGTACATCGCCATCGGCCGCTGCGTGACGGCGGACAGCGGGAAGGGATCGGTATCGTGCTGCTGCTGCTCGAGCGGCGCGTACCAGAAGGGCAGCGGGTCGCAGTAGGTGCGCACGCGGTCGCGCAGCGCCGCGGGCGGCTGCTTCGCGCCATGGCCTTCCGCGGCGAGGCGGAACTTCTGCAAGGGCTCCGACCAGATCTGCAGCACGATCTGGTTCGAGTTGCCCATCATCCCCATCGCCTTGGCGTTGGCGAGGTAGGTGGCGTTGGCGTGCTTGAAGTAGGATTCCTCGGGCGCGAGGGTGTGGCGCCAGAAGCAGCCATTGTCGATGTAGCGCTGCAGCTGGTCCTTGTTGGGCTCGCCCACGCCCTTCTTCGAACCGTCCTCCCCGCGCCAGCCGGCGAGCGGCCCGACGCCCGGCATGCGCTGGTGGTTCACGATGTAGTCGGGATAGTCCTTGAACCTCGGCGAGCCATCCTCCTTCACGAAGGCCGGCAGGCCAAGCCGCGCGCCGAGCTCGATCAGCACTTCCTGGAAGGGCCGCACGTCGCGGTCGGGCTTGATCACCGGCTGGCGGATCGCATCCCCAGGACCGTGGGAGGAGCCGATCGGCCGGTCGAGGATGCTGATCGCGTCCCAGCGTTCGAGATAGGTGGTGTCCGGCAGGATCAGGTCGGCGTAGGGCACCGTCTCGCTGAAATAGGCGTCCGAGTAGATGACGTGCGGGATGACGTATTCGCCGTCCTCGTCCTGCGCCGTCAGGCAGCGGATCGTCTCCAGCGGGTTCATGGCGCTGTTCCAGGCCATGTTCGCCATGAACATGAAGAGCGTGTCGATCTTGTACGGGTCGCCCTTCTCGGCATTGCCGATGACCGTGTGCATCATCCCGTGCAGGCCGAGCGGCGCTTCCCAGGAGAAGGCGTGGTCGATGCGGATCGGCGTGCCGTCATCCTCCACCAGCAGGTCGTCGGGGCCGGAGGGGAAGGAGAGGATGTTGCCGGTGAGCGGCGTGTTCGGCTTCGCCCCGCGGCCCGCCGGGCCGGGTCCGGGCGGGATCGGCCGCGGGAAGGGCGACTTGTAGCGCCAGGACCCCGGCGTATCGACCGCGCCCAACAGCATCTGCAGGATGTGCAGCGCGCGGCAGGTGTGCAGGCCGTTGGAATGCGCGCTGATGCCGCGCATGGCGTGGAAGGCGACGGGCCGGCCGACCATCGTCTCGTGCCTGCGGCCCCAGACATCCGTCCAGGGGATGTCGAGCGTCAGCGGCTGGTTGAAGGCGATGTCCGCGACCTCGGCCGCCAGGCGACGGATGCGGTCCGCGCCGATGCCGCAGCGTTCCGCCACCGCCTCGGGCGCGTAGTCCTCGCCCAGGTAGCGTTCGGCCATGAGCTGGAAGACCGGCTGGGCACGGCGGCCATCGGGCAGCGTGAACTCGCCGACCAGGACGGCGCTGAGCGACACGTCGTCCGCCGCGATCGCGCCGCGCGCGCGGTCCCAGGCGAGCGGCTTGCCATCGGCGTCGCGCGCGAACAGCCCGTCATCCGCCCCGCCCGGATTGCGCACCACGAGCCAGGGCGCGTTGGTGTAGCGCACGAGGAACTCGCCATCGACGCGGTCGGTGCGGATCAGCTCGTGGATCAGCGCCATGATGAACAGGCCGTCCGTGCCGGGCCGGATGCCGACCCATTCGTCGGCCACCGCCGAGTAGCCGGTGCGCACCGGGTTCACGGACACGACCTTCGCGCCGCGCCCCTTGAGCGCCGCGAGGCCCGTCTTGATCGGGTTGGAATCGTGGTCCTCGGCGACGCCGAAGATCATCAGGTACTTCGCGTGCTCCCAATCCGGCTCGCCGAATTCCCAGAACGATCCGCCGATGGTGTAGAGCCCGCCGGCCGCCATGTTGACGGAACAGAAGCCGCCATGGGCGGCGAAGTTGGGCGTGCCGAACTGCGCCGCCCAGAAGCCCGTCAGCGACTGGGACTGGTCGCGGCCGGTGAAGAAGGCGAGGCGGCGCGGATCGGTCTGCCGCACATGCTTCAGCCAGCCGGTGGCGATCTCCATCGCCTCCTCCCAGCTGATCTCGGCGAATTCGCCCGACCCGCGCGGCCCGACGCGCTTCAGCGGCGCCTGCAGCCGGGCCGGGGAATACTGCGTCATGATCCCGGCACTGCCCTTGCCGCAGAGCACGCCCTTGTTCACGGGATGGTCGGGGTTGCCCTCGATGTAGCGGACGCGGCCGTCCTTGAGGTGCACGCGGATGCCGCAGCGGCAGGCGCACATGTAGCAGGTGGTGGTCTTCACCTCGTCGCCGATCGGCGCCGAATAGGCGATCCGGTCGGTCGCGCCGCCGTCGTCCGGCATGTCCTGGTCGTCCCCTGCGCTGTCGCTTCCCCCGAAGTAGCGCACGGCCCCGGCCCTTCGCAAAGGGGGGCGGCGGCGCCATATCCAGGCCATGCCGGAGTGCACCGCCCCATGGCCCTTCGCCTCGCCGCGATCCTGTCCAGCGTCCTGCTAGGGGCCTGCTCGGTCGTGGGAATCCGCTCCGGCACCGAGGAGCCGGCCTTCACCGTGGTCGCACGGGAGGGTGAGGTGGAGATCCGCCGCTACGCCGCCCGCATCGCCGCCGAGACCGCCGTCGAGGGATCGGAGGAGGAAGCGCGGCAGGAGGGCTTCCGTCGCCTCGCCGGCTACATCTTCGGCGGCAATGCCCGGCGCGACCGCATCGCCATGACCGCCCCCGTGGCGCAGTCGCCGGGCGAGCGGATCGCCATGACGGCACCCGTCGCCCAGTCCGGCGACGGATCGCGCATCCGCTTCTTCATGCCCGCGCGCTTCACGATGGAAACCCTGCCGGTCCCGAACGACCCGCGCGTCGCGCTCGTCACGGTGCCGGAGGAGACGGTCGCGGTGCTGCGCTTCTCCGGCCTGCCGGGCGCGTCTTCGGTCGCGGACCGTCGCGCCGCGCTGCTCGCGGCGCTGGAGGCCGGCGGCTGGCGCCCGATGGGCGAGGTCCAGGCCTGGTTCTACGACCCGCCCTGGACGGTGCCCGCGCTGCGCCGCAACGAGGTCGTCGTCGCGGTCGCCCCGCGCTAGTCGCCCCGCCCGGCGGAGAAGGCGAGGGTCATTTCGTCCGTCCGCGCCTGATAGGTGACGCCGTGCCGCATCGCCCAGGTGTTCACCTGGAAATAGAGCGGGATCAGCGCCGTCTCCTCGCGCAGCGCGCGACGCGTCGCTTCCTGCGTCAGGCGTTCCCGTTCACGGTCGTCCATGGTGCGGCGCGCGCGCTGGATGATCGCGTCGATGCCCGGGTCGGAAAAGCGGCCCCGGTTCGCCGTGCCGAGGCCGAGCGCCGTGTCCCAGGAGTGGATCTGCGTCTCCAGCATCCCGAGCACTTCCGGATTGGGGGAAAAGCCGGCGAGGTTGACCGAGTAGCGGAGCTGCGCGGCCTCGGTCAGCCAGACGCCGCGCGGCTTGACCTCGACCGTCGCGGCCAGCCCGAGCCGCGTCCACATCTGCGCGATCGCCTGCACCACCTGTTCGTCGTTCACGTAGCGGTCGTTCGGCCCGTTCACCTGCACGGCGAAGCCGCGGGGGAAGCCGGCCTCGGCCAGCAGGCGCCGCGCGGCATCGAGGTCGAAGGCGGGCGGCGCCAGGTCGGGCGAGGTGCCGAAATAGCCCGCCGGGCCGAGATCCCCCGCCGCCACCGCCTGGCCCTGCAACGCGCGGGAGACCAGCGCCTCCCGGTTGATGGCGATGGACAGCGCCCGGCGCACGCGCGCATCGCGCAGCGGGTTCCGCAGCGGGGAACCCTCCGGCACGCGGACATGCGGGCTGTCCTCCCGCCCCGAATCGAGCGTCAGGAAGATCAGGCGGTTGGACGGGCTTTCGGCCGTCGCGAAGGCGGGATCGGACCTCAGCCGCGCGAACTGGTCGGGCGGGACGATCTCGATCAGGTCCACATCGCCCGAGCGCAGCGCCGCGACGCGCGCGCCGGCATTCGGGATGGGGCGGAACTCGACCGTCGGATGGGCGGGCGCCGGGCCGGCATACGCCGCGTTGCGCGCGTAGCGCACCGGCTGGCCGGGCTGCCAGGACACCAGGCGATAGGGCCCGCTGCCGATCATCGCGGAGCCGTCGTTGAAGGCCGCGGTCGTCAGGCCGTCCTGCTTCGGCACGACCATGACCAGCGCGAGCTGGTTCAGCAGCAGCGGGAAGGGGCCGTTCGTGCGCAGCCGGACGGTGCGCGGGCCCACCGCTTCCACCGCCGCGACCGGGCGCGTGGCGTAGCGGAAGGAGGAAGGGCTGTTCGGCACGTCGCCCGCGCGGGCGATGGTGAAGGCGATGTCCTCCGCCGTCACCGGCCGCCCGTCGCTGAAGCGGGCATCGGGATCGATCTCGAGTTCCCAGGTCGTCTCGTCGACCACGCGCCAGGACCGGGCGATGGCCGGGCGCAGCACCTGGCGGTGGTCCTGCTCGACCAACGGCTGGAAGACGTGCCGGGCATAGGCGATGTTCGTGATCAGGCTGGCGAAGTGCGGGTCGAGGCTGGTGGGGCCGGCCTCCACGCCGATGCGCAGGCTCGCGCGGTCCTGGGCGGCGGCGGGCAGGGCGATCAGCGCCGCGAGGGCGGCGGGCAGCAGGCGCTTCATGCGGTGGCCTTCGCGTGCATCAGGGGACAGAGATCGGTCGGCGCCGTGCCGGGGCGCGGCATCCAGCCGCCCGGCACGCGCGCGAACAGCGGCGTGGCGAAGGCCGCGCGCACGGGCAGGTCGGCCGGCCAGCCGGCGCGCCAGCGATCGCCCTGCGCCATGGCCACCAGCAGCGCCAAGGGCCGCACGCCGGCGCGTTCCAGCAAGGCGAGGCCCGCCAGCGCCGAGCTGCCGGTCGAGATCACATCGTCCACCAGCAGCGCCCGTCGCCCGGCCAGCCGGAGCAGCAGCCGCGGATCGAGCCACAGCCGGCGCTCGGCCGGCGCGGTGGAGGAGGAGGCGGGCACGGAGAGCGACTCCTCATACCAGCGCTTGCGCGACCATCCGGGCGCGACCCAGTTCGCATGGCCCAGCGCCTCCGCGACCAGCGGCGCGAAAACCTGCCCGAGCGTCGGCAGCCCGACGACGATATCGGCGCCGAGGTCGCGCGCGGCCTCGGCCATCCAGCCGCCGATGCGCCGCGCGACCGGGATCGCCGCCTGGTTGGCGATGAAGCCCGCGACCGCGACATCGCCGTAGTCGCGCAACGGCAGCACCAGGCGGGATCCGTCCGGCATGGGCGCGGGAAAGCGGTCGGTGAAAGGGCCGTCCTCGGCGCCCTGCGCCGCGAAGCCCTGCCAGAACTCCATGGCGCGATCCGTGGCGGCGGGGGACGCAGCGTGGCATCTTCGCCGCAGCGCAGCAACGGAGCGCCCCATGCCCAGCCCCGAGGATCTCGCCCCGCTCGTCCCCGAGATGGAGGAATGGCGGCGCGACTTCCACCGCCACCCGGAACTCGGCTTCGAGGAACGGCGCACCGCCGGCATCGTTGCCGGCCTGCTGCGCGGCTGGGGCATCGCGGTGACGGAAGGCATCGGCGTGACCGGCGTGGTCGGCAGCCTGACCGGCACGCGGGGCACGGGCGGCAACCGTGCGGTGGCGCTGCGCGCGGACATGGACGCGCTCGCCATGCCGGAGGCGACGGGCCTGCCCTACGCCAGCGAGGCGCCCGGGCAGATGCATGCCTGCGGGCATGACGGGCACACGGCCATGCTGCTCGGCGCCGCGCGCTGGCTGGCGGCGAACCGGGACCGCTTCGGCGGCACGGTGCATTTCGTCTTCCAGCCGGCGGAGGAATCGCGCGGCGGTGCCGCCCGGATGGTGGCCGACGGGTTGTTCGAGCGCTTTCCCGTCGATGCCGTCTATGGCCTGCACAACCTGCCCGGGCTGCCGGTCGGCACCGTCGCCGTGCCCAAGGGACCGGTGCTGGCGGCCTCCGACACCTGGGAGGTGACGTTCCGCGGCGCGGGCGTGCACGGGGCGCGGCCGCATCTGGGCTCCGACGCGCCGCTCGCCGCCGCGCAGTTCATCGCCGCGCTGCCCATGGTCGTGGCGCGGGAGATCGACCCGCTGCAGGCGGCGGTGCTCAGCGTCGGCCACATCGCCGCCGGGGCGCGCCGCGCGCCCAACGTCATCCCCGCCGAGGTTTTTCTGTGTGGCACCGCCCGTTCCTTCAGCGAGGAGGTGCGCGCGCATCTGGAGGCGCGGATCGCCGCCGTCGCGCACGGCATCGCCGCGACCTGCCGGATGGTGGCGGAACCGCGCTACATCCGCCGCATCTCGCCCACCATCAACCGGGCGGAACAGGCGGCGGTCGCGGTGCGGGCGGCGCGCGCGGCCCTGGGCGATGCGCGCGCCATGGACGACCACCCGCCGCTGACGCCGGGCGAGGATTTCTCCGAATTCCTCGCGCAGCGGCCGGGCGCCTATGTGTTCCTCGGCACGGGCGACCCGGCGCATCCGGAAGGCGTGCACCACAACCCGCATTTCGACTTCAACGACGCGGCGCTGCCGCACGGCGCCGCCTTCTGGTGCGGCCTGGTCGAACAGGAACTCGCATGACAGCCCGCATCTGCGTCATCGACACCGATCCCGGCACGGACGACGCCATCGCGCTCTGGCTCGCCCTGGCGAGCCCCGAACTGGATGTTCGCCTCGTCACCGTCGCGGGCGGCAATGCGGGGCTTGAGCGCACGCTGCCCAATGCCCGCGCGATCGTCGGGCTGGGCGGCCGCGCCGTACCGGTCGTGGCGGGCGCGGACCGACCGCTGCTCGGCGTCTTCACCTCGGAGCCGCGCGTGCATGGGGCGGACGGCATCGGCGGCGTGGCCTTGCCCGACGGCCCGCCCGCCACGCGCGGCATCGCGGCGGACGCCATCCGCGCGCTGCTGCGGACCGAACCGCGCGTCACGCTCATCGGCATCGGACCGGCGACGAACCTCGCGCTGGCGCTGGCGACCGAGCCGGCGCTGGCCGCGCGCGTGGAGGAGATCGTGCTGATGACCGGCGCCATGGCGGAGGGGAACATCACGCCATCGGCCGAGTTCAACGCCTGGTCCGACCCCGAATCGCTCGCCGTCCTGCTCGCCTGCGGGCGGCCGGTGACGCTCGCGACGCTCGACCTGACGGGGCAGGCGCTGGTGACACCGGCACGACTCGCGGCGCTGGAGGCCGCGGGCAGCGGAGCCTGCCTCGCGGCTGCGCTCGCCATCCTGCGCTCGGTGCCGGCTTCGCGGCGATTCGGTCTTCGCGGCTTTCCGCTGCACGACCCTTGCGCGGTGGCGTGGCTGCTCGCGCCGCACATCTTCACCACGCGGCGCGTGCATGCCGCGGTCGAGACGCAGGGCATGGGGCGGGGCCGCACGGCGATCGACCGCTGGGAGAGAAACCGGCAGCCGGCGAACGCCTTGCTGCTCGAAGCGCTCGACGCCGATGCCTTCTTCTCGCTGCTTGGTGATCGCCTCGTCGAACTGCCGTGATGAGATTGTCGACCGCCTTCACCGTTCTTTAAGTCCAGTCTCGTCAAATGTCGCTGAGGGACGGTTTCGGGTACCTGGCGATGATCCATCGCCGCTGGTGATCCGACCGGGACTGCTCGATGGCTGGCAGGATGCCTGGCCTCCATTCCCCCGCGCGCCCGAAGGGGTGGCGCGCGTCTTCGGAGACAGACCATGGCAAAGACGATTCTGGCGCGCCTGTCCGCGCTCAAGGCCGATACGCGCGGCGTGACGGCGATGGAGTACGGGCTCATCGCGGCGTTCATCGCCGTGGCGATCATCGGCGGGCTGACGCTGCTCGGCGGCAACCTCGATGCGATGCTGAACGGCATCGCCGCGAAGTTCGTGGCGCCGACCTGATGCCGGCGGGGCGGCGAGGCATGGCTTCGCCGCCCCACGGCCAGGCTGCGCGACCGCGGCCCTAAACTCTTCCTTCACGTGGACCCCGCCAAGGTGCAAGCGATGGTCCCGTTCCCCGCCCCGACGATGCCGGATGCGATCGCCCTGGTGGCGTTTCCCGTGCTCGCGGCCGCCGCCTTCCGCGACGTCGCGGTGCGGCGGAT
This sequence comes from Roseomonas nitratireducens, assembly GCF_017813355.1. Lineage (GTDB taxonomy): Bacteria > Pseudomonadota > Alphaproteobacteria > Acetobacterales > Acetobacteraceae > Neoroseomonas > Neoroseomonas nitratireducens. Next base: position 63,681 of record NZ_JAGIYZ010000003.1, read on the forward strand.
CCCGAACGCGCTCGTCGCCGCCATCGCCTTGCTGGGCGTCGCACGGCACGCCGCCTCCGGCCTGGGCCCGCTTTTCCTGTCCTGCATTGCCGCCTCTCTCGTGCTGTTCGCGGCCTTCATGCTTTGGCGGCGCGGCGTGCTGGGCGGCGGCGACGTGAAGCTGCTGGCGGCGACCGCCCTGCTCGTACCGCCCATTGCCGTGCCCCATCTGCTGCTTGCGACCGCGATCGCCGGCGGGCTCCTCGCGGCCTGCCACCTGCTGCTGCGGCGCCATGCCGGCCTGCCCGTGGCGATGCCCTCGGGCGCCATCGGCCGCGTCCTGCGCTGCGAGGCCTGGCGCATCGGCCGCGGGGCGCCGCTGCCCTACGGCGTCGCCATCGCCGCCGGCACCTTCTTCGTCCTGATCCGCACCGGGGTCTGAACCATGGCCGTCCGCCTCGTCCTGATCGTGGTGGTGCTGGTCGGGGTCGCCGGGCTCGGCCTGCTCGGCGTGGTGGCGCTCGCGCCGCCGCCGCCCGCGCCCCAGGCGGCGCAGGCCGCGCCGCCGCAGCGCGCGACCATGCTGGTCGCCGCGCGCGCCGTGCAGGCGGGCACGTTGCTGAAGCCCGAGGACATCGCGGCGCGCGAGGTGCTGCTCGCCGACCTGCCGCCGGATTCCCTGCGCGACACGCTGGATGCGCGCATCGACATGATCGGCGCGATGGTGCGCCGCACGCTGGCGCCGGGCGATCCGCTGCGCCTGGAAGGCGTGCTGCGTCCGGGCGAGAACGGCTTCCTCGCCGCGGTCCTCGCGCCGGGGATGCGCGCCGTGACCGTCGGCGTCGATGCCGTGACGGGCACCGCGGGCCTGATCTGGCCCGGCGACCGGGTGGACCTGATCCTGACGCAGGCCTTCGAGGAGAACGAGACGGCGCCCGCGCGCCGCGTCGCCGGCGAAGCCGTGCTGCACGCCGCGCGCGTCATCGCCGTCGATCGCCACCTGGTGCAGGGCATGCAGCCCGGCGCGGTCGGCGATTCCCTGCGCGAGAGCAATCGTACCGTGACGCTGGAAGTGAGCGCCGACCAGGCGACCCGCGTCGCGGTGGCAAGTCGGCTCGGCCGCCTCTCCCTCGCCTTGAGGGCGGCCGGCACGCCGATCGAGGAACGCGTCGTGCAGCGCCCGGTCTGGGGCGGCGACGTCAGCGGCGCCTTCACGCCGGCCGGCAGCGGGCCATCCGCTGCCGCGGCGAGCGGGGCGACGGTCCGAGTCTTCGGGGGCCCAGGACGGGTCGAGGAGATACGCTTTCGATGAGGAAGATCCTCAGGCGCCGCGCGGCCGTCCGCGCGGCTTTCGGCGTGGTGCTGCTGATGGCCGCACCCGCCTTCGCGCAGCAGGCGGCGCCCGCGCCGGACTCCCTGCCCATGGTGCAGTCGCCGCCCGGGCTGCGCATCGAGCGCATGGCGCTCGAGGCCGGCACCGGGCGCATCGTCGTGCTCGCCGCGCCCGCGGCGAGCCTGTTCGCCGCCGACCCCCGCATCGCCGAGATGCGCCCGGCGAGCCCGACGAGCGTCTTCGTCTTCGGCGTGGCGCCTGGGCGCACGACGCTCGCCGCGATGGATTCCGCCGGCGCGCCGCTCGTGCAGTGGGAAGTGACGGTCCGGCCTTCCGCCTTCCTGATGTCCGACCTTCAGTCGGCGCTGCGCCGCGCCTTCCCCGGCAACCGCAGCCTGCGCGTCGAAGCCGGCCCCGGGGGCATCGTCGTCTCCGGCCAGGTGACGGCGCCGGCGGATGCCGAGCGCGCGCAGACGCTGCTGCGCTCGCGGCTCGAGAACGAGCGCATCCCGATCGACAACCGCATCTCCGTCACCGGCGTCACGCAGGTGAACCTTCGCGTGCGCGTCGCGGAAGTCTCGCGGGAGGTGACGCGCCAACTCGGCGTGAACTGGCAGGCGCTGGGGTCCATCGGGCGCATCGGCACGCTGGTGGGTGGCCCGCCGGGCCTCGCCTTCGAGACCTTCAACTTCGCCTTCGACCGCACCGCGCCGTCCGACCGCATCGGCCTCGGCTTCCGCACGGGCGCCGCCGAGCTGCGCGACATCAACGCCGTCATCGACGCGCTGGCGCAGGACCGGCTGGTCAACATCCTGGCCGAGCCCAACCTGACCGCGACCTCGGGCGAGACGGCCTCCTTCCTCGCGGGCGGCGAATTCCCCATCCCGGTCAGCCAGCGCGAGAACCAAGTTACCATCGAGTTCAAGCAGTTCGGCGTCGGCCTCGCCTTCGTCCCGACGGTGATGTCCGATGGCCGGATCTCCTTCCGCATCCGCTCGGAGGTCAGCGAATTGTCCGAGCAGGGCGCGGTGCGCCTGCTGTCGGGCAACAACAACGCGATCACCGTGCCCGCGCTGACCGTCCGCCGCGCCGAGACGACCGTCGAACTCGGCTCCGGCCAGGCCTTCGCCATCGCGGGGCTGCTGCAGGATTCCTCCCGCCAGACCGGCCGCGCGCTGCCGATGGTGGGCGAGGTGCCGATCCTCGGCGCGCTGTTCCGGTCCGACCGCTTCCAGCGCAACGAGACGGAGCTCGTGATCATCATCACGCCCTACCTGGTGCGCCCGGCGGAGAGCGCGCGCGTACTCTCGGCGCCGACCGACGGCTTCGTGCCGCCGAACGACGTCGAGCGCATCCTGCTGCTGCGGCAGAGCGGGCGAGGTTCGCCGCCGCCGGCCCAGCCGCGCGGGCAGGCGTCCCGCGCGCTGTCGGGCAACCCCGGCTTCGTCCTGGATTGAGGAGGTCGCGATGCGGCGCATGGCCTTCACGCTCCTGCTTCTCCTTGGCGGATGTTCCTCGATCGATCCCTACACGCGCGAGGGCGTCTGGCGTCCGATGGGGTCGAACGAGGCGAATCTGCGCATCCATGTCGCCGATCCGGCGATGCTCGACCGCGGCGTGGACGACCGCCACGCCGATGGGCGGGTGATGGCGCAGGCGGTCGACCGCTACCGGCACGACCGCGTGCGGCCGCTGCCGGCATCCAGCGTGTCTCGCGTGCAGGCGACGGGCCAGGGCCCGATGCCGAGCGCGGCCGGCGGGGGCGGCGATGGCGGGCGTTGACGGACCCGATCGCCTCTCCGCGGCGGCCGCCAAGGCGAGCACCCCGCTCGCTGACCGGGCGCCGCTGATCGCCTATGTGACCGATCCGGACTCGGATGCGGTGCTGCGCGAGACGCTGCTCGCCGAACTCGGCGAAGGGGCGGAGGTGCGGCGCGGCGACATCGTGGCGGCGACGAAGTCACTCAAGCGCTCGGGGACGCCGCTGGCGCTCGTCGTCGATGTGAGCGGCGTCGAGCAGCCGCTGACGGCGCTCGAGGAACTCGCCATGGTGGTCGAGCCCGATGTCCGCGTGCTGGTCATCGGCGAGCGCCAGGACGCCGCCTTCTATCGCCAGCTCACGCGCGGCCTCGGCGTGCTCGAATACCTGTTCAAGCCGCTGACGCAGGAAATGGTGGCGCGCCACCTGCTGCCCTATCTCCGCCAGGGGTCCAGCCAGCGCGACATGCACCTGCGCGGCGGGCGCGTCATCACCGTGACGGGCGTGCGCGGCGGCGTCGGCGCGACCACGCTGGCGGCCAACCTGGCGTGGCACCTGGGCGAGCAGGCGCGGCGTCACACCGCGCTGTTCGATGCCGACCTGCAGGGCGGGGCTGCCGCGCTGCTGCTCGGCGCGCGGACCACGAGCGGCCTGCGCGCGGCGCTCGAACATCCCGAACGGGTGGACGAGCTGTTCGTGGAGCGCACCGCCCAGCCGGCCGGCGAGCGCCTTCACGTCCTCGCCGCCGAGGAAAAGCCCTTCGAGCCCGTGCAGGCCAAGCCGGGTGCCGCCGCGCGCCTGCTGGCGATGCTGCGCCGGCGCTACAACTTCGTCGTGGTGGACCTGCCGGCGCGCAGTTCCGGCTTCGGGCGGGAAGTGCTCGACATGGCGCATCAGCGCGTGCTGGTGACCGATGCGAGCCTGGCCGGCGCGCGGGAGATGCTGCGTTTCGCGGCCATTCCCAACGCGCCGACCCAGTCGCGCCGTGCCGTCACGGTGCTGAACTGCGCCGGCCAGCCCGGCATGCTGTCGGAAGCGCAGGTGAAGGAAGCGCTGGGGGAGGCACCGGACCTCGTCGTGCCCTGGCTGCCCAAGCTGGTGCCCGGCGCGGCCGATCTCGGGGAACCCGCGGCTGCCGGGCGCGGGCCGTTCCGCAAGGCGGTGCTCTCCCTCGTGCAGGAAGTCGCGTCGCTGCGCATCGAAGGCGAGGAGGAGGCGCGCAAGGGCCTCTTCGCGCGATGGTTCCGCTAGACATCCCCGCCCCGTCCTTCGGCCGGCTGGTTCGCGACCGCGAGGCCGCCCCGGCCGCCCCTGCGGCGCCGCAGCCGGCCGAGGCGATGGCCGCCGCGCCGCCCGCCCCGGTGGTCGCCGCGCTGCCGCCGCAACAGCGGCAGAAGGCCGAACTCCGCGCGCTCTGCCTTGCGCGCATCGACCCGGCCTCGGTCGCCGCCCTGCCGCAGGAGGCGCTGTTCGCCGAGGTCGAGCGCATGATCGCCGAGATCGCCGACCAGCAGCGCATCGGCCTTTCGGCGCGCGAGCAGCGGGAAGTGGCGGCCGAGCTCGTCGACGACATGCTCGGTCTCGGCCCGCTCGCGCCGCTGCTGGAGGACGAGACAGTCACCGACATCATGGTGAACGGCCCGTTCCGCGTCTTCATCGAGCAATCGGGCAAGCTCACCCTGTCGGGCGTGCGGTTCCGCGACGGCGTGCACCTGGCGGGCATCGCGCAGCGGATCGCGGCGCAGATCGGCCGGCGCATCGACGAATCCAGCCCCATGGTGGATGCGCGCCTGCCGGACGGCAGCCGCGTGAACATCATCTTCCCGCCGCTCTCGCTGCTCGGACCCTGCCTGTCGATCCGCAAATTCGCCAAGCGGAAGATCGACTTCCAACAGATGGTGACGAACGGGTCGATCACGCCGCAGATGGCGCGGATCCTCGAGATCGCCTCGCGCGCGCGGCTCAACATCATCATCTCGGGTGGCACGGGCTCGGGCAAGACGACGATGCTCAACGCGCTGTCGCGGCTGATCGACCCGACCGAGCGGATCGTCACCTGCGAGGACGCGGCGGAACTTCAGCTGCAGCAGCCGCACGTCATTCCGCTCGAGACCCGCCCGCCCAACCTGGAAGGGCGCGGGGAGGTCACGCAGCGCGACCTGGTGAAGAACGCGCTGCGTATGCGGCCCGACCGCATCATCCTCGGCGAGTGCCGCGGCCCCGAGGCGTTCGACATGCTGCAGGCCATGAACACCGGCCATGACGGCTCGATGTCGACGATCCACGCCAACACCACGCGCGACGCCGTCACCCGTATCGAGAACATGGTGCTGATGGGCCAGACCAGCCTGCCCGCGCGCGCCATCCGCCAGCAGATCGTCTCCGCCGTCGACATCATCCTGCAGATCGAGCGCATGCGCGACGGCGTCCGCCGCTGCACCCAGATCACCGAGGTCGTCGGCCTGGAAGGCGAAGTCGTCGTGCTGAACGACATCTTCCAGTGGGAGTACGAAGGCGAGGACCCCGGGGGGAAGTTGCGCGGGCGCTACAAGGTCAGCCGCGCCCGCCCGGGCTTCGCGCCGCGGCTCGCCTACTACGGGCTCGAGCGCAGCTGGTTCGCGGCGCTGGAGGAGGACGCGCCGTGAGCGGCTTCGCGGCCCTTCTCCTCGCGCTGCTCCTGGGCATCGGCGCCGCGCTTGTCGGCCTGCGCAGCACCGGCAACCGCGGCCGTGGCCGGCGGCTCGCCGAGCGCTTCGCCGCGCATTCGCTGCCGCATGCGCGGGTGCGGATGGGCAGCCGCGTCGCGCAGCGCGCGCCGAAGGCAAGCTGGGCGAGGATGCCCGAACCGGTCGAACGCTACCTTTCGCGGGTCTTCGGTTGGGATCCCGAGCGGCTCGACCAGTATCCGCTGACCCCGCCGGCCGTCGTGCTGCTCGCGGCGCTGCCCGCGGCGATCGCCGGCTTCTACGCGGTGTCGCTGTTCGGGCCCTTCGGCTGGGCCGCGACGATCTTCGGCTGGGTCGGCATCGCGCGCTGGGTCTTCGCCGCCGCGCATCGCAAGCGGGCCGAGGCGCTCTACCGCCAGCTGCCGGACGCGCTGGCCATGGTCGTGCGCGCGGTGCGCGCCGGCATCCCGGTGGTCGAGGCGCTGCGCACGGTCGGGCGGGAACTGCCCGACCCGACCGGGGCCGAGTTCCGCATGCTGTCCGACCAGCTGGCGATCGGCATCCCCATGGACGAGGTGCTGCGCCGGCTCGCCCGCCGGTCGGGCCTGCCGGAATACCGCTTCTTCGCCGTGGCGCTGGCGCTGCAGAACAGTGCGGGCGGCAACCTGACCGAGACGCTCGACAACCTGGCCGACGTGGTCCGCAAGCGCGTCGCGACGCGCCAGCGGGGCCATGCGCTGGCGAGCCAGGCGCGGGCCAGCGCCTATGTGCTGTCGGCCGTGCCGGTCTTCGCAGCCTCGGCGCTGCTGCTGATCAACCCGCGCTACATCCTGACCCTGTTCAGCGACCCGCGGGGCAACATCGTGCTGGCCTTCGCCATCGGCTCGCTGGCGCTCGGCCTGACCACGATGAAGGCCATCATCCGGCGGAGCCTGTCGTGAACCGGGCGTTGCTCCTCCAGATCGCGCTGGGCATCTGCGTCGTGACCTTCGCGATGGTGCTGGCGCTGCTGCCGCGCCTGCGGCGCGCGGAGAAGATGCAGGGGCGGATCGCGCTGCTGCGGGGCATGGCGCCTTCGGCGGGGCGCAAGGAATCCCCGTTGCCGGAACGCATCGCGCGCGCCGTGGGCCAGGCGATCCTCGGCAGCGGGATCGTGAAGGGGGAGACGCTGGCCGAGCTGCAGCGCACCGTCGTCGCCGCGGGCTTCCGCGGCCCGCGGGCCGTCGCCGTCTTCATCGGCGCGAAGGTCCTGCTGATGGTGGGCCTGCCGCTCGCGACGCTGCTCGTCTCCGGCGGGCTTTCGCCCATGCTGCGCAACTTCCTCGTCGCCGGGGCGGCGATCGCGGGCCTGGTCCTGCCGGACATGATCCTGCGCAAGATGCGGGACGCGAATGCCCGGCAGGTCGAGCGCGGGCTGGCCGATGCGCTCGACCTGATGGTGATCTGCGCCGAGGCCGGGCTGCCGCTCGAGGCGTCCGTCGAGCGCGTCGCCGCCGAGATGGCGGAGGCCAACCGCGCGCTCGCCACCGAATTCGCCAATGTCAGCACCGAGCTGCGCATCCTGTCCGATCGCCGCCTCGCGCTGCAGAACATGGGCGACCGCACCGGGCTCGATTCGCTGCGTCGGCTGGGCGGGACGCTCGCGCAGACGCTGCAATACGGCACGCCGCTGTCGCAGGCGCTGCGCACGCTATCGACCGAGCTCCGGCACGAGACGCTGATGCGCTTCGAGGCACGTGCGGCGCGGCTGCCCGCGCTGCTCACCCTGCCCACCATCGCGTTCATCCTGCCCTGCATCTTCCTGATCGTCGGGGGACCCGCCGTGCTGCGGGTGCTCGACATCGCCGCGCGTCCCTGAGCCGAAGGAGTTGGCCATGCGCAAGATCGTGATCCCCTTCCTCCTTGCCGGAAGCCTCGCCGCCTGCGGATCGGGCGGCGGCGGAGACTCCGACCAGCGCCTGAGGATGGCGAGCGCCGCGCTCGCCTCCGGCAACACCGGCGCGGCGGTTGGCCTGACGGGCAGCATCGCGCAGGACAATCCGCGCGACGCGACGGCGCAGCTGCGCCATGCGGAGATGCTGGCCGGCAGCGGGCGCTGGCCCGAGGCCGTGGAAGCCTATCGCCGCGCGATCGGCGCCGATGGCGCCTCGGCGCCCGCGCGTCTCGGCCTTGGCCGCGCCCTGCTGCGCGGCGGCGATGTCCCGGCGGCCGAGGCGGCCTTCCGCGAGGCCATCGCCGCGCTGCCGCGCGAAGCCGGGGCGCAGAGCGGCCTTGGCGTGACGCTCGACATGCAGGGCCGGCATGACGAGGCGCAGGCGGCCTATCGCGCCGCGCTGGCGCTCAACCCGACGCATTCCGGCGCGCGGACGAACCTCGCGCTGAGCCTGACGCTGTCGGGCCGGAGCGAGGAAGCGGTGCAGACGCTCGAATCCGTCGCGCGCGCGCCGCAGGCCACGCCGCGCCAGCGGCACAACCTCGCCCTGGCCTATACGGCGGCGGGCGATGCGCCGCGGGCGGCCGAACTGCTCGCGCCCGAACTCGGGGAGGGGAGCCGCGACGCCGTCAGCGCCTGGCGCGCCGCGTTGCAGGGCTCATGACCCGGCGGGGACGGCGCGGGACCGTCCTGCTGGAATTCGCCCTCACGGGGCCGCTGCTGTTCGCCCTGACGATGACGGTCATGGAGGGCGCCTGGCAGGCGCTGACCTCCTCCACGCTCGACATCGGCGCGCGGGAGGCGAGCCGCTTCGGCGCGACCGGCTCGGCGACGCCGTCCTGGCTGCCGCCGCCCGCGCCGACCTCGCGGGAGGAGGCGATCCGCCGGATCGTCCTGCACTACGGGCCCTATGTGATCGACCAGAACCGGCTGACCGTGCGCGTCACGGCCTATGCCGGGCCGTCGGCGCTCGCGCAGCCCGCGCCCGGAACGGTGGGCGCCGGCGGCGCGGGCGAGACGGTGCTCTACGAGGTCTCCTACGACCAGCCCTTCCTGACCCCCTTTCCGACGCTGCTGCTCGGACGCTCCGTGATCGAGCATCGGACGCGGATGATCGTGCGCAATGAACCCTTCCCGTCATCCTAGGCGGCGGCGCGGCTCGGTCGCGGTCGAGTTCACGCTGGTCGCGCCGGTGATGGCGATGCTCGGCCTCGCGCTGCTCGACGTGGTGGATTTCCTGCGTATCGCGCTGCGGCTCGAGCGCACGGCGGGGGAGGTCGCGAACGTCGTCGCGCAGTACGAGGCGCTGCGCGAATCCGAATTCGCGACGCTGTTCGACTTCGCCGGACGCATCGCCTCGCCCTATCGCGTGACGGACACGGACGGCGCGGTCGTGCTTTCGGGGCTTGCAAACTCGGGCAATGGGCCGGTCGTTCTGTGGCAGCGGCGCATCGGCTCCCCCGGCTATGCGAGCGCCTTCGGGCTCGAGGGCCGGCCGGCGACCATCCCCCCGCGCTCGGCCGACCTCGTCATCGCCAGCGGCCAGGGCGCGGTGGTCGCGGAGGTGTTCTACGCGCGGGAACCCTGGATCCTGTCCGGCCGCTTCCTGACCACGGCAAGCTTCAGCCGCCTGCAGTCCTTCGCGCTGCAGCGGCCGCGCATGGTGTCGATCCTGCGGATCACCGGGCCATGAGGCGGATCCTGCGGGCGCTGCGCGACCGGCGCGGGGCGGTGGCGATGCTCGCCGGGCTTTCGGCCTTGCCGCTGCTGCTGATGGCAGGGGCCGCGATCGACCTGACACGGCTGTACCTGCTGCATTCGCGCCTGGTCACCGCGACCGACGCCGCGGCGCTGGCGGGCGCGCGGGCGATCAACGACGCGGACCGCGACACCCAGATCCAGCGCTGGTTCTGGGCCAATTTCACCCGCGAGCGACCGGGCCTCAGCACCGGTTTCCTGGGCGCGGAGGTGACGTCCTTCAACATCGGCGTCGAGGAAGGCAACAGGGTGGTGCGCGTGCGCGTGCAGGCATCCCTGCCGACGACCGTGCTGCGCCTGTTCGGGCGGGAGGTGCTGTCCGCCACCGCGGACAACGCCGCGCGGCGGCAGGATCGCGGCATGGAACTCGCGCTCGTCCTCGACGTCACGGGATCCATGGCCGGCTCGGCGATGACGGCGCTGCGCGATTCCGCGACCGACCTGATCAACATCATCTACGGGCCCAACGAGACGGTGCCGAATCTCTGGGTCTCGGTCGTGCCCTACACCGCCACGGTGAACATCGGCCGGTCGCGCAGCAACTGGCTCGTCGCAGGCAGCCTGATCCCGACCGACTACGGCAGCACGGTCTGGCGCGGCTGCGTGCAGGCGCGCCACCAGAACCGGGAGGACGAGACGGACACGCCGCCGACCATCGTCCCCTATCGTCCGTTCCTCTGGCGGTCGACGGTCGGCCGCTACAGCCCGAACCTCGGCGACAACGAGTGGACGAACACCACCATCACCGAGCCGAACCCCGAGAACCCGCCGAGCGATTCGGCGCAGAACAGCCTCGGCAACAATGCGCGCGGGCCCAACCTCGGCTGCGGGCGGGCGATCCTGCCGCTGACCCAGGCGCGCGGCACGATCCTGAACGAGATCTCCAACCTCCGCGCGACGCATCGCGGCGGCACCATGGCCAATCTCGGCCTGCAGATGGGCTGGGCGAACCTGTCGCCGCGCTGGCGCGGGCTCTGGGGCAGCGCGACGCTGCCGCTCGACTACGGCACCCCCTACATGGACAAGGTGCTGGTGCTGATGACCGACGGCAACAACGAGTGGCACGACTGGGCCGAAGGCGCGCCCGGGGCCTGCCGCACCAGCGGCAGCAGCCCGCCCTGCCGGTCCGGCTACGTCAACGACGGCGACGCGGACGTGACCGCCTATGGCCGCCTGCGCGAGAACCGGCTCGGGCTTGCGAACCCGACCAACGCCAATGCCCGCGCGGAGATCGATGCGCGCATGTCGCGGCTGTGCGCCAGCATCAAGCAGGCCGGGATCATCGTCTACACCGTCACCTTCAACGTCTCGGCGAGCTCGACGCAGACGCTCTACCGGAACTGCGCGTCGCGGCCGGAATACTATTTCAACAGCCCCGACGCGGCGGCGCTGCGGTCCGCCTTCCGGGAGATCGCGGGGCAGCTCGCGAACCTGCGCCTCATCCAGTAGGCCTTGCCTTCGCAGGTTAGCGCGGTTACGGGCCGCCGGAACCGTCCGGGAGGCATCGATGAACCGCAGGCTTCTTCTCTCCGCCGCCGCAGCCGGCCTGGCCGCGCCGATCGTCGCGCGCGCGCAGGATGCCTGGCCGAACCGTCCCGTCACGCTGCTGGTCCCCTTCGCCGCGGGCGGGTCGAACGACGTCGTCGCGCGGCTTGTGGCACCGGTGCTGGAAGCGCGGCTGGGCCAGCCCTTCGTGGTGGAAAACCGCCCCGGCGGCGGCGGTTCGCTCGGCATGGGCATGGTCGCGCGCGGTCGGCCGGACGGGTCGGTCTTCCTGATCTCCTCCGCATCCAACCACGTGTTCCATCCGCTCGTGTCTGGGGAACTCGGCTACGACACGCGGGAGGCGCTGCCCGCCGTCGCCATGATGGTCGACGTGCCGAACGTCATCGCGGCCAATCCCGGCTTCGGCGTGACCAATGTGCAGGAGATGATCGCCAAGGTGCGTGCGACGCGCGGCGGCGTGTCCTTCGCCTCCTCCGGCGTCGGCACCTCGAACCACCTGGCGGGGGAGCTGTTCCGCCTGCGCACGGGGCTCGAGCTGACGCATGTGCCCTATCGCGGCGGCGGGCCGGCGATCAACGACCTGATCTCCGGCACCGTGCCGCTCGGCTTCATGAACCTGCCGACGGTGGCCCCCCCGGCCTCGGACGGGCGCGTGCGCATCCTCGCCGTCTGCACGGCGGAGCGCGTGTCCATTCGCCCCGACATCCCGACGGCGCAGGAACAGGGCGTGGCCGACTACGCGGTGCGGTCCTGGACCGGCTGCTTCGCGCCGCGCGGCACGCCGCAGCCGATCATCGAGCGCCTCGCTGCCGCGATGCGGGACGCGCTCGCCGCGCCGCAGGTCTCGGGCCGCCTGGTGGCGACCGGCAGCGAGCCGCTATGGATGTCCCCGGCCGACACGAATGCCTTCGTGCGCGCCGAATATGCGCGGTGGGAACCGGTGGTTAAGGCCGCCGGCATCACCACGCAGGGCTGACCCGGCCACGTTGACGGGCTTCGCGACACCGCCCTAGCGTCGCGCGCTGCTGCAATGGAGAGCGCGCGATGAAGCTGCCAGGCCATGGGCGCTACGCCCACAGCGCCATTCCCGGTCGTCCTGTCTACGATTGGCCGAACGGGACGCGGCTCGCGCTGGTGGTGTGCAACAACATCGAGGCCTTCGCCTTTCGCGCGGGCCTCGGTTCCGACAGCACCGGCGCCGCCGCGCCGCAGGGCCAGCGCAACTACGCCTGGCGGGACTACGGCAACCGCGTCGGGCTGTGGAACATGCTCGACATGCTCGACGAGCTCGAGATCCCCTGCGCGCACAACGTCAATGGCGCGGTGCTCGACGCCTGCCCGGAGATCGCCCCGGCGCTGAAGGCGCGCGGGGACGAATTCATCGGCCATGGCCGCACCAATGCCGAGCGCCAGGACGGGATGTGGGAGGAGGATGAGCGTCGCCTGATCGCGGAAAGCCGCGACGCGATCATCCGCCATTCCGGCACGGCACCGCAGGGCTGGCTCGGCCCCTACATCGCGCAATCCGCCGTCACGCTCGACCTGCTGAAGGAGGAAGGCTTCTCCTACGTCATGGACTGGCCGGCGGACGACCAGCCCTTCTGGATGCGCACGCGATCCGGCCCGATGCTGTCGGTGCCCTATTCGATCGAGCTGAACGACAGCCCGGCGCAGGTCTTCCGCCAGCACACGGGCCGGCAATTCGCCGAGATGATCGTCGACCAGTTCGACGAGATGCTGGAGCAGTCCCGCAAGCGCCCGCTGGTCTGCTCGGTGGTGCTGCATCCCTTCATCGTCGGCCAGCCCTTCCGGCTGCGCGCGCTGCGCGACGCGCTGCGGCACATCCTGTCGCACCGGGAACGGCTTTGGGTGACGCGGCCGGGCGAACTCGCGCGCTATGCGGCTTCCCTGCCGAAGGGCGTGGTGCCGGGTTCCGAGATGCTGCCGTGACCGATGCGCGGGATTTCCGTGGCTATGGCCGCACCCCGCCCGACCCGCGCTGGCCGGGCGGGGCGCATGTGGTCTGCAACTTCGTCATCAACTACGAGGAAGGCGGCGAATACGCCGTGCCGGATGGCGATGCGAACAGCGAGAACGCGCTGACCGAAGGCAGCACCGCGCCTTTCAAGGGCCGGGACCTCGCCGCGGAATCGATGTTCCAGTACGGCAGCCGCGCGGGCTTCTGGCGGCTGCACCGCATCTTCACGAAGCGCGGCCTGCCCTGCACGGTCTTCGCCGTCGCGCGCGCGCTGGAACGCAACCCTGAGGCCTGCGCCGCGATGCGGGAGGCCGGCTGGGACGTCGCCGGCCACGGCCTGCGCTGGGAGATGCACAACGCCTTCGACGAGGCGACCGAACGCCAGCGCATCGCGGACGCGACCGACCTGATCACGCGCTGCATCGGTGAGCGCCCGGCCGGCTGGTACACGCGCTACGCGCCTTCGCTCAACACGCGGCGGCTGCTGCTCGATGCCGGCTACGAGTACGACAGCGACGCCTATGACGACGAGATCCCCTACTGGGTGAAGGTGGGCGAACGGGACGCGCTCGTGCTGCCCTATTCGCTGGTCCACAACGACGTCCGCTTCCCGCGCATGGCGATGACCTCCGGCACCGAGTATTTCGACTACATGCGCGACGCGATCGAATGCGTGCTGCGGGAGGATCCGCCGCGCATGCTCTCCTTCGGGCTGCACAACCGCATCATCGCGCATCCGGGGCGGGCGATGGGGCTCGCGCGGCTGCTTGACTGGATCGGCAACCATCCGCGCGTCGCGGTGATGCGGCGCGTGGACATCGCGCGCCATTGGCGACAGGAGCATCCGCCCGCATGACCCGCGACCTTCCCGCCTGGCGTTCGCTTCTGTATGTGCCGGCGAGCGCGGAGAAATTCGTCGCGAAGGCGCATGAGCGCGGCGCGGATGCGATCATCCTCGACCTCGAGGACGGCGTCGCGCCGGATGCGAAGGATGCTGCGCGGGCGGGGCTGCCCGCTTCGGTCGCGAGCGTGCGGCGGAACGGCGCCGACGTGCTGGTGCGCATCAACCGCCCGCTGCGCATGGCGGTGCGGGACATCGCGGCGGCCGTCGCGGCGGGTGCGGATGGGCTGATCTGCACCAAGATGATGGGGGCCGACCATGTGCGGCTGCTATCGGAGCTGACCGCGGAATCCGAGGCCGAGGCGGGGCGCGCGGTCGGCTCCGTCCGCTTCGTCGTGCTGGTGGAGGATGCGGCGGCGCTGGCGCATGTGCAGGCCATCGCGTCCGCCGATCCGCGCGTGGTGGCCTTGGGCATTGGCGGGGAGGACCTCGCCACCGACCTCGGCGCGGAACCGACGCCGGATGCGCTCGACATGCCCAAGCGCATGGGACTGGTCGCGGCGCGCGCGGCGGGCGTGCTGCCGCTCGGCTTCATCGGCACTGTGGCGGGGCTGAAGGATCTGGACGGGTATCGCGCGATGCTGCGGCGGTCGCGCGCCATCGGCTTCGCCTGCGCGTCGTGTGTCCATCCCTCCCAGGTCGCGATCATCAACGAGGAATACGGCGCGCGGCCGGAGGAAGTCGCCCGAGCGAAGCGCCTGGTCGCTGCCTTCGAGGCCGCGCTCAAGGAAGGGAAGGGCGCCGTTGCCTTCGAGGGCGAGATGATCGACAAGCCGATCGTGGAGCGGGCGCGGAGGCTGATCGCTCGGGCGGGCTAGACGACGGCGGTCATCCCGCCATCGACGAAGATCAGCTGGCCATGCACGAAGTCCGAGGCCGGCGCGGCGAGGAACACCGTCGCGCCAACCAGTTCCTCGACCCGCCCCCATCGCCCCGCCGGCACGCGCTTGCACAGCCAATCCGTGAATTCCGGGTTCTGCACCAGCGCGCTTGTCAGCTCCGTGTCGTAGTAGCCCGGCGCCAGACCGTTCACGTTCACGCCATGCTTCGCCCATTCGGCGCAGAGCGTGCGCGTCAGCATCCGCAGCGCGCCCTTGCTCGCGGCATAGGGCGCGATGGTCGGGCGGCCCAGTTCGCTCTGCACCGAGCAGACGGTGATGATCTTGCCGCGGCCGCGCGCGACCATGCGCTTGCCCGCCGCCTGGCAGCAGTACCAGACGCCGTCGAGGTTCACGTCCATGACTTTCCGCCAGGTCTCGGGCGGCATGTCGGTGGACGGCGCGCGCAGGTTGATCCCGGCATTGGCGACGAGGATCGAAAGTGGCCCGTGCGCCGCCTCGATCGCGGCGATGCCGGCCTCGACCGCCTTGGCGTCCGTCACGTCGAAGGGCGCGGCCACCGCACCCGGCACCTGCGCGCGCGCGGCCTCCAGCTTGGCGGCGTCGCGCCCGTTCAGCACCACCTTCGCCCCGGCTTCGGCCAGGCCCTTCGCGAGCGCGAGCCCGATCCCCTGGCTCGATCCGGTCACCAGGGCAAGCTTCCCCGTCAGGTCGAACAGTGCGCGCGACATCGGCGTTTCCTCGTGTTAGGTCGAAACGGAGGCTAGGGGGAGGAACCGCGGATGGACAAGCCGGGGCTGCTGGTGGTGGGCGTGCTGCCCGACTGGGATCTCGAGGCGCTGGCCGCGCGCTTCACCCTGCACCTGCTGTACGAGGCGCCGGACCGCGCCGCCTTCCTCGCCCAGCACGGCCCTTCGATCCGCGCCATCGCGACCAAGGGCGAGCTCGGCGCCGATGCCGCCATGATGGATGCCTGCCCGGGCGCGAAGATCATCGCCTGCTACGGCGTCGGCGTGGACGCGATCGACCTGGCCGCCGCCCGCGCGCGCGGCATCGCCGTGACCAACACGCCGGACGTGCTGACCGAGGAAGTGGCCGACATGGCCTTCGCGCTGCTGCTCGCGACGGCGCGCGCCATCCCCGAAGGCGATGCCTATGTTCGGACGGGCACCTGGGCGAAGCAGGGGCCGATGCGGCTGACCACGCGCGTCTGGGGCAAGCGGATCGGCATCGTCGGCCTTGGGCGGATCGGGCGAGCCATCGCGCGGCGGGCGGAAGGCTTCGGCATGGCCATCGCCTATTCCGGCCGCACGAGGAAGGACGTCCCCTACGCCTTCCACGCCACGCCCGCGGCGATGGCGCCGCATGTGGACATCTTCGTGGTCTCCGCGGCCGGCGGCGCGGCGACGGCGGGGCTCGTCGACCGCACGGCGATCGAGGCGCTGAACCCCGGCGCCATCTTCGTCAACGTCTCGCGCGGCAGCGTCGTGGACGAGGATGCGCTGGTCGCCGCGCTGAAGTCCGGGCGCATCGCCGCCGCCGGCCTCGACGTGTTCCGCAACGAGCCCGCCATCGACCCGGTCTTCGCGACTTTCCCCAACGTCGTGCTCTCGCCCCACCAGGCCTCCGGTACGGTCGAGACGCGCAAGGACATGGGCGCGCTGATGCGGCGGAACCTGCAAGCGCATTTCGACGGCACCCCGCTGCCGACGCCCGTGCCATGAGCCGCGCCATCGTCATCCACGCCGCGCACGACCTGCGTGTCGAGCCGCGCGAGGCGCTGGCGCCGGGCCCGGGCCAGGTGCGGGTACGCATCCGCGCCGGGGGCATCTGCGGGTCGGACCTGCACTATTTCCAGCATGGTGGCTTCGGCGCGATCCGCGTGAAGCACCCGATGGTGCTGGGCCATGAGGTGGCGGGCGAGATCGAGGCGCTTGGCGCCGGCGTGGCCGGCCTCGCGCTCGGGCAGGCGGTGGCGGTCAATCCCTCGCTGCCCTGCGGCCGCTGCCGCTACTGCCTCGACGGCGCGCAGCAGCATTGCCTGGACATGCGCTTCTACGGCAGCGCGATGCGCGACCCGCATGTCGATGGCGGCTTCCGCGAGGCGCTGGTCTGCGAGGCCGCGCAGGCCGTGCCGCTGCCGCAGGGCCTCGACACCGCCACCGCCGCCTTCGCCGAACCGCTCGCGGTCTGCCTGCATGCCGCGCGGCAGGCGGGGCCACTGCTCGGCCGGCGCGTGCTGGTCACCGGTTGTGGGCCTATCGGCGCGCTGGCCATCGCCGCGGCGCGGATGGGCGGGGCGCGGGAGATTGTGGCGACGGACCTTTCGGACGCGCCGCGGTCCGTCGCGCTGCGCATGGGGGCGGACCGCTTCCATGCCGATGCGGATGCGCTGGCCGCCTATGCGCCGGACAAGGGCTTTTTCGACATTGCGATGGAAGCCTCCGGCAGCCCGCGCGCGCTGCTTGGCATCCTGCCCGTGCTGCGTCCCGGCGGGATCATCGTGCAGATCGGCATCGGCGGGGATGCGCCCGTGCCGATGTCGGTGCTGGCGGCGAAGGAGATCACCTGGCGCGGCACATTCCGCTTCCACGCGGAATTCGCCATGGCGGTGGAAGCGCTCGCCGCGCGCCGCATCGATGTCGCGCCGCTGCTGACCGAACGCTTCCCGATCGATCGCGCGGTCGAGGCCTTCGAACTGGCCGCCGACCGTTCGCGCGCGATGAAGGTGCAGATCGCCTTCTGAGTTCGGTGATGCCGCCGTCCGCCCCATACCCATCGGAAGCCGCGCACCCGCGTCGCTGACACGCCAGGTGATGGTTTCCAAAGGCCTTTCGGCCTTTGGTGGGGGAGCACGAGGGGGCAAGGCCCCCTCGAACCCTATCTCGGCGTTGCCCGCGCCATCCCCCCGAACAGGTCCAGCATTCTCTCCCGCCAAGCATGCACCGCATCATCCGCGGCCAGCAGTTCCAGCGGGCTGACGACGCGCGCCCACATGAACCCGCCGAAGACGGTATAGTCGCCGTAGTCCGGCGCGGCGCCGCCCAGGAAGTCCCGCCCACGCAGCGCGTGGCGCAGCGGCAGCAGGCTGGCGCGGAAGGCAGGCAGCCGGTCCTCCCGCCCCGCCGTCACCTCGGCGAGGGTCTTGCCGTAGCGCTTCTCCCGGCTCGCGACGAAATAGGCGCGGTCGGCCTCATCGAGCACGGCCGGGATGTCGGAGACGACCAGCCCCGCGATGCCCGCGTGCAGCACCGTGTCGGTCCAGGCGCCGATGAAGCGGTAGGCCTCCGGCGCGCCGTGCAGCAGGGACGGCGCGGCCGGATAGGCCTCGTCCAGGTGCCGCGCGATGTCGAAGGATTCGACGACGACGCGCTCGCCATCGACCAGCACCGGCACCTTGTCGTGCTTCGCGAAGGCCAGCGCGGCCTGCTCGGTGAAGCGCCAGGGCACGCTCTCGAAGGCGAGGCCCTTGTGCGCCAGCGCCATGCGGCTGCGCCAGCAGAAGGGGCTGAAGACCCGCTTTGGGTCCGTGCCGCAGAGTTCGAACAGCCTGATGGTCATTCCGCCGCCTTCCGTGCTTCCGCCTCGCGCACAACGCCGAGGCCGCGCAACCGCGCCAGTTCCGCCGCGCCGAGGATTGGGGCGAGGATCTCGTCATTGTGCTCGCCGATGCGCGGTGCGGGGCGGGCCAGCACGCCCGGAGTGCCGGACAGGCGCGGGACGAAGCCGTGCATGGGCAGCCAACCGCCGGGCATGTCCTCGTCCGGCACCTCGATCAGCGCCTCCCGCTCGATCGCGTAGCGGTCGCCTTCCAGCATCTCCGCATCCATGATCGGGCCGATCGTCACGCCTGCCTTGTCGAAATGCGCGAGGTTCTCGGCCAGGCTGCGCTCGGCGATCCAGCCGCCGATGATCGCATCGAGCTCCTGCCAGTGCTGCAGCCGCGCCGGATTGTTGGCGAAGCGCGGGTCGGCGATCATGTCCTCCCGCCCGATCGAGCGGAACAGCTTCTCCGTCATCCCCTGGGTGGAGGCCGACAGGCACACCCAGCCGCCATCCTTCGTGCGATACGCGTTGCGCGGGGATGTGTTGGTGGACCGGCTGCCGGTGCGCGGCTTGCGCGCGTGAGTGATCCGCCAGTTCGCCATCTGCGGCTCGAGCACGCTGAACAGCGGTTCGAACAGCGAGACGTCGAGCACCTGGCCCGCCCCGCCGGCTTCCGCGTGGCGCAGTGCGATCATCGCCACCGAAGCGCCGTAGAGCCCGGCATAGGCGTCGCCCATGAACATCGGCGGCAGTACGGGTTCCCGGTCGTCGAAGCCGTTCACGGCGGCGAAGCCGGAATAGCCCTCCACGAGCGTGCCGAAGCCCGGCTTGTGGCGATACGGCCCGTCCTGCCCCCAGCCGGAGATGCGCACGATGACGAGGCGCGGATTGATCGCCAGCAGCTCCTCCGGCGGAAGGCCCATCGCCTCGAGCACGCCGGGGCGGAAGGATTCGACCAGCATCGCCGCGTCGCGCACCAGCGCCTTCACCACCGCGATGCCCTCGGCGCGCTTGAGGTCGAGCGCCACGGACTTCTTGTTGCGGCAGATCGTCTTCCAGGACGTCTCGACGCCGCCGACGCGCCAGGCGCGCAGCGTGTCGCCTTCCGGCGGCTCGACCTTCACCACCTCCGCCCCATGGTCGGAGAAGACCTTGGTCAGGATATTGCCGGCGACGAGGCGGGAGAGGTCGACGATGCGCACGCCGTCCATCGCGCCGCGCGCGGACGGATCGAAGGCCTTGCGGTGGATGGCGGGCATGGCGGTCAGCCTTCGGGGCGGATGTTCGCGGCCTGCGCCACCTCGCGCCAGCGGGCGAGCTCGACGCGCAGCAACTCGCTGAATTCCGCCGGCGTGGCGGGGGAGGGGCGGGCCCCTTCCGCCTGGAACAGCCGCGCCATGTCGGGGTCGCGCAGCGCCGCGTTGGTCTCGGCGTTCAGCCGCGCGAGCAGCGGTTCCGGCAGGCCGCGCGGCGCGAACAGGCCCCACCAGATGTCGCTCTCGTAGTCGATGCCGGCATCCTTCACGAGCGGCGCGGGCGGCGCGCCCTCCGGCGCCCCCGGCGCGGTGTAGGCGAGCAGCCGCACGCGGCCTTCGCGCACCACCGCCGCGGCGGACGGCATGGTCGTGATCAGCACCGGGATATGCCCGGCCACGAGGTCCGTCACCGCCGGCGGCATGCCGCGATAGGGCACGTGGTTCATGCGGATGCCCGCGCGCAGGCAGAAGTATTCGGTGACGAAGTGGTTGATGCCGCCGGGGCCCGAGGATCCGAAGTCGATCGCGCCCGGCCGTTCGCGCGCGATCCGCACCAGGTCCTGCACGCTGCGCGCCGGGAAGTCCGGATGCACCAGCACGATGAAGGGGGAACGCGCCAGCAGCGCGACCGGGGTGAAGTTCTCCAGCACGCCCCATGGCACGCGCTGCGCGATGGAGGTCGTGGCGAAGGAGGAGGATGAGACCATCAGCGTGTAGCCATCCGCCGGGGACTGGGCGACGGCGGTCGCGCCGATCGCCCCGCCCGCGCCCGCGCGGTTCTCGATCACCACGGGCTGTCCAAGGCGCCGCTGCAGCCGGTCCGCGAGCGGCCGCGCGACCACGTCGTTCGACCCGCCGGGCGGGAAGGGGACGACGATGCGCACGGGGCGCGTCGGCCAACCATCCTGCGCGCGGGCGGCGGCGGGCGCGGCAAGGGCGGCGGCGCCGGCCAGAAGGGCTCGGCGCGTCGGCGCGAAGCGTGGGTGCATTGGATCCTCCCGGTGCGTTTGCTGGCGCGCAGTCTCGCCCATCGCCGCGCGGGCCGGAAGGCGCCCGGCCATGAGCATGGCGTTAACCGTCCTGTGGCAGAGGTGAAGCCTCGACCAGGAGGGTTGCCGACGGATGGAGTCGGAACGGCCGTTTCGCGAATGGCCGATCGAGCAGCTTGCCGAACAGGCCCTGTTGCACCCGGGCGATCGCCGCGTGCTGGAAGGGCTGGCGAAGGAGGCGGGGCTGCGCCCCGGCGTCCGGGCCAAGGCGCTCGAGGCACGGATCGCGCGCATGCTGGATGGCATCGCCGTGCCACCGCGCGGCGCCGGCGTCCAGGAATTGCGGGAAATGCTCGCGACCGCGGCGCGCGAGATCGACCGGCTGCGCGCGCGGCTGAAGGATGCCGAGAAGGTCCAGGTCGACCCCCAGCGCGCCGCCGCCGGCGAGGCGGTCGGCGACCCCGGCCCGCATCGCCGCGTCTACCTCACGCCCAACGCCCCCGCCTGGCTGGTCGCCGAGGTCCGTCGCGCCTTCCGTCGCCGCTACCATCCGGATGCGCAGCAGGAACCCGCGCGGCGCGGGCGGGCGGAGGAAGTCTTCAAGCGCGCCGAGGCGGTCTTCGAGGAAATCGAGCGACTGCGGGAAAGCTGATGGCGCGTTCCGGCGGTAACTGGCCGCGCACGACTATTGCGCGATCAATCACAACCGCCGGTTCCTAGAGTCGACTGCAGAAAGATGGTAGTTCTGATTATTGAGACGAAAGGATAACCGAAGGCATGGCCTCGGCAGCAGCAACCCCGAACCGGCGCTCCATCGTGAGCTGGCCATCTGCGCGTTTGCTGGAACTCGCCGAGGCGCATGCCCATGACAGCGAATTGCTGGAGTTCATCCTCGAGGAACTTGGCCGTCGCGATGTCGCGGTCGCCAATTCGGCCGCGCGCCGCGTCGCCGAGCTGATCGGCCAGTCGCGCTTCGCCGTCGGAACGCCCGCCGGCGACCGGGAGGCGGACCGCGAGGCGCTGATCGGCACGCTGCAGGCGCGGCTCGAGATCGCCGAGCGGCGCGCCCGCGAAGCCGAGGCCCGCGCGACCGCCGCCGAGCGCGCGCTGTCTTCCGAGACGCTGCCGCCGCGTGGCCAGGGCCTGCTGCGGCGCGTCCACCTGGCCGAGACCGCGCCGGCCTGGCTTGTCGAGGCGGCCCACCGGGCCTTCCGCCTGCGCTTCCACCCGGACCGCTTCGCCGACCCGGTGATGAAGGCGCGCGCCGAGGAGACCTTCAAGGACGCCGAGGAGATCTTCCGCCAGATCACCTCCTCCGCCGGGAACTAGAAGGCGACGCGCCCGAAGATCGCGGTCAGCAGCGCGAACAGCGCGCCGCCCGCCAGGAACCCGACCAGCGTCCCGTTCATCCGGACGTATTGCAGGTCCCGCCCGACGCGCAGCTCGATCTTCTCTGCCACCGTCGCCGCGTCCCAATTGCCCACCACGCCCGCGATGAAGTCCGACAATTGCGCCTGGGCCGAGGGCAGCAGCGTGATCAGCACGCCCTCCACCGCGCGGTTGAGCTTCTCCCGCGCCGCCGGATCCTCGGCCAGCAGCGTGCCCGCATTGGCGAAGACGCCCGCCAGCAGCGTCACCGTCCGCCCATCCGGCCGCGCCGCATCCGCGACCAGCGCCGCGCGCAGCCTGGCCCAGACATCCATCAGCCAGGCGGCGACGGACGGGTGCGCCAGCGCTTCACGCAGCACGCGACCGATCGCGGCGGCGCGCTCCGGGTCGGTCTCCAGCCGCTCGATCTCCTGCCCCAGCCAGATGGCGAAGGCGGCGCGGAGTTCCGAATCCTCGGGCTCCACCTTCTCCAACTCGGTGTTGATCGCGTGCAGGATGCGCTTGGCGACGGAGGCGCCGGCGAGCCAGCCGAGCAACGCCCCGCCCTCGGCGCGGATGCGCGTCTCGATCGCCGCGCGCAGCGCGTCCTCCCGCGCCGTCAGCAGCACCTTCAACTGGCCGATGGCGAGCGAGAACACCTCCTGGTGCCGGCCGGAGGCGACGAAGGCGCGTAGCACGCGCGCGACCAGCCGCGCCCCGGCGGGGCCGGAGACGATGCGCGGTAGCAGGCGCACCAGCAGCCGCTTCGCCCGCCCGTCCTCGAGGCTCGCGACCACGCGCGGCAATGCGCCGGCCATCGCCACCGCGGCGGGCCGCGCCGCCGCCGGGTCGGCGAGGAATTTCTGCAGGATGCGCGCGAGGTCGAGCCGCGCGAGCACCCGCCGCACTTCGGCCTCGGTGAAGACGTGCGACGACACGAAGCGCCCGAGCGCCCGGCCGAGCCTCTCCTTCTGGTTCGGCACGATCGCGGTGTGCGGGATGGGCAGGCCGAGGGGACGGCGGAACAGCGCCGTGACGGCGAACCAGTCGGCCAGCCCGCCCACCATTCCCGCCTTGGCGGAGGCCTGGAGCAGGTCCGTCCAGTATCCGGGCGGCAGCTTGTAGGAGACGAGCACCAGCCCGCCCATGCCCACAAGCAGCCCCGTGGCGACCGCCTTGTGGCGCCGGAGGCTGCGCCGAAGCTCGGAATCGGGGTCGGGCGGGGGGCTGGCCTGCATCGGATGCGGAGATAGATGGGCGCGCGGGCCTTGCCCAGCCAGGGGCGTATGTTACATCATAACCTATGCATCCCATCCCCGATCCCCTCGCGCTCGCCTCCGGCGCCGCGTCCCGCCTGATGCTGGCGGGCGGGGTCGGCGCCGTCCTGTGGCTCGGCGTGCTGTGGGCCATGGCGGCATGAGCATGCTCCGCACCCCCGCGGCCCTGGTGCTCGAGAACCTGACGCTGACCCATGGGCGGCGCGCGGCCGTGCATCACGTGTCGGGCCGCTTCGCACCGGGCAGCCTGACGGCGGTGGTGGGTCCGAACGGGGCGGGCAAGACGACGCTGCTGCGCGCCCTGGCCGGGCTGCACCGGCCCGACAGCGGCCGCATCGCGCGCGAAGGTACGGCGCGCATCGCGCTGCTGCCGCAGCTCGCGGCGCTGGACCGCGCCTTCCCGATCGCCTGCCGGGACGTGGTGATGCAGGGCCTCTGGCCGCGGCTCGGCGCCTTCCGCGCCGTCCCCGGGCATGAGCGCGCGCGCGCCGAGACGGCGCTCGCCGCCGTGGGCCTCGCCGGCTTCGAGAAGCGCCCGGTCGGCAGCCTGTCCGCCGGGCAGACGCAGCGCCTGCTGTTCGCGCGGCTGCTGGTGCAGGATGCCGACATCCTGCTGCTGGACGAGCCCTTCAACGCGGTGGACGCCAGAACATCGGCCGACCTGCTGCGCGTCGTGCGCGACTGGCATGGGGAAGGGCGCACCGTCGTCGCCGTGCTGCACGACCTGGACCTGGTGCGGCGCGAATTCCCCGAGACGCTGCTGATCGCGCGGGACGCGATCGCCTGGGGTCCGACCGAGGAAGCGCTGTCCGCGGCCAACCGCCTGCGCGCCCGGATGATGGCCGAAGCCTGGGCCGAGGATGCGGAGCACTGCCATAGGGCGGCGTGAGACTTGATGTGCCCTCGGGCGCCGGGCGCGGCCTCCGGCCGCTTGGCTAGCGCGCCACGCACGGGCGTTCCCCACGCCGCGGTCGCCCTCGGCGCGGTCGCGCTTAGCGGTCCAGCACCAAGGCTTCATCTTGATCCGCGAACTCACGGTCACATCCGATGCATGACCTGCTGATCGCCCCCTTCGTCGAATTCGGCTTCCTGCGCCGCGCGCTGGTGGGCTGCCTCGCCCTGTCGGTCTCGGCACCCGTGCTGGGGCTGTTCCTGGTGCTGCGGCGGATGAGCCTGACGGCGGATGTTCTCGCCCATGGCGCGCTGCCTGGGGTGGCACTGGCCTTCCTGCTCGCCGGGCTGTCGGCGCCGGCGCTGTGGTTCGGCGGGCTGGTGGCGGGGCTGGTGGTCGCGGTCGGCGCCGGCGCGCTCTCCCGCGCCACGGGCGGGCGGGAGGATGCGACGCTCGCCGCGCTCTACCTGGTCGCCCTCGGCCTGGGCGTGGCGCTGATCTCGATGGGCGGCGGGGGGGCCGCCGACCTGTCGCACATCCTGTTCGGCAACGTGCTGGGCGTGGACGATGCGGCGCTGCTGCTGATGGCGGGCGTGGCGACGCTGACGCTCGTGCTGCTCGCCTTCGCCTGGCGGCCGCTGGTGCTGGAATGCTTCGACCCGTCCTTCGCCGCGGCGGCCGGCGCGCGCGGGGGCGCGTGGCACCTGCTGTTCCAGGGCTTGGTCGTGCTGAACGTGCTGTCGGCCTTCCAGGCGCTGGGCACGCTGATGGCGGTCGGGCTGATGATGCTGCCGGCGATCGCGGCGCGGCACTGGGCGCGGGAGGTCTCGGGCATGGCCTATGCCGCGGTCGGCGTGGCGCTCGCCTCCTCGCTGATCGGCATCCTGGTGTCCTACCATCTCGACGTGCCGACGGGCCCGGCGATCGTGCTGGTGGCGGGCGCGGCCTGGGCGGCGTCGGTGCTGGCGGGGCCGGTCGATGGCCTGCTGCCGCGGCTGGTGCGGCGCGGGCACCTGGCGGGCTAGGTCAGGGGCTCGCGTAGATCAGCGCGTAGGTCGCCGGATCGCCCGGCATGCCGAGGCCGGCGGCGGCTTCCCGCGCGGCGGCCATCACCGCGGCCTCGCTCGTGCCCTCGACCAGAAGGATCGCCGAGAAGCTGGCATCGCCGCCGGGCCGCAGCGCGGCTTCCGGGTTGGCGGGCATGCCCTCGGCCGCACGCCAGAGCCGTGCGCGCGTCACGCCGGGCCGCGCGGGCAAGTCCGCCAGCGTTGCGCCATCGGCCGCGACCGGCCGCCCGCCGCCGAGCAGCGCGACGATCCCCCCGATGCCCGCGCCCGCATCCGCCGCGATGTCGCAGACCGTGCGGTTCATGGCGCGGAAGTGCGGCATCATGCGCGTCGTCCAGGCGGTCGGTTCGGCGAGGCGCCGCTGATAGGCGGGCGTGCGCAGCACCCCGGACGAATCCGTCTCGTAGAAGGTGAAGTACTCCTGCGCCGGCCCGGCGATGCGGCGGTACCGCCGCGCATGGCGGAAGCCGGGCACGGACAGCCGGTCGGGCAGGTGGTCCTGCTGGTACCAGGCCTCGTAGTCGGCGCGGTCGCAGCCCTCGCCGAGGTCGTTGAGCACCGAGATGATCCCGCCGGTCGCCATGGTCGCTTTTCTCCCCCGCGGCACGATGCGCGCCGCCGCGGCGGCGTCAACCGGCGGTGCCGTTGTGCGCTTCGCCGCTTGGTTTCATCCTGCCGTCCACAAACGACACCGGAGGACGTCCCGCATGGGATCGCTGCTGTTCTCGCCGCTCACCTTGCGCGGCCTCACCATCCCCAACCGCGCCACGATCCCTCCGCTCTGCCAGTACTCGGCGCATGAGGGGATGGCGAATGACTGGCACATCGTCCAGCTCGGCCGCTTCGCGGTCGGCGGCTTCGGGCTGGTGTTCAGCGAGGTGGTGTCCGTGCTGCGGGAAGGGCGCATCACCCATGGCGATGTCGGGCTCTGGAACGACGACCAGGTCGCGCCGCTGAAGCGCATCACGGACTTCATCAAGGCCCAGGGCAGCGTGCCGGCGATCCAGCTCGGCCATGCCGGGCGCAAGGGATCCATGCAGCGCCCCTGGGAAGGCAATGGCCCGCTCGGCCCCGACCAGTTCGCGAAGGGCGAGACGACCTGGGACATCGTCTCGGCCGTCGCAAAGCCGCTCGCGGAAGGGCACCTGACCCCCGCCGGGCTCGACGCCGCCGGCATGGCGCGCATCGTGGAAGCCTTCGCCACCGGCGCGCGGCGCGCCCGCGCCGCGGGGTTCGAGGCCGTGGAGGTGCATTGCGCCCATGGCTACCTTCTGCACCAGTTCCTCTCGCCCATCTCCAACACGCGCAACGACGCCTATGGCGGCGACCTCGCGGGGCGGATGCGCTTCCCGCTCGACGTCATCCGCGCGGTGCGGGAAGCCTGGCCCGAGGACCGGCCGGTCTTCGTGCGCATCTCCGCCGTCGATGGCGCGGATGGCGGCTGGACGATGGAGGACAGCCTCGCCTTCGCCGCCGCCATGAAGCCGCTCGGCGTCGACGTGGTCGATTGCAGTTCGGGCGGCATCGGGGGAAGTGCGACGGGATCGAAGCGCATCCCGCGCGGCTACGGCTTCCAGGTGCCCTACGCGGCGCAGATCCGGCGCGACCTGGGGCTCGCGACCATGGCGGTCGGCCTCATCATCGGCCCGCACCAGGCCGAGGCGGTGCTGGCCGAAGGCGAGGCGGACCTCGTCGCCGTGGGGCGGGAGGCGATGAACAACCCCAACTGGGCGCTGATGGCGCGCGCCGTGCTGGAACCGGGCACGACGGAGGAGGTCTTCTCCCGCTGGCCGGCGCAGCATGGCTGGTGGATGGAAAAGCGCGCGGCGGTGATGGAAGCGCTCGGCGCGCCGCCGGCTTGACGCGCGTCAAGGCGCGCTGAGCGCGCCGCGCGCAAGCCTTCGCCAACCTGGTCGGGGGAGGGGCGGCGGATGGCGGCGGCAATGGCGGAAGGCGGGGGCGGGGCACGGCGCTGGATCGGCCTCGGACTCGCGCTTGCGGTGCTGCTCGCCGCGACGCTCGCGCCTCCTCCGGACGGGTTGCCGGTCGCGGGGCAGCGCGCCATCGGCATCCTGCTCTTCGCGGTCGTCCTCTGGGTGAGCGAGGCGGTGGACCTCACCGTCTCCGCCTTCCTGATCGCGGCGCTGACCATCCTGCTGGTCGGCACCGCGCCGGACCCCGCCGCACCGGAGCGCATGCTCGGCATCGCCCGGGCGCGGGACTGGGCGATCGGCGGCTTCGCCAACAACGCCGTCGCGCTGGTCGGCGCGGCGCTGGTCTTCGCCGCAGCGGTCAGCGCGACGGGGCTCGACCGGCGCATCGCGCTCGCGACGCTGGCGCGCGTCGGGACGAAGCCGCAGGGGATTTTCGCGGGCACGCTCGCGGTCGGCGTGATGCTCGCCTTCCTGGTGCCGTCGGCCACCGCGCGCGTCTCGGCGGTGGTGCCGATCGTGCTCGGCATCATCGGCGCTTTCGGATTGCAGCGGGATTCGCGACTTGCCGCGCTGCTGATGATCGGCTCGGCGCAGATCTGCTCGGTGATGAACATCGGCGTGCTGACGGCCGCGGCGCAGAACGCGACCTTCCTCGGGCTGATCGGGCGCGCCATCCCGGGGGCGACGGTCACCTGGCTCGACTGGTTCATCGCCGCCGCGCCCTTCTGGCTGCTGATGGCGCCGCTGCTCTACGTGATCCTGTGGCGCTTCCACCGGCCGGAGGACGCCGTCAGCCAGGATGGCGGCGCCGCCGTCGCGCGTGACCTCGCCGCCCTCGGGCCGATGGGCGGGGCGGAAAAGCGCACGCTCGCCGCGGGGCTCCTGCTGCTCGCCTGCTGGGCGACGGAAGGGCGGCTGCATCCGCTCGACACCGCGTCCTCGACCATTATCGCGGTGACGGTGCTGCTGCTGCCGCGCATCGGCGTGATGTCGTGGAAGCAGGCGCAGGCGTCCGTGCCCTGGGGCACGCTGATCCTGTTCGCGGTCGGCATCGCGCTGGGGTCGGTGCTGGTGCAGACGCGCGGCGCCGCCTGGATGGCGGGGCAGATCGTGGACGTCTTCGCGCTGCGACAGGCCACGCCCTTCGTGATCGTCGCCGTGATGGCGGCCTTCCTCATCCTCGTGCATCTGGGCTTCGCCTCGGCCACCGCGCTGGCGGCGGCCTTCATCCCTATCGTCATCTCGGTGCTGCAGGAAGTGGCGCGGGCGGGCGTGCCGGTGAACGTCGCGGGGGTGACGATGATCCTGCAGTTCACCGTGTCCTTCGGCTTCCTGCTGGTGGTCAGCGCGCCGCAGAACATGGTGGCCTTCGGCACGGGCACCTTCGCGGCGCGGGACTTCTTCCGCTCGGGCGTCGTCATCACCCTGGCGGGCTACGCGCTGGTGCTGGCGCTGACGGCGACCTGGTGGGACTGGTTGGGCTATGTGCGGGGCTGATCAGTACTCGATCTCGAAGGACAGCCCCACGCGGTCGCCGGCCGCGCTGTTGCCGCCCGTCTCGGCCTCGATCCGCACGCGCGGCAGCACGTCGATCTGCACGCCGACGCGCGGCGCGCCGCCTTCGCTCGACTGCCGCACGCCGACATAGACGCCCTCGGCCACGTAGCGCCCGGTCTCGAGCGTCGCGCCCTGGCCGCGCCCGCCATCCGGGCGCCGGTCCTCACCCACCGCGAGCCGGTCGAGCGCGAGCGTCCGCCGGATGCGATCGAGGATGCCGGCCGCCCCCGGCGTCTCGATCCCCGCCGCGCCCGCCAGCACCTGCGCCAGCTGCGCGAGTTGGAAGGGCGACAATTCGCTGGCCCGCCGGTCGAACAGCAGGCGGGACAGGATCTCGTCCTGCGGCAATTCGGGCGTGGAGGAGAATTCGATGCGCGGGTCGGTCGCCGGCCCGGTGACGGTGACGTTCGCCGTCACCTCCCGCGCCCGCGACGCGGCGAGGAAGTCGAGCGACGGCACCAGCGTCCCCGCATCGAAGGCGATCGTGCCGCGCCGGAAGTCGAGCCGCCGGTCGAAGATCGAGATGTTCCCCCGCCGCAGGGACAGCCCGCCCGTCACCGCCGGCGCCGCGATCGCGCCACCCACATTCATCGTGCCGCCGAATTCCGCGTCGATGCCACGCCCGCGCACGAAGACCGCGCGTGGGGCCGCGACCTCGATCGCCAGCGCGATGTCGGGCAGGCCCGAGGGCGCGCCCGCCGGCCGCGGCGGATCGAGCGGCGGCGTGTTCGGCGGCCGCCGCCCGCGTTCGCGCACGCCCTCGATGCGCCGGACGGAGGGCGGCAGCTTCTCCGGCACCGTGATGTCGAGCCGCTTGATTTCGACACGCCCGTCCAGCCGCGCCTGTTCCAGCAGCCGCCCGACGAGGCGGAGATCGGCATCGAAGACGCCGCTCGCGAGGTCGGATCGCAGCGGCCGCGCGCCGCGCGCGGTCAGCGTCAGCTCCGCCGGCAGGCCGGGCGCGAGCGGGGAGAGCGTGCCGCCGATCCCGATGGTGCCATTGCCCGGCGTGCGCGCGGCGAAGCGATCGATGACGACACGGTCGCCCTCCGCGCGCAGCACCGCCTCGATCTCCGACAGCGTCACGCCCTGCGCGAGGTCCCGGAAGGCCCCGCCCGACAGCGTTGCGCGGCCGGTCAGCGCGGGGGCCGCGAGCGTGCCGCCGGCTTCCATCGCCAGCGCCAGCCGGCCCGCCACGCGCTGCGACCCGGCGGCCAGGATCGGCCCGGCGATGGCGCCGAGATCGGCATTCGCCTCCAGCCGCGCGGCGAGCGGCGCCGTGCCCGCGAAGCCGCCCGGCAGCCGCGCCGTGCCGTTCGCCCGCAGCACCGCGCCCGCCGCGGCGTCCAGCCGCAGATCGGCGCCGCGCGCCCCGGCCGTGCCCTCGACCAGCAGCCGCGCCGGCGGCAGGCCGCGAAAGGCGGGATCGGCGATGGCAAGGCCCGTCGCTTCCAGCCGGAACCGCGCGGCGGGGTCGCCGACGGGCCCGGTGATGCGCGCCTCGGCCGAGATGGTGCCGCGCGCGGCGAGGTCGGGCGCGGCCAGGGCCGCGATCCCCGCGACCGGCAGCGCGGCGAGCGTCGCGCGTATGTCGGCCTGCTCCGGCCCCCATGTGCCTTCGGCGCGCAGCGTGCCGCCGCGGCTCGTCGTCAGCGCGATGCCGGCAAGGGCGATGCCGCCATCCGCGGCGAGCGTGACGCGCGCGGGCGCGGTCAGGCGCAGGCTGTCCGCGCCGCGCCGGAGCAGCATCTCCGCGATGTCGACGCGCCGCGCATCGCCTTCCTGCGTCAGCCGCGCGCGCGTCGTCAGCCGCGCATCCTGCGCGCGCGCCTCGATCTCGGCCTCGGCCGCGGCGAGCGTGCCGCGCGCCGCGACGCGGCCGGCGAGCGCGGTCCCGTCCACCCGCGCCTCCGGCACATCGAGCGTCGCGTCGAAGCCCTGCATCCCGTCGCGCAGGTCGAGCACCGCGCGCAGCGCGACGCGCCCGGCGAGCCGCATGCCGGCGAGCGACGAGAAGGGCGCGAGGTCCGTCACGTCCAGCGTGGCGTTGCCCTGGAAGGTCGCGGCGGCCCGGTCGGCCAGCCCGGCGGCGTCGAGCGACGCCGGGCCGAAGCGGGCGGCGAGGCGGGCGAGGCGGATGCGTTCCCCCTCCGGCGCGGCGGCGAGGTCGAGCGCCACCGGCAGCCCGGCATAGGTCGCCGTCAGCCGCGCTTCCGCGCGCGGCGCGGAGAGCGGCGTCGCCACGTTCAGCGCGAGGTCCGGGGCTTCCAGCACCTCCGCGCCGCGCGCCACGCGTTCCCCGCGCGCCGTCAGCGCGAGCGACGGATCGCCGCGCGGCCCGGTCAGGCGCGCTTCCGCCGCCAGCGCGCCGGCAAGGCCCGGCACGAGCGGCGCGAGGTCGGCGACGCGCGCGCGGATGGTCGCGTCCAGCGTCTCGCCCACCAGGCCCTCGGCGGTCACGCGCGCGCCGGCGCCGTCGATGGACAGTGCCTCGATCCGGTCGGGCAGCGCGCCGCGCAGCGACAGCCGTGGCGTGGCGCCGAGTGCGGCGGCCAGCGCCGGCGTGTCGCTGGCGAAACCCGTCGCGGCGAGGTCGAGCGCGATGGCGGGCGCGCGCATCGCGCCGCTCGCGCGCGCCTCGGCCGTGATGCCCGCGAAGCGCGCCACGGGCGGGATCAGTGCGCCGAAGGCCGTGCTCTCCCCGACCGAGAGGCGCAGCGCGAGGTCCAGGCGCTCGGCCGCGAGGTCGGCGCCGCCGGATGCCTCCGCGCGCGCCGCCGGCGCCTGCACCGCGAACCGCCGCAGCGTGACGCGCCGCGCCGCGTCGATCTCGCCGTCCAACGCGACCTCGGCCGGCATGGCGGCGGCGCGCAGCGCCTCGGGCAGCAGCGGCGCGGCGGCCAGGCGCAGCGTCAGCGCCGCCCCGGCCGCGCCATCGGGCGCCGCGCGCACCGTGCCCCCGGCGGCGAGCGTGATGTCGTCCCCCAGCGAGGCGGCGAGGTCGAGCCGCGCGCCGCGCGCCGGCCCGTCGAGCGACAGCCGCAGCGCGGCCGCGCGGCCCGGCAGGCCGAGCGCCGTGGCGAGCAGTCCGCCGGGCGGTTCCGCGGCTTCGATGCGGGCCGAAAGCCGATCCGCGCCCGGAGCCAGATCGAGCGCGATGCGCGCCTCGGCCGGCGCGTCGAGCCGCCGGAGGGCAAGACGCGCGGCGAGCGCGCCGGAGGCGAGCGACGCCTCGCCTTCGACCGCGAGCACGGCATCGATGCCCGCCACCGCGGCACCCAGTTCGATCCGCTCCACCGCCAGCCGATCGAGCCGCAGCGCGACCGGCAATTCGGGCAGGGCAGGGACCAGCGGCGCATCCGGGTCGGGCGGGGGTGGCGGTGTGCTGTCGCCGGGCGGCAGCCGGTGCAGCGCGACGCGGCGCGCGGTCAGCGCGGTGACGCGCACCTCCCGCCCCAGCAGCGCCATCAGGTCGAGCGCGATGGCGGCGTCTTCCAGTTCCACCCAGGCGCCGGCCTCGTCGGACATGGTCAGGCGCCCGACCGCAAGCCGCGCGGGCAGCGGGCTGGCCAGGCCCTGGATGCGCAGGCCGGGGACGGCATCCTCGGCCAGCCGCGCGATGGTCGCGCGCCCGCCCTCGCCATTCGCCCAGACCAGCCCGCCGGCGAGGATGACGAGCAGCAGGACCGGCAGGGCCAGCAGCGTCAGCCCGATGCTGCGAAGCGCGCGGCGCATCAGAAGGCCTGCCCGATGCCGACATAGAGCGCATAGGCCGGATCGCCGCGCTGCGGGTTCAGCGGCACGCCGACATCGACGCGGATCGGCCCGATCGCCGTCAGGTAGCGCAGCCCCGCGCCAACGCCGACGCGCAGGTCGCCGCTGCCGGGGAAGCTGTCCTCGCCCACGCTGCCGGCCTCGACGAAGGCGACCGCGCCCCAGGGGCCGGAGATGCGCTGGCGCCATTCGGCGCCGAGCTCGAGCAGGCTCGCGCCCCCGAGCGGCCGGTTGCCGGCGTCGCGCGGCCCGATCGACTGGTAGGTGTAGCCGCGCACCGACCCGCCGCCGCCCGAATAGAAGCGCTTGTCGAGCGTGATGTCGTCCCGCGTCGCGCCCACCGTGGCGCCGAGTGCCGCGCGCAGCGCGAGCACGCCGCGCGCATCGCCCGTCAGGTCGAGATAGGTGCTGCCGCTGGCGTAGAGCCGCGTGAAGGTCGTGCCGTCCCGGATCGAGTAGAAGGGCGTGGCCGTCACCGCCGCGCGGATGCCGCGCGTGGGGTCGAGCGGGCTTTCGGTGTCGTCCCAGCGCAGCCCCGTGACGAAGCCGAACAGCGAGAAATCCTCGAGGTCGCCATAGCGCCCGATGCGCCCGGTCTCGTACAGCGGCCCGGCCTGCACCGCGAGCCGGTCCGACAGCGAGCGCTCCGCGAGTGCCGAGGCGAGCACGGCGTCGCGGTCATAGGCTTCGAGCCTTTCGCGCACCGCGCCCATGCGCACCGTCAGCCGCGCATCCTGGCGCCAGATCTCGGGCGTGGTGAGCGTCGCGAAGGCGCGGTAGGTCGAATTGTCGAGCCCCGAGGAGCCGAGCCGCGCCGCCTCCGCCTCAAGCCGCAGCCGCTCCGCGCCGCCGAACAGGTTGCGGTGTTCCCAGTAGACGCTGACCGCCGCGCCGTAGTTCGTCTCGTAGGCGATGCTCGCGCCCAGCGCGCGGCGCGGCCGTTCCGACACGCGGAAGGTCACGGGCAGCCTTCCATCGGGCGTCAGCGCGGTACCGGGTTCCGCCCGCACGCTCTCGAAGACGCCGAGGGCCATCAGCGCGCGGCGGCCGCGTTCCAGCGTCGCGGGCGAATAGTCCTGCCCTTCCATCCGCCGCGCCGCGGTGCGCGCGAGCAGCCCGTCATCCACGCGCTGCTGGCCCACCACCTCCGGCGTCGCGAAGCGGGCGCGCGGCCCGGGCGCGATGCGCCACGCTATGTCGAGCGTGCGGCGGTCGTGGTCCACCCACACCTCCCGCCCCGCGACGGTCGCGAGCGGATGGGCCGCGCGGCGCAGCGCCCCGATGATCGCGCCTTCGGCATCGAGCACGGTGGCCGCGCGGGCGGGATCGCCTTCCGCGATGCCGGCGGATGGCATCGCCGCGCGCAGGGCGGGCGCGGCCTCGGCCGGTTCGGCGGCCGCCTCCACGCGACCGATCCGGTACTGCGGGCCGGGGGTCAGGGTGAAGCGGACCGGCACGGGCTCCCGCGCCGCGGCGAGCAGGCCGGGCAGGGCGGGGTCGTCGGGCGGACGGCCGGCGATGGTCGCGGCGACGGACCCGCCCCAATGGCCCTCGGCGCGCAGCACCTCCATCAGCCGGGGCAGGTCGGCGCGGACGCGGACGATCAGGCCGAAGGCGTCGGTCGGCGCGGAGTCGCGCAGGCGGATCGTCTGGGCGACCGCTGCGGCGGTGGCGGCCAGCGACTCGGCGCCCTCGGGCGAGACCTCGGCTGAATAGGGCAGGCCGGGCTCGGCGGTGGGTTCGGCTTCCTGCCCGCGCGCGGCGCCGGCAGCCAGCATCCAGGCGCCGCACAGCGTTCCCGCCAGGACCGCGCCGGGGGCGATGGTGCGTTTGCGCGCGCGGGGATAGGCTCGAAGGGTCATGCACAACGATCTCGCCTCGACCCTTACCGCCTGGCGCCGCCATCTGCACGCCAACCCCGGACTCACCCTGCATGAAGGCGACACCGCCGCCTTCGTCGCCGCCCGGTTGCGGGAGATGGGCGTGACCGACATCGCAACGAATGTCGGCGGGCACGGCGTGGTCGCGACCCTGTCGCGGGGCGGCGGCAACCGCGCCGTCGGCCTGCGGGGCGACATGGACGCGCTGCCGATCCAGGAGCAGAACGAGGACATCGCCTGGCGCTCCACCGTGCCCGGCGTGATGCATGCCTGCGGGCATGACGGGCATACCACGGCGCTGCTCGGCGCGGCGAAGGTCCTGCTCGACGATCCGTCCTGGACCGGTACGGTGCGGCTGGTGTTCCAGCCGGCGGAGGAAGGCGGCGGCGGCGCGAAGGCGATGATCGCCGACGGGTTGTTCAAGCGCTTCCCGATGGAACGCATCTTCGGCTGGCACAACTGGCCGGGCCTGCCCGCGGGCACCGTCGCGGTGCACGACCGCGCGGTGATGGCGGCCGGCGCGCGCTTCCAGATCGTGTTCGACGGCCATGCCGGCCATGCCGCGCTGCCGCACCTGACGCGCGACCCGATGGTCGCGGCGGGTCATGCGATCGTCGCCATCCAGTCGATCGTCGCGCGCAACCTCGACCCGCTGGCGGGCGGCGTCGTCAGCGTGACGGTGGTCGAAGGGGGCGAGGCGCAGAACCAGATCACCGCCCGCGTCACGCTCAAGGGCACCGCGCGCTGGCTGCGCGACCAGGACATGGAGACGATCGAGAGCGGGCTGTCGCGCGTCGCCAACGGCATCGCCGCGACCTTCGGCGTGAAGGCGGATTTCTCCTTCCGCGCCGGCGTCATGGTCACGGCGAACACGCCGGCCGAACGCGACCTCGCCGCCGCCGCCGCGGGCGCGGTGACGGAACTGCGCCGCGACATCGACCCGGCCATGACGGGCGAGGATTTCGCCTGGTACCTGACCGAGGTGCCCGGCGCCTTCGTCTGGATCGGCAACGGGCCGGCGGAGAATGGCCGCGAACTCCACCACCCGCGCTACGACTTCAACGACGAGATCCTGCCGGTCGCGTCGAAGTTCCTCGCCGAAGTGGCCAAGCGGGCGCTGGCCGGGGCCTGAGCACCCGGCCGCGCGCGGCCGTCAGGCGGCCTCGGCGTCCCGGGCGCGACGGCGCGGGGCCGGTTCGGGCTGCGGCGCCGCTTCATCGGTGGTCGCGGGCGCGCCCAGCCGGACGAAGCTTTCCATGAAGCGGAGCGTCGCTTCGGAATAGGCCTGCGTCGCCTCCGTCACCCAGCGCGTCTGCACCATCGTCAGGTCGGACAGGCTGTCGCAGCAGCCCGCTTCCTGCAGCGTGCGGGCATCGGCGCGCAGGCGTTCGGCCATGAAGTCCATCGTGTCGCGCATCCATGTCGCGGCGAGGCGCGGCACTGCGTCGGCCGCAGGCATGCCGGCGGCGCCGGCCATCGGGCCTTGCGTGGTGAAGCTGTCCATCGCTGTCTCCCTCCATTCTGTCGGGCCGGTCCGCCGCGCCGGGGGGGGGCGGCGGATGGGGGGCGGACCATGCCGCGCGCGCCGGCGTGGCGCACTGATCGAGATCAGTGCCGCCGGGCGCGGCCGTGGCGGCGTTTCGCCCGCCATGCCAGCGCGCGGCGGCAAGCGGCTGGCGGGTCGACCTTCCCGTGCCGCATGCCGCCGCCGGCCGGGCGGGCCTCAGCCCGACGCGGCCCAGAGCGCGAGCAGTTCCGCCGGCGGATCGGCGAGCGCGACCAGCCGCGCCGCATCGAGCAAGGTCAGCCGTCCCCGTGAGATCCGCGCGACGCCGTCCTGGCGCAGCCTGCGCAGCATCCGCGTCACGTGCTCGGGCGTCAGGCCCGTGGCGTCGCCGATCAGCCGGTGCGTCAGCGGCACCGGCACGGCGACCCCTTCGGCCGGCGGATGCCGCCCGCCGAGCCTGACCAGCAGTTCCAGCAGCAGATGCGCGACGCGCGCGAGCGCCGGCCGCTGCCCGAGCGTCGTCACCTGTTCCGCCGCGAAGGCGACGTCGCGCTCCAGGCACCACAGCAGGCGGTCGTCCAGCGCCGGCCAGGCATGGCGCAGCGCCGCGAGCCGCTCGGCCGGGATCGGGCAGACCAGCGCCGCCGTCAGCGCCTCCGCGCCCAGCGCGTGGTTCGCCTGTTCCTCGGGATGCAGGCCGAAGATCGCGCCGGGCAGCAGGAAGCGCAGCACCTGGCGCCGCCCGTCGGGCAGCGCCTGGGCCAGAGCGACCCAGCCCGCGACCAGGATGAAGACGTCGCGGCAGGCCTCCCCCTGGCGGAACACGGCGGCGCCGGGCGGCAGGGCGAGCGCGGGCCGGCGCGCGGCCTCGAGTGCCGCCAGCGCCTCCGGCCCGCGCATCGGCGCGCAGAGGCCGGGGGCGCGGGCGGGGCAGGTGGCGCAGCGCAGGCCGGGCGGGGAGGGGTCGCAGCCCATCCACGCAGCATGGCACGGGCTGGGGCCCGCGGCGCGTCGCGACTATCCTGCCGCGATGCAGCACGACCCCGCCCCTGGCCTCGCCGCCCTGGAAGCCCGCCTCGCGCAAGGGCTGGAGTGGCTGCAGGAACCGGCCGCCGCATGGGTGCCGCCGGTCGCGGCGCCGGACGGGTCGGTGGCGCTCGACGTCGCCATCCTCGGCGCCGGCATGGCGGGGCTCGCGGCCGGCTTCGCGCTGCGGCGGGACGGGGTGCGGCGCGTGGCACTTTTCGATCCGGCGGCGGAGGGCGCGGAAGGCCCCTGGGCGACCTATGCGCGCATGCCGACGCTGCGCAGCCCGAAGCAGCTGGCCGGGCCGGCGCTCGGCCTGCCGGACCTGACCTTTCGCGCCTGGTTCACTGCCTCGCGCGGCGCCGAGGCGTGGGAGGCGCTCGGAAAGATCCCGACGGCGATGTGGATGGACTACCTGCGCTGGTTCCGTCGCGTCGCGGGGCTCGATGTCCGCAACGGCATCGGCGTCGCGCGCATCGAACCCGGTGATGCGCTGTTCCGGCTGCGCCTGTCGGATGGCGGGGTGGCGTTCGCGCGGCATGTGGTGCTCGCCACCGGGCGGGACGGGCTCGGCGGGCCGCGGCTGCTGCCGGGCTTCCTGCCGGAATGGCGCGGGCGGTGCTGGGCGCATTCGGCCGACGCGATCGACTTCGCCGCGCTGGCCGGGCGGCATGTAGTGGTGATCGGCGCCGGCGCCTCGGCCTTCGACAATGCGGGGGCGGCGCTCGAAGCCGGCTGCGCGCGGCTGACCATGCTGCTGCGGCGGGGCAGCCTGCCGCGCGTCAATTCCTCCAAGGCGCTCGACAGCCGCGGCATCTGGCATGGCTGGCACGCGCTGCCGGCCGCCTGGCGCTGGCGGCTGATGCTGTCGGTCGAGCGCCGGCAGACGCCGCCGCCGGCCGAGAGCGTGCGCCGCGTCGCCGCGCATCCGAACGCCACGCTGATGACGGGGGCGGGGGTCGAAGCGGTGGCGCGGGACGGGGCCGGCCTGCGGCTGGCGACGCCGCGCGGGGCGGTGGCGGCGGATTTCGTCATCCTCGGCACCGGCTTCCTGCAGGACGTGGCGCTGCGGCCGGAACTCGGCGCCATGGCCGAGGACATCCGGCTGTGGCGGGACGCCTACGCCCCGCCGGAGGCGGAGCGGGACGCGGCTCTAGGCCTGTGCCCCTGGCTCGACGAGGGCTTCGCCTTCACCGAGCGCGTGCCGGGCCGCGCGCCCTGGCTCGCGCGGCTGCACTGCTTCAACTTCGCGGCCACGCTGAGCCACGGGAAGGTGACGGGCGACATCCCGGCCATCACCGCGGGCGCGCAGCGGCTGTCGCAGGCGATCGCCGCGCGGCTGCTGGCCGCGGACATCGAGGCGCATGCCGCGCGCCACGCGGCGTTCGACGAACCGGAGATCCGCGGCGACGAATGGCCGGGGGTGGCGCTGTAGCGGCGCGTCAGCCCTGGAAGCGGAAGGCGCCGCTCGGCGCCTGGACGGCGCCATCGGCCGCCGCGGCCTCGCCGGCGGGCGCCTGCTGCTGCTGCGCGACCTGCGCGCGCACGCGTTCCTCGATCTGCCGCAGCAGGTTGCCCATGCCGTTGACCAGGGCGGGCAGCTGCGTGACGGGCACGCAGAGCATGCCGCAGGGCACGGCCTTCCCGTCGCCGCCGGTCATGGCCAGCGTGATGCGCGCGACGCCGTGCGCGACCTGCGCCTCGATGACGCCGTCGGCGAACAGGGTGGTGCGGTGGTCGGACATGGGATGCGTTCCTGGTTCTACTGCTCGCGGAAGGCGCGGGCGAAGCTGTCGACGATCGGCTGCGTCATGTAGCGCAGGAAGGATCGCTCGCCGATCTGGATCATCGCCTCCACCGGCATGCCGGGGACCAGCTGCACGCCCTGGAGCCGGTCGAGCTGCTCCGCGTCGATCAGGATGTGGACGCGGTAGTAGGAGGCGCGGCTGCGCTCGTCGATCGTCACGTCCTGCGCGACGAAGGTGACATGCCCGTGCAGGTAGGGCACGAGGCGCTGCTTGAAGGCGGGCAGGCGCACTTCCGCCTGCAGCCCGACATGGACCACGTCGATGTCGAAGGGCTGGACGGTGACCTCGGCGATCAGCCGGTCCTGCACCGGCACCAGGTCCATCACCGGGTCGCCCGGCCGCACCACGGCGCCGAGGTTGAACAGGCGCAGGTTCAGCACCGTGCCGGCTTCCGGCGCCACGATGTCGCGGCGCTGGGCCACGTCCTGCGCGGCGCGGATGCGTTCCTCCACCTCGGCGAGGCGGGTGCGGATGTCGCGGCGCTCGGCGGCGGCTTCCTGCCGGCGCTGGCTGACGATGCCGGCGATGGTGTTGCGCGCCTCGGCGATGGTCTGCTGCGCGCGTTCCATCTGGCCCTGGAGTTCCTCCCCCTGGCCTTCGAGCGCGGCCGCGCTGCGCTGGAGGGCGAGCAGGGTGGGCAGGCGCTGCAGGCCCTGCTGCACCAGGCCGCGGGTGATCTCCTCCTCCCGCCGGATCAGTTCCAGCTGGGCGCGCTGGGCGCGCAGCTGGCCGGTGGCGCCGGCGATCATCGCCTCCTGCTGGCCGATGCGGGCTTCCTGCACCGCGACCTGGCTGACGAGGCTGGCGCGGCGCGCCTCGAACACCGCGCGCTGGCCGGCCATGGCGTCCATCGCGCGCGGTTCCTCGGCGGCGAGGATGTCGGCCGGGAAGGCGATGTCGGCGCGGTCGTCCAGTTCGGCGGCAAGCCGCGCATCCTGCGCCATGAAGGACCAGCGCTGGCTGCGCAGCGCCTCGAGGTCCGTGCCGGCGCGGATGTCGTCCAGGCGCATCAGCGTCTGGCCGGCGACGACGCGGTCGCCGTCGCGCACCAGGATCTCCCGCACGATGCCGCCTTCCAGGTGCTGGATGGTGCGGCGCGTGCCCTCGACCTTGATCATGCCGGGGGCGATCGCGGCCTCGGTCAGCGGCGCGAAGATCGACCAGGCGGCGAAGGCGCCGAAGAAGACCACCATGGCGAGGAAGCCGAACAGCACCGTGCCGCGGGTGCCCGGGCGCTGCGGCGTCTCCGGCACGCGGGGCAGGGTCAGCTGGACGGGGGGCAGGCGTTCGGCGCGGGCGATCACCTCCTGCCGGCCAGGGGCGGTCGCGGCTGTCGCGGCTGACGGCGCCGCGGCATTGGCCGCCTGCGGCGGGGCGACCGGCATCGGGCCGGGGGCGGTCGCGGCGGTGGCGGGCTCGCTCATGCCTGGGCTCCCTTCGGCTCGGCACGGGCGGCCTGCGGGGCCGCGATCGGCGTCGGCTGGGCGGGCTTCATGATCTTCTTCAGCACCTCGGTGCGCGGGCCGAACATCTCGACCGCGCCGTCGCGCATCAGCAGCACCTTCTCCACCCCCTGCACGAGGACGGGGCGGTGGGAGACGAGCACGACCGTGGTGCCACGCTTGCGCAGGTCCTGCAGCGCGCCGAGCAGCGCGGCTTCGGAGTCGCCGTCGAGGTTGCTGTTCGGTTCATCCAGCACGATCAGCTTCGGATTGCCGAACATGGCGCGGGCGAGGCCGATCTGCTGGCGCTGGCCGCCCGACAGGTGCTGGCCGCCCTCGCCGATCTCGGTCTCGTAGCCCTTGGGCAGGCGCAGGATCATCTCATGCGCGCCGGCGAGCTTGGCCGCGTCGAACACCGCTTCCGCCGGGGCTTCCGCCATGCGGGAGATGTTGTCGATCACGGTGCCGTCGAACAGTTCCACATCCTGCGGCAGGTAGCCGACATGGCGGCCGAAATCCTCCCGCTGCCAAGTGTAGACATCGGCGCCGTCGAGCCGCACCGCGCCCGAATTGCATTGCAGCGTGCCGGTCAGCAGGCGGATCAGCGTCGTCTTGCCGGCCGCCGAGGGGCCGATGATGGCAAGGCTTTCCGCCGGCTCGAGGGAGAAGGACACGCCCTTGATCACGGCGACGCCCGACCCCGGGAAGCCGAAGGTCACGCGTTCCACCGCCAGCCGCCCGCGGGGTTCGGGCAGCGGGATTCCGGGCGGGCGCAGCCGCGGCAGCACCAGGAAGGCCTGCAGCCGCCGCCAGGATTGCCGCGCCTGCACCAGCTGCTTCCAGCCGCCGATCAGCTGTTCGACGGGCGCGAGCGCGCGGCCCATGATGATCGAGGCGGCGATCGACGCGCCCGCGGTCATCTGCTGCTGCAGCACCAGGTAGGCGCCGAGGCCGAGGATCGCGACCTGCACCGCGAGGCGGGTGAACTTGGTGATGGCGAGCAGCGGCGCGGCGCGGTCCATGGCGCGGTTCATCGGCGCCGTCATCTCGGCCACGCCGATGCGCCAGCGGGCCATGACGGCGGGCAGCATGCCCATGCTGTCGATGACCTCGGCATTGCGCACGATCGATTCGGCCCGGCGCTGGGAGACCATGGCGCCGGTGTTCGCTTCCCGCAGCAGCTTCGAGGTGGCGACCTCGCTCAGCACGGTCAGGCCGAACAGCAGCAGCGCGCCGACCGCGGCGACGGCGCCGAGCATCGGGTGCAGCGCGAAGATCACGAGCAGGTAGGCCGGCACCCAGGGCACGTCGTAGAGCGAGAGCGCGCCGGGGGAGGCGATGAAGCCGCGGCAGACGGCG
This sequence comes from Roseomonas nitratireducens, assembly GCF_017813355.1. Classification (GTDB taxonomy): domain Bacteria; phylum Pseudomonadota; class Alphaproteobacteria; order Acetobacterales; family Acetobacteraceae; genus Neoroseomonas; species Neoroseomonas nitratireducens. The sequence goes on from NZ_JAGIYZ010000003.1 coordinate 105,015, forward strand.
AGGTCGCGCAGCGCCTCCATCCGGTAGGGGCGGCCGCGCAACTGGCTTTCCACCGCGCGGGCGAAGCCTTCCGGCGCGACCTTCTCCTCCATCCATGCGCCGATGCGATGCATGATGCGCGAGCGCGCCGCCTCGAGCACCGCGAGCAGGCCGAGCGCCGCGATGGCGATGAGCGTCAGGTAGAGCAGCGTGTCGAGGTTGCGGGTGGCGAGCACCCGGTCGAACACCTGCATCATGTACAGCGAGACGGTCAGCTGCAGGATGTTGACCACGCCGCTGAACACGCCGACGGCCATGAACTGGCTGCGGCAGGCGGCGAGTGCGCGGGCGAGCGGCGTCTGGGCCGGGGGGGTCTCGCCGAGGACCATCCTCGGATCAGGGGCCATGGATCGCAGTCATCCTTTCCGCGCGCCCGGGTGTTGCGCCGGGGGGGGGCGCGGCGTCACCGGGGTTCGCATCATTAGGCGTGTTCGTGTCGCGAGGTTAGGACAAAGACTAAGATATTTACAAGTTTTTAAGACTTTCTTGCCCTGACCCTCACGCACAGAACGCATCCTAGCACGCGATTCATCAAGCCGGGGTTGCCGAAACCCCGCGGCGGGCCCATCCGAAGGCGGCGCCCGGCGGGGCCCGGCGCGCGGGAGGACGTGGCGGCATGGACGTGATCATGGCCGGTGAGGCCGAGGCCGGGACGGTCGAGCTCACAATCCTCATGCCTTGCCTGAACGAGGCCGAGACGATCGGCACCTGCGTCGAGAAGGCGATGGGCTACCTCGCCCGCAGCGGCGTCGCCGGCGAAGTGCTGGTCGCCGACAACGGCAGCACCGACGGCAGCCAGGCGATCGCCGAGCGGCTGGGCGCGCGCGTGGTCCCGGTGCCCGAGCGCGGTTACGGCGCTGCGCTGATCACCGGCATCCGCGCCGCCCGCGGGCGCTTCGTCGTCATGGGCGACAGCGACGATTCCTACGATTTCTCCGCCCTCGACCCGTTCCTGGCCAAGCTGCGGGACGGCTTCGACCTGGTCATGGGCAACCGCTTCCGCGGCGGGATCAAGCCCGGCGCCATGCCGCCGCTGCACCGCTACCTCGGCAACCCGGTGCTCTCGACCATCGGGCGGGTCTTCTACGGCAGCCCAGTCGGCGACTTCCATTGCGGCCTGCGCGGCTTCCGGCGGGAGGCGATGCTCGCGCTCGACCTGCGCGCGCCGGGGATGGAATTCGCCTCCGAGATGGTGGTGAAGGCGACGATGCAGGGGCTGCGCATCGCCGAGGTGCCCACGACGCTGTCCAAGGATGGGCGGTCGCGGCCGCCGCATCTGCGTTCCTGGCGCGATGGCTGGAGGCATCTGCGCTTCCTGCTGGTGTTCTGCCCGCGCTGGCTGTTCCTCTATCCCGGGCTGGCGCTGGCGCTGGCGGGGTTGGCGACGATGGCGGCGCTGCTGCCGGGCCCGGCGCGTGCCTTCGGCCTGACCTTCGACGTGCATACATTGTTGTATGCATCGGGTGCGACGGTGATGGGCTTCCAGGCGGTGCAGTTCTGGGTGTTTTCCCGGATCTACGGGGCGCAGATGGGCATGGTGCCGGAGTCCCGCGCGCTCAACGCCGCGCTCGCGCGCTTCGGGCTCGAACCCGCGCTGATCGTGGCCGGCATCCTGGTGCTCACCGGCCTCGGCCTCGGCCTGGGCACGGTCGCGATCTGGGGCGCGGAGCGCTTCGGGGAGTTGCGCGGGACGGGGGCGCTGCGGCTCGCCATCGCCTCGGTCACCGCCATGCTGCTTGGCCTGCAGCTGGCCTTCGGCGCCTTCTTCGTCGCCGTGCTGGGGATGATGCGCCCGCGCGGCTGACGCTCAGCGGGGCGCGAAGACCAAGGCGCGCGAGAGGAAGAAGTTCGCGAACATCCCCGCGACCGACCCCGCCGCGACACCGAGCACCGGCCAGGACGCGACCAGCGGCACCCAGGTGACGAGCGCGGCGTAGGTCCCGTAGTTCAGCGCGAAGCCGCCCAGGTTCACCAGCACGAACAGCGCCCATTGCCGGTGCGCCGCCGCCCCGCCAGCGCGGTGCCGGAAGGTCCAGACCCGGTTGAGCAGCCAGGTGGTGGTCGCCGCCGTCACGTAGGAGATGGCGCGCCCGCCATATAGCCCGGCGCCGAGCGCCAGCGCCCCGTAGAGCACGGCGGTGTCGACCACGAAGCCGATCGTCCCGACGATGCCGAAGCGCAGGAATTCCTGCGCCAGCGCCGCCCGGGCCGGGCCGAGCAGGCGGACCAGCAGGGGGCCGATCAGGGGCAGGTCGCTCATGCCGCGTCTGTAGGGCGGCCGCGGCCGCTTGCCCAGCCCCGGGGGCGCTGTCACGGTGACCCGCGAATCGGGGAGAATGGCGATGGTCGCGGTGGTCGGGCTCGGCAACATGGGCCTTGCGATGCTGCGCCGGCTGGTCGCCGCGGGACGCACGCCGCGGGCCTGGGACCTCGAGGAGGAACGGCGCGCCGCAGCGGCCGCCGCGGGCGCCGCGGTGCCGGGCGGGCTGGGCGGCGCGGTCGGGCCCGAGGTCATCCTCTCCCTGCCCGATGCGGGGGCGGTCGGCACGGTGCTCTCCGCGATCCTGCCGGTGCTGTCCAAGGGCAGCGTCATCATCGACACCTCCACCCTCGCGCCCGCCGAGGCGCGCGGCTTCGCCGCGACGGCCGAGGGCTGGGGCTGCGCCTATCTCGACGCGCCGGTCTCGGGCGGGCCGGCCGGGGCGGCGGCGGGCACGCTCGCGATGATGATCGGCGGGGATGGCGCGGCGCTCGCGCGCGCGCGGCCGGTGATCGACCTGCTCGCGGCCAAGGTGCTGCACATCGGCCCCTCCGGCGCGGGGCAGGTGGCCAAGCTCGTGAACAACCTGCTGGTCGCGACCAACCTCGTCGTCTCGGCCGAGGCGCTGCGGCTCGGCGCGGCGGCGGGCGTGGCGCCGGAGGCGCTGCTGCCGGTGATCAACGGCGCGACCGGCCGCTCTGCCGCCACCGAGGTGAACTGGCCGCGCTGGATCCTGTCCGAGACCTTCGATTCCGGATTCTCGGCCGGGCTGATGCGCAAGGATGTGCGCCTCGCGCTCGGGCTCGCGGCTTCGGTCGGCGCGCCGCTCGACGCCACCGCGCGCGCCGCCGCGGCGTGGGAAGCGCTGCGCGACGCGGTCCCGGACGAGGCCGATTTCAACCGCCTGGCCGCGGCGGTCTTCGCGCCGCCCGAGGCGTGACGGGCCGGGCGGGGTATTGAGGCGCGCGGCGAAGGGGCCGATGCTGCGTCGCATCAGCCCCGGAGGCCCGCATGATCGCCCGTCGCCCGCTTCTCGCCGGCCTGCTCGCCGCGCCGGCCATCACCCGCGGCGCGGCGGCGCAGACGCGCCTGCGGCTCGCCCATGTGCTGCAGCCGACGCATTCCTGGCACCTCGCCGCCGAGGGCTTCGCGCGGGAGGCGACTGAACGCTCCGGCGGGCGGCTGGCGGTGCAGGTCTTCCCCGGCGCGCAGCTCGGCCAGAACCGGCAGGCGCTGGAAGGCGTGCAGACCGGCACGATCGAGCTCGCGCTGGTCGGGTCGTCGGACCTCAACACCTTCGAGCCGCGCTTCGGCATCATCGAGATGCCCTATGCCTGGCTGTCGCGCGAACAGGCCTTCGCGGCGCTGGAAGGCCCGCTGGGCCAGGCGCTCGGGCGGCTGGTGGAAGCCAGGGGCATGGTCGATCTCGGCCTGTGGGAGAACGGCTTCCGGCACGTGACCAACCGGCGCCAGCCGATCGTCCAGCCGGCCGACCTGCGCGGGCTCAAGATCCGCACCCCGCCGGACCGCGTGCGGGTGGACACCTTCAAGGCGCTGGGGGCGGAACCGGCGCCGCTCGCCTTCGGCGAGCTCTACGCGGCCCTGCAGCAGGGGCTGTTCGACGCGCAGGAGAACCCGCTCTCGATCATCTTCACCTCCTCCTTCTTCGAGGTGCAGCGCTTCATGTCCATGACCGGCCATGTCTGGGGTGGGGCGCATCTGATGGGATCGAAGCGCGTGCTGGACCGGCTGCCCGCCGCCGACCGCGCGCTGCTGGGCGAGCTGGGTCGCAAATGGGGCGTGGCGCAGCGCCGCATGATCGAGGAGAGCGACGCCGACTTCCTGGCGAAGCTGCGCGAGAAGGGCATGCAGGTGAACGAGGTGGACAAGCCCGCCTTCCAGCGCGCCGTGCAGCCTGTGTGGCAGCAATACGAGGCGACCTTCGGGCCGGAGGTCATGGCGCTGTACCGGCGCGCGGTGGCGTGACGGCGCTGCGCCGGGCGGCGTCGGCGGCGGCCTCGGCCTGCATGGCGATCGCGGCGCTGCTGACCGCGGCGATCGCGGCGGTGGTGTTCTGGACCGTTGTCTCCCGCTTCGCCTTCGGCCGCACGCCCAGCTGGACCGAGGAACTGCCGCGCATCCTGATGGTCTGGGCGGTGTTCATCGGCCTCGTTTCCACCACCGCTCGAGGGGTGAACCTCGAGGCCGGGTTGCTCGATTTGTGGGCGCGCGGGGCGCGGATGCGCGCCGCCTGCCGGTGCCTGGCGGAAGTGCTGGTCGCGGCCTTCGCCCTGGTGCTCGCGGCGACGGCGTCCGAGATGGCCGAGATCACCTGGACCTCCACCACCCCGGCGCTCGAGGTGCCGGCGGCGATCTTCTACCTGCCCGTCGCGATCGGCGGCGCGCTGGCGGCGCTGCTGCAGGTGCCGCGCGTGATCGACGCGGCGGCGGCGCTGCGGCGGTGACCATCGGCGTCACCACGCTGCTGGCGCTGTTCGCCATCACGCTGCTGCTCGACGTGCCGATCGCCTTCGGGCTGGGGCTCGCCGCGCTGGGCTACCTGCTGATCTTCGACGCGGCGCCGGTGCTGGTGGTGGCGCAGCGCATGGTGGGCGGGCTCGATTCCTTCCCGCTGCTGGCGATCCCGCTGTTCCTGCTGGCGGGCAACCTGATGACCGGGGCGGGGCTGACCAAGCGCATCGCCGACCTGTGCGTCGCGCTGGTGGGGCATCTTCGCGGCGGGCTGGGGGCGGCGGCGGTGATGGGCTGCGCGCTGTTCAGCGCGCTGTCGGGTTCCTCCATCGCCGATGTGGTGGCGATCGGGGGCATCATGCTGCCGGCCATGGCGCGGCAGGGTTATCCGGCGGGGTTTTCCTGCGCGCTGCTGGGTTCGGCCGGCACGCTGGGGCAGGTGATCCCGCCCTCGATCGTCATGGTCGTCTACGCCACGCTGACCAATGCCTCGGTCGGGCAGCTGTTCCTGGCCGGCTTCATCCCCGGGGCGGTGCTGGCGGGGCTGATGATGGCGACGACCGTGGTGCTGGCGAAGCGCCATGGCTGGGGCGCGGCGGCGGAACCCTTCAGCGGGCGGCGCGCGCTGGCCGCCCTGCGGGCGAGCGCGCTGGCGCTGGTCGTGCCGCTGATCATCGTGGGTGGCATCCGCGCCGGCCTCGCCACGCCGACCGAGGCGGCGGGCCTCGCGGTCGCCTACGCCCTCGTGATCGGGCTGCTGGTGGAACGCAGCATGGGCTGGCGCGACATCTGGGCGGCGCTGCGCGACGCGGCCGAAGGGACCACGGCGATCCTGTTCGTGATCGCCACGGCTTCCCTGTTCGGCTGGATCCTGGCGGCCGAGCGCATGCCGCAGGCGATCACCTCCGCCATCACCGGCTGGACGGACAGCCGCGCCATGGTGCTGCTGCTGCTGACCATCGTGCTGCTGGTCCTGGGCACCTTCATGGAGGCATTGGCCACCGTCATCATCCTCGCCCCGGTGCTGATGCCGCTGCTCACGGCCTATCGCATCGACCCGGTGCATTTCGGGCTGCTGCTGATCATCAACGTCTCGATCGGCGGGGCGACGCCGCCGCTCGGCGTCAACCTGATGGCGGCCTGCCGGCTGGCCGGAATCCGGGAGGTCGAGACCTATCGCTGGCTGCTGCCGCTGCTCGGCGTGCTGACGCTCGGGCTGCTGGTGATGACCTTCTGGGAGGATTCGGTGATGGCGCTGCCGCGCTGGATCGGCTGACCGCGCTGCGCTAGACACTTCGCAGGCTTCAATCCGGATGCGGAGACCCACAAGGATGTTCCGACGCGACCTGCTGGCGGGCGCCGCCGCCGCCGCGGCCCTGCCGCGCATCGCCATCGCGCAGACCGCCGCCGCGCGCACGCTGCGCTACGTGCCGCACGCCAATCCGGGCAACATCGACCCCTTCACCAACACGGCCTTCGTGGCGCGCGACCACGCCTTCCTGGTCTACGACCAGCTCTATGGCATGGACGAGCAGTTCCGCCCGCAGCCGCAGATGGTCCAGGGCCATGTGGTCGAGAATGACGGGCTGCTGTGGCGCTTCACGCTGCGCGAGGGGCTGAAGTTCCACGACGGCACGCCGGTGCGCGGGCGGGACTGCATCGCGTCCATCCGCCGCTGGGGCCGCCGCGACGCCTTCGGGCAGGAGCTGATGGCGCGCGTCGCCGACATGACGGAGGAAAGCGACCGCGTCTTCGCGATCCGCCTCAGCCGCGCCTTCCCCAAGATGCTCGAGGCTTTCAGCAAGGTCACCACAAGCTGCCTGTTCGTGATGCCGGAGCGTCTGGCCAACGTCGATCCCTTCACCAACATCGCGGAAGCCGTGGGCAGCGGCCCCTTCCGCTTCGTGCAGAACGAATGGGTGCCGGGCTCCTCGCTGGTCTATGCGCGCAACCCGGACTACGTGCCGGTCGCCTCCGGCACGCCCTCGATGACGGCGGGCCCCAAGGTCGCGCATTTCGACCGCGTGGAATGGCGGATCATCCCCGACGCCTCGACCGCGGCCGCGGCGCTGCAGGCGGGGGAGATCGACTGGTGGGAACAGCCGACGGCGGACCTGTTCCCGCTGGTGGCGCGCAACCGCAACATCGCCGTCGACATCATCAACGGCACCGGCCTGATCGGGATCTTCCGCCCGAACCACCTGACCGCGCCCTTCAACAACCCGGCCGTGCGCCGCGCGGTGCTGACGGCGATCAACCAGATCGACTTCATGACCGCCGTGATCGGCGAGGCGGGCGTGCCCGGCCGGACCAACCTGCGGCGGGAAGGGATCGGCTATTTCGCGCCGGAAAGCCCCTCGGCCTCGACCGTCGGGCTCGACCGGCTGCGCAAGAGCATCGACGCGGCGCGGGCCGAACTGCAGGCGGCGGGCGCGATGGGCGCGCGGCTCGTCCTGCTGAACGCGACGGACCTGGCATCGATCAACGCGGCGACGCTGGTCGGCGCCGACCTGTTCCGCCGCATGGGCTTCAACGTGGACCTGGTCAGCGCGGACTGGGGCACGGTGGTCACGCGGCGCGCCAGCAGGAATCCGCTCGAGCAGGGCGGCTGGTCCGGCTTCTTCACCTTCTGGAGCGGCGTCGACCACTGGAACCCCGCGAGCCATGCCTCGATCCGCGGCCATGGCGACGGGGCCTGGCCGGGCTGGCCGACCATCCCGGCGATCGAGGCGCAGCGCAACGCGTGGTTCGACGCGCCGAACGACGCCGCCGCGCTCGCCGCCACGACCGAGATGCAGCGCATCGCCTTCGAGGAAGTGCCCTACGTGCCGACGGGCATGTACTACCAGCCGACCGCCTATCGTCGGAACCTGACCGGCATGCTCAAGGGCCAGCCGCCGCTGTTCTGGAACGTCCGGCGGACGTGATGGGGGCGGGGCTCCGCGCGGCTTGCGCGGGGCCCGCCGATCTGGTCAAGACGGGCGCCCGTTCCGGAGTTGGCCGATGCAACGACGTGCCCTGATCGCCGCGGTCCTCGCGCTGCCCGCGCTGGCGCGGCCGGCGCTCGGGCAGGGGACGGCGGCGGCGCCGAGGACGCTGAAGTTCGTCCCGCAGGCCGACCTCGCGGTGCTCGACCCCATCGTCACCACAGCGAATGTCACGCGCCTGCACGGCTTCGCGGTGTTCGACACGCTGTACGGCCTCGATGCCGACTACGCGCCCGCGCCCCAGATGGCCGAGGGCCATACGGTCGAGAATGACGGCCGGCGCGTGGCCATCCGCCTGCGCGAAGGCCTGAAGTTCCACGACGGGGAGGCGGTGCGCGCGCAGGATTGCGTCGCCTCCATCCGCCGCTGGGCGCAGCGCGACGCGATGGGCCAGGCGCTGATGGCCCGTACGGAGGAGATCGCGGCGACCGACGAGCGGACCATCCTGTTCCGCCTCTCGCGCCCCTTTCCGCGGCTGTTCGACGCGCTCGCCAAGGTGACCGCGCCGGTCTGCTTCATCATGCCCGAGCGGCTGGCCGAGACCGACCCGACCCGGCCGGTGACCGAGATGATCGGCAGCGGCCCCTTCCGCTACCTGGCCGATGAACGCGTCCCCGGCGGGCGCATCGCCTATGCCCGCTTCGACGGCTACGTGCCGCGCGCGGAAGGCGCTGCGGCCTGGACCGCGGGACCCAAGCGCGCGCTGTTCGACCGCGTCGAATGGCATGTGCAGCCGGATGCGGCGAGCGCCTCCGCCGCGCTGCAGGCGGGCGAGGTCGATTGGTGGGAGAACCCGTCCTCCGACCTCCAGCCCACGCTGCGGCGCAACCGCAACATCGTGATGGAGATCCCCGACCCGACCGGCTTCGTCGGCATGGCGCGCTTCAACCACCTCCATCCCCCCTTCGACCGCGCGGTGATCCGCCGCGCGCTGCTCGGCGCGGTCAACCAGGGGGAGTTCATGCAGGCGGTGATCGGGGAGGATCGCAGCCTCTGGCGCGACGATGTCGGCTTCTTCGCCCCGGGCACGCCGCTCGCGAGCGAGGAAGCGCTCGGCCCCCTGACCTCGGCGCGCGACATCGAGCGGGTGAAGCGCGAGATCGCCGAGGCCGGCTATGGCGGGGAGAAGGTCGTGCTGCTCGCGCCGAACGACTTCCCGACGCTCTCGGCGCTCGCGAATGTGGGTGCGGGGATGCTGCGGCAGGTCGGCTTCGACGTGGAGGTCTTCTCGGCCGACTGGGCCGCGGTGGTGCAGCGCCGCGCGCGGCGGGAAGCGCCGGAGCGCGGCGGCTGGAGCATGTTCTTCACCTTCTGGGCCGGGCTCGACACCGCGCATCCGGGCGTGCACCAGGCGATGCGGGGCACTGGCGAGCGCGCCTGGTTCGGCTGGCCGACCATGGCGAAGATGGAGGAGCTGCGCGGCGCCTGGCTCGACGCGCCGGACCTGCCCGCGCAGCAGCGCATCGCGCGGGAGATGCAGGCCGAGGCGATGCGGGAGGCCCCCTACCTGCCGCTTGGGCAGTATTTCCAGGCCACTGCCTATCGCCGCGGCATCTCCGGCATGGTGAAGGGGCTGCCCGTGTTCTGGAACCTTCAGCGCAGCTGATCCCAGGGTTGCCGTCCTCGCCCGCGGCTGGTCAGATGCCGTCCGACTGGGGCTGGGAGAACAGTGATGAACCGTCGTGACCTGCTGAAGGCGGGTGCCGCCGCCGGCGCGGCCGGCGCGTTGCCGCGCTTCGCGACCGCGCAGCCGGCGCAGAACCGCGTCCTGAAGATGGTGCCGCAGGCGAACCTGACGAGCCTCGACCCGATCTGGACGACGGCGAACATCACCCGCAATCACGGGCACATGATCTACGACAGCCTCTACGGGATGGACGCGGAGTTCCGCGCCCAGCCGCAGATGGCCGAGGGCCATGTGGTGGAGGATGAGGGCAAGGTCGTCACCATCACGCTCCGCCCTGGATTGAAGTTCCACGATGGCGAGCCGGTCCGCGCGCAGGACGTGGTGCCGTCCATCAACCGCTGGATGCGGCGGAACCCCTTCGGGCAGAAGCTGGCGACGGTCGTCGATGCGCTCGAGGTGGTGGACGACCGGCGCGTGCGCTTCAAGCTCAAGCGCGCCTTCCCGCTGCTGTTCAAGGCGCTCGGCCAGGTCTCCAACAGCCCGGCCTTCATCATGCCGGAACGGCTCGCGCGCACCGATCCGTTCCAGCAGGTGCGCGAGGCGGTCGGCTCCGGTCCCTTCCGCTTCAAGGCGGACGAGTTCAATTCCGGCAGCCTCGTGGTCTATGAGCGCAACCGGGACTACGTGCCGGTTTCCTCCGGCACGCCGAGCCTGACGGCGGGCCCGAAGATCGCGCATTTCGATCGCGTCGAGTGGCAGATCATCGTCGACGCCGCGACCGCGGCCGCCGCGCTGCAGACGGGCGAGATCGACTGGTACGAGCAGCCGCCGCCCGAGATCCAGCAGTTGCTGCGCCGCAACCGGAACGTCGCGATCGAGGCGATCGACCCGCTGCCGCTGACCGGCATCCTGCGCTTCAACCACCTGCACGGGCCCTTCAACGACAAGAAGATGCGCCAGGCGATCCTTCCGGCGGTCAGCCAGGAGGACTTCATGCAGGCGGTGGTCGGCACCGATGCGGCGCTGTTCCGGACCGGCGTCGGCCTGTTCACGCCCGGCACGCCGCTGGCGAACGACGAGGCGCTGGACGCGCTGCGCGGGCCGCGCAGCCTCGACCGCGCCCGCGCGCTGATGCGCGAGGCCGGCTACACCAACCAGCCGATGCGCCTGATCGGCCCGACCGACATCCTCGCCCCCGCGGCCATGACGCAGGTGGGCGCGGACCTGGTGCGCCGGCTCGGCTTCAACGCCGACATCGTGCTGACCGACTGGGGCACGACGGTGCAGCGCCGCACCTCCCGCGAGCCGGTCGACCGCGGCGGCTGGAGCATGCTGTTCACCTCCTTCTCCTCGGTCGATTTCGTCGATCCGGCGGCGCATTTCCCGATGCGCGGCAACGGCAGCAACGCCTGGTTCGGCTGGCCCGACATCCCGCGCCTGGAGGAACTGCGCGACGCCTGGTTCGAGGCGCCGGACCTGCCGACCGAACAGCGCCTGGCGCGCGAGATGCAGCGCGTCGCGATGGACGAGCTGCCCTATGTCCCGGTCGGCTCGTACCTGTCCATGACGGCGCTGCGGCGGAACCTGACCGGGCGCGTGCCGGGGCTGGCGCTGTACTGGGGCATCCGCAGGACCTGAGGGGAGAGATGGCCATGGAACGCAGGACCTTCCTCGGCGCGGCGGCGGGCATCGCCGCCGGCGGCACGGCCGCGCCCGCGATCGCGCAGGGGGCTGCCGCGCGCACGCTGCGCGTCATCCCGCAGGCGAACCTGACCAGCCTGGACCCGATCTGGACCACCGCTGTCGTCACGCGCAACAACGCCTTCCTGATCTACGACCAGATCTGCGCGACCGACAATTCCGGCGCGGTGAAGCCGCAGATGGCCGAAGGCTGGGACGTGTCCCAGGACCAGCTGACCTGGACCTTCCGCCTGCGCGACGGGCTGATGTTCCACGACGGCGAAAGGGTGCTGGCGAAGGATTGCGTTGCCTCGATCGACCGCTGGCGGCGGCGCGATCCCTTCATGCAGGTGCTCTGGCCCAACATCGCGGAAGTCGCGGCGGTGGACGACCGGACCTTCCGCTTCAGGCTGCATCGCCCGACGCCGCTGCTGCTGATGGCGCTCGGCCAGACGCAGTTCCCCTGCTTCGTGATGCCCGAGCGCATCGCCCAGACGGACGCCTTCCAGCAGATCCGCGACACGGTCGGGTCGGGCCCCTTCCGCTTCCTGCGCGACGAATGGAATCCCGGCCAGCGCGCCGCCTGGGCGAAGAACGAGCGCTACGTGCCGCGGCAGGAGCCGGTCGACGGGCTGGCCGGCGGGCGCGTGCCGCGCATCGACCGCGTCGAGTGGACGATCATCACCGACCCCGCGACGAGTGCCAACGCCATCGCGCAGGGGGAGCACGACTACTGGGAGTACCCGCTGCACGACCTGCTGCCGATGCTGCGGCGCAACCGCAACGTCGTGGTCGAGCAGCGCCTGACCGACGGCACCTACGGCGTCGCCCGCTTCAACACGCTGCAGCCGCCCTTCAACAACCCCGCCATCCGCCGCGCCGTGGCGATGGCGATCGACCAGCGCGACTACCTGCGCGCGGTCGCCGGCGACGACCCGGCCGGCTGGGGCGTGTGCGAGGGCGTGTTCACCTGCGACACGCCGCTCGCCAACGAGGTGGGCAGCGACGTCCTCAAGGTGCGCAACATCGACCGCGCCCGCGCCGCGCTGCGGGAAGCGGGCTACAACAACGAGAAGGTCGTGCTGATCGCGCCGGGCGACTACCCGCAGATCAACGCGCTGTCGCTGATGACTGCGGACGTGCTGCGCCGGCTCGGCATGAACCTCGAGCTGATCGCAGCCGACTGGGGCACGCTCGTGCAGCGGCGCACCTCGCGCGAGCCGGTGGAGCGCGGCGGGTGGAGCATCATCCACACCACCTCCTCCGGCCAGTCGCTGGCGCTGCCGGTCTTCCACCTGTTCCTTCGCGCGAACGGCAACGACGCCTGGTTCGGCTGGCCGAACGTGCCGGAGGTCGAGCGCCTGCGCGCCGAATGGGTGGAGAAGGGCGGCGATCCCGCCGAAGGCCGCCGGATCGGGGAGGCGCTGAACCGCGAGGCGATGAACGCGATGTACTACGTCCCCCTCGGCTACTACTGGCAGCCCTCGGCCTGGCGGCGGAACGTCACGGGAATGTTCCGCGCCCCGGCGACGGTGTTCTGGAACATCGGCAAGAGCTGAGACTTTCTGGCACGCCCGGTGCAAGGCCCCCCCGGTCCTCCGAGGGGGCCGGGGCGAAGCCATGACGGCGCCTGCTCCAGCCCCCTGGCCGGGTGCTGGTCGGGCGCACACGGATGATGCAATGTGACCGGCAACCGGGCAGGGGAGGCCTTGCCTGGACGCCAACAGGGAGAGTTTGTATGGACCGCAGAACGTTCCTCAAGGCCGGCGCCGGCGTGGCCGCGATCGGCTCGGCCGGCGGGCTTTCCGCCCCGGCCCTGTCGCAGAGCGCCGCGGCGCGCACGCTGCGCTTCGTGCCGCAGGCGAACCTCGCGAATTTCGACCCGATCTGGGGCACGCAGTACGTCGTGCGCAACGCCGCCTGCCTGGTGTGGGACACGCTGTACGGCTTCGACGCCAACCTGACGCCGCAGCGCCAGATGGTCGAGAGCGAGGAAGTCACCGACGGCGGCAAGACCTGGACCTTCAAGCTGCGGTCGGGCCTGCGCTTCCACGACGGGGAGCCGGTGCGCGCGCGCGACGTCGCAGCCAGCCTGAACCGCTGGGCGGTGCGCGACGGCATGGGCCAGATGATCCGCGCCATCCAGGAGGAACCGGTAAGCGCGGTGGACGACACCACCTTCCGCTGGCGCCTGAAGTCGCCCTACCCGAAGATGCTGGTCGCCCTCGGCAAGAACAACACGCCGATGGCCTTCATCATGCCCGAGCGGATCGCGCGCACCGATCCCTTCACGCAGGTGAGCGAGTTCATCGGCTCCGGCCCGATGCGGCTGGCGCGCAACGAGTGGGTGCCCGGTGCGAGGGCCGTCTTCACGAAGTTCGACGGCTACGTGCCGCGGCAGGAGCCGGCGTCCTGGCTCGCCGGCGGCAAGCGCATGATGGTCGACCGCGTCGAGTGGATCATCATGCCCGACCCGGCGACGGCCTCGGCCGCGCTGCAGAACAACGAGATCGACTGGTGGGAGACGCCGCTCACCGACCTGATCCCGACTCTGCGCCGCAACCGCAACATCATGGTCGACATCGCCGACCCGCTCGGCAACATCGGCTCCTTCCGGCTGAACCACCTGCACGCGCCGTTCAACGACGTGCGCGCGCGCCGCGCCATCGCCATGGCGCTCAGCCAGACCGACTACATGCAGGCGGTGGTGGGCGACGACCGCAGCCTGTGGCAGACGCTGCCGTCCTTCTTCACGCCGGGCACGCCGCTGTACACGGAAGCGGGCGGGGACATCCTGAAGGGGCCGCGCAACATCGACGCCGCCAAGCGCCTGCTGGCGGAATCGGGCTACAACGGCCAGCCGATCACGGTGCTGGTCGGCCAGGACCAGCCGCCGCTCAAGGCGATGGGCGAGGTGACCAACGCGCTGCTGCGCTCGCTCGGCATGACGGTGGACTTCGTCGCCACCGACTGGGGCACCGTGGGCCAGCGCCGCGCGGTGAAGGAGCCGCCGGGGCGTGGCGGCTGGCACATCTTCCACACCTGGCATGCCGGCGCGGACTGCATCAACCCGGCCGCCTACCTGGCGCTGCGCGCGCATGGCGACGGCGCCTGGTTCGGCTGGCCGAACGACACGGCGGTGGAAGCCGCCCGCGACAAGTGGTTCGACGCGCCGAACCTCGATGCCGAGAAGGCCGCGGTCGCGGAGATGAACGCCGCGGCGATGAACCACGTCACCTACGTGCCGACCGGCTTCTACAAGACCTACCAGGCATGGCGGCGCAACGTGACGGGCGTGATCGGCGCGCCGATCCCGTTCTTCTGGGGCGTGTCCAAGTCCTGACCAACTGACAGGTAATCCGCGATCATGTTCGCCTATGTCGTCCGACGCGTGCTGGCCACCATCCCCGTGATGGCGGTCGTCGCGCTGTTCGTCTTCAGCCTTCTCTACATCGCGCCGGGCGACCCGGCGGCGGTGATCGCGGGTGACCAGGCCACCCCGGAGGATGTCGAGCGCATCCGCGCCAGCCTCGGCCTCGACCGCCCCTACCTGGTGCGGTTCGGGGCCTGGGTGTTCGACATCCTGCGCGGCGATCTCGGCGTGTCGATCTTCACGAACCTGCCGGTGTCGCTGATGATCAAGCAGCGCCTCGAACCCACCCTGTCGCTGATGGTGGTCACGCTCATCCTCGCGGTCTCGATCGCGGTGCCGATGGGCGTGGTCGCGGCGGCGCGCGTCGGCACCTTCGTCGACAAGATGGTGATGGGCTTCGCGGTGCTGGGCTTCTCGGTGCCCGTCTTCGTGGTGGGCTACCTGCTCGCCTACGTCTTCGCGCTCGAGCTCGAATGGCTGCCGGTGCAGGGCTACACGCCCTTCAGCGAGGGCTTCGTCCCCTGGATCGAGAACCTGATCCTGCCCGCCATCGCGCTCGGGTCGGTCTACATCGCGCTGATCGCGCGCATCACCCGCGCGTCGATGCTCGAGGTGCTGCAGCAGGACTACATCCGGACCGCGCGCGCCAAGGGCGCGGGGCTGCGCAGCATCCTGTTCCTGCACGCGCTGAAGAACGCGGCGGTGCCGATCGTGACCGTCATCGGCATCGGCATCGCGCTGCTGATCGGCGGCGCCGTGGTGACCGAGAGCGTGTTCGCCATCCCCGGCCTGGGCCGCCTGACCGTGGATGCCATCCTGCGGCGCGACTACCCGGTGATCCAGGGCGTCGTGCTGCTGTTCTCCTTCACCTACGTGTTGGTCAACCTGCTGATCGACATCCTCTACACCCTGTTCGACCCGAGGATCCGCTACTGATGGCCTCCGCATCCGTCCTCAGCCCGGGCGACGTCTCGGCGGCCAATGTCGCCGCCGCGGCGCCGATGGGCGACATCATGCCGCCGGTGAAGGCACGCCGCGGCATCTGGGGCTTCCTGTACCGGAACCCCACCATCGCGATCGGCGGCAGCATCGTGCTGCTGATGGTGATCATGGCGGTGTTCGCGCCGCTGTTCTGGACCGTGGACCCGACCGCGCTGGCCCCGGCGCGCCGCACGCGGGAACCCTCGGCAGAATACTGGTTCGGCACGGACATGCTGGGCCGCGACGTCTATTCGCGCGTGATCTACGGCGCGCGCGTCTCGCTCATCGTCGGCTTCTCGGTGGCGATCTGCGCATCGATCATCGGCCTGACCATCGGCCTCGTCTCGGGCTTCGTGCGCTGGGCGGACAGCATCGTGATGCGCGTGATGGACGGCATGATGTCGATCCCGCCGATCCTGCTCGCGATCGCGCTGATGGCGCTGACGCGCGGGTCGGTCCAGAACGTGATCATCGCCATCACCATCGCCGAGGTGCCGCGCGTGTCGCGCCTGGTGCGCGGCGTGGTGCTGTCGCTGCGCGAACAGCCCTATGTGGACGCCGCGGTGGCGGCGGGCACGCGCACGCCGGTCATCATCTGGCGCCACATCCTGCCCAACACCATCGCCCCCATGACGGTGCAGGCGACCTTCATCTGCGCGTCCGCCATGATCACGGAATCCATCCTGTCCTTCATCGGCGCGGGCACGCCGCCGATCATCCCGTCCTGGGGGAACATCATGGCCGAGGGCCGCGCGCTCTGGCAGGTGAAGCCCTACATCGTGTTCTTCCCGGCCGTGTTCCTGTCGATCACCGTGCTTGCGGTGAACATGCTGGGCGATGGCCTGCGCGACACGCTCGACCCGCGCATGGCAAAGAGGATCTGAGCCCCATGGCCCTGCTCGAAGTCGACAACCTGCAGACCCATTTCCGGTCCCGCGACGGCATCAACCGCGCGGTGGACGGCGTGTCCTTCCACGTCGAGGCGCGCGAGACGGTCGCCATCGTGGGCGAATCCGGCTGCGGCAAGTCGGTCACCGCCATGTCCATCCTGCGGCTGATCCCCGAGCCGCCGGGCAAGATCGCGGGCGCCATCCGCTTCGAAGGCCGCGACCTGCTGAAGTGCACGGACCGCGAGATGCGCGCGATCCGCGGCAACGAGATCAGCATGATCTTCCAGGAGCCGATGACCTCGCTGAACCCGGTGCTGACCGTGGGGCGGCAGATCGGGGAGACGCTGCGCCTGCACCAGGGCCTCTCGGCCCAGGCGGCCGAAAACCGCGCGGTCGAGATGCTGAACCTGGTCGGCATCCCCGAAGCGCGGCGGCGCGTGCGCGAATACCCGCACCAGCTCTCGGGCGGGATGCGCCAGCGCGTGATGATCGCCATCGCGCTGGCCTGCAATCCCAAGCTGCTGATCGCGGACGAGCCCACCACGGCGCTGGACGTCACCATCCAGGCGCAGATCCTGGACCTGATGCGCGACCTCAAGCGCACGGTGGGCGCGGCGATCGTCATCATCACCCACGACCTCGGCGTCGTGGCCGAAGTGGCCGAGCGCGTGATCGTGATGTACGCCGGGCGCAAGGTCGAGGAAGCCGAGGTCGGCCGCCTCTTCCGCAATCCGCGCCACCCCTACACGCAGGGGCTGCTCGGATCGATGCCCAAGCTCGGCGCCTCGCTTACCGGCACCGAGACGCGGCTGCAGGAGATCCCCGGCGTGGTGCCGAGCCTGAAGCGCAAGCTGGAAGGCTGCGTCTTCGCCTCCCGCTGCGCGCACGCGACGGAACTGTGCACCAAGGTCGCCCCCGCGCTCGAGGAAAAGGCGCCGGGCCATATCGCGGCCTGCCACTACGCTCTCAAGGACGCACTCGCCGCATGAGCACCCCTATCCTCGAGGTCAACGACCTCAAGAAGCACTTCCCGATCCATGGCGGCTTCTTCGGCGGGCGCACCGGCTACGTCTATGCCGTGGACGGCGTGTCCTTCTCGATCGCCAAGGGGGAGACGCTGTCGTTGGTCGGCGAATCCGGCTGCGGCAAGTCCACCGTGGGCAAGGCCATCCTGCGCCTGTTCCCGATCACGGCCGGGCAGGTGAGCCTGGACGGCAAGCGGATCGACGACATGCCGGCGGGCACGCTGCGCCCGATGCGCCGGCGCATGCAGGTGGTCTTCCAGGACCCCTTCTCGAGCCTCAACCCGCGCATGCGCGTGCGCGACATCCTGGCCGAGCCGATCCGCAACTTCGGCCTGGCCAAGGACTCCGCGGACCTCGAGAAGCGCGTTGGCGACCTGATGGACCGCGTGCGCCTGCCGCGCGACGCGGTGGGCCGCTGGCCGCATGAATTCTCGGGCGGCCAGCGCCAGCGCATCTGCATCGCGCGCGCGCTCGCGGCCGACCCGGACCTGATCATCTGCGACGAGGCGGTCTCGGCACTCGACGTGTCGGTCAAGGCGCAGATCGTGAACCTGCTGCAGGACCTGCAGAAGGAACTCGGCCTGGCGATGCTGTTCATCAGCCACGACCTCGCGATCGTCGAGCACATGACGCACCGCGTGGCCGTGATGTATCTCGGCAAGATCGTCGAGGTCGCGCCCAAGCGCCAGCTTTTCGCGGCACCGAAGCACCCCTACACCGAGGCGCTTCTATCCGCCGTGCCGGTGCCCGAACCCGGCGCGCAGCGCGAGCGCATCATCCTGACCGGCGACGTGCCCTCGCCGATCAATCCGCCCAAGGGCTGCCGCTTCCACACGCGCTGCCCCTACGCCTTCGACCGGTGCAGCAAGGAGGAACCCTCGCTGCGCCCGACCGAGGAAGGCCATTTCGCCGCCTGCCACCTGCACGACCGGCCGGCGGCGGAGAACCCGCTCGCGGGCGCGCGCGGGGCGGCGGTCATCGCGCATCATTGACGGGCGGGGAGGGGCGTCAGGCTCCTCCCACCCCCAGCGCATCGCGGGGCGCGCTATCGGCCGGGCGCGCGCCCTCGCGGCATTTTTGAGATTCCCTCGCAAACGACGGACGGCACGCCATCTGCCCGCCCGTCGACGCTTGACGAGGCATGGGCGCCGGCGCGAGGCTTGCGCCCCATCGCACGGGCGCCACATGCCCGATCACCAACGGAACTCTCGGGGAGACGAACGATGCCGCAGGTCACGCTGACCGTGAACGGCCAGACCCACACGGCGGAGGTGGAGGGACGCACCCTCCTCGTCGAACTGCTGCGGGAGACGCTGCGCCTGACCGGCACGCATGTCGGCTGCGACACCAGCCAGTGCGGCGCCTGCGTCGTGCACATCAACGGCGAGAGCGTTAAGTCCTGCACCACGCTCGCCGTGATGGCGAATGGCGCGAACGTCACGACGATCGAGGGCCTCGCCAAGCCCGACGGCACGCTGCACCCGATGCAGGAAGCCTTCCGCGAATACCACGCCCTGCAGTGCGGCTTCTGCACGCCGGGCATGGTGATGTCCGCCATCGACCTCGTGCAGAAGAACCCGCAGGGCCTGACGGAACAGCAGATCCGCGAAGGGCTCGAGGGCAATCTCTGCCGCTGCACGGGCTACCACAACATCGTCAAGGCGATCGCCGCGGCGGCCGATGTGATGCACGGCAAGCGGAGCGAGATCGCGCGCGCGGCCGAATAGGCCGCGCCCCGGGCGCCCCGCGCGCCCCAAGAAGCGGCCCGGCAAATCCCGGGCCCCCAGAAAAATCCCCAAGGGAGAGGCAAACGACCATGAACGTGGTGACCCCGTTCGAAGGCATCGGCGCGAGCGTCCGCAGGAAGGAGGATTTCCGCTTCCTCCAGGGCCGCGGCGCCTACACGGACGACTTCAACCGCCAGGGCCAGTTGCACGCCTGGATCCTGCGCAGCCCGCACGCGCATGCGCGGATCAAGGGCGTGGACACCAAGGCCGCCGCGGCGATGCCCGGCGTCGTCGCGGTCTTCACCGGCGCCGACATGGCGCGCGACAACATCGGCGGCCTGCCCTGCGGCTGGCAGATCCACAACAAGGACGGCTCGCCGATGGCCGAGCCGCCGCACCCCGTCCTCGCCGTCGACAAGGTCCGCCATGTCGGCGACCCGGTCGCCGTCGCGATCGCCGCGACGCGCGAGCAGGCGCGCGACGCCGCGGAAGCGATCTCGGTGGACTACGACGTGCTGCCCGCCGCGGCCAGCATGGACGCCGCGCTGAAGCCCGGCGCCGCGCCGATCCATGACGGCGTCGCCGGCAACCTCTGCTACGACTGGCATATCGGCGACAAGGCGGTGGTGGACGCGGCCTTCGCCTCGGCGGCGAAGGTGGTCAGCCTCGACCTGGTGAACAACCGCCTGATCCCGAACGCGATGGAACCGCGCGCCGCACTTGGCGAGTTCGACCGCACGACGGGCGAGTACACGCTGACGACGACGAGCCAGAACCCGCACGTCATCCGCCTGCTGATGGGTGCGAACGTGCTGCACATCCCCGAAAGCAAGCTGCGCGTCGTCGCCCCCGATGTCGGCGGCGGCTTCGGCTCAAAAATTTACCACTATGCCGAGGAGGCGATCGTCACCTGGTCGGCCGGCAAGCTCGCCCGCCCGGTGAAGTGGACCGCCGACCGCAGCGAATCCTTCATGTCCGACGCGCATGGGCGCGACCATGTGTCGCACGCGGAACTCGCGCTGGATGCGGATGGCAAGTTCCTCGGCCTGCGCGTCTCCACGCTGGCGAACATGGGCGCCTACCTGTCCACCTTCGCCCCCTGCGTGCCGACCTACCTCTACGCCACGTTGCTCGCGGGCGTGTACACGACGCCGGTCATCTACTGCGAGGTGAAGGCCGTCTTCACCAACACCGTGCCCGTCGACGCCTATCGCGGCGCGGGCCGGCCGGAAGCGACCTTCCTGCTGGAACGGCTGATGGACGTGGCGGCGCAGGAGACGGGCATCGACCGCGTCGATCTCCGCCGGCGCAACTTCATCCCGAACGACGCCTTCCCCTACCAGACGCCGGTGGCGCTGCAATACGACAGCGGCAACTACCACGCGACGCTGGACGAGGCGCTGAAGACCGCCGACTGGGCGGGCTTCGAGGCGCGTCGCGCGGAATCGGCCAAGCGCGGCCGGCTGCGCGGCATCGGCATCTCGACCTACCTCGAGGCCTGCGGCATCGCGCCCTCGGCCGTCGTCGGCAGCCTCGGCGCGCGCGCCGGGCTGTATGAGGTCGGCACGATCCGCGTCCATCCCACGGGCAGCGTCACCGTGCTGACCGGCGCGCACAGCCACGGCCAGGGGCATGAAACCACCTTTGCCCAGCTTGTCGCCGACAAGCTCGGCGTGCCGACCGCGCAGGTCGACATCGTCCATGGCGACACGGCCAAGGTGCCCTTCGGCATGGGGACCTACGGCTCGCGCTCGCTCGCGGTCGGCGGCTCGGCGATGATGAAGGCGATGGACAAGATCATCGCCAAGGGCAAGCGCATCGCCGCCCACCTGATGGAAGCGTCCGTCGACGACATCGAGTTCGACCGCGGCATCTTCCGCGTCGCGGGCACGGACAAGACCAAGGCGCTGGTGGACATTTCCGTCGCCGCCTACGTGCCGCACAACTACCCGATCGAGGAACTGGAGCCCGGCCTCGAGGAGACCGCCTTCTACGACCCCAAGAACTTCACCTATCCGGGCGGCTGCCACATCGCGGAAGTCGAGATCGACCCGGAGACGGGCAAGGTCTCGATGGTCAACTTCACCGCGGTGGACGATGTCGGGCGCGTCATCAACCCGATGATCGTCGAAGGCCAGGTGCAGGGCGGCATCGCCCAGGGCATCGGCCAGGCGCTGCTGGAAACCTGCGTCTACGACGCGAGCGGCCAGCTGCTTTCGGGGTCCATGATGGACTACACCATGCCGCGCGCGGACGACCTCGCGCCGGTCTCGGTCGCCACCCACACCACGCTCTGCACGCACAATCCGCTCGGCGTGAAGGGCTGCGGGGAAGTGGGCGCGATCGGCTCGCCGCCGGCCGTCATCAACGCGGTGGTGGACGCGCTGCGCGACTACGGCGTGCGGACCCTGGACATGCCGGCCACGCCGGCCAAGATCTGGCAGATCATCAATGGCGGCCGCAGGGTGGCGGCGGAATAGGGACAGGATCGCCGGCCGATCGCCGGAGGGCCAGGCGGCGACCCCGCCACGGCCCGGAGGCGTGAATCGGCCGGCCAGCGAGGCAAGGAGCACGAACGATGTATGATTTCGCCTACCACAAGCCGGCCAGCGTCGCGGATGCCGTGAAGCTTCTGGCCGATCCGGACGCCAAGGCGGTCTCCGGCGGGCACACGCTGCTGCCGGCGCTCAAGCACCGGCTCAACAAGCCCTCCGCGCTGGTCGACCTCTCGGGCATCGCGGAACTGAAGGGCATCAAGCGCGTCGGCAACGCCATCGTCATCGGCGCGCTGACCCGCCATGTCGAGGTCGCGACCAGCGCCGAGGTGGCCGCCGCCATCCCGGCGCTCGCCTACCTTGCCGGGCATATCGGCGACGTGCAGGTGCGCAACCGCGGCACGATCGGCGGCTCGGTCTCCAACAACGACCCGGCGGCGGACTATCCCGCGGCCGTGCTCGGCCTGGGGGCGACGGTGCACACCTCCGCCCGCAAGATCGCGGCCGACGACTTCTTCCTCGGCATGTTCACCACTGCGCTCGAGCCGAACGAGATCCTGACCGCGATCGAGTTCCCGATCCCGGAAAAGGCCGGCTACGCCAAGATGAAGAACCCGGCGAGCCGCTACGTCATGGCCGGCGCCTTCGTCTCCAAGGGCGCGGGCGGCGTGCGCGTCGCGATCAACGGCGCCGGCCCCTGCGTGTTCCGCCAGGCGGACATGGAAAAGGCGCTGTCGGCCAATTGGTCGGCGGACGCCGTCGCGGCCGTCAAGCAGGCGGCCGACGGGCTGAACGCCGACATCCATGGCAGCGCCGAGTACCGCGCGCATCTGGTCACCGTGATGGCCAAGCGGGCCGTCGCCGCCGCGGGCTGACCACCCGCCGCATCCGGCTGGAAAGGGGCTGGCCTCGCGCCGGCCCCTTTTGCTTTCGGGCGTCCCGCGCTGCATGCTGGCCCCGGGAAGGCCGGGAGTCGCACCGCGTGGACATCGACAACCCCGAGACGATCGCCGAGGCCCGCGCGGTCTTCGACCGCTACGAGGCCGCGATCGCCGGCAACAACACGGAGGTGCTCGACGCCTCCTTCTGGCCGGATCCGCGCACGGTGCGCTTCGGCGTCACCGAGATCCTGTATGGCATCGAAGCCATCCGCGCCTTCCGCGCCACGGTGAAGTCCTACGCCGCGCGCGTGACGCGAAAGGTGCACATCACCGCCTTCGGCCGCGACTTCGCCTGCACGCATCTGGAATACGAACGCGTGGGCACCGGGCTGATCGGGCGGGAGACGAAGATCATGGTGCGCCTGCCCGAACATGGCTGGCGCGTCGTCTCGGCCCATGTCTCGCTGCTCGCGGGCCATGATCCCGGCCGCACGCAGAAGGGATGACGCCGATGGGCCAGACCGTCGAGTGCTTCTACACCCTCTCCAGCCCCTGGATGTATTTCGCGGGACCGCAGCTGACCGACATCGTCCGGCGCCACGGCGCGACGCTGGTGCTGCGGCCCTACGATTTCCGCCTGGTGATCAAGCACACCGGCGGCATCCCGCTGCGCACCAGGCCGGAGCCGCGGCAGGACTACCACGCGCTCGAGCTCGACCGCTGGTCGCGGCACCTGAAGATGCCGATCAAGCTGAAGCCGAAGCACTACCCGCCGACCGACCAGCGCCAGGCCGGGCGCATGGTGATGGCCGCGCAGGCGCGCGGGATGGACGCGCAGGCGCTGTCGCACGCCATGCTGCGCGCGCTGTGGGTGGACGAACGCGACATCGCCGACCCCCGCGTGCGCGTCGCCATCGCCGGGGAGGAAGGCCTGCCGGGCGAGGCCCTGCACCGGGAGGAGGAAAGCCAGTCCGTCATGGCGGAATGGGACCGCAACAACCAGGATGCCGTCGCGCGCGGCGTCTTCGGCGCGCCGACCTTCTTCTGCGGCGACCTCTGGCTCTGGGGGCAGGACCGGCTGTTCTTCCTCGACCAGCACCTGGCCGGCGTCGCGGTGCAGTCCGGCCCGTCCAAGGTCATCGGCAAGACCCGCGCATCATGAGCCGCCACGTCGTCGTCATCGGCGCCGGCATCGTCGGCGCCTGTTCCGCCGTGGAAGCGCTGCGGCGCGGCTTCCGCGTGACCATCGTGGATCCCGCCGACCCGGGCGGGGAACAGGCGGCCTCCTACGGCAATGGCTGCTGGCTGAGCCCGATGTCCGTCATTCCCCCCGCCGTGCCCGGTCTGTGGAAGAAGCTGCCGAAATTCCTCAGCGACCCGCTGGGGCCACTCGCCATCCGCTGGTCCTACTTCCCGCGCGTGGCGCCCTGGCTGCTGCGCTACCTCGCCGCGGGTTCGACCTGGGAGAAGGTGGAGGAGGCGGCGCGCGCGCTGCGCCCGCTGGTGGTCGACGCGCCCGCGCTGCACAAGGCGCTGGCCGACGAAGCCGGCGTCGGCCACCTGATCGAGCGCCGCGGGCTGATCTACATCTACCCTTCGCGGGCCGATTTCGAGGCCGAGGCCAAGGCCTGGGAGATCCGCCACAAGGTCGGCGTGCGCTGGCTCGAACTCGATGCCGACGAGCTCCGCCAGCGGGAGCCCGAGCTCGACCGCCGCTACACCTTCGGCGTGATGGTGGAGGAAGGCGGCCACTGCACCGATCCCGGCGCCTATACCGCCGCGCTCGTCGCCCATGCGGTCGGGCAGGGGGCGACGCAGCTTCGCGCCCGGGCGACCGGCTTCGCGATCGAGGCCGGGCGGCTCAAGGCCGTGCGGACCGACCAGGGGGATGTCGCGGCCGATGCCGCGGTGATCGCCGCCGGCGCCTTCGCCAGGCCCCTGGCCGCCGCGGCGGGGGATGCCGTGCCGCTCGAGACGGAGCGCGGCTACCATGCCGAGCTGTCGGCGCCGGAGGTCTCCCCCCGGCACGGGCTGATGCCCTCGGACGGCAAGATGTCGATCATGCGCACGCAGAACGGGCTGCGCTGCGCCGGCCAGGTGGAGATCGCGGGGCTCGATGCGGCGCCGAACTGGCAGCGCTCGGCGATCCTGCGCGACCACCTGCTGCACTGCTTCCCCGGCCTGCCGAGGGACCTGCCGGCGGAGCGGGTGAAGGTCTGGATGGGCCACCGGCCTTCGATGCCCGACGGCAAGCCCTGCCTGGGCCCGGCCAGCGCGACGCCGGACGTGATCCATGCCTTCGGCCATGGCCATACCGGGCTCGTGGCCGGGGCGCGGACGGGGCGGGTGGTGGCGTCGCTGCTGGCGGGCGAGGCGCCGGAGATTTCGGTCGCGCCCTTCGACCCGCGGCGCTTCGCCTGACCACCCCCAGTCGTGTCGCGGCGATTTTGCTCGCTTTGACCGGGCGGCAATGCCATTGTGACATACAGCGACCCTGCATCCCGCAGGCTCGCTTGTTTTGCGTGGACCTGCAGGAACGTGTCTGAATTCGAGAACCAGGGTGGCTCCGGGCCCATCGAGGCCGAGGTGAAGTGGTACAACAGCCGGAAAGGCTTCGGCTTCGTCCTCGGACCCGACGGCAATGATGTCTTCTTCCACGCCTCGGCCCTGACCGAGGCTGGGATCGAACCCCCCGATACCGGCGACAAGCTGGTCTGCGAGATCGGCACGGACCGCCAGGGCCGGCGCCTCGTGACCCGGATCGTCGAGCTGAAGCGCGGCGAAGGCGGTGGCGCGGGCGCCCGTCCGCCCCGGCGCGACTTCGGCGGCGGCGGCGGCTTCGGCGACCGTCCCCCGCGGCGCGACTTCGGCGACCGTCCCCCGCGCCGTGACTTCGGCGGCGGTGGTGGCTTCGGCGGTGGCGGCGGCGGCTTCGGCGATCGTCCCCCGCGGCGCGACTTCGGCGACCGTCCCCCGCGCCGCGATTTCGGCGGCCCGCCGGGCGGTGGCTTCGGTGGCGGCGGCGGCGGCTTCGGCGACCGTCCCCCGCGCGCCTTCGGCGACCGTCCGCCGCGGCGCGACTTCGGCCGCGACGAGGGCGGGCCGACCTACGACGTCAACGGAACGGTCAAGTGGTTCGACCAGGTCCGCGGCTTCGGCTTCGTGACGCCGGACGATGGCGGGCAGGACGTGTTCCTGCACTCCTCCGTCCTTCAGCGCGTCGGCCGGCAGGACGTGCAGCAGGGCGAGAAGGTCGCCCTCGAGGTCCGTGACGGCCAGCGCGGCCGCCAGGCCGTGAACATGAAGGGGTAACCACCCCCGGCGTAGGGAAGGCCCCGCGGCGCTCGCCGGCGGGGCCTTCTTTTTTTGGACGGCCTGCGTTTTTTCCCGGCCCGGTTAGCAATCCCTTCATCTTCCCCCGGCACATTGGGGGCGTGCCACGGGAATATCCCGTGCGAGTGAAGGGAAGATCCCGATGAGCCTCAATTCGGTGAACACGAATCTCGGCGCCATGGTGGCGCTGCAGTCGCTGAATCGCACCAATGAGGCGCTGAACGCCACGCAGAAGCGCGTCTCGACCGGCTTTCGCGTCTCGGACGCGAAGGACGACGGCGCTGCCTTCGCCGTGGCCCAGTCGGTGCGCGCCGATGTCGCGGGCCTGACGGCCGCGAACGAGCAACTCGGCGGCGTGAAGGGCGTGCTCGACACCTCGCTGGCCGGCCTGCGCAAGGTGTCCGACACCATGATCAAGGTGCGCGAGACGCTGGTCCGCCTGGCCGACGATACGCTCAACGCCGACCAGCGCGCGCAGTACGAAGCGCAGTATGGGGCGCTGCGCACCCAGATCCAGAACTTCATCGCCGACGCGACCTATAACGGCCGCACCCTGTTGAGCACCGACACGGCGGCCGGCGGCGGCGACATCGTCACGACCCGCAACGAGGCCGGCACCACCTACACGCTGACAGCCGTGGACGCGGCCGGCACGCTCGTCGTGGCCGCCGCCCCCACCACCGCGGCCGGCGCCCAGGCGGCGATCGCGGCGGGCGGCGACTGGCAGACGATCAACACCGGCATCGCCGACGCGCTGAACCAGTACGGCTCGGATGCGCGCTACGTCGATGCGCAGGTCGGCTACAACCGGGAGAAGCTGGACGCGCTCGAAGGCGGCCTCGGCGCGCTGATCGACGCGGACCTCGCGAAGGAATCCGCGCGCCTCCAGGCGCTGCAGATCCGCCAGCAGCTGGGCACCCAGTCGCTGTCCATCGCGAACCAGGCGCCGCAGTCGCTCCTCAGCCTCTTCCGCGGCGGCTGATCCAGGCGCGACGGCGTCGCGCGCGACCGCGCGCGCCGGATCATTGTCATGCGCCATCGCGCGCGAGGGCTCGTGGCGATGCGCCGCGGCCCCGCTCGCGTCAGGCGAAGCGGCGCGGCCGCAGCCCGGCGTGGAACCAGGAGATCATCGAGTAGATGTCGTAGACCGGCAGGCCGATCTCCGCCTGCAGCGCCGCCGCGTAGGGCGGCATGTTCGTGCATTCCAGCACGATCGCCCCTACCTCCGGATGCGCGGCCACCAGCGCGCGGCCGGCATCGAGGATGTCCTGCTCCGCCAGTGCGACATCGAGGTCGTTCTTCGCCGCGGTGATCAGCACGCGGAAGAATTCCCGCCCGCCTTCCGTCCCCACCACCGGCGTGTCGAGCGGAACGCCCGCCGCTTCCAGATGCGCGGGCGTCAGCGATCCCTTGCTGACCGTGATGACGCCCACGCGCTTGCCGGGCGGCAGCGTCGCCTGCACCCAGGGCACCTGCATCAGCGACGACGTCGCGACAGGCACGCCGACCGCCGCAGCCATCTCCTTCTGGAACAGGCTCAGGAAGCCGCAATTGGTCGTGATCGCCTCGGCGCCGAGGTCGACGAGGTCGCGCGCCGCGTCGACGAAATCCTGCAGCAGGCCCTTGGCACCCTGGAGCACGACGCGTTCCGGGCTCGCCCCGCGCACCACGCGGAACAGCACCGGGAAGGGCCAGGTCTCGCCATTGCCCATGTCGCCGGGGATGCGCGGAAAGCGCGCTTCCAGCATCAGGATGCCGAGCGGCGCGCCATAGATGGACTTCCCGCCGCGCGCGATCCGCGCGAGGTTCGGGGCAGGGGAGGGTGCGTTCATGGCAGATGAGGCTAGCATGGCCCGTCCGCCCGCCCACCCCATGCCGAGGAGACCGGGACCCATGCTTCGACGCACCCTTCTCGCCGCCGCCGCGCTCGTGGCCGGCTTCGCCACCGCCGCCCCCGCGCAGGAGGCGCCCTGGCCGTCCCGCCCCGTCACGATCATGGGCGGCTTCCCGAACGGCGCGGGCACCGACATCTACGCCCGGCGCCTCGCCGACCCGCTCTCCCGCGCCCTAGGCGTGCCGGTGGTGGTGGACAACCGCACGGGGGCCGGCGGCAACATCGGCTCGGACCTCGTCGCCAAGGCGCGGCCGGACGGCTACACCTTCTACCTCGGCACCGCGGGCACGCATGCGATCAACGCGGCGCTGTACCGCACGCTCCCCTTCGACGTGATCCGCGACTTCACCCCCGTGGTGCTGCTCGGCGACGTGCCGAACGTGCTGATCGTGAACCCGGAGAAGCGGCCGAACCTGCGCAGCTGCCAGGACGTGCTGGCGGCGGCGCGGGTGCGCCCGCAGGCGGTCTCCTACGGCTCGACCGGCAATGGCGCCTCGACGCATCTCGCCGGCGCGCAATTCGCCACCGCCGCGCGGCTCGACCTACTGCACGTGCCCTTCCGCGGCCAGCCGGGCGCGATGGGCGCGCTGCTGTCCGGCGACACGGACCTGTTCTTCAACCAGACGGGCGCGGCCATGGGCCCGATCCGCCAGGGCCAGGTGCGACCGCTGGTCGTGATGACGCGCGAGCGCCTCGCCGCGCTGCCCGATGTCCCGACCGTGGGCGAGGCCTGCGGCCTGCCGCCGATGGACACCTCCACCTGGTACGGCATCCTGGGGCCGGCGAACCTGCCGGAACCGGTCGTGCGGCGGATGAACGCCGAGGTGAACCGCATCATCTCGACGCCCGAATTCCGCGACTGGCTCATCAACAACCAGGCCATCACGCCGCCCGTCGCGCCGAACACCCCCGAGCAGTTCCGCGACACGCAGCGCGCCGACGTGGCGCGCTGGGCGGAGGTGGTGCGGCAGTCGGGCGCGACGGTGGACTGAGATGCGCCGGCGCGGCCTGCTCCTCGCAACCCTGGCCGCGCCCGGGCTGGCGCGCGCCGCCATCCCCGCCGGCGCCTTCCGCATCGAGGTGCCGGAGGCCGGCGGCGCGACGCCGGCGCCCATGCCGGTCTGGGGCCTGCGGCCCCAGGGCTGGGCGACGGATGGGCCGGTGCTGGTCGTCATGCACGGCGTGCAGCGCGACGCCGACCGCTACCGCGACGAATGGCGGGAGATCGCCGAGCGGCACCGCGTGCTGCTGCTGGTGCCGGAATTCTCGCGCGAGAAGTTCCCCGGCACGCGCTGGTACAATTTCGGCAACCTGCAGGACGATGAGGGCCGGGCGAGCCCGCCCGCATCCTGGGCCTTCCCGGCCTTCGACCGCGTCGTCGCCGCCGCGATGCGCGGGGCCGGCGCGACGCGGAGCGGCTTCGTGCTCTACGGCCATTCGGCCGGCGCGCAGTTCACCCATCGCTACATGCTGCTGACCGGCGCGCCGCGCGCCGAGGCGGTCGTCGTCGCCAATGCCGGGTCCTATACCCTGCCGCGCTTCGACCGGCCCTTTCCGGAGGGTTTGGGCGGCACCTCGGCCGATGCGGCGACGCTGCGCGCGGTCTTCGCGCGCCCGATCGTCCTGCAACTGGGCGAGGCCGACACCGACCCCAACCACAGCAGCCTGCCGCGCCAGCCCTGGGCGATCGCACAGGGCAGCCACCGCTTCGCGCGCGGCTGGAACTTCTTCGACGTGGCGCGGCGCGCGGCGGCGGAGATGGGCGCGCCTTTCGCCTGGCGCGTCGCGACCGTGCCGGGCATCGGGCATTCCAACGGTGGCATGGCGCAGCACGCCGCGCGGATGCTGTTCGGCTGAAGGCCGGGGGGAGAAGGGAACTTCTCCCCACTGGACTCTCCTCAACCTTCTTTGTCCGTTGGGGGCAGACCTTGCCTGTCAGTTCCCAACAGACAGAAAAGGGAGGGGGCTCGGGGGAGGTTCTCCTCCCCCGACCTTCAATGTCTTTTCTTCCAGCCGCATCGCCCGGTCGTGGAAGGCCGCCACCGCCGGACGGTGCGCGATGGACAGGATGGCGCTGCCAGGCAGCCTTTCCCGCAGCAGCCGGTAGAGCCGTTCCTCGGCGGCGGTGTCGAGGCTCGCCGTCGCCTCGTCCAGGAACAGCCAGTCGGGCTTGAGCAGCAGCGCGCGGGCCAGGGCGAGGCGTTGCTGTTCCCCGCCGGATAGCCGCTTGTCCCAGCTGTCGGCCTCGTTCAGGCGCGGCACCAGATGCGGCAGGTCGGCCGCCTCCAGCGCCTCGGCCACCGCGGCGTCCGCGAAGCCCGCCTCGTCCTCCGGGTAGCAGACCGCGCGCTTGAGGCTGCCGAGCGGGATGTAGGGCCGCTGTGGCAGGAACAGCGCGCGCCCGGTGGCGGGCAGCGCGATCTCGCCTCCGCCGAAGGGCCAGATGCCGGCGATGGCGCGGAACAGGGTGGACTTGCCCGAACCGGACGCGCCGGTCAGCAGCACGGCCTCGCCGGGCCGGATCTCGGCGCGCCCATCCGTGAGCAGCACGCGCCCATCGGGCAGGGCGAGCGTGACGCCCTTCAGCGACAGCGCCTCAGCATCGCCCTTGGCCGCGCGAGGGCCGCCCTCGGCGGCCCGGGCCAGCGCGACCGCGCCGGTGAAGCCGGTCAGGCGTTCCACCGTCGCGCGCCATTCGGTCAGCCGGGCGTAGTTGTCGACGAACCAGGACAGCGCGCCCTGGACCTGGCCGAAGGCGCTGCTTGTCTGGATCAGCCCGCCGAGCGGGATGCGCCCGGCGAAATAGGCCGGCGCGGCGACCACGATCGGGAAGACGATCGCGACCTGCGAATAGCCGGCGGTGAAGAAGGTCAGGCGCTTGGTGGCCGTCATGATCAGCCACCAGTTCTCCATCAGCGCGCGGAAGCGCTGCGTCAGGCCGCGCTTCTCGTCCGCCTCGCCGCCATGCAGCGCGACGCCTTCGACATTCTCGCGGAAGCGCACCAGCGCGTAGCGGAAATCGGCCTCGACCTTCTGCTGGGTGAAGTTCAGCCCGACCAGCGGCCGGCCGATCAGGTGGGCGAGCCACGTGCCGGCCAGCGCGTAGAGCAGCGCGACCCAGACCATGTAGCCCGGGATGTCCACGCCGAGCACGTTGAGCGGCCCGGACAGCGACCACAGCACGATGACGAAGGAGAACAGCGTGACGACGGAATTCATCAGCCCGAGGCCGAGCGTGAGCGTGTCGTCCACGAACATGCGCGCATCTTCCGAGATGCGCTGGTCCGGGTTGTCGGTCAGCGGGTCGGTCAGCGACATGCGGTAGTAGGCGCGGCCTTCCAGCCACTGCGTCAGGTAGACCTCGGTCAGCCAGCGCCGCCAGCGGATCTGCAGCGCCTGGCGCAGGTACAGCTGGTAGACCGCGATCAGGATGTAGAGCGCCGCGACGATGCTGAAGGACGGCAGGAAGCCCTCCGCCTCCGTCGTGTGCCAGGTGAACAGCAGCGCGATGAAGGCGTCCCAGTCCTTCTGCTCCAGCGCGTTGTAGAAGGCGCGCTGCCAGTAGGTGAGCAGCACCGTCATGCCGACGAGGGAGAGGTTCAGCGCGACGACGACGGCGAGCAGGCCGCGCGCCTTCCAGCGGTCCTCGCTGCTCCAGTAGGGGCGGGCTAGCGCCCAGGCATCGCGCAGGAAGGGGCCGAGGCGGCGCATGTCGTCTCTCCTCAGCTGCGGCGCAGCAGGGCCTCGAAGGCGGCGAGCCATTCCATCACCCGGGCGCGGTTCGCGCCCAGGTCGGAATGGCCGATCAGGCTGCGCGAATACAGCCAGAGCCCCGTGCCGCCGCCGGCGGGCGCGACCTCTGCCACCACGATGTCCGGGTAGTTCATCAGCCGCGTGCGCGCGACCCATTGCGCCTGGCGGCGGTCGGGGAAGTCGGCCAGCGGGAAGGTACGCGGCATCGCCGCGGCGACGGCGCGGATCGCCGCCTCCGCCTTGTCGGGCGTGACCGGGAAGGGGTCGCGGTGCAGGTGCCCCGCCCCCGGCGACGTGGTGGGCGTCAGCAGGCAGGTGTTGGGCGAGGAGGGCAGGGCGAGCGTCGCGAAGTCAACCGGGCCGGGCGCCGGCACGCCGGCCGCGCCGCGCGAGAAGAGCATGCCGATCATGGGCGGATCCTCAGCCTGATGACGCCGCGAATCTCGGCGCCGGGGTCAACCTGCTTGCCCTTGCGCAGGATGTCGATGCGCCCTTCCTGGGCGAGGCGCACCGCCTCCCGCCGCACCCGCGTCATCAGCGAGCGCCAGCCTTCGGGGTCGAGCGCGCGCGCGGCCTCCGACGGGCAGATGCTTTTCTCCGCGCCGCGCTCGGCGACCAGGGCGAGGATCGCCTCGCGGATGGCGGGCTCGCTCATGGCGCCACCCAGGCGGCGGAAAGCGCGCCCGCGCCATCCCACGCGAAGCGGGCGCGGCGATGGCCCTCATGCGCGAGCAGCAGCCAGTCGAGCCGGTCGAGGATGAAGGTCACCACGGCGAAGTTCTCCCTTCCGCCCTCCGCGTCCTGCGGCGCGGCCGTCGGCGTGTCCAGCGTCGCGCCAGGCGCGTGCGGGGTCGCGTAGACCATGCGCGACATCGCGCGGCTGCCGGCCCAGGCGGCCTCGGCCTCGGCGTCGTCGAGGTGCAGCGTCGCGTCGCCGGCGATGCGCAGCTGCACCTGCGCGCCGGCATCGTAGCCGTGCAGCATCACGCGCGGCCGGGCGGCGATCTCGGCCACCTTGGCGCTGCGCCGGTCGGTGTGAATGCGGATGCGGCGCGTGGCCGGGTCGAAGGCGCGCAGCACGACGGTGCGCAGGTTGGGCGTGCCATCGGTCGCGACGGTCGCCAGCGTCGGCGTGTGGAAGGGGCTGCGGCGGTCGGCCACGCCCCGGGCAAGCAGGCGGAATGCGCTGTCCAGCGCTTCCTCGGGCGTCGCGGGCGGGGTGGGGCGCGTCACGGGGCGAGCGCGGCGGCGAGCGCTGCGCCGCTGTCCCAGGCCGCTTCGGCGCGCCCGGCGAGGCACCAGTCGCCGGCGAGGCCGATGCGCCGCGTCGCATCCCACAGGAAGGGCTGGCCGAGCGGCGCTTCCAGCAGGGAGTAGCGCCAGCGATGCGCCGCGGCCCAGGCCGGCGCGGGCAGGGGCGCGCCGGCGAGCGTGGCGAGTTCGGCGAGCAGCGGCGCGACGATGTCCTCGGCATGGGCTTCGAGATGCGCCCGCGTCCAGGCGGGCGCGGCCTGCACCACCCAGCATTCGGCGGCGCCGTCGCGGCCGGGCTTCGAGGAATCCCGCGCCGCCCAGCCGATCGCGTGGCCCTCGGGGCGCAGCGTGTCGGGCAGCGGCAGCTTCGCGTCGAAATGCGCCATCACCGTCCAGCAGGGCGCATAGCGCACGGGGCGCAGCGCGTCGGCCATGCCGGGCAGCAGGTCGATCGCCTGCGGCGCGGGGATGGTGACGAGCACGGCGGAAAAGGGGCCGTCCTCGATGGGCGGCGTCGCGGGCAGGGGGGTGCCGGGCTTCGCCTCCTTCGCGTCCCAGTGCTGGATCCGCCAGGCACCGGCTTCGCCGAGGATGCGTCCGGCATGGCGCGATGCGGTGATGGCGAGGCCCTCGGCCAGCGCGCGGGGCAGGGCGGACATGCCGGGGATGCCGACGCGCCGCGCGGGATCGGGCCAGGGGGCGGCGCCGGCCGCTTCCAGCGCCGCGGCGAAACCGGGCCCGGCGGCGCGGAGATACTGCGCGCCATGGTCGAATTGCAGGCGGCGGCCGGCATGCTCGGCGCGCCGCGTGGCCAGCCGTCCGCCCGGCGCGCGGCCCTTGTCGAACAGGCGCACGGCGATGCCGCGGGCGGCGAGGTGGCGGGCGGCGGAAAGTCCGGCCAGGCCGGCGCCCAGGATCGCGATGGTCTCGGTCATCCTGCCGGTATGGCGCCCCCGCCGGCGGGCGCAAGCCCCGCCGGGCGGGATGCGGCCGCGTCAGGCGTAGGCGCGTTCCACCAGCGGGCCCGGCTGCGGCACCGCGGCGATCTCCCGAATGATCTTGCGCCGCACGGCGCCGGCGAAGGCCTCGTAGCCCTCGGCCACCATCAGGAAGGCGCCGGGGCCGCCGATCACCTCCTCGCGGTAGTATTCATCGACCGGCGGGATGCCGGCGAGCAGCGCGGAAGGTTGGGGGGAGCGGTCGAGCACGGCGAGGCCGTTCAGCACGATGCCCTGGTCCAGCGCCTCGGCGCGGGCGGCGGCGACCGGGCGGCCGGAATTGTTCACCCCGTCGCCGGAGATGTCGACGACCTTGCGCAGCCCCTGGTAGCGGCGGCCAAACTGCCGCGCGGCGAAGTCCATGGCGCCGGAGATCGAGGTGTAGAGGTAGGTCTCCCGCGATGCGCCATCGAGCGCGGTGGCGAAGCGCTCGCAGGATGCCGCGCCGTCCAGGCGCGTCCAGGGCACCAGGGTCTGCTGCAGGTTCCAGTCGGACCAGACGAAGAGCGTGACGGCGATGGCGCCGAGCGGCCCGCCCGCGATGCCCTCGGCCAGGCGAGGGTCGCGGAAGGCCGCGGCGTAGCCCTGCATCTGCATCTCCATCTCCTCCGCATCGACGGAGCGGGAGACGTCCACGGCAAGGACCAGTTCGACATCCACCTCATCCGTGGCGTGGGCGGACCTGGCCTGGATCAGGGCTGGCGCGGCGAGGCCGGCGGCGAGGAACAGGCGGCGGGAGAGGCGACGCGACATCGGAACCTCCTTGCGGGGCCGTGCGTGCGGGGCCTGTCCATCCCGATGCCTTCGTCGCCGAAGGTCTTATATGCACAAATAGGGAACTTTTTTGTGCAATGCAACAATACCATGGTTGCGCTAACAAAGCCTTGCCCTGGAAACCGGCAGGTGTGGCCCGTGCGCAACGGGCACCTGGCGGCACCCGACCCTTTCGCAAGGGTCAGGTGGCCTGCCTGCACAAAAATGGCTGACGACTACGTGATGATCAGCCTCGGCGGGTCGTCACGCCGCGAAGGGATCCCGCGCGCCGAGCCCGCTGAAGGGGCCCGAGGGCTGCAGTTCCGCCAGCGTCTGCTCGATCGAATGCGCCGCTCCGCCGGTCCGCGGGCTGTCGAGCGGCACGACGCGGCCGAGCAGGTCGCCCACCATGCCTGTGGCGTTGATCGGGTCGTTCCGGACCCTGAGGCAGGTGATGGGGGAGCGGGTGCGTTCCCAGCTCGACCGCACCGTCGGCACGGCGGTCACGGCCGGGGCGGAGATGCCGACCGCCGGGATGCCCATCCGCGCCGAGACGATCTGGGATATGCCGCCGCCGAGCGAATGCCCCGTGATGCTCAGCCGCCCCCGGCCACCCATCGCCGCCCGGGCGCCGCGCACCATGTCCTCGGCGCAGGAGACCTGGTGCCACAGCAGCGCGCTGCCCGCCGCGGCCACCAGCGCGAGCACCGGGTGCAGCAATCCGGGGGCGGGGCCGCCGAAGCCGGCATCCGCGATCACGTCGGCGCCGCCCGTGTCGGTCGGCTGCGTGCCGGCCACGGCGACGATCCAGTCGATGTTGTCGCCCGAGGCGCGCCGATAGACCGCGCCCTGGAAGCCCGACAGCCGCTGGTCGAGCGGCGTGTGGCGGCTGAACCCAGCGACGCGGGTCGCGCCGGCGTTGTAGATGCCGGCGCAGATCGCGGCGTATTCGCGGAAGGTGACGGCGAGGGCGGTCATGGGCGGGACTCACGATTCCGTTGGATGGATCGCCGTACCCTGGCGAAAACCGCGCCGCCCGCCAGTGAAATGCTTCGGACTCAGAAGCCCCCGCCGGCGGCGAGCCAGGCTTCCTCGGCCGCCGTGCTCGCCCGCCCGAGTGCCGCATTGCGGTGGGGGAAGCGGCCGAATCGCTGGATGACCGCGCGGTGCCGCCAGGCATAGTCGATGGTCCCGCCCGGCTTCGCGTGGCGCGGATCGTCGCGCAGCCCCTCGAACAGCGCGACCGAGAGGTCCTGGTCCGCCATCGCCTCGGAATGCTCGAAGGGGAGGTAGAGGAAGATCCGCTGCGTCGGCGCGAGGGCGAGGTCGAGCCGCCGCGCCAGCACCGCCTGCCGCGCGACCTCCAGCGCCTTCGCGTCGCAGGCGAAGGCATCGGCGCTGCCGCGGCGCGTGTTGCGCGGGAACTGGTCGAGCAGGATGGCGAGCGCGAGCGCGCCCTCCGCGCCGTCCATCCAGCCATCGAAGGCGCCGTCCCGCGCCGGGTCGATCATGGCGCCGAAGCGGGCGCGGATCTCGGCGTCGAAGGCGTCGTCGCGCTTGAACCAGGCCTCGCGGAAGGTGTCGGGCCCTTCGGCGAACCAGAAGGCGAGGATGTCCTTCATGCCAGTGCCCGATCGAGCAGCCGGACGGAATGCAGTGCCTCCCGGCCCGCGAGGTCGCTGATCTGGTGGCGGCAGGATGTGCCGTCGGCGACGATGAAGGCGGTGGGTGCCGCCGCGCGCACCGCGGGCAGCAGCGCCAGTTCGCCCATGGCCTTGGACGCCGCGAGCGTTTCCGCCTGGTAGCCGAAGGCCCCCGCCATGCCGCAGCAGGACGACGCGATGGGCGAGACCTTCAGCCCCGGGATGCGCTTGAGAAGGGCGACCGCCGGCGGGAAGGTGCCGAACGCCTTCTGGTGGCAATGGCCGTGGATATGCGCCTCGCCGTCGATGGGCTTGAGCGGCAGCGCGGCCTTCTCGCGTTCCAGGAACTCGCTCAGCAGGAAGGCACGGGCGGCGAGCGCGCGCGCGGCCTCGCCCGGCAGCAGGGCGAGGAACTCGTCGCGCAGCGTCGTCAGGCTCGACGGCTCGATGCCAATGACGGGGCTGGTCCAGGCCGAGAGCGCTTCGACCGTCCGCCGCGCTTCCTCCCGCGCCCGGTCCACCAGCCCGGCGGCGAGCAGCGTGCGCCCTTCATCGAGCGGCCGCATGCCGCGCGGCGGCCGCGCCACCGCCGGGTCGTAGCCCGCGGCGCGAAGGACGCGGATCGCGGCGCGGAGGTTCTCCGGCTCGAAATAGCGGTTGAAGGCGTCGGGCAGCAGGATGACCTCGCCGTCGCGCCCATCCGGCGCGCGGAGTTCCGCATCGTGGAAGGCGCCCCAGGCGAAGCGGGGCAGCGAGCGTTCGGCGGCGAGGCCGAGCAGGCGTTCCGACAGCGCGGCAAGCCCCGGGATCGTGTCCCGCGCATTGGCGAGCGGCGGCAGCAGCGAGGCGAACCGCGCCCAGCGCGGCAGGGTCGCGACGATGCGTTCCCGCCAGCCGATGCCGTGGCGGTTCGCACGCGCGGCCAGCACCTCGATCTTCATCCGCGCCATGTCGACGCCCGTCGGGCATTCGCGCTTGCAGCCCTTGCAGGAGACGCACAGTTCCATCGCCGCCGCGACCTCGTCCGAGGCGAGCGCATCGGGGCCGAGCTGGCCCGTCAGGGCGAGGCGCAGCGTGTTCGCCCGCCCGCGCGTCAGGTGCCGCTCATCCCGCGTCGCGCGGAAGGACGGGCACATGACATTGGCGTCGAATTTCCGGCAGGTGCCGTTGTTGTTGCACATCTCGACGGCGCCGAGCAGGCCGCCGAGCGGGCCCGGATGCTCCGACCAGTCGAGCACGGGCGTGACCTTCGCATCCGCCGCGTAGCCGGGCGCGTAGCGGAACAGGCTGCGGTCATCCATGCGCGGCGGGCGGACGACGCGTCCCGGGTTCAGCAGCGCGTTCGGGTCGAAGGAGTCCTTCACTTCCTCGAAGGCGCGGGCGATGCGGGGGCCGAACATCGGCTCGTTGAATTCGGACCGGACGATCCCGTCGCCATGCTCGCCGGAATGGCTCCCCTTGTATTCGCGCACCAGGGCGAAGCATTCCTCGGCGATGGCGCGCATCTTCCGCACGTCCTCGCCATCCTTCATGTTCAGCACGGGGCGGACATGCAGGCAGCCGACCGAGGCATGGGCGTACCAGGTGCCCTTGGTGCCGTGCTTCGCGAAGACGTCGTTCAGCCGCTCCGTGTAGTCGGCGAGGTCGGGCAGCGCGACGGCGCAATCCTCGATGAAGGAGACCGGCTTACCGTCGCCCTTCATCGACATCATGATGTTGAGCCCGGCCTCCCGCACCTCGGCGATCGCGGCCTGGAAGCCGGCATCGGTCGCGCGTACCACGGCGTCGGGGTAGCCGAGGTCGGCCATCATCTCCTCGAGCCGGTCGAGCGCGCGCAGCAGCGGCGCGTCCTCCTGCCCATGGAACTCGACGATCAGCAGGCTGTCGGGCTCGCCCTTGACCATCCTGTCGATGGTGGCGCGGTAGATCGGGATCGATCGGCCGAGGTCGATCATCGTCCGGTCCACCAGCTCCACCGCCTCCGGGTCCAGCGTGACCAGGTGCTGGGAGGCCGCCATGGCCGCGCGGAAGGTCGGGAACTGGCAGATGCCGAGCGCCTTGCGCGGCTTGATCGGCCAGAGCTTGAGATCGAGTGCGGCGGAGAAGGCGAGCGTGCCCTCGCTGCCCACAAGCAGCCGTGCGAGGTTGCCGCGCCCCTCGGCCCGCGCGGCCGGCGTCAGGCTCTCGATGTTGTAGCCCCCCACCCGGCGCAGCTGGTTCGGGAAGCGCGCGGCGATCTCCTCCGCCTCCCGCGCGCCCAGCGCGCGCAGCCGCTGGATCAGCTCGGCCGCCGGGGCGGGGATGTCGCCGCCGAGATTGTCCGGCAGGTCGCCGAAGGTAAAGCGCGACCCGTCCGCCAGCAGCGCGTCGATGGCGGTGACGTTGTCGGCCATCAGCCCGTAGCGGATGGACTTCGACCCGCAGGAATTGTTCCCCGCCATGCCGCCGATGGTGCAGCGCTGCCAGGTCGATGGATCGACCGGGAAGAACAGGCCATGCGCCTTCAGCGCGTCGTTCAGCGCGCCGAGCGCGATGCCCGGCTGCACGCGCGCGGTGCCCGCCGCGGCATCCACCGCGATGACGTCCCGCAGGTACTTCGTGCAGTCGAGCACCAGCGCGCGGTTGACCGTCTGCCCGCATTGGGACGTGCCGCCGCCGCGCGGCAGGACGGGGATGCCTTCCTCCCGGCAGATCGCCATGGCCGCCTGCACGTCCTCGATCGTGCGGGGCACGAGCACGCCATAGGGCTCGATCTGGTAGATGCTCGCATCGGTCGCGTAGCGGCCGCGATCGGCGGGCGCGAAGAGCACCTCGCCGCGCGTCTCGCGGCGCAGGCGGGCGGCGAGGCGGCTGTCGCCGATGGTCGGGCGGGTCGTCACGTTCATCGTCATGCGTCCTGGGGCAGCAGGATGAGGGGCGCCTCGGCCTGCCGGGATTCGAGGAGATGGTGCGCGCGCGCCGCCTCGGCCAGCGGCAGCGCAGCGCCGGGTTCGGCGCGGACAGCGCCGGCTTCGAGCACGGCGAACAGCGCCGCCGCCATGCGTTCCAGCGCCGCGCGCTCGGCGATGTAGTGGAACAGGATGGGCCGCGTCAGGCTGTTGGATTTCGCCGCCAGGCGCTGGACCTGGAAGGGCGGCACGGGGCCGGAGGCCTGGCCGAAATTCACGAGGTGCCCGCGCGGCGCGAGGCAGTCGAGCGACCCGTCGAAGGTGTCATGCCCCACCGAATCATAGGCCGCGTCCACGCCGCGACCGTCGGTGAGGCGCCGGACCTCCGCGACGAAATCCTGGTCCCGGTAGAGCACGACATGCGCGCAGCCGGCCGCGCGCGCGACCTCCGCCTTCGCCGCCGACCCCGCGGTGCCGATCACCGTCGCGCCGAGATGCGCCGCCCATTGGCAGAGGATCCGCCCGACGCCGCCCGCCGCGGCGTGGACCAGGATGGTCTGCCCGGCCTGCACGCGATGCACCTGGCGCAGCAGCATCTCCGCGGTCAGGCCCTTGAGCAGCACGCTCGCGGCGAGCCTTTCGGGCATCCAGTCCGGCAGGCGCAGCGCGATCGCGGCCGGCAGCACGCGGTGGGACGCGTAGGCGCCATAGCCGCCGGTCACGTAGCCGATGCGGTCACCCGCCGCGAAGCCCGTCACGCCGGCGCCGACGGCCTCGACGATGCCCGCGGCCTCGATGCCCGGCACGCCCGGCAGCGGCAGGGTGCGATACAGGCCCGACCGCACGTAGCAATCGTGGAAGTTCACGCCGATCGCGGTCTGGCGGATGCGCAGCTCGCCCGGGCCCGGCGCGGGCACGTCGATGGATTCCGCGCGCAGCATCGCGGGACCGCCGACCTCGCGCAGCATGATCGCCTGGGGCAACTCCGCCTCTCCCATGCACCGGGCCGGACCCTAGCGGCGAAGGCCGCGCTTGTCCGATCCATAATCTTCATCGGAGCGACAAGCCGAACTCATTGGCGCCGGCGCCCCGTTCCCGGCATGAAGCGCCGGAAGAAGAGGATCCGTCCCATGGCCTATTTCCAGTCCAAGCCCGTCGCCGGCCGTCATTTCCTGCAGATCCCGGGCCCGACCAACGTGCCCGACCGCGTGCTGCGCGCCATGGACAACCCGACCATGGACCATCGCGGCCCGGATTTCGGCAAGCTCGGCAAGCAGCTGCTGGAAAAGGTCCGCCACGTCTTCAAGACCGAGAGCCATGTGATCATCTACCCGGCCTCCGGCACCGGGGCCTGGGAAGCGGCGCTGACCAACACGCTGTCGCCCGGCGACCGCGTGCTGATGTGCGAGACGGGCTGGTTCGCGCATCTGTGGCAGGAGATGGCCGGGCGGCTCGGCATCGTGACCGACTTCGTCAAGACCGACTGGCGCCGCGGCGCGGATGTCGCGCAGATCGAGGCCCGCCTGCGCGAGGACAAGGCGCACGCGATCAAGGCCGTCTGCGTCGTGCACAACGAAACCAGCACGGGCTGCACCAGCCGCATCGACGAGGTGCGCCGCGCGATGGACGCGGCCGGCCATCCGGCGCTGCTGCTGGTGGACACCATCTCCTCGCTGGGGTCGATCGACTACCGGCACGACGAATGGGGCGTCGACGTCACCGTCTCGGGCAGCCAGAAGGGGCTGATGCTGCCGCCGGGGCTGTCCTTCAACGCGATCTCGGCCAAGGCGCTGAAGGCGAGCGAGACGGCGCGCCTGCCGCGGTCCTTCTGGGACTGGAAGCCGATGCTGGCGGCCAACGCGACCGGCTACTTCCCCTACACGCCGGCGACGAACCTGCTCTATGGCCTCGACGCCGCGGTCGACATGCTGATGGAGGAAGGGCTCGAGAACGTCTTCGCCCGCCATGACCGCCATGCCGAGGCGACGCGCCGCGCCGTGCGCCACTGGGGCTTCGAGGTCCAGTGCGCCGAGCCGCGGCACTATTCCTCGGCGCTGACCGCGGTGCGGCTGCCGGAAGGCCATTCGGCGAACGGGCTGCGCGCGACGATCCTCGAGAACTTCAACATGAGCCTCGGCAACGGGCTGGGCCAGTTGAACGACCGGGTCTTCCGCATCGGCCATCTGGGCGATTTCGGCGACCTGTCGCTGATCGGCACGCTGGGCGGGGTGGAGATGGGGCTGCGCAAGGCCGGCATCCCGCACCAGGAAGGCGGGGTGCAGGCGGCGATGGCCTACCTCTCGGGCAACGGCTGAACGTCCCAGCGGTCGCAGAAGGCCGCGACATCCTCGGTCTGGAACGCGGCGACGCGGTCGAGCACCGTGTCGAACGGCCAGTCCCACCAGGCGATCCGGGCCAGCCGCGCGGCGATGTCGCGCGGGAAGCGTTCCCGGATCTGCCGGGCGGGCACGCCGCCCACGATGGTGTAGGGCGCCACGTCGCGGGAGACGACGGCGCCGGCGGCGAGCACCGCCCCGTCGCCCACGGTCACGCCCGGCA
Organism: Roseomonas nitratireducens; assembly: GCF_017813355.1. Lineage (GTDB taxonomy): Bacteria > Pseudomonadota > Alphaproteobacteria > Acetobacterales > Acetobacteraceae > Neoroseomonas > Neoroseomonas nitratireducens. The sequence continues at coordinate 146,527 of NZ_JAGIYZ010000003.1, forward strand.
GCACGATCACGCCGTGGCCGATCCAGACATCGTGGCCGATCCGCACGCGGTCGCCGCGGCGGTCGGCGAAGAAGGTCGCGTCCCGCCGCGCCGCCGGGTCGTAGTATTCGGGCACGTAGGTGAAACGGTGCAGGGACGGCCGGCCCATCGGGTGGTTCGGCGCGCCGATCCGCACATCGGCCGCGATCGCGGTGAACTTGCCGATCTCGGCATCGGCCACCATGCAGTCCCGGCCGAGATAGGTCGCGTCGCCGATCGTGGCGTACTCGATGGCGCAGCGCTCGCCGATCTCGCATTGCCGGCCGATGGACGCCTCCCGCAGCCGCGCGGTCGGGTGGATGACCGTCTCGGCGATCTTGGGGGCGGATGCTTGATCGTTCATGCGTGTCTCCGCGCGAGGAACAGGGTATTGTCATCGACGGATCGCGCAACCGTCGCGCGGCCATCACGAACGGGGCCCCGCTTGCGGCGGGGTCGAGCGCGGCCCATGGTCGCGCGACGCCAGGGGGGCAGGGTCATGCCGGCGCCATCGAGGTCAGGATCCCGCCCCGGCGGGCATGTGGCCCTGGCCGCCACCCACCCGGCTGCGGCACGCTGAGGTCCCGTCGGAACGCGAGAACGCAGGAAACGCATGGCCGAGATCGACCACATCGTCATTGGCGCCCTCACCCTCGAGGACGGGGCGCGCTACGCGGAAGCCCTGCTCGGCGTGAAGCCCTCCAAGGGCGGCGCGCATGCGGGCCTCGGCACGCACAACATGCTGATCGGCATGGGGGCGAACTGCTACATCGAGATCATCGCCCCCGATCCGGCCCAGCCCGCGCCGCCGCATCCGCGGCTCTTCGACCTCGACGACGCCTCGCTGCGCAACATGCTCGAGGCCGAGCCGCGGCTGATCGCCTATGTCGCCTCCACCCCCGCGCTCGATCCGCTGGTGGCGCGACTCGGCACCTCCCATGCCGGGGAGATCGCGTCGATGTCGCGCGGCGACCTGCGCTGGCGCATGGCCTTCCCGCCGCAGCGCCAGGACATGGACAACCTGATCCCGCCGATGATCCAGTGGGAGGGCGAGCGTGCCGCCAAGCACATCCGCGACTCCGGCTGGCGCCTGACGGCCCTGGAAGCCGAGCACCCGGACGCGCAGGCCCTGCGCACCGCGCTCGCCGGCCGCGGCCTGGGCGATGCGGTGAAGGTCAAGCAAAGCCCGCATCCCCGCCTCGTCGCCCATCTCCGCCACCGGGACGGGCGCGAGGCCACGCTGACGAGCGCATAGCGTGCAACGTGGCGGATGCACTATCCTAATGGGCGATGAGTGCGGGAACGGAATGCCGTCCTGCGGGCATCGTCAGGCTTGAACCGGGGTCTCATGCCGCGCCGCATTGTCGCGCCGATAGCGCCATACGCTTGCCGGCGGCAGGTTGAACGGCGTGAAGGCTTCCCGACGCGCCGACAGGCCGAGCGCCTTCCACGGCAGCGGGGAGGTCACGCAATAGGTGTAGAGCAGGAAGCCGCGCCCCGGGGCCACCGCCTCGACCGCGTCAATGAAGGCGCGCTGGCGCTCGATCGGCAGCAGCACCAGCGGGATGCCGCAGATCGCCGTGCCGATGCGCCCGTGCAGCGCCGCGGGCAGGGCATCGGCCAGCGCGAAGGCATCGCCCTGCACCACCGTCACGCCCGGCAGGGCGCGCGACAGGTGCTCGGCCATCTCCGGCACGATCTCGACGACCACCAGGCGTTCGGGCGGCACGCCGCCGTCGAGCAACGCCCGGCTGATCGCGCCCGTGCCGGCGCCCAGTTCGACCACCACCTCGTCCGGCCCGCGCTCGATCAGCGCCGCGATCTTCTTGCCCAGCGCCGGGGAGGACGGGACGAGCGAGCCCATCTGCAGCGGATTGGCGAGCCAGCGGCGCAGGAAAAGGCTGGTGCCACCCGCCTGCCTGGGCGAAGGACGGTCTCCGAGGGTGATCCCCGACATGCGGCTCTCCATGACAAAAGGATGACAATTCAAGGGGTTGGCGACGCGGCCGTGATATGGCGCGGTCCGATGGCGCGCCAGTTACCGTTGCGTGTCGCGGGGCCGCGCGCATGACGGCCCGCGTCCTCGTCGTCGACGACGTCCCGGCCAATCTCCGGCTGCTCGAGGCGAAGCTGCGCGCCGAGTATTTCGAGGTCGCGCTCGCGGCCTCGGGGCCCGAGGCGCTCGCGCTCTCCTCCGCCTGGTCGCCCGACATCGTGCTGCTCGATGTGATGATGCCGGGCATGGACGGCTACGAGGTCTGCCGCCGGCTCAAGGCGCAGGACCAGACCTCCCACATCCCCGTCGTCATGGTCACCGCGCTGACCGAGCAGTCCGAGCGCGTGCGCGGGCTCGAGGCCGGGGCGGACGACTTCATCTCCAAGCCGGTCGACACGGCGCTGCTGTTCGCCCGGCTGCGCGCGCTGCTGCGCGTGAAGCAGGTGCTGGATGCGTGGCGCGTGCGGGCCGAGACGGCGCGCGAACTGGGCTTCGAGCAGCCCGGCGCGCCGGCCGAGGAATTCATGGGATCGCGCCTGCTGCTCGCCGGCGCCGAGCCGGCGGAGGCCGCCGCGGTCGCCGCCGCGGTCGCGGCCGATGGCATGATCCTCGACCTCGCGCCCGACGAGCCCGCGGCCTGGGACATGCTGCAGGACCAGTTGCACGACCTTGCCCTGCTGAGCCTGCCGCTGGCGGGCGGGGACGCGCTGCGCCTCGCCTCCCGGCTGCGCGCGCATGCCGACAGCCGCGACCTGCCGCTCGTGCTGCTGGCGGGGGAGGAGCAGCGCCAAGCGGTGCTGCGCGCCTTCGACCTCGGTGCCTCCGACCACGTGATGCGGCCGGTCGATCCGCCGGAACTGCGCGCGCGGGTGCGCAACCAGCTGCGCCGGCGCCGCTACCAGGACCTGCTGCGCGACAGCCTCGACCGGTCGCTCGAACTGGCGGTGACCGATTCGCTGACCGGGCTGCGCAACCGGCGCTATGTGCGCCGCCACCTCGAATCGCTGCTGCGCACCGGGGCCACGGCGGCGGTGCTGCTGATCGACGTGGACCGCTTCAAGCCGCTGAACGACCGGCATGGCCACGCCGCGGGCGACGCCGCGCTGCAGGAGGTCGCCGCGCGCCTGCGCGAGCACCTGCGCGCCGTCGACGTCGTCGCGCGCTATGGCGGGGAGGAATTCCTCGTCGTCATGGCCGGGGCGGGGGAGGAGGAGGCGCAGGCGGTGGCCGAGCGGCTGCGCCTGTCGGTCGCCGATACGCCCGTGCCGGCGGGCAACCTGCTGCTGCCGGTCACCGTGTCGATCGGCACCGCGGTGGCGCGCGGCCAGGCGGCGGCGGACGGGCTGATCGCGGCGGCGGATGCTGCGCTGTACCGCGCCAAGGAACGCGGGCGGAACCGGGCGGAACTGGCCATGGCCGAGGATTGGGGCGCGGCGCCCGAATAACGGCGCCGCGATTCGGCGGGCGCGTCCCGGCCGGGCCAGCTGCCCGTCGGCACCTTAAGTCGCGGCCAGGCAGCGTGCATCCACGACGAAAAGGGGCGCGCCCGGCGGGCACGCCCCTCAAGTCGCCAGGATCCGGGCGGGGTCAGCCCGCCCGCGGCATCACTTGATCTTCGCTTCCCGGAAGACGACGTGCTTGCGCGCGACCGGGTCGTACTTCTTCTTTTCCATCTTCGCCGTCATCGTGCGCGTGTTCTTCTTCGTGACGTAGAAGTAGCCGGTGTCGGCACTGCTCACGAGGCGGATCAGGATGGTGTTCGACTTCGCCATGACATGACTCCATGGCCCGGGGGCTGAGAGGCCCAGGGCGCGAGAGCGCGGAACCTAGCGTCCGCCGCGCCGGCGTCAAGCGCGAAAGGGGACCTGGGGGCCTCAGGACGCGCCGATCAGGATGCCCGTCGCCAGCACCAGCCCGCCGCCGAGCAGGACCTGGAACATCGCCCGGCGCACCGGCGTCTCCATGTAGCGGTTCTGGATCCAGACGATCGCCCAGAGCTCCACGAAGACGATCACCAGCGCCAGCGCCGTCGCCGTCCAGAAATGCGGGATCAGGTAGGGCAGGGCATGGCCGAGCCCGCCCAGCGTCGTCATGACGCCCGAGGCAAGCCCCCGCTTCCAGGGCGCCCCGCGGCCCGACAGCTTCCCGTCGTCATGCGCCGCTTCCGTGAAGCCCATCGATATCCCGGCGCCGAGCGAGGCCGAGAGCCCCACCAGGAAGGTCGTCCACGGGTCCTGGGTCGCGAAGGCGGTGGCGAAGATGGGCGCGAGCGTCGAGACCGAGCCGTCCATCAGCCCCGCGAGCCCCGGCTGCACCCAGGTGAGGATGAACTGCCGGCGCGCCGTCGAGACTTCCTCCGCCCCCGCCGCGCCGCCCAGATGTTCCTCGGTCAGCCGGGCCGCGCCGGCCTCGTGCGCCGCCTCGGCCGCGGCGAGGTCGCCAAGCAGCCGGCGCACCTCCGCATCCGTGCTGCGCGCCGCGGCGGCGAGGTAGAAGGCGCGCGCCTGGCGCTCCATCGCCTCCGCCTCCTCCCGGATCCGCTCGAGGCCGAGGTTCTCGACCAGCCAGACCGGCTTGCGGGCGTAGAAATCGGCCACGTGCTCGCGCCGGATCGGCAGGATCAGGTCGCCGAAGCGGGCCCGGTACAGGTCGATCAATTGCCGACGGTGTTCGTTCTCCTCCGCCGCCATGGCGTCGAAGACGGCGGCCGAGGCCGGATAGGCTTCCCGCAGCCGGCTCGCATACAGGGCGTAGATCGCCCCGTCCTCCTCCTCCGAGGAGATGGCGAGTGCCAGGATCTCCCGCGGCGTCAGGCTGTCGAAGCGCCGGCGGCTCGAACCGAGGAAGGGCAGGAGGCTGACCATGGGCAGGTTCCAGGAGCTTCGGGCGTCGTGAAGGGAGGTGGCATGGGCCGGGGCGAATTCCAGCCCGCGAAGGTATTGATTCGACGGCATTCCGTGCCCGGACGCCAGGGATCCGCCCCGATCCCCCGGCCTACCGCGCCATCGCCGCCTGCAGCGCCAGCGGGTCCGTCGCCAGCGCCCGCGCCAAGGGCAGGTCGGGATCGGAGGCCTCGCCCGAGGGGCAGGTGGCGCGCAGCCGCGTCGCGGCCTCGGCCGGCACCGGGTGGCGCAGGCTGCGCAGTTCCGTCAGCGCCGGCCCCATCGGCCGCGCCCCCGCGCGCAGCGCCGCGAGCGCGCGTGCCGCCGCCTCCGGCCCGCCCGCCACGCACAGCCCCGGCAGCACGCCGACCGGCTGCAGGGGCCAGCCCCCCGGCATGACCAGCCGCGACCAGGACATCAGCAATTCGCCGCCATCCGGCAGCGGCAGCACCAGTTGCACGAGCCCCTTGCCCGTGGTGGCCGAGCCCAGCACCGCCGCGCGCCCCCGGTCGGCCAGCGCGCCCGCCACGATCTCCGCCGCCGAGGCGGTCCGCCCGTCCACCAGCACGACCAGCGGCAGGCCCTCGGACAGGTCCGGCCCGCCGGTGATGTAGACGCGGCTGGCTTCCGGGTGGCGGCCGAGGGTGCGGAACGCCTCCCCGGGGCCGAGGAAGATGTCGGCGACCGCCGCCGCCTGGGTCAGCAGCCCGCCGCGATTGCCCCGCAGGTCGAGCAGGATGGCGCGCGGCCGCCCCTGGCTCAGCGCGCCGAGCAGCGCGGCGGCCGCCTGGCGCTCCGTCTGGGCGGAAAAGGCGGGGATGCGGATGACGAGCACATCCTCCTGCCGCTCGGACGTCACGGGGCTGCCGGGCGGCATCTGGCGGCGCAGCACCACCTCCGAGCGCTGCCGCGCGCGCTCGATCAGCAGCGTCACCTCGGTGTCCGCCGGGCCTTCGAGCAGGCCCGCCGCCGTCGCCGCGTCGCGCGCGCGCAGCCTGATGCCGTCGATCGCGAGGACCCGGTCGCCGATCAGCAGCCCCGCCTCGGCCGCCGGGCCGCCGGGGGCGAGTGCCGCGACCACCGGCCCGGCGCCGCGCCCCGGCGCGAGCCGCAGGCCGAGCCCCGCCTCGCCGGTCCGCCTTTCGCGCGCCGACTGCGCTTCCTCCGGCGTGATGTAGCGGCTGAAGGGGTCGAGATGGGCGAAGACCTGCTCGAATGTCGCGCGGATCAGGCTCGGCGCGCCCGCCTGGCGCAGCGGCGCGGAGGTCGCCCAGGCCGCCTGCTGGAACAGCGTCAGCCGGTCCGCCGCGGCGCCGCCGGCGGCCGTCACGGCCTCGTTCCGCGCGCGGTCGGGCAGCGGGCGCGACAGCAGCACGCGATCGCCCGCGATCAGCCGCACCTCCCGCCCGCTGCGCGCGACGGACAGCGCCGGATCCGCCGCCGGCAGGGCGGCGAGTGCCCAGAGCATCAGGTCGCCGGGGGAGGCGTCCTCAAGATGGCGTTCGAGGATGGCGGCGAAGCCCGCGCCGAGGACGAGGCGCATTTCCTCCCGCGGATAGGCGGCGGCGCTGCGCAGCCCGTCCTGCGCGGCGGCCGGCAGCGCGAAGGAGACCAGCAGCAGCAGGGCGAGAATCAGCCCCGACGTCCGCGCTGCCGTCCCTTCGGCGCCGGGCGCCCACGCGCCGGCAACCCCTGCATGAGGTGGAACACCATGCCGCCGGTGCGCGGCGTGGCCTCCGCAAGTCGGGCCTCCACCGCCTGTCCCAGCGTGAAGGTCAGCCTCGTCCTGCGACCGGCCAGCGTCTGCGTGGCCTCGTCGAGATCCCATCGGTCGTCCGGCAGCGATCCGAGCGGCACGATTCCGCTCGCCCCGTTCTCGTCCAGGGTGACGAAGAGGCCGAAGCGAGTCACCCCCGAAATGCGCGCGTCGAAACTCTCGCCAACGCGCCCGGCCATGAAGGCCGCGAGGTAGCGGTCCACCGCGTCGCGCTCGGCCGCCGCGGCGCGGCGCTCGGTGGACGTGATGTGCTCGCCGGTGTCGGGGAAGCGCGCGGCCTCCGTCTCCTCCAGCCCGTCCTTGCCGAGTCGCAGGCCACGGATCAGCGCGCGGTGCACCAGCAGGTCGGCATAGCGGCGGATGGGGGAGGTGAAATGCGCGTAGCGCGGCAGCGCCAGGCCGAAATGGCCGAGATTGTCCGGCGCGTAGGCGGCCTGGGACTGGCCGCGCAGCACCGCCTCGTTCACCAGCCTTTCGTGCGGTTCGCCGCGCACCTTCTCGAGCACATGGGCGAAGTCGCGCGGATGCAGCCGGTCCGAGGGCGGCAGGTTCACGCCGAAGGTGCCGAGGAACTGGCGCAGCCCCTCCATCTTCTGGTCCGACGGCCGGTCGTGCACCCGGTACATGCAGGGCTGGCCGAGGCGTTCCAGCTCCTCCGCCGCGCAGACATTGGCGGCGACCATGAACTCCTCGATCAGCCGGTGCGCGTCGAGCCTCGGCCGCGGTGTGACGGCCAGCACGCGCCCGCGATCGTCGAGCACCACCTTGCGCTCCGGCACGTCGAGGTCGAGCGTCCCGCGCCGGACGCGCGCGGCGAACAGCGCGCGGAAGGCGCCGTACAGCCGCCCGACATGGCCATCGGCCAGCCCCGCCGCCTCCCGCCCCGCATCGGCGGCCTGCTGGAGTTCCTCATAGGTCAGGCGCGCGGCGCTGCGCATGATGCCGCGGCCGAACTCGTGGCTGGTCTTCCGCCCCTCCCCATCGAAGCGCATGTCGACGAACAGGCAGCCGCGATCCTCCCGCGGGCGAAGGCTGCACCAGCCATTCGACAGCGCCTCGGGCAGCATGGGCACGACGCGGTCGGGGAAATAGACGGAATTGCCGCGCGCCCAGGCCTCGCGGTCGAGCGCGCTGGCCGGCGTGACGTAGTGCGCGACATCGGCGATGGCGACGAGGATGCGCCAGCCGCCCTCATGCGGCTCGGCGAAGACGGCGTCGTCGAAGTCGCGCGCATCCTCCCCGTCGATGGTCACGAGCGGGATGTCGCGCAGGTCGGTCCGCCCGCGCGCCGTCACGCCCCTGGCGCGTTCGGCCTGCTGCACGGCTTCCGCGGGGAATACGTCCGGGATGCCGTGGGCGTGGATGCAGACCAGCGAGACCGAGCGCGGTTCGCCCATCACGCCGAGGCGTTCCGTGATGCGCGCGGGCTTGGGGCCGAAATGGCGGGTGGAGGGCAGGGGCTCGGCGAGCACGATCTCGCCGGGCTTCGCACCCATCTCCTCGCCAGGTGGGACCTGCCAGGTGCCGCGCTGGCGCCGGTCGGTGGGGATGATGCGCCCTTCCTCGAAGACGCCGAGGATGCGCGCGGGCGGCGCGCCGCCGATGCGCTTGAAGGTGCGCCCTTCGTACTTGCCCGGGCCGATCATGCGCAGCCGGGCGAGCACGCGTTCCCCCGCCGTCAGCGCCGGCTGCCCCTTGGGCTCGGGGTGCATGTAGACGATCGGCGGGCGGCCTTCGCCCTGCCAGGAGACGGGGCGCGCGATCGGGTCGCCATCCGGGTCGGTGCCGGTGATCTCGACCGGCGTGATCTCCGGCAGGCGCGATGGGGCGATGATGCCGCGCTTGCCGGCCTGCGCCGCGCCGCCCTCGGCCGCCATCTCCCGCATCAGCAGGCGCAGCGCCGGGCGCTGGTCCGATGTCAGGCCGAAATGCCGCGCGATGTCGGACTTGGTCACGCGCCCAGGGGCGCCGGCGAGGAAGTCGCGCAGCGCGGCCTTGGTGGGCAGGGCGGGCGGTTCCTCGGGCCGCGCGGCGGCACGGCGGCGCGCGCTGGCCTGCGGGCCGGCGGCGGATTTGCTGGTGGCGCGATGCGGCGCGGCGGCGCGCGCGGGCTTCGCGCCATGCGGCCGCGACGCGGAGCCGTCCTCGCCGTCGTGCCGGGCCGGTCGCCGGGGGGCTTCCTCCCGCGCGGGCGCGCCTTCGCGGGCGGGCTCGCGCTCCGCTCCGGGCTGCGATGAGGTCGGCGTGGCCTTGCCGCGCGCGGCCCAGGCTGAGCCCTTGCCGTGCCCGGCGCCCACCGCGACGCCACCGACCTTCCGCGCGCGCGCCTTGTGCCCCTTGGCCGGCGGCCCGCGGCGGACCATCAGCGGGCGGACTTGGCGGGGCGCGTGCCCGCCTTGGCGGCGGGCTTGGCCTTCGCGGCGGCCTTGGCGGCCGGCTTCGCCGCGGCCTTGCGCGCCGGGGCCTTGGCCGCCGGCGCCTTGGCGGCGGGCTTGGCCTCGCCGGCGGCCTTGCGCGGCGCGGCCTTCGCACGGCCGGCGGGCCCGCGCGGCTTCAGCGCCTTGCCCTTCTCGGCCAGCAGCGCGACAGCCTGGTCGAGGGTGAGGTCCTCCATCGCGACGTCGCGCGGCAGGTTCGCCACCACCTTGCCGTGCTGGGCGTAGGGGCCGAAGCGGCCCTTGCGCACGCTGACCGGCTCCCCGTCCTTCGGATGCACGCCCAGTTCGCGAACCCTCGCACGCGCATCGGCAAGCAGGGCGAGCGCCCTGTTCATGCCGACGGTCAGCACGTCGTCATCCTTGTCGAGCGACTTGAACACCGTGCCGCAGCGGACATAGGGGCCGAAGCGGCCGAGGCCCGCGGTGATCTCCTCCCCCGTCTCCGGGTCCCGCCCGATGATGCGCGGCAGGGAGAGCAGGCCGAGCGCCTGGTCGAGCCCCACCTGGTCGGGCGACATCCCCGGCGGCAGGCTGGTGCGCTTGGGCTTGACCGGCTTGCCCTTGGCGTCCGTCCCCGCCTCGCCGAGCTGGATGTAGAAGCCGTAGGGCCCGCGCCGGACCGAGACCTTCAGGCCCGTCGCCGGATCCTCGCCGAGCTCCTGCTCGCCGCCCGCGCCCTCCGCGCTGCCGCTGTCCACGCCGAAGGGGCGCGTGTAGCGGCATTCGGGATAGTTGGAGCAGCCGATGAAGGCGCCCGTCCGGCCGAGCCGCAGGCCGAGCCGGCCCGCCCCGCAGGTCGGGCAGACGCGCGGGTCGGTGCCGTCCCCGCGGGCGGGGAAGATGTGCGGGCCGAGATCCTCGTCCAGCGCATCGATCACGTCGCGGATCTTGAGGTCGCGCGTCGCCTCGACGGCCGCGGAGAACTCGCTCCAGAAGGCGCGCATCACCGCGCGCCAGTCGCTCTGCCCGGCGGAGATCTCGTCCAGCTTCTCCTCCATCGCGGAGGTGAAGCCGGTGTCGACGTACTTGTCGAAGTAGCGGACGAGGAAGGTCGTCACCATCCGCCCGAGGTCCTGCGCGATGAAGCGCCGCTTCTCGAGCGTGACGTATTTCAGGTCCTGCAGCCGCTGCAGGATGGAGGCGTAGGTGGAGGGCCGGCCGATGCCGAGTTCCTCCAGCCGCTTGACCAGCGTCGCTTCCGAATAGCGCGGCGGCGGCTGGGTGAAGTGCTGGCTCGCCGTGACCTCGCCGCGCTTGAGCGGGTCGCGTTCCGCCATGGGCGGCAGGATGCGGCTGTCCTCGTCCTCGACCGCGTCGGCGGGCTTGAGGCCGGCGCGCAGGTCGGCGGCGCGGTCGTCCTCGTCCTCCCGGTACAGCTTCAGGAAGCCGTCGAAGGCGACGACGGACCCGGTCGCGCGGAAGCGCAGCCGGCCATCGGCGCTCGCGATGTCGACCGCGGTCTGGTCGAGCTCGGCGGCCGACATCTGGGAGGCGACTGCGCGCTTCCAGATCAGCTCATACAGCCGCGCCTGGGCGCCTTCCAACTCGCCCGACATGCTTTCGGGCGAGCGCGCGACATCGGTCGGGCGGATCGCCTCATGCGCTTCCTGGGCGTTCTTCGCCTTGGACTGGTATTCGCGCGGGGCGGTCGGCAGGTAGGCGGGGCCGAATTCGCCCTTCACATGGTCGCGGATGGCGGCGATCGCCTCCCGCGCCATGGAGACGCCGTCGGTCCGCATGTAGGTGATGTGCCCGGCCTCATAGAGCTGCTGGGCGGTGCGCATCGTCTGCTGCGCGCCCATGCCGAGCTTGCGGCTGGCTTCCATCTGCAGCGTGGACGTCATGAAGGGCGGCGGCGGGTTGCGCCGCGTGCGCTTCTTCTCGACCGAGGCGACGGCGTAGGTGGTGGCTTCCGCCAGCGCCTTGGCGGCCAGCGCGGAGGCCGCGTCGGCGAGGTCGAACTGCTCGAGCTTCTTGCCGTCCAGATGCGTCAGCCGCGCGGTGAAGGGCGCGCCGGCGGGGGTCTGGAACTTCGCTTCCAGCGTCCAGTATTCGCGCGGCTTGAAGGCCTCGATCTCGGCCTCGCGCTCGCAGATCAGGCGCAGCGCGACGGACTGCACGCGCCCGGCCGAACGGCTGCCCGGCAGCTTCCGCCACAGCAGGGGGGAGAGCGTGTAGCCCACCAGGTAGTCGAGCGCGCGGCGCGCCAGGTAGGCATCGATCAGCGGCACGTCGAGGTCGCGCGGATGCGCCACCGCGTACTGCACGGCGCGCTTGGTGATCTCGTTGAAGGTGATGCGCTGGACGTCCTTGCCCTTCAGCGCGCCGCGGCTGCCCAGCATGTCCTTCACATGCCAGGAAATCGCCTCCCCCTCCCGATCCGGGTCGGTGGCCAGGAACAGGCGCTTGGCGGATTTCAGAGCGGTCGCGATCTTGGCGACCTGGGCCTCCCCCCGCCCGTCCTTGCCCCAGACCATCGCGAAGTCCTGGTCGGGCAGGACGGCGCCGTCCTTCTCCTCCAGGTCGCGGACATGGCCGAAGGAGGCGAGTACGGTGAAGTCACGGCCGAGATACTTCTCGATCGTCTTGGCCTTGGCCGGGGATTCGACGACGACAACGTCCGACATGTTTTCGCGGATCACCCGTTGGCAGAGCGCACGACGCGGTGACCGGGCAGCATCTCCACCCGGCCATCGAGCTCCAGATCCGTGAGGAGAGCCTGGAGTTCGGGGGGGGAGAGGTGGCAGCGCCGGGCGACCTCGTCAACCGATACCGGCGACAAGCCAATCATTTCAAGAAGTTGTGCCGACCCTTCCAGGGGTGGTCCGAGGTCCGGGGCGGGGTCCGGCGGGGCCTCGGGCAGGGTTCGGGGCACGAAAAGGGGCATCGCCCGGGGCGTTTCGGGCAGATGGTCGAGCACGTCCTCGGCCGTTTCCACCAGATGCGCGCCCTGGCGGATCAGGTCGTTGGACCCGCGGCAGCGCGGGTCGAGCGGGCTGCCAGGCACGGCGAAGACATCCCGCCCGTGTTCGAGACCGAGGCGCGCGGTGATGAGCGTGCCCGACCGATGCGCCGCCTCCACCACCACCACGCCGAGCGAAAGCCCGGCGACGATGCGGTTGCGGCGGGGGAAGTGGCGGTTGAGCGGTGCCGTGCCGAGCGGGCTTTCGGCGACGACCGCGCCGCGTTCGGCGATGCGGGCGGCAAGTGCGGCGTTCTCGGCCGGGTAGGGGATGTCGAGGCCGCCGGGCAGCACGGCGATGGTCCCGCCCGTGCGCAGCGCGCCTTCATGCGCCGCGGTGTCGATGCCGCGCGCGAGGCCGGAGACGATGGTGGGGCCTTTCGCGGCGAGCGCCTCGGCCAGGTCCTCCGCGATGCGGCGCCCGGCGACGGAGGCGTTGCGCGCGCCGACGATGGCGACGGCAGGGGCGGCGAGCAGGCCGGCATCGCCGAGCACCGCCAGCACCGGCGGCGCGTCCGGCAGCAATGCGAGCAGCGGGGGGTAGAGGTCATCGCCCAGGAAGACGAAGCGGCCGCCGAGCTTCGCGAGCGCCTTGGCCTCGGCGCGGATCTCGGCCTCTGGCGGGGTGGCGAAGGGGGCGTTGCGGCGGGTGGCGAGGCCGGGCAGGGCGGCCAGCGCGCGGTCCGGGTCGCCATGGCGGTCGAGCAGGCGGCGGAAGGTAAGGGGGCCCACGCCCTCGGTGCGGGCGAGGCGGAGGAGGGCGAGGGTCATCGCGGCAGGCGGGGGCGCCGCCCCCGCGCCCCCGCCGGGGTGGCCGGGCCACCCCGGACCCCGCCAAAGGGAACGCGCCAGCGCATGGGGCGTGTCTGGCCCCAATTCGCCTGATGCGCGATACACGATTTTGTATATCGCCCGTGGATTGTTGGGGGGCGGACGTGTCCCGGCGCATGGTCGCGCGGGCCCCGCTCCGATGCGCTCGCGCCAGGTGACGGTTTCCAAAGGCCTTTCGGCCTTTGGCGGGGGGTCACAGGGGGGCGGAGCCCCCCTTCACCCCTTCTGCCCGATCCGCGGCTCCGTCCCCGCCATCAGCCGCCGGATGTTCGCCTCATGCCGCCAGAACACCAGCACGCCCACCAGCAGCGCCATCAGCGCGTGCTCGCCATCCGAGAAGATCAGCGCCAACAGCGGCGACGCGGCGATCGGCACAAGCGTCGCGACGGAGGAAATCCTGACGATCTTCGCCGTCGCCAGCCACAAGGCCGCGCAGGCCAGCGCGACCGGCCACATCGCCGCCAGGCAGACGCCGAGCGCCGTGGCACCTCCCTTGCCGCCCCTGAAGCCCAGCCAGACGGGCATGGTGTGGCCGAGCACCGCGGCGGTGCCCGCCACCAGGTCCTGCTCCGGCGCGACCCAGCGCATCAGCAGCACGGCCACGACGCCCTTCAGCGCGTCGAGCAGCAGCGTGGCCACCGCCAGCCCCTTCCGCCCCGTGCGCAGCACGTTGGTCGCGCCGATGTTGCCCGACCCGATGGCGCGGATGTCGCCGAGCCCCGCCCAGCGCGTCAGTAGCAGGCCGAAGGGGATCGAGCCGATCAGGTAGGCGCCCAGAAGTGCGACCGCAAAGCCGATCGAAGGGTCGGTGATCATGCGGAGAAGACCCGCCGACCGCCCTTCCAGGTGCCGAGCACGCGGCCTTCCAGCGCCCGCCCGTCGAAGGGGGAATTCTGCGCCTTGCCCGGCAGTTTCCCGGCCTCGACCTTCCAGCCGCGGGCGGGGTGGAACAGCAGCAGGTCCGCCGGCGCGCCCTTGGCGAGCCGCCCGGCCGGCAGGCCGAGCAGCGCGGCCGGCTTGCAGGTGAGCAGCCCGAGCGCGGCGAGCATCGACAGGTCCCCCGCATGCACGCGGGCCAGCGTCACGGCGAGCAGCGTGGCGAGCCCCGCGCCGCCCGCCTCGGCCTGGGCGAAGGGCAGGCGCTTGTCGTCGGCGTCGCGCGGCTGGTGGTCGGATGCGATGGCGTCGATCGTCCCGTCGGCCAGCCCCGCCACGATAGCGATTCGGTCGGCCTCGGTGCGCAGCGGGGGCGAGAGCTTCGCGTAGGTGCGGTAGTCGCCGATCGCCGTCTCGTTCTGGTCGAAATAGGGGGGCGCGGTGTCGCAGGTGACGCGCAGCCCGTCCTGCTTCGCCGCGCGGATCAGGTCGAGCGCGGCCGCCGTGCTGACATGGGCGAAGTGCACATGCCCGCCGGTCAGGCGCGCGAGCGTGATGTCGCGTGCGATCATCATGGCCTCGGCGGCCGGCGGGATGCCCGGCAGGCCGAGCCTTGTCGCGAGTTCGCCTTCCGTCGCCGCCCCGCCAGCGGCCAGCGATGGGTCTTCCGGATGCTGCACGATGAAGGCGCCGAAGGCCCGGGCGTAGGACAGGGCGATGCGCATCGTCCGGGCGTTGCCGATCGCCTTCGCGCCGTCGGTGAAGGCGATCGCGCCGGCTTCGCGCAGCAGGCCGAACTCCGCGAGTTCCTTGCCCGCGCAGCCGGCCGTCGCGGCGCCGTAGGGCAGCAGGGTGACGGAGCCCGTCGCTTCCCCCCGCCGGATCATGAAGGAGAGCAGCGCGGGGTCGTCCAGCGCCGGGTCGGTGTCCGGCAGCACGCAGAGCGTGGTGATGCCCCCCGCCGCGGCGGCCTGGGCGGCGGAGGCGATGGTCTCCCGGTGTTCCTGGCCCGGCTCGCCGAGATTGGCGCGCAGGTCGACCAGGCCGGGGGCCAGGCAGGCGCCGGCGGCGTCGATCAGTTCCGCGCCCTCGGGCGCGGTCAGGCCGGGGCCGATATCGGCGATGACCCCGTCGCGGACCAGCAGCGCGCCGCGCGCGTCGAGGCCGGTCGCGGGGTCGAGCAGGCGGGCGTCGGAGATCAGCAGGTCGGGCATCGGATGGGGTTATAGACGGCGGCGCGGTTCCCGCCACGGGGGGCGATTGACAGGGGTGGAATGACGGGCTGCGCTCGGCCCATGGCCTTCCTGAATTCCGCCGACGGCTACGGCTCGCTGACGAAGGCGCTGCATTGGGCGGTGGTGGCGCTGTTCGCCTTCCAGCTGGTCTCGGCACCCGTGATGGTGCGCCTGCCGGAGGAATCGGCCGCGGCGCGGGATGCGCTGTACAACTGGCACAAGAGCATCGGGCTGGTGGCGCTGGCGGTGGCGGTGCTGCGGATCTGGGCCCGGCGAGCGGGGGAATTGCCGCCCTGGGCGCCGTGCCTTTCGGACCATGATCGTGGCGTCGTGCACCATGCCGAGCGCGGGCTGTACCTCGCGATGTTCGTGATGCCGGTGACGGGCGTGCTGCATGTCATGGCCGGCGGCTATGGCGTGCGCTTCGCGGGCTTGTTCGACCTGCCCAATCCGCTGCCGCGGTGGGAGTGGCTCGTGGCGGTCGGCGCCTGGGGGCATGTGGCCGGGGCGGTGCTGCTGTGCGTGGCGCTTGGCGCGCATCTGGGCGTGGTGGTGCGGCATTCCGTCGTGAAGCGGAACGGGCTGATCCGCAGGATGCTGCCGGGCGGGTGAGTGCTGGCCCGCAACCGCGCCACGCAGATGATCGCGGCGAGCGCCAGAAGCTCCATTGCCCACACGAGAACTGTGAGGCCGCTCGCGGGGTCGAGCAGGCGGGCGTCGGAGATCAGGACGTCGCGCATCGGGTGCATCTAGAGACGGCCCGGCAAGTCCCGCCACCGGGGCGCGCCGCCTCGAACTTGCGATCAGGGGTGCTTGGACGTCATGTCCCCGAGACCCCGCCGGCGCAACCAGACGGCCGTCACGAGGCCCGCGAGCGGAAAAGTGGCGATGGCCAGGATGCCCGCGCCGAAGACGATGCCGCCGCCCGGCAGATCGCCAAGGCTGTCGACCGTTGTCATTCGCCTCGGGTCGTCGGGGTCAATGACGATATCGAGACGGTCGCCTGGCTGCGGTACGCGTCCGGGCCGCGACCAGCCGACGCGGAATGGATGTCCCAAAATGGCCCGGGCATCCACCGCGGTTCCGTCGCTGAGCACACGGCGCAGGACAAGATCGTAATGGCGCCGGGGAGTGGGCGCGCGAGGTCCCGGGACCGCTAGCACTTCGGCCGTGCCTCGGATCCAACTGCGCGACATGGTCAGTCGCTCCACACCGAGTTTGACAGTCCAGCCGCCGAGCGGGACGAAGAACAGGACCGCGGCGACGTAGGGTGCCAGCGCGCCGCGCGACGGCGTGCGGAGCGTGCCATTCGCGTCGCGGTGCAAGGCCCTGGCGATCCGTTCCCAGCGATGCTCAGCCGAGGAGCCTTGAGTGGTCACGGGTCACACCCGCTTTTCGAAATACACCCGCCGGTGCCCGGCCTCGCTGCCGCGATGCGTCTCGATGAAGCCGAGGCGCGGATACATCGCGACGTTCTCGACCATCAACTCGTTGGTGTAGAGCCGCAGCAGCGCGTAGCCGCGGCGGCGCGCCTCGGCCTCGGTGAAGGCGATCAGGCGCTTGCCGACGCCCTGGCCCTGCGCGCCTGGTGCTACCGCGATGTTGTAGACCATCAGCGCGCCGGGCTCGTCCTCGAGGATCAGGGCACCCAGGAAGGCGCCATCCTCCTCCAGCACCCAGGCCTGGCCGGCTTCGATGCGCGCGGCGTAGTCGTCCTTCATCGGCGCCGGTTCGCGCCCCAGGCGCGGGACGTATTTCGCATAGGCCGCGCGGACCAGGTCGCGCAGCGCAAGCGCGTCCTCTGGCCGGGCGCGGCGCGGCTCGCTCACCGGTTCCGCGGGAGGCGCCGCGCCAGCATGTCCAGGACGGCCATGCGGCAGGCCACGCCCATCTCCACCTGCTCGCCGATGACCGAACGCGTCGGATGGTCGGCGATGGCGCTGTCGATCTCGACGCCGCGGTTCATCGGCCCCGGATGCATCACGATGGAATCGGGCTTGGCCAGGGCAAGCTTCTCCGCATCCAGCCCGTAGAAGCGGAAGAACTCGCGGGCGGAGGGCACGAGGCCGCCGGACATGCGTTCGCGCTGCAGGCGCAGCATCATCACCACGTCGGCGTCCTTCAGCCCCGCCTTCATGTCGGTGAAGACCTCGACGCCGAGGCGCGCGGCGTCCGCCGGGATCAGCGTCGGCGGGCCGACGATGCGCACGCGGGATCCCATCGTCGTCAGCAAATGGATGTTCGACCGCGCGACGCGCGAATGGGCGATGTCGCCGCAGATGGCGACGATCAGCCCTTCGAGCCGCCCCTTGTGCCGGCGGATGGTCAGGGCATCGAGCAGCGCCTGGGTCGGGTGCTCATGCGTCCCGTCCCCGGCGTTGATGACCGCGGCGTCGACCTTCTGCGACAGCAGGGCAGGGGCCCCGGACTGCGCATGGCGGATCACCAGCAGGTCGCATTGCATCGCGTTCAGCGTGCTGGCGGTGTCCAGCAGCGTCTCCCCCTTGTTCACCGAGGAGGTGCTGACGGACATGTTGATGACGTCCGCGCCCAGCCGCTTGCCGGCCAGTTCGAAGCTGGTCCGGGTGCGGGTGCTGTCCTCGAAGAACAGGTTGATCAGCGTGCGGCCCTTGAGCAGGTCGCGCTGCGTCTTTCCGCTGCGGTTCAGCAGGGCATAGGATTCGGCCAGGTCGAGCAGGTCCGCGATGTGCGGGGGCTCGAGCCCCTCGATGGCGAGGAGGTGTTTCGATGGGTGCGACACGGGCCGGACCTTAGGCCGCCGGGGGGGATTCGGCCAGCGGCAGGGCGGCGCGCAGGCGGGCCGCGATCTCCTGCTGGTCGGGCCGGTGGTGGCCCTCGCGGATCGTCCTTTCCCGCCCGTCCTTGGCGACGAGCACCGTGCGCCAATAGGGATCGCCGTCGCTGTCCCGGTCAGCCCGGACTTCCACGGCGCGGATGCTGCCGGCGGGGAATGTCTCGACCTTCCGTCCGAAGGGCGTGCGGCTGGACAGGGTCGCGGTGCCGTCCGCGCCCACCCGGAAGCGCGTGACGGGAAGGGAGAAGACATGCCCGCCGGCCGCCAGGCCGATGATCCAGAAGATCGCGATCGCACCCTTCTGGAGTTCGGCCGGCTGCGACGGGTGCGGCCCGTCCCGCGCCATGAGCCAGGTGAAGAGCATCACCATCCCGAACCAGGTCGCCATGAAGATCCAGCCGACCAGGGCGATGCGGTTCCGGATGTCGAGGGCGGTCTGTGCCGCGTTCGTCGCCATGCGCGCCCTTCCTGCCGCCCGGCGCGTCGGAAGGGAAGCGAAATGTCGCCTGGCGCTCAGAGGCCGTTTGAGAACGCTGGCGGCGAAGGGCGCGCAAGGGATTTTTCGTCCCTGAAAGGCGCCGGACGCCGCCGATGCTGGTGGCATCGGCAAGTCCGGCAACGAGGCAGGGGCGGAAAAGACCCGCGCGGCCGACCCGCCAGTGTTCTCAAATGGTCTCTCAGGGCCGGCTGGCGTCGAGCGCGGCCTGGAGCATGTAGGCCGCCGCCGCCCGGTCCACCGCCACGGCCCGCTTCGACCGCGTCAGGTCGGCCTCGGAGACGAGCATTCGGTTGACGGCGGCGGAGGACAGCCGCTCGTCGAACAGCGCGCAGGGCAGGCCGGTGGCCTCCGAGAGCGACCTTGCCCAATCCTTCGCCGCCTGGGCGGCCGGGCCCATGGTTCCGTCCATCGACAGCGGCAGGCCGACCACGATCCCGCCCGCCCCTTCCTTCCGCGCGATGGCGGCGATCTCGGCCGCGTTGGCCGCGAGTTTCCCCCGCTTCAGGCTGCCATAGGGGCTGGCGAGCATCAGCGTCACGTCCGACAGCGCGACGCCGATCGTCTTGGCCCCGGGATCGAGCCCGATCAGCCGCTGGTGGCGGGCGAGCCCCGCCCGGAGGTCCTTCAGGTTGATGACGGCCATGCGCAGCCTTATGGTCCGCCCCCCTTTCCCCTGGAAGTGCCGAGAGAATGTCCCTCGATACCGCCACCGTGCGGCGCGTCGCCGCCCTTGCCCGCATCCGCCTGCCGGAGGAGGAGGTCGCCCGCGTGCAGGGCGAGCTCAACGGCATCCTCGGCTGGATCGAGCAATTGCAAGCGGTGGACACCGACGGCGTGGAGCCGATGGCCGGCGGCACGCCCGAGGGCATCGCGGCCATGCCGCTGCGCGACGATGTGGTGACCGATGGCGGTCAGGCCGCGAAGGTGCTGGCCAACGCCCCGGATCGAGAGGGCGAGTATTTCGGCGTGCCGAAGGTGGTCGAGTGATGCATCCCACGGATTTCACCCTGGCCGGCGCCGTCGCGGCGCTGGCCGAAGGCGCGATGTCGGCCGAGGAGCTGACGCGCGCGCATGTCGAGGCGATCGAGGCGCTGAACCCGCGCCTCAACGCCTTCATCACCGCCACACCCGAGCAGGCGATGGAGGCCGCGCGCGCCTCCGACGCCAGGCGCAAGCGGGGGGAGGCCGGGCCGCTCGAGGGCATCCCGCTCGCCATCAAGGACCTGTTCTGCACCGAGGGCGTGCAGACAACGGCGGCGTCGAAGATCCTCGGCGGCTTCATCCCGCCCTATGAGAGCACCGTCACGTCCAACCTGAAGCGGGACGGCGCAGTCTTCCTCGGCAAGGCGAACCTGGATGAGTTCGCCATGGGCTCGTCCAACCTGACCAGCGCCTATGGCGGCGTGCTGAACCCCTGGTCCCGGCGCAACGACCCGGATGCGCGGCTGGTGCCCGGCGGGTCGTCCGGCGGCTCGGCCGCGGCCGTCGCGGCGCGGCTCGCGCTGGGCGCGACGGGGACGGATACCGGCGGTTCGATCCGCCAGCCCGCGGCCTTCTGCGGCATCGCGGGCATCAAGCCGACCTATGGGCGCTGTTCGCGCTTCGGCATCGTGGCCTTCGCATCGTCCCTGGACCAGGCCGGGCCCTTCGCCCGCACGGTCGAGGATTGCGCGATCCTGCTGCGGTCCATGGCCGGCCATGACCCCAAGGATTCGACCAGCGCCGACCGGCCGGTGCCGGATTTCGCCGCCGCCTGCGGCCGCTCCGTGAAGGGGCTGCGGATCGGCGTGCCGAAGGAATACCGGCTGGACGGCACGCCGCCCGAGATCGAGCGGCTTTGGCGCCAGGGGCTGGACTGGCTGCGCGACGCGGGGGCGGAAATCGTCGACATCTCCCTGCCGCATACGAAGTATGCGCTGCCGACCTACTACATCGTGGCGCCCGCCGAGGCGTCGTCCAACCTCGCGCGCTATGACGGCGTGCGCTTCGGGCTGCGCGTGGCGGAGAAGAATTCCGACCTGCGCGACCTGTACGAGCGCACGCGGGAAGCGGGCTTCGGGCAGGAGGTGCGCCGGCGCATCATGATCGGCACGTATGTGCTGAGCGCGGGCTACTACGATGCCTACTACCTCAAGGCGCAGAAGGTGCGCGCGCTGATCGCGCGCGACTTCACCGAGGCCTTCGGCCGCGTCGATGCCATCGTCACGCCGGCGACGCCGAGCGCCGCGTTTGCCGAGGGCGAGAACAGCGACGACCCGATCAAGATGTACCTGAACGACGTCTTCACCGTGACGGCCAACCTCGCGGGGCTGCCGGGGCTCGCGGTGCCGGCGGGGCTGGATCCGCAGGGGTTGCCGCTGGGGCTGCAGGTGATCGGGCGGCCCTTCGACGAGGAGACGGTGTTCGCCGTGGGTGCCGCCATCGAGCGCGCCGCCAGCTTCAACGCGGTTCCGAGCATGAGGGCCGGGGCATGAGCTACACCATCGAAGGCACGACCGGCCCCTGGGAACTGGTCATCGGCCTGGAAGTCCACGCGCAGGTCGTCAGCCACGCGAAGCTGTTCAGCGGCGCGGCGACCGAATTCGGCGCCGAGCCGAACAGCCAGGTGTCCTTCGTGGATGCCGGCTTCCCCGGCATGCTGCCGGTCATCAACCGGGAATGCGTCGCGCAGGCGGTGCGCACGGGGCTCGGGCTGAACGCGAAGGTCAATCTCTGGTCGCGCTTCGACCGCAAGAACTACTTCTATGCGGACCTGCCGCAGGGCTACCAGATCAGCCAGTTCGCCCACCCGATCATCGGCGAGGGCGCGGTCGAGATCGAGCTGTCCGACGGCTCGACCAAGACCATCGGCATCACGCGGCTGCACCTGGAACAGGATGCGGGCAAGTCGCTGCACGACCAGCACCCGACGAAGTCCTTCATCGACCTGAACCGGTCGGGTGTGGCGCTGATGGAGATCGTGTCGGAGCCCGACATGCGGTCCCCGGAGGAAGCGGGCGCGTATCTGACGAAACTGCGCCAGATCCTGCGCTACCTCGGCACCTGCGACGGCAACATGGAGGAAGGTTCCATGCGCGCCGACGTGAACGTCTCCGTCCGCCGCGCGGGCGAGGGATACCGCACGCGCTGCGAGGTGAAGAACGTCAACTCCATCCGCTTCGTCATGCAGGCGGTGGAAGCCGAGGCGCGCCGCCAGATCGAGGTCTGGGAAGGCGGCGGCACGGTGGAGCAGGAGACGCGCCTGTTCGACACCGGCCGCGGCATCACGCGGTCCATGCGGTCGAAGGAGGACGCGCATGACTACCGCTACTTCCCCGACCCCGACCTGCCGCCGCTGGTCATCGCGCAGTCCTGGGTGGACGAGCTGAAGGCCGCGCTGCCGGAGCTGCCGGACCAGCGCCGCGCGCGCTACGTGCGCGACTACGGCATCACGCCCTATGACGCGCATGTCCTGACGCTCGAGAAGGAGACCGCGGCCTACTACGAGGCGGTGGCCAAGGGCCGGGACGCGAAGCAGGCGGCGAACTGGGTGATGGGCGACCTGTTCGCGGCCATCAACCGCACCAAGACCTCCATCGCCAACCCGCCGGTCTCCGCCGCCGACCTCGGCGCGCTGCTCGACCTGATGGCGGACAACACGCTGTCGGGGAAGCTCGCCAAGGAAGTCTTCGAGGTGATGGTCGAGACCGGCCGCGCGCCGGGCGTGATCGTGGAGGAGCGCGGCCTGCGCCAGGTGACCGACACCGGCGCGATCGAGGCCGTGATCGACGAGGTGCTCGCGAAGAACGCCGACAAGGTCGCGGAATACCGGTCCGGCAAGGACAAGCTGTTCGGCTTCTTCGTCGGCCAGACGATGAAGGCCATGCAGGGCAAGGGGAACCCGGCCCTGGTGAACGAGGTGCTGAAGCAGAAGCTGGGCTGATCCGCCCGCTTCCCCCGGCGCGGGCGGGCGTGCTTGGCTCGCCCCCGCCACCCGAGGGGAATGCGCGATGCAGGCCGAGACGCCGGAACCGGGCAACCGCCACGCCGCCACCGTGCTGATCGCCGAGCGCGCGGCGGTGCTGATCCTGCTCGCGCTGCTGCTGTACGGCATCGTCCGGGTGCTCGAGCCCTTCGCCATGGCGATCTGCTTCGGCGCCTTCATCGCCATCGGCACCTGGCCGGCGCGCGCGGTGCTGGTGGAACGCGGCATGCGTCCCGGGATCGCGGCGGTGGTCCTGCTGGTCCTGCTGATCCTGCTGGTGCTCTTGCCGGTCGCGCTGATGGCCCCCGGCCTTGCGGCGCAGGTGGGACACGTGGTCGGGCAGGCGCGCAGCGCGCTCGAGAACCTGCCACCGCAGGCGCCGGCCTGGGTGGCCGGCCTGCCCCTGCTCGGCGACCAGGCCGCCGCCTTGTGGGCGCGGATCGCCGACCTCCAGGGCGATGTGAAGGGGCTGGTCGCGCCCTATTCCGGGCAGATCGCGACGCTTCTCGTCTCGGTCGGGCAGGCGGCGGCGGAGAGCGTGCTGCAGATCCTGCTTGCCCTGCTGGTCGCGGCGATGTTCTGGGCCAGCGGCGATGCGATGGCCGAGCAGCTGCGCGACGTGGCGGGGCGGCTCGGCGGCGCCACGGGCGTCTCGGCGGTGGAGGCCGCGGGCGGCGCGGTGCGCGGCGTCGCCTGGGGCGTGGTCGGCACCGGCATCCTGCAGGCGGTGCTGATGGGCGGGGGGCTCGCGGTCGCGGGCGTGCCGGGGGCGGCGGTGCTGGGCTTCCTGACCATGATCTTCTCGATCAGCCAGGTGCTCGGGCCGCTCGTCATCGTCACCTGGGGCGGGGCCGCGGCCTGGCTCTACAGCGAGGGCAGCACGGGCTGGGCGATCTTCATGCTGGCCTGGGGGGCGGTCGCGGTGTCGGGCAGCGACAACATCGTCCGCCCGCTGCTGATCCAGCGGGGCAGCGCGATGCCGCTCGGGCTGATCATCCTCGGCGTCTTCGGCGGGTTGATCGCCTTCGGCTTCCTTGGGCTGTTCATCGGGCCGGCGCTGCTCGCGGTCGGGCACGGGCTGCTCGGCGCCTGGCGGCAGGCGGAGCAGGCGCGGGGCTAGCCCCCGCGCGGTGGACGGGCCGCGGGCGCCATGCGAAGCACGGGCCGAGCGTTTCGGAAGGACATCCGCGCATGGCCATCGAGTTGTGGACCTGGAACACGCCCAACGGGCGCAAGATCAGCGTGGCGCTGGAGGAGATGGGCCTCGCCTACACGGTGAAGCCCGTGAACATCTCGAAGAACGAGCAGTTCGACCCGCATTTCCTGTCGTTCAGCCCGAACAACCGCATCCCCGCCATCGTCGACCCCGACGGGCCGGATGGGAAGCCCATCACGGTGTTCGAGAGCGGGGCGATCCTGCTCTACCTGGCCGAGAAGACGGGGAAGTTCCTGCCCAAGGCGCTGCGCGACCGCGTGCCGGTCTATGAATGGCTGATGTGGCAGATGGGCGGCTTCGGGCCGATGCCCGGCCAGGTGCACCACTTCATGATGCAGCCCGACGGCCCGGCGAAGGACTACGGCATCGAGCGCTACGGGAAGGAGACGCTGCGGCTGTACGGCGTGCTCGACCGCCGGCTGGCGGGGCGGGACTTCGTCGCGACGGCGGGCGAACCGTCGATCGCCGACTTCGCCATCCTCGGCTGGGCCTGGCGGGCGGAACGGCATCTGCCGACGCAGGGCAAGGCGATGGGCGACTACCCGAACGTGCTGCGCTGGTATGAGGCGCTGATGGCCCGCCCGGCGACGAAGCGCGGCATGGAGATCGCGCTGTCCTGACCTTTTCGGGCGGGGCGCGCGGAGCGTTTGACGCTGCGCGCCCCGGCCGTTAGAAGCGGCGGCTGCAACGCCGTGTGACTTTCCACTCCTGCGGAGGGGTGGCCGAGTGGCCGAAGGCGGCGGTTTGCTAAACCGTTAGACGATGTCAAGTCGTCTCGTGGGTTCGAATCCCATCCCCTCCGCCACCTAGCCCATTTTCGACCTGTCCAAACAGCGTCACTATGGCGCTTCGGCGCCCATTTGCGCGCCCATCCTCCCCGCTAAACCGTTGATCTTGCACGTCTGTCCAAGCCTGCGACACGTCGCGGGCCGCGTCCGCGCGTCCATCGCGCGTCATCCTTGCGAACCCGGCAGCAAATCCCCTATTAGGGGACGCAATGGGGGATCGGATCGGCCGCTCCCTATGGCGGAAAGGTCGGAAGACATGCCGCGGATCGCCAAGGGACTGACGGCGGTTGCCGTCCAGAACGCCAAGCCGGGACCGGGCGGCAAGCCGAAGCGGTATGGCGCTGGTGGCAACCTCTATCTCCTGGTCCGGCCCGCCGTGGTGCGGGAGGGTGAGGCCGAAGAGGTGGACATTCAGGCGACGGGCGGCCGTTCGGCCAAGGCGCCGCTGCTGGTGAAGTTCTGGTTGTTCCGGTTCGTCTCGCCGACGAAGACCGACGCGAAGGGCGCGAAGGTGCACCGCGAGATGGGTCTAGGCTCGGCCCCCGGTTCCGTCTCGGGCGCGCCGCTGTCCCTCGCCGAAGCCCGCGAGAAGGCGGCCTCCCTGCTTCGCCTGGTGCGCGAGGGCATAGACCCCTTGGAGGATCGTGACGCGCGCGAGAAGGCGAAGGCGGCCGAGGCCGAGCGCGCCAAGCTGCGCGCCGTGACCTTCAAGCAGGCGGTCGAAGAGTTCCTAGCGAACAAGGTGGACGGCCGCGCGGGCGCAAATCAGAAACACCTGGACCAGTGGCGCATGACGCTCACGACCTACGCCGTGCCGCACTTCGGCGACGTGCCGGTTGCCGATGTGGACACGTCACACGTGCTGGCCGCGCTGCGCCCGATTTGGTCGAGCAAGGCAGAAACCGCGAGCCGGCTGCGCGGTCGCATTGAAGCGGTGCTCGACTACGCCACCGTCCACAAGTGGCGCGAGGGACCGAACCCGGCGCGATGGAAGGGACACCTCGCCCTGACGTTGAAGGCGCGTGGTGAGGTGAAGAAAGTCGAGCACCACGCGGCCGTGGATTGGCGCAAGCTGCCTGAGTTCATGACCGCGCTGCGCAAGCGCGAGGGCACGTCCGCGCGCGCCTTGGAGTTCGCTATCCTCTGCGCGTCGCGCTCTGGCGAGGTGCGGCTTGCGACCTGGAAAGAGGTGGACCTAGAGGCGGCCGTGTGGACGATCCCGGCCGCGCGCATGAAGTCGCGGCGCGAGCATCGCGTGCCACTGGCGCCGGCCGCCGTCGCGTTGCTGCGCACGATGATGCCGAAGGACGGCAAGCCCGATCCTGACGCGCTGATCTTCGAAGGCATGCGGGAGGGCGCGCCGCTGTCCGACATGTCCCTCACGGCCGTCCTGCGAAAAATGGACTGGCGCGACGCCGCGGGCGAGGTGGTGACAGCGCACGGCTTCCGGTCATCCTTTCGAGATTGGGCAGGGGAGGCGACCGCGCATCCGGTCCACATTGCCGAGATGGCGCTAGCCCATGTCGTGGGGGACAAGGTGACGGCTGCCTACGCGCGCGGCGACCTGTTCGAGAAGCGCCGCGTGTTGATGGCGGACTTCGCTGCCTACTGCGCCAAGGAGCCGGCGGCCGTGCATCGGCTCCATGCCGACGCGACCGCGGCGGAAGCCCGCGCCTGATCCGCGATTGCGGCGCGTCGAGCCGATGCAGGCCGGCGCGCCGCAACAGGCTGCGGAAACGGCTGCTACTCCGCGCCGCACATTACCGAAGATTTATTTTAGCGGGTTTTCTCAATCGTGACACAAACGCACTCGAATCAAGTCAAGAAGATAGGAAGGCTACGAAACAGGCTATAGTGGTCATTGCGCGTAACCAATCAAAATGAACGGTTGATCGGCGAGTAAGAGAACGCTTTTTCTGTGCATGGAAGCGGCGTTCTTGGTGAACCCGCAGCATACCGCGACAGGAAACAGCGCGATGACGAAGCCCGCGAATGCGCCCGTGCCGCCCGTGGTGCAGGCGAACCCCTACCTGGGTAGGTTCCAGCCGCTCCCGCCCGCGAAGGCCGGCGCGAAGTGCCCAGTCACCCATCTGTGCCGCAGTTCGCTCTACAACGCGGCGGCGCGCGACGAAGCGCGGCTCGTGAAGATCAACGGCAAGGTCTATCTCGACGTGGAGCATTGGCTTGCCCGCGTGCAGTCGGCACCCGCGCTCGAAGTGAAGCGCGCCGGCATCACGCCCCGCACCGACCGCGCCGCGTAGCACGCGCCGCAGCCGCGGGCATCGGCTGCGCGCCAGTCTCGGCAACCCGGAACCTGACGAGACGGCGGCGCGCTGCGCCGGCCCGCGAGGGCGGATGCTGGCCTGACGACAGGGGATCGTGATGCACAACGACAAGCTGGCCGCTGCGCTGGCACTCGCGGCACGGGGCCTCCGGGTGTTCCCGTTGCCGCCGAACGGCAGGCGGCCGTCCGCTGAGTGGAAGGGGTGGCCGGAGACTGCCACCACGGACCCGGAGAAGATCAGGGCGTGGTGGGAAGGCACCGACTGCAACATCGGCGTCGTCACCACGGGATGGCTGTTGATTGACCTGGACATGAAGCACGGGAAGAACGGCGTAGCCGCCTGGATAGAGCTTCACGGCGGGTTCGACACGTTCATGGTGCGGACGCCGAGCGGCGGCTATCACCTCTACTATTCGGGCGCGGATGTAGCCGGATCGGAAAGCCATCTCGGCGACGGGATCGACGTGCGCTCACACAACAACTACGCGGTCGGACCTGGCAGCATCGTTGACGGTCGGGCGTATGAGGTGGTGGCGGACGAACCCTTCGCGCCAGCGCCACCGGAGATCGTGTCTCGCTGCAAGCTGCCTGGACTGCGCGCCGAGAATGCCGCGGTCCCGCTGGTGGAACTCGACACGCCAGCCGCCGTAACCGCGGCCGTTGAGCGCGTGAAGGCCGCGTCGCCAGCGATGCAGGGCGAGCAATCGGAGCGCGCATACAAGCTCGCCAACGAAGTGAAGGACTGCGGCATCTCGGAAGGCATGTGCAACACGATCATGGCGGAATGGGCGGCGCGGTGCTCGCCGCCGATCCTGCCGCACGACCTCGCGGGCCGCGTCGCAAACGCATACCAGTATGGCCAGAACGCGCCGGGCGCGAAGAACGCGGCCGTCCTGTTCGAAGGCGTCAGCATCCCGCCGCCGGAGTATGTGCCGCAGCCGACGCCGCAGGAAGTGCACGCGGATCAAGCTGCGCGCTCGCGCCTGCGCCTGATCCCGGCGGCCGAGTGCGGGGCGGCATCGCACCGCGAATACGTC
Organism: Roseomonas nitratireducens; assembly: GCF_017813355.1. GTDB lineage: Bacteria > Pseudomonadota > Alphaproteobacteria > Acetobacterales > Acetobacteraceae > Neoroseomonas > Neoroseomonas nitratireducens. The sequence goes on from NZ_JAGIYZ010000003.1 coordinate 174,145, forward strand.
TGGAAGGGCGTTCTGTCGGCGGGGCAGATCGGATGCATCTTCGGTCAGCCCGGCGCGGGCAAGTCGGTCCTGGCGCCGCACGTCGCCTATGCGGTCGCGCAAGGCCGGCATGCATTCGGTCAGCGGACGAAGGCGGGCACCGTGTTCTACGTCGCAGCCGAAGACGAAGCCGGCATGCAAGATCGGAGAAGCGCGTTGCGCCAACGCCACGGCGACGCGCCGGGCCTTCACCTGATCGGCGGCGTATCCGCGTTGGTCACGGGCAACGATGCCGTCGCGCCCGACCTCGCGCGCCTCCTACAGCTTGCCGAAGAACATCGGCCGTCCCTGATCATGATAGACACTTTGGCCGCTTCCGCTGCGGGCCTGGATGAGAACTCTTCGTCCGACATGTCGCGCATCGTGGAAGCCATGCGGAGCCTGACGCGCTTCGGCGCGGCCGTGGTCCTGGTTCACCACTCCCCGAAGTCAGGCGACACCCCGCGCGGCCATAGCGTGCTGAATGGCGCGCTCGACATGAGCATGATCGTAGGGCCGGACCCCGACGCGGAAGACGTGATCCGCGCCGAGCTTCGGAAGAACCGCAACGGCACGTGCAACCTGGACATCGCGTTCCGTATCGAAGCGGCGGCGATGGGCCTGGACGGCGACGGCGATCCGATCACCGCGCCGGTATGCCTGGAACGCACGGAAGATGAGGTGCGCTCGGATCGCAAGCTCAAGCTCAGGAAGGGCGAGACGACCGCGCTGGCGACCCTGCAACAGATGACGATAGACCTCATGCCGGCCAACGCATCGGGTGACGTGCTCTTCAACGGCAAGCGGCCATCCGTCGCGCTGCTCGATTGGCAGGAACGGTGCACGTCGAAAGGCGTCATGTCCAATGCGGCCAAGCCGGGGGCGCGCAACCGCGAGTTCAACGCGGCACGGAATGGACTGGTGGCGAAGAACTGCATCTACATCGCGGACGGGCGCGTGACGTATCTCGGCCGCGGGAACGAGATCGACCCGCACCGGCCCAAGCCGCCGGCATGGACAGTCGGCATCGTCCGGCCGCCGCCACCTACCTACGTGCCCGCGGGTGCCGACGCGGCCTCGCCTGCATCCCTACCGAACTGACGGGGGCGCCGGGCGGGGTCGCGTCGCTCAGCGCGCCCTCCGTGCCTTCTGACGATATGCCACCCCGGCACGTGCCGCCCTGCATCGCACCGGCCGCCCTGGCGAGGGTCGCACTTATCATCCCCGCGAGTTGCGTAGATCGCGCGTGCACGTCGCGGGCGCTGCTGCCCGTCACGGTGCGGGCTGTCACGCTGCACGGCACCGGGCCTGGCGGCCTGCTACGGCGCGGGCGCTTGGACGCCTGTCTAGATGCAGGTTGCAGGATGCAGGGTGAGCGGGCGCCGGGGTGTGAGGAGAGTGAGCAACCCTACGGTTTGCTCACCTCACTCACCCAGACCCGCGGTGAGCAAGGTGAGCACTCACCGCTTGCTCACACTTCCTCACCGCCCGCTTGGACAGGATGCCAAGACGCTGCTTGGACAGCATGACAAGTAATATCCCGTCCAAGGTGAACTGAGAGAATTCTTAAGTTGAATATCTGATCTATGAAGACGGCTTGGACAGGCGTTTAGATTGGCTATTTGTGCTAGTCGGTGAGTGTATATGTGCCAAGACGCCTGACTTGGACAGCATTGCAAGAAGAATTTGCCATCAGGTCACGCTTTTCTTCTTGCGGGCCGAAAATCAAAACCCTAGATATGGGGTGCTATGTCCCATTCGGCACAACATCTAGCGGTCCCGAACCGGGCGGCTGCGGTGCTCGATGCCCGCGCCAGCCTCCTATTCGGTGCGCCCGCGCGGCGGCGCTCCCTGCTTCTTCCATCCGTGGGAGACAGGGGCAGGGGGCGCGCTGTCGTGGACCGCGAAGGCGTCATCGCCCGGCATCTCGCGGCCCTGCCCGCTGGCGCGGCGATCACCATGGGCGCCGTCATCGCCGCGTGCGGGTTGCGCCTGACGAATGGCCAGCGCCGCAGTATCGGTGCGGTGCTAGTGGCGCTCGGCTTCGCTCCGAAGGGCGCTGGTCGGGCGCGGCGGTATGTCAGGCGAGGTGAGGCGTCGTGATCCTGCCGCCGCCCCCGCCGCCTGGTTCCGACCTGCCGCCGCGCCGCGGTCCCGGCCGTCCGCCTGGCAGGAAGAACAACGCGACGCTCATGAAGGAAGCTGCGGCGCGCGAGGCGCTTGCCGCGATCACGCCCGCCAGCGGCCCCGCCAGCGCGAGCGCACTCACGCTACTCCAATGCCTATACCGGGATGATCGGCTTCCGCTGGAAGTGCGCATGAAGGCGGCGGCCTTGGCTGCGCCCCTGGAAGTCCCGCGTCCTACACCCCTGCCGCCGCCGAAGGACGATGGTCCGCTTCATGAGCGGTTGCGTGATGCGCTGATCCGAACCGGCAAGCTCGCCGTGGTCGCGCCGCCGTCCGGGATCAGCCCGGAGGAAGCCGCCGAGCTTCGCGAAATGCTGGCCCTGCCATGACACGCGCCGCCCCTATCCGCACCGCCCCGGCGGCCGTCCTGGACACGATGGCGGATCATCCGTCCGCCCGGATGCCGCGCGCCGCTTGCCCTGGCACCGGGAGCGGCCCCGAGTTCTACCATCCGTCCCCTAATCGTCGTGAGAAGGACACCACCCCATGCCGTTGAACAACACGCCCAAGCTCACCGCAGCCGAACGCCGGGCCGCCTTGATCGCCGAGCGCGATGCGCTCGCGGCACACCTCGAAACCGTCAAGGCGGCGCGCGATGCCCTGTCACCTTCCGATCCCGCGTGGCGTCGCAAGGCGGCGGAAATGCGCGACGTGGCGGAAGAACTCGACGGCTACGCCGCAGCCATCGCGGCCCTGGCACCGGAGGTGGAAGCCGAGACGCGGGAGGCGCACCACTCGGCGCGCGTCGCGCAGCACGCCCGCGCGATGACCGCGGCGAGCGATGCCGACGCGATCCCGGCCCGCATGGACCGGATCATGTCGGAACTCTGCCGCCTGGTGCCGGCCTATCTGGAATGGGCGGGGCGCTGCGCGTCGGCTGGCGGCGTGGAACCGCATCCGTATCGCCTGGGGGAGACGGTGCCGAACATCGACCACGTGCGCGACGTGTTCCTCGCGCGCTTGGTGGCGGCCGGCATCCTCGATACCGAGTTCATGCCGCAGCACATCGTTGATGCACCCGCCGCGTTCAATGACGCCCGGATCGCGGGCGCGACGTGGCCCGGGCAGGCACCGCCCGACCCGATGCAGATGGCGGCGAGCGCGTCGTTCTCGGCCATCCATGCGGGCTTCAAGCGCGCGCTGGCCAGCGCCGCGCCGGATCGCCAGCGGCGCGAGGTGGAACACCTCAACGAGATGGCGCGCCAGCGCGCCGCGCGTGAGGCGGCCGAACTGTCCAAGCCGCTGCCCAAGCTGCCAGCGCCGCCGCCCGCCGTGCATACCGTCGCGCCGGTCGTGATCGGGCGATGACATGAGCATGCGCAGTCCGTTGCCCGCGGGGCTGCGCGTGCTCGGCGGGCCGCCGGCACTTCTCCCCTGATCCGGCGGCCCGCCTCTCTTCGTCGTCACGTCAACCGCAGCATGGAGCGCACGATGCAGCACCCCACCTCGCAAGACCTCGCCCGCGCCGAACTCGACAGGCGCCATCAGGCTCGGCTTCGTCAGATGGACGAAGACCAGCTTGAAGCCATCGCCAACACGCCCACCGACCCCGTGCCGTGCGATGGGCCGGACGCGGATCGTCTTCTCGGCCTTGCCCTTTCCGACCTGATCGCCGACGCATTCGACGCCAGCGCACGCGGCCTGGACCTGGCACGCGGTCTTCTCGCGAAGCGCCGTGACGATGGCCGGCGCGCCGTGCTGGCACGTGCCATCGGCGAACAGGCGCGGCGCGTCTCGGCCGTCAGGGCTGCGCGGGCCGTGCTTTGGGAGAAGGCGATGCGGTGGAAGGACCATCCGTGCTTCACCATCTCGGCGCCGCTCGCCGACTTCCTTCCGTCAGCCTTCGAACTGGTTGATGGCACCTTGGACATGGCGCAACTGCGCGTCCATGCCGCGTGCTCCGACTGTTCGGAGACGGCGCTTGCGGTGCTCGGCATCACCGTCACGGACGCGGCCGGCGACGCGCCCGCGCCGGATCGCGCACCCGAGACGGAAGAGGAAATCGCCGCACTCATGGCCGAGATGCTGGCATGAGCGACGATCCCGCCCGCGCGCTCGGCGCGTTGTATCCGAGCACGATCAAGCCCGACGCGACCGCGGCCACGCCTGCCAGCGCCCCGACGAAGGCGGCTGCATCGCCTGCGACCTCGCCCGCGCCAGCCGCACCGGCACCGGCTGCGCAGCCCGCCAAGGCGACCTGGCAGGCGCCGGACGGTGCGCAGCCTGCCAAGGCGGCGCAGGTCGATCCACCACGCGACCCCGCCACGCTTTTTGTGGAACCCGTGAAGACCTACGCGGACGTGGTGGCCGCGACGCCGCTGCCCGAAGGCGATGCCGACGCGCACGGCCTGGACATGGGCGAGGAAGGCAAGGCGGCACGCGAAGCCGTCCGCTCAGCTTTCCTCGCGTCGGGCGCATCGGCCGCCGAGACTTCGGAGTTGTGGGGCATCGCCGTTGAGGCGGCGCGGCCCGACGCTGCGATGCCGGACCACGACGCCGCGCGCGCGGAACTCATGGCGGCGTGGGGCGACAACTACACGGCGCGCCTCGCCAGCGTGCGCACGTTCTTCAAGGGCGTTGCGCAGAAGCACCCAGCGGTTGCCAGCGAGGTGCTTAAGCTCGGCCTCGACAACTCGCCGCGCTTCCTCATGGCGCTGCACAAGGCGGCGCAACGGCGCGGCCGTTGATCTTCAACCCCACACCTAGGAGCACTCGACATGATCCTTGATCGCAGCATGTCTTTCGACGGGCCGAACTTCGTCCCCGTCACCACGACGCGCGACAGCACAGACGTGCTGGACGTGGGCAGCAATCGCGACGCCGGCAGCGGCGGCGGCCTGTATCTGCTGATCCTGTCCAATCGTGCGTTCGCAGGCGGCACATCCGTCACCATCGCCATGCAGGGCGCGCCCGACAACGGGAGCGGCGGGGAAGGCACCTACGTCACCTACGCGCAGTCGCCCGCGATCACCACGGCGAACCTCAACGCGGTGCCGGGGATGCTCTTCCCGATCAACCTGCCGCGCCAGCCGTTCGGCACGGTCATCCCGCGCTTCCTCAAGCTGGTCTATACCGTGGTGGGCACCTTCACGGCCGGTGCGCTGGCCGCGTCCCTGCTTCGCAACCGCGATGACGCGGCGAACTACCCTGGCGCCGTGGTCATGGCGGGCGTGTAGCGCCGGGCCGCTGCGCTCGCGCTACAGCGCGGGGAGGCGGCGGCCGGTAGTCGCACCCCGCCCGCGCCGTCCATCGCCTTCCTGCACACTGGAAACCTTGCACGCTGCGCCACGACATGTCGGCGCGGACCTGGTGCCGGGGCAATGCCACCCCACCCCCTGCGCGTCGCGGATCGTGCACAAGGGGTAGGGGTGGGGCCGGCCGCTACCGCCCCCGCGCTGCTACACACCCCCTTCGCGCAAATGCGAGAACTCTCCGGCGTGTTTCCTGGTCACGTGGCACCACGTCCAAGCCGCCGCCCCGACCATTCCCGACGCCGCGAAAATTTTGCGCTGCACGTGGGTCCATAGAATACCCCGCCTGACGACCTGACACGTCGCCGTTGCGGCTAGCTGCGCGAGGCGTGCACCTCGATAGAACCCGCGGCCATCGTGTCCTAGATGCGCCAGCCTTCATCGCGCGGCGTGTGTTCCACACCACGGTAAGGCGCCATCTGCGTTTCCATGATGCGGTTCGCGACCCAGAGTGCTTCTTCGCGGTCAAGATGGCCGAGCGTGTCGGGGTGCAGTTCGAGATAGGCTTGCGCCGTGTCAGTCAGTTCGTGCGCCGCATAGCCGTCGCGCCGGAGTATCATCACCGGGCCGCGAAGGTGCGCGATGACCTTCTTGTATCGGAGGCCGCGCACGACCGGGTGGTTGCTCTGCACCGTGATCGGGTGGAAGGCAATCGAAGGGAACATGGACACAAGCGCGGCCTCTTCCTTCGTCAGTCCGCGTAGCACCTCGCCCATCTCGGCGAGTTCGCGTGCCTGCTTTCGCGCGGCTGCGATGCGGCGCGCGCCGGCACTGAATAGCGCGATGGCAGCCATCGCCGCGCGCACGAACAGTCCCGAAAGACCGACGATGAAGGCGGCCCATATCCATCCACGATGCTGTTCGATCACGCTCGCCGCGCCGGGCGGCGTCATGGACGCGGGGAAGTAGAGAAGCGCCGCGCTCGCGAAGGCGATGAAGAGAAGCACGCGCACGTCGCCGATGATGCCGAGCGCGGTTTCGAATGCGTCCTTCATGCCTTCACGGCCGCCGAGCTACAGACACGCGGCCACGGTGCGCGCCACGTCAATCGCCGCCGCGCGTGCGGTAGGATGCCAGGTCTTCGGGCGTGATCTCGTTCGCCGGGACCAAGCGGTAGTGGCGTTCTTCGGCGACCTTCACCATGCCGTCTTCGAGCGTCAGTTCGAACATGGCGATCAGGTCGTTGCCGATGAACTGCGCCGACACGGGGCGGCACGTCAGGTCGGGAAACTTTTCGTCGCAGCACGCGATGTCCTGCTTGGTCTGCACCACGGACAGCTTGTCGTTGCCGCCCTTCGCCTGGACGGGCACCACGAACTGTTGCCCCTTGCGGTCCAAGGCGACGTAGATTTCGTCGATCTCGATTTGCCCGACGCCTTTGACGGAAGTGCGCAGGTGGTTCTGTAGTGAGTAGGCAACCACGCCCATGAACACGTCGATAAGGCGGTTGTAGCGCACCTTGGCGAGTAGGGCTTGTTCGTCAGACAGCGCGTAGGCTGCGATGATTTCCGGCGTTGCATCGGGGATCTTCACCGCGGCCAAGTTTGGGTTCGGCGCGATGACGTTGAGCGTCACAAGCTGGAACTTGTATCGGCCCTTCCCTGCGCCCTGGATCACCCATGTCTGCCCCGGCGGCTGCGTATCCAAGATCGCTTGCGAAAGCCCGCTGCGATAGCGCGCGTCGTAAACGGGATCAGCGAAGTTCTTCGGAGGGTCGATGCCGAGTTCCGCGACGGCGCGTCGAATGCTGTCGAGTTCGAACGGTATCTCGACCATGCCGGGCTTGAACGCGCCGTATTTGCTATCGAAGAAGATGTGTTTCAGGAGCCGCTGATAGCGCCGCTGCTCCGCACTCGTGACCTTCTTAGCCATGCGACGCCGCCGCCACGCGGGCGGCCTCGATTTCGTGCTGTTTCCGCTTGCGCGCACCGCTCTTCATCGTGCGACGCCCGATCACCACGGCTTCGCCAAAATGCGCCGCGGCCTCTTCCATTCCCATCGTGAGAAGTGCGGCATCGCCGAGCGCCATCGCTTGCGAGCACCGCACGGGCTTCGCGGCGAGCGCCGCCATGACCGCGGACGCGACCGCACGCGCCAGCGGCGGCGGCACCGCATTGCCGATCTGCCTGGCGCCGTGCCACTTCGTCGCGTGGAAGCGGAACCAGTCGGGGAAGCCGTGAAGGCGCGCCATCTCGCGCACCGTGACAAGGCGAGGAAGCGCGTAGTGTATCGGCCGCGGGGAGGTGAACGCGCCGCGCTCGGCGTCGGTGCCGGCGCGTAGCGTGTTGCTGACGCCATCCGCCGGGAGCTTGAACAAGCGGCTGATGGGTTCCACGTCGCCGCCCTTCGTCTCTGCGAAGCGGCGGCGCGATATCGCCGTGTGTTCCGTCCGCATGCTGGACGTGAGCACGGCCGCATCCCATTCCCGCGGGTGCCCGTAGAACCACGCATCGTTGGCGAGGCATCGGGCGAGACGGGCATACGCGCTCGGCGCGCCCCACTCGGCCGCGTCCAGCCGAACCGCGTCGCTGTCCGTCAGTTCGGCGAACCGCTCGGCGTCCGGCAGGTCGCCGAGCGCGTCCGCGCACGATGGGCCGGGCGGCGCATGCAGCGTCGCGGCCTTGCCGGCGCGCCGCGTGCTCGGCGTCGGGTAGGTCGGGCAACGCTCCCCGCGCTTCACGCCCATCAGGAAGAGCCGGTGCCGGTTCTGCGGAACGCCGTGCTCGGCGGCGTTGAGCACCTTCCACGGCTGGCGCACTTCGTATCCCGCCGCGGCGAAGGCGGATACGAGTTCGTCCAGGAAGCGGCGGTGCTCGCCAACCGTCAGGCCCTTGACGTTTTCGAAGACGAACGCGCGCGGTTCCAACTCGCGCACGATGCGCACGAACTCGCGGACCAAGGCGTTGCGAGGATCGTCCAGGACGCGATGCCCGATGAGGCTGAAACCCTGACAGGGCGCGCCGCCGAAGACGACATCGACCGTCCTGTTGCCGATGCCGGCGGCAAGGCGAAGCTCGGCGCCCGTCACGCGGGAGATGTCGCGTGCGAAGACTGCGCAGCGCGGGAAATTGAACTCATGGGTAGCCGCGTGGATGGGGTCTTTCTCAACCGCCGCCACCACGTCGAAACCCGCCTGTTCGAAGCCCAGGCTCATGCCGCCCGCGCCCGAGAACAGGTCGATCCCGATTGGGCGCGCGCGCGCCCTCGCCGATTCGCTCCGATTCGCCATCATGGGAGACTACCCTGTAGTGGCCGGCTTTACAGGGCGTTTCAGGCGGCGAGGAAGCGCCGCAGCCGGGCGGCTAACTTGTTCATCTGGCGCGTCTCGCATTCCCACACGGTTGCGACGGACCATCCCGCCCGACGAAGAGCGGCAGCCTTACGCGCGTCGCGTGCGCGGTTCGCGGCGATCTTCGGTCCCCAATACTCGACACGACTCTTCGAAGGGCGGCCGAGCCGGCATCCCTCATGCCCGTGCCAGAAGCAGCCGTGAACGAAGATCGCCTTGCCGTGGCGCGGCAGCACGATGTCGGGAGTGCCGGGCAGGTCGCGCCGATGCAGGCGGAAGCGGTAGCCCATCGCGTGCAGCATGCGGCGGACTGCAAGCTCCGGCGCCGTGTCCTTCCCGCCGACCGCAGCCATGAGCCGGCTACGCGCTTCGGGCGTGAGGCGGTCAACCATCCCGCCGCGGGGGCGCGCCTAGCTGGCGACGCTGGCGAGCGTCGCCTTGCGCTTCGCCTCGAACTCGGCGGCGGCTTCCTCGAACGGGCGGGCAGGGTTCGCCAGCGGCCGGACCATCATGAGGGACGGCTTGCGGCGGACGTAGTAGCCGCCCTTCATCACCGCCAGCCATCCGGCCATGCCCTGCGCCGCAAGCCCGCGCTCGGCCTGTTCCACCTCTTCGGGCGTGGGGTCCGTGTGCCGCCCCATCGTCACGTGCCGGCCGTCCGTGCCGAGCACGATCCATCGGGTTTCGAGCGCGGCGCGTTCCATGTCAGGCGGCCAGCGCAGCGGCCACGGCGGCGTTGCGCTCGCGCTGGTCTTCGTTCGCCAGTTCCACCCACTCGCGGGCAGCGGCTTCGTAGTCAGCCGGCCAATGGGGCGCCATGGGGTTGCGATCCCAGGCGCGCGCCATGGGGTTCCACACCTCTACCGACCATCCGCCGATCACGGCGGGCTGGTAGAGGCGATGTTGCCAGTTCATCGGATCGGGCGTGGCGGTCATGAGGTGGATTCTAGCCAGGCCGGATTCCGGGCGCGAGGGGAGATTGCGGCGCGATACCGCTCCACGTGGACAGCGTGCTAAGACAGGACGCCATGCCGTCCCTGCCGACGCATCCGGCGCCTTGGACAGCGTTCCATTGGGGGATTGATTAGGGGATGCAGGGCAGCGGCTCGCCTAAAATCGGCCATTTACCTAGTGTTCGGGCGGACATCCCCTCCGCCACTTCTCCAACACGCCCCAACATCACCCCGCATCGGCGCAGTGCAGGCCGAACTGCATCGGGTGCACAGCGGCGCCACCAAGGCATCGCTGACACGTGCGATCCGGCGGCCATCGCAGCGACGCACTCCGTCGTGTAGGCTTCGCGGCGTCGTTCGGATGTCGCCCATGCGTGTTCCGCCACCGCATTCAGCCGTCCGCGCCGCGCTCGCGCCGGCCTACGCGCCCTGCCGGCACTTCGGCGCCTGTCCGCAGGCCGTCTGGCGGCCCGAGACCGGCCACATACCCCGGGGCTTCCTCGGCGCGGCCGGAACCCTCGACGAGGTGGAACTCATCATCGTCTCAGCCGAACCCGGACACCCCAGCCTGCACCGGGGCGACATGGACTTTTCCAGCCTGAGGGGCCCGGAGGAACTGCTCATCGGCGCGGCGCAGGTCTCGTGGAACCGCCGCACCGTTCCGGGGCATGCGGACACGTTCCACAAGAACTTCAACTGGCTACTGGATCGCCTCTGGCCCGGTGCAGCCTTCGCCGACTGCATGCGTCGCCTCTGGATGACGAATGCACGCCTGTGCAGCGTCGAGGCCGAGATTGGCCCGCCCCCCAGGACCCCCTGCGCGGAGACCTATCTCGCCGCCCAGATCTCGCTGTTCCCGAGGGCGATCGTCGCGGCATTCGGTGGCAAGGCGCGCCGGAATCTCGAGAGACTGGGCATCCCGCACATCGGCGCCTTCGCGCTGGCACCCCCTGGATGCAATCAGCGTGCGGCGCGCCCTTCCTGGGAACGCGTCATCGCCGGCGTCATCGAACGGCGGTCAGCACAGCCCGCGCCGTGATCGCCTCGGGCTCCGCTTCACGACCACGTCCGCTTCCACTCCATCTCCCGCCGCTTCGGCGCCTCGCCACGGTTGAGCACGCCGAGCAGCCCGCCCTTCTGCATGATCGGCCCCGCGCGCGGCCGCTCGGCCGGGTTGCGCGGCGCGCCGCGCGCGCCCTGGCGCGCCGTCTCCAGCAGGTCCCGCGCCGCCTTCGCCGCGGCTTCGGCGTCCTCGCTGAAGGCGGTGGCCGCCTGCGCGATGTCCTTGGCCAGCCCCGCGACCGACCGCGCGAGTTCCATCACCATCTCGCGCCGGCTGCCCGGGCGGGACTTGGCGATCTCCACCGCCTGCACGGCTAGCGCCCGCGCGCGTTCCGACAGCTTGTCGAGCTCCGCCCGCCGCGCGGCGGAAGCTCGCTGCGTCGCCGGCACCTCCTCGATCGTGGCGGAGAGCGGGCGCAGCCGCGCGCGGATCTCTGCGACGTCGATCGCATCGACCTCCGCCGCCAGCGCCTCGACCGTCGCGGCGTGGTCGAGCAGCGCCTGCGCCACCCGCTTGCCGGCCAGCGCATCCTCCGCCGCCGCCTGGATCGTGCGGCCGAGTGCTGCGGCGAAATCCTCGAGCCGCGCGCCGAGCAGCGCTTCCCCGCCACCCGCGCCGAGCCCGTAGCCGAGCAGCTTCGCGCTGCCGGCGATCTCCTCGGCGACGGTGGCCAGGTGTCCGATCGCGGCCGCCGCCTGCTGCTGTGTCGCGAGGCGGCGGAGCAGGCCTTCGAGCGCGTCCGCGACCTCGGACAGCACCCGCCGTCCGGCCTCGTTCGTCTCGACGGCGTCGCGTGTGTGCGCGGTCACGCGGTGCCTCCCGTGCTGGACTCGTGAACTCCGGTCCCAGGATTCCGCGCTAACGATTAACGAGACGTTTCCAGACGTCTCATGACTCGAATCTTCGTCTCATTCGAAGCGCATCTTCGCGATCCAGCGGCCGCCGCATGCGTCAGGCGATCGCGCCGAAGCTGTTCGGGAACAAGGGTTTTCCGGACCAGCGCAGCCTTCGCGCCAGCCCTACGCCGCCCGCCCCACCTCCACCATCCGCCCGAAGGGCGTCAGGCACAGATCCGGCAGCGACGGGTGATTCGGACGGTCGAGCGGACCGGGCATCGGCTCCGCGCTCGGCCCCCCGAAGGCATCGAGGTCCCGGCGCAGCAGCGTCAGTTCCACCACCTGCGGCACCGGCACGCCGTTGACCAGCGCCATGCCGGCGTAGTTGTTCGCGTGCAGGTGCACCGGCTCATGGTGGCGCGTCAGCGCATCGAGGCAACGCGCGAGCCGGTCGAAGCCCTCCGGCGTGCCGATGGCGTTGAGGTCGTGCAACTCGCACACGATCACCTCATAGGCCGCGAGCTGCGCCGTGTCGGTCGCAGCGAGCGCCTCGTACTCCGCGCCCTCCACGTCGAACTTCAGCATCCGGTGCGCGCCGGGCACCGCCTCGGTCGCGGCGTGCAGCGCGGCGAAGGACAGCAGCGGGCCCGCGGTCTCCGCACCCCAGCCGGCGCGGTGGAAGCGGAAGTTCGGATGCGCCGTCGGCGGCGCCTCGACCGTATGGTCGAACTGCAGCACCTGCGCGCCGCGCTCGGCCATGGCGAAGTCGAAGGACACGTCGTTGCCCACGCCGATGGACAGCACCACCTCGGCCCGCAGCGCCGCTTCCGGCAGCACGTAGCCGCCATCCCAGGCATTGCCGACGCGCACCTTGCGCTGCGCGGCCATCGACCGCGGATGCATCCGCGCGAGAAGGTCGAGCAGCTCGGGCTGCGAGGGTGCCGCGCGCGGCGGGGCGGGGACGAATTCGCCGGCCGCGTGCGCGCCCTCGGCCGCCAGGGCCACGATGCCGCGCGCCGCCGTCTCCCAGGAGAAATGCGCGAGCACGCCGGCGCGCGCGGCCATGGCGGTTTCGGACAAATCCATCCCCGGCGCGATGCCCTCGATCGCCGCGACCAGCGCGTCGAGGTCGGGCTCCAGGTAGCGCCCCGGCGGGCAGCCCGGCTCGCGGTCCAGCGTGCCGGGGGTGGCCGCGACGGTGCGCGCGAGCGGCGCGGGGCAGAAATCCGCCGTCGCCCCGCCCTCGGTCACGATCACCGGCCGGGCGCAGGCGATCGCCTCCAGCACCGGCAGGTTGAAGCCTTCGGCGCGATAGGGGGACACATAGGCGTCCGCGGCGCAGTACAGCTCGCGCAGCGCCTCCCGTTCCAGCGAGCCCTGGATGACGCTGATGGCGGAGATGGTGTTCTCATCGAGCAGCGCGGGGCAGCGCGGTGCGGTCTGGGCGATGGTCTCCTTCACGCCGACGCCGTACAGGCCCGACAGGTCCTTCAGGACCAGCCGCACGCGGCGCCCGCGCGCACGCAGCACGGCGAAGGCTTCCAGCAGCTTGTCGATGCCCTTGTTCCAGAAGGCGCCGCCGACATTCAGCAGCAGCACCTCGTCCTCGGCGATCCCGAGCCGCGCGCGCACCGCGGCGCGCTCGTCGCGCCCCATCGGGCGGAAGGCGACGGCATCGACGGCGTGCGGCACCAGGTGGATGCCCGCGGGGTCGATCCCGTGTTCCACGATGCGGTCGCGCGACCAGGCGGTCGGCGTGACGACTACGCGGTCGCCGCGCGTGAAGGCGGCCGGGTCGGCGGGGATCAGCGACTTGGTGCCGAGCCCCATCTCCGTGATCATGTAGGTGACGCGGCGGCGCCGGTCCTCCGCCGCGCCGGCGGAAAACGGCCAGGCGCAGCGATAGACGGCATCGACCGGGCCGTCGGGCGGCGGCAGCCCCGCGATCAGCGCGGCATCCGCGGCGGGGAAGCCCGCCGGGTTCTTCTTCGCGTCCCAATTGGCGGGAAGGCCCTGGTCCTCGTGGAACAGGGTGATGCCCGGCATGCGGGCCAGCGCCACGATCTGGAACTGGTTCACCAGGGCGTAGGAGTGGCTGATGTTGCGCCACCCCTCGATCAACAGCCGCATCGTCGCATCCTTTCTGGATGAGACCGCCTTTGTCGCAAGCAAAGGGTGAACGAAGCCTTACGATACCGGCGGCACGCGTTTTCCACGCGTGCCGAGGCCGCGAATGCGGCCCGCCAGGAGTCTGGCGAGCCAAGGAAGCCGGAGGTTTCCGCCCGGCGCCTGAGGGCGCGGAAAAGCGGATATCAGCGGTCGAACATTTCGACCGCTGGTATCAAGGCACCCCGCCGGCCCGCATCCCGCGCAGAAAATGATCGAGGTCGCGCCGCCGCACATAGGGCGCGGCCGCGCGGAAGCGCTGCAGCGTGAAGCCCGGGTCGAGCTCGAGCAGCGCGCGCACCAGCGGCGCTGCCTCCGCCACCCGGCCGAGATGGCCCAGGGCGGCGATCATCGCCCGGTGCGTCGCGGTGAAGTGCGGCTGGATCTGCAGCACGCCGCGGGCGATCCCGATCGCGGCCTCATGGTTGCCGAGCAGCATCTCGACGGTGGCGAGCCCGGCCTCGGTGAAGAAGGCGTGCGGGTTGCGCGGCAGCAGCGCGAGCGCGCGGCGCAGCTGCCGCCGCGCCATCTCCAGTTCGCCCGCATAGGCATGGGCCATGCCGGAGAAGGTCCAGGCGGCGGGCAGGGCGGGATTGATCTCCAGCGCCTGGCGCGTCAGGGCCAGCGCCTCGGGCACCTGCTGGTGCAGGTAGCCGCGGACATGGCCCGCCACGGCCAGGGCGCGGGCGTCGCGCGGGTCGTGCAGCACCGCCTGCTCGGCCGCCGTGGCGGCGGCGGCCAGCGCCTCCCGCGGGCGCGGGGCCCAGCCCTGGCCGACCAGCAGGATATTCCAGTAGGCGAGCCAGGCCTGCGCGAAGGGGTGCCGCGGGTCCCGCCGCACCGCGATGGCGAGCAGCCGACCCGCCTGCTCGAAGCCCTGGCGTTCGAGGCGGAAGATCCCCGGCACGGCGCGCAGCGCGACCTCCTGCGCGCTCGCCTCGGCCAGGGGGCGGAGTGCCGCGCGCTCGGCCTCGAGCAGCAGCAGTTCGTGTTCCAGCCGCGCGCAGGCCATCGCCGCGACCTCGGCGGCGAAGGCGGCGGGGCGGGCTTCCTGCGGCTCGAGGATCGCGGACCAGAGCACCGCGCCGCCGCCCGCCGCGTCGACCAGGCGCAGCGCGAGTTGCGGCCGCGGCCCGGCCATGTGGACATTGCCGGTGACGAGGTAGTCCGGCAGCGGCGGCGGCCGGCCGGGCGTCTCGACCAGCACCGAGACGGAACGCAGCGCGCTGAGCGCGGCGACGATCGCATCCGTCGCGGCGACCTCCAGCGCGCCGGCGCGCGGCCCGGCCAGGCAAGCGATGGGGGCGACGAGCACGCCGGGGCGGCGCGCGGCACCGGGGCGTTCCGACCGGGGGGCGTGGTCCGCGCCCGGGGCTGCTTCCCCGCCGCCGGCCTCCGCGCGGGCGAGCCAATCGTCGAGCGCTGGGTCGATGCCCCGCAGTTCGGGCAGGAGCGGCCAGGCGGGCGGCCGGGGCGGGCATTCCACGGCAAGGGCGCGGTCGAGCCAGATGGCGGCGGCATCGGCGCCGAGCAGCCCGGCGCGGCCTTCCGCGCGCAAATCGTGCAGCACGTCGCGCAGCCGCGCGAGGGCCTGCGCCGGCGCCGCGCCGGACCACAGCAGCCCGGCGAGCAGGCGGCGCGGCATGCGGTGACCGGGGGCGAGGGCGAGCAGCGCGAGCAGCGCGCGGGGCCGCGCGCCGCCGGGCAGCAGGCTGGCGCCGTCGGCCCCGACCAGGTCCATTCTCTCGCCGAGGCGCAGGCAGGCCCGCGCGGCGGGCGCGGCGACGACGCTGGGCAATGCCGGGCCTCCTCTGCCGGGCGGAGCCCCGACGCGGTTCCGACGCGCTCCGACGCCGAAACGATGCCCCCCGCGCCCCCGGCGGCAGAATCAATTTCGCGCAACGGGCGATGATCGCAGGAGGCGCGAACCATGGACGCGAGCGGTGTGGAGGTCCGGCACGGCGGCGCGGCCACAGAGGAGCGGGAGATCCTGTTCGCCCTGCTCGCGCCCTGCCTCGGCTGGGCGGAGGCGGCCGAGGCGAGTGCCGCGACCATGGCCCGCTACGGGGGCTTCCCGGCGGCGGCGGAGGCGGCGGAGGCGGATCTCGCCGCGCTTCCCGTGCTGGGGGAGGCCGGGGCGGCGGCGATCAAGGCCGTGCATGCCGCCGCCCTGTGCCTGCTGCGCCACCGCGCCGCCGCGCCGATGCGGCCCGTGCTGGATTCGACGCGGGCGGTGGTGGCGCATCTCGGCGCCTCGGCCGCGCGGCGCCCGGCGGGGGAGGTGCGCGCGCTGTTCCTCGATGCGGGGGAAGGGCTGATCGCGGAGGAGGCGGTCGGCGGGCCGGACGCGACGGCGGATTCCGGCCTGCCCTCCCGCGTGGTTCGCCGTGCCCTGGCGCGGGATGCGGCGTCGGTCGTGCTGGTCCGGCGGCTCGGCGGCGACCCGGTCGCGCTGCCGGCGGAAGCGGCGCTGGCCGGGCGGGTGCAGGAAGCCGCGCTGCTGGTGGGGCTGCGGCTTGCCGACCACCTGCTGCTCGGCCGGGCGGGGCACGTCTCGCTGCGCGGGCAGGGGCTGCTCGGGGCGGGGTAGGGCGGTCGGCGGGGGGTTACCGCGCGCCTTGCGCAGGGGCGCCGCGGAGAGGCGGAGGGCGGCCTCCCTGGCCGGGCGTGCGCGCGTGGTGCGCGCCAAGGGCCAGCACCCGGCGCGAAGGCTGCCGCCCTACGCCGCGCGGCGGCGGCGCCGCACCTCCGCGGCGTGGCGGCCGAGCGGGCAGGCGCCATCGCGCCGCGGCGCGACGACCGCGCGGTCATAGGCCGCCCAGTCCTCCGCGGTCATGGCCGCGAGCCCGTCCTCCGCCGCGAAGCCGTTCAGCGCGGCGTCGTCATGGGCGGCGCGCGGGACCGGCTGGACCAGCAGGAAGGGCGTGTCGGTGCGGAAGCAAATGGGCACGCCCGTGCGGGTCAGGCGCAGATTGACGAAGAGCGGGCCGAACCAGGCATCCGCCTCGACCAACCCTTCGAAGAGTTCGACGCCGGGCATGCGCGGCAGGTTCGCCGGCGCGCGGACCAGCAGGCTCCATCCCGGGCGCGATCGTGCGAGCAGGCCGGACCAGAGGTTCACCAGCCCCGGTTCCGGCAGCGCGCCGAGCAGCGGCGGCGACCAGCCGCGCAGGGCGGGCGGTGCGGCGGCGTCGAAGCGTTCGCGGAAGCCCGGCGCCTGCGCGACCGAGAGCGGGTGCCAGCCGCCCGCGCCGCGCCAGGTCCAGAGCACCTGCTCCCCGTCCCAGAGCAGGTCGAGATCGATCGGCGGAAACACCAGCCAGCCGAAGGCGGCGGCGGAGGCCGCGGCCTCGCAATAGCGGAAGGCGCGCGTCGGCAGGGTGCCGCCGGCAGACCGGTCGGCGCGGCGCGGCAGCGGCGCCTCGCCGGCGAGGCGGACGAAGCGGGCCAGCGGGGGCGCCTGGGCGGCGCCGGGGGGCGGGTGCATCGCCGATGCTCCTCGTGTCCTGGCGGGGGGATTGCGGGCGACGGTTCCGCGCGGCGCCGGCGCGGCTTCAGCCGGCGGGGAAAAGCGGGCTGAGGCCGCCCATGCGCAGCCGGCCCGGATCGGCCACCTCGGCCGGCGCGAAGAGCGGCGCGAGGCCGCCCAGGCGCGGGCAGGCGGCCTGCGCGACCGGCGCGGCGGGCAGGATCGGGGTCGCGGCCTCGGCGGGCGGCGGCAGGAGCGGGTGCGGCATGGGATGAATGTCCTTGCATGTGGGCGCGCCCGCGATGCGGCCGGGGCCGTGCGGGACGCTCGGGATCGGGAGAGGATGGGAATGACGCGCCGTTCGGCCCGACGGAGCCGAGCGGGTGTCCTGTTCAGGAAGGCGTTGAGTTCAGACCACGAAGCCCGATCGCCGTCGTTCGGCGTGATCGGGGCCCGGCGTCGCCGGGCAGCGGGCGCAGCTCGCCCGTTGATGTCTTCAGACTAGGCAGGACGAACGGATCGGGTCAAGAACAAATTCACAATCCCTGGGCCTGCCTTCCTTCCCGCCTTGCGAGGGGCTGGGTTGCCCGGTGGGTGTCTGGCCTGCATGGCGCTTCCATTTCATCATGGGGCGAAATTCTCACTCGGGATGACATGTCCATGACCGCCGAAGGCCCCGCGCAGTCCCGCGCGCCCGTCGATCCGCAGACCCTGTCCCAGAAGCGCAGCGCGCCGCCGGTGCCGCCCGCGCTGGCGAAATACCTCTCGCTCGAGGATTTCGAGCGCGCGGCCAAGCGGCATCTGCCGAAGATGCTGCACGGCTACCTGGCCGGCGGCGTCGAGACCGACTGGTCGCTCACCGACAACCGCCGCGCCTTCGCCGAATGGGGCTTCATCCCGCGCGCGCTGGTCGATGCGCGCGCGCGCACCTCCGCCGTCACGCTGTTCGGCAAGGAATACGCTGCGCCCTTCGGCATCCCGCCCATGGGATCGGCGGCGCTGCTCGCCTATCGCGGCGACATCGCGATCACCCAGGCGGCGCGCGCGAAGGGGATCCCGATGATCATGTCGGCCTCCTCGCTCATTCGGCTCGAGGAGATCGCCAAGGCCAATCCCGACGCCTGGTACCAGGCCTATCTCCCCGGCGAGCCGTCCCGCATCGAGCCGCTGGTCGACCGCGTGATCGCGGCCGGCTTCAAGACCTTCGTGCTGACGGTGGACGTTCAGGTCTCCTCCAACCGGGAGAACAACATCCGCAACGGCTACACCATCCCGCTCAAGCCCACCCTTCGCCTGTTCTGGCAGGGGGCGACGCATCCGCGCTGGGCCCTCGGCACCTGGTTCAAGACGCTGCAGAACCACGGCATGCCGCATTTCGAGAACATGGATGCCGGCCGCGGCCCGCCGATCCTCTCGCGCGACCTGGAACGCGCCTTCGGCGCGCGCGACGGCCTGTCCTGGCCGCATCTGGAACTCATCCGCCGCCGCTTCCCCGGCAAGCTGCTGATCAAGGGCGTGCTGCACCCCGACGACGTGGTGCGCGCGAAGGAGATCGGCGTGGACGGCTTCATGGTCTCGAACCATGGCGGGCGGCAGCTCGACGGCGCCGTCTCGGGCCTGCGCATGCTGCCGGAGATCGTGTCGGTCGCCGGCGGCCTGCCGGTGATCTACGACGGCGGCATCCGGCGCGGCACGGATGTGCTGAAGGCCTATGCGCTCGGCGCGTCCTTCGTCTTCGTCGGCCGGCCGATGCTCTGCGCCGCCGCGGTGCAGGGGCAGCCCGGCGTGGAGCGCGCGATCGACCTGCTGAAGGAGGAGGTGCATCGCGACCTCGCGCTGATCGGCGCGAACACGATGGGCGAACTCGGCCCGCATTTCCTGCGGCGGGTCTGAAACGCGAAAGGGGGAGGCGATGCCTCCCCCTTCCTTGTGCGGGCCGCTGCGCGGCGCGCGGCTACTTCAGCGTGTTCAGGTAGGCGATCAGGTCGTTGAGCTGCTGCTCGTTGCGCAGCCCGGCGAAGGACATGCTGCCCTGCGGCACGACCGCCTTCGGGTTGGTGATGTAGGGGCGCAGCCGATCCTCGGTCCAGGTCAGGCCGCCCGCGGCGAGCTCGCGCATGTTGGCCGAGTAGCGGAAGCCCTCGATCGAGGCCGCGGGCCGGCCGACGATGCCCCAGAGGTTCGGGCCGACGCCGTTGCGCCCACCCTGGTCGGGGGTGTGGCAGGCGCGGCACTGGTTGAACACGCGCTGCCCGGCCGCCGCGTCCTGCGCGGACGCCACGGTCGGCATCGCCGCCGCCGCCGCCACCACCATCGTCACGATCAGTCGTCGCATGCGAAACTCCCTCCCACGGGTTCAATCGGGCCGGTCCGGGTGGACTCGGGCGAGATACGGCAGACGCCGCGTTGTCCGGCGGATCGGGAATTAGTCTCCTTTCCCGATCTGGCAAGCCGATATTCCTCGCACGGAAGGGCAAAACGAAGGTGAAGGAGTGGCATGGAAGCCTTGGTAACAGGCGGGGCGGTCGCCGACCTGATCCTCGCCTGCCTCGTGCTGGAAGCGATCGCGCTGCTGGCCTGGCGGCGCTGGCGCGGCACGGGGCCGACAATTCCCGACATCCTGGCGCTGCTGCTGCCGGGTGCCTTCCTCGTGCTCGCGCTGCGGGTGGCGCTGACGGGCGGGCCCTGGCCGCTGATCCCCGCGGCGCTGTCCGCGGCGCTGGTGGCGCATCTGGCGGACCTGTCGCGACGCTTCCGGGGCTGAGGCCGGCGATGTCGCAGGTCAATTTCCGGCGTGCATCCTGACGGTAGAGGTGTAAGATTTCTCTGACACTCGCAGGACGGGTGTCCGGGAGGGCCGCATGAACGGAAGCAGCTACCGGATCGCCTTCGAACGACTGAAGGCTGGCCTGATCCGCGCCGAGGAAGGGCGCGAGGTCGAACCGCTGGAACGCGCCCGCGCCGAGATGGACGCCTTCGTCGCCAGCCTGCTGGTCGATCCGCGCCGCCTGCGCGCGCTCGCCGCGTCGAGCCCCGGCGCGGCGGCCGAGGTGCAGCGCCGCGGCGCGGAGATCGACATCCCGCGCATGGTGCTCGACCCGGTCCATGACCCGTCCTTCGCGCGGCTCTGGGTCGCGACGCTGTCCGACGCCCAGCTGGCGATGCTGCAGCGGGTGATGGGCGACGAGGCGGCGCGGCGGCGGGAGGATTCGATGCCGGCGCAGCTCTATCCGCCCCGGCGCCGCGCGCTGGCGGCCGCGCCGCGCTGGCACGCCTGAGCGCGGCCGGCACGCGGCCCTTCGCCCCGGCGCCCGCGCGCCGGGGCATCTCCTTCAGGTGAGGATGTCGGCCGGGCAGGCGCGCCGGATGCGCGCGCCGAGGTCCCGCCCGATCTGCACCGCGTCCGCGACCGGGCCGGCGACGCGGTGGCGCATCAGGAAGCTGCCATCCGCCCGCGCGGCGAGCCCCGTCAGGTAGAGCTGCCCGTCCATCAGAACGCGGGCATGGCCGCCGATCGGCGTGCGGCAGGATCCGTCGAGCGCGCCGAGCAGGGCGCGTTCGGCATCGGCGATCGCGCGCGCCTCGGGGCATTCGATGGCGCGCAGCAGGTCGATCAGCGCCGAATCCTCAGCCCGCACCGTCACGCCGACGATGCCCTGGCCGGCGGCGGGGACCATCTCCTCCGCCTCGAGCACCACGCCGGCGAGATGGCCGAGGCCGAGGCGCTTGAGCCCCGCGAGGGCGAGCATGGTCGCGTCGAACTCCCCGGATTCCAGGCGCTTCAGCCGCGTCTGGACGTTGCCGCGGATCGCCTCCACGCGCAGGTCCGGGCGGGCATGGAGCAGCTGCGCCTGGCGACGGACGGAGGACGTGCCGACCAGCGCGCCGATCGGCAGCGCGGCGAGCGGATTGCCGGCCACCGGCGCGCCGCAGCGCGGGCCGAGCACGATGGCGTCGCGCGGATCCTCCCGCTTCAGCACGCAGGCGAGCACGATGCCGGCGGGCAGTTCCGTCTCGAGGTCCTTGAGCGAATGCACCGCGAAGTCGACGCGGCCGTCGAGCAGCGCCTCGTGGATCTCCTTGGCGAAAAGCCCCTTGCCGCCGATCTCGGCGAGGCGCCGGTCTAGGATGCGGTCGCCGGCGGTCGACAGCGCGCATTCCTCGAAGAAGGTGTCGCCGCGCAGCATCGGGCAGAAGGTGCCGACGACGCCGAGGAAGTGCCGCGCCTGCCACAGCGCGAGCGGGGAGGCGCGGGTGCCGATGCGCAGCGGCACGGGATGGGCGCGCAGGGCGGTCTCGCTCATGCCCGGGCGAAGCCCATCAGGTGGGCGAGGTCCTTGAAGAAGATGCGGACATGCGCGAGCGGGTCGCGCCGCACCAGTTCCTTGTTCATGTAGGATTCCCAGGTGAGGCGCTGCACGTCGCGGTCGGCGCAGATCTTGACGAATTTCTCCCGCCGCTTTTCCGACGAGTACCAGAAGTACTGCATGATCCCGAGCACCATGAAGACGGTGCCGTGGCCCTTCATGAAGCGCTTGCGCGCGAGCTTCAGCGCGCGCGCATCGCCGGTGGCAAGGCAGGCCTCGCAGGCTTCGGCGGCAAGCCTCCCGCCGAGCATGGCGTAGTAGATCCCTTCGCCCGAGGCCGGCGCGACGACGCCCGCCGCATCGCCCGCGAGCAGCACGTCGCGGCCATTGTCCCAGCGCTTGGCCGGCTTCATCGGGATGGGCGCGCCTTCGTGGCGCAGCGTGCGCGCGCCGTCGAGCCCCGTTGCCTTGCGGAGTTCCGCGATCGACCCGCGCAGCGCGAAGCCCTTCTGCGCGGACCCCGTGCCGATGCTCGCCGTCGTGCCGTGCGGGAAGATCCAGGAATAGAAGTCGGGCGAATGCTTGCCCTGGTAGAAGACGTCGCAGCGCTTGGGGTCGTAGGCGTCGGACGGCGCGGGCGCCTCGATGATCTCGTGATAGGCGAAGACGAAGGGGATCTTCGCCGCCGCCGGCACTTCCTGCTTGGCGACGCGCGAGCGCGCGCCATCCGCGCCGATGACGAGGCGCGTGGCGAGGCGCTGCTCCCGCCCTTCCTTGTCCTCGAACACCACAATCGCCTGGCCGTCGGCGTCGCGCTCGATCCGGTCGAAGGTGCCGGTGAAGCGGGTCGCGCCGGCATGGCTGGCGCGCGTGCGGAGGAACTCGTCGAAGTGTTCGCGGTCGACCATGGCGACGTAGCCATTGCCGTCGATCGGCATGTCCACGGTCCTGGACGAGGGCGCGATCATCCGCGCGCTGTTCACCCGCGCGCAGATGATGTGGTCGGGGATGTCGAAGTCGCGCACCAGGCGCGGCGGTATGGCGCCGCCGCAGGGCTTGATGCGCCCCGCCTTGTCGAGCAGCGCGACGCGCCGGCCGGCGCGGGCGAGGTCCTCGGCGGCCGTCGCGCCGGACGGCCCGCCGCCCACCACCACGACATCGAAGCGTTCCTGGGCTTGCATGCGGGCCTCCTGGCTCATTCGGCGGGCACCATCGGCCCGTAGCCGCGGCTGCGGCGCGCGCCGCCGATCCGCGCGGCGAGCATCGCCGCGACGACGAAGATCAGCGCATCGACGATGAAGACGACGGCGTAGGCGACATGCGGCGCACCGAGGGCGATGCGCGCGACATCGACCGCCGCAGCGCCGGCGAGCCCGCCGATGCCGAAGGCGACGGCCTGCGCCGCGCCCCACATGCCCATGCGGGTGCCCTCGCGCTTTTCCTGGCCTTCGCCCACCATCTTCATCATCGAGGCGATGGCGGCCGCGGCGAAGGTGCCGTTGCCGACGCCCAGCGCGAAGAAGACGGTGGCCAGCGGGAAGGCGTCGCCCATCAGGGGGCTGGTCGCGAGCAGCAGCATCGTCGCCGCGGCGAACAGGCAGCCGCCGATCGTCCAGCCCTTCAGCGTATGCGCGTAGCGCCCGCCGAAGGCGCTGCCGACGACCGCGACCAGCACCATCCCCGCCAGCGTGCCGCCGTTCTGCAGGGAGGAGAGTTGCGTGCTCTCCCCCAGCGAGCGGCCGAAGACGCTGCCGGCGAAGGGTTCGAGGATCAGGTCCTGCGCGCTGTAGGCGAGCATGGAGAGGAAGATGAAAAGGGTGAAGCGCCGTGCTTCCGGTTCCGCCCAGACATCCGCGATGGCGCGGCGGAAGGGCGCCTTCGCGGCGGGCGCGGCGGTGTCGCGGGCGGGGGAGGGTCCTTCGATCCCCAGCACGCCAATGGTCGCGACCACCATGGCGATGAGCGAGACGCCGGCCGAGACCGCGACCAGGCGCTCGGGCGAATAGGGGTCGAGCAGCCGCCCGCCGATCGCCGTCGTCAGGATGAAGCCGGCGATCATCATGATCCAGACGATCGAGGCCGCCGCCGCGCGGCGCTTCTCGTCCACCCGTGCCGCGAGCAGCACCAGCAGCGAGGTGCCGGCCGCGCCGACGCCCAGGCCGATCATCAGGAAGGCCAGCACGGCGAGCGTGACGCCCGGCCAGAAGGCGCTGCCCATCAGCGCCGTCGCCGCGGCGGCCAGCACGCCGCCCAGGGCGAGGACCGCCATGCCGCCCAGGATCCAGGGCGTGCGCCGCCCGCCCATGTCCGACCCGTAGCCCCAGCGCGGGCGCAGCATCTGCAGCGCGTAGTGGATTCCCACCAGCAGGCCGGGCAGCGTGGCGGGCAGGGCGAGTTCGACGACCATGACGCGGTTCAGCGCCGAGGTCGTCAGCACCACGATGGCGCCGAGCGCCGTCTGCACGAGACCGAGCCGCAGGATTCCGGGCCAGCCGAGCGGGGCGCGCATCAGAACCCCGCCCCCGCCCGCAGCGCGAAGCCGCAGGTCAGCATCCCCAGGACGAATTGCAGCACGCCCGTGCCGTTGTACCAGGGGGCGAGCTTCTTCGGATCGGTCAGCATCCGCGCCATGGCCCAGCCCTGGCCGGCCAGCAGCAGCGCGACCAGCGCGGCATGGACCGGCGCGCCCATCGCCAGCAGCAGGACCACGACGACGGCCTGCGGCACCGCCATGAACCAGCAGGCGACGCGCGCGGCGCGCTCGGGGCCGAGCTGGACGGGCAGGGAGCGGATGCCGATCCGCCGGTCGCCCTCGATCGCCTTGAAGTCGTTGAGCGTCATGATGCCATGCGCGCCGAGGCCGTAGAGCGTCGCGATGACCAGCACCTCGGCGCTGGGCGCGGCGGCGGACAGCACGGCGGCCGCGGTGATCCAGGGCAGGCTTTCATAGGCGAGGCCGCAGGCGAGGTTGCCCCACCAGCCATTCGCCTTGAGCCGCAGCGGCGGCGCCGAATAGGCCCAGGCCAGCGCCACGCCGAGCAGCGTCGCGAGGAAGCCCCACAGGCCGAGCATGCCCCCCCAGGCGAGCGACACGCCGGTCCAGCACACCGCGACATACAGCCCCCAGCGCCCGGGCATGCGGCCCGAGGGGATCGGCCTGTGCGGCTCGTTGATCGCGTCCACATGGCGGTCGAACCAGTCGTTCACCGCCTGGCTCATGCCGCAGACCAGCGGGCCCGCGAGCAGGATGCCGGCCAGCACGAGGTACCAGCGTTCCAGCAGCGGCGCGCCGGAGGACACGGCCCCGCACATGAACGCCCACATCGGCGGGAACCATGTGATCGGCTTGAGCAGTTCCAGCACGACGGCCGGGGCAGGGCGCGTGCGGGCCGCCCGGCCAGGCGGGGCGGAGATGTCAGCCTGGCCGGACATGTCGCATCCTATCCGGCCTCACCCGGCTCCGCGCCGAGATCGCCGAGCCCGTAGCGCCGCAGCTTCACATAGAGGCTCTGGCGCGAGAGCCCGAGCATCTCGGCGGCCGAGGCGCGGTTGTCGCCCGAGAGTTCGAGCGCGGCCTCGATGCACAGGCGCTCGATCGCATCCGTCGCTTCCCGCACCAGGTCCTTCAGCGGGACGCGGCCGATCAGTTCGGTCAGCTGCTCGACCGACCGGGTGGGGCGGAAGCCCGCGCCCTGGGCGGGGCGGATGCGCGCGCCGACGTCGCGCATGGCGAAGCCGAAGCAGGCCTTGCCGCCGTTCATGACGGTGACGGCGGAGATCTCGACCTCGGTCCGCAGGCCATGCTCCCCGCGCAGGGTGGAGGTGTAGAGTCGCACGGAGCCGCGGTTGCGCAGGTGGCTGAACAGCACCTCTGCCTCGACATCCTGCACGCCGAGCCAGCGGTCGAGCGGTTCCCCGCGCACCTGGTCCTCGCCCGGCGCCTCGATCATCTCGATGAAGGCGGCGTTGGCGGTCAGCACCCGGCCGTCCGGCCCGGTGACGACGAAGGCATCGGGCACCTGCTCGACCAGCTTGAGAAGCTTCGACTTGGCCGGCGGCAGCGCGACGGCGCCCGAATCGGGGGCGCTGATGCGCAGCAGGAACAGCAGCGCGCCTTCCTGGCGGAAGGTGGAGGCCGAGACGGTGACCTCGCTGCCATCCTCGGCGAGCCGCGCGCGGACGTCGTCGCCGCGGCCCGCGGCGCGGACCGAGGCGAGCAGCGCCTGGACGGCGGCGCGCGATTCGCCGGCGAAGGCCTCGGCGACCGGGCGGCCGACGGAACGGCGCTGGTCCTTGCCGAACAGGCGCATCGCGGCGGGGTTGGCTTCCGTCACGCGCTGCGTCGTGCCGTCCAGCACCATCACCGGGTCGGGCGACATCTGGAACAGCAGGCGGTAGCGCGTCTCGGCCTGGCGGAGTCGCGAATAGTCGCGCTCCATCGATTGCTGAACCTCGACCAGCCGCTGCTGGAGCCGCGAGACGGGGCGGAGGTCGCGTCCGAAGACGACGATGCGCCCGGCCTTCCCGATCGGCGCGGTGGTGTAGAGAATCGGGATCGAGGCGCCTTCGGCCGAGACCTGGTTCACGTGACGCCAGCGCCCACCCTTGGCGCCCTCGCCGCGCGAGAGTTCCTCGACCTTCGGGCGGCTGTCCCGGGCGACGGTCTCGAGCCATGGCTGGCCGAGCCAGCTGCCATGGGCCGCGAATTCCCGGGCGAGCTCCTCATTGCTGAAGGCCACGTCGCGGATCACGCCCTTGTCGTCGAGGATGAGCGCGACGTCCGCGGCTGCGCTGATGAGCGCGGCCGCGGCATCCGCGTCCAAATCCCCGACGGTCTTGCGTGGCGTGCTGAACGACTTCACCGGATGCTCCACCTTGGACTTCCGTATGCCTCCGTCTGTCTTCGATGGGATGCCCCGTCAATGACGAGGCAAGACCAAATTGTGTTTCGATTCATGTACTTGCGAATCCTGGCCAGCCTCCGCCGGCGTCAGACGGTCCTTCCGAGAAGGGCCAGCATGGTTTCCGCCTGCAGGGTCGCCTGCCGGCCATCCGCGGCCGTCGCGTCGGCGCCGACGAGGGCCACGAGGTCCGGGCGGTCGATGAAGATGGGGCCACCGACGAGCACGCCGAGTCCCGTGTTGCGGGAGGCGCGGCGGACGTCGCGGATGAGGAGCGCGAGCGCGCTGAGATGGTCCTCGCAGGCAAGCGAGAATCCGGCGATGCCGAACCAGACGCGGTGCACGGCCTCGAGGATCTCGGCCCGTTCTGAACCCGCGCCCGACCAGACGTCCCAGCCCGCGCCGCGGAAGAACTGCTCGACGACGAGGATGCCGAAGCTGTGCTGTTCCCCCGGCGCGGGGGCGAGCAGGACGCGGCGGTCGGGCTCGGCCCGCGGGCCGCGGACGGTGAAGGCCGGGCTGTACTCGCGCACCACTTGGTGCAGGCAGGACAGGCCGATCGTCACCGTCGTGAAGTCGCAGAGATCCTCCTCCCACATCACGCCGAGGCGGCGCGCGGCGGGGGCGAGAAGGTCGAGATAGAGCCGATCGAGTTGCATCCCGCGGCCGCGCAGCCCCTCGAGGTAGGAGATCGCGCCCTGCAGGTCGGCGCGCGAGGCGAGTCCCACCAGGGTCTCGATCTCGGCCGGCCCGGGCGCCGAGATCGCCGGCCCGTCGATATAGGCCGCCGGGGCGATGTCCCGATGGGCGAGCAGCAGGCGCGGGATGATGTCGCTCTCGAGCGTGCGGGCGAGGATGGTGATGCGGTTGCGCCGGCGCCCCTGGATGGAGCGCGGCGCCACGCGGGCAGGCGCGTCCGTCGAAGGGCCGACGCCCTCGGCGTCCGGTCCGCTCGCTTCAGCCTCGGCGCTGCGCTCGTGACCCGTCATCGGCTTCACGACCATGGTCCTCTCCCGCCCTCGGACTTCATTCCTTGCGCCGCCGAATGTCAAGCGCCCAATACGTCAATCTCGCTTGACACTCGTGGCGACTGACTTCTAGCCTCCATCACGCTTCGAAACGCCGAGGGAGGGCGGAATGACGGGCTGTCGGACACGACACGCAAGGCTCCGGTTCCTCTCCCAGGGCTGGATGCCAATGAGCCGGTTGGTCCGGCCCACGGAAACAGCCGACGCCTCGGCCTTGGGGAAGTCAAGCAATGCAAACCTCTAAGCGCAGCTCACGTCTGCTGGACGCGCTGGACTGCTCCCCCTGGGGGGCTTCCAGCGGACGCTCGCGCCGGGCGCATGGCGCGGCGCGCACCCTGTACACGCCGGAGGAAAGGCGCCGCCGCGACGTCTCCCCCTGGACGATGGTCCAGGGCGTCCTCGCGCCGTTCCAGTTCGCCGTCTTCCTCGTCAGCCTGGCGCTGGTGACCCGCTTCCTCCTCACGGGGGAAGGGCTGGAGGTCGCCACCTGGTCGGTCGTGATCAAGACGGTCGTGCTCTACGCGATCATGGTCACGGGCTCGATCTGGGAGAAGGAGGTGTTCGGCCGCTGGCTCTTCGCCCGCGCCTTCTTCTGGGAGGACGTGTTCAGCATGCTCGTCCTCGCCCTGCACACGGCCTACCTGTACGTGATCTGGGCCGGCATCGGCGACGGGCGGGCGCAGATGATGCTCGCGCTGGCCGCCTACGCCGCCTACGTCTTCAACGCCGCGCAGTTCCTCCTGAAGCTCCGCGCCGCCCGGCGCGACGAGGCGGGCTGGAACGACCGCGGCCACCCGGCGCAGGGAGCGGCAGGATGAGCGCCGCTGCCGCGAGCCCGGCCGTCTCCGCCCCGGCGGGCGGCGCGGCCGGCTGCGGCGACCTGCCCGTGCTGCGCGAGCGCGGCCAGCGCGAGGTGTTCTGCGGCCTGACCGGGATCGTCTGGCTGCACCGCAAGATCCAGGACGCCTTCTTCCTCGTCGTCGGCAGCCGGACCTGCGCGCATCTGCTGCAATCGGCCGCCGGCGTGATGATCTTCGCCGAGCCCCGCTTCGCCACCGCCATCATC
Organism: Roseomonas nitratireducens; assembly: GCF_017813355.1. GTDB lineage: Bacteria > Pseudomonadota > Alphaproteobacteria > Acetobacterales > Acetobacteraceae > Neoroseomonas > Neoroseomonas nitratireducens. Next base: position 202,679 of record NZ_JAGIYZ010000003.1, read on the forward strand.
GATGAGCGCGACCTGGCCGGCATGGCCGACGCGAACGAGGAACTCGACCGCGTGGTCACGCGGCTGATCGAGCGGCGGCCCGACATCCGCATGCTCTTCCTCGTCGGCTCCTGCCCCTCGGAGGTCATCAAGCTCGACCTCTCCCGCGCGGCGCAGCGGCTGTCCAAGCGCTTCTCGCCCTCCGTGCGCGTGCTGAACTACTCCGGCAGCGGCATCGAGACGACCTTCACCCAGGGCGAGGATGCCTGCCTCGCCGCGCTGGTGCCCGAGATGCCGGCCGAGCCCGGGCGCGCGCGGTCCCTGCTCGTCGTCGGCGCGCTGGCCGAGGTGGTGGAGGACCAGTTCCTGCGCCTCTTCGCCGCACTTGGTGTCGGGCCGGTGCGTTTCCTGCCTTCCCGCCGTGCTGCCGAACTGCCGCCGGTGGGCGAGGGGACGCGCTACCTCCTGGCCCAGCCTTTCCTTGGCGAGACCGCGCGGCTGCTCGAAGGCCGCGGGGCGACGCGACTCGCTGCACCCTTTCCGCTCGGCGCCGAGGGCACGACCGCCTGGCTGCGCGCCGCGGCGGATGCCTGGGGCGTCGATGCCGCGAAGTTCGACGCCGTGACCGCGCCCGGCATCGCCCGCGCCAAGGCGGCGCTCGCGCCGCGGCGCGAGGCGCTCGACGGCCGATCCGTCTTCTTCTTCCCCGACTCGCAGCTGGAAGTGCCGCTCGCGCGCTTCCTCTCCCGCGAATGCGGCATGCGCCTGACCGAGGTCGGCACGCCCTACCTGCATCGCCAGCACCTGGCGGAGGAACTCGCGATGCTGCCGGCGGGCGTGACGCTCTCCGAAGGCCAGCATGTCGACCGCCAGCTCGACCGCTGCCGCGCGGCGAAGCCGGACGTGACGGTGTGCGGGCTCGGCCTCGCCAATCCGCTCGAGGCCGAGGGCATGACGACGAAATGGGCGATCGAGCTCGTCTTCACGCCCATCCAGGGCTACGAGCAAGCGGGCGACCTTGCGGAACTCTTTGCACGGCCGCTCGCGCGCCGCGCCAGGTTGATGGTGTAGCGCCATGGAACTCGCGGTCTGGACCTATGAGGGACCGCCGCATGTCGGGGCCATGCGCATCGCGACCGCGATGAAGGGCGTGCACTACGTGCTGCATGCCCCGCAGGGCGACACCTATGCGGACCTTCTGTTCACGATGATCGAGCGGCGCGCCGCGCGCCCGCCCGTCACCTACACCACCTTCCAGGCGCGCGACCTCGGCGGGGATACGGCCGAGCTGTTCATGGAGGCCGCGCGCGACGCCTATGCGCGATTCGCGCCGCAGGCGATGCTGGTCGGCGCCTCCTGCACCGCGGAGCTGATCCAGGACGATCCGGGCGGGCTGGCCCGCACGCTGGGCCTGCCGGTGCCGGTCGTGCCGCTCGAGCTCCCTTCGTACCAGAAGAAGGAGAACTGGGGCGCGGCCGAGACCTTCTACCGCCTGGTGCGCGCCTTCGCGCAGCCGCGCGCCGCACGGGCGGAAGGGACAGCGCCGCGGGCGAACATCCTTGGTCCCACGGCGCTCGGCTTCCGTCATCGCGACGACATCATCGAGGTCAAGCGGCTGCTCGCGCTGCTCGGCGTCGAGGTGAACGTCGTCGCGCCCGAAGGGGCGACGCCCGCGGATCTCGCCCGGCTGACCGAGGCCGACTTCAACGTGGTGCTCTACCCCGAGACGGCCGGCGTCGCGGCCGCCTTCCTCCAGCGCCAGTTCGGCATGCCGATGACGCGCATCGTGCCGATCGGCGTCGGCACGACGCGCGACTTCCTGCGGGAGGTCGCGACCCTTGCCGGCGTCGATGCCGGGCGGGTCGAGGAAGCCTGCCGCCTGCCCTGGTACTCGCGCTCGGTCGACAGCACCTACCTGACCGGCAAGCGCGTCTTCATCTTCGGCGACGCGACGCATGCCATCGCCGCGGCGCGGGTCGCGGCGGAGGAACTCGGCTTCGCCGTCGTCGGCCTGGGCACCTATTCGCGCGAATTCGCCCGCGAGGTGCGGGAGGCGGCGAAGGCGCACGGCATCGAGGCGCTGATCACCGACGACTACCTGAAGGTGGAGGAGGCGATCGCCACGCTGCGTCCCGAGCTGGTGCTGGGCACGCAGATGGAGCGCCACATCGCCAAGCGGCTGGGCATTCCCTGCGCCGTCATCTCCGCGCCGGTCCATGTGCAGGACTTCCCCGCGCGGCACTCGCCGCAGATGGGGTTCGAGGGCGCGAACGTCCTGTTCGACACCTGGGTCCATCCGCTGATGATGGGGCTCGAGGAACACCTGCTCGGCATGTTCCGCGAGGATTTCGAGTTCTCCGACGGCGCCGCGCCGTCGCATCTGGGCCATGGCCCGAAGGCCGAGGCGCCGCCCGAGCCGGTCGCGTCCGGCCCCGCCACCTGGGCGGCCGAGGCCGAGAGCGAGTTGAAGAAGATCCCGTTCTTCGTGCGCGGGAAGGCGCGCCGGAATACCGAGAAGTTCGCCGCCGAACGTGGCCTCGCCACCATCACCCTCGAGACGCTCTACGATGCCAAAGCGCATTTCTCCCGCTGAGGTGACGCCGCTGCGAGTCGTGCTCGTCACGATGGACAGCCACCTGGCACGCGCGGCGGACCGCGCGGCGGCGGGGCTGTCGCGCGACCTGCCGGGCCTGCGCTTCGTGGTCCACGCGGCGGAGGAATGGGCGACCGACGAGGTCGCGCTTGCCGCCTGCAAGGCGGACATCGCGCAGGCGGATATCATCGTCGCGACGATGCTGTTCCTCGACGAGCACATCCGCGCCGTGCTGCCCGCGCTGCAGGCGCGGCGGCAGGATTGCGACGCGATGCTCTGCTGCCTCTCGGCGGGGGAGGTGGTGAAGCTCACGCGCCTGGGCCGCTTCGACATGTCGGCCGAGGCGCGCGGCATCATGGGGCTGCTCAAGCGGCTGCGCGGATCGAAGGGGAAGGGCAGCGCCTCCTCCGGCAAGGGGCAGATGCGCATGCTGCGCGAACTGCCCAAGCTGCTGCGCTTCATCCCCGGCACGGCCCAGGATGTGCGCGCCTATTTCCTCGGCCTGCAATACTGGCTGGCGGGCACCGAGGAGAACCTCGGCAACATGATCCGCCTGCTGGTGAACCGCTACGCGGCGGGCCCGCGGGCGGCGCTGGCGGGCAGCCTGAAGGTCGCGGCCCCGGTGCAGTATCCGGATGTCGGGCTCTATCACCCGCGCGCTAAGGGCCGGATCGTCGAGCGGGCGGATGCGCTGCCGCGCGAGGGCAGGGCCGGGACGGTCGGGCTGCTTGTCATGCGGTCTTACCTGCTGGCCGACAATGCCGCGCATTACGACGGCGTGGTCGCGGCGATGGAAGCGCGCGGCCTGACGGTGGTGCCCGCCTTCGCCTCGGGGCTCGACCAGCGCCCGGCGATCGAGCAGTACTTCATGCGCGACGGGCGCGCGACGGTCGATGCCGTCGTGTCGCTGACGGGTTTCTCGCTGGTGGGCGGGCCCGCCTACAACGACGCCCATGCGGCGGAGGAGATGCTGGCGCGGCTCGACGTGCCCTACCTCGCCGCGCATCCGCTGGAATTCCAGACCATCGCGCAGTGGCAGGGCGATGCGCGCGGCCTGACGCCGGTCGAGGCGACCATGATGGTCGCGATCCCGGAACTGGACGGCGCGATCGCCCCGATCACCTTCGGCGGCCGCTGCGGCGCGAAGGGCACCGGCACGCCATGCCCGGGCTGCGACGGCGTGTCCTGCGGCGGGGAGATGCAGCCGCACCGCGAAAGGGCGGAGATGCTTGCCGCGCGGACCGCGAAGCTGGTGGCGCTGCGGCGCACCGCGCGGGCGGACAAGCGGGTCGCGGTCGTGCTGTTCAACTTCCCGCCCAATGCCGGCGCGACGGGCACCGCCGCCTATCTCTCGGTGTTCGAATCGCTGTTCCGCACGCTCAAGGCGATGAAGGCCGGCGGCTACACGGTGGACGTGCCCGACAGCGTCGAGGCGCTGCGCCACCTGGTGCTGGAAGGCAACGCCGCGCGGCACGGCGCGCCCTGCAACGTCGCCGCCCGCATCCCGGCCGACGACCATGTGCGGCGCGAGCCCTACCTCAAGGACATCGAGGCGGTGTGGGGCCCGGCACCCGGCCGCGTGCAGTCCGATGGCAGCGCCATCCTCGTCTATGGCCTGCGGCTGGGGAACGTCTTCATCGGCGTGCAGCCGGCCTTCGGCTGGGAAGGCGACCCGATGCGCCTGCTGTTCGAGCGGGACTTCGCGCCGACGCACGCCTTCACCGCCTTCTACCGCTACCTGCGGGAGGATTTCGGCGCCCATGCGGTGCTGCACTACGGCATGCACGGCGCGCTGGAATTCATGCCCGGCAAGCAGACCGGCATGTCCGGCGCCTGCTGGCCGGACCGGCTGATCGCCGACCTGCCGAACGTGAACCTCTACGCGTCGAACAACCCGTCGGAAGGCTCGCTCGCCAAGCGGCGCGCGGCGGCGACGCTGATCTCCTACCTCACCCCGCCGGTGGCCCATGCGGGGCTGTATCGCGGGTTGCTCGACCTGAAGGCCTCGCTCGACCGCTGGCGGACCATGGCGCCGGATGCGGACCATGGGCAGCGCGCCGTGCTGGCCGGGCTGATCCAGGCGCAGGCGTCCCAGGTGGATCTCGCGCAGGCCGAACCGGTCTGGGCCGACCCGGCGGGCGAGATCGCGCGCCTGGGGGATGCGCTGCTCGAGCTGGAATACTCCCTGATCCCGCAGGGCCTGCACATCATCGGCGAGCCCCCGGGCCCCGAGGCGCGGGCGCAGATGCTGGATGCCGCGGGCGTCACCGACCCGGCGCGGCGGGCGCATCTCGATGCGCTGATGGCGGTCGACCACGAGACGCCGGCGATCCTGCACGCGCTGGATGGCGGCTTCACGCGCCCCGCGCCTGGCGGCGACCTGCTGCGCAACACGGACATCCTGCCGACCGGGCGCAACCTGCACGGCTTCGACCCTTTCCGCATCCCCTCCGCCTTCGCGGTGCAGGACGGGGCGCAGCAGGCGGAACGGCTGCTCGAGCGCCATCGCGCCGACAGCGGCGCGCTGCCGGAGACGGTGGCGATCGTGCTCTGGGGCACCGACAACCTGAAGACCGAGGGCGGGCCGATCGCCCAGGCGCTGTGGCTCATGGGCGCCGAGCCGCGGCACGACTCCTACGGCCGGCTCGCGGGTGCGCAGCTGGTGCCGCTGGAACGGCTCGGCCGGCCGCGGGTCGATGTGATGGTCACGCTCTCGGGCATCTTCCGCGACCTGCTGCCGATGCAGACGAAGCTGCTGGCCGAAGCCGCGCTGATGGCCGCCGAGGCGGACGAGCCCGCCGAGATGAACTTCGTCCGCAAGCACGCGCTGGCCGCCCAGGCCGCGCATGGCGTGACGATGGAACAGGCGGCGCTTCGGGTCTTCGGCAATGCCGACGGCGCCTATGGCGCCAACGTCAACCTGATGCTGGAACAGGGCGGCTGGCAGGAGGAAGACGAGCTCGGCGGCGCCTGGATGCGCCGCAAGGGCTTCGCCTATGGCGTGAACGGGCGGCCGGTGCGCCAGGACAAGGTGCTCGGCCAGGTGCTCGGCACGGTCGAGGTGACCTACCAGAACCTCGACTCCGTCGAACTCGGCATCACCACGGTCGACCACTACTTCGACACGCTCGGCGGCATCAGCCGCGCCGTGCGCATGGCCCGCGGCCAGGATGCCGCGGTCTATGTCGGCGACCAGACGCGCGGCGAGGGCAAGGTGCGCACCGTCGCCGAGCAGGTGGCGCTGGAGACCCGCACCCGCGCGCTCAATCCGAAGTGGTTCGAGCCGCTGCTGCAGCACGGGCATGAGGGCGTGCGCACGATCGAGGCGCAGGTGACCAACACGCTCGGCTGGTCGGCCACCACGGGCCAGGTCGCGCCCTGGGTCTACCAGCATCTCGCGCAGACCTACATGCTGGACGAGGAGATGCGCCGGCGGCTCGCCGCGCTGAACCCGACGGCATCCGCGCGCATCGCGAACCGGCTGCTGGAGGCGCATGAGCGCCGCTACTGGCAGCCGAGCGAGGAGACGCTCGATGCGCTGCGGCGCGCGGGCGAGGAACTCGAAGACCGCATCGAAGGCATCGCCGAAGGGGTTCCTGCATGACCGTCGTGATGAACCCGCCACCTGCCTTCGGCATGGCCCGCCGCCGCGGCGACGGGGAAGGCAGCGTGCAGGTCCATATGGATGAGCCCGCCGGCATCGGCACGGCGAAGGTCTTCGCCGTCTACGGCAAGGGCGGCATTGGCAAGTCCACGACGTCGTCCAACCTTGCCGTCGCCTTTTCCAAGATCGGGCGGCGCGTGCTGCAGATAGGCTGCGACCCGAAGCACGACAGCACCTTCACGCTCACCAAGCGGCTGATCCCGACGGTGATCGACGTGCTGGAGACGGTGGAGTTCCATTCCGAGGAGCTGCGCACCGAGGACTTCGTCTTCGAGGGCTACAACGGCGTGCTCTGCGTCGAGGCCGGCGGCCCGCCCGCCGGCACGGGCTGCGGCGGCTATGTCGTGGGCCAGACGGTGAAGCTGCTGAAGGAGCATCACCTGCTGGACGAGACCGACGTCGTGATCTTCGACGTGCTCGGCGACGTGGTCTGCGGCGGCTTCGCCTCCCCGCTGCTGCATGCCGATCGCGGCCTGGTCGTCGCGGCGAACGACTTCGACAGCATCTTCGCGATGAACCGCATCGTCGCGGCCATCAAGGCGAAGTCGAAGAACTACCCGGTGCGGCTGGGCGGCGTGATCGCCAATCGCTCCGCCTCCACCGACCAGATCGAGAAGTTCAACAAGGCGACGGGCATGCGCACGCTGGCGCATTTCCCCGACCTCGACGCCATCCGCCGGTCGCGGCTGAAGAAGGCGACGCTGTTCGAGATGGAATCCACGCCCGAGATGGAGGCCGTGCAGGCGGAATACATCCGCCTTGCCGAGCAGCTGTGGAAGGGCACCGACGCGCTGGAGGCGGAGCCGCTGAAGGACCGCGACATCTTCGACCTGCTGGGATTCGACTGAGATGAGCACCGGCACCTGGGCCGCCAGGCGCGGCCAGATCGAGACCTATTTCGACCGCACCGCGGCCGAGGCGTGGAAGCGCCTCACCTCCGATGCGCCGGTCTCGGGCATCCGCGCCACGGTGCGTGCCGGGCGCGATGCGATGCGGTCCAACCTGCTCTCCTGGCTGCCGGCGGACATGACCGGGCTCAGGCTGCTCGATGCCGGCTGCGGCACCGGGGCGTTGGCGGTCGAGGCCGCGTCGCGCGGCGCCGAGGTGGTGGCGATCGACGTCTCCCGTTCGCTGGTGGAAGTGGCGCGGGATCGGGCCGGCCCGGCCGCCGCGCGCATCCGCTTCGAGGTCGGCGACATGCTCGACCCGGCCTTCGGCGCCTTCGATCACGTGGTGGCGATGGACAGCCTGATCCACTACCGCGCGGCGGATGTGGTGAAGGCGCTGGCGGGGCTTGCCGGGCGCACGCGCCGCTCGGTGATCTTCACCTTCGCCCCGCGCACGCCGCTGCTGGCCGCGATGCATGTGGTGGGCCGCGCCTTCCCGCGCGGGGACCGCGCACCGGCGATCGAGCCGGTCGCCGAGGCCGCGCTGCGCCGGCTGATCGCGCAGGAGGCGGGACTTTCCGGCTTCGCGGTCGGCCACACGAAGCGCGTCGCGAGCGGCTTCTACACCTCCCAGGGCATGGAGCTTGCCGCGCGATGACCGGCCTGAACGCCCGTATCGCTCGCGTCTGGACGAAGGTCGGCCACGACCTTCTGCCCTTCGCCGACGAGCAATCGGGCGAATTGCCGTGGTCGCGCCTGTTCCGGCTTTCGCTGTTCCAGATCTCCTGCGGCATGTCGACGGTGCTGCTGATCGGCACGCTGAACCGGGTGATGATCGTCGAGCTCGGCGTCCCGGCCTCGCTCGTCGCGCTGATGGTGGCACTGCCGCTCGTCTTCGCGCCGTTGCGGGCGCTGATCGGCTTCCGTTCGGACACCTATCGCTCGGTCCTCGGCTGGCGGCGGGTGCCCTATTTCTGGCTCGGCAGCGTCATCCAGTTCGGCGGGCTCGCCATGATGCCCTTCGCGCTGCTGATCCTGTCGGGCGACACCTGGGCGCCGGCCTGGGTCGCGCAGCTTTCGGCCGCGATCGCCTTCCTGATGGTGGGCGCGGGGCTGCACACGACGCAGACGGTCGGGCTCGCGCTCGCGACCGACCTGGTCGAGGAACGCGCCCAGCCGAACGTCGTCGCGCTGCTGTCGATGATGCTGCTGGCCGGCATGGTGGTCTCGGCCGCGGCCTTCGGGCTGCTGCTGGCGGAATTCAGCCAGATCCGGCTGATCCAGATCATCCAGGGCGTGGCCGCGGCGACGCTCGTGCTGAACTTCATCGCGGTGTGGAAGCAGGAGGCGCTCGACCCCTCCCGCACCCGGGGCCGCGGCAAGGACGAGCCGGGCTTCCTCGAGAGTTTCCGCCGGCTGCGCCGGCGGGGCCCGTGGATGCGGCGGCTCGCCGTGGTCGGGCTCGGCACCGCGGGCTTCGCGATGCAGGACGTGCTGCTCGAACCCTATGGCGGGCAAGTGCTGGGCCTGGGCGTCGGCGCGACGACGGGGCTGACGGCGCTCCTCGCCGGCGGCGGCGTGGTCGGCTTCATCCTTGCGGCGCGCTGGCTTTCGGCCGGGCGCGATGCGGCGCGCATCATCGGCTATGGCGCGCTGACCGGGGTCGCGGGGTTCAGCCTCGTCATCCTGGCCGCGCCGCTCGTGTCGGTCCTCGCCTATGTGGCGGGATCGGCCATCATCGGGCTGGGGGGCGGGCTGTTCGCGCATGCGACGCTCACCTCCTGCATGCGGGCCGCGCCTGCGGACAAGACCGGGCTCGCGCTCGGCCTCTGGGGCGCGGTGCAGGCGACCTGCGCGGGCGCTGCCATCGCGCTCGGCGGCGTCGCGCGGGATGCGGTCAGCGCCGCCGCATCCGGGGGCTATCTCGGCGCCGGGCTGGAAGGCCCCGTCACCGGCTACGCCGCCGTCTACATGGCGGAAATCGCCATCCTGTTCATCGCCATCGCCACGGTCGGGCCACTGATCTCCCGGCCGGGGCTGCGTACGACCACCCGGACCGGCGTCGCCGATCCGGCATCCGTTTGACCCCTGTAAGCGGAGGCCAGAATGCCCACGCCACCTACCACGCCGGTGTTTCTCGACCTGGCGGCCCTGTCGCTCTACATCTTCTTCGCCTTCTTCACCTTCCTGGTGTTCTGGCTGCACCGCGAGGGCAAGCGCGAAGGCTACCCGCTGGTCTCCGACCGGTCGGACCGGCCGAATTTCGGCACGATCCACGGCTTCCCCGAGACGCCGAAGCCGAAGGTGTTCCTGCTGCACTACCCGCACGGCGCGACCGTGACGCAGGGCCAGAACCCCGAGCGTGACGTCACCGGGCTGATCGTCGAGAACGCCTACAACGGCTCCCCCTTCGATCCGAAGGGCGACCCGATGAAGGACGGCATCGGCGCCGCCTCCTACGCCATGCGCGCAGATACGCCGGACCTCGCCTTCGACGACAACCTGCCCAAGATCGTGCCGCTGCGCGCCGCCCCGGGCTGGACGATCCCCGAGGAGGATCCGGATCCGCGCGGCAAGAGCGTGACGACGCTGGACGGCGAGGTCGCCGGCACCGTGGTGGACCTCTGGGTCGACCGCTCCGAGATCCTGCTCCGCTACATCGAGGTCGAGGTCCCCGGCGGCCGGCGCGTGCTGGTGCCGATGTTCCTCGCGACCGTGAACGACGAGGGCGAGGTGAGGGTGAAGGCCGTCACCGCCGCGCAGCTCGCCGCCGCCCCGGGCATCAAGTCGCCCGAGCAGGTCACGCTGCTCGAGGAGGACATGGTCAGCGGCTACTTCGGCGGTGGGCACCTGCACGCCACGCCCGAGCGCAGCGAGCCGCTGCTGTGAGCGGCCGCGCGCCTCGCCCCGTCATCACCGAGCATGGGCTTGAGCCCGTGCCCGGCCTGCCGGGCCACCTTCCGGAAGGGGAGACGCTGCTCTGGCAGGGCCGGCCCGAATGGCGGGCGCTGGCGCGCGGGGCGATGCATGTCCGCGGCATCGCGCTCTACTTCTTCCTGCTCGCGCTCTGGCGCGGGGCTGGGATCTCGGCCGATGGCGGCAGCACGGCCGATGTGGTGGCCGGCGGCGCGCTGATGCTGGTCATCGGCGCCGCGCCGATCGGCTTTCTCTACCTGTATGCCTGGGGGGCGGCGCGCTGCGCCGTCTACTCCATCACCAACCGCCGCATCGTGATGCGGGTCGGCGTCGCGCTGCCGGTCACGATCAACCTGCCCTTCGCGCTGGTCGAAGGCGCGTCGCTCACGCGGCGGGCCGACGGGACGGGCGACATCGCGCTCCGCCTCGGCGGGCCGCAGCGTGTCTCCTGGATCATGCTCTGGCCGCATCTTCGCCCCTGGCGCATGGCGAAGCCGGAGCCCATGCTGCGTGCCATCGCGGATGCGGATGCCGTGGCACAGGTGCTTGGCCGCGCGCTCGCCGCCTCCGCCGCGGTGCCCGTCACACCTATTCCCGATGCCGCCGAGGACCGCAGGCGTGGCAACGCCGGCGCTGAGGCCATGGCCTGAGGAGATGACGACCATGTCCCGCGCGATCCGCTCCGAGATTCTCACCCGTGGCCAGGCACTGGCCATCGGCATCGGCATGGCGGCGGTCGTCGGGCTTGTCGCGATGCCGGTCGCGCCGAACCGCGCGCCGGCGATCGTCGCCGACGCGGTGCGCGCCGAGCGCGCCTTCCACGCCACCGACCGCGACGACGGCGCCGTGGTGCTGACCGATGCCGCGACGGGGGCCGTCGTGCTCGTCGTCGCGCCCGGCGAGGACGGCTTCGTGCGCGGCACGCTGCGCGGCCTGGCGCGCGAGCGGCGCGCCCGCGACCTTGGCCCGGCCGTTCCTTTCCGCCTGATCGCCTGGGGCGACGGGCGCCTGACGTTGGACGACACGGCGACAGGCCGGCGTCTCGACCTTCTGGCCTTCGGCCAGACGCAAGCGGAGGCCTTCGCGCGCCTCCTGCCCATCGGGGAGAAAAGAGAATGAGCAAGGAAGGGATGGCCTGGCCGGCCTGGCTTGGCGGAGGGCGCACGCTCGAGGTGCCCTGCACCGTCGAGATCGAGCGCAGCTTCGACAGCTTCCACGCCTATGCGGTGCCGGAAGGCGTCGACCTTCGGCCGGGCGACCGCGTGGTGGTGCATGGCACCCCCGACCATATCGGCTTCGGCGAGAAGATGAGCTTCGAGACCCGCGCGACCGTCTACCGCGCCGGTCCGCTCACGCGCTTCTGGACGCAGTGGGTCGCGATCTTCGAGCTGACCGAGCTGTACCATTGCGGATTCGAGCCGAAGGAGGCCGCGTGATGGAAGCGCTCGTCCTCGGCGGCCCCGATGAGGGGCTGATCGGCACCAAGCAGGGCGCGTCGGCGGCCGCCACCCGTATGGCGATGACCGAGACGGTCCTCAGCCCGCGCTTCTACACCACCGACTTCGCCGCGATGGACAAGGTGGATGTCGAGCCGCTGCGCGCCCAGTGGGACCGGCTGATGGACGAGTTCCGCGCCGATCCGAACAAGGGCCATTTCGTCCGCAACGAGGATTTCGACAAGTTCGACCTCGGTAGCCTGCCGGAAGGCCTGCAGAAGGAACTGGTCGAGTTCCTCGTGAGTTCCGTCACGGCGGAATTCTCCGGCTGCGTGCTCTATGCCGAGATCAAGAAGCGCGTGACGAACCCGGACATGAAGGAACTGTTTTCCGTCATGGCGCGTGATGAGAGCCGCCACGCCGGCTTCATCAACGACAGCCTCAAGGACATCGGGGTCGGCGTCGACCTCGGCTTCCTGACGCGCGCGAAGAAGTACCACTACTTCCAGCCGAAGTTCATCTTCTACGCCACCTATCTGAGCGAGAAGATCGGCTATGCGCGCTACATCACGATCTTCCGCCAGTTCGAGCGGCATCCGGAGCTGCGCTTCCACCCGATCTTCCAGTGGTTCGAGAAGTGGTGCAACGACGAGTTCCGCCACGGGGAAGCCTTCGCGCTGCTCATGCGCGCCAATCCGCACCTGCTGCAGGGCATCAACGTCTGGTGGTGCCGCTTCTTCCAACTGGCGGTCTTCGCGACGATGTACGTGCGCGACCATGCCCGGCCCGAATTCCACAAGGCGCTCGGCATGACGCCCACGGACTACGACATTCGCGTGCTGCGCATCACCGAGGAGATCTGCCGCCAGGTCTTCCCCGCGACGATCGATGTCGACCATCCGGGCTTCCTGCGGGACATGGAACGGCTGAATGCCTTGTCCGTGGCGATCGCCGCGGCCAAGGCGCAGGGTGGCGTCGGCGGCGCGGTCAAGCGCGTCGGCCTGTCCGCCGCGGCGGCCTTCACCTTCCTCCGCGCCCTGGTGCGGCGTCCCCGCCGGCACGACCTGCCGGCCGACGCCCGCCTGGCGCCGGCCTGGTAGGCAAGGGGAGGGGCCGGAGGCGCACCCATGGCCGAGATCGGCATCCCCGCACTGGTGACGATCTTCGTCTGGTGGTTCTCGACCGGGCTCATCCTGCTGCTCGACGGGCTGCGGCGCGACACCTTCGGCCGCAGCATGGCCGGGGCGACGGCGCTGCTCGTCCTTGCGCTGTACGGGCTGGGCGCGGTGGCGGAGGACACCTCCGTCGCCGGCGCCTATCTCGGCTTCCTCTGCGGCCTGGCGGTCTGGGGCTGGATCGAGCTCGCCTTCCTGACCGGCTTCGTCACGGGGCCGCGGCGGGTGCCCTGCCCGCCGGGGCTGGTCGGCTTCCCCCGCGTGATGGCCGCGCTCGGCACGATCCTGTGGCATGAGATCGCGATCCTGACCGGGGCGGGGCTGATCCTCGGCATGACCCATGGCGCCGAGAACCAGGTCGGCGCCTGGACCTTCATGATCCTCTGGGTCATGCGGCAGTCCACCAAGCTGAACATCTTCCTGGGCGCGCGGAACACTGGCGAGGTCTTCCTGCCGGACCATCTCCGCTACCTCGGTTCCTATTTCCGCACCCGCCCGATGAACCTGCTGTTTCCATTCTCCGTCATGGGATCCACCCTGTTCTGCGCCTGGCTGTTCCACCACGCGCTGCTGCCGGGCGCGACGCCCTTCCAGGTGACCGCGGCGAGCCTGCTCGGCACGCTTGCCGCGCTCGCGGTGCTGGAACACTGGTTCCTGATGATGCCGCTGCCGATCGAGGCGCTCTGGCGCTGGTCGATGGAACGCCGCACCGGGACCCAGGCCCCGCCGCCGCGCATGGCGGCCTGGGAGTCCGGCCTGTCCGCCCCCTGCGACGCCGACCGGCTGGGCCGCCTGCTGCAGGAGGTGGCGGAAGGCGTCTACGGCCAGGTCGAGACGCTCCGCGGCACGCTCCGCTCCGCCACCGGCTGGGTGCAGTTCGACCTCGCCGATGGGCGCGCGCGGCTGATGCCGGTGATGGTCGCCGGCAACCAGGCCCCGCGCGTCGTCGCCGTCGGCACCACCCGCGACCTCGCGCGGTTGCGCGCGGCGCTTGAAGCCTGCTTAAGGCCGGCCGTCGCATGATCCAGATCAAGGACATGCCGCGTCCCGCCCCAATCCCATACGGTATCGCGACGCGCCTTCGCGAATGCCGTCCCGACAAGGCGCGCCCGCAGACCCGGGGAGGTCAGCCATGAACTACGAGGCTTATTTCCGTGCCCAGCTCGATGGCCTCCGCCGTGAGGGGCGCTACCGGGTCTTCGCCGACATCGAGCGCCAGGCCGGCGCCTATCCACGGGCCATCCGGCACGATGGCGGGGGCAAGACGCGCGAAGTGACCGTGTGGTGCTCCAACGACTATCTCGGCATGGGGCAGCACCCGAAGGTGATCGGGGCGATGCACGCGGCACTCGACCGCTACGGCGCGGGGGCGGGCGGCACGCGCAACATCTCGGGCACCAACCACGAGCATGTGCTGCTGGAACGCGCGCTGGCCGACCTGCACGGGACGGAATCCGCGCTGCTGTTCAACTCCGGCTACATGTCGAACTGGGCCTCGCTCTCGACGCTCGCCTCCCGCATGCCGGGCTGCGTGATCGTGTCGGATGAGATGAACCACGCCTCGATGATCGAGGGCATGCGCCATTCGCGCGCCGAGCGCCGGCTGTTCCGCCACAACGACGTGGCCGACCTGCGCCGCGTGCTGGCCGAGCTCGACCCCAAGGCGCCGAAGCTCGTGGCCTTCGAGAGCGTCTATTCGATGGATGGCGACATCGCCCCGATCGCCGAGATCTGCGACGCGGCGGACGAGTTCGGCGCCATGACCTATTGCGACGAGGTCCATGGCGTCGGCCTCTATGGCGCGACGGGCGGCGGTGTGACGGAACGCGACGGCGTCGCGAACCGCCTGACCGTCATCGAGGGCACGCTCGCCAAGGCCTTCGGCGTGATCGGCGGCTACATCGCCGGCACGACGGCGATGTGCGACTTCGTCCGCTCCTTTGCCTCGGGCTTCATCTTCTCGACCGCGCTGCCGCCGGCCGTCGCCGCCGGCGCCCGCGCGGCGATCGAGCATCTGCGCCAGTCCAACACCGAGCGCACGCGCCTGCACGAACGCGCCGCGACGCTGCGCCGCCGGCTGGACGCGATCGGCGTGCCGCACCTGCAGAACAACAGCCACATCGTGCCGGTGATGGTCTACGACCCGGTGCTCTGCAAGACGATCAGCGACATCCTGCTGGACGAGCACGGCGTCTACGTGCAGCCCATCAACTACCCGACCGTCCCGCGCGGGACGGAGCGGCTGCGCATCACGCCATCCCCCGTGCACTCGGATGCCGACATGGACCACCTGGTCGGCGCCCTGGAAGCGGTCTGGGCGCGGTTCAGCCTGCGGCGGGCCGCTTGATGGACGGGCTGCCCGGCGAACGCCGGGCGGCGGCGGAGCAGGGCGTCTCCGCGCCGCCCGCCAAGGCGCGCGCCGCGAAGCCGGCCGCGCCCGCCGCCCGTGCGCCCTATCCCTTCGCCGCCATCGTGGGGCAGGAGGAGATGCTGCGCGCCCTGCTGATCGCGGCCGTCGACCCGAGCGTCGGCGGCGTGCTGGTGCTGGGCGACCGCGGCACGGGCAAGTCCACCGCGGTGCGCGCGCTCGCCGCGCTGCTGCCGCCGATGAAGGCGGTCGAAGGCTGCCGCTTCGGCTGCGACCCGGGCGATGCCGCCGCGCTCTGCGCCGATTGCCGCGCCCGCGGCCGGCTGCGCGCGATCGAGACGCCCGTGCCGGTCGTCGACCTGCCGCTCGGCGCGACGGAGGACCGCGTCGCCGGCGCGCTCGACATCGAGCGGGCGCTGGCCGAAGGCGTGAAGGCCTTCGAGCCCGGGTTGCTCGCCCGCGCCCATCGCGGCTTCCTCTACATCGACGAGGTCAACCTCCTCGAGGACCATCTCGTCGACCTGCTGCTCGACGTCGCGGCCTCGGGCGAGAACCTGGTGGAGCGGGAAGGGATCTCGATCCGCCATCCCGCACGCTTCGTGCTGGTGGGCAGCGGCAACCCCGAGGAAGGGGAGCTTCGCCCGCAGCTGCTCGACCGCTTCGGGCTGTGCGTCGAGGTGCGCACGCCGGGCGACGTGCCGACGCGCATCGAGGTGATCCGCCGCCGCGACGCCTACGAGCGCGACCACGCCGCCTTCTGCGCGGCGTGGGAGAAGGAACAGGCGCGCCTGCGCCGGAGCATCCTCGCCGCCCGCGCGCATCTGTCGCAGGTGAGCGTGCCCGACGCGGCGCTGGAACGCGCGGCGACGCTCTGCCTCGCGCTCGGCACGGACGGGCTGCGCGGCGAACTGACGCTGATCCGCACGGCGCGCGCGCTCGCCGCGCTGGAAGGCCGCGACACGGTCGGCGACGCGGAACTCCGCGCCGTCGCCAACCCCGCGCTGCGCCACCGCCTGCGCCGCAACCCGCTGGACGAGACCTCCTCCTCCACCCGGGTCGAGCGTGCGGTGGCGGAGTTGTTCGGGCCGTGACCACCCCCGGCGACGGGCGCGCCGACCCGCGCGCGGCGCCGGATCCTGGCGTGGCGGACGACCAGCGCGCCGCGGCCGCGCTGCTCGCCGTCGACCCCGCGGGGCTGGGCGGCGCGGTGCTGCGCGGCGGCCCCGGGCCGGAACGCGATGGCTGGCTCGCGCTGATGCGCGCGCATCTTCCCGATGGCACGCCCTGGCGGCGCATGCCTGTCTCGGTGCCCGACAGCCGGCTGCTCGGCGGCCTCGACCTCGCCGCGACGCTCGCGGCCGGGCGGCCCGTTGCGGAACGCGGCGTACTCGCGGAAGCCGATGGCGGCGTGCTGGTGCTCGCCATGGCCGAACGCGCCGCCCCCGGGATGGCCGCGCGCATCGCCGGCGTGATGGATGCGGGGGCGGTGGCGCTGGAACGCGATGGCATCGCCCGCCGCCTGCCCGCACGCTTCGGCCTGGTCGCGCTGGATGAGGGGGTGGAGGAGGAACGCGTCGCCGCCCCGCTCGCCGATCGCTGCGCCTTCCACCTTGCGCCCATGCCGCTGCCCGCCGCGCCGTCGCTGCCGGACATCGCCGCGGCGCGCGCGCGCCTGAACGATGTGCGCGTGCCGGAGGAGGTGCTGCGCGCGCTGGCCGGTGCTTCCCTCGCGCTCGGCATCGATTCGCTGCGCGCGCCGCTGCTCGCGCTGCGCGCGGCCATCGCCGCCGCCGCGCTGGCCGGGCGCGACGAGGTGGCCGCCGAGGATGCCGCGCGCGCCGCGCGCCTCGTGCTCGCGCCGCGCGCGACGCGCATGCCCGAGGCCGAGCAGCCGCCCGCCGAGGACCCCCCGCCGCCTGAACAGGCCGAAGCGGGCGAAGCGCCGAAGGGCGAGACCACCGACGCGCCGCTCGAGGACCGGATCCTGGACGCGGCGCGCGCCGTGCTGCCGGAAGGCATCCTCGCCGGCCTCGGCGCCGGGATGCGCGACGCGGCGCGGCGCGGGGCCGCCGATGGCCGCGCCGGATTGCGCCAGGCGACGCCGCTGCGCGGCCGGCCCGCCGGCACGCGGCAGGGCGCGCTGCGCTCCGGCGCGCGGCTCGCGCTGGTCGAGACGCTGCGCGCTGCCGCCCCCTGGCAGCCGCTGCGCCGCAAGGGCCGCACCGGCGGGCCGAAGCTGTTCGTCAAGCGCGAGGATATCCGCCTGCGCCGCTTCGAGGCGCCGCAGGAGACCGTCGCGATCTTCGTCGTCGATGCCTCGGGTTCGGCCGCCATGCACCGGCTGGCGGAAGCCAAGGGCGCGGTCGAATTGCTGCTCGCCGATTGCTACGTCCGGCGGGACCGCGTCGCGCTGATCGGCTTCCGCGGCCGCGCGGCGGAAGTGCTGCTGCCGCCGACCGCCTCCCTGGTGCGCGCCAAGCGCTCGCTCGCGGGATTGCCGGGCGGGGGCGGCACGCCGCTCGCCGCCGGGCTCGATGCGGCGCGGGAGATGGCGATCGCCTGCCGCCGCGCCGGCCGCACGCCCCTGATCGTGCTGCTGACCGACGGGCGGGCGAATGTCGCGCGGGATGGCACCGGCGGGCGGCCGCAGGCCGAGAAGGACGCGCTGGAATCGGCGCAGCCGCTGCGGCTCGCCGCCGTGCCGGCGCTGCTGGTGGACACCGCGCCGCGCCCGCAGCCCTTCGCGAAGGATGTCGCCGCGGCGATGGGCGCGCGCTACCTGCCGCTGCCCATGGCCGACGCGCAGCGCCTGTCCGGCGCCGTGCGCGACGCGGCGGCCTGAGATGAGCGACCGCCCGCACTGGCCCTCCGACGGGCGGGACTGGCCGAACCGCGCGACGAGCCGCTTCGTCCGCGCCGGCGGGATCGACTGGCACGTCCAGGTGGCGGGGCAGGGGCCCGTCCTGCTGCTGCTGCACGGCACCGCCGCCGCGACGCATTCCTGGCGCGACCTGCTGCCGCTGCTGTCGCCGCACGCCACCGTGGTCGCGCCGGACCTGCCGGGCCACGGCTTCACCGCGCTGCCGGCCGATATCGGGCTGACGCTGCCCGGCATGGCGCGGCTGGTCGATGCGCTGCTCACCACGCTGGGGCTGACGCCGGATGTCGCGGTCGGCCATTCGGCGGGCGCTGCGGTCGCGCTGCGCATGGCGCTCGACGGGCGCATCGCGCCACGCGCCGTGGTCAGCCTGAACGGCGCGCTGACGCCGTTGGGGGAGGAGCACGCCGCCTTCTTCACCCGTGCGGCGCGGATGCTGGTGGGGCTGCCCTTCGTGCCGCGGCTGTTCGCGTGGCGGGCGGCGGACCGCGCCGTCGCGGAACGCCTGCTGCGCGACACCGGGTCGCGCATCGATGCGCGCGGGGTCGATCTCTATGCGCGGCTGTTCCGCCGGGCGGGGCATCTGTCCGGCGCGCTGCGCATGATGGCGAACTGGGACCTGAAGCCGCTGCTGCGCGACCTGCCGCGCCTCGCGTCCGACCTGCTGCTGGTGGTGGGCGGCAACGACCGCACCATCCCGCCGGAGAAGGCGCAGCGCGTCGCGGCGATCGCCCCGCATGCGCGGATCGAGCGCCTGCCCGGACTCGGGCACCTGGCGCATGAGGAACGGCCCGACCTCGTCGCCGCCATCCTGCTTCGATTGCTCCAGCGGGAGATGGCCGAGACGTGACCGAAGCGCGCTTCCTGCCGGCATCGCATCCGCTGCGACGCGAACTGAACGACGAGGTCCATGCCCGGCCGCCCGAGGCGCTGAGCCCGCCCTGCCGCATCTCCCACTTCGCGCTGATCCCGCCCGAGGGCGCGCCGCGCGAACAGACGCTCGCCGCGGTGCAGGACCTCGCCGCGCGGGTCGGCGCCGCGGGGCCGCCGGCCGGCGCTTCGCACCACAGCGCGGATTTCGGGCCGTTCCGTCTGAAATGGGAACGGCACACGGAATTCTCGCGCTTCATGATCATCGCGCCGGGCGCGACGGATGATCCCTTCGGCGCGCCCGCGCTCGGCCTGCTGCCGGAGGACTGGGTCTCCGCCCTGCCGGGCCAGGTGATCGCCGCGCAGCATGTCGCGCTGATGCCCGACCCGGGCGGGCCGATCGACATCGCCGCGCTCTCGATGCGCCACTTCGCCGGCAACCACTTGCTGGGCGCCGATGTCAGCGCGGGCCGCGCCGTCGCGCTCACCGACTTCCGCATCCGGGAGGACGGGTTCAGCCGCATGCTCGTGCTCGACCGCGGCACGGGCGAACGCCAGGCGGGGCGGATCGTCCAGCGGCTGCTCGAGATCGACACCTACCGCGTGACGGCGCTGCTGGCGTTTCCGCTGGCGCGCGAATTGTCCCCCGTGCTCGGCGCGCAGGAGAGGGAACTCGCGGCCATCACCGACGCGCTGGTGGATTGCGGGGAGAATGACGAGCCCGTGCTGCTCGAC
Organism: Roseomonas nitratireducens; assembly: GCF_017813355.1. Taxonomy (GTDB): domain Bacteria; phylum Pseudomonadota; class Alphaproteobacteria; order Acetobacterales; family Acetobacteraceae; genus Neoroseomonas; species Neoroseomonas nitratireducens. Next base: position 222,180 of record NZ_JAGIYZ010000003.1, read on the forward strand.
CGCCTCACGCGCCTGGCCGCGCAGATCGAGAGCGGCGAGGCACGCAGCCGCTACCGCTTCTCCGCCGCCTCGGCCTATTACGAGATCGTCCGCCAGCGGATCGAGGATCTGCGCGAGGAGCGGATCGAGGGTCTGCAGACCTTCCACGAATTCATCGAGCGCCGCATGGCGCCGGCGATGAACACCTGCCTTGCGATGGGGCAGCGGCAGGTCATGCTCTCCCAGCGCGTCGCGCGCGCGACGCAACTGCTCTCGACCCGCGTGGGCGTGACGCGGGAGAGGCAGAACCAGTCGCTGCTCGCCTCGATGGACCGGCGCGCGAAGCTGCAACTGCGCCTGCAGCAGACGGTCGAGGGGCTCTCTGTCGCCGCCATCACCTACTACCTGGTGGGGCTCATCGCCTATGCGGCCAAGTCGGCCGCGGAAGGCGGGCTGCCGCTGCGGGCCGAGATCGCGACCGGCCTCGCCGTGCCGCTGGTCGCCGCCGCCGTATGGTTCGGGACGCGGCGCGTGCGCCGGCGGATGGAACGGGAGGACACATGACCGGCTTCCGCATCGCAGAGGCGGATCTCGCCCATTGCCGCGCCCTGCTCGCGGGCGGGTCGAAATCCTTCCACGCGGCCTCGCTGCTGCTGCCGCGACGGATCGCGGCGCCCGCCACCGCGCTCTACGCCTTCTGCCGCGTGGCGGATGACGAGATCGACCTGTCGGGCGGCAAGCAGGAAGCGCTCCTGCGGCTGACGGCGCGACTCGACGCGGCCTATGCCGGTACGCCGCAGGACGATCCGGTCGATCGCGCCTTCGCTGCGGTGGTCGAGCATTTCGGCATTCCCCGCGCGCTGCCCGAGGCGCTGCTGGAGGGACTCGCCTGGGACGCGGCGGGGCTGCGCTATGCCGACATGGCCGCGCTCGAAGCCTATGCGACGCGCGTCGCGGGGACGGTCGGCGCGATGATGACGCTGCTGATGGGGGTGAGGGACCCGCGCGCCATCGCGCGCGCCTGCGACCTCGGGCTCGGCATGCAGCTGACCAACATCGCGCGCGACGTGGGCGAGGATGCGCGGGAAGGGCGGCTCTACCTGCCGCTCGACTGGCTGGCGGAGGAAGGGATCGCGCCGGAGGATTTCCTCGCCGCGCCGGCCTTCACCCCGGCGATCGCGCGGCTGGTCGCGCGGCTGCTCGCGGCGGCGGACGGGCATTACGCGCGCGCGGCCGCCGGCATCGCGCTGCTGCCGCGCGACTGCCGCGCGGGGATCGGCGCGGCGCGCGTCATCTACTCGGAGATCGGGCGGGAGCTCGAACGCAACGGCCTCGATTCCATCAACCGGCGCGCCGTGGTGCCGGGCTGGCGCAAGGCGGTGCTGCTGGCGCGCGCGGCGGGCGCGATGGTCGGCCGGGCGCGGGGTGCCGGCGAGCCGCCCTGCGAGGCCGCGTCCTACCTGGTCGATGCGGTGGCCGAGGCGCCTTATCCCGCGGGCCTGATCCCGCGCGGCTGGGGCAATCGCCTGGTCTGGGCGCTTGAAGTGATGGACCGGATCGACCGGGAGCAGGGCGCCAAGCGTCCATCTCAAAGGACATATCAAACCGTCAGCGCGGATTGACACAGCGCAAAGCGTGCCGGTGTCGCAACGCGCAGCCTGGACCATGCCGCGTCGGAAGCGGCGGGAGGCCCCGGCATGCGCATTGTCCTCATCCACCCCAACTACCACTCCGGCGGCGCCGAGATCGCGGGCAACTGGCCGCCGGCCTGGGTGGCCTACCTCTCCGGCTTCCTGAAGGCCGAGGGCTTCACCGACATCACCTTCATCGACGCGATGACCCACCACCTGACGCATGACCAGGTGCGGGAACGTCTCGTTGCGCTGCAGCCCGACGTGATCGGCGCGACGGCCATCACGCCCGCGATCTACGAGGCCGAGTCGATCCTCAAGGTGGCGAAGGAGACCTGCCCCGGCGCGGTGACGGTGCTCGGCGGCATCCACGGCACCTTCATGTATCCGCAGGTGCTGGCCGAGGCACCGTGGATCGACGTGGTCGTGCGTGGCGAGGGCGAGCAGGTGCTGACCGACCTCGTGCGCTGCATCGACGAGGGTCGCTGGCCCGCCGAGCGCGAAAAGGTGAAGGGCATCGCCTTCGCCGATGGGAACGGCAAGGTGGTCGCGACGCCTGCCTGCCCGCCGATCAAGGATGTGGACCGCATCGTCGCGGACTGGGGCATCCTCGACTGGTCGAAATACGTCTACATCCCGATGAACACCAAGGTCGCGATCCCGAACCTCGCGCGCGGCTGCCCCTTCACCTGTTCCTTCTGCAGCCAGTGGAAGTTCTGGCGCGACTACCGCGTGCGGGACCCGCGCAAGGTGGTGGACGAGATCGAGGATCTCGTGCGCAACCACGGCGTCGGCTTCTTCATCCTGGCCGATGAGGAACCGACCATCCACAAGAAGAAGTTCGTCGAGTTCTGCGAGGCGCTGATCGAGCGCAACCTGCCCGTGCTGTGGGGCATCAACACCCGCGTCACCGACATCCTGCGCGACGAGGCGCTGCTGCCGCTCTATCGCAAGGCCGGGCTGATCCACATCTCGCTCGGCACCGAGGCGGCCGCGCAGCTCAAGCTCGACCGCTTCAACAAGGAGACGACGGTCGCGCAGAACAAGAAGGCGATCCAGCTGCTGCGCCAGAACGGTATCGTGGCCGAGGCGCAGTTCATCGTCGGGCTCGAGAACGAGACGCCGGAGACGCTGGAAGAGACCTACCGTATGGCGCTCGACTGGAATCCGGACATGGCGAACTGGGCCATGTACACGCCCTGGCCGTTCAACGACCTGTTCAAGGAGCTGGGCGACAAGGTCGAGGTGTTCGACTTTTCCAAATACAACTTCGTCACGCCGATCATGAAGCCCGATGCGATGGACCGGGCGACGCTGCTCGACCGCACCATGCACAACTACCGGCGCTTCTACCTGCGCAAGACCTTCTTGGGTTACCCCTGGATCCGCGACAAGGTGAAGCGGAAGTACATGCTGGGCTGCCTCTGGGCCTTCGCGAAAAGCGGCTTCCAGCGGACCTTCTACGACCTCGGCAAGGTCGGCTACTGGGGGCCGCAGTCGAAGAAGAACGTCGACTTCCACTTCGACGAGAGCCGCACGCTGACGACCGAGGCCGCGCGCGCCCCGCACAACGCCATGTGGAAAACCATGCACCGGCCGAAGGTGAAGCTGCCGGCGGCGAATGCGGCCGCCGATGCGCGCGCCTGCGGCGGCGGCACCGAGCAGATGGAGGAATCCCGCGCGGCCGATGTGCGCGCCTGCGGCGGCGGGTCCGACCAGCTGACGGAGGCGCAGATGGATGCCGTCACCGCCGCGCAGCGCGCGCCGCGCGAACGGGCGTCGCTGCAGGGGGACTAGCGCCATGTCCCAGGCTTCGGCGCGCATCGGGCCCAACGCGGTCACGCGCCTGGCCGAAGCGCTGGAGGCGGTGCGCGGGGCCGGGGGCGCGCGGGCCGTCTTCGGCCGCGCGGGCCTCGCGCACCGCCTGGCGGCCCCGCCCGAGCGGATGGTCGAGGAAGCCGAGGTCGTCGCCCTGCACGCGGCCTTGCGCGAGACGCTGCCGGCGGAGGAGGCGGAGGCGATCGCGCGCGACGCCGGCCGCCGCACGGCGGACTACCTGCTCGCGCACCGCATCCCGCGCCCGATGCGCCTGGTGCTGCCGCACCTGCCGGCGCGCGCCGCCGCCTGGATCCTGCTCAAGGCGATCGGGCGGCATGCCTGGACCTTCGCCGGCAGCGGCCGCTTCGCCGTGCTGCCCGGCCAGCCCGTGCGCTTTTCCATCGCGGGCAGTCCGCTCGCGCGCGGGGCCGCGGCGACGCATGCGGCCTGCGGCTACTACGCCGCGACCTTCGAGGGGCTGTTCCGCGCCCTGGTGCATCCCGCGACGCGGATCGAGGAGGTCGCCTGCGAGGCGATGGGCGCCCCTTGCTGCCTGTTCGAGGCGCGATGGGCGGAAAGGGTTTGACAGGACTGTCCACAAAGATTGACAGTTAAGACTGATCGATCAAATTGACGATCCACGCGGCGCACCGGGCGCCGCAGGGAGAGGCCCATGGACGCGGCGACACGCATCGAGGCCACGCTGGCCGATTCCGTCCTGCTGGCCGAAGCGGCCGGCGCACCGCCCCGCCTCGCCGCCGCGATGCGGCACGCGGTCTTCCCCAAGGGCGCGCGCATCCGCCCGCGGCTGACGCTCGCCGTCGCCATGGCCTGCGGCGACGACCGGCCGCGGCTGTCCAGCGCGGCGGCGGCGTCGATCGAGCTGCTGCACTGCGCCTCGCTCGTGCATGACGACCTGCCCTGCTTCGACGACGCGGATACGCGCCGCGGCAAGCCTTCCGTGCATCGCGCCTTCGGGGAACCGCTCGCGGTGCTCGCCGGCGACGCGCTGATCATCCTCGCCTTCCAGACGGTCGCGCGCGCCGCGCCCTGCGCGCCGGAACGCCTCGCCGCCGTGATCGGCGCGGTGGGCGACGGCGTCGGCGTGCCCTTCGGCATCGTCGCGGGCCAGGCCTGGGAATGCGAGACGGAGGTCAACCTCTCCGACTACCAGCGGCAGAAGACGGGCGCGCTGTTCGCGGCCGCCGCGGTCGCCGGCGCGGCGGCCGCGGGCATCGCCGATGCCGAGGCCTGGCGCCTGCTCGGCGACCGGCTGGGCGAGGCCTACCAGGTCGCGGACGATCTGCGCGACGCGGTGGAGGACGAGGCGACGATCGGCAAGCCGGTCGGGCGCGACAAGGCGCTGGGCCGCCCGAGCGCGGTCGCCGAGTTCGGCCTGAAGGGCGCGATCGCCCGGCTCGCGATGCTGGCCGACGGCGCGGTCGCCGCGATCCCGGACTGCCCGGGCCAGAAGCTGCTGCGGGCCGCGATCCTCGCGGAGACGGCCCGCCTCCTGCCGGCCAAGCTGGCCGCGGCTTGAGCGGCCCGGCATGTCCGGCGCCGACACATTGGGCGCGGCCGGTCCGCCCTCGTTCCTCGACCGCTTCCGGTCCTTCCGGGAAGGGCTGGCGGCGCGGCCGGGCTTTCGCCGCTGGGCCGCGCGCTTCCCGCTGACGCGGCCCTTCGCGCGGCGGCGGGCGCGGGCGCTCTTCGACCTGTGTGCGGGCTTCGTCTACACGCAGGTGCTGCTGGCCTGCGTGCGGCTCGATGTCTTCGCCATCCTCGCGCAGCAGCCGATGCCGACGCAGCGCCTCGCGCAGCGAATCGGCCTGCCGCTCGAATCGGCCGAACGGCTGATGGCCGCGGCGGCCTCGCTCGGCCTGACGGCGCGGCGCTCGGACGGGGCCTGGGCAATCGGCCCGCTCGGCGCGGCGATGATCGGCAATGACGGCCTGGCCGCGATGGTCGAGCACCATGCGATGCTCTACGCCGACCTCGCCGACCCGGTGGCGCTGCTGCGCCGGCCGCGCGGGGGCAATGCGTTGTCCTCCTACTGGGCCTATTCGGGCGCCGAGTCGCCGGGCGAGGTCGGGGCGGATCGCATCCGCGACTACACCGCGCTGATGGCCGCGAGCCAGCCGATGGTGGCGGAGGAGGTGCTCGCCACCTACCGCTTCGACGCGCATCGCGCGGTGCTCGACGTGGGCGGCGGCAATGGCGCCTTCCTGCGCGCCGTGGCGGCCGAGGCGCGTGCGCCGCGGCTGATGCTGTTCGACCTGCCGGCGGTGGCCGAGGAGGCGCGGGCGCGCTTCGCCGCGGCGGGACTCGGCGCGCGCGCGAGCGTGTTCGGCGGCGACTTCACGAAGGACGCGCTGCCCGAGGGGGCGGACCTCATCACCCTCGTGCGCGTCCTGCATGACCATGACGACGATGTGTCCTCGGCGCTGCTCGCGCGCATCCGCGCCGCGCTGCCGCCAGGTGGGCGGATCCTGATCGCGGAGCCGATGTCCGGCACGGCGGGCGCGGAGCCGATGGGCGAGGCCTATTTCGGCTTCTACCTGCTGGCCATGGGCCGCGGGCGGCCGCGCCGGCCGGAGGAGATCGCCGCGATGCTGGCGGCGGCGGGCTTCGCCCGGCCGCGTCTGCTGCCGACGCCGACGCCGCTGCTCACGCGCGTCATCGTCGCGGATGTTGCGTCGCCATGACACGTCATGTGTCCATTTGGCTTGACAGTCGTGCGTGTCAGTCTAGGCTGACGATTAACCAGTCAAGCGGGGGTCCTTCATGGACACCATCGCCGTCCTTCTGAAGGCGCCCGAGGATCTCGTCCTCAGTCGTCTGGCGCTGACGCCACCCGGCGACGAAGACATCGTCGTCGCGGTGGAGTGGAGCGGGATCAGCACCGGCACCGAGAGGTTGCTGTGGTCCGGCCGCATGCCGCATTTCCCCGGCATGGGGTACCCGCTGGTGCCCGGCTACGAGTCCGTCGGCCGCGTCATCGCCGCCGGTCCCCAGGCCTCCCGCCGCTGCGGCGAGCGCGTCTTCGTCCCCGGCGCGCGCTGCTTCGGCGATGTGCGCGGCCTGTTCGGCGGCGCTGCCGCGCGGCTCGTCGTGCCGTCGCGCCGCGCCATTCCCTTCGACGGCCTGCCCGGGCCGGAAGGCGTGCTGCTCGCGCTTGCCGCGACCGCCTGGCACGCCATCGCCGCGCCGGGGGCGTCGCCGCCCGACCTGATCGTCGGACATGGCGTGCTCGGCCGCCTGCTCGCGCGCATCGCGGTGCTGCAGGGCGGCGCGCCGGTGGTGTGGGAACGCGATGCGAAGCGCCGCGAAGGCGCCGAGGGGTACGAGGTGATCGACCCCGACGGCGATCCGCGGCGCGACTACCGCAGCATCTACGATGTCAGCGGCGATGCCGGGATCCTCGACGCGCTCGTCCAGCGCCTCGCGCCCGGCGGCGAGATCGTGCTCGCCGGCTTCTACAGCGACCGGCTCTCCTTCTCCTTCCCGCCGGCCTTCATGCGCGAAGCCCGCTTCCGCGTGGCGGCCGAGTGGCAGGAGGCTGATCTCGTCGCGACGCGCGATGCGATCGCGACCGGGCGGCTCGGGCTCGATGGCCTGGTCACGCATCGCGAAGCGGCCGAGCGCGCGCCGGAGGCCTACGCCCGTGCCTTCACCGACCCGTCCTGCCTGAAGATGGTCCTCGACTGGAGAGAATGCGCATGAACGCTCCCACCGGATTCTCTCCCCCGCCCGGCAGCCAGGCTGCGTTGCTGCGCGCCGAGGCGTCCGTCCCGCTCGACCCGGTGCCGACCGGCGAGGCCAAGAAGCAGACGCAGGTCATCGCGATCTACGGCAAGGGCGGCATCGGCAAGTCCTTCACCCTCGCGAACCTCAGCTACATGATGGCGCAGCAGGGCAAGCGGGTGCTGCTGATCGGCTGCGACCCGAAATCCGACACGACGTCGCTGCTGTTCGGCGGGCGGTCCTGCCCGACCATCATCGAGACCTCCTCGAAGAAGAAGCTCGCGGGCGAGCCGGTCGCGATCGGCGATGTCTGCTTCAAGCGCGACGGCGTCTTCGCGATGGAACTCGGCGGGCCGGAAGTGGGCCGCGGCTGCGGCGGGCGCGGCATCATCCACGGCTTCGAGCTGCTGGAGAAGCTGGGCTTCCACCAGTGGGACTTCGACTACGTGCTGCTGGACTTCCTGGGCGACGTGGTCTGCGGCGGCTTCGGCCTGCCGATCGCACGCGACATGTGCCAGAAGGTCATCGTCGTCGGCTCGAACGACCTGCAGTCGCTGTATGTCGCGAACAACGTCTGCTCGGCGGTCGAGTACTTCCGCAAGCTCGGCGGCAATGTCGGCGTCGCCGGCATGGTCATCAACAAGGATGACGGCACGGGGGAGGCGCAGGCATTCGCATCCGCCGCCGGCATCCCGATCCTCGCCGCCATCCCGGCGAACGAGGATATCCGCCGCAAGAGCGCGAACTACGAGATCGTCGGCCGGCCCGAGAGCGAATGGGGCCCGCTGTTCGCCGCCCTTGGCGTGCAGGTGGCCGAGGCGCCGCCGCTGCGCCCGAAGCCCCTGACGCAGGAGGAACTGCTCGGCCTGTTCAAGGGCGAGGCGGTCGGCCGCGGCCAGGTGCTGACGCCCGCGACGATGGAAGACATGTGCGCGGCCGAGGTCTTCGCCAAGCCGACCCTCGAAGTGGTCTACGAGGGGAGCTGAGGCAATGGACACGCTGCCCCCGACAGGTCCCGTCGCGTCCGACACCGGCTGCCATGGCGGCCGGGAGACGATGCTCGAGGCCGCGCGGGCGGCGGGGAAGGGGGAGGCGATGGAACGCCTCGCCGCCGACTATCCCAAGGGCCCGCACGACCAGCCGCAGAGCATGTGCCCCGCCTTCGGGTCCCTGCGCGTCGGCCTGCGCATGAAGCGGGTCGCGACGATCCTGTCCGGCAGCGCCTGCTGCGTCTACGGCCTGACCTTCACGAGCCACTTCTACGGCGCGAAGCGCAGCGTGGGCTACGTGCCCTTCAATTCCGAGACGCTCGTCACCGGCAAGCTGTTCGAGGACATCCGCGACGCGGTGCACGCGACGGCGAAGCCCGAGGACTACGACGCGGTCGTCATCACCAACCTCTGCGTGCCGACCGCCTCCGGCGTGCCGCTCGACCTCCTGCCCAAGGAGATCAACGGCGTCCGCATCATCGGCATCGACGTGCCGGGCTTCGGCGTGCCGACGCATGCCGAGGCGAAGGACGTGCTGGCCGGCGCCATGCTGCGCTACGCCCGCGGTGAGGCCGAGGCCGGCCCGGTCGCCCGTCCGCGCAACGTGACCGAGGGCGAGCCGACCGTCGCGCTGATCGGCGAGATGTTCCCCGCCGACCCGCCGGGCATCGGCGCGCTGCTGGCGCCGATGGGCCTGTCGCTCGCGCCTTCCACGCCCTGCCGCGAATGGCGGGACCTCTACGCCGCGCTCGACTGCGTCGTCGCCGCCGCGGTGCATCCCTTCTACACCGCGAGCGTGCGCGAGTTCCGCGCCGCCGGCCGGCCCGTCGTGGGCTCCGGCCCGGTGGGCGTCGAGGGCACGGCGGCCTGGCTGGACGCGATCGGTGCGGCGGCAGGCCTGCCGGCGTCGAAGGCCGATGCGGCGAAGCAGTGCTTCCTGCCTGCGATCGCGGCCGCGCTCGCGGGCAACCGGGTGAAGGCCCGCGTCACCGTCTCCGGCTACGAGGGTTCGGAACTGCTCGTCGCGCGGCTCCTGGTCGAGGCCGGCGCGGAGGTGCCCTATGTCGGCACCGCCTGCCCGCGCACCGAATGGAGCGCCGCCGATCGCGAATGGCTCGAGGCGCGCGGGGTGCACGTGCAGTACCGCGCCTCGCTCGAGCAGGATCTCGCGGCCATGAAGGACGCGAACCCGGACCTCGCGCTCGGCACCACGCCGCTCGTCCAGAAGGCGAAGGAACTCGGCATCCCCGCGCTGTACTTCACCAACATGGTGAGCGCCCGACCGCTGTTCGGGCCGGCCGGCGCGGCCTCGCTCGCCGGCATCGTCGCCGCGCAGACCGGCCAGGCGGAACGGATGAAGCGGATGGTCGGCTTCTTCCAGGGCGTCGGCACGCCGGATGGCGCGGGCTACGGCTTCCGCGACAAGCCGTCGGATCCGCCGGGCTTCCGCGAGCGGCAGCGCAAGATCCGCGCCGCGAAGGCCAAGGCCGAAGAAGCGGTGGGGACCTGACGATGCTCGTCCTCGATCATGACCGGGCAGGGGGCTACTGGGGCGCCGTCTACGCCTTCTCGGCCGTGCGCGGGCTGCGCGTGGTCATCGACGGCCCCGTGGGCTGCGAGAACCTGCCGGTCACCGCCGTGCTGCACTACACGGACGCGCTGCCGCCGCACGAATTGCCGATCGTCGTGACGGGCCTCGATGAGGACGCGCTGTCCCAGAGCGGCACCGAGGGGCTGATGAAGCGCGCCGCGGGAACGCAGGACCCGGACCTGCCCGCGGTCGTCGTCACCGGCTCGATCGCCGAGATGATCGGCGGCGGTGTGACGCCGCAGGGGTCGAACCTGCAGCGCTTCATCCCGCGCACCATCGACGAGGACCAGTGGCAGGCCGCGGACCGCGCCATCAACTGGCTGTGGACCGAATTCGGCACCAAGCGCGGCAAGGTGAAGCCGCGCGTGCGCAAGGATGGCGAGAAGCCGCGCGTCAACATCATCGGGCCGATCTACGGCACCTTCAACATGCCCTCCGACCTCGCCGAGATCCGGCGCCTGGTGGAAGGCATCGGCTGCGAGATCAACCTGGTCTTCCCGCTCGGCAGCCATGTCGAGGACATCGCGAAGCTGCCCGACGCGGATGTGAACATCTGCATGTACCGGGAATTCGGGCGCCGGCTGTGCGAGGAGCTCGACCGCCCCTACCTGATGGCGCCCTTCGGGATCTTCGCCACCACGAATTTCCTGCGCAAGCTCGGCGAGCTGACGGGCATCGACCCCGAGCCCTTCATCGAGCGCGAGAAGCACACCACGATCAAGCCGATCTGGGACCTGTGGCGTTCCGTCACGCAGGACTTCTTCGCCACCGCGTCCTTCGCGGTGTCGGCGACCGAGACCTACACGCGCGGCCTGACGCGCTTCCTCGGCGACGAGATGGGCGTGCCCTGCGCCTTTTCCTTCTCGCGCAAGCCAGGCGCGAAGCCCGACAACCAGGCGGTGCGGGAGGCCTTCCGCAAGACCCCGCCGCTGGTGCTGTTCGGGTCGTTCAACGAGCGGATGTACGCGCAGGAAGCGGGCTGCCGCGCCGCCTACATCCCGGCTTCCTTCCCTGGCGCGATCATCCGCCGCGCCACGGGCACGCCCTTCATGGGCTACGCCGGCGCGACCTACATCGTGCAGGAATACTGCAACGCGCTGTTCGACGCGCTGTTCCACATCCTTCCGCTCGCCACCGAGATGGACAAGGTCGCGCCGACGCCGGCGCGCCCCGCGGAACGCTGGGATGCGGATGCCGCCGCGCTGCTCGACCGGGTGGTCGAGAGCGAACCCTTCCTTCTCAGGATCTCCGCCGCGAAGCGGCTGCGCGAGCGCGTCGAGCACGATGCGCGCGAGGCCGGCGAGGCGCGCGTCAGCGCCGCGCGCGTGGCGGAGAGCCTGGAACTGGAGGCCGCGACATGACGCGGTCCCCGATATCGCGCGCGTCCCGCGGGATGCGCGCCATCAGTCGGCTTCGGTGGCGGTCAACCGCCGAAGCGATCCCAGCCGCGCGGGAACTGCGCGGTAACCGCCGAAAGGCGACTGTGGAGGTCTCCCAATGGCCGAAGCACGTACGCGTCTGACGGAGGAGCAGGCCCGAGAGGTCCATTCCCTGGTTGTCCAGGGTTGGGTGTTCTCGGTCTTCGCCTCCATGGGCGCTCATATCCTCGTCTGGCTGTGGCGGCCGATGGTCTACACGGGCCAGATGGTCCCGCCCGACTGGCGCTTCTTCTGAAGCCGAACCGGAAAGGATCATAGCTCATGCATAAGATCTGGATGGTCATCGACGCACGCCGCGTGGGGTTCCTCGGCGCGGCTGGCGTGGTGGCGGTTGCGGCGGTGATTCACTTCGCCGTCCTCAGCTCGCCGCGTTACTGCGACCACCTCGGCTGGTGCGCGACCACGCCGACCTTCGTCCCCGGCCAGCGCGTCGGGGGCTGAGGCCAGCGTACCGCGCCGCGCTGCGGCGGACTGGGCGAGGCCCCTGAAAGGGCCTCGCCCGCACACCCGAAGGCCGAGACCGGACGGCGGGGACTTTCCTGCCCGAGGGAGGAGTAACAGCGATGGCCATGCTCAGTTTCGAGCGGAAGTACCGCGTCCGCGGCGGCACCCTGATCGGGGGCGACCTGTTCGACTTCTGGATCGGGCCGTTCTGGGTCGGGTTCTTCGGCGTGACGACGGCGTTCTTCAGCTTCGTCGGTACCGCGTTGATCCTGATCGGCGCGGCAAAACAGGGGACCTGGAACCCCTGGCTCATCAACATCGCACCGCCGGACCTCTCCTACGGGCTGAGGCTGGCGCCGATGTACGAGGGCGGGTTGTGGCAGATGATCACCATCTGCGCGATCGGCGCCTTCGTATCCTGGGCACTGCGCCAGGCGGAGATCAGCCGAAAGCTCGGCATGGGATACCACATCCCCATCGCCTACAGCGTCGCGGTCTTCGCCTACATCACGCTCGTGGTGATCCGGCCCGTGCTCATGGGCGCCTGGGGGCACGGCTTCCCGTATGGGATCTGGAGCCACCTCGATTGGGTGTCGAACGTCGGGTACCAGTACCTGCACTTCCACTACAACCCGGCGCACATGATCGCGGTGTCGTTCTTCTTCACCACGGTCCTCGCGCTGTCGCTGCACGGCGCGCTGGTGCTCTCCGCGCTCAACCCGCCGCCCGGCGAGCCGGTGAAGACGGCCGAGCACGAGAACACCTTCTTCCGCGACTTCATCGGCTACTCGATCGGCACCCTCGGCATCCATCGCCTCGGGCTGTTCCTCGCGCTGTCGGCCGGGTTCTGGAGCGCGGTCTGCATTGTCATCAGCGGTCCCTTCTGGACGCGCGGCTGGCCGGAATGGTGGGGCTGGTGGCTCAACCTGCCGATCTGGCGGAACTGACGGGAGGGGGAGACACACGCCATGCCTGAATATCAGAACATCTTCACCCGGGTGCAGGTCCGCGGACCGGTACCCTACCCTGGGGTCCCGCTCGGCCCGGACAACGACGCGCGGGACGGCACGCCGACCTACGTGCACCTGTTCGGCAAGCTCGGCGACGCGCAGGTGGGGCCGATCTACCTCGGCTACACCGGCCTGCTCTCGATCCTCTTCGGCTTCATCGCCTTCGAGATCATCGGGCTCAACATGCTGGCCTCGGTGAACTGGGATCCGGTGCAGTTCATCCGCCAGCTCTTCTGGCTGGCGCTTGAGCCGCCGCCGCCCCAGTACGGGCTGCGCTTCCCGCCGATGCGCGAAGGCGGCTGGTGGCTGGTCGCCGGCTTTTTCCTGACGCTGTCCATGCTGCTGTGGTGGGTGCGCACCTACCGCCGGGCACGTGAACTCGGCATGGGCACGCATGTGGCCTGGGCCTTCGCGGCGGCGATCTGGCTCTACCTGGTGCTCGGCTTCATCCGCCCGATCGCCATGGGCTCCTGGAGCGAGGCTGTGCCCTTCGGCATCTTCCCGCACCTCGACTGGACCGCGGCCTTCTCCATCCGGTACGGGAACCTGTTCTACAACCCGTTCCACGCGCTCTCGATCGTCTTCCTCTACGGGTCGACGCTCCTGTTCGCAATGCATGGCGCGACCATCCTCGCCCTCGGGCGGTATGGCGGCGAGCGCGAGATCGAGCTGACGCTCGACCGCGGCACGGCGGCGGAGCGCGGCGGCCTGTTCTGGCGCTGGTGCATGGGCTTCAACGCCAGCTTCGAGAGCATCCACCGTTGGGCCTGGTGGTTCGCGGTGCTCTGCCCGATCACGGGCGGGATCGGGATCCTCCTGACCGGCACCGTGGTCGACAACTGGTACCTCTGGGCGGTCGACCGGCACTTCGCACCCGCCTACCAGATGCCCTGGCCGCCGACGCCGGATCCGGCCGCCATGCAGGGAGCGGGTCGATGAGCAACACCAACATCAAGATCGCGATCGCGGTCACAGGGCTGGTGCTGGCCGCGATCCTCGTGCCGACCTTCGAGCGGCCGCCGGTGGTCACCGATCAAGGTGGCTTCCGGGGCACCTCGATGGGCGCGGTGGTCAACCCGCGGATCCGCGCCACGACGGTGGCGGCGAACCAGGCGCCGGCGGCGCCCGAGGCCGCCGACAACGACGGCGACCGCGTGAGCACGCTCTACCAGAACGTGCAGCTGCTGGGCGATCTCTCGAACGCCCAGTTCCTCCGCATCATGCAGGCGATGACGGAGTGGGTGGTGCCGCAGGAAGTGCGCGACGCCGGCAACGGCTGCGCCTACTGCCACAACATCGAGAACATGGCCTCGGACGAGGTCTACACGAAGGTGGTCTCGCGCCGGATGCTGCAGATGGTGCGCACCATCAACAACCACCCGCATGTCGGCCAGAACGGCGTGACTTGCTATACCTGCCACCGCGGCCGGGCCGTTCCCGCCGAGGTGTGGTCAACCCTGCCCATGTCCCGTGCCGGCCTCCAGGCACCGACCGGGCAGAACCAGCCTTCGCGCGCGGCGGCCGGTGCCTCGCTCGCCCTCGACCCGTTCACGCCCTACCTGCTGCAGGACCGGCCGATCCGCGCGATCAGCCGCACCTCGCTGCCCGGCTACAACGACACCAGCATCCAGCAGACCGAGAGCACATACTCGCTGATGATGCACATGTCCGCGGGCCTCGGCGTGAACTGCACCTTCTGCCACAACAGCCGCTCCTTCGCGGAATGGGCGCAGAGCCCCCCGCAGCGGACTACCGCATGGCACGGCATCCGCATGGTGCGGGACGTGAACATGACCTACATCGAACCGCTCACGCCGCTGTGGCAGGCCAACCCGAACGGGCCGCCTGAGTCTCCGCGGCAGGTCCGGCTCGGCGCCATGGGCGATGCGCTCAAGGTGAACTGCGCGACATGCCATCGGGGCGTGAACCGTCCACTCAACGGTGCCCCGATGCTCCAGGACTATCCCGAGCTGCGCACAATTCGCGATGGACCCGCCCGTTCGGCGGCCCTCGCTCCGCAGTAGTGACGGCGGCGGCGCCACTCCCCGGTCGCCGCCGGGGATAGATGGGGGAGCGGCTCGTCCGCTCCCCCCTTTTTCTTTCTGGGAGCCCGAGATGCCACGCGACGGCAGCGACACACCCCGCGACACCAGGCCCCATGCGATCGTCATCGGCTCGGGCTTCGGCGGCCTTGCGGCTGCGATCCGCCTCTCCGCCCGCGGCTGGCGCGTGACGGTGCTGGAAAAGCTCGATGCGCCGGGCGGGCGCGCCTATGTCTACCGCCAGGACGGCTTCACCTTCGATGCCGGCCCGACCATCATCACCGCGCCCTACCTGATCGAGGAATTGTGGACGATGGCGGGGCATCGCCTCGCCGACGACGTCACGATCCGCGAGCTCGATCCCTTCTACTTCATCCGCTTCGACGACGGCACGGTGATGCGCTGCGGCGCGGACATCGACGAGACGCGGGCCGAGGTCCGCCGCATCGCGCCCGAGGACGTCGCCGGCTTCGACCGCTTCATCCTGGACAGCGAGGCGATCTACCGCGTCGCCTTCGAGCAGCTGGTCGACCAGCCCTTCCACCGCTTCTCTACGCTGCTGAAGGCCGCGCCGGACATGATCCGGCTGCAGGGCTACCGCAGCGTCTATTCCAAGGTGTCCGGATACTTCAGCAACGAGAAGCTGCGGACGGCCTTCTCCTTCCATCCGCTGCTGATCGGCGGCAACCCGCTGACCACGACGGCCTATTACTGCCTGATCGCGCATCTGGAACGGAAGCATCGCGTCCACTACGCCATGGGCGGCATGGGCGCGCTGGTGCAGGGCATGGCGAGGCTGATCGGCCGGCTCGGCGGCACGCTGCGCTACGAGGCCGAGGTCGCGCGGATCGAGGTCGTGCAGGGCCGCGCGGCGGGCGTCACCCTCGCGAACGGGGAACGGATCGACGCGGACATCGTCGTGTCCAACGCCGATGTCGCCTGGACCTATTCGCGCCTGCTCGGCCACCATCCGCGCCGCCGCTGGACGGACCGGAAGATCGCGCGCGCGCGCTACTCGATGTCGCTGTTCGTCTGGTACTTCGGCACGCGGCGGCGCTACGAGGACGTCTATCACCACACCATGGTGCTCGGGCCGCGCTACGGCGAATTGTTGACCGACATCTTCTCCCGCAAGCGGCTCGCCGACGACTTCTCGCTCTATCTCCACCGCCCCTCGGCGTCCGACCCGTCGGTCGCGCCGGAAGGCTGCGATGCCTTCTACGTGCTCGCGCCCGTGCCGCACCTGGGCAGCGGCACCGACTGGGCGGCGAAGGCCGAGCCCTATCGCGCCGCGATCCAGAAGCGGCTGGAGGAGACGGTGCTGCCCGGCCTCGGGGAGAACATCGTCTCCTCCCGCGTCATGACGCCGCAGGATTTCCGCGACCGTCTGCTCTCGGTCAACGGCGCGGCCTTCGCCCTGGAGCCGCAGCTGTTCCAGAGCGCCTGGTTCCGCCCGCACAATGTCAGCGAGGAGGTCGCGAACCTGTTCCTCGTCGGCGCCGGGACGCATCCCGGCGCGGGCGTGCCCGGCGTGATCTCCTCCGCCAAGATCCTGGACAAGGTCGTGCCGACGGGCGCCGAGTGGCGCGCTACCGCCCGGGCCTGAAGGCGATCGTGCTGCGCCGACGCCCGGCGCGGTCCTCCAGCAGTCGCGCGGCGGCCAGGCGCCCGGACATGGTCGCCATCGGCACGCCCGGCCCGGGATGCACGCCGCCGCCGGCGAGATAGAGCCCCGGCAGCGGCGACCGCGCGCCGGGGCGCGAGAAACTGCCGTTGAAGCCGTGGCCAAGCCGCCCGTAGAGCGCGCCGCCCGTCGCCGGGAACAGCGCGTGGAAGCCGGCCGGCGTGGTGACGACCTCCGCGCCCTCGTCGCGGCGGATGCTCAGGCCGCAGGCACCGAGCAGTTCGAAGGTGCGGCCCGCGACATGCGTGGGGTCGAGCGCGCCGCGATCGCCATCCGGCGGCGCATTGACCAGCAGCAGCATCCGCTCCCGCACGCCCGGCTCCGGCCGCCCGCCCGCGCCGCGATCCTGCGCGCACAGATAGACGGTCGGCGCGGCGGCCACGGTGCGGCGGCGCAGGACCGCGTCGAATTCCTCGGCGTAGTCCTCGGCGAAGAAGACGTTGTGGTGCTCGAGGTCGAAGCCCTCGGTCGGCGCGTTCACGCACCAGGTGACGGCGGACAGGGTGCGTTCCAGCCGTGGCACGGGCTCGGCCGCGATGCGCGCGGCGTCGCCGAGCAACCCGGCGGCGAGCGCGTCCGGCGCGCCGTTGAACAGCACCGCGTCCGCCTCCAGCCTCTCGCCATCGGCCAGCTCGACGCCGGCCGCGCGGCCGCGGGCGACCAGGATGCGACGGACCTCGGTGCCGAAGCGGAAGACCGCGCCCTGGGATTCGGCCAGTTCACGGATGGCGTCGGCGACGCGCCGCATGCCGCCCTTCACGAGCCAGACGCCGTCCTGTTCCACATGCGCGATCAGCATCAGCGTCGCCGGCGCGAGGAAGGGGGAACAGCCGACATAGGTCGCGTAGCGCGCAAACAATTGCCGCAGCCGCGGGTCGGAGAAATGCTCCCCGAGCGAGGACCAGAGCGTGGCGAAGGGGGATGTCCGCACCAGCCGGTCGAGATTCCCGAAGCCGACGCGCCGCACGAGGTCGAGCTGGGAGGGGCGTTCCGCCGCGATGAAGGTGCCGACCAGCGTGCGGTACATGTCGGCGCTGCGCTTGCAGAAGGCGCGATAGCCGGCGGCGTCGCGGGCCCCGGCGAAGTCGCCGATCGCCTCGGTGGACCGCTCGATATCGGCGAACAGGTCGAGCCGCCCGCCGCGGCGCCAGGCATGGCGCGCGAGGATCTCCGCCTTGTGCAGTTCGAGGTGGTCTTCCATCCGCCGGCCGGCATCGGCGAACAGCCCCTCGAAGATCCATTTCATCGTGAAGACGGTCGGGCCGCCATCGATGCCGGCCCCGTCCACTTCCACGCGCCGCATCTTGCCGCCGGGGGCGGCGGCGCGGTCGAGCACCGTCACCCGCGCGCCGCGCCGCGCGAGGTCGGCCGCGGCGGCCAGACCGCCGGCGCCGGCGCCGACGACGATGACGCGCGGGTCAGGCACGCCGCGTCAGGCCGGGGCGGTGCGGCGCGCGGCGGATTGCCGGTCCACCGCGCGCCAATGCCACAGGATGATGGCGATGCCGGTCGCGCAGGGGATGGCCCACATCACCGGGTTCAGCGCCAGTTCCGGCAGGACGCGCACGGATCCGAAGGCCATGAAGGCGGTGTAGACGGAGATCCCCGCGCCCACGAGCGCCTTCACATGTTCCTTCAGCCAATAGGTCGGGCCGGGCGATTCGCTGCGCAGGAAGCGCATGTTGGTCACCACGGTCGCAACACCCACGATGGCGATGCCATGCATCAGCGGCTGGCCGATCAGCCAGCCCTGGAAGGAGCAGTTCAGCGAGGCGAGCAGCAGCGCGAATTGCAGCCCGAGGTTCAGCGGCGTCCGGTTGCGCGCATGCCCGCCGCGCTTGTTCAGCACCGCGAGCCAGCCATACCAGGCGAGGTTCACCGTCAGCACGCCCGTCGTCAGCATCATCCACCCGAAGATGCCGCGCAGGAAGGCGGGCTCGAAGCGGCCTTCCAGGTGCGGATGCGTGCCGATCGGGTCGATCAGCGTGAGCGTCGCCATGCACATGGCGAGGCTGCCGGTGACCAGCATGCAGCGGTTGAAAAGCCGGCCCCACCAGCGATGATTCGCACCGCCCTTCCGGCCCAGCACGGGCACCCAGAAGGCGACGGCGCCCGTCGCGCCCGTGACGATGTGGGCGGCGATCAGGCCGTGGAACAGCAACAGTTCCATCGCGCGGCACCCTCTGCGATCGACTGACAATCTGCCGTGACAGATACGCCTGTCAAGAAACGGAATAGGGTGCTTATCTGGCGCACCGCCGCCTGTCACGAAGGCCATGCGATGAGTGCCTCGCTCGCCCTGCCGATCCTCCCCTGGGCGCCCTTCGAACCGCCCCACCCCCGATCCCTGCCGGCCGTGGTCGCGCTGATCCGCGCGCTGATGGAAGGGGACGGCAACCTGCTCGGCCTGCTCCCGGCCGAGGCCTACCGCATGCCGATCGGCCCGCTTGGCTGGTCGCGCCGGTCGACCATCATCGTCAACCGGCCGGACCTCGTGCGGCACGTGCTCGCCGACCCGGAAGGCATCTTCCCCAAGAGCGACCTGATGGTGAACGCGCTCGATCCGCTGATCGGCGATTCCATCTTCGTCTCCTCGGGCGACACCTGGCGGCGCCAGCGCGCCATGATCGACCCGGCGCTGACCATGATGCGCGTGAACCGCGCCTTCCCGGCGATGGAGGCCGGGGCGGAGGAGGCGGAGGCGTCGCTCTCCCGCCTCGCCGCCAATGGCGAGCCCTTCTCGCTCGACCTGATGATGAGCCACCTGACGGCCGACATCATCTGCCGCACCGTCTTCTCGACCAGCCTGCAGACCCAGGTGGCGCACGAGGTCTTCGACGCCTTCACCGATTTCGAGCGCAGCGTCGCGCAGGTCGAGATCCGCCGCCTGATCATGGACCGGGCCTGGACGCGCATCCCGCAGAAGAAGCATGTGCTCGACGCCTGCACGCTGATCCGCAGCCATCTCGGCGCGCTGCTCGACACGCATCTCGCCGAGGGCGCCGATTTCGACGACATCTGCAAGGCGGTGATGGAGGCCCGCGACGCCGAGGACCGCGCCTTCACGCGCAAGGAGCTGATCGACCAGCTCGGCGTGCTGTTCCTCGCCGGGCACGAGACGAGCGCGAGCGCGCTGACCTGGGTGTTCTTCATCCTCGCGACCCAGCCCGCCCTGGTCGCGCGGCTGCGGGCCGAGGTCGCGGAGGTCTGCGGCGACGGGCCGATCACCTTCGAGCACACGCGCAAGCTGCCCTTCGTGCGCAACGTGTTCCGCGAGACCCTGCGGCTATATCCGCCCATCACCTTCCTGCCGCGCGTGGCGAACGAGGCGACCTCGCTCGACGGCTACCCCATACGCAAGGGCGCGCTGGTGATGGTCGCGCCCTGGGTGCTGCATCGCCACCAGGCCTATTGGAAGCGGCCGCACATCTTCGACCCCGACCGCTTCGACGCGGCGCGGGAAGGGGAGGTCGCCGCCGGCGCCTACATCCCCTTCGGCATCGGCCCCCGCGTCTGCGCCGGCGCCGCCTTCGCGCAGGTGGAGGCGGTGCTGCTGGTCGCCCGCCTGTTCCGCCGCTTCGACTTCCATGTCGCGCAGCCCGAGAAGGTCCGCCCCGCCGCGCGGCTGACGACCCGCCCCGTCGCGCAGGTGATGGCGAGGGTCGCCGCGGCGCGATGAGCACCGTCCTGCTGACCCTCGGCCGGCTGCCCAAGGCGCTCGACCTCGCACGCGCCTTCCATGGCGCGGGCTGGCGCGTCGTGGTCGCCGAGCCCTTCCGCAAGCACCTGGCCGGCGCATCCAACGCCGTCGCACGGAGCATCGTCGTGACGGCGCCGGCGGAGGACCGGGAGGCCTATCTCCGCGACCTGCTGCGCGTGGTCGAGGAGGAGGCGGTCGACCTCGTCCTGCCCGTCTCGGAAGAAGTGGTGCATGTCGCAGCGCTGCATGGCCGGCTGCCGGCGCGCACGCGGCTCTTCGCGATGCCGGCCGAAGCGGTGCTCGCGGCGCATGACAAAGGCGCCTTCGCGGCGCAGTCCGGGGCCTGGGGCCTTCCGGTGCCGTCCACGCATCCGCTGGGCGACGAGACGGCGGCGCTGCTCGCCGCGCGCCAGGATGTCGTGGTCAAGCCGCTGCATGCCTGCTCGGGCCGTGGGGTGCGGGTGATCCGCCGCGGCGATCCGCTTCCCCCCGCCGATCCTGCCGCGCCCGCCATCGTGCAGGCACGCATCGCGGGCCCCGAGCGCAGCACCTGTTCGCTGGTGCATGCCGGCGTGGTCAGCGGCACGGTGGTCTACCAGGGCCTGATGCAGTCGGGGTCGGTCAGCATCGCCTTCGAGCGGGTGGAGGACCGCCTGATCGAGGCCTTCGTGCGCGACTACGCGGCCGCGACGGGCTGGACGGGCTTCCTCTCCTTCGACTTCATGCTGGACGCGGAAGGGAAGCCCTGGGCGATCGAGTGCAATCCGCGCACCACCAGCGGCCTGCACTTCTTCGCGCCGGAGGACCTCGCCCGCGCCGTGCTCGACCCCGCCCATCCGCTGCGCTTCCGGCCCGAGGGCAGGCTCCAGCAATTCTATTCCTGCCTGACGGAGACGCAGCTCTCGCTGTTCCGCGGTGGCGGCTTCGGGCGCAAGCTGCGCACGCTGGCGACGACGCGGGACGTCACCTGGTCGGCGCGCGACCCTATGCCTTTCCTGACCATGACCGCCACCTCCTGGCCCATCATCCGCGAGGCGATGGCGCGGCGCGCGACCTTCGGGGAGGTCGCGACACTCGATGTCGGCTGGCGCGGCGCGGGCGCCTGAGCCAGGTCCGCTCGGCTTCGTGGCGACGGGGCAGGGGCCGGAGACCGGAGCGCGCGGCGTGGCGCGGCCCGGCCTCCAGCCTCCTCCCGGGCGGTCAGGCCGCCCGCAGCCGTGCCACCAGCCGGCCGACCTCGGCCCGGAGCGTCTCGCCCTGACGGGCGACGCCGTCGGCGCCTTCGCGCAGGTCGCGCAACGCCCCGGTCGTCTCGCCGACGCCGGCGTTGACGCGCTCCGCCTGCCTGGACATCTCGCCCGTGCCGGCCGCGGCTTCGCCCACGTTGCGCGCGATCTCGCGCGTCGCCGCGCCCTGCTCCTCCACCGCGGCGGCGATGGCCGCGGCGATCTCGCTGGACTGGTCCACCGTGGCGCCGATGGCGCGGATCGCTTCCACCGCCTGGCCGGTCGCCGACTGCATCTCGGCGATCTGGCGCCCGATCTCCTCGGTGGCCTTCGCGGTCTGCCCGGCGAGGCTCTTCACCTCGGACGCCACGACCGCGAAGCCCTTGCCGGCCTCGCCCGCGCGGGCCGCCTCAATCGTCGCGTTCAGCGCGAGCAGGTTGGTCTGCCCGGCGATGTCGCCGATCAGCCGCACCACCTCGCCGATGCGTCCCGCCGCCTCCGCGAGCGAGTGCACCGTGTCGTTCGTCGCGCGTGCCTCGTCGGACGCACGGCGGGCCACGTTCGCGGCCTCGGCGACGCGGGTGCTGATCTCGGCGACGGAGGCCGCCATCTGCTCGGCCGAGGCCGCCACCGTCTGGACGTTCGCGCTGACCTGCAGGGCGCCCGTCGCCGCGGCGCCGGCCTGTTCGGCGGAGCGGCCGGCCGACGAGGCGAGTCCATCGACCGTAACCTGCAGCTCGGTCGCGGCGCTGGCGAGCGTCGCGCTGACGCCGCCCACGGTCTGCTCCAGTTCGGTGGCCATGCTGCGCTGCGCCGCGCGGCGTTCCTCCTCGGCCTGGCTGCGTGCCGCCGCGGCCTCCGCCTCCAGTTCGCGCGCACGGACCGAGGCCTGCTTCAGCGTCGTGACGGATGCGGTGAGGGCACCGATCTCGTCGCGTGACGTCGCGCCGTCGATCTCGACCGCGAGGTCGCCATTCGCGATGCGCGAGACCTGGTCGGCGAGGCGCGCCACGGGCCGCCCGATGCTGCGGGCGAGGACGAGGCCGCACAGCAGCGCCATCAGCGCCGCGGCGGAGGTGCCGATGATGAGCGCGAGACGCGCCTGGGCGAAGGCATTCTCCATGATCGTCGTACGCTCGGCGAGCAGGCGGTTCTCGACGGCGATGATCTCGGCGGCCTTGGCGCGCACCGCGTCCATCGCGGCCTTGCCGGTGCCTTCCTCCTCCATGCGCCGCGCCTCGCGGCGCGAGGCCTCGTCGCCGCGCGCCATCAGGCTGACCTGCCGGCCGGCATGGCCCTCGGTCCAGGTCAGGGCGGCGCGGTCGAGCTCGACGAGCCGTGCCTGCTGCGCCGCGTTGTCCGCGGTCAGGCGGCGCAGTTCCGCCATCGCCGCGCGATAGGCTTCGCGCCCCCCGTGGAAGGGCTCGAGGAAGCGCTCATCCCCGTTCAGCAGATGGGCCCGGACGCCGGTTTCCTGATTCACCATGCTGGTGACGACGCGTTCGGCCTGTTCGAGCACGCGGTGGGTGTGCTTGCTCCATTCCGTCGCCTCGTCGATCTGGGCGAGCTTGATCCAGGCGGTGCCCCCTGCGGCCGCCGCGGCGATGATGACGACGGCAAAGGCCGTCGCCAGTTTGCGGGCGATTGGCATGTCGGCGATGAAACCGGCTACGCGCATCCCTGTTTTCTCCTGCTGCTCGGCCTTGTCGGCCAGCGTCGTTCGGCGATGAGGAACCGTCGGGGCAGTCGGCGTACCCCTGGGCATGCAACCTTGGTGTCGGTGGCGGGGCTTCGGCCGTCACGCGCCTCGCCGCCGCCGCCCCGCACCGATGGTGGTTTCACCAGCCAACGATGCGTCAGGCCGAATATTCGCCGTTGGCTCTGAAAACTTTGTAAAGCTCACGGATTGGTGCGCACGCGGTCCATGATGCGGCGGTGCGACCGCATCGCCCCGCAGGCCGGTCGCCACGGCCGGGGTGCGGCCGTGGCCAACGACAAGGCGGTGCCGTCGGGGAGGACTTCAGCGCATCGCGACGCCGTGCGGCGGACACGGTCCGCCCACGATCACCGGTCGCGCAGCCATGCCGCGCGGCGGGGCCATCATCGCCAAGGCGGAGCCTGGCGCCGGTCCGCTACCGAAGCGTCCGCGGCACCCTGAAGGGCAGCATCGAATACAGGATCGGCGAGCGGAAGCGCCGCAGGTTCAGGTATTCGTGCACCGCCGTCGATTCCTGCCCAAGCAGGTGGGTGCGGATCTCCGAGCGCGAGTAGAAGGGCGCATCGACCAGCGTGCGCACCGCCTCGACCTTCCCGCCATCCGCCCGCGTCGGGCGCGGCAGGCGCCAGAGCGTCGGCGCCATGCGGGCGGGCGGCGGTGGTTCCATGTCCTCGACCGCGCCGTCGCGCTTCACGCGCAGCGCGAGCGACTGGTGCGAGTTGTCGCGCCGCGTCGCGTTGTAGAGCACCACCGTCTCGTCGCGCATCGGCGCGCGACACCAGTCCCACTCGGCGAAATCCTCCTCGAGCGGGGCGGTGCCGGTGTTGGTGTCGAAATAGGCGGGCCCGGACCAGCGCAGCGCGGGATGCGTCATCGTCACCTCGACGCGCGCGCGCGCCGCGATGGGCTGCCAGCGATGCCGCCCCGCGCCGTCCAGCACGAAGCCGCGGGTCGAGACCGCGTCGGGGATCACCCGCACGCGGCCGGCGAGGCGGGAGGGGACGGGCGCGGTGCGTTCCTCGATGCCGATGGTCAGCGCCGTGCCGTCCCAGTGCAGCGTGCTGGGCCCGATGGCGAGATTGTCCGCATCCCGCTTCAGCGCCGTCGCGCGACGGTCGGTCATGGCCCAGCGCTTCGGACTGCCATAGAGCGCGACGTTCATGCAGCAATGCTCGGCCGGATCGACCTCCCCCCGCCGGTGCGCCCAGGCGAACCAGGGGGAGAAGACGGTGCCGATGAAGGCGATGATGGTGATGCCATGCGCGCCGTCCTCCGACAGCGCGTCCACGTACCACCAGCGGTAGCCGCGGGAGGCGACGGGCTGGTCGAAGGACCAGGGGCGGTCGTTCACGCCGCCGCTTCCAGCGGCGCGCGGCCGCGGATGAAGTCGGATGCCTTCTCGGCGATCATCATGGTCGTCGCGTAGGTGTTCGCCGAGGGCATGGACGGCATGACGGAGGCATCGACGATGCGCAGCGCCTCGAGCCCGTGCACCTGCAGCCGGTCGTTGACGACCGAGGTCCGGTCGGTCTCCGGCCCCATGCGGCAGGTGCCGATCAGGTGGTAGGTCGTGCTGCCGTTGCGGTAGGCGAAGTCGAGCAACTCGTCGTCGCGGTCGACGTTCGGGCCGGGCAGCGTCTCGCGTTCCAGGAACTTCATCATCTGCGGCATGTGCAGCAGGCGGCGGATCAGGCGGATGCCGCCGATATGGACGCGCCGGTCGTTCTCGTCGCTCAGGTAGTTGGGCTGGATCTCGGGGTCCTCGAACACGTCGGTGCTCTTCGCGCGCACCCAGCCGGTGCTCTCAGGGCGGTGCTGCCAGGCGCCGGCGGTGCAGCCCGGATAGTCGTCCAGCACGTAGACCTTGCCCTCGGCGTATGAGCCGGGGGTGAAGACGCCCTGCAGGTCGGGCTCGTCCAGCCCCTCGAAGGATTTCCAGAACAGGTGGACATGCGACGGCGCGGTGGCGAGCATCGAGGGCCGGCCCGTCGCCCAGCGCGCCACCTGCTTCACCAGGCCGAAGCCGCGCGCGAGCTCGTTCAGCGTCTCGACACCCGGTTTGGCGCGCATGACGAGCCGCGAGGCGTAGTGGTCGCGGAAGTTCTCGCCCACCGGCAATTCGTGGAACACCGGCACGCCGATGCGGGCCAGCGTCGAGGCCGGGCCGATCCCCGAGAGCTGCATCAGCCGCGCGGTATTCACCGTGCCGGACGACAGGATCACTTCCTTCCGCGCGCGCACTTCCCGCACAGCGCCGCCGCGTTCGGTCACGTAGCGGATGCCGATGGCGCGCCTGCCTTCGAAGACGATGCCGCAGGCGCGGGCATTGGTGCGCACCTCCAGCTCTGGCCGCCCCATGGCGGGCTTGAGGAAGGCGCGCGCGGCCGAGACCCGCCAGCCCTTCTGGATGCCGCGCTGGTAGTAGCCGACGCCCGCCTGGTCGCCGCTGTTGTAGTCCGGGTTGCGCGGCAGCCCCGCCGCCACGCAGCCTTCCATGAAGGCTTCCGAGAGCGGGTGGACCCAATCCATGTCCGTCACGGGCAGGGCGCCCGACTTGCCCCGCCGGTCGTCGCGGCCGTAGCCGATGCGGTTCTCGGTCCGCATGTAATAGGGTAGGCAATCCGCGTAGCCCCAGCCGCGGTTGCCGCGCTGCGCCCAGCTGTCGAGGTCCGCCGGCTGGCCGCGATTGTAGATCATGCCGTTGACCGAGGAGGACCCGCCCAGCGTGCGCCCCTGGATCGTCTTGATCCGCCGCCCGCCGGTGCGGTCCGTCGGCTCGGTGCTGAACTGCCAGGTGACCGAAGGGTCGACCAGCGTCTTGATGAAGCCGGCCGGCAGATGGATGAAGAAGTTGCGGTCCGGCGGCCCCGCTTCGAGGACGCAGACGCTGGTGCCGGGATCCTCCGTCAGCCGCGCCGCGAGGATCGAGCCGGCCGCGCCGGCGCCGACAATGACGTAGTCGAATGTGTCGGGCGTGGGGACCATGGCGGGCCGGCGTCTCCTGCGGTAATCGGGGCTGCCAGCCTAGGCGCGCATCGGCCGTCCCGCCAGAGCGCGCCCCGTCGCCAGGAGGACCCGCATGGCCCGCACCGCCCTCGTCGTCAGCGCCCATTCCGCCGATTTCGTCTGGCGCTGCGGTGGCGCCATCGCGCTGCACGCGGAAAAGGGCTTCGAGGTCACGGTGATCTGCCTCTCCTACGGCGAGAGGGGTGAGTCCGCGAAGCTCTGGCGCCAGCCCGGCATGACGCTGGAACGCGTGAAGCAGGCGCGCGAGGCCGAGGCGCGCAAGGCCGCCACCGCGCTCGGCGTGCACGACATCCAGTTCTGGGACCTCGGCGACTATCCGATCACCCTGACCAATGAATCCCTGTTCCGGCTCGTGGACGTCTATCGCGCCATCCACCCGGAATTCGTGCTGACCCACAGCAAGGAAGACATCTACAACCGCGACCACCCGGCGGTGACCGACTTCGCCCAGCATGCGCGCATCACCGCCCAGGCGCATGGGCACAATCCGGGGCAGAAGGTGCTCGGCGCGCCGCCCGTCTTCCTGTTCGAGCCGCACCAGCCGGAACAGTGCAACTGGAAGCCCGACGTGCTGCTCGACATCGGCAGCGTCTGGGCGAAGAAGCGCGCCGCGATCGAGTGCATGGAGGGGCAGGAGCACCTCTGGGAATACTACACCCGCGTCGCCCAGCAGCGCGGCGCGCAGGCGGCGCGCAACTCCGACAAGAAGATCGTGTGGGGGGAGGGCTTCCAGTCCGTCTTCCCGCATGTGGTCGAGACGCTGGCGTGAGCTTCGCCGCCCCCCCGCGCCGCGCCGGCTGGATCGACCGGCCCGATGCGCGCATCCGCTACGAGGTGACGGGCGAGGGCCCGGCCATCGTCTTCGCCCATGGCCTCGGCGGGAACCTGATGACCTGGTGGCAGCAGGTGGCGCATTTCGCGCCGCGCTATACCTGCGTCGCCTTCTCCCATCGCGGCTTCTTCCCCTCGACCGCGCCGGCTGAGGGTCCGGACCCGCAGCACTACGCGGCGGACCTCGCGGCGCTGGTGGACGAGCTCGGCCTGGGCGACGTGCGCATCGTCTGCCAGTCGATGGGCGGCTGGACCGGCGTGGAATACGCGCTGATGCGCCCGGGGCGGGTGAAGGCGCTGGTGCTGGGTGCCACGACGGGCTCGCTCGACCCGCGCCAGATGCGGGAGCCGGAACGCGCGCGCCTCGATCCCTGGAAGCAGGAGAGCGCTGCCGCCCGCGCCGCGCTGGTCGCGCGCGGGGTCAACCCGGCCGCCGGCGGGCGAATGGCGGAGGAACAGCCCGCGCTGTACCACCTGTACCAGCACATCTTCGGCCTCAACCACGGCTTCGACCGGGAAGCGGTGCGCGCGAAGCTCGACGCCCATCGCCGCCGCGCGCCGGCGGACCTCGCTGCGGCGCAATGCCCCGTGCTCTTCGTCCCGCCGGAGGAGGACATCGTCCTGCCGCCCTTCGCCGCGGCGGCGATGGCGCGCGACATCCCCGGCGCGCGCGTGGCGCCGCTGCTCAAGGCCGGCCATTCCGCGCAGTTCGAGCGGGCGCGCGAGTTCAACGCGCTGGTCGATGCCTTCTTCGCCGAGGTGGGCGCGTGAGCGCGCGCGTGCTGACGGCCGCCCTGGGCGACTACCCGCACACGGCGTCGCTGCTGGAGACGCCGGCGCTGCGGCTCGAACGCATCGCGGTGAAGCCGATCAGCCGCGCCTTCGCGCCGATGGTGCGCGAACTCCGCTACGACGTCAGCGAGATGGCGATCGCGACCTTCCTGATGGCCAAGGAA
Organism: Roseomonas nitratireducens; assembly: GCF_017813355.1. Lineage (GTDB taxonomy): Bacteria > Pseudomonadota > Alphaproteobacteria > Acetobacterales > Acetobacteraceae > Neoroseomonas > Neoroseomonas nitratireducens. The sequence continues at coordinate 250,008 of NZ_JAGIYZ010000003.1, forward strand.
GCGGGCGTGCCAATCACGCTGCTGCCGGTCGTCATGGCGGCGCGCTTCCAGGAAGGGGCGATGCTGTGCCGCGCCGATGGGCCGATCCGCGGCCCGACGGACCTCGCCGGCAAGCGCGTCGGCGTGCGCGCCTACAGCCAGACCACGGGCATGTGGCTGCGCGGCACGCTCGCGGAGGAGCATGGCGTGCCGCCCGAGGCGATTGCCTGGACGACCTTCGAGGACGCCCATGTGCCCGGCTTCCGCGATCCGCCCTTCTGCACGCGGGCCCCTGCCGGAGCCGACATGGCGGCGATGCTGCGGGCGGGCGCGCTCGATGCGGCGATCTTCGGCAACGACCTGCCCGCGGGCGACGACCTTCGCCCCGTCTTTCCGGATGTCGCCGCGGCCGGGCGTGCTTTCCAGGCGCGGCATGGCTTCGTGCCGGTGAACCACCTGGTGGTGGTGAAGTCCGACCTCGCGCGCGATGCCGGGTTGGTGGCCGCGCTGCTCGAGGCGTTCGGCGCGGCCACGACGACGCGGGACGCGCTTTCCCCCGCGATCGCGCTCGCCAATCGCTGGTGCGCGGCGCAGGGGCTGCTCGTGCGGCCGCTCGACGCGGCCGCCATCTGGTCCTGACGGCTAGGCCGCGCGCTGCGGCCCGCGCACGAGGCGGCCGGGCAGGGCGCCGGTCGCCTCGCCCTCGCGATAGGTGACGGCGCCGGACAGGATCGTGGCGACGTAGCCCTCCGCCTGCTGCACCAGGCGCTTGCCGCCGGCGGGCAGGTCGTAGCGCATCTCCGGCGCGCGCATGCGCAGGCGCCCGAAGTCGATCACGTTCAGGTCGGCCTTCATCCCCGGCGCTATCACGCCGCGATCGGCAAGCCCCATGGCCGCGGCATTGTCGCGGCTGATCCGCCTGACCGCCTGCTCGACCGGCAGCAGCGGCCCGCGCGCGCGGTCCCGCGCCCAGTGCACCAGCATGTGCGTCATGCAGGAGGCGTCGCAGATGTAGCCGACATGCGCGCCGCCATCGCCCAGCCCCATCAGCGTGTGCGGATGGGTCATCATCTGGCGGATCGCCTCGAGGTCCCCATCCGCGTAATTCAGCAGCGGGCGGTTGAGGATGGCGCGGCCGTCCCGTTCCAGCATCAGGTCGTAGCAGAGTGCTTCCGGCGTCATGCCGCGCGCGGCCGCCATGGCGGCGACGGAGCATTCCGGCGGCGGCTCGTAGTCCGGCGGGTCGCCGAGCGGGAAGATCTTGTCCCAGTTGTTCAGCCGCGCCTTGAGCGCCGGGTCGTCGGTCGCTTCGGCGAGGATGCGCGCGCGCCGCGCCGGGTCGCGCAGCGCCGCGATGCGCTCGGGCAGCGGCAGGTGCATCACCTCGCGGAAGGAGGGCCGCGTCAGGAAGGGGTGCTGGGAGAGCTCGAAGCCGAACATCAGCCCGACCGGACGGCCCATCACCTGGCCGAGCATCGTGACGCCGGCAGCGTTCGCTTCCTCGACGCGGTCGAGCAGCCAGCGCCAGAAGGTCGGCTTCGACTCGCGTTGCAGCAGGGAGAAGGTCATGGGTCGCCCGGCGACGGCGGCGACGCGGCGCAGGCGGGCGAATTCCTCCTCCGGCGGGTCGTCGAAGTCCGAGATCACCTGCAGCCAGCCGCTGCCATGGGCGCGCAGCGCGCGGGCGAGGGCTTCCAGCTCCGCTTCCGGCGCGCCGAGCGTCGGGATGTGGCGGCCGTCGAGCGTGCGGTGCGCGAGCGCGCGCGAGGTCGAGATGCCGACCGCGCCGGCGGCGAGCCCCTCGGCGGCGAGGCGCGCCATCTCGGCGCATTCCTCCGCCGTCGCCTCGGCATGGGCTTCCGCGCGCTCGCCCATCACATGCACGCGCAGCGGCGCGTGGGTGACCATGGCGGCGATGTCGGTGTCGTAGCGCCGGCCGCCGAGGAAGTTCAGGTAGTCCGGGAAGGACTGCCAGGACCAGGGCAGGCCCTCGGTCAGCACCACCTCCGGCAGGTCCTCCACGCCCTCCATCAGCTTGACCAGCATGTCCCGCCGTTCCGGCCGGCAGGGCGCGAAGCCCACGCCGCAATTGCCGATCAGCGCGGTGGTCACACCATTGATGGAGGAGGAGAGCAGCCGCTCGCTCCACGTCGCCTGCGCGTCGTAATGCGTATGGATGTCGACGAAGCCGGGCGTGACGAGCAGGCCCTTGGCCGCGATCTCCTCCACGCCGCGGCCGGCGACGGCGCCGACTTCGACGATGCGGCCGCCGGCGATGGCGACATCGGCCTCCCGCGGCGCGGCGCCCGTGCCGTCCACCACCGTGCCGCCGCGGATCACCAGGTCATGCATGGGCGTGTCCTCAGACCGAGAGCGCGATCTTGCCGAAATGCTGGTTGGCCTTCATGTGCGCCAGCGCCTCGACCGCCTGGTCGAGCGGGAAGACCTTGTCGATCGGGATGCCGAAGCGGCCTTCCTGCACCGCCGCCCAGAGGTCGCGGCGCATGGCGGCGTATTCGGCGCGGATTTCCTCGCGCGAGCGCGTCCGGTGCGTCACGCCGATATAGGCGATGCGGCGCGTCGCATGCAGGTCGAAGTCGAATTCCGCGCGCGCGCCGCCCAGCCGGCCGACATTCACGATCCGCCCCAGGATGGCCGTCGCCTTCATCGCGGCGTTGATCGTGCCGCCGGAGATCTGGTCGATGACGAGGTTCACGCCCTTGCCGCCGGTCGCGGCCAGGACCTGGTCCACCCAGCCCGCATCCTTGGTGTCGACCGCCACGTCGGCGCCGAATTCCGCAAGCCGCGCCCGCCGCCCCGCATCGGTCGACGTCCCGACCACCGTCGCAGCACCCAGGAACTTCGCGATCTGCAACGCCATCAGCCCGACGCCGGAGGAGGCGCCGAGGATCATCACGCTTTCCCCCTTCGCCAGCCGGCCGTTCATCACCAGCGCGTCGTGCATGGTGCCGAGCGCCACCGGCAGCGCGGCCGCCTGTTCCCAGGACATGTTGCGGTCCGGCACGGGCATGACGCGGCCCATGTCCGCGACCGCGTATTCCGCATAGCCGCCGGCGCCGGAGCAGGTGACGCGGTCGCCCGGCTTGATGCCCGTGACGGCGCTGCCGACGGCCGCGACCTCGCCCGCGAAATCCAGGCCGAGGATGGTGCCCGCCCCGCCCATCGCGCCATGGGCATGGCCCGCCGCGACGCCGAGGTCGGCGCGGTTCAGCGTGGCGGCGCGCACGCGCACCAGCACTTCCTCGGGGCCCGGCGCCGGGCGGGGAACCTCCCGCACCTGGACGCCATCCGCCGTCACCACCGCCGCGCGCATCGTATCAGCCATCGTTCCTACCCCCTGGCGCCCCTCAGGCCCTGCACACGGATGAGGCCGTCCGGCACCGGGCGCAAGCCCTCGATCGCCGCCCCCGTGCCGTGCAGCGTCAGCGGGTGCCACAGGTAGATGTAGGGCCGGTCGGCGAGGTAGAGCCGCGCCGCGCGGTCATAGGCCGCCGCCCGCGCGGCCGGGTCCACGCTGCGCCGCCCTTCGGTCATCGCGGCATCCACCTCCGGGTTGCAGTAGCGCCCGCCGTTCAGCGGCACGCCGCAGGCCTTGAAGGCGAAGATGTTGGCGTCGAGGTCGACGCGGCCGGACCATTGGATGATCAGCGCCTCGAAATCCCCGACGGTCCATTGGCGGAGCAGCGTCGCCGTCTCGATCACCTGCAGCTCGACATCGAAGCCGGCCTCGGCGGCCATCGCCTGGATGACCTCGGAGGCCTGCATGTAGTCGGTCGTGTTCGGCACGGCGAGGCGCACGCGCACGCGCTGCTGCCCGGCTTCCCGCAGCAGGGCGCGGGCGCGCGCCACGTCGCGCGGCGGGATCGGCACGGAGGCGGCATAGAAGGGATGGCTCGGCGGGACGGATTGGTTGCCCGGCTGCCAGAGCCCCTCGAAGGCAACGTTCACCAGCGCCTGGCGGTCGATGCTGCGCTCGAAGGCTTCGCGCACCCGCGCATCGCGGCCCAGCGGCGTGTCCGCCCGCGGCCCGTGCCCGACATTGATGGCGATGTAGAAGGAGGCGAGGGAGGGCGCCTGCACCAGCCGCACGCGCTGGTCCCGCCGCACCTCCGACACGTCGGAGGGGCTGATGCGCTCGATGATGTCGAGCGCCCCGGCGCGGAGATTCGCGAGCCGGACCGTCGAGTCCGGGATCGGCCGGTAGGTGATGCGCGCGAGATGCACGTTGGCGCGGTCCCAGTAGCCGTCGAAGCGCTCCAGCTCGATCACGTCCTGCGCCACGCGGCGCGTCAGCCGGAAGGGGCCGGCGCAGGCGGGCTCGCGCTGGAAATCCGCGCCGGTGACGCGGGCCTGGCGCGGCGAGACGAGCATGCCCGCACGGTCGGCGAGTGCGGCGAGCAGCGGCGCGAAGGGCTCGGACAGGCGGATCGTCACCTCGAGCGGGCCGGTCGCGACCACCTCCGTCACCGGCCCCATCTCCGCGCGCCGCGTCGAGCCCTGCGTCTCGATGTGCCGCCGCAGGCCGATCGCGGCGGCCTCGCCGGTCAGCGCCTCCCCGTCATGGAAGCGCACGCCCTGGCGGAGCGTCAGCACGAGCGCGCGGCCGCCATCCTCCCACCGCCAGGCGGTGGCGAGCTGGGGGACGATCCGCAACTGCTCGTCGATGTCGACCAGCTTGTCGCACATGGCCGCGAAGACCTGCCGGCCCGTGACGGTGCGCGAGAGCGTCGGGTCGAGCACGTCGGGGTCGGAGGCGATGCCGATGCGCAGATGCTGCGCCGCGGCGGGCGCGGCGAGGCAGGACAGCAGCAGCAGGGCGGCGAGGCGGCGCATGGCGGGTTCCCGGTTCCTGTCGGCGAACCTAGTCTTCCCTCGCGTCGGGTGCGGCGCAAGGAGACCCGCATGTCGATCCGGGGATGTGTCGTCGCGGCCTTGCTGCTGCTTGCCGCCTGCGCCGCGTCGCCGGGCCCGGCCCCTTCCGCGCCGCGGGACGAGGGCGCGATCGAGGCCGCCCGGCTGCGCGCGGAGATGCTCGCCACCGTTCCGCGCGCCGCGGCCGCCGATCCCGCCGAGGCCGCGCGCTGGATACCGCAGGCGCGGCGCCTGGTGACGGAGGCGGGCCTGGCGCCGGCCGAGGCGGAATTCGCGCTGCTGGTCGACCGCGCGCCTGCCGTGCAGCGCATCGCCCTGCTGCTGCTGCGCCGCGACGGGCCGCGGGAGGTGCTGGCGACCGCGCCGGTCTCGACCGGCAGGACAGGCCGCCGCGGCTTCTTCGTCACGCCCACCGGCGTCTTCGCCAATGACGGGTCGGTGCAGGGCTACCGCGCGCTCGGCACGCGCAATGCGCAGGGCATTCGCGGGCTGGGCGCTGCCGGCATGCGCGCCTGGGATTTCGGCTGGGTCTGGGCCGCGCGCGGCTGGGCGGAGGATGGCGGCGAGGCGCCGATCCGCTTCCTGCTGCACGCGACCGACCCGGATGTGCTGGAAGCGCGGCTCGGCCGGCCGGATTCGCAGGGATGCGTGCGGATCGGCGGCGCGATGAACCGCTTCGTCGATGCGAACGGCATCATCGATGCGGAGATCGAGCGCCAGGCGGCGAGCGATCCGCGCGCCGCCTCGCTGCTGCTGCCCGAGCGGCGCCCGACGGCGCTCGCCGGGCGGCTGCTCATCGTGGTCGACAGCGCGGCCGACCAGGTCCCGCCCGCGCGGCCCGCGCCGGAGCCGCCGGGCCGGTCGGGCTGCCCGTCCTGATCAGGGCGCGCGGTGGATGGGGTCCACCCAGAGCACGGCCTCGGGCTTCTCGACCGGCTCGATGTCGATGTTGATGGCGACCGCCTCGTTGTCGCTGCGCACCAGCACGCATTCCAGCGTCTCGTCGGCCGAGGCGTTGATCTCCTGGTGCGGCACGTAGGGCGGCACGTAGATGAAGTCGCCCGGGCCCGCCTCGGCGACGAATTCCAGCCTTTCGCCCCAGCGCATGCGCGCCTTGCCCTTCACCACGTAGATCACGCTTTCCAGGTGGCCGTGATGATGCGCGCCGGTCTTCGCGTCAGGGTGGATGTGCACGGTGCCGGCCCAGATGCGCTGCGCGCCGACCCGCGCAGCGTTGATCGCCGCGGCGCGGTTCATGCCCGGCGTCTGCGCGGTGTTGCTGTCGAGGCTGTCGCCGGGGATGACGCGCACCCCCGAATGCTTCCAGCCATCGGGCGGCGGCGTCTGGTGGTCGTGGCCGTCATGCGGCATGGCGCTTCTCCTCTCGGCTCGTGGCGAGGAGAGAACGCAGGTCGCGCGCCTGCCGCAAGGGCGTGACCGAAAAAGGCAACGCCTTGCTCCTGGCGGGGGCGCCGGGAGCAAGGCGTGCCGTGACAGCGGGCCGGGGGAGGGGGGGGGATTTGGCGCCGCCGTCGAGACCTCAGGCTTCCTCGCGCTGGGCGAGCCAGTTCCGGGTGCGGTAGCAGAGCATCAGCAGCGCCGCCTGGCCGGCGAACATCAGCGCCGGGACGTTGACCTGCCGGTGCAGCACGATCACCGCGAGCATCGCCGCGACGCTCAGCACGAAAGCAAGGTGCACCGTGTTGTCGAAGGCCTTGAGGCCAGCCTGCTTGATCGGGTGTTCGCCCGGCATCATCGGCATGATGAGCGGCACGGTGGCGAGCATGATCATCAGCGCCCAGGTGATCGCCATGCTGCCGAGCCCGCCCCAGAGCGAGACGAGCTTCGCGAATTCCTCGCCCAGGCCCGTGCCCGGCAGGAGGTAGCGCAGCGCGAGGAACAGGGCGGCGAGGGCGACGATCGCGGTCACCGCGGCCTGCGCGGGTTCATCCACCGGGCGGCGGCCTTCCGGCGCGCGACGCGGGAGCAGCGGCCAGGCCTCGACCGGCGATGCGGGGCTGGAAGCGGGTCGGGAAGTGGAGCGAGCCATGATCCTGGTTCCGGGTGCGCGTGTTCGACCCGGCAAGGATTGCCCGAAACCCGTTTCCAGCCCCCTAACGTGCCGGTCAGTTTTGCCGGGGCAGCAAACGCTCCGCCAGAGTGGCCCACCAGGAGGCGCCAATGGGCAGGATCTCGTCGTTGAAGTCGTATTTCGGGTGGTGGACCAGCGGATCGTCCGCACCCTTGCCGCCGCCGAGCATCAGGTAGGCGCCGTCCTTCGCCTCAAGCATGAAGGAGAAATCCTCGCCGCCCATGGTGGGCTTGGGCATGGGCACGACGCGTGCTTCGCCCTGCACGGCGCGCGCGGCATCGGCGGCGAGGTGGACGCTCTGCGTCTCGTTCACCGTCGCGGGATAGGCGCGATGGAAGTCGGCGGTCGCGGTCGCGCCGAAGGCCGCGGCGATGCCCGTCACCGTCTCCTTGAAGCGCTTCTCGAGCAGGTCGCCCACGGGCTTCGAGAACCAGCGCGCCGTGCCGAGCATGCGCACCGTCTCGGGAATCACGTTGTAGGTGAAGCCGCCATTGATGTGGCCGATGGTGATGACGCCGGCTTCCACCGGTTCGACGTTGCGCGCGACGATGGATTGCAGCGCCTGCACGATCGCCGCCGCGACGACGATCGGGTCGTTGCCGTTGTCGGGCATCGCGCCATGCGCGCCCTTGCCGGTGATGGTGACCTCGAGGTTCGCGACCGCCGCCATGACGGGGCCCTCGCGCCAAAGGAATGTGCCCGCCGGCATGCCGGGCCAGTTGTGCAGGCCGAAGACGCGCTGCATCGGGAAGCGCTCGAACAGGCCTTCCTTCACCATCGCCTCGCCGCCCGCGAGGTTCTCCTCCGCCGGCTGGAAGATGACGTAGACGGTGCCGTCGAAGTTGCGCGTCTCGGCGAGGTACTTCGCCGCGCCGAGCAGCATGGTGGTGTGCCCGTCATGGCCGCAGGCATGCATCTTCCCCGGCGTCTTGGACGCCCAGGGCACGCCGCTTTCCTCGAGGATCGGCAGCGCGTCCATGTCCGCGCGCAGCCCGATGGCGCGGCCCGAGGCCGCGTTGTTGCCGCGGATCACGCCGACGACGCCGGTCTTCGCGATGCCCGTCACCACCTCGTCGCAGCCGAAGGCGCGCAGCTTCTCGGCGACGATGGCGGAAGTGCGGACCTCCTCGAAGCCGATCTCCGGATGCTCGTGGAAATCCCGCCGCCAGGCGGTCATTTCCGGATGGAACTCGGCGATGCGGTTGATGATGGGCATGGCTGCCTCCGGTCGTGTCAGGTGGAGGTTTGGGGTGCGGGGAAGGTGAGGGCAAGACCCTGCTCGAGCGGGATCGGATCGACGCCGAGCAGGTCGCGCATCGGGCCGATGTCGAAGGCCTTGTCCTCGGTCAGGCGGCGGATCTCGTCCGCGCCGATGCGGGGCAGGCCGGGAATGAGGCGCGTCAGCGGCGCAAGCAGGCGCAGCGGCAGCGCCGGGATCGGCAGGATGGGCGGCGCGCGCAGCCCCGCGGCGGCCGCGACCGCGCGCAGGAAGTCACGATAGGGCATGGGGGAGGGGCCGGCGATGACGATCGTCCGCGCGCCATCCCAGTCCCGCCGCAGCGCGGCAAGCAGGCAGCGCGCCACGTCCGACTGGTGGATGGGTTGCACCAGCGCGCGGCCGCCGCCCGGAAGTGGCGCCACGGGGAGGCGCGCGACGAGCGCGGCGAGGCGCCGCACATTGTCCTCCCCCTCCGCGCCGTAGATCATCGTCGGGTGCAGCATGACGCCGCGCCGGCCGGAGGCCAGGAAGGCTGCCTCTCCCGCCCGCACCCCGTCGCCATGCGCATCGGGCCAGCGCGAGAAGCGGCGCGTCGATCCCATGAGCACGAAGTCCGCGCCCGGTTCGGCGGCGGCGAGCAGGGCCGGCGCCCAGCGCGCATGGGCGGTGCTGACGATCCTCGTTGCGCCGGCGAGGGCATGTGCAAGCGCCGCCGCGTCGCGGAGGTCCGCGACGCGGAGTTCTCCCGGCAGGCCGAGGGCGCGCCACGCCGCCGCATTTCGCGCGACGGGGATGAAGGGGATGCCCCCGGCGGCCAGGACGCGGGCAAGCGCCGCGCCCGAGCGCCCCGTCGCGCCGACCAGCGCGATCAAGGTGCCGCGCGGAGGAAGGCCAGGTCTGCGCCGAGCGGCGCCTGCGTCACCTGTTCATGCACCAGCCGGTCCCAGCCACGGGCGGGGGCGGGCGCCGGCGCCCAGGCGGCGCGGCGCGCGGCGAGCGTCGCCTCGTCCACCAGCAGGTCGAGCCGGCGGTCGCGCACGGACAGGCGGATGCGGTCGCCTGTCTCCACCAGCGCGAGCGGACCGCCCACCGCGGCCTCGGGCGCGATGTGCAGCACGATGGTGCCGAAGGCGGTGCCGGACATGCGGCAGTCGCTCATCCGCACCATGTCCTTCACGCCCTGGCGCGCGAGCTTCTTCGGGATGGGCAGGTAGCCGGCCTCCGGCATCCCCGCCGGGCTGCGCGGGCCCGCGCCCTTCAGCACGAGGATGTCCTGGGCCGTCACGTCCAGGTCCGGGTCGTCGATGCGCGCGGAAAGGTCCGCGAGTCCGTCGAAGACGATGCAGCGCGCCTCGGTCTCGAACAGGGCGGGGGTCGCCGCGCTGCGCTTGAGGATCGCGCCGTCCGGCGCGAGGGAGCCGAACAGCGCGACCAGGCCGCCGACCGGGGAGACGGGCTCGCCGCGCGCGCGGATGATCCTGCGGTCGACGAAATGCGTCCCGTCCCCGATGCGCTCCGCGAGCGTCCGCCCGTCGAGGTCCTTCGTCGAGAGATCGAGCAGGTCGCGCAATTCCCACAGCAGCGCCCGCATGCCGCCGGCGGCGTGGAAATCCTCCATGTAGCCCTCGCCGGTCGGCTTGAGGTCGACCAGCACCGGCGTCTCCTCCGACAGCGCGTCGAGCCGCCTGAGGTCGAGTGACAGCCCCGCGCGGCCGGCGATGGCCGCCAGGTGCACGATGGCATTGGTCGAGCCGCCGAGGGCGAGCAGCACGCGCACCGCGTTGTCGAGGTTGCCCTGCGTCATCAGCGACAGCGGCGCGACCGGGTTGCGGATCAGCCGCACCGCCTGCGCGCCGGCTTCCTCGGCGATGCGCAGCCGGTCGGCATGCACCGCCGGGGCGGAGGCGGCGTCCAGCGGCATGAAGCCGAGCGTCGCGGCGAGGCAGGCCATGGTGGAGGCCGTGCCCATCACGCCGCAGGTGCCCGCCGTGGTGGCGAGCTTGCCTTCCAGCAGGCCGATCTTCTCGTCGCTCACCTCGCCCGCGCGGTAGCGCGCCCAGTAGCGGCGGCAATCGGTGCAGGCGGACAGGCGCTCGCCCTCGAAGGCCTGGGCGAGCATGGGGCCGACCACGAGCATCACGGATGGCACGTTCGCGCTGATCGCGGCCATCAGCTGCGCGGGGACGGTCTTGTCGCAGCCGCCCACCAGCACGGCCGCATCCATCGGCTGGTTGGCGAGCATCGCCTCCGTGTCCAGCGCCATCAGGTTGCGGTAGTGCATGGAACAGGGGCTAAGCGAGGGCTCGCACAGGCTGACCGTCGGGAAGGACAGCGGCAGGCCGCCGGCGGCCAGCACGCCGCGCTTCACCGCCTCGATCAGCTCGGGGATGGTGCGGTGGCAGTTGTTGTAGTCCGACGCCGTGTCGGCGATGCCGACCACCGGCTTGTCCAGCATCGTCTGCGAATAGCCCATGGACTTGGCGAAGGAGCGGCGGAGATAGAGCGCGAAGGCCGGGTCGCCGTAGTTGGAAGCGTTCCTGCCAAGGCCATGGGGCTTGTCGGTCATGCGTGTCCTCCGCGCCGCCGCGCGGCACCGCCCTTATTCCGGGCGGTGGCAGACGCAGCAGAGCTTGTTGCCGTCGGGGTCGCGCACATAAGCACCGTAATAGTGCTCATGGTAGTGGCGGAGCCCCGGCGGGCCCTCATCCGTCCCCCCATGGGCCAGGGCCGCGGCGTGGAAGCGGTCGACCGTCGCGCGGTCCGGCGCCTCGAAGCCTATGGTCACGCCATTGCCGACCGTCGCGTCCTTCCGGTCGAAGGGCGTGGTGACCCAGAATTGCGGCGAGGTGTCCGGGGCGGCGGCATAGCCGGCATAGCCCTTGGCGATGTCGGATTCCTGCCGCGCGAGGCCGAGCAGCGCGAGCAGCGGGTCGTAGAAGGCGATGGCACGGGCGGCGTCGTTGGTGCCGAGGGTGACGTGGCTGTACATGGCGGTCCTCCTGAAGCCGCAGGATCACTAGCCCCGCGCCGCTTGATCCGGGTTGCGGATCAGCTGGGCTCCAGCCCCGCCCGCTGCATCAGGCCGCGATGGAGCGGCAATTCGCGCTCGATCCGCGCGCGCAGGGCCGCGCTGCCCATCGGCGCGGGCGCGAGCCCCTGGGTCGCCATGAACTCGATCGTCCGCGGGGCGGAAAACACCTCGGCCAGGGCCTGTCCGAGCCGGTCCAGGATCGGCTGCGGCGTGCCGAGCGGCGCCTGGACGGAATACCAGCCGCCCCAGGTGAAATCGGCGAAGCCCCGCTCGACGAAGGTCGGCACGTCCGGCACCTGGGGCTGGCGCGCGGCGGTCGGCACGCCGAGGCCCTTCACCCGCCCGGCATCGAGATGCGGCTTGCAGGCCGCCAGCAGCGCGAACATGCAGTCGGTGCGCCCGGCGATCGTGTCGGTCAGCGCCGGCGGGGCGCCGTTATAGGGCACGTGCAGCATCTCGACCCCGGCGCGCGCCGCCAGGTCCAGCATGGGCAGGTGCGCCGTCGTGCCCACCCCCCAGGTCGCGTAGGAGATCGCCTCCGGCCGCGTCCGCGCCGCGGCCAGCAGCGCCTCGAGGCTGCCCCAGCGCGGATGGGCGACGAGCAGCGAGAGCGTCTCGCAGACCTGGGTCACATGCGCGAAGTCGGCGAGCGGGTCGTAGCCCGGGTTGCGCAGGGCGAGCGGCGTCAGGCTGAAGGTCGCGATGGTGCCGAGCAGCAGCGTCATCCCGTCCGGCCGGGCGCGCGCCACGTGCCGCGCGGCGATGGAGGTCGAGCCGCCGGGCTTGTGGTCCATCACGAAGGACCCGCCGAGTTTCTCCTGCAGCCCCTGGGTGACCAGCCGCCCGACCACGTCCGAGGCGCCGCCGGGGGAATAGGGGACCACGACCGCCACGCTCGCCCCGCCCGGCCAGGCGCCCTGGGCGCGGAGCGCCGGCGCGGGGAGGGCGCCTGCGGCCGCCAGCATGAAGGTCCGACGCCGCGTTCGTGTCATGTGGATCCTCCCTCCTGCGCCGCAGCCTATCGCTGAGCCACCTTCCCCTGCGGCGGCCTCGCCGCCAGGGACGGTTCCAGAAGGTGGCGGATATCGGCGAAGATGTCGTCCCATTCGTGCTGCGTCATCGACAGCAGGCCGCAGAACCGCAGCAGGGTCGCGCCTTCGGCGGCCAGGAAGGCGAGCCTTGCACGCCGGCCCCCGGCATCACGCGGATCCAGGCTCCCCAGCCGGCCCGCGTACCAGCCTCGCGCAGCCATCAGATGCTCCGGCGTCTGCAGCAGCGCGGCAAGCAGCGCGACGGCGCGGGCATGGCTGGCCTCGTCCAGGCTGTGGGTCGTCTCGACATGGGCGCGGATGCGGTCGGCCGGCGCGGCGGCGTCGCCGCCTGCGGCGCGGAAGCGGCGGTCATCTTCCGCGAGCCAGCGCTTCAGCATCGCGGCGATCATCGCTTCCTTCGTACCGAAGCAGGATTGCACGCCGCCCTTGGTGATGCCGGCCGCCGCGGCGACGGCGCCGATGGTGAGCGCTGCGGCGCCTCGCGTGGCGACGATTTCCTCCGCGACATCGAGGACGCGGTCGCGGTCGATGGTCTTGCGGCGGCCCATGGCGGTGCCCTCTTGCGTTTTAGAAATACGATCGTATTTCAAAATTGTCCCGACGCAAGGAGACGATGATGGCTTGGCTCTACCTCGTCCTGGCGGGCCTGTTCGAGGTCGGCTTCACCACCTGCCTTCGCTACATCGACGGCTTCCGCAGCATTCCCTGGACCTTCGCCTTCCTCGTCTGCGTCGCGGTCAGCATGGTCCTGCTGGACCTTGCGACCCGTACCGCGATCCCGCTGGGCACCGGCTACGCGATCTGGACGGGCATCGGGGCGGTCGGGACCGTGGTGATCGGCATGATCTGGTTCGGCGAACCCGCGACGGCGCTCCGGATCGCGCTGATCCTGGGGCTGCTCTCCTGCATCGTCGGGCTCAAGGTGACCTCAGGGCATTGAGGCCGCCCGCCGTGGTTGGGGAGGCTTTGCCAGAGTGTCGCGCCGGAAAAGGGGTGACCCTTTCTGAGGTAACATGTTACCTGCTTCGGAAAAGCCCCTTCCGGCTTGACTTTCCTACATCATCCGTCGATACACCGCGCCTCTCTCCGACCCACCCGATGGAAGCCCGATGCTCACGCGACAGACGACCTCGCTGAAGCCGGCGGATGTGCAGAAGGCCTGGGTGCTGATCGATGCGGACGGGCTCGTGCTCGGTCGCCTCGCCAGCCTCGTGGCCAACCGCCTCCGCGGCAAGCACAAGCCGCAATTCACCCCGCATGTCGATTGCGGCGACCACGTCGTCATCATCAACGCCCGCAAGGTCCGCGTCACCGGCGCGAAGGCCGAGCAGAAGGTGTTCTACTGGCACACCGGCTATCCGGGCGGCATCAAGCAGCGCACGGTGCGGGAACGGCTGGAAAGCCGCTACCCGGAACGGGTGATCGAGAAGGCGGTGGAGCGCATGATCACGCGCGGCCCGCTCGGCCGCCAGCAGATGCGCAACCTGCACGTCTATGCCGGCGCCGAGCACCCGCATGCCGGCCAGCAGCCCGTCGCGCTCGACGTGGCGGCGCTGAACCGCAAGAACACCGTGCTCGTGAAGAAGGTGGCCTGAGGCGATGAGCGAGACCCGTACTCTGGCCGACCTCAAGGAACTCGTCGCCGGCACCCCGGCGGCGCCCGAGGCGGCGATCAAGCGCGAGCCGAAGCGCGACGCGCAGGGCCGTTCCTACGCCACCGGCCGCCGCAAGGACGCCGTGGCGCGCGTCTGGGTGAAGCCCGGCAAGGGCCAGATCCTGATCAACGACAAGCCGGCGGCGCGCTACTTCGCGCGGCCCGTGCTGCGCATGCTGATCACGCAGCCCTTCCTGGTGGCCGACCGCTACCAGCAGTTCGACGTCTACTGCTCGGTGGTCGGCGGCGGTCTCTCGGGCCAGGCCGGCGCGGTGCGCCACGGCATCTCCCGCGCGCTGACCAACTACGAGCCGGAACTGCGCGCCATCCTCAAGAAGGCGGGCTTCCTCACGCGCGACCCGCGCGTGGTCGAGCGCAAGAAGTACGGCCGGGCGAAGGCCCGACGTTCCTTCCAGTTCTCGAAGCGCTGAGGTCCAGCGGACGGGCCTCGTGCCCGGCCGCATGGCTGGTTCGATCGGGGGGCGGGTCCGCAGGGGCCCGCCCCCCTTGCTTTTCCGGGTCCACATCGCCGCAAATGCCGCGGCGCAACGGAGGTCCATCCCGATGGCCAGGACGCCCACCGTGTTCATCGACGGCGAGGCCGGCACGACCGGCCTGCAGATCCGCGAGCGGCTCGCCGCCAACCCGCATGTCGCGATCCGTTCGATCGACGCCGAGCGCCGCAAGGACCCCGAGGCGCGCCGCGCCCTGATGGCCGAGGTGGACCTCGTCATCCTCTGCCTGCCCGACGACGCGGCGAAGGAAAGCGCCGCGATGGCCGCCAGCCTTGGCGACATGGCGCCGAAGCTGCTCGATGCCTCGACCGCCTATCGCGTCGATCCGGACTGGGTCTATGGCCTGCCGGAACTCACGCCCGGCCAGTCCGCGGCGATCGCCGCGGCCAGGCGCGTCTCCAACCCCGGCTGCTACCCGACGGGGGCGATCCTGCTGCTGCGCCCGCTGGTCGATGCGGGGATCCTGCCGCCGGACTATCCGGTCACGGTCAACGCCGTCTCGGGCTATTCGGGCGGCGGGAAATCCATGATCGCGGCCTATGAATCCCGCACGGCGCCGGATTTCGAGCTGTACGGGCTGGGGCTCGCGCACAAGCATGTGCCCGAGCTGCAGAAATACGCCGGCCTGACGCGGCGGCCGATCTTCGTTCCCTCCGTCGCCGACTACGCGCAGGGGATGATCGATTCCATCCCGTTGCATCTCGACCTGCTGAAGGCCGGGTCCACGCCGGCGGGGATCGAGGCCGTGCTCGCCGCGCGCTACGCCGGCAGCGAGGTGGTGCGCGTGGTGCCGGCGGAAGCGGGCGGCAAGCTCGAACCGCAGGCGCTGAACGGCACCAACGCGATCGAGCTGCGCGTGCATGGCAACGAGAAGCTCGGCCAGGCGGTGCTGACGGCGCGCTTCGACAATCTCGGCAAGGGGGCGTCGGGTGCCGCGGTGCAGAACCTCGGGCTGATGCTCGGCATCCCGGTGAACGCCGACCTGCCTTCGGCCCGGCCCCAGGCCGCCGAGTGACATCGGTGGGCGGGGCGGCCTTCCGCCGTCCCGCCCGCCGGCGCAGGATGCGCCCTGACTTCCGGGAGGACCCGCCATGGACACGAACCAGACCCTCACCCTGCCGCCGCTCTATGTGTTCGAGGGCCACGTGCCGGTCGTCCACCCCGGCGCCTTCGTCGCCCCCACCGCCGCCGTCATCGGCCAGGTGACGATCGGGGAGGGATCGAACATCTGGTACCACTGCGTCCTGCGCGGTGACACGAACACCATCACCATCGGCGCGCGCACCAACATCCAGGACGGCACCATCGTCCATGTGAATGCCGGTCGGCAGTGCACGACGATCGGCGACGACGTGACGGTGGGCCATGCCGCCATCATCCACGCCTGCACGCTGATGGACCGCGCCTTCGTGGGCATGGGCGCGACCGTGCTCGACGACGCGGTGATCGAGGCGGGCGGGGTGCTGGCCGCCGGCTCCGTCCTGCCGCCGGGCAAGCGGATCGGCGCTCTCGAGCTCTGGATGGGCAACCCGGCCAAGCTCGTGCGGGTGCTCACGGCGGAACAGCGCGCCGGCTTCGACCGCACCGCGCCGCACTACGTGGAACTCGCCGGGCGGCATCGCCGCTCGCTCGCGGGGGGCTGACGGCGGGCGCCGCCTCTGCCATAGCCCGTTCGTCTCCGGAACAGGGATGCGCATGACCGAGACCATCTCCCGCCTGCTCGCAGGCGGTGCCGCCGAGGCCGCGGCGATCCGCGGCACCAATGACCGCCCGACCCTGACCTATGGCGCGCTGCGCGAGCTGTGCCAGCGCACGGTCGGCACGCTGAACCGGCTCGGCATCGGCCGGGGCGACCGGGTCGCGATCGTGCTGCCGAACGGGCCGGAGATGGCGGCGGCCTTCCTCGCCATCGGCTGCGGCGCGACGACCGCGCCGCTCAACCCCGCCTACCGGGCGGAGGAATTCACCTTCTACCTGACCGACCTGCGCGCCAAGGCGCTGGTCGTGCTGCACGGCATGGCGACCGATGCGCGGGAAGTGGCGGCGCGCCTGTCCATCCCCGTGCTCGACCTGGTGCCCGGCGAGAAGGCCGGCGAGTTCACGCTCGAGGGCGGCGAGGCCGGCAACGCCGCGAAGCCCGGCATGGCCTGGCCCGAGGACGAGGCGCTGGTGCTGCACACGTCCGGCACCACGGCGCGGCCCAAGATCGTGCCGCTGACCCAGGCGAATATCTGCGCCTCCGCCCGCCACATCGGGCGGACGCTGGAACTCGCGCCGGATGATTCCTGCCTGAACATCATGCCGCTGTTCCATATCCATGGGCTGATCGCGGCGGTGCTGTCCTCGGTCGCCGCCGGCGGCGCCGTCGTCTGCACGCCGGGCTTCGACGCGCTGCGCTTCTTCCGCTGGCTGGACGAGGAACGCCCGACCTGGTTCACCGCGGTGCCGACCATGCACCAGGCGATCCTCGGCCGCGCGGAACGCAATGCGGAGATCATCGCCCGCGCGCGGCTGCGCTTCCTCCGCTCCTCCTCCGCCTCGCTGCCCGGGCCGGTGATGCAGGACCTGGAACGCGTCTTCTCCGCGCCGCTGGTCGAGAGCTACGGGATGACCGAAGCCTCCCACCAGATGTGCTCCAACCCGCTCGCCGGGCCGCGCAAGCCTGGCTCGGTCGGCCTGCCGGCGGGGCCCGAGGTCGCCATCATGGGCGATGACGGCACCATCCTGCCGCAAGGCGAGATCGGCGAGATCGTGATCCGCGGCCCGAACGTCACCGCAGGCTACGAGGCGAACCCGGAGGCCAACGCGAAGTCCTTCACGCATGGCTGGTTCCGCACCGGCGACCAGGGCGCCTTCGACGAGGACGGCTTCCTGACCCTGACCGGGCGGCTCAAGGAACTCATCAACCGCGGCGGGGAGAAGGTGAGCCCGCTCGAGGTCGATGGCGTGCTGTCCGGCCACCCGGCCGTCGCCCAGGCGCTGACCTTCGCCATCCCGCACGCCAAGTTGGGCGAGGAAGTGGGTGCTGCCGTCGTGCTGCGCGAGGGCATGGACTGCACGGAGCGCGAGTTGCGCGAATTCGCCGCGCAGCACCTGGCCGACTTCAAGGTGCCGCGGAAGATCGTCTTCCTGCCGGAGATCCCGAAGGGCGCGACGGGCAAGCTGATGCGCATCGGGCTGGCCGAGAAGCTGGGGCTCACGGCATGAAGCTCTGTGTCTTCGGGGCCGGCGCCATCGGCGGGCTGATGGCGGCGAAGCTCGCGCAGAAGGGCGATGCCGAGGTCACGGTCATCGCCCGCGGCCCGCACCTGGCCGCCATGCAGGCCAATGGCCTCCGGCTGCGCAGCGAGGGGCAGGAGATGGTCACCCGCCCGCGCTGCGTCGCCTCCGCGGCCGAGGCCGGGCCGCAGGACTACGTCCTCGTCACGCTCAAGGCCCATTCGCTGCCCGGCGCGGCCGAGCAGATGCAGCCGCTGATCGGACCGGACACCGCCATCGTCAGCGCCGTCAACGGCGTGCCCTGGTGGTACTTCCATGGCCTGGGTGGGCCGCATGAGGGGCGCGTGGTGGAAAGCGTCGATCCGGGCGGCGTCGTCTCCCGCCTGCTGCCGCCGGCGCGCGCCATCGGCTGCATCGTCTACCCGGCGGCCGAGGTGACCGAGCCCGGCGTCATCGAGCACACCTATGGCGACCGCTTCTCGCTGGGGGAGCCCGATGGCAGCCGCAGCCCGCGCGCCCAGAAGCTGAGCGAGGCGCTGATCGCCGCCGGCTTCAAGGCGCCGGTCCGCCCGCGCATCCGCGACGAATTGTGGGTGAAGCTCTGGGGCAACATGGCCTTCAACCCGATCTCGGCGCTGACGAGCGCGACGCTCGACGCGCTGATCGCCGATGACGGGCAGCGCGGCGTCGCCCGCGCCATGATGCTGGAAGGCCAGCGCGTGGCCGAGGCGCTCGGCGTCCGTTTCGCCATCGATGTCGACAAGCGCATCGCCGGCGCGGCCGAGGTGGGCGCGCACAGGACGTCCATGCTTCAGGACCTGGAACGGGGCCGGCCGATGGAGATCGAGGCGCTGCTCGGCGCCGTGGTCGAACTGGCCGACCTGGTCGAGGAGCCCGCGCCCACCTGCCGGACCGTCCTGGCCCTTGTGCGCGCACGGGCGCGCGCGGCAGGCTGCCTCCCGTGAACGTGAGGCCGCGCGGGGTCGCGCGGCGAACGAGGGAGGGGCGGGAGGTGACGATGCGCGACACCCTGGCCTGCCGGCGCGGGGCCATGCTCGGCGCCATGGCCCTGCTGGCCGGCTGCAACCTGCCGCAGCCGCCCGAGGCCCGGCTGCCCGCGCCGGGCGGCGGCGTGGTGCTGCTCGACCCGGCGCGCCACGCGATCTTCAACACGGCCCACGCCTTCGCCGCCTCGGCACCCATGGCGGGGCGGCCCTGGGACACGGCGCAGGCGATCTCGGAACTCGAGTTCCTGACCGTCGAGCTGCGCTGGAACCTTCGCTGGACGGAGATGTCGCCGCTGGCCGTCATGGCCTTCGAGCAGGCGCGGCCGGAATGGCGCGGCGCGCTCGGCATCGCCGCCGATGCGCCGCCGCAGGCGGTGATCGACGCGCTGACGCGGGTGCGCATCGCCTATGCGATGCAGGACCAGGCGATGGCCGCGGCCGCGCTCGCGCCGCCGCTGTTCACGCCGGGCGGCGCCGCGGCGCTCGAGCGCCTCGGCGCCCTGCCGCGCCTGCCCATGACGGCGCGCGCGGCGCGCCTTGCCGAACAGGAGCTCTGGCGCATCCAGCGCGAGGGCAACAACAGTCAGGACTGGACGTGATCGCCCGACGCACGCTGCTGCTGCTGCCCTTGCTCGCCGCCTGCGAGGAGCTGCGCACGCCCCAGGCCGGCCTGACCGGGGTTCTTGTCTCCACGCCGAGCGCGCAGGGCCCGCTGCGCGCCGCGGTGGAGGCCACGGCCGCCGCCTTCGACCGCGAAGGGCAGGGGCTGGACGGCCGGCCCGCCGAGGCCGCGCTGGCGCTGGCGCGGTTCGAGGCCCTGGCGATCGAGACGACGGACCGCAACGCCTTCCCGACGATGTCGCCCACCGTGCCGATCGCGATGCGCGTGGCGCGGGACGAGAATCGCGCCGCGCTCGGCGTCACGCAGAACGCGCCGGCGGCCGATGTCGTGCGGGCGCTGGCGCGCGCCGCCGAACGGCTGCGCGCGAACGACCCGCCCGGCGCCGCGGCCGCGCTCGACCGCCGCCTGTTCGAGCCGGGGGGCGAGGTGACGCGCGATCGTCTGGGCGCGCTCGGCCCCTTGCCGGCGGCGGCGCAGGCGAGCGCCGCGCTGGCGCGGGAAGTCCGCCGGCTCGACCTCGACCGGGGCTGGGCGGGTGCCGGAAATTGGTGGCAGACCGGCGAGCGCGGCACGATCACGGACGGGCTCGGCGCGGGCTTCTGACCCGCGCGGGCGTCCCGCGGATCAGGATCGGGCGCGCCAGTCATCGAAGCGGGGACCAAGCGCCCGTGGGCAGGCCGCGGCGCCCCAATGCGCCGGCCGGCCCGGAACAGCGCGATCGGGGCCTGATCGGCGGCCAAGGAAAAAGGGCGGCGAGCGCGAGCCATTGGATGGCTCATGCTCGCACGCCCCGTGGAACGGGCAGCAACCCCGTTCGGTACCCTGGAGGCGCGCCCGACAGGCGCGCCTAGGCAAAGCCTTGAAGGCGCCGACGCGCGACGCGGAGGCGCCGCGCGGGCGTCCTCAGCCGCGCGCGGGCGGAACGCGGGCCGGCGGCGGGCTCACCTGGGCGGGGGCCGGCGGCGGCGGGGGCTCGGGCGCGCAGGCCGCGAGCAGCAGCAGCGGCGCCAGAATGACGAGCAGCGCGGTGTGACGGAGAAGCCCCGACCGGCCGTTGGACTTGGAAGCAGAACGCATCTCGTTGATCTCCATCGTTTGGCGCATGGACACTTTTTGATTGAACGGCAATGCTCATATCTCTGTCAAACGGCTCGCTGCCGGACACAGCGGGGGGATGAGGAGAAGTCGTGTCGCGCGCGCCGGAGTGTGGGATGAGACGAGGCGAACCGCGACCATGGACGTCCTGTCCGACTCGGCTCTCGCGGCGCCGGACGCTGGCTGGCGGGGCCGCCCTGCTCGGCTCTGCCCTGGGACTCGGTGCCTGCGGCGGGCGATCGGAGCCGCGGGCGAACCGCGGCGGCGCCGGGCCGAGGCCGGATGGCGAACTCGCCGGCCTGTTGGAGGGATCCGAGTCGCTGCAGGTCGGCGGGCAGTCGCTCGATGCCGACCTGCTGCGGCGTTTCTACGAGCGCCGAGGCTACCGGCCGGTCTGGACGGGGCTCGAGACGCAGGCGGAGGCCCTCGTCGCCAAGGTGCTGCGCGCGGCCGATCACGGGCTTGATCCTGACCTGTTCCACGCCCCGCTGCTGCGGGGGATGGAGACCCTGCCCACGCTGCAGCGGGACCTGATCCTCACGAACGCGGTCCTGTCCTACGCCGCGGCGCTGGCGCATGGCGCCGTGCCCGCCGAGCGGCGGAAGGGGTTCGAGGCGCTGGCGCCGCGCCCGGTCGACGTGGTGGAGGTGCTGGACGGTGCTCTCCTGCGCGAGGACCCGGTCGAGGAGATCGAAGCCCTGGCGCCGCAGACCCAGACCTACCTCGCGCTGCGGGCGATGATGCTGGCGCCGCGCCGGACCGAGGCGGCACCCGCGGCGCGCCCGAGGACGGCGGCAGCGGCCGCGGCTGCGGCGGCAGAGGCGGCGGCGCGCCTGCGCAGCCTGAAGGTCAACATGGAGCGGGAGCGCTGGCTGCCGCGGCAGCTGCCGCCGGACCGCGTCTGGGTGAACATCCCGAACCAGCGGCTGGTGTTCTATCGCGGCGGGCGGCCGGTCTTCACGACGCGGGTCGTCGTTGGCGACGTCACGGAACGCAACCAGAGCCCGGAATTCGACGCGCTGATCGAGGCGGGATTCTTCAACCCGCCCTGGGTGGTCCCGCGGGACATCGTGGAGGCGGAGATCCTGCCGCGGATCGCCCGGGAGCCCGACTACCTGGCACGCAACAACATGGTCATGCGCCCGAATGGGGAGGTCGAGCAGATGCCCGGGCCGACCGCCGGGCTGGGCTATGTGCTGTTCGACATGCCGAACCGCTTCGACGTGTACCTGCACGATACGCCGGACCGGTTCATCTTCAGCCGCGGCAACCGGCAGATGAGCCGCGGCTGCATTCGCGTGGAGAATCCGCGCGAACTGGCTGCGCTGCTGATGCGGGAACCCATCGAGGTGATCGACCGGAAGATCGCCCAGGGCGACACCGTCCGCACCCGCCTGCCGCGGCCGGTGCCCGTCTTCGTGACCTACCATACCGCCTTCCTCGACGACGACGGGACGATCCAGTTCCGCCCGGATTTCTACGACCGGGACACCGGCCTGATGCGGCGCCTGCAGGGGGCGGTCGAGGCGTAGGGATGCGGCGCCGCGGCGTTGCGCTGCGGGGACGTTGCGGATGGCGTCGCCGGGCGTCGGCGAGCCGGGTTGGGCCTCGGATCGACCGATGCCGCCCATCAGCATTCGGGCGGTCGGCATCGGCGCCATGGCGTCTTGCGCGGTCGCGCCGACAGCGAGGCGCGCCCTTCCACCACATGAACGGCCACCCTGTGGGCCGTGGGCCTGCGGCGGCGAGCGTGATGCGCGCGGCGTGCTCCGATCGCGCGCCGAACTGCGCGGCGCCGCGGGCGAATGGTTCTCGGTTTCGTCGGAAGTGGCGTCCCGTACGGGATTCGAACCCGTGCTGCCAACGTGAAAGGCTGGTGTCCTAGGCCTCTAGACGAACGGGACTTGGCCGGGCGCCGGGTTACTGCCCAGGGCGCGGCTGGTCAATAGCCCCCGGCGCGGTCACGCCGGCGCGGCGTCCACCACCTGCAGCGACGGCGTCACCTGGCCGTTCCACTGTTCCGCCCGCAGATGGCCGCACAGGTGCATCGGCACGCGGTCCTGCGCGAGCAGCGCCTGCGCCAGCGGCCCGTCCTTCGCCCGGAAGCAGATGGTCTTGAGCCGCCCGCCATCCTCGCCCTCGACGATGGCGCGGATCGTCGCGCCCTCCTTGCCCACGCGGTCGGCCTTGACCACGCGGGCGCGCTGGATGGCGAGGATCGGCTCCTCATTGCCCGGCCCGAAGGGGGCCAGGCGCGCCACCTCCTGCGCCAGGTCGGTCTGCGCCGCGACGACGTTGATCGCGCCTTCCACCAGCAGGTCGGCGGCTGTCGGCAGCAGCGCGGCGTGGCGCAGACGTTCCTCGAAGAAGGCGTGCACTTCCTCCGCCCGGCCGGCGCGGAAGGAGAATCCGGCGGCCATCGCGTGCCCGCCGCCCGTCTCGAGCAGCCCGGCCTGGCGCGCGGCGATCACCGCCGCGCCAAGGTCCACGCCCGGCACCGACCGCCCCGAACCCTTCGCCAGCCCGTCCGCCAGGCCCGCCACGCAGGCCGGCCGGTTGAAGCGTTCCTTCATCCGCCCCGCGACGATGCCGACGACGCCGGGATGCCAGCCTTCGCCCACCAGCAGCAGCACCGCGCGCCCGGCATCGGCCTGCGCCTCGGCCATGGCATGGGCGGCGCCGAGCACCTCGCTCTCGACCTCCTGACGCCGGCGGTTCACCGCGTCGAGCTTCTCGGCGATGGCGCGTGCCTCGACAGGGTCCTCGCAGAGCAGCAGCCGCAGCCCGAGATCGGGCTCGGCGATGCGGCCCGAGGCGTTGATGCGCGGCCCGAGCAGGAAGCCCAGCGTGTGCGCCGTCGGCGCGTCCCGCGCGCCCGTCACGTCGAGCAGGGCCGCGATGCCCGGCCGCCCGCGCCGCGCCATCACCTTCAGCCCCTGCGCCACCAGCGCGCGGTTGAAGCCGACCAGCGGCATGACGTCGCAGACCGTCGCCAGCGCCACCAGGTCGAGCAGCGCGAGCATGTCGGGCTCGGTCCGGCGCGCGAACCATCCGGCCCGGCGCAGCGTGCGCACCGTCGCCGCGCCGGCGAGGAAGGCGACGGCGGCCGCGCAGACATTGTGCAGGCCGGATGTGCAGTCGAGCCGGTTCGGATTGACCGCCGCCAGGATGCGCGGCGCGGGACCTTCCGCCTTGTGGTGGTCGAGCACGACGA
Organism: Roseomonas nitratireducens; assembly: GCF_017813355.1. Lineage (GTDB taxonomy): Bacteria > Pseudomonadota > Alphaproteobacteria > Acetobacterales > Acetobacteraceae > Neoroseomonas > Neoroseomonas nitratireducens. The sequence goes on from NZ_JAGIYZ010000003.1 coordinate 273,600, forward strand.
CATCCGCGCGACCTTCGGCGGCCGCCAGCGCCTCGGCCGCGGCGATCCCGCAATCGACGCACACGATCAGCGTCGCGCCGCGGTCGCACAGCCCGGCGATCGCCGGCGCGTTCGGCCCGTAGCCTTCCTTCAGCCGGTCGGGGACATAGGGCGTGACCTCGCAGCCGAGGTCGCGCAACAGGCGTGAGATCAGCGCGCCGGCGCAGGCGCCGTCCACGTCGTAGTCGCCGAAGACGGCGACATGTTCGCCGCTGCGCACGGCGGCGGCCAGGCGGTCCGCGGCCGCCTCCATGTCCATCAGCGCGGAAGGGTCGGGCATCATCGCCCGCAGCGTCGGCTCGAGGAAGCCGGTCGCCGCCTCGATCCCGATGCCGCGCGCGGCCAGCAGCCGCCCGACCATTTCCGGCAGGCCCAGGCGCTGGGCGATGCCGAGGCCGGTGCGCGCATCCGCAGGGCGCCAGACCCAGCGCCGGCCGGTCACGCTGCGCGCGACACCAAGGACCGGCGCGGCGTCCGCAGTCCCGTCCATGACGGTGTCAGGCCACGAAGGCGGAGGGCTTGCGCGCGAAGTTGTGGTGCCCCTCGACGTAGCGCACCGTGCCGGACTTCGAGCGCATGACGATCGAATGCGTGTAGGCGCCGCCGGAGAACCGGCGCACGCCGCGCAGCATCGCCCCCGTGGTCACGCCGGTCGCCGCGAACATCACGTCGCCGCGGGCCATCTCCTCCACCGCGTAGACGCGGTTGGGGTCGGTGATGCCCATGCTGCGCGCGCGGGCGATCTGTTCTTCCGTCTCGAACATCAGGCGGCCATACATCTGGCCGCCGATGCAGCGCAGCGCGGCGGCCGCGAGCACGCCTTCCGGCGCGCCGCCCGAGCCCATGTAGATGTCGATGCCCGCTTCCGGCTGGCTGACGTTCATCACGCCCGAGACGTCGCCGTCGCCGATCAGCGTGATGCGCGCGCCGGCGGCGCGGCAGGCCTTGATCAGGTCCTTGTGGCGGTCGCGGTCGAGCGTGCAGACCATCAGGTCGCTGACCTCGACCTTCTTGGCCTTGGCGAGTTCGCGCAGGTTCTGCTCGGGGCTGGCGTCGAGGCTGACGACGCCGTCCGGCAGGCCGGGGCCGACCGCGATCTTGTCCATGTAGATGTCGGGGGCATGCAGGAAGCCGCCCTTTTCGGCCAGGGCGACGGTGGCGATGGCGTTGGGGCCGCCCTTGGCGGTGATGGAGGTGCCCTCCAGCGGATCGACGGCGATGTCGACCTCGGGCCCGCCGCCGGTGCGCGCGTAGAGGCCCACCTTCTCGCCGATGTAGAGCATCGGCGCCTCGTCCATCTCGCCCTCGCCGATCACGACGGTGCCGGTGATGGCGACGGTGTCGAAGGCCTTGCGCATGGCCTCCACCGCCGCGCCGTCGGCCGCGTTCTTGTCGCCGCGGCCGATCCAACGGGAAGCGGCCAGCGCCGCGGCTTCCGTCACGCGGACGAGTTCGAGCGCCAGGTTGCGGTCGACGACAAGCCCGTGCGGGGCGCCTGACTCGGGCATGGGGTTTCCTCCTGATGATCCCGGCCAGTCTATACCAGCCAAGGGATTCGGGCAGTCCCCGCCCGGCCGCCGCTGCGGCAGGCTCCGGGCACGCCGAGTGGGAGCGGCCGTATTTCGTGCCGCGGGATCGATGGCCTTGAGAGCAGGAGATCCGGCCAGCCGCGTCTGGCTGACCGGATAGCGCCCCTACAGCGCCTCGATCCTGATCAGCGCCGGCTTCTCCACCACCGCGTCCAGCGCCGCGATGCGCGCGAGCGCGGCGCGCACGGCGGCCTCGCTAGTCTCATGCGTGGTCAGCACGACGGGCACGGCTTCCCCCGGCGCGCGGCCGCGCTGGAGCATGGATTCGAGGCTGATCGCATGGTCGCGCAGCACGCCGGTCACGTCCGCGATCACGCCGGGCCGGTCCACGACCATCAGGCGCAGGTAATAGGCGCCGGTGTGGCGTTCCATCGGCAGAGAGGGTTCCGGCTTCAGCGCGGCGGTCGCAGCACCCCAGACCGGCGTGAAGCGCCCGCGCGCGATGTCGATCAGGTCGGCGACCACGGCCGAGGCCGTCGGCCCCGCGCCCGCGCCGCGGCCTTCCATCATCACGCGGCCCACGAAGTCGCCTTCGGCCACCACCGCGTTGAACACGCCGTCGACCCGCGCGATGGGGGCGGAGACGGGCACCATGCAGGGATGCACGCGCGTCGAGATGCCGCCATCCTCACGCCGCGCGATGCCGAGCAGCTTGATCCGGTAGCCGAGCTCCTCGGCCAGCGCGATGTCGAGCGCGCTGACCTCCCGGATCCCCTCCACATGCACCGCGCCGAAATCGACCGGTCGCCCGAAGGCCAGCGCGGCGAGGATGGCGAGCTTGTGCGCCGCGTCGATGCCGTCGATGTCGAAGGACGGGTCGGCTTCGGCGTAGCCGAGCTTCTGTGCCTCCGCGAGCACTTCGGAGAATTCGCGCTTCTGCTCGCGCATCGTGGTCAGGATGTAGTTGCAGGTGCCGTTCAGGATGCCGGCGACGCGGGAGATGCGGTTCGCGGCGAGGCCTTCGCGCACCGCCTTGATGGCGGGGATGCCGCCGGCGACCGCGGCCTCGAAGGCGAGTGCTACGCCCTTCGCCTCGGCCGCTTCCGCCAGGCCCGCGCCGTGCACGGCGAGCAGCGCCTTGTTGGCGGTCACCACATGCTTGCCCGCGGCGATCGCGGCTTCGACCAGCGCCTTGGCCTTGCCGTCCGAGCCGCCGATGCACTCGACCACGACTTCGACCTGCGGGTCGGCGGCGAGTGCGACGGCATCCTCGTACCAGCGCAGGCCGGACAGCGGCACGCCGCGGTCGCGCGTGCGGTCGCGGGCGGACACGGCGGTCACCGCGATCGGGCGGCCGGCGCGCGCGGCGATGATGTCGGCATTGGCGCGCAGCAGGTTGACCACGCCGGCGCCGACGGTGCCGAGGCCGGCGACCGCGACGGAGATGGGACGGCTCATGCGTTCAGGGCTTCCTGCTTCTCATCCGCCGGCGCGGCATTGTCCCCCACGAGGAACGCCTTGATGCCGCGCAGCGCCTGGCGGATGCGGTGGTTGTTCTCGACGAGGGCGATGCGGACATGCTCGTCGCCATGTTCCCCGAAGCCGAGGCCCGGGGCGACCGCGACCTTCGCCTTCTCGAGCAGCAGCTTCGAGAAGCCGACCGAGCCGAGGTGGCGGAACCGCTCGGGGATCGGCGCCCAGAGGAACATCGAGGCCTCCGGCGCCGGCACGTCCCAGCCAGCGGCGCGCAGGCCCTTCACCAGGACCTCGCGGCGGTCCTTGTAGAGCACCCGCATCTCCTCGATGCAGTCCTGCGGCCCGTTCAGCGCGGCGGTGGCGGCGACCTGGATCGGCGTGAAGGCGCCGTAGTCGAGGTAGGACTTCACCCGCGCGAGAGCCGCGATCAGCCGCGGGTTGCCCGCCGCGAAGCCCATCCGCCAGCCCGGCATGTTGTAGGTCTTGGACATCGAGGTGAATTCCACCGTGATGTCCTTCGCCCCCGGCACCTCGAGCACGGAGGGCGGCGGGACGTCGCCGAAATACAGCTCCGCATAGGCGAGGTCCGAGAGGATGAAGAGATCATGCTTGCGGCAGAGCGCGACGAGTTCCCGGTAGAACTCGATGGGCGCGACGAGCGCGGTCGGGTTCGATGGGAAGTTGACGATCACCGCCGTCGGCTTCGGCACGGAATGGCGCACCGCCCGGTCGATCGCCGCCAGCATGGAATCGTCCGGCGTGTAGGGAATGGAGCGGACCGAGGCGCCGGCGATGATGAAGCCGAACTGGTGGATCGGATAGGACGGGTTCGGCACCAGGATGGTGTCGCCCGGGCTCGCGATCGCCTGGGCGAGGTTGGCGAGGCCTTCCTTCGAGCCGAGCGTCGCCACCACCTCCGTCTCCGGGTCCAGCTTCACGCCGAAGCGGCGGGCGTAGTAGCCGGCCAGCGCGCGGCGCAGCCCGGGGATGCCCTTGGACTGGGAATAGCGGTGGGTGCGCGGGTCCTGCACGGCCTCGATCAGCTTGGCCACGATGTGCGGCGGGGTCGGGCTGTCGGGGTTGCCCATGCCGAGGTCGACGATGTCCTCCGCCGCGCCGCGCGCCTTCGCCTTGGCCGCGTTCACCTCGGCGAACACGTAGGGCGGCAGGCGGCGGATGCGGTGAAAATCCTCGGTCATGGCGAAGGTCCGTGGTGGAAGGGGCGCGACCTATAGAGCAAGGTCCGCCCCCTGTGTATCGCCGCGTTCAGCGTGTGCGAGGCGCCAGCAGATCCGGGCTCGGCGGCGGTGGCGGCCCGGAGCCTGGGGCCAGAAGTTCGGCCGGCGGCGGGGGCGGCGGCGCCGTGCCGATGTCGGGCAGGGCAGGGGCGGGCGCCGGGGCGGCCGCCGGCTGGGGCGGGCGTGGCGTCCCCGGCCCGGGGGCCGGAAGCGCGGCCGGTGCGGGGCGCGGCAGGACGGGCGCTTCCTCCCACGGCACGCGGGGGGCGGCAGCCAGCGGCGGCGGCCCGGGCGGGGCCATGGGCATGCTGCCATCGCCGCGCGTCCGGGCCGGGCGCATGGGTTCGGGGCGCATCTCCGGGTCCAGCGGGTTGCGGCTGCGCTGGCGTTCCTCGGCCAGGGCGGCCGTCAGGGCGTTGCGCACCGCCGGGTCGGCGACAGCCGGGCGCGGCGGGATCGTCCCCAGGTTGGGAAAGGGCGCATCGGCGCCGGGCGGCCTTTCCCGGCCCTCATTCGCCGGGCCGAATATGCGGGAAAACAGCGGGCCGATCGACTCCGGCCCCTGGCCGCCGGTGCATCCACCCAGCAGCAGAAGCGCCGCCGCGGCGGCGGCGCGTGCTTGATCGGCCCGGCCCCGGCCCCTACCGTGGCTTTCGCCGGCCAGGCGGCCCACCCGAACGGTCATCGCGCTGCATCCCGCATGGGTGGCAGGCGTAACCGGAATCGGTCGGCCCGCGAAGGCTTGGGCATATCGATTCGAATCCGGAACGCCAGATGGCCGAAAACAACGACAGAACACCGACCGCCTTCCGGCTTCCCGATCCCGCCCTGGTCAGTCGGACCATGGCGGATGTCGCCGAGCGCGGTCAGCGAATCGTGTCGGACTTCCTCAAGCGCCAGGCCGGCTCCCCCGCCGACCCGGATCCGCTGAAGATCGGCAACGCCTTCCTCGAGATGACGACGCGGCTGATGGCAAACCCCGCGCGGCTGGTGCAGGCGCAGCTCGGCTTCTGGCACGACTACCTGACGCTCTGGCAGAACACGGCGCGTCGCATGATGGGCGACGATCCCTCGCCCGTGATCGCCGAGGACCAGAAGGACCGGCGCTTCAAGGACGAGGCCTGGCGGGACCATGAGGTCTTCGACTTCATCCGCCAGTCCTACCTGCTGTCCGCCCGCTATTTCCGCCACGTCGTCGAGGGGACCGAGGGGCTCGAGCCCAAGACGGCGCAGAAGGTCGATTTCTACACCCGCCAGTTCGTCGATGCGATGAGCCCGACGAACTTCCTGATGACGAACCCCGAGGTGCTGCGGCGGACCGCCGAGACGGGCGGCGAGAACCTGCTGCGCGGCTTGTCCAACCTGCTGGGCGACCTCGAGCGCGGCCGCGGCCAGCTCAAGATCCGCATGACGGATGACACCAAGTTCAAGGTGGGTGAGAACATCGCCGTCACGCCAGGCAAGGTCGTCTTCCAGAACGACCTGATGCAGCTGATCCAGTACGCGCCGACGACGGAGAAGGTGCTCAAGCGCCCGCTACTGATCATCCCGCCCTGGATCAACAAGTTCTACATCCTGGACCTGCGGCCGAAGAACTCGTTCATCCGTTGGGCGGTCGAACAGGGGCACACGGTGTTCGTCGTCTCCTGGGTCAATCCGGACTCGAAGCTCGCCGAGAAGGGCTTCGAGGACTACATGCGCGAAGGACCCTACGCCGCGCTCGACGCCATGGAGCAGGCGACGGGGGAGAAGGGTGCCAACGTCATCGGCTACTGCCTGGGCGGCACGCTGCTCGCCTCCACCCTCGCGCACATGGCCGCGAAGAAGGACACGCGGGTGAAGTCCGCGACCTTCTTCACGACCATGGTGGATTTCGAGGAAGCGGGCGAACTCGGCGTCTTCATCGACGAGGAGCAGCTCGCCGCGCTTGAGGAGAAGATGCACAAGCGCGGCTTCCTCGAGGGCCAGGAGATGGCCACCACCTTCAACATGCTGCGCGCGAACGATCTGATCTGGTCCTTCGTGGTGAACAACTACCTGATGGGCCAGGAGCCCTTCCCCTTCGACCTGCTGTACTGGAACGACGATTCCACGCGGATGCCGGCGAAGATGCACAGCTTCTACCTCCGCCGCATGTACCAGCAGAACGACCTGGTGAAGCCCGGCGGCGTCGAGCTCGACGGGGTGAAGCTGGACCTGCGGAAGATCAAGGTGCCGGCCTATATCCTCTCGACGCGGGAGGACCACATCGCGCCCTGGATCTCCACCTATCGCGCGACGCAGATCTACAAGGGGCCGATCCGCTTCGTTCTCGCCGCCTCGGGACATATCGCGGGCGTCGCCAACCCGCCGGATGCGGGCAAGTACAGCCACTGGATCAACGAGGAATTGCCGCCCGAGGCCGAGGCCTGGTTCAAGGGCGCGACCGAGCTCGCCGGGTCCTGGTGGCCGGACTGGCATCGCTGGGTGTCGGGCCTCGACAAGGCGATGGTGCCGGCGCGAATCCCGGGCGAGGGCGGCCTGCCCGCCATCGAGGACGCGCCCGGGTCCTACGTGAAGGTCATGGCGACGGATTGAGGCCGCGCCGCCCGCCAGCCCCCCGACGCCGGAGCAGACCATGACGACTTCCTTCCCCACGCGCGTCGCGCTCGTCACCGGCGCGGGGCGCGGCATCGGCCTCGCCGCCGCGCGCCGCTTCATCGCCGAGGGCTGGCGCGTCGCCATGCTCGACATCGACGCGGCGCTGCTGGATGGGGCGATCGCGGCCATCGCCAGGCCAGAGGCGACGCTCGCCATCGCCGCCGATGTCGCCGACCCGGCGAGCGGCCCGTCCGCCATGGCGGCGGTGCGGGACCGCTTCGGCCGGCTCGACGCGCTGGTCAACAATGCCGGCACCGCGGTGTTCAAGCCGATCCTCGAGACGACGGCCGAGGAATGGAACCGGGTGCTGGCGGTGAACCTGACCGGCCCCTTCCTGATGACCCAGGCGGCCGCACCCCTGATGGCCGAGACGGGGGGCGGCGCGGTGGTGAACATCACCTCCATCTCCGGCCTGCGCGCCTCCACGCTTCGCGTCGCCTACGGCACCAGCAAGGCGGGGCTCGCGCACCTGACCAAGCAGCAGGCGGTCGAGCTCGCGGCGCTGGGCATCCGCGTGAACGCCGTGGCGCCCGGCCCGGTCGACACGGCCATGGCCAAGGCCGTGCACACGCCCGAGATCCGGCGCGACTACCACGACACCATCCCGCTGAACCGCTACGGGCTCGAGGAAGAACTCGCCGAGGCGATCTTCTTCCTGTGCAGCGAGCGCGCCTCCTACCTCACCGGCCAGGTCATCGCGGTGGATGGCGGCTTCGACGCGACGGGGATCGGCCTGCCGACGCTGCGGGCCGAGCGCCGCAACCTCTAGGAAATCCCCTCCATCCCGGCCAGCGCCAGGATGGCGGCGAGGCTCGTGCGCATCCCCCGCAGCGCCTCGGCGGGTTCCACATCGAGCCATTCGTCGAGCGAATGCGCCCGCCCGCCGCGCCCGCCCGCGCCGATCTTGAGCGCGGGGATGCCAAGGCTCATCGGCACGTTCGCGTCGGTGGAGGAGAATTCGAAGCGCGGCGCGTAGCCTTCGGCGGCGACCGCGGCCGCGGCGATGTCGCGGATCGGCGCGCCGGCCGGCGTCTCCCCCGCCGGGCGGTCGCCCACGCGCGTGATCTCGGCGGCGACGGTGCCCGCCGCGGTCGATCGCGCCGCGTTCTCGGCCGCGACGGCTTCCTCGACGATGGCGAGGAAGCGCGCATCCAGCCGCGCGAGCTCCGCCGCGGAGGCCGAGCGCAGGTCCACCTCCATCGTCACCGCATTGGCGATGGCGTTGATCGAGGTGCCGCCCGAGACGATGCTGACGCAATGCGTGGTCGGCGGCGCCTTGGGCACCTCCACCGCGGCGAGCGCGCGCGCCGCCTCCGCCATCGCGTACATCGGGTTGACGATGCCGAAGGCGGCGTAGGAATGCCCGCCCGGGCCGCGGAAGGTCACGCGGTAGCGGCGGGACCCGACGCCGCCGGCGACGATGCGGTCCACCTCGGGGCTGTCCACGGTCAGGAAGGCGCGGATGCGCTCCCGGTGCCGGCCCTTCTCGAACAGATGCCGCACGCCGCGCAGGTCGCCCAGCCCTTCCTCCCCCACGTCGCCGACGAACAGGATGTCCTGCCGCGTGCGGATGCCGGCCGCGTCCAGCGCGCGGATGAAGCCGAGATTGACCGCGAGCGACCAGGTGTCGTCGCTGATGCCCGGCGCCATCAGCCGCGTTCCCTCGCGCCGCACGCGCACATCGGTGCCGGCGGGAAAGACCGTGTCGAGGTGGGCCGCGACGACCAGCATCTCGCCATTGCCGAAGCCGCGGCGGATGCCCATGACGTTGCCGATCTCGTCCTGCTCCACCTCCTCGAGCCCATGGGCGCGGAGCATGTCCAGATAGGCCGCGGCGCGCTTTTCTTCCCCGAAGGGCGGGGCGGGGATCTCGGTCAGCGTGACCAGGTCGTCGACGATGCGCGCATGCTCGGCGGCCAGCGTCGCGCTGGCCTTGGCGAAGCGCGCATCGGCGCGGATGGCGGCGATGGTGTCGGCGGCGGTCATGCGCTCTGCTCCATACCGGCGCGAAGCCGGTCGTATTCGGCGACGAAGGTGGCGGCGAGGCCGCGCTTGTCGGCCTCCGGCAGGAAGGCGCCGACAATGCCGTTCAGCATGAAGCGGCGCAGGTCGTCCAGGCCGAAGCCGAAATCCTCCGCCATCATGCGCCAGCAGCCGGCGGGGTCGATGCGGTGCAGCGGCGGGTCGTCGGTGTTCGGGTGCAGCAGCAGCCCGGCCTGCGGCATGCGGCGGATCGGGTGGTCCAGCGCCCAGCGCTCGGGCGGCAGGGTGCGCAGGTAGTAGGAATTGGTCGGCACCACGGTGAAGACGATGCCGCGTTCCGCGCAGCGCCGCGCCAGCGCCGGGTTGTCGAGCACGGTGTAGCCATGGTCGATCCGCTCGACCTCCAGCAGGTCGATCGCCGTCTCCACGTTGCGCCAGTGGCAGCCGAACTCCCCGGCATGGGCGGTCAGGCGGAACCCCGCGCGCTTCGCGTCGCGATAGGCCTTCCAGAACAGCTCCGGCGGCCGGTCCGTCTCCCGGTAGTCGATGCCGAGGCCGATGACGCGGTCGCGCCGGTGGTCGCGCATCCACGCGACCATCTCGACCGCCTCCTCGGGCGTTGCCTCCCGGTCGATGGACGGGATCAGCAGCGCCGAGACGCCATGGTCGTGCTTCGCGTCGTCGAAGGCGGCGAGGATCGCGTCCGCGCCGTCGCGATAGGAGATGCCGGAGTCCCGCGCCGTGCCCGTGGGGTTCCAGAAGATCTCGGCATGGCGGACGCCCTGCGCGGCGGCGTCCTCCAGGTATTCGTAGGCGATGCGGTGCAGGTCCTCCGGCCCGCGCAGGATGCGCTGTTCCAGCGCGCGGAGGATGTGCAGCACGCCCTTGGGCTTCGCGTCGCGGCGGGCGAGGTCGGCGACCTCGGCCTCCGTGAAGCCCGCGCCCTGGCGCAGCGCCATCTCCCGCAGCGTTTCGATCCGGATGGCGCCGAGCAGGTGGACATGCAGTTCCACCTTCGGGATGGCGCGGCAGAAGGCGGCGATGTCCATGCCGCTCATCGCCGCCGCCACAGCCAGACGCCCGCCGCGTCGGGCTCCCGCGCCACGCGCCCGCCCGCTTCCAGCAGCCGCAGATGCGCAAGCGTCTCGCCCAGCCCGAAGCCGAGGTTGCGCTGGTCGAGCGGGCGGCGGAACAGCGCGGGCAGCAGGGCGTGGGCGCTGGCCGGCACGGCGCAGGCTTCCTCCAGCGCGGCGAGCCGTTGCTCATGGTGGGCGGCCAGCCAATCGAGCCGCGCATGCAGCCCACGGAAGGGCTCGCCATGGGAAGGAAGCACAAGCGTGTCCTCCGGCAGGTCGCGGAAGCGGTCGAGCGAGGCGAGGAAGGCGCCGAGCGGATCGCCCATCGGTTCCCCCGCATGCAGCCCGACATAGGGCGAGATGCGCGGCAGGATCTGGTCGGCGGCGATCAGCACGCGGTCCTCCGCGCAGAACAGGCAGGCCATGTCCGGCGCATGCCCCTGGCCGGTGATGACGCGCCAGTCCCGCCCGCCGATGCGCAGCACGTCGCCATCGGCGATGCAGCGGAAGGCGCGCGGCAGCGGCGCGACCGAGCGCACATAGAGCGGCCCGCGCCCGCGCAGGAAGGCCACGTAGTCATCGGGCGCGCCGGCCAGCCGTGCGAATTCCGCCTGGTGGGCGATCATCTCTGCGCCCGTGTCGAACCAGAGCGCGCGCGCCTGCAGCCATTCGATGCGCGTCATCAGCGGCGTCACGCCATGGCCTTCGGCCAGCCAGCCCATCAGCCCGGCATGGTCGGGGTGGAAATGCGTCACCAGCAGGCCGGCGAGCGGCCGCCCGCCGAAGGCCGCACCCCCCAGCGCCGCGGTCCAGTTCCCCCGCGTTTCGTCGTTCGCGACGCCGGCATCGATGGCAAGCCAGCCATCCCCATCCTCCAGCAGCCAGGCGTTCACGTGGTGGGGCGCGAAGGGCAGGGGGAAGCGCAGCCAGCGGAGGCCGGGCAGGATGTCCTGCGCGGCGCCTGGCGGGGGGATCTGGATGTCCATCGGCTGCCAGCGTGGCGCGCCGGGGCAGGGGGCTCAATCCCCGCCGGCGCATGGCCCCGCCGCGTGGCGCTCAGACGTAGGAGGCGCCGTCGCGTACCGAGCCGTCGGGATGTTCGACGCGGAAGCCCCCATCGGGCGCCACGACGAGCACCGGCCCGCGGAAGGCCTCGCCGTCGAGCATCCGTTGGTAGCCCTCCGCCGACAGGTACTGCGTCAGCACCGGGCCGCGCGCCTCGCAGCCGAGCGCGCGGGCGAGCGCCTGAAGCAGCCGGTAGCCGCGGCCGGTCGTGATGCCCGCCCGGCTGCCTGCCGTACCCCAGCCCGTTTCAAGCGTGCGTCCTTGTTCCACTTGTCCGCGCCGGCATTGGCCGCGGCGGTGCAGGCGAAGCAGCGGACGGACGAGAGCGGCCCGCCGCGCATGCGACTGCGCAGGACGGAAAAGTCATGCGCCGTATGCTCGCTGAGGCCGAGCCCCAACTGCAGCGCGCCGGGCGCCCCGTGCGCCACGAGCGTCAGCGTCGAGATGGGCGATGCGCCCGCCGCGCTGTGCGCGCGCATGGCGATCTCCAGGATCATGTCGCCCTGCTCCGCGGCCATCCCACGCAGCCCGCGAATGGCGATGAAGTCCAACATGCGGCCCGATTGCGGCGCGCGCCTGTCGACAATGTAGAAGTTGCTCATGGATGAGGGCTCCGGGCGCCCCCCGGCCGCTTCAATCCAACAGCGCCTCGCGGAATGATGCAAGTCCGGATCGGCTGAGGCCGAGTCCGTCCGCCGCCAGTCCCTCGACCCCGTCGAAGCGCGCCAGCACCGCGTCGAGCGCTTCCTCGAGCATGGCCGGATGGGTCGACAGGATGGCGTCCGCCGCAGCCTGCGGCGTGCCCGGCGGCAGCGGATGGTCGCGCCGCCAGAGCCGGTCCGTCGCGACATAGTCGGCCATGACGGTCGCGCGGTCCGCGCCGAGCACCGTCAGCACCAGCGCCGCGCCGATGCCCGTCCGGTCCTTGCCCGCCGAGCAGTGGAACAGCAGCGGCCGGCGGGCTTCGTCCAGCAGCAGCGCGAAAAGGCGCCGATAGGCGTCGAGGTGGTCCGAGACATACGACAGGTAGGCCCGGCGCAGCAGTTCCACCGCGCCTTCGCCCGTGGCCGCGCCGCGTTCCAGCATGTCGCGCAGCGAGGCGCCGACGAAGGGTTCGATCGGCAGCGGATGCGCCACCGCCCCCGGCGGCAGGCGGGACGGGGCGCGCGCGGCCTCCCGTTCCCCGCGCAGGTCGCACACGGTCGCGATGCCGGCCTCGGCCAGCCGGGCGAGGTCCGCCTCGGTCAGCCCGTGCAGCGCGGCGGAGCGCCAGACCATCCCCGGCCGCACGCGCCGCCCGTCCGCGACGCGCCAGCCCCCGAGGTCGCGGACATTGGAGGCGCCGTCGAGCGGCAGGGCGAAGGGCAGGGTCTGGTCCATGGCGGGACTATCGCGCGGCTTGACCCGCCTGCCCATTGCAGGCGCGGGCGATCCGGCCGAACCTGCCGTCCGTCGCCACGGATGAAGGGGCGCCGAGGAAACGTGACCATCGCCGCCATCGATTGCGACCTGCATCCCGCCGTGCCCGGCGTCGCGGCGCTGCTGCCCTACATGGACGAGTACTGGCGCCATACGCTGGTCGAACGCGGGATCGAGGCGCTCGAAAGCGCCTCCTACCCCCCGAACGCGCCGAGTTCCGTGCGCGCGGACTGGCGCGGGGCGAAGGGGCAGCCGCCGGCGGATGTCGGCGCGCTGCAATCCCAGGCGCTGGACCGCTGGGGGACCGGGACGGGCATCCTGAACCCGCTGTTCCCGGTGCAACTGCCCTTCAGCCGCGACATGTCCGCCGCCATGGCGCGGGCGGTGAACGACTGGGTGCGCGCCGAATGGCTCGACCGCGATGCCAGGCTGCGCGCCTCCATCCTGCTGCCCAACGGCGTCGAGGAAGCGCTGGCCGAGATCGAGCGCCTCGCGCCGGATCCCCGCTTCGTGCAGGGCCTGGTGCTGTGCATGGGGGAGATCCCGCTCGGCCGGCGCGAATGGTGGCCGGTGCATGCCGCGCTGGAGCGGCACGGGCTGCCGCTCGGCATCCATGCCGGCAGCGCCTGGCGGCATCCGCCCACCTCAGTCGGCTGGCCGTCCTGGTATGTCGAGGAATACGCGGCGAATTCTCTCGGCTTCCAGGCCAGCCTCGCCTCGCTGCTGACCGAAGGCGTGCTCGGGAAGTTTCCCGCGCTCAAGATCGTGCTGATCGAAAGCGGCGTCTCCTGGCTGCCGGGCTTCCTGTGGCGGCTGACCAAGGGCTGGAAGGGCGTGCGCTTCGAGATCCCTTGGGTCGACCGCCCGCCATCGGAACTTGTCCGCGACCAGGTGCGCCTGACGATCCGCCCCTTCGACGCGCCGGAGGAAGGGGAGACGGTGGCCCGCATGCTCGACCATCTCCGCTCCGACGACATGCTGCTGTGGGCGACCGACTGGCCGCACGCGCATTTCGAGGGCGACGCGACCGTGCCGACCGGCCTGCCGGCGGGGCTGCTGCCGAAGATCATGGTGGAGAACCCGCGGGCCACCTATGCTCGGCTGAGGGAAGGAGGAACCGCATGAACCTCGTCCGCCCGATCGCCGCGCCGGGTCGCCCGGCCGCCACGACGCTTGGCCTTGTCGATGTCGACATCCATCCGCGGGTACGGGACCTGTCGGAGTTCCGCCCCTTCATGACGGAGGCCGCCTGGCACCGGCTTGCCACCTACGGCATCCACGCGCGGCACGGCTTCCACAAGGGCTATCCCTTCCCGAAGGCGGCGCCGCTCGCCTGCCGGCGGGACGCCTGGCCGCCGGGCGGCGGGCCGCCGGCCTCGGACCTGCCCTTCCTGCGGGAGCAGTTGCTCGACCGCTACGACATGGATATCGGCGTGCTGAACCCGCTGCAGCCCTCGGGCCAGGGGGATGTGAACGACGGGCTGTCGGTCGCGCTCGCCCGCGCGGTGAACGAATGGCAGGTCGAGCACTGGCTGCGGCATGAGGACCGGCTGCGCGGGTCCATCGTCGTGCCCTATGAGGACGGCGCCGCCTCGGTCGAGGAAATCCGCCGCTGGGCGGGCGATCCGCGCTTCTGCCAGGTGCTGCTGATGAGCCGCACGAGCGAGCCTCTCGGCCGGCAGCGCTACTGGCCGATCTGGCAGGCGGCGGCGGAAGCGGGCCTGCCCGTCGGCATCCATGCCTTCGGATATTCGGGCCATGCCATGACGAATGGCGGCTGGCCGTCCTTTTATGTGGAGGAAGTGCAGGAACACGCCACCAGCGCCCAGGCGCAGGTCAGTTCCATGGTGGTGGAGGGCATCTTCGAGCGCTTCCCCTCGCTCCGCGTCATCATGATCGAATGCGGCTTCGCCTGGATGCCCTCGCTCGGCTGGCGGCTCGACGCCACCTGGAAGCGGCTGCGCGACGAGGTGCCGCATCTGAAGCGCGCGCCGAGCGAGTACCTGCGCGAGCACGTCTTCGTCTCGACCCAGCCGATCGAGGAGCCGGAGCGGCCCGAGCATCTGCTCGACACGATGGAATGGATCGGCTGGGACCGGATCCTCTTCGCCTCCGACTATCCGCACTGGGATTTCGACGATCCGCGGCTGGCCATTCCCTCGACCATCCCCGAGGCAAAGCGCGCGCTGATCTATGGCGGCAACGCCCGCCGCCTCTTTCGCCGCTGATGGCGCGGCACGTCGTCGCGCCGGTCGCCGAGATTCCCCCCGGCGGCCGGAAGGTGGTGGAGGCTGACGGCAAGCGGATCGTCGTCTTCAACCTTTCGGGAGAGTTCTTCGCCCTGCTCGACCGCTGCCCGCACCAGGGCGGCCCGCTGTCGGGCGGCATCCTGTGCGGGCTGACGCAATCCGACGCGCCCGGCACCTACCGATTCTCCCGCGCCGGGGAATTCATCCGCTGCCCCTGGCATCAGTGGGAGTTCGACATCCGCACCGGCAAGTCCTGGTTCGATCCGCGCCGGACCAAGGTGCGGCCCTTCCCGGCCGCCGTCGCCACGGGCGCCGAACTGGCCGAGGGCCCCTATGTCGCGGAGACCTTCGCGGTGCGGGTGGAAGACGCCTACGTGGTCCTCGAGGCCTGAACCGCTTCACCGACGCGGCGCTTGCGCCGCCGCAAGGTGATCCTCGCCACGGCGAAGCCATTCTCCCGCATGATCCTTCCTGCCTAGAGTGGCGAAGGGGTGCGGGGATCGGCCGCGCCGCCGCAGCCTTCCGTCCGGAGCCGACGACACGATGGCGAGCCCGCGCTTCATCCTGAAGACCGACCTCACGGGGCTCGAGCCCGTCGCCATGGGCGGCGGCGCGGTGCTGGACGCCGACGCACGGCTCCGCGCGCTGCTCGGGCCCGACCGCGCCGCGCTGTTCGCCGAACCCGTCGTCACCTGGGGCAATGGGCGCAATCCCGGCTCGGTGTCCTGGTACGCGGAGGCGGCGGGCGACCCTGTCCCGCTCTCGGCCCTGCCGCCCGCGCGTCGTGCCTCGGTCGAGGCGCGGCTGGCCGCCGAGCTCGCCGCCCTCGCGCCGCTGATGGGCGACCCGCTGCTGCGCGGGGCGCTGGTGCTGGCCGGCCCCGATTCGATCCTGGCGCTGGAGGACCGGCCGCTCATCACCGGCTGGGGCCTCGCCCCCGCGGGCGCGATGCGCGACCCGGCGAGCCGGGCGCAGCACCTGCGCGGCGTCTATGGCGCGGCGCTGCCGCCGGCCCTCGCCGCCGAAGGCCCGGTGGCAGAACCCCCACGCGCCCCGCCGCCGCCACCCCCGCCGCCGCGCCCGGCCGCGCCGCCGCCACCCCCGCCGCCCGTCGCCCCCGTGGCCGCCGCCGCGACGCCCGCGTCGCGCGCGACCTCCTCCGCCTGGAACTGGTGGCTGCTGCCGATCGGCGTGCTGGTGGCGCTGGTCTTCCTCGGCCTCGGCTTCTGGCTCGGCTGGAACCTCATCGCCGAGCGCATCGCCGGGCAGCGCCTGGTCGCGCCCGTCGCGGACGAGGCGCGCATCACGGAGCAGATCGGCCGGCAGCGGGAGACGAACGACGCGCTGCGGCGGGAGATCGAGGCGGCGCGCGCGGCGCTTGCCGGCGATGTCTGCCGGCCCGGCGATTTCGGCCTCTCGCCGCTGACGCCGCCGCAGATCACGCCCATGCAGCCCGCCCAGATGCCGCCGCCGGCGCAGGGGCAGCAGGCCTTCCAGGGCTCGCTGATCGAACTGCTCGACCAGGCGACGGTGCTGGTGCTCGGGCCGCTCGCGAACGGGCAGGGGGTGGGGACGGGCACCGGCTTCGTCGTGGCACCCGGCGTGATCGTCACCAACGCGCATGTCGTCGCGAATCTCGACCCGGCGCGCGTCTACGTCGTGAACCGCCGGCTTGGCCGGCCCTTCACCGTTCAGGTCGCGGCGCAGACGCCGGACCCGCAGCCCGGCCGGGCCGATTTCGCGCTGCTGCGGCTGCCGGCGGATGCCCCGGCGCTCTCGCCGCTCGGCCTGACGCGGGTGGCGAGCCGGCTCGACCCCGTCATCGCCGCCGGCTTCCCGCAGGCGATCATGCAGACGGACGCCAATTTCCGCGCGCTGCTCGACGGCAACAGCCAGGCGATCCCGGAACTGGCGGTGACGGACGGGCTCGTCAGCGCGGTGCAGGCGCTGGCCTCGGGGCTGACGGTGATGCCGCACACGGCGGCGATCAGCCGCGGCAATTCGGGCGGGCCGCTGGTGGACCGCTGCGGCCGCGTGGTGGGGGTGAACACCTTCGGCTTCTTCAACGCCGAACAGGGGGAGCGTGTCTCCTACGCGCAGAAGACGGAGGCGGTGCTCGCCTTCCTCGCGGCGAACGGGGTGACGATCGCGGACATCGCCGGCGCCTGCCAGCCGGCGCCGGTCGCGGCCCCTGCCTCGCCCGCGGCACCGGTCGCGCCCGCATCGCCGGCACCCGCACCCGCGCCGGCATCGCCCGCGCCGGCACCCGCGCCCGCCGCCCCCCCGCCGCCGCAGGATGCGACGCCCGTGGCCCCGGCCACGCCGCGCTGACCCGGGGCGAAAGAGCAAGCCCGTGGACGAGAGCCTGATCGCCACCACGCTGAACCGGGACCTGCTGGCCCAGGGCGTGGGCGGGCAGTTGGCGGTGCAGCATTGGGAACAGCTGACGCAGTACCTGCGCCGCGCCCTGTCGCCCCGCCACGCCGCGCTGTTCGCCGAACCCAACCCGGACCCGGAAAAGGGCAGCATCGACTGGTACGCGACGGGCAGCGGCCCCGCCTATCCGCTGCCCTCCCTCGATCCCGCGGCGCAGGAGGCGGTGCGCGCCGACCTCATGCGCATGGTCGCCGAGATCCAGGGCGCGGCGGACAAGCTCCGTGCGTCGGCGTCGGAAGGCGACCGCTTCCTCGGCGAGTTGCTGCGCCTCGCGCTGGAAATCCCGGACCAGGGCGCGATCCGCGTGCGGGACGGGCAGCCTGTGCTCGCGCCTTGGGGGCACATGGCGGCGGGCGCCGGCGCGATGCGCGAATTGCTCGTGCGCATGGTGCCGACCGCGGCGGCCCCCATGGCGATCGTTGGCCCGCCCGCGGCGGCGGTCGCGGCCAGGCGCAGCATCTGGCCCTGGCTGCTCGCCTTCCTGCTGCTGCTGCTGGCGCTGCTGCTCGCCCTGTGGCTGCTCTGGCGCGATCCCTTCGGCTGGTTCGCCACGCCGCAGGCGCAATGCGCGGTGCCCGACCGCGCGACCGCGAGCCTCGATGCCCTGCGGGAGGAGGAGGCGCGGGAAGGCGCGCTGCGTGCCGAGCTCGCCCGCATCTACGCCGAGGCGGGGGAAAGGCGCCTGCTCTGCCGCCCGCCGCCGCCCCCGCCACGGCCGCCCGAGCCGCCGCGCCCGCCGGAACCCCCCGCGCGCCCGCCCGAGCCGCCCCGCCAGCCGCCGCCACAGCCCCC
>NZ_JAGIYZ010000030.1 GCF_017813355.1 Roseomonas nitratireducens
TGCCTGCCGCGGCCGCTGCCGCCCGCGCTCGCCGCCGCGCTGCTTCGCGCCAGCCTGCGCGCGCGGCAGGCCGGCGGCGCGCGGGTCGGCGCGCTCGGCTTCGTCGAGGCGCAGGCCGCCTTCGCGCAGGAGGACGGCGCGCCCGTCACGCTGCGCCCGGGACTCACCTTCGCCCCCGGATGGCAATCCGCCCGCCGGGCAGAAGGCGGCGCCATCGCGCTGACGCGCACCGAGGCGCAGCTGCTGACGCTGCTGGTCCAGGCGCGCGGGCAGGGGGTGAGCCGGGAGCGCATCTCGATCGAGGTGCTCGGCCGGCCCTGGGCCTATGCGGACCGGACGGTGGACAACCTGGTGCTCGGGCTGCGACGGAAACTCGGGCTCGATCCGGAATTCGGGCCGATCCGCGCCGTGCGCAACCTCGGCTACCGGCTGCTGCCGGCGCCGTCCTGACCCGCCGCGGTCAGAAGCGCCAGGCCAGCCCCGCCGTCATGCGGTAGGATTCCATCCGGTTGTCGCCCGTCGGCCAGGAATAGGTGGCGTCGATGCGCGCGGCGACGTGGCGCGTGACATGCGTCTCCGCGCCGAGCCCGATGGCCGGCGCGACGGACCAGGTCTCACGCGACCCGCCGGGGACGGAATCGAAGGACTGGCGCGGAATGGTCATCCCGGCGCGCAGGAAGAACAGGCTGTTGCGTTCCGGCGACCAGCCGATGCGGCCATAGACGCCGAACTCGTTGCGCAGCCTGTCGCGGTATTCGACGCCGAGCGCGTTGAGGCGGCTGGTGACGTCGATGGGCAGCAGGAACTCGCCCTCGATGCCCGCATAGCCGTGGCGGCTGATCATCCGCCCCCAGCCGCCGCGCAGGCCGATGACGGCGCCGTCGCCGCCCTGGTCGACGAACTTCGCCGCCGCGCGGCCCTCGGCGGCGGGGATGACGACGGTGGAATCGAGCACCGCGATGCCACCGAAGATGCCGAGGTAGAAGCCGTCGAGCCTGGTTTCCTGGGCCGCGGCGGGCAGGGCGGCGGCGCCGGCAAGGGCGATGGCGAGGAGCGGACGGGCGATGCGGGGCATGAGGACCTCTCCAAAATGGGAGGTCCTCAAATAACGGTCGCGTGAGCCTCGCAGGTTACCAGCCGGACCATGCCGACAAAGCCGACCTTGTCAGGTCGTTTCGGTCATGGTCCGGCGGAGACTACTTCCGCCGCGCTGGCACCAGCACGCCGTCCTGCTCCAGCGCCGCGATCTCGGCTTCGGTGAAGCCGCGCGCGGCGAGCACTTCCCGCCCATGCTGGTTGAAGCGCGGCGGCGCCGAGCGCGCCCCGCCCGGCGTGCGGGACAGCTTGATCGGCGTGTTCAGCGCGCGGAAGTTGCCGATCTCGGCGACCATGTTGCGGAAGGCGGTGTGCTCGGCGGCCATCGCCTCGTCCACATGCAGCACGGGGCCCGCCGGCAATCCCGCCGCGAGCATCCGGCGCGTCAGGTCGTGGCCGTCCTCCGAGGCGAAGCGCTTCTCCAGCACCTCGGTCAGCGCGGCCTTGTTGATCACGCGCTGGCCGTTGGTCGCGAAGCGTTCGTCCTTCGCGACCTCGGGGATGCCGAGGAACTCGCAGAATTTTCGAAATGCCGGGTCGTTGCCGGCGGCGACGAAGATCTCGCAGGTCGCGGTGCGGAATTTTGAGTATGGCGCGAGATTCGGGTGCGGGTTGCCGGTCGCCTTCGGGCGCTTGCCGGACAGGAAGAAATTGGCCGCGTGCGGGTGCAGCAGCGCCATGCCGCAATCGTGCAGCGTCATGTCGCAATACTGGCCGCGGCCGGATTTCTCCCGCTCATGCAGCGCCATCAGGATGGCGATGGTGCTGAACAGGCCGGTGGCGATGTCCACGATCGGGTTGCCCAGCCGCGTCGGGCCGGAATCCTCCGTGCCGTTGATCGACATCAGGCCGACCATCGCCTGCAGCACGGCGTCGTAGCCGGGGAAGCCGCCGAGCGGCCCTTCGCCGCCGAAGCCCGAGACGCGGCAATGGATCAGGCGCGGGAATTTCTTCGACAGCACCGCCTCGTAGCCGAGGCCCCATTTCTCCATCGAGCCCGGCTTGAAGTTCTCGATCAGCACGTCCGCGCCTTCGAGCAGGCGCAGCAGCACCTCCCGCCCCGCGGGCTTGGACAGGTCGAGCCCGACGCTGCGCTTGTTGCGGTTCACGCCGACGAAGTAGGAGGCGTCGCCATCCTCGTTGAAGGGCGGGCCCCAGTCGCGCACCTCGTCGCCCTGCGGGGGTTCGAGCTTGATGACCTCCGCCCCGTGGTCCGACAGCACCATGGTGCAGTAGGGGCCGCCGAGGACGCGCGTGAGGTCGACCACCCGCAGCCCGGCGAGCGCGCCGGCCGAGGCCGCCAGTCCCTTCTGTCCCGAGATCGCGCCGTCCATGGGTTTCCTCCTGCGATGATGGGGATGGATATGCGCCGGGCGGGGTGGGGCTGTCGAGGCGCCGCCGGCCGCTCATACCCGGAGCGCAAGGGCCTGGCCCTTGTGCGAAGGCTATGGCGCGCCGGGCTGGTGGGTCGGCCGCGAGCGAAACCAGAGGCCGGGCATCAGAACGCCGCCGGACCGGAGAAGGCGCGCGCGATCCAGGGCAGCGCCGCCGCGCCGAGCATGAAGGCCGCGATGATCAGCGCGGCGGTGGGGCTTGCCGGCGCCAGCCGTTCCCGGTTCTGCGGGTCGAAGCGCATCTCGAAGGTGTCGCCGGGGCTGGGCATCGTCTCGCGCGTGGCGGTCAGGCGATGCTCCACATGCGTCCAGTCGTAGCCGCTCTCGTCCACGGCGCGGCAATGCAGGAAGACCCCGCGCTTACCGCGCCGATGCTCGACGCTCTCCACGGTCAGCCGCGCGAGCGGCCAGCGCCGGTGCCGCAGGGCGCCCAGCACCTGGCCGAGCGCGAGCAGCGCCAGCGCCGCGGAGAAGAGGAACAGGAAGAGGCCGGCGCTCACGCCGCCCGCCCGCGCCCCCAGACCCGCGCGCAGAATTCCGGATAGGTCTCGGCCATCTCGTCGCACACCCGGCCGCGCAGCAAGGCGAGCTCCGCCTCGCTCGGGTCGGGCGTGGCGGGCACGACATCGGGCGCGTCGAAGCCGAAGCCGGTCGCTTCCCGCACGCTGTCCACGCTTTCCCCCGGATGCAGGCTTTCGAGCGAGAAGCGCGCCTGGTCCGGATGGAAGCGGAACACGCATTTGCCGGTGACCAGCGCCTGCGCCGTGCCGCGGCGGAAGACGCCCGGCGGCGAGACGCCCGGTGCGCTGATGTTGTCCACCTTGTCCACCAGCACGCGCGGGGAGTGTTCCTCCCGGAACAGGATGGTGCGCGGCGTCATGAAGTACATGAAGGCGGACCCGAAGGATCCGGGGAAGCGCACGCCCGTGCCGGGCCATTCGCCGGTGCCCACCAGGTTCAGGTTCGCCCGCCCGTCGATCTGCCCGCCGCCCAGGAAGAACAGGTCGATACGCCCCTGGCCGGTCAGGTCGAACAGCTCGCGTGTGCCTTCCGTGAAGGGATTGCCGCTGCGCCGATGCAGCAGCGAAAGCCGCACCGGATGCCCCAGCAGCTTCACCAGCCAGCAGGCGGCGGCAGGGATGGGGGATGCTGCGCCCACCGCGATGTGCCGCGCCGGCGGCGCCGCGGGGTCGAGGATGAGCCGCGCCAGCGTCGCGGCGAGCCGTTCCTCCGGCATGATCGCGGGCGCGCTCATTCCGCGGCGACCTTGGCGGCGGCGGCGAACACCTCCCGGTCGAGCCAGGCGCGGAAGCCTTCATCCGTCTTGGCCGCGCGGGCGTAGTCGCTGACATAGGCCTGGTCGAAGCCGTATTCGTCGAGCAGCGCGGCCGGCCGCGCCCCCCGTTCCGCGATCGCCGTCGCGGTGATGTAGGTGGCGGAGATGGCGCCGGAGGCGAGCCGCTCATCCTCCAGGAAATTGCCCTCCACCACGCGCTCCACCGTCACCAGCGCGGCCTTCGATGCATGTGCGATGGTCGCGCATTCGCGGCGGCGGCCGAGCCAGACATTGCCCTCGGCATCCGCCATGGCCGCGTGGAAGACGGCGAAGTCCGGCTGCCTGGCTGGCAGCAGCACGATCGGGTCCTCGCCGGCGTCCGCGAAGGGGTTCGGCACCACCTTCCAGTCCGGCCGGTTGGCGAGGATGTCGCTGCCGATCAGCCCGCGCAGCGGCATGAAGGGCACGCCCTTCTCCGATGCCTGCAGCATGGTGTGGATGGCCGGGCAGGTGGCGTCGCGCACGACGATGCGCCCCGCCTTCAGCGCGGCGGTGAAGCGCGGCGCGAAGCCCGCTTCCCCGAGCGAGACGGCGCTGGTCTCGACCTCGGCCACGCAGCCCGCGCCGATCAGCACGTCGGTCGCGAAGCCCGAGACCGGCACGCCGAGCAGCCGCAGCCCCTTCGCCCCCCGCCGCACGAGTGCCTTCGCGATCGCGACCGAGGGCAGGGAATTGTCGGGCGGCATGGCGACGAGCGCCCCGTCCGGGATCAGGGCGGCGAGCGCATCCGCATCGGCAAGGTGCATGGCGGGTCCTCCGTGACCGGGATCACTCGTCATCGCCCGGGCAGGCCC
Organism: Roseomonas nitratireducens; assembly: GCF_017813355.1. Classification (GTDB taxonomy): domain Bacteria; phylum Pseudomonadota; class Alphaproteobacteria; order Acetobacterales; family Acetobacteraceae; genus Neoroseomonas; species Neoroseomonas nitratireducens. The sequence goes on from NZ_JAGIYZ010000030.1 coordinate 4,620, forward strand.
CTAGCATGCCGCGACCCATGCGCCCGGTCACCCTGCAAGGAACGCGGATCAGCCTTCGCCCCTGGCGGCGGGAGGATCTCGACCCGCTCTTCGCCATCAACGGCGATGCGGAGAGCATGCGCCACTTCGCCTCGGTGATGACGCGGGCCCAGAGCGACGCCTGGGCCGAGCGCCTTCAGACGCATTTCGAGCAGCATGGCTGGGGCTTCTGGGTGGTGGAGGAGACGGGCGGCGCGCCCTTCCTCGGCGTGGTGGGGCTGATGCACATCCCCTGGGAGGCCCCCTTCACCCCCGCGGTCGAGATCGGCTGGCGCATCCACCCCGCCCATCGCCGCCGCGGCTTCGCCAGGGAGGCGGCACGGATGGCGCTCGGCTTCGCCTTCGGCACGCTGCGCCTGGCCGAGGTCGTCGCCTTCACCGTGCCCGGCAATGCGGCATCCTGGCGGCTGATGGAGCGGCTGGGCATGGCGGCGGCGGGGGAATTCGACCATCCGCGGCTGCCGGAGGACCACCCGCTGCGGCGGCATTTGCTGTACCGCATCGCGGCGCCGCCCGGCTGAACCGGGCGCCGGCGCGCGACGTGATGCGATTCATGGCGCGCGGCGCTGGCATGCGGCAACCATGTGTTTCAGGATGATCCCCTACAGAATGCAGACCCGGCAGGAGGCTCCCGTGTCCCGCATCCCCGCACTGATCCTGGCTGGCGCGCTCGGCTTCGCGGCGCTGCCCGCCGGCGCGTCCTCGGTCTCGACCGCCTGGGCCCGCGTCACCCAGGGCAACCAGGAGGAATGCCTGGCGGTCGGCCTGCGCGCCGTCCAGGCCGTCGGCTTCACCGCCAGCATCTCCGACAGCCGCCAGACGGTGTTCGGCTGGCGCGGGGAGGAATCGCTGACCGTCCAGTGCCTCGCCGCCCATGGCGTCGCGGTGGTCTTCGCCTGGGTGACCGACCAGTCGAACGACAGCGCGCGGCTGGTCGACAGCGTGACGACCGCCTTCCGCGGCCGCGCCGGCCCGGGCGCGGGCGTGCCGGGCGGGCCGCCCGGCGGTGGCCTCAGCGGCGGCGGGACCGGCGGGAACCTGACGGGCGGCGGCGGCCTCACCGGGGGGAATCTCGGCGGCGGCGGCGGCAACCTGACCGGCGGCGGCGGCGGCGTGGTCAAGCGCTGACGCGGCGGTCGCGTCGCATCTTGCGGCGCCCGCCGGCCGGCCTCATTTTCATCCGAGCACGGAACTTGCTGGCCGGGCGCCGGGCCTCCGCATCCCGCGGGGCCGGCCGACCCGGCGGCGAGCGCCTGCACCCGTTCGCGGCCCGTCATCTCGGATGCGATGCCCATGCCCCGTGCCTCGGCGCACCGCCTCGTCCTGATCCTCGGCGCGCTGGTCGCGGGCGGCGCCGGCGCGCCGCAGCCCGCGGACCCGCAGCAGGGCTGGCAGGACGGCAGCTGGTCCGGCATCCGCCCCGCGCGCTTCGAGCGCCTGGCGAATGGCGGCGTGTCCATCCATGGGCGGGGGGAAGGCAGCTTCGTCTGGCGCTGGGAACGCCGCGCGGCCGAGTGCCTGTCCTGGCGCTGGCGCGTGGATGAAGGGCCGCCGGCGACGCGGCTCGACCGCAGGGGCGGGGATGACCGCGCCATCGCCATCACCATCGGCTTCGCCAGCTGGCCCGGCAGCGTCAGCGCCTGGCAGCGCACCCAGCACGCGCTGGCGCAGAGCCAGGCCGGCGGCCGGCCGCTGCCGCGCTCCGCCCTCACCTTCGTCTGGGGCGGGACGGGGGAGGAGCCGCAGGGCTTCGACAGCCCCTACATGGCCGGGCTCGGCCGCGTCTTCGTGCTGCGGGCGGCGACCGCGCCGCGCGGCACCTGGGTCGAGGAACGGATCGACCTCGGCGCGCTCTGGCGCCAATCCTTCGGCGGGCAGCCGCCGCCGGTCGAGAAGATCGCCATCGGCACCGATGTCGACGACACCCGCGCGCGGATCGAGGCGCGCGTCGAGGCCATCCGCTTCGGACCCTGCCCGCAGCGTTCGTGAAATCCCAGGATGCCGCAGCCGGGCGGATCGCCCGCGGCCAGGAAGGACCAAGCATGCCCGCCGTCACCCGCCAGGAATTCCGCGACGCCATGGCCAGGCTCGGCGCCGCGGTGAACATCGTGACCACGGACGGCCCGGCGGGCCTCGGCGGGCTGACGGTCAGCGCCGTCTGCTCCGTCACGGACGACCCGCCGACGCTGCTCGTCTGCCTCAACCGCGGCAGCCCGCAGAACCGTCTGTTCAAGGACAACGGCGTGCTCTGCGTGAACAGCCTCGCGCCGGGGCAGGAAGCGCTGTCGACGCGCTTCGCCGGCCGCAGCGCCGAGGCGGACATGGTCGAGCGCTTCTCCCACGCCCATTGGGGCCTGCTGTCCACCGGTTCCCCGGTGCTGGACGGCGCGACCGTGTCCTTCGACTGCCGCATCGCCGAGGTGATCGAGCGCGGCACGCACAGCGTGGTCTTCGCCGAGGTCGAGGCGGTCCGCCAGGGCGCGGCCTCCCGCGGGCTGATCTGGTTCAGCCGCGACTACCACCCGATCGGCGCGGGGTGAATCGCTGGCACGAATCCCGCATTCCACACGCCACCCATGTTGAGGACGCAAAGGCGCCGTAAAGCCTTGTGAGTGTATCCTTCAACGTGATCGCAACCAGGAGCGGGCCAATGGCCGAGGTCAGAGTCGAACTTCCGGACGAGGTGGCGGAGGAGATCGCGCGGCGCGCCGCGGCGCTCGGCACCACCGCGGCGGAATGGGTGTCGGCGATGGTGCAGGATGTCGCCGCCGACCTGCCGGAGGATTCCGGCGAGGGGCCGGACAGCTGGATCGCGCGCTGAGCGCGACCGGCTACCACTCCCCGTAGAAGACGCCGGCCGCCTTGTGGCGGTCGGTGCGGAACTCGGCTTCCGCCCAGGTCAGCGTCGTCCGGCGCTTGAGCCCGGCGAACCAGCCGAGCAGCCGCTCGCGCATCGCCTCCCGCACGCCGTCGAGCGCGGGATCGGCGCCCCGGTCGTGGAATTCCTCCGGGTCGGCCACCAGGTCGAACAGCATCGGCCGCAGCCCGTCCGTCCAATGCACATATTTCCAGCGATTGGTGCGCACCATCCAGGCATGGTGGTGCCCGGTCGGCAGGCCGAGCCGCCGCCGCGCGCCGCGGAAGGTCCAGTCGAGCTCGCTGAAGACCGCGTCCCGCCAGCGCCCCGCCCCGCCACGCGTCAGCGGCAGCAGCGAACGCCCTTCCATCAGGTGCTCCGCCGGGTCGAGCCCCAGGGCATCGAGGATCGTCGGCGCCACGTCGATCGCCTCGACGAAGCGCTGGTCGACCGTGCCGCGCGTGGCCCCTGCCTCGGCCGAGGGATCGAACAGGATCATCGGCACGCGCTGGATGCAGTCGTGGAACAGCTCCTTCTCCCCCAGCCAATGGTCGCCGAGGTAGTCGCCATGGTCGGAGGTGAAGACCACCAGCGTGTCGTCCCACCGCCCGAGCCGTTCCAGCGTTTCCCACACCCGCCCCAGGTGATGGTCGAGCTGCGCGATCAGCCCCTGATAGGCGGGGCGGACAGCGGCGATGCAGTCGTCGTTCTGGAAGGATCGCGCGACTTCCTCGTTCTGGAATTCGCGCAGCACCGGGTGGATGTCGTTGCCGCGTTCGGCCGCGTCGCGCGCGACGGGCAGGCACTGGTCCGGTGAATACATGGCGTGCCAGGGCGCGGGCGCGATGTAGGGCCAGTGCGGCTTCACATAGGACAAATGCAGCACCCAGGGCGTGTCGCCCTGCGCGGTGATGAAGTCGATGGCGCGGTCGGTGGTGTAGGCGGTCTCGCTGTGCTCCTCCCGCACCCGGGCGGGCAGGCGGGCGTTGCGCATCTTCCAGCCGTTCTGCGTGCGGCCCTGCTCGTCCGTCACGGCGATGACGTAGTCGGACCAGGGATCGCGGCAGTCGTAGCCCTTGGCGCGCAGCCAGTCGGCATAGGCGCTGTCGGTCTCGGCATGGTGGCCGTCATGCCGGTCGACCAGGCTGAACCAGCCTTCGCGCAGCAGCACGGCCAGCTCGTCCTGGCCATCAAGCAGCAGGCGCTTCATCCCGCGCGCATCGGGCAGCATGTGCGTCTTGCCGGCCAGGGCCAGCGTCCGCCCGCTCTCCCGCAGGTGCCAGCCCAGCGTGACCTCGCCGACGGACAGCGGCACCCGGTTGTGCGTCGCACCGTGGGAGGAGACGTAGCGCCCCGTATAGGCGCTCATGCGCGAAGGCCCGCAGATGCCCGACTGCACATAGGCCTGCGCGAAGCGCACCCCGCGCGCCGCCAGCGCGTCGATGTTCGGCGTGCGCAGGAAGGGATGCCCCGCGCAGCCGAGGTGATCCCAGCGCAGCTGGTCGCACATGATGTAGAGCACGTTGCGGATGGTCATGCGCGGCCCCTGGCGTTCCCCGCGCGCAGCCTAGGACCCTGCCCCGAAACGCAGAAGGCCCCGGAGGTTTCCCCCCGGAGCCTTCCCATCGCGTGGCCGGTCGTGCGGCCCGCGAAACCCTGGTGACCTGCCGGTTCAGAGGCCGGCAGTGATCCGGGCCACGGGCGCGACTGCCCGAATGAAGCGATGAGACACCGGATCACCTCCTTTCGTTTGTTGACGCCGCGATGCTGCACCGCATCGCCGCCGCGCCGCAACCGGAATCAGGAGATCTCGGCGTAGGAGCCGTTGCGCCAGATGTAGAAGACGTAGTCCGGCACGGTCACGTCGCCCTTCTGGTCGAAGGAGATGTCGCCCAGCACCGACGGCCACGGCCCCTGCGCCTTCAGCGCCGCGGCGAGCCGGCGCGGATCGACGCCGTTGGTGCGACGCGCGGCTTCCGCGAAGATCTGGATCGCCGCGTAGGTGTAGAGCACATAGCCTTCCGGATCGACGTTGCGGGCGCGGAAGCGCGCGACCACCTGCGCCGCCGTCGGCCGCCGGCGCGGGTCGGAGGAGAAGGTCATCAGCGTGCCTTCGCCGGCCGGGCCCGAGATCTGCCAGAACTCGTTCGTCACCAGCGCGTCGCCGCCGATGAGCGTGACGTTCATCCCCTGCTCCTTGGCCTGGCGGATGATGAGCCCGCCTTCCGTGTGGTAGCCGCCGAGGTAGATGACATCGATGTTCGCCGCCTTCATGCGGCTGACCAGCGCGTTGTAGTCGCGCTCGCCCGGCGTGTAGGCGGCGTACATCGCCTCCTGCATCCCGCCCGCGTTCAGCGCCTTCTTGGTCTCGTCCGCCAGGCCCTTCCCGTAGGCCGAGTTGTCATGGAGGATCGCGACGCGCCGCTGGCGCATGTTCTGCAGGATGTAGCGGCCCGCCACCTGGCCCTGCTGGTCGTCGCGGCCGCAGACGCGGAAGGTGTTCCACTTGCCTTCGTCGGTGAAGCGCGGGTTGGTCGAGGCCGGCGACATCTGCAGCACGCCTTCCTCGGCATAGACGTCGCGCGCGGGGATCGAGGAGCCGGAGCAGAAATGGCCGGCGACGAAGCTCACGCGCCGCGAGGCGAGCTGGTTCGCCACGCTCACCGCCTGGCGCGGATCGCAGGCATCGTCGCCGACCTCGAGCGCCAGTTGCCGGCCGAGCACGCCGCCGGCCGCGTTGATGTCGGTGACCGCCTGGGTCGCGCCTTCGCGCATCTGCGTGCCGAAGGCGGCGTACTGGCCGGTCATGGGCCCGGCGGTCGCGATGCGGATCGGGCCAGTGCCCTGCGCCAGGGCGCCGCGCCCGATCGCGAAGGTCGAGAGGCCTGCGCCGAGGATGAGCCTGCGTGTGGTCAGCATGCGCGTTCTGTCCCCCTGTTCGTTGTGCGGCCGCCTGCGCGCCGGAATGGCGCGGCGGGACGCGGACCGGCGGAGGTTACGCCAGTTCCGCGGCGCCTGGCACCAGCCCTGTTCGGCGGGGCGGCCGGGGCGCGGGAGTGATCCTTCGCACGCTTCGGGCGCGGGCCGCGCGAAGCGCTCTGGATCGGCGCGGCGGGGACTGTTACCGTGTCTCGTTGCCCAGCGCCTTGGAGTATTTTTGATGCGCGCCAAGCTCCGTCGCACCGTCGCCAGCGTCACCGCCGCCGCCATGCTCGCGGGCTGCGTCTCAACCCAGGCGTCGCGCATCGGCGTCGACGACGGGCGGGACGCCTGCCGCGCCCAGGTCGTCGCGCTCGACAGCACCGGCGACTTCTTCGGCGAGGACATCCTGCGCGGGGCCGCCATCGGCGCCGGCACGGGTGCCATCGCGGGCGGGCTGCTCGCCGCCGCCACCGGGCGGCGCGGCAGCGACATCCTTGCGGGGGCCGCGATCGGCGCCGTCGCGGGCGGCATCATCGGCGGCACCGCCGGCTACATCCAGGCCCGCCAGCGCCAGGCGCAGGACCAGGCCGGGCTGATGATGGCCGTGGGCGGCGACCTTCGCGCCGAGAACGCGCAACTCGACCGCACCCAGCTCGCCTTCAACCAGCTGGTCGATTGCCGCGTGCTGCAGGCCCAGCGCATCCGCAACGACGTCCGCGGCGGGCGCCTGTCCCGCGACCAGGGGCTCTCGCTGCTGTCCTACCAGCGCGACCTGATGCGCCGCGACGTCGCGCTGGCGCGCAGCATCAACGAGAAGATCGGCACCCGCGGCGCCGAGTTCGACACCGCGATCGAGACCATCGCGCCCGGCACCAAGCAGGCCGTCACCGGCGCGCGCGTGAGCCAGCCGCAGCCGGTCTCGGCGCGCGTCTCGGCGCCCATCCGCATCCGCCCGGAAGGCAACTCGCCGCAGATCGGCCAGCTGAACCCGCAGGAACAGGTCACCGTTCGCCCGGCGGAAGGCAACTTCGCCCTGGTCGAGACATCCTCCGGCGTGCGCGGCTATGTCCCCGCCTCGGCGGTCGGCGTGCGCGGGCTGGGCAGCCCGACGGCGGCGGTCGGCGGCGGGCGCGGGCAGGATGGCGAGTTCCGCCAGCTCGCGGCGACCAACATCGCCCGGCGCGACAACTTCGCCGAGAGCGTGCAGAACGCCGACCGGCTGGCCCAGGGCCAGGGCTTCGAGCTGGCGGGCTGATCGGCCATGACGAGGGCTGAGGGGGCGTCGCCTCCTCAGGACACGCGGGCTGCAATCGAGGGGGCGCTGCCCCCTCGAACTCCCCCGGCAGGGGACAAGGGTCCCCTGCACCCGCCTTCCGTTTGGCGCCGGCTCGTCGCGGGCATCGCGATCGCGCTGACGGCGGGGATTGCGCTGGCGCAGGCGCCGCCGAGCGAACCGCCGCAGCAGCCTTTCCTCCGCATCGAGGCCGAGGCGCATATCGCCAACGTCGCGCGGCTCGCCACCGACGCGGCAGGCACCACCCTCGCCACCGTGTCGGACGACAAGACCGTCCGCATCTGGAACCTGCCCGAAGGCTCCCAGCGCCTGGTCATCCGCCCGCCGATCGGGCCCGGGCCGGAAGGGGAACTCTACGCCGCGGCGCTGTCGCCGGACGGGGCGCGGCTCGTCGTCGGCGGCTTCACGGCGCGCAGCTGGGACAATTCCTTCGGCCTGTACATCTACGATGCCCGCACGGGGCGGCTGTTCGCCCGGCTGATGGGGCTCGACGCGCCGGCGAACCACATCGCCTTCTCCCCCGATGGGCGGCGCATCGCGGCCGGGCTGTCGGGCCGCGCGGGCGTGAAGGTGTGGGACGCGACGAACGGCCGCGTCCTGTTCGAGGATCGCGGCTTCACCGGCCCCGTCCGCATGGTCGCCTTCGACCGCGCCGGGCGGCTCGCCGCGAGCGCCGCGGACGGCACGGTGCGCCTGTACGGCGCCGACCACCGGCAACTCGCCAACCGCGTGCCGGTCCAGGGCGGGCGGCCCTTCGGCATCGCCTTCTCCCCCGACGCGGCGCTGCTCGCGGTGGGCTTCGAGAACCGGCTGCGCGTGGAGATCCTGTCCACCGCCGACCTGCGGACCCTGTTTGCGCCCGACGTGACGGGGCTCACGGGGGAAGGGCTTCCCGCCATCGCCTGGGCGCATGACGGGCAGGGCGGCGTGCAGTTGCACGCGGCGGGCTACGCCAGGCATGCGCGGGGCGGCCCGGTCGGGCCCGCGCCCGCCGTGCCGCAGGGGGGCGCGACCTCCCGCGCCCCGGCCGCGCCAAGCCAGGGCGGGCGCGGCATCAACGTCCGCGAACAGCAGCCGCCGCCGGCGCCGTCGACGAACGCCGCGCCGCAGCAGGCCGCGCCGCCGCCGCCCTCGGCCGCCGCCGCACCCGAGGCGCCGCGCGAATTCGTCATCCGCCGCTGGGGCGATTTCGGCCTGGGCGCCGCCACCGACATCCCCGCGGCGCGCGACGCGATATCCCACCTGCTGCCGCTGCCGCAGGGCGGGCTTGTCTATGCCGCGGCCGATCCGGGTTGGGGGCGGCTCGCCCCCGATGGCGCGGTGGCGATCGCGCCGCGCCCGCCGGGCGGGGATTTCCGCAACACGGGCGTGACGCTCGCCGTCTCGGCGGATGGCACCAAGGCGCGCTTCACCCTGCGCGCGGGCGGCACGCCGCTTGTGTTCGACCCGCTCGGCGGCACGCTCTCCGCCTGGCAGGGCGATGGCGGCTTCGCCCCGGCGCGGACCGAGACGGCGCGCATCCGCGTGCTCGACTGGCAGGGATCGAACCGCCCGCGCCTGGGCAACGTGCCGCTGCGGCTGGGGGAGGGCGAATTCGCCCGCAGCCTCGCCATCCTGGTGCGGGAGGACGGCTTCCTCCTCGGCACCGACACCCATCTCCGGCTCTTCGACGCCGCCGGGCGGCTCATCGATTCCGTCGAGACGCCGGGCACCGTCTGGGGCGTGACCGTCGCGGGGGATACCGGCATCGCGGCGCTCGGCGACGGCACCATCCGCTGGTACCGCTTCGAGGCCGGCGCGCTGCGCGAGGTCGCGGCCCTGTTCGTCCATGCCGAGACGCTGCGCTGGGCGCTCTGGACGCCGGAAGGGCTGTTCGACCACGCGCCCAATGGCGGGCAGGAACTGGTCGGCGTGCACCTCAATGGCGGGCGCAACCAGACGCCCGAATGGGCATCCTTCCAGCAGGCCTATCGCGCGCTCTATGCCCCGCGCGCGGTGCGCGGGCGGATCGCGGGGGATTTCGCCCCGGCACGCGAACGCCTGACGCAGCTGGGCGAGGTGCGCAGTCGCATCGGCCGCCTGCCGACGCTCGCCGCCGGCAGCCTCTGCGCCGTGGTGGGGGAGGAATGCCAGCCGCTGGCCTTGGACGCGCGCAACCTGCCCGACGGCGCGCGCGCGCTGCGCATGGCCTTCACGGCGACCGACCGCGGCCTCGGCTTCGGGCCGCTCGACGTGCTGGTGAACGACCGCATCGCCGCCCGTGCCGAGCCCTCGGCCGGGGAGTCCAGCGTCGAGGTCCCGCTCGATGGCGGCACCAACCGCATCGCGACGCGGCTCTACGCCAGCGACGGCGCGCTGTTCGCCGAAGGCCCCGCGCTGCTGCTGCGCCGGCCCGGGGAACCCGAGGCGCCGCCCGGCGCGGGCCGGCTGCTCGTGCTCGCGATCGGGGTGAACCAGCATGCGCTGGCGGAGCTGAACCTGCGCTTCGCGGTGCCGGACGCGAATGCCGTGGGCGATGCGCTGCGCGCCGGCGGCAACGGGCTGTTCCGGGAGGTGGAGGTGCGCACCCTGCCCGATGCGCGGGCGACGCGGCGCGGCATCCTCGACGCGCTCGCCGCCGCGGCGCGGGACACGGCGCCGGCGGACACCTTCATCCTGTACATCGCCGGGCACGGCGTGGTGGCGCAGCCGGGCAACCGCTTCCTGTTCCTGCCCTCGGACATCCGCGACATGAGCAGCATGGCGTCGGTGCGGCAGCAGGGGATCGACGACGGCACGCTGGTCGCCGCCCTGGCGCGCATCCGCGCGCGCGACGCCTTCATCATGATCGACACCTGCTACGCCGGGCAGATCGACATCGACCAGCTGGCCGCGATCGGCAACGACACCGGGCGCTTCCTGCTCGCCGCGTCATCCTCGGTGCAGGAGGCGCTCGATTCCTACGACGACCGCAACGGCGTCTTCGCCTATGCGCTGATGGAAGGGCTGCGCGGGCGCGCGGCGGTGGATGCCGAAGGGCGCGTGACGGCGTTGGCACTGGGCGAATGGGTGATGCGCCGCGTGCCGCAATTGGCGCGGGAGAAGGGGCACCAGCAGAACGCGGTGTTCCGCGCCGCGCAGCGCGACCTGCGGTCCTTCGCGCTGGGCCAGGTTCAGCGCTAGGGCGCGGTCAACGAAGGATCATCGGCGCCAGGACCGGTGCCATCAGCATCTCGAACTCGAGGTTCGTCGCGCTGACGATGTTCTCGACAATGAGGCCGTCGCGCAGGCGCGCCACATGCGTCTCGTCGAACAGGATGACGCGGCCGGTGGCGGCGACGCCGAAGAAATCCGCGGCGTGGCGCTGACGGGAGTGGAAGCGCGTCACCACGCGCGTGCCGTCCGACGACGCGAACTGGTCGATGATGCGCACCGGCGCCTCGGCGGGGAAGGCGGCGACGAAGGCCTGGATGATGCCCTTGTATTCATCGAGCCCGTCGATCGGCCCCATCGGCTTCAGGCCGGTTATGCCCTGGATGCGCGGATGCGCCGTGGCGTCCGCCGCGGCGAGGTCGGCGCGGCCGAGAAAGTCCTCGACGAAGCGGCGCACGGTGGCGAGGGGGTCGGTCATGGGCAGGCTCCTGGGGAGGGTTCAGCCGCGGAAGATGATCTCGGCGCGGAAGGCGCCGGGTGGGTCTCGGTGCAGGTCGAGGAAGGCCTCGGCGATGCGGTCCGGGTCGAAGGCGGTGCCCGGCGCGACGGCGCCGGCGACCGTGACCGTGCCGGCATGGATGCCGAGCGGCGCGAGTTCCGCGTGCAGCGTCTGCGCGAGGCTGCGCAACCCGGCCTTGCCGATCGCAAGCGAGGCCGCCGGCAGCCATCCGGTAGGGTCGAGCGCGAGGCCGCCGCCCGTGAAGATCAGGCTGCCGCGGCCCTGCGCGCGCATCCGCGGCAGCACGGACTGCACGGCGGCAAGCGCGCCGGCGACGTTGACGCGAAAATCCGCGACCAGCGCCGCGGGGTCGATCTCGGACGGCGCGGCCATGGTGGCGCGATAGGCGTTGTAGACCAGCACATCCGTCCCGTCGGCCAGCGCCGCCGCGAGCGAGTCCGGATCGCCGGCATCGGCCGCGGCAAGGGTGATGCGCTCCGCCGCGAGGGCGGCATGGCGCGCAGGATCGCGCGCGAGCCCCAACACCGCGAAGCCCTCGCCGGCGAAGCGGCGCGCGATCGCGTGGCCGAGTCCGGGGCCGAAGCCGATGACGCTGCAGCGTGGCGGGTGGTGGTTCATGGCACCCATAAGGGCGCGACCGCGGATTGTTCAAATCGATGGCGATGCTTTGCGCTATCGTCCGTGGTGATGCGACTGGCCGACTTCGACCTCAATCTTCTGCTCGCCTTCGAGGCGCTTCTGGCGGAACGCAGCGTCACCCGGGCGGCGCGGCGGCTTGGCATCGGCCAGCCGGCGACCAGCGCGGCGCTGGCGCGGCTGCGCGTCCTGCTCAACGACCGGCTGTTCCTGCGCGCGCCGGATGGCATGCGGCCCACGCCGCGCGCGGTCGAGATCGCGCCGGGCATCGCCGCGGCGCTGGCCGAACTGCGCCGGACGCTGGCACCCGTGGCGCGCTTCGATCCCGCGGTCACGACGCGGCGCTTCGCGCTGGCCAGCACGGACTATACCTCGCTGGTGCTGCTGCCGGCGGTGGCGGCGGCGATGGCGCGCGCAGCGCCGGAGGCCAGGCTGCAGGTGCTCGGCTACGCCAAGGACGACGTGCCGGCGCTGCTCGCGGGCGGGACGCTCGATGCAGCGCTTGGCGTGTTTCCCGACCCGCCGGGATCGGCGGTGGCGACACCGCTGTTCGCCGAGACCTTCGTCGGCGTCGCGCGGGCAGCGCACCCGGCGGTGGTCGACGGTGCCATGAGCCTGCCGGCCTTCTGCACGGCCGCGCATGTGCTCGTGACGACCCGGCGCGACCGGGTGGGAGAGATCGACGCCGTGCTGGCTGCGCAGGGGCGCGCGCGACGAATCGCGCTGACGGTGCCGCACATGCTCGCGTTGCTCGCCGTGGTGGCGCAGTCGGACCTCGTGGGCACGGTGCCGGCGCGCGTGGCGGCGCGGCTTGCGCCTGCGATGGGACTGGCGGTTTTCCGCCTGCCGGTCGCGGTGGCGACCTGGCGGGTGACGATGCTCTGGCCGGCAGCGGCGCGCGACGACCAGGCGGCGGCGTGGTTCCGCGGCGTCGTGCGCGCGGCGGCGGCGCTCGAAGCCACGCTGCCCGATCAGTCCGGCGGCACGGCGACGCAGCCCGTGCCGCTGCGCGAATAGGTGGCGACCCGCCCGCCGCGCATCTCGAAGGTCACGCGGCATTCCGGCGGCGGCGTATAGGCCGGGAAGGTCGTGCCGATCCCGATGCCCGTGCCGACCCCGCCGCGCCAGCCGAAGCCGCCGACCCCGAAGCCGATGGACGGCGCCGGCTGCGGGCTGCGGCTGCCGAGCCGTTCGTATTGCAGGAAGCGCCGCCCGTCGGGCGTGGTGAAGTCGGCTTCCGGGATGCCGACGGCCTGCACCAGGTCGCCCTCGCTCGCGCCCACAAGCGCCTGCATGCGGGCGTCGAAGCCGGCCGTGGTGGCGCAGGCGGCCAGCGCCAGCAGGCCGAGGAGGGGGATCGCGCGCATCACGGAAGGATGGTGCGCGATGGCGGCGGAATCTAGGCCGCTTCGCCCGCCGCCCAGCCGCTCGACCACGCCCATTGGAAATTGTAGCCGCCGAGCCAGCCGGTGACGTCCACCGCTTCGCCGATGACGAAAAGCCCCGGCACCGCCTTCGCCGCCATGGTCTGCTGCGACAGCGCATCGGTCGCGACGCCGCCCAGCGTCACCTCGGCCTTGGCGTAGCCTTCCGTGCCGGCGGGCATCAACTGCCAGCCCTTGAGCAGCGTGCCGAGCGCCTTGAGCGGCGCGTCGCCGACCTCTCCCATGATGCGCGGCGGCAACTGCGTCTCCGCCATCACCTGGGCGAGCCGCTGCGGCAGCATCTCCGACAGGATGGTGCGCGATTCCGCCTTTGGCCGCGCGCGCTTGGCGGCCAGCAATTCCGCCGTCGCATCGCGCCCGGGCAGCAGGTCGAGCAGGATCGGCTCGCCCTCCCGCCAATAGGAGGACGCCTGCAGGATCGCCGGACCCGACAGGCCGCGATGGGTGAACAGCATGGCCTCGGCGAAGGTGCCGCGGCCGCAGCGCGCGACGGTGGGCAGTGCGACGCCCGCCAGCGGGCGCATCAGCTCGAGGTCCTCGCCCGCGAACATCAGCGGCACCAGGCCCGGCCGCGGGGCCACCAGGGGCAGGCCGAAGCGCCGCGCCACGTCATGCGCGAAGCCCGTCGCGCCCATCTTCGGAATGGACAGTCCGCCGGTCGCGAGCACCAGGCTTTCCGCCGTGACGCCGCCGCGGTCGGTCGAGATGTTGAAGCGGTCCGCGCGCGTGATGCCCGTGACGCGCGTGCCCAGGCGCAGTTCCACGCCCGCCGCGCCGCATTCGGCCAGCAGCATGGCGACGACCTGCCGCGCCGGCCCGTCGCAGAACAACTGCCCGAGCGTCTTCTCGTGGAAGGCGATGCGGTGCTTCTGCACCAGCGCGATGAAGTCGTGCTGGGTGTGGCGCGACAGCGCCGAGCGCGCGAAATGCGGATTGGCCGACAGGAAGCGTTCCGGCACGCAGCCCGTATTGGTGAAGTTGCAGCGCCCGCCGCCGGAGATGAGGATCTTCTTCCCCGCTTCCTCGGCATGGTCGATCAGCAGCACGCGCCGCCCGCGCTGCCCCGCGCGCATGGCGCAGTACATCCCCGCCGCGCCGGCGCCCAGGACGACGACATCGAAATGGGTCATGCCGCGACCGCCAGCCCTGCCATGGCGCGGCCGACCGCCTCGGCCACGCGGATGCCGTCCACGCCGGCGGAATAGATCCCGCCAGCATAGCCCGCGCCCTCGCCCGCGGGGAACAGCCCGCGCGTGTTGACCGACTGGCAGTCCGCCCCGCGCCGGATGCGGATGGGGGAGGAGGTGCGCGTCTCCACCCCCGTCATCACCGCATCCGCCAGGTCGTAGCCGCGGATCTGGCGCGCGAAGGCGGGCAGCGCTTCCCGGATCGCGGCGACGGCGAAATCCGGCAGGCAGAGCGAGAGGTCGGTCGGCGTCACCCCCGGCTTGTAGGACGGGATGACGGCGCCGAGCGCGGTGGAAGGCCGCCCGGCGAGGAAATCCCCCACCAGCTGCGCCGGCGCGCGGTAGTCGCCCCCGCCGGCGGCGAAGGCGCGTTCTTCCCAATGCCGCTGGAAGGCGATGCCGGCGAGCGGATGGCCGGGATAGTCGCGCGCCGGCTCGATGCCCACGACGATGCCGGAATTGGCGTTCCGCTCGGCGCGCGAATACTGGCTCATGCCGTTGGTCACGACGCGGCCCTCCTCGCTGGTGGCGGCGACGACCGTGCCGCCGGGGCACATGCAGAAGGAATAGACGCTGCGCGCGTTCGCGCCATGGTGCACCAGCTTGTAGTCGGCCGCGCCCAGGATCGGGTGCTTGGCGAAATCCCCGAAGCGGGCGCGGTCGATCATCGATTGCGGGTGTTCGATGCGCACGCCGATGGAAAAGGGCTTCGGCTCGACGAAGACGCCGCGGTCGAACAGGGTGTGGAAGGTGTCGCGCGCCGAATGGCCGATGGCAAGCACGACGTGGTCGGTCTCGATCGTCTCGCCCGCGTGCGTCACCACGCCGCGGATGGCGCGCGTGCCGTCGCGGCCCGTCTCGATGACGAAATCCGTCACCTTGGTCCCGAAGCGGTATTCGCCGCCCAGGGCGATGATCTTCTCCCGCAGCGATTCCACCATCGTCACCAGGCGGAAGGTGCCGATATGGGGCTTGGCGACGAACAGGATCTCCTCCGGCGCGCCGGCGGCGACGAATTCGGTCAGCACCTTCCGCGACATCGCCTCCGGCGCCTTGATGCCGGAATAGAGCTTGCCGTCGGAGAAGGTGCCCGCGCCGCCCTCGCCGAACTGCACGTTGCTCTCGGGCGTCAGCACGCCGCGCCGCCACAGCGCCCAGGTGTCCTTGGTGCGTTCGCGCACCACCTTGCCGCGGTCGAGGATGATGGGGCGGAAGCCCATCTCGGCCAGGATCAGGGCGGCGAAGATGCCGCAGGGCCCGGTGCCGATGACGACCGGCCGCTTCCAGCCCGCCCCGGGCGCGCGCGCGACGTGGCGGTAGTCCTGTTCGGGCTGCGGCGCGAGGGTGCGCGCCAGCGTCGGGTCGCCCGCGGCGCGGCGCAGCAGGGCGGCTTCGTCCGCCACCTCGAAGTCGATGGAATAGACCAGGTGGATGTCGGATTTCCGCCGCGCGTCCCAGGCCCGGCGCGCGACCTTGAAGCTGCGCAGTTCTCCGGGCTGCAGGCCGAGCCGCGCAAGCAGCGCCGCCTCGATCGCGCCTTCCGCATGGTCGAGCGGCAGCTTCAGGTCGATCAGCCGCAGCATGGTCAATGCCCGCCGCCGAGATAGGCGTCGCGCACCTCCGGCATCGCGAGCAACTCCCGCCCCGTGCCGCGCAGCGTGATGCGCCCGTTCACCAGCACATAGCCCCGATGGGCGAGGCGCAGCGCCTGGTTGGCGTTCTGCTCCACCAGCAGCACGGTCAGGCCTTCCTTCTCGTTCAGGTCGCGGATGGCCGCGAAGATCTGCCGCACGATCAGCGGCGCGAGGCCGAGCGAGGGCTCGTCCAGCAGCAGCAGCCGCGGCCTGGACATCAGCGCCCGGCCGATGGCGAGCATCTGCTGCTCGCCGCCCGAAAGCGTGCCGCCGCGCTGCGCCTGGCGTTCCTGCAGGCGCGGGAACAGCGCGAAGACCTGGGCGAGCAGCGGCGCGGGATCGTGCCCGGCCACCTGCGCGCCCATCAGCAGGTTCTCCATCACCGACATGCGCGGGAAGACGCGGCGGCCCTCGGGCACCTGCGCGATGCCCAGGCGCATGATCTCATGCGTCGGCAGCGCGGTGATGTCGCGTCCTTCGAACACCACGCGGCCGGCGCGGGCGCGCGGGTCGCCGCAGATCGTCATCAGCAGCGTGGACTTACCCGCGCCGTTGGCGCCGACGAGGGTGACGATCTCCCCCGTCGCGACCTCGATCGAGACGTCGCGCAGCGCCTGCACGGCACCGTAGGCGGTCGAGACCGCGTCGACGGCGAGCATGGGCGCGCTCATGCGTCGTCCCCTTCGCCCAGATAGGCGGCGATGACCTTGGCGTCGGCGCGTATCTCGGCCGGCGGGCCGTCGGCGATCTTGCGGCCGTGGTCGAGCACGACGACGCGGTCGGAGATGCCCATCACCACGCCCATGTCGTGCTCGATCAGCAGGATGGAGCAGCCGCCGTCGCGGATGGCGCGCAGAAGCGTGGCGAGTTCCTCGGATTCGCGGGGGTTGAGCCCCGCCGCGGGCTCGTCCAGGCAGAGCAGGACCGGGTCCGTGCACATGGCCCGCGCGATCTCCAGCCGCCTCTGCTGGCCATAGGGCAGGGCGCCCGCCGGGTCGTCCGCGCGGTCGATCAGGCCGGTCGCTTCCAGCCAATGCACCGCCTTCGCGATGGCGAGCTTTTCCGCCCGGCGATAGCCGGGGGCACCCAGCAGCGCGCCGATGCCGAAGCCGGTCGCGGCCATCAGCGTGTTGTGCTGCGCGACGAGCAGGTTCTCGAGCGCCGTCATGCCCTGGAACAGGCGGATGTTCTGGAAGGTGCGCGCGACGCCCGCGCGGGCGATGCGGTGGCCGGGCAGGCGCTGCAATTCCACCGGCGCGCCGTCCCGCATCAGGCGCAGCGCGCCTTCCGTCGGCCGGTAGAAGCCGGTGATGCAGTTGAACATCGTCGTCTTGCCCGCGCCGTTCGGGCCGATGATGGCGGTGATGTCGCCCTGCATGGCGGTGAAGGACACGGCATCGACGGCGGTGAGGCCGCCGAAGCGCATGGTCAGGCCCTCGGCCTGCAGGATCGGCGCCGTCATCGGTTCAGCCGCGCCCTTCGCCGACATGCTCCGCGCCGATGGCGCGCCGCGTGCCCAGGGCGATGGTGGGCGTCCGGCTGCCCACCAGCCCGCGCGGGCGGACCACCATGATCAGCACCATCGCCCCGCCGAAGACCAGCATCCGCCATTCGTCGAGGTCGCGGAATACCTCGAACCCGCCGATCATGACGATGGCGGCGAGCGCGATGCCGATCTGGCTGCCCATGCCCCCCAGCACGACGATGGCGAGGAT
Source organism: Roseomonas nitratireducens (assembly GCF_017813355.1). GTDB lineage: Bacteria > Pseudomonadota > Alphaproteobacteria > Acetobacterales > Acetobacteraceae > Neoroseomonas > Neoroseomonas nitratireducens. The sequence goes on from NZ_JAGIYZ010000030.1 coordinate 22,001, forward strand.
GATCGCGCTTTCGATGAAGGTGAAGGATTCCGGGCTGATGAAGCCCTGGCGCGTGGCGAAGAAGGCTCCGGCGAAGCCGCCGAACATCGCCCCGATCGCGAAGGCGGTCAGCTTTGTGTTGGTGATGTTGATGCCGAGCGCCCGGCAGGCGATCTCGTCCTCCCGCAGCGCTTCCCAGGCGCGGCCCAGCGGCTGGCGGCGCAGCCGGATGCTCACCCAGTTGGTCAGCAGCGCGAGGATGAGGATCAGGTAGTACAGGAAGATTACGCGATGGACCGGCGATGGCTCGATGCCGAAGAAATCGGCGAAGGAGCCCGGGCCGCCGCCGGCGCTGAAGGGCAGGCCGAAAAATGAGGGACGCGGGATGCCGGTGATGCCGTTCGGCCCGCCGGTCAGGCTGACCCAGTTGATCAGCACGACGCGGATGATCTCGCCGAAGGCGAGCGTCACGATGGCCAGGTAGTCCCCCCGCAGCCGCAGCACCGGGAAGCCCAGCAGCACGCCCCAGAAGGCGGCGAGGATGCCGGCCAGCGGCAGGCAGATCCAGAAGGACCAGCCGAAGGTGGTCGCCAGCAGCGCGTAGGAATAGGCGCCGACCGCGTAGAAGGCGACGTAGCCGAGGTCGAGCAGCCCCGCGAGCCCGACCACGATGTTGAGCCCCCAGCCCAGCATCACATAGGTCAGCACGAGGATGCCGAGGTCGAGCTCGTAGCGCCCGGTCCCCGGCATGAAGGGCAGCACCACGGCGAGGCCGAGCAGTAGCGGCGCCACGAAGGTCCCGGCCCTGGCGAGCATCGCGGTGCGCGCGGCGGTGGCCGGCTTCGCTTCCCCCCGCAGCCCGCGCCAGGTGAGCAGCGCGAGCCGCCCGGCGAAGGCCAGCGCGACGAGGATCGCGACATCGCCCCAGCGCGCGCGCAGATGGAGCGTGCCGGCCGAGGAAACGTCCGTGCGCAGCCCGACGATCGGGATGAACAGGCCGAGGGCGACCAGCGCCGTGATCGCGGCATCCTTCACCGCCGTGGCCGCGAGCTTCGGGCGGGCGGGCAGGGGGATGGCGGCGGCCTCGCCACTCATACCTTCTCGACCTCCGCCCGCCCGAGCAGGCCCGTCGGCATGAAGATCAGCACCAGCACCAGGATCGCGAAGGCGGCGACATCCTTGTACTGCACGCTGAAATAGGCGGACCAGAAGGTTTCGATCAGCCCGATCAGCAGCCCGCCCAGCACGGCGCCGGGCAGCGATCCGATGCCGCCCAGCACGGCGGCGGTGAAGGCTTTCACGCCGGCGAGGAAGCCGATGTAGAAGTCGATCACCCCGTAGCGCAGCAGGTACATCGACCCCGCCACGGCGGCGAGTGCCGCGCCGATCACGAAGGTCAGGCTGATGGTGCGGTCGGTGTCGATGCCGAGAAGGCTCGCCATCTTGCGGTCCTGCTCGCAGGCGCGCATGGCGCGGCCCAGCGGCGTTCGCGTCACCAGCCAGGTGAAGATGCCGAGCACGGCGAGCGTGACCGCGATGATCAGCATCTGCATGTAGGAGAACTGCACGACGAAGGCGTCGGCGCGCATCACCTCGACGCCGCCGGGCAGCAGGGGCTCGATCGGCTTCACGCGCGCGCCCTGCGCCACCTGCACGTAGTTCTGCAGCACGATCGACATGCCGATGGCGCTGATCAGCGGCGCGAGCCGGAAGGACCCGCGCAGCGGGCGGTAGGCCACGCGCTCCACCGTCCAGCCATACAGCGCCGTGACGCACATGGAGACAAGCAGGACGATGAGGATGGCCGCCGGCCCCTCCATGATCCCGCCCGAGACCAGCATGACGATCGAGATCAGCGCGATGAAGGCGCCGATCATGAAGACGTCGCCATGGGCGAAGTTGATCATGCCGATGATGCCGTAGACCATCGTGTAGCCCACGGCGATCAGCCCGTAGATCATGCCGAGGCTGATGCCGTTGATCAGCTGCTGCAGCGCATAGGCCACGGGCTTCCCCTTCTTCCCCCAGACCCGCCCGACATAGGGCAAGGCGGTCCGGCGGCGAAGGGGTTTCGCCCCTTGCCCCCCGCCCGCCCGGCATGGAACCATTCCCGTATCGTTCCGAACAAGAGGAAGCTGGCGCATGGACGGGGCACGGCCGCTCGCGGTGGAGGTGCAGGATGCGCGGCGGATCGTGCTCGCGGGGCTGCGCCGCGGCCTGTTCCTCTACAGCCGCAACGACATGCTCGGGCGCTTCCTCGATGCCCTGGGCGAATGGGCGGAGGCGGAACTCGAACTGCTGCTGCCGCTGCTGCGCCCGGGCGACCGGGTGGTGGATGCGGGGGCGAATATCGGCCTGCATGCCATCCCCTTCGCGCGCGCCGTCGGGCCGACCGGGCGGGTGCACGCCTTCGAGCCGCAACGGGTCATCCATGGGCTGCTCTCGGCCAATGCCGTGCTGAACGGCGCGGATGCGCTGCGCGCGCATCTGGCCGCCCTGGGCGAAGCCCCCGGCCGGATCGCGGTGCCGGAGGTCGATTACGGGCGGGAGGCGCTCGGCGCCGCCCTCAGCCTCGCCGGCACGCCCGTGTTGGCGAGCGATGCCGCGCCCGCGGAGACGGTGCCGGTCGTCACCCTCGACGCCATGCTCGCCGAGGAGCCCTCGCTGCGCCTGATCAAGGCGGATGTGGAGGGGATGGAGCGCAGCGTGATCGCCGGCGCGCGGGCGCTGATCGCGCGGCATCGCCCCTTCCTGTACCTGGAGGTGAACGACCATCCGGGCGGTGAGGCGCTGGTCGCCCTGGTGCGGGAGATGGGCTACCGCCCCTTCTGGCACCCGTCCCGCGGCTGGCGGCCCGACAATTTTCGTGGCGCGCCGGACCCCGGCTATGGCGGCGCGGGCGACCTCAACGCGCTCTGCGTCCCGGCGGGGGAGGAAGCGGCGGCGGCGGGGCTGACGCCCATCGGCGCGCTGTCGGATGCGCGGGCGCTGTTCCCCGGCCTCAATGTGCGGACGACGCGGTGGGAGAGGTGGAAGAAGCGGCTGGTGGGGTGAACGCCGTCGCACCCTTGTGACCGGCGGCACGGCAGGCCAGGCCGCGATCCGCGAAGCTGCCCCGGCCGCCCCGCGCTAGTCGCGCCGAAGCGGGAAGGTCACGCTGACCCGCGTGCCGTCGTCGCCGCTGATCGCGGCGGCACCGCCGAGATGCGACGCGAAGCCGCGGATCAGGTTCAGCCCCAGCGCATCGGCGCGGTCGGCGCCCTGCGGCATGCCGATGCCGTCATCGGCGACGATCAGCACGGCGTTCTCGCCGTCGGACCGCAGGGTCACCGTGATCGTGCCCGGCCTGCCTTTCGGGAAGGCATGCTGGACCGCGTTGCTGACCGCCTCCGTTACCAGCAGCGTGAGCGAGTCCGCATGGTCGGCGTCCAGCTCCATGTCCTCGACCTCGACGGCCATCCGCACCTGGCCGTTCCGCGCGACGCCGGCATGCTCGCCGAGTTGCTGGCAGAGTTCCGCGATGAAGGGCCGCAGGCGGATCCGTCCCTGCCGCGAAGCGCGCGACAGGTGGCGATACAGCGTCGCGAGCGCGCGGACCCTGCTTCGCGTCAGCGCCAGTTCCGCCTTCACCTCGGCCTGCGGCGAGTTCTCCGCCTGCATGCTGAGCAGCGAGGCGACGATCTGGAGGTTGTTGTGGACCCGGTGGTTCATCTCCTCGATCGCGAGGTCGCGCTGCTTCAGCGCCGCCTGCAGCGCGACCTCGCGCTGCGCGAGCGCGCCGCTGGCCGCGAGCAGCGCGTTGTCGAGGTCCTTCATCTCCCGCGGGTCGTGGCTGTCCTGGATGGCGGCGTAGGGCGCGCTGGGGGACCAGCCGCGCACCTGGTCCGCGAGGCGCCGCAAGGGCCGCGCGACGCTGAGCTCCACGCCGAGCACCACGGCGCCGAGGCAGGCTAGGACGAAGCCTGCGATCTCCACCAGCCGCCAACGCAGCGCCGCCCGCGCGGCGCTGCGCGCCTCGTCCATCGGCACGGCGACCATCAGGCGCAGGCCGGGGCGAACGGTCCCGATCGACCATGCCTGGGTTCCGCCGGACCGCGCGGCGCCCTCGAAGGACCGGACGTCGTCGCGCGGCGGCGCGCCGCGCGGCAGGTCCGCCTCGCCCGCCGCGGTCAGCGCAACGGCCGCGCCGTCGCGATCGATCAGCCAGGCATGATGCCGGCCGCCGCCCGGCGGCGCGGTCTCGACCGGGACGGCGTTGGCAAGCCTGATGGCGGCACCGATCGCCGCGCGCGGCGTGCCATCCTCCGCGGGGAGGGGAATGACCGCCGGGACCACGGCATCGCCCGGCGCGGCAGCCGCCGCGAAACCGCCGAGCGTGAGCCGGCCTTGGGGGTGCGGGGGCGGCGGACCATAGCCGGGTCCTCCGCGTTGCGCCGCCGGCAGCGCGCCGCAGCGCAGCTGCCCGTCGCGATCGACCAGCCACACATCCGCAAGCCGTCGCGGGAACAGGGCCTGGGCGGCGCGCAGCGTCGCGTCGCAGGCCTCGGGCGGCAGGCGAGGGAGCTCGGTGGCGAGGGAGAGCAGCATCTCCTCGATCAGGTCGAACTCCGCGCGATGATAGGCGACGGCCTGTTCCTGCACGGCCTGCGCCGCGCGCCTGGCCGTCGCGAGGTCCTGCGCATGGTCGTGCCACGCCTGCCCGCCGGCGATGCCGATGACCGGTATCATCGCCGCGCCGACCAGGATCAGGAGCCGTCCGCGCACGCCCGTCATCAGGCGTCGCAAGGCGGGCAGGCTGGCGGCCTCCACGGGGCCGCCCGGCGTCATTTGCGCCGGTCCGCTTCGATCAGGCGGATCAGCTCCTCGGGGATGGGCTCGCGCGCGACCTCGTCGAACATCTCGTGCAGCCCCCGGCGCAGCCAGATGTCGAAGGCGACATCCGGCGCCACCTTCCTGCGCTTGCGGTCGCGCGCGGCGGCATCCGGCATCTTCGCCTCGGGGTGCGGGTCGGGGTCGTCGCGGTCTGCCATCGCGTCCTACGTTGCCGCGCGCAGGCGACTGCCCGCGAGCGGCTTCAGCCTAGCCGCCGCGGTCGTCCCGGCACCAGACGCAACCGCCGCGGCCTTGCCGCGACCGCGTTCCTCGGTGCCGAGCAGCCAGGCCTCGAGCTGCCGCCGCGCCCGGAACACGCGGCATTTCGCGGTTCCGACCGGGCAGCCCATCGCGTCCGCCACGTCCTGGTAGCTGAGGCCCTGGACGGACACCATGATCAGCGCGGCGCGCTGGTCGGGCGGCAGGCGCGCGAGATGCCTGCGCAGTTCGCCAAGGGCGAGATGGTCCTCCTGGCTCGCGGGGCGCGACAGCGCCGCCGCGGGCGCGTCGTCGAGCTCGACCGTGTCCCTGGCCCGCCTTCGGTCCGACAGGAAGCGGTTGCGCAGGATGCGGTAGAGCCAGGCGCCGAGATTCGAGCCGGGCGTGAAGTGCGCCTTCGCCGCCAGCGCGTTGGTGACCGCCGCCTGCACGAGGTCGTCGGCATCGGCGCGGTTGCGCGTCAGCGCCAGCGCCTGGACGCGAAGGCGCGGCAGCAGCGCGACGAGGCCGTCGCTGAAGGACGCGCATGGCTCCGCCTCGGCGGCGATGGCACGGCCAGTTGCGGGTGCGCGGGCGGCATCATCGAGCGGCATGCGAACCCAACGCGCGAAGGGCCCGGATGGTTGCACGGCAGCCATCGGGCGCCGCATGCGGAACGACATGCAACCGCCGGCCGGGTTCGGGCATTCAATCCCGATGCAACGCAACCGAACCCTGGCCAGGAGCGCCGTTCAGGCGCCGTCGCCGAACCGTTTCGCCAGCGCCGCCCGCGCGCGGGACACGCGCGCCTTCACCGTGCCGGCGGGCACGCCGCAGATCGCCGCCGCTTCGTCGATCGAAAAGCCGAGGGCGGCGACGAGCACCAGCGCTTCCCGCTGGACGACCGACAGGCGGTCGAGCGCGCGGTCGAGTTCGCGCAGCTCCGCCGATGCGAGCTGCGCCGGCGCCGAGGACGCGCCGGCATCGAGGCGTTCCAGCGCCCGGCGTTCCGCGCCGCCGCGGCGCAGCTGCCCGAGGAAGGCGTTGCGCAGGATGCGGAACACCCAGGCGCGCAGGTCGGTGCCCGGTTCCCATTGCGCCTCCTCCGTCATCGCCCGCAGGATGGCGTCCTGCACCAGGTCGTCGGCGCGCGCCGCGTCCCTGGCCAGGAACCTCGCGAACGCGCGCAGCTGCGGCAGCAGCCCGGCCAGGGCCTTCCGGAAGTCGACGGGCGAGCCCGTCATGCGATGCGCCGGCACATGGGATTCACCCGGCGGGACATTGGCGGGCAACCATAGGGGGACGACACGGTGACCGACCATGCCAATTCGGAGCTGCTGCATGCGCTGCCCTATGCGCGACGGTACGCGCGCGCATTGACGGGCACGCAGGCGGATGGCGATGCGCTGGTCGCGGAGGTGCTGCGCGCCGGCCTTCCCGACATGCCGCCGCGCCTTGCGCTCTATGCCGCGATCACCCGGGCGGCACCGGAACCGCACGACACCTCGCTTCTCACCGCGCGCCAGCGGCAGCTGCTGCTGCTGACGGCGCTCGAGGACCTCCGGTTGAACGAAGCCGCCGTGGTCGTCGGCCTCGGCGCTGAGGAAGCCGGCTTCGAGATCGAGGTGGCGCGCGCCGCGCTCCGCGCAGCCTCGATCACCGATGTCATCGTGATCGAGGACGAGCCCGTCATCGCGATGGACATCCGCCGCCTGGTCGAGGCCTGCGGCCATCGCGTCGTGGGCGTGGCGGCGAGCGAGGCGGCCGCCGTCGCGCTGTCGGAACGGCACCCGCCGGGATTGATCGTCGCGGACATCAACCTCGGCCGCGGCGGCGACGGCATTTCCGCCGTCACGCGCATCGCGCGGACGATGCCCGTGCCGGTCATCTTCGTCACCGCCTATCCCGAGAGGCTGCTGACGGCCGAGCGACCGGAACCCGCCTTCCTCATCACCAAGCCCTTCGATCCGTTGGCGCTGGCTGTCGCCACCTACCAGGCCATCACCGCCGGCCGGCTACCCATCCGGTAGGGGAAGGCAACCCGCGGGCCCGTCGCGCGTTTCTCCCGTGCCGCCCGGTGGGCGCGCCATCCGCACAAGGAGATCGCGATGAACTGGGACCAGATCGCCGGCAACTGGAAGCAGATGAACGGAAAGGTCCGCGAGAAGTGGGGCAAGCTGACCGACGACGACCTGGCTGTCGTCGAAGGCAAGCGCGACCAGCTGATCGGCCGCATCCAGGAGCGCTACGGCGTCGCGAAGGAGCATGCGGAAGATCAGGTGAAGGCCTGGGAGAAGGGCCTGTCATCCTGACCTGAACACGCCGCCGGGGTCCGCCCCGGCGGCGCTTCGCTGTCCGGGCAACCATGCACGTCCGGCCGGTTCCGGCGCGTCGTGCGGCAGGAGGATGCCATCATGCTCTACTGGACCCTGGTCTTCCTGGTCGTCGCACTCGTGGCGGGCGTGCTGGGCTTCGGCGGGATCTCCTCCGCCGCGAGTGGGATCGCGAAGATCCTGTTCGTGGTCTTCCTCGTCTTCTTCCTCGTCACGCTGATCGCCGACCGCGGCTGGATGCACTGATCCCGCCTCAGCGCCCAGCCGACCGCATCGCGCGGACCGACGCAGATGCAACTTCGGACCCCGTCGGCCGTTGTTGTGAATGGCACCGCGCATCCTCCCGGAGCGCTCCCCCACCCCCCCGCCATGCACAACAAGGAATCGGCCATGAACGCCCTCCATGACTTCCGGCTGCCCGTGGTCCCGATGGCGCTCGCCGCCGGGCTCATCGTCGTGCCGATGCTCGCCATGGCGCAGACCAGCAGCGCGCCGGCTGCCCCGCCTGCCGCCGGAGCCGCGGCGACGCGGCCGACGCTCGTTCCCCTGTTCACCGCGACGGCGGGTTCGACCGTCATGCTGCGGCCGCGGCTGAGCCAGCTGATCGGCAGCACGATCTACAACGATCGCGAGGAGAAGATCGGCGAGGTGGAGGACATCCTGCTGTTTCCCTCCGTCGCCGCGCCGCCGATGATGACGGCGGCACCGCCGGCGCCGACCGCGTCCCAGTCCGCCGCGGCCCCGACCACGACGCCGCCTGCGAGCCCGCCCGCGTCCGCGGCGCCTGCGCGCGCCGCGGCGACGGCGGCGATACCCGCCTCGGCCTATCCGCTGGCCGTCGTGCAGGTCGGCGGCTTTCTCGGCATGGGTGGGCGGCTGATCACCGTGCCGCTGGCCGACCTCCGCTGGAACGCCGGGAACGAGCATATCGTCCTGCCCGGCGTGACCAAGGAGATGCTCCAGACCCGCACGGCCTTCGAGTACTCGCAACTCCAGCCGAGGTGATCGCACGGGCCTGGTGACGGGCGTACGGCGCATCGCATGCGGGCGGTGCGCCGGGCCCGGCGAGGATTTTCCGCAACCTCGTGCAACCGCCCGCCGCCGCGGGCGTTCCAGTGCGGCAGGCGTTGCGCGGCACGGCCCTCGGGCGATGCCTCGGACGCCAGGGCGGAAGGAATTCACCGATGCAGGTGCGAACCGTGGCGTGGTTTCGGGTGTCGCGCGGCATGGTCCGGACGACCGTGGCGGGCTTCGCGATACTCGGCCTGTCGGCCTGCGTCCCGGTGGGCGACGGGTCCTACCAGCAGCCCTATGGCACCTACGCCGGCAATGCGGGCTTCACCGCGCCCTACGCCTATCCGCGCGGCTATACGCCCTATGTCTACCGCCAGTCGCAAGGGTCGTGGCCACGCGGCTACCCGCCCCCGGGCCACGGCAATGAGCGCAACCGCCACAACCGTCCCGGCCACGACAATCGCCGGAATTTCTGACCGCCACGACGCCAGCGCGTGCGGATCGCTGGTCGCGGCGGGCGCCATCGGTCGATGGCACGCCACCACGGCCACAACGCGGGACCGGGGCCGGGCGAGGCCTCCGATCCCCGCATCACCGGAGGAGATGATCATGCGAGCAGGGACTGCCTTCGCACTGGCCGTGGCGCTGTCGGGCACAGCCGTGCTGGCGCCGCGCGCCATGGCGCAGCCCGCCTCGGCGCCCGCCGGCACGGCCATCGTCACCCAGGCGCAGACGGCCAACGACCTGGCGGCCATCTGCGATCCCGCCTGGGGCGGCGTACCGCGGCTCGAGGCCATCGCCTATTGCCAGGGCTTCCTCACCAGCTTCGGCCAGTATCACACGCTGCTGTATCCGCGCGGCGGGCCGGCCAGGCCGCTGTTCTGCGTGCCGGTGCCCGGCCCGACGGTCGCGCAATCCGGCCTCGCCTTCGCCGCCTGGGCCCGGGAGAACCCGCGCCATGGCAACGAGCCGGCGCTCGACGGCCTGCTGCGCTGGGCCCAGGCGAGCTTCCCATGCCCGGCGGGCGCGCCCGCCCGCAACCCGCGCAGCACGCGCTGAGATTCGGGAGACGACCATGCGCTCGACGCGACTTGCCCTCATGCTCCTGGCCGGCCTCGGCCTGTCCGCCTGCGCCGAGATGACGCCCACGCAGCGGAGCGTCGGCATCGGCGCCCTGGGCGGTGCGGCCCTCGGCGGCATCGCCGGATCCTTCAGCGGCAATGCCGGGATGGGCGCGCTGCTCGGCGCCGGCGTCGGCGGCGTCGGCGGCTACCTCTACGACCAGTCGCAGCGCTCGCGGCAGCCTTACTACTGACGACCGCGCCCGCGCCGCGACGGCGGCGCGGCGACGGACCGGCATCGCGGAACGGCCGCGGGCCGATCGCCGGCACGAACGTGCATCAAGGAGAAGACCTCATGTCGCTCGGAATGATCCTGCTCATCATCCTCGTCATCGCGCTGCTCGGCGGTTTCACCGGCGTCGTCGGCGGCTATGGCTACGGCTTCGGCCATGGCGGCGTCGGTGTGCTGGGGACGGTGCTGATCGTCGTCCTGATTCTCGTGCTGATGGGGCGGCTCTGACCGCAGGCGCGCGGCCGCCGCGCATGGCGCACCGACCGAAGGACCATCGGGCCGCCCGGACGCGCATCGCGCCCGTGCCCCCCAGCTGAAGGCGACAACGACCATGAATCGCAACCTGATCATCATCGTGGTCGGCGTGCTCGGCATCGGCGCCGGGGCGCTCGGCTACTGGTTCTACCAGGAGCGGCACCGCTCGGGCGTCGACATCACCATCGGCGGACGCGGTGTCTCGATCCAGGAGAGATAGCGGCGTCCAGGAGCGCGACCCGGCCCGTGCCGGGGGTCGCGGAAGGTCCATCGCATGAGCCGACTTCGCGTGCATCCCGAACGCCATCTCGTGGACCGTATCGGTTGGCTGCGGGCCGCCGTTCTCGGCGCCAATGACGGCATCGTCTCCACGGCGAGCCTGATCGTCGGCGTCGCGGCGGCGGCGGCGGCACGCAGCGACGTGTTGATCGCCGGTATCGCGGGCCTGGTCGCCGGCGCCATGTCCATGGCCGCGGGCGAGTACGTTTCGGTCAGTTCCCAATCCGATACCGAGCAGGCCGATCTCGCGCGCGAGCGTCGGGAACTCGGGGCCAGCGCGGATGCGGAGCTCGACGAACTTGCCGCGATCTACGCGAGGCGCGGCGTCGATCCGTCCCTGGCGCGGGAGGTCGCCCGGCAATTGATGACGCATGATGCGCTCGGCGCCCATGCGCGCGACGAACTCGGCATATCGGAGATGACGACGGCACGGCCGATCCAGGCCGCCGTGACGTCGGCGGCGACCTTCGCGGTCGGCGCGGCAATGCCCTTGCTCATGGTCATCGTCTCGCCGCCCGGTTCGCTGGCGTTCGTCGTCTCCGCCGCATCGCTCGTCTTCCTCGCGGTGCTCGGCGCCATCGCCGCCCGGGCCGGCGGTGCGCAGGTGTTGCGCGCGACCGTGCGTGTTACCTTCTGGGGGGCGCTTGCAATGGCCGTCACCGCGGGCATCGGGATGATGTTCGGCACGATCTTGTGACGCGCTGCCTGTAGCGAGCCGACACGTGTTCCCGCGGCCGGCCATGAAGCGGCGTCTCTGGCGGCGAGCCTGATGCGCGAAGAGGGACGACGATGAGCCGCACGGCAGGACCGAGCCACCCGCAGCGCTTCTTTCGCAACTTCGTCGCCCTGTCCGGCCCCTACTGGTCGGGCAGGGCGCAGTGGCGGCCGCGGCTGATGACGCTCTCGCTCGCCATCATCGGCATCGGCCAGGTGGCGCTCGCGATCCGCCTCAACGTCTGGACCGCGGACCTGTTCGACGCGCTGGAACGGCGCTCGACCGACAGCGCCATGGCGCAGATCGGCATCTTCGCGCTGATCATCCTCGGCGTCATGTCGGCCAACACCGCGCACATGGTCATCCATCGCCACCTGCAGCTCGACTGGCGACGATGGCTCACGGCCCGGGTCATCGGCGACTGGATGGAGGATGCGCGGCACTACCAGGCCAACCTCATCCCCGGCGACCACGCGAACCCCGACGGGCGCATCGCCGAGGACATCCGCATCGCGACGGAAGCCTCGATCGAGCTCGCCACCAGCCTGTTCTACTGCGTGCTGCTGCTGATCACCTTCGTCGGCATCCTGTGGTCCCTGTCGGGCTGGATCCGCGTGATGGATGTCGGCCTGCCCGGGCATCTCGTCGCGCTGGCCTTCGGCTATGCCGGCATGGGCGCGGTCATCGCCTTCTTCCTCGGCCGCCCGCTGGTCCGCGCCACCGACACGCGCCAGACACGGGAAGCGAATTTCCGCTTCGGGCTGGTGCGCGCGCACGAGAACGCCGAACCCATCGCCATCGCGCGCGGGGAGGGGATGGAGCGCCGGCGCCTCGCGACCACCTTCGAGGCGATCGCCCAGTCCTGGCGCGACCAGTCCATGGGGCTCGCGCGGCTTCTCGCCTTCTCCTCCGGCTATGTCGCGCTGGCCGCCGTGCTGCCCATCCTGGTCGGCACGCCGCGCTTCCTCGAAGGCGCGCTGTCGCTCGGCCGGCTGATGCAGTCGGGGCTCGCCTTCCAGCAGGTCACGGCGGCGCTGTCCTGGCCCGTCGACAACCTCGCGCGCATCGCCGAATGGCGCGCCTCGGTGGAACGGGTCCTGCTGCTGGACGAGGCGATCCGCGTCGTCGCCCTCGAGGCCGCCCGCACGGGGGAGACGGCGATCAACCTCGACCGCGCCTCGACGTCGCAGCTCGGCGTGCGGGACCTCTGGGTCGCCGCGCCGGACGGCACCGCGATGCTGTCGGGCCTGACGCTCGAGGTCTCGCCCGGCGAGCACGTGCTGGTCGATGGCGATCCCGAGGCCGCGTCCGCGCTGTTCCGCGTCCTTGCCGGGATCTGGCCCTGGGGGCGAGGGCGCGTGGACCTGCCCGCCGATGCGGACATGGTCGCGGTCGGCCAGCGGCCCTTCCTGCCGGAAGGCTCGCTGCGCCGCGCCATCGCCTTTTCCGAACAGTCGGCGCCGCATTCGCATGCGGACCTGCGGGCCGCGCTCGACAGCGTCGGCCTGGGTTACCTCGTGGATCGGCTGGACGAGCCCGCCGATTGGGGCCGCAGCCTGAGCGCGGCGGAGTTGCAGTGCCTGTCCTTCGCGCGGCTTCTCCTGCTGCGTCCCGACTGGATCGTGCTGGGCGACGCGACGGATGCGCTCGAACCGGCCGTGGCCGATCTCATGCTCGGGCTGCTGGTGGAACGGCTGCCGGGCTCCGGCATCGTCCTGATCGGGCGCCATCCGGGATCGGCGGGGAACTTCAGTCGGCGGCTGACGCTGACGCGCGCCGCCGATGGCGAAGTGCTGCTGCATGAGGTCCATGCAAGGCGCCAGGCCGCGATGGCGCCGCGCGCCCAGCCTCTGCCCGTCGTCGACCTGCTGCGCGAAGGCTATGGGCGCTGACCGCTCATCGGCCCCGCGCGGGGCCTTCATCCTGCGCGGCCAGGAGATCGAGGATGCTGCGCGCGAGGTCCTGGAGCCGCACCGGCTTGTGCAGTTGCAATGACCGCGGCAGCGCGATGTCGCGCAGCGTGGCGGTCGAGATGTCGCCGGTGAGGATGATGGCCGGGATCTCGTGGCGCAGCCGCTTCCGCAGCGTCCTCGCGACCTCCACGCCGGTCATGCCGCGCGGCAGGTTGTAGTCGGCGAGAATCAGGTCGGGGCGGATCACCCCCTGCGCCACCATCTCGAGCGCGGCGACGCCATCCGCCGCCGAGACGGCGCGATGGCCCTCGTCCTCGACGAAGATCCTGAGCGCGTCGCGCAGGTCGGGATCGTCCTCGATGACCAGGATGGCGCCATGGCGGCCGGCGGGCGCGGCGGGCGCCTCCGGCGTCGCCTCGGCCACGCGGCCGGGCGCTGCTGCGGCCGCGCCGGATGGCAGCGCCATCTCGACCGCGAAGACCGACCCCTTGCCGGGCCAGGAACGGACCGAGATGCGATGGCCCAGCAGCTCCGCCATGCGGCGCGCGATCGACAGGCCCAGCCCGAGGCCGCGGCCGCGCTCGCGCGCCGGATTGTCGAGCTGGTGGTATTCCTCGAACACCGCCTGCCGCTCGCTGTCGGGAATGCCGATGCCGGTGTCCCACACCTCGATGCGCAACTGCCCGCCGTGCCGGCGGCAGCCGAGCAGCACCTTGCCGCGGCGGGTGTATTTCAGCGCGTTCGACAGCAGGTTCCGCAGGATCTGCTCGAGCAACCGGGGGTCGCTCTCGATCGCGAGCCCGCAGGGCACGACGTGGAAGCCGAGCCGCTGCGCCTCGGCATGATAGGTGAACTCGCCCCGCAGGCGTTCCAGCAGGTCGTCGACCGGAAAGCGGACGATCTCGGGCCGGATGGTGCCGGCCTCGATCTGGTTGATGTCGAGCAGCGTGTTGAGCATGCCCGACATGGCGCCGAGCGTCTCGCCGAGCCGCTTGACGAGATCGTGCGTCTTCTCGCCCTTCGCGGATTTAGCCAGCAGCCCCTGCAGCAGCGTCAGCGTCTGCAGCGGCTGCCGCAGGTCGTGGCTCGCCGCCGCCAGGAAGCGGGACTTCACGCCGTTGGCGTATTCCGCCTGGCGCTTCGCTTCCTCGAGCCTCCGCCCGGCCAGGCGGCGCTCGGTGATGTCGACGAAGGTGATGACGACGCCTTCCACCCCGTCGTCCTGGGTGCGGTAGGGCAGGATGCGGCGGGAATACCAGGTGGTCCCGCGCGTCATGATCTCCCGCTCGATGGGCTTGCGCGTGCGCAGGACCGTGCGCGCATCGGCCAGCAACTCGCTGTCCGAGGCGAGCAGGTTGAGGTCCGACAGCGGGCGGCCGATATCGCCCGGGATGACGCTGACGAGATCCTTCGTCGCCGGCGTGAAGAAGCGGATCCTCAGTTCCGTATCGAGGAAGAGCGTGGCGACGTCGGTGCTGTAGAGCACGTTCTGCAGGTCGTTTGCGGTCGTGCGCTGGCGCTCGAGCGTTTCCTGCAGCTGGGTGTTGAGCGCCGTCAGCTCCTCGTTGAGCGATTGCAGTTCCTCCTTGGAGGTCAGCAGCTCCTCGTTCGTCGACTGGTATTCCTCGCTCGCGGACAGCGCTTCCTCGCTGATCGCCTTCTGCTCCTCGTTGGCGATCTCGAGGTTGTGGATCGCGCCCTGCAACTCGGTGCGCGTCGCCTCCAGCTCCTGCTCCAGCTCGGCGATGCGCGGGACGTCGCGCGGCACGGTGGTGCGGATCGCCGGCGCGTCCGGCGCCCTGTCCTCCACGAAGCAGACGAGAAGCAGCCTCTCGCCCTCGCTGAGGATCGGCTGCACGTCGATGGAGAAGGACAGGGTCCGGCCATCCTGCCGGATCAGCCCGCCGGGCTGGGATACCCGCCCGTTCTCCTGGATCGCCCGCTGGATCGCCGCGCGCAGCTTGTTGCGCACGCTGCGCGGCGCCATGGCGAGCAGGTCCTGCGTCGGCGCCCCCGGCGGCACGCGGAGGAACCGGTCCGTCGGGCCCAGCGAGTAGAGGCATTCCTGCTTCTGGTCGACCAGCACGGCGGCGGGCGCGAAGCGTTCCATCACGAGCCGCCGGCACAATTCGCCATAGGCGTTCGCGCGGGCGGCGCTGGTGGCCCTGGCCGGCGGCCGGCCCGCACGCTCGATGGTGCCGGCGCCGAAGATCAGGCCGAGTTCGCCGGGCCGGCTGCGGCCGATATGGCGGTAGATGCGGCCCGGCTTCGAGATCACCTCGAAGCGGCCGGGCGCGCTGCCGATCGTCTCCGCCCCGCCCAGCAGCAGGATGCCGCCCGGGCGCAGCGCGAAGTGGAACAGCGCGATGACCTTCGCTTGCGCCTCCGGGCTCAGGTAGATGAGGAGGTTGCGGCACGACACCATGTCGAGCCGCGAGAAGGGCGCGTCGTTCAGCACGTCCTGCACGGTGAAGACGACGCTGGCGCGCAGGTCGGAGGAGACGCGGTAGCCCTGGGTCTCCTGCGTGAAGAATCGCGCAAGGCGTTCGGGCGTCACATCCGCCCTGATCGCCGGCGGATAGAGCCCGTCCCGCGCCGCGGCGACGGCGTCCGGATCGACGTCCGATCCGAAGATCTGCAGCTTCACGTCGCGCCCCGTCGCCGCGATCCGCTCCTGGAACAGGATGGCGAGGGAATAGGCTTCCTCGCCCGTGCTGCAGCCGGGCACCCAGACGCGCAGCGGGCGGCCCGGCTCGGCCGCTTCGACCAGTTCCGGGATGACGGTCTCGGCGAGAAGGTCGAAGACCTCCGCGTCGCGGAAGAAGCTCGTCACATGGATCAGGAGATCCTTGGCGAGCGTCTCGACCTCGACGGGGTCGTGCCGCAGCTTCTCGAGATACAGGTGCATGTCCGCCGCCGCGATGGCCACGGCCGACATGCGCCGTTCGATCCGCCGGCGCAGCGTGCCGGGCTTGTAGAGCCTGAAGTCCTGGCTCGTGGTCGCATGCAGGAGATCGACGATGGCCGGAAGCATGTCGCCGACGGGCGGGGCTTCGACCGCGGCGCCGGAGGAAAGGCCCTTCCGCCGGACATGGTCCGCGAGTCCGGCCGGGATGCCGGCGGCGGGCAGCACGAGATCGACCGCGCCGGTCGCGATCGCGCTGCGCGGCATGCCGTCATAGGCGGCTTCGTCCGGGTCCTGCGCGATGACCAGGCCGCCCTTCTGCTTCAGGGCCTGCAGCCCCAGGCTGCCATCCGAGCCCGTCCCCGAGAGGACGACGCAGGCGGCCCGCGGTCCCATCTCCTCGGCAAGCGAGTGGAGCAGGAAGTCGAAGGGCAGCCGCGCGCCGTGGCGCGCCGCGGGTTCGGTCAGGTGCAGCGCGCCCTTGCCGACCGAGAGATAGGTGCCCGGCGGGATCACATAGAGATGGCCGCGTTCGATCGGCATGCCGTCCACGACCTGGCACACGGTCAGCCCGGTATGCGTCGCGAGCAGGTCCACCAGCATGCTCTCGTGGTCGGGATCGAGATGCTGGACGAGGATCAGCGCCATGCCGCTGCCGTCCGCGATCGCCTCGATCATCCGGCGGCAGGCATCGAGGCCGCCGGCCGAAGCGCCGATGCCCACGACAAGGATGTCGTCGCCCATGCCCGGCGCGGGCTCGGGCGCGGCGGCGCGGCCGCGTGCGCGCGGCTTCGGGTAGGTCTGCGTGCCGGCCGCGGTGCTGGGGCGCTTCTTCAGGTCATCCTCGCAACTCTCCGCGCATCGCGGCCTGCCGCGCGCACCGCCTTGGACCTCGATCGCACGGACGAACAAGGGCGCGCATGGTGGTGGCGGGGGAAGCAAACGCGCAAGCGCGCGATCGTTCCGCATCCCCCCGCCGGGATCGGAAGGCTATAGGGACTACATGCGCGCCGCCATATACTGCTGGCGCTGGTCGGGGCCGCTTCCGTACCGACCCATCGGCACGGGCCACCGCGTCCGGGGCGCAGGCCCCGCATCGCAAGCGTCGCATTCGCCCCGTCGGGGGCGCAACGGAGGCTGCTTGAACATCCGACAGGCGCAAGCGCGCAACGACGCGACGGCCCCGAAGGCCGACGGACGGTGAAGCCGCTCCGCATCCTGGTGGTCGACGACAATGCCGTGATCGGCATGCTGCTGGCGCGGACGCTGACGTCCATGGGCCACGAGATCTGCGCCGTGGAGACGACCCAGGACGACGCCGTGGCGGCCGCCGCGCGGTACCGCCCCGACCTGATGATCGTGGACGTGGCGCTGGGCCAAGGCAGCGGAATCGCGGCGGTCGAGGAAGTGCTGCGGACCCGCCATGTGCCGCACATCTTCATGAGCGGCGCGCCAATCCAGGCCGGCACGCGCGGACGCGTCGTGCTCGCGAAGCCGTTCGACGAGGCGGAACTGGCGCTCGCCATCGCGGACGCCGCCGGGACACCCACCGCCGCCTGACGCCGTTTCCGGCACGGGGGCGTGCCGCGCAGGCGCCGATGCGCCGCGTCGCGCAGCAGGGCAGGGGCTGTCAGCCGCGCCACCTTCGCGGCCCTTCGGGCAAGCCTGGCCTCGCGCGCTGCGCCCGCATGTGCGGCCCGGCCATGGTCCTAGGTCGGCGATCCAAGGCTTCCCACCAGGTCCAGGATGTGGCGGCGCACCTCGGGGTCCTCGAGCGTGTAGTAGGCGCGCACCAGGTTCAGCGTCTCGCGCCGGTGCAGCCTGTCGAGTTCCGGATTGTCCAGCTCTCCGGCATCGCCGGTTTCGAGCGGCACCGCCGACGTCTCGCCGATCCCCGACGGCATGTCGTGGAAGAAGTACGAGATCGACGTGTCGAGCGCGCGGCCGAGATCGTGCAGCCGGCTCGCGGAGATCCGGTTGAGGCCTCGCTCGTATTTCTGCAGTTGCTGGAACGTGACCCCGAGTTCCTTGGCCAGCATGGTCTGGCTGAGCCCCAGAAGATGGCGCCGGAGGCGGATGCGCGCGCCGACATGGGTATCGACGGCGTTCAGGGTATGCCTGTGCCCGGCATCGGCCGTGGCGTCGGCGGCGCGCGACGCCTTCGCCGGGTCAACTCGCCGCGCCTGTTCTCCCTGCGCGACGGAGGGACCCGGCAGCACGGTGCCGAGGCTTTCCAGGCGGAAGGGCAGCGCGCTGCGCAGGCCCACGCGGTCAGCGCATTCGCGGGCCGGATCAGCGGAGGCGGCGCCAGGCACGTCGGTCGGCTTGGCCATGGCCTTCAATCCTTTGCCCCGCCCGATGCGTCGTTGCATCCGGCGTTCAACGCGCCGATGGCAGGGCGGTTTCCCGCCCGCGGAAACTTCTTTTCCGGCGGCGACCGGCGCGGTGCGCAACCAAGCCGGCGCCCGCGCGTTGATGGTGGCGGAGTCACGCGGCCGGAGGATTTCGGCGCCGGCTCCGCGGCGGGTCGCGACCCGTCCGGTCGCCATCGAGGCCATCGCGCCGATGCCGGTGCGGAGGGAGCGGTCATGAACAACATCGTCTACATCGTCGGCGCGGTGGTCATCGTGCTGTTCATCCTGGGAGCGCTGGGCTTCCGCTGAGCGGGCACGCGGGACGGGCGCCGTCCTCCGCGTCGCGCCGCGATCGCGCGCGGCCATGGCCCGCTGCCCGGATGTCGAAGCCGCGCGCGGACGAAACTCCCGCGGTCCCCGCGCGTTGTCGGCGGGAAGGCGGGGCTGTCCCCCGCCCATCGCGTGGCGCCCCGCGCCACATGTGAGGAGGCCATCATGACCGAGGCTACCCGACGCCAGTTGCTTCCCCTGGGTGCGGCGATCGCGATCGCGCCTTCCATCCTCGCCGTCTCGTCGCGCCAGGCGCGGGCCGCGACGCGCGCGGAGATCGACGGAGAGGTCGCGAACGCGCTGCGCACCCTGCGCGCGCAGGAGAATACGCGCCCCCTTTTCGCCGGGGCGAAGTCCGTCCTGGTCTTCCCGCGCATCCTCAGCGGCGGCTTCATCGTCGGCGGCCAGTACGGCCAGGGCGCGCTGATCGCGGGCGAACGGACGCTCGGCTACTACAACATCGCCGGCGCGTCCTTCGGCTTCACCATCGGCGCGCAGGTCGCGGGCCTCGCCATGTTCTTCATGACGGATGCGGCCCGCGCGGCGCTCGATGCCGCGAGCGGCTGGGAGATCGGCACCGGCCCCACCGTCGTGGCCGTCGACCAGGGGATGCAGGCCAACATCACCTCGACGACGCTGACGGCGCCTGTCTACGCGATCAGCTTCAGCCAGCAGGGGCTGATGGCGTCGCTGTCGATCAACGGCTCGAAGATCACGCGCATCCAGCCGGAGTGACCATCCGGGCCTGACCCCGCGAGGGCCGGAACGCGCCGCGACGGGGCGTTCCGGCAGGGCGCCGCCGCGCCCGCGATACGCACCGGCCTTCCGCGCCTTCGACGCCACATGAATCCGCCGAGGATCCGCATCCTCGCGGCACCTTCAGCGATGCTTCGTATGGAGCGCCCGGTCCGGCCGCAGCGCCTTGAAGGAAGATGGTGCCCAGGGCCGGAATCGAACCAGCGACACTGCGATTTTCAGTCGCATGCTCTACCAACTGAGCTACCTGGGCCCATGCGCGGCCCGAAGGCCGCCGGAGAGGGGGCGGGAGATAGCCGAGCCCGCGCCCCCTGTCCAGCCGCCTCAGCGCGCCTCCTCGTCATCCTCCGCGCTGCCCGGCTCCTCCTCCGTCGCCGGGATCGCGTAGGCGCCGGTCAGCCAGCGGCCCAGATCCACCTGCGCGCAGCGCGGGGAACAGAAGGGCTTCGCCTCCAAGCTCGCGGCGCGCCCGCAGATCGGGCAGCGGCGCGGCCTATCCTTCTGCGCCATCGCGCGGAACCTCCTCCACCAGGGCCTCGCCCGCCAGCGAGTCGGGGCGCATCAGCAGCGGCCGGCCGATCGCCGCGCCGGCTTCCTCCAGCGCGCCGGGCAGGCCTTCCAGCGCCGCGATCACGGCGGGCGTCGCGCGCAGCGCGAATCGCGCCCCCGGCCGCGCCGCCGCATCCCGCACCGCCTGGCGCAGCGCCGCGAGCCCACGGGTGAGGGGGGATGGCGGCCAGCCCACCACCTCATGCAGCGGCGCATGCACGCGGTCGCGCACGATCTCGGCCATGCCCAGCCCCGTGAAGCCCACCAGCCGCGCGAGCCTGTCGGGCGCCAGCGCCGCGCGCAGCGGGCCTTCCAGCGCCGCGCGGCGCTTCGGGGAAAGACCCGCGAAATCCACCAGGATGGCCCCGCCCAGATTGCGCAGCCGGATCTGCCGGGCGAGTTCCGGCAGCGCCGCCGCGTTCATCGCCGCGACCGCGCCCGGGCCGCGCGCGCCGGCGGAACTGCCGGCATCCATGTCGATGGCCGCCAGCGCCGGCGTCGGGTGGATCAGCAGCCGCCCGCCGCCGGGCAGCGGCACCTCCGGCCCGGCCAGCGTGTCGAATTCCATTTCCAGCGCATCCTCGAAGGCGGGCGCCGGCACGACCCGCAGCCGCGCGCCGAGCGCCCCGCGCCATGCGGCCGCCAGGGCGGCGCTGTCCACCTGCACCTCGGCGCGCGGATGCGCGGCGGCAAGGCGCAGCGCGGCGGCGGGGCCGCGCGCGACCAGCTCCGGGCCGGTGCCGGGGGCGGCGGCGATGG
>NZ_JAGIYZ010000031.1 GCF_017813355.1 Roseomonas nitratireducens
GGCCCCGCCGTGGCCGGCGCGGGACCGCTGCCCTGGGACGCCGCGCGCGCCGCGGCCACCAGCGCCGCCGCCTGGGCGCGCGGCAGTTCGATCGTCGCATCGGCCGCGAGGGCGAGCCGCACGCCCGCCGCCAGCGCGTCCGCGTGCTGCTCGATCGGCGGGGGGAAGGCGTTCAGCCAGTGGGAACCTGCCAGGTGCAGGCGCAGCGCGCCGCCCGGCTGGCAATCCTCGACCCGCACCGGCACCAGCGCGAGGCCCTGCGAGACCGCCGTGACGACCTCGTTGCGGACATGGACGGACGCGGCGGTGTGGCGGGACAGGACCAGCACCATGGCATGGGCCCGGCCGATCGCGGTGAGGATCGCCTCGCCCCAATCCTCCCCCGCGCGGACGTCGCGCGGCGCCATCCAGCAGGGGATGCCGCGGGCTTCGAGCGCGACGCAAACCGCATCGGCCGCGGCGCGGTCGGCGGAGGCGTAGCTCAGGAACACGTCATGCGGCATGGGCGGCGTCCGGAACGCCGCCGTTCTGGCACAACCGGCGCGCGCGCGCCATCGCGCGGACGCGGCGCGCCGGGCCGCATGGACGCGGCGGGGCAACGGCTTCTAGGATCATCCCGATCCGCGCGGCAGAACCCATCGATGTCCGATCCGCTCGCGGAGGTCCTGGCGCTGGAGGCCGAGGGCCTCCTGCTTTCCGCCCACGACCGGGCCATGGCCGCGCTCACCGAGCGGCCGGGCGACCCGGCGCTGCGCTACCGCGCCGCGCTGACGATCGCGCGCGCGGGGGCGACCGGCCGCGCGCTCGACCTGTTCCACGAGTTGCGGCTGGACGCCGAGACGGATCCGGAGATCGCCGCGCTCGGCGCGCGGCTGATCAAGGACCGCGCCTTCGAGACTCCGGCCGCCGCGCGCGGGCCGCTGCTGGCCGAGGCGGCGCGCCGCTACCAGGCGCTGTGGCGCAAATGGGGGGAAGGCTGGCACGGCGTGAACGCCGCGGCGCTGCGCATGCTCGCCGGCGCGCGGGAGGAAGCGGCCGCGATCGCCACGGAGGTGCTCCGCACGCAGCGCGACAGCGGCGACTACTGGTCCGCGGCGACCGAGGCCGAGGCGCTGCTGATCGCCGGCCGCAACACCGAGGCCTGGCGCGCGCTGGAACGGGCCGAGGCGCGTGCCGGTTCCGACCTGTCCGCGCGCGCGACGACGCGGCGGCAGATGCGGCGCGAAGCGGCCTTCCTGGGCCTGCCGCCCGGCTTCGTCGATGCGCTGCGCATCCCGCGCGTGCTCCACTACACGGGCCACATGCCGCGCCCGGGCCAGGACGACCCGGCGATCGAGGCGCTGCTCGGCGCCGCGCTGGACGCCGTCATCGCCACCGAGAACATCGGCATGGCCTTCGGCGGGCTGGCCGCCGGGCTCGACATACTGGCCGCCGAGGCGCTGCTGCGCGCGGGGATCGTGCCGCGCGTCGTGCTGCCCTGCGACGCCGAGACCTACGAGACCGCGTCCGTCGCGCCCGCGGGGGAACGCTGGGTGCCGCGCTTCCGCGCGCTGCTGCCGCGCGTGCGGCTGATCCAGCTGGATGAACGCCCCTTCGCGGGCGACGACCTGCACCTTGCCATGGCGGCGCGGCGGGCGATGGGCCTCGCCCGGCTCCATGCCCGCCACCGCGACGCCGAGGCGGTCCAGGTCGCCGCCTGGGACCGCGGCCCGCAGCGCGGCGCCGCCGGCACCGCCGCCGATGTCGCGGCCTGGACCGGGGCCGGCGCGCGGTCCGTCTTCATCGGCTGGCCCTGGCCGCGCGACATGGCGGCCGAGGCGCCGCCGGAACCCCGCCGGCGCCCGATGGCGGTGCTGTTCGGCGACCTGCCGCGCTTCAGCGCGCTGGACGATGCGGGGCTGGCCGATTTCTACGAAGGTCCGCTCGCGGCAATGGGCGCGGCGCTGGACCGGCATCCCGCGCTGTACCGCAACGCCTGGGGCGACGCGGTGCAGATCGCCTTCGCCGATGCGCGCGAGGCCGCCGCCTGCGCCTTCGACATGCGCGCCGCGCTGGAAGGCCAGGACCCGCCGATCCATCCGCGCTTCGCGATCGATTTCGGCCCGCTGCTGCCGGTGCACGACGCGGTGCAAGGGGTGGGCAAGTATTCCGGCCGCGCCATGACGCGCGCCGCGCGGATCGAGCCCGTCACGCCGCCCGGGCGCATATTCGCGACGGAAGCCTTCGCCTGCGAGGTCGCCCTGCTGCCGCGCGGCAGCGTCCTCGCCTGCGACTATGCCGGCCGCATCCCGACGGCCAAAGGGTTCGGGTCACTGCCGCTCTATGCGGTCAGGCGCGCCAGCGCAGAGGAGGGATGGGCATGAGCGATACGCGCCTGGTCGAGGACCTCGCCAGGATCAACCTGTTCCGCGACCTGCCGGCGGCCGCGCTCGCGCGCCTCGCGGACGGCGCGCGGCGCATCGCGCCCGCCGACGGCGCGCCGCTCTTTGCCCAGGGCGACCCGCCGGACGCGGTCTTCGCGGTGCTGGAGGGCAAGGGCCGCGTACGCGTCGGCGCCCCGGATTCCGCCGCCAAGCGCCTGATGGTCGAGGTCTTCCGCACCGGCGACGTGTTCGGCGAGATCGGCGTGCTGGACGGCGCGCCGCGCAGCGCGGACGCGCTGGTGATGGGGGAGGTCCGGCTCGTGCGCATCTCCGCGCAGGCCTTCCTCGAGACCGCGGAGGCGGAGCCGGCGCTCGGCCTGGCGCTGGCGCGCGTGCTCTCGGCACGCCTGCGGCGCACCTTCGGCCTGCTGCAGGACGCGACCTTCGCGCCGCTGGAAGTGCGCCTCGCCCGCCAGGTGCTCTACCTGCTCAAGACCGACTCGGTGAAGACGGAACGCGGCGTACGGCTCGCCGCGCGCTTCCGGCAGGGGGACCTCGCGGACCTGCTGGGGGCGACGACGCGCAGCATCATCTCGATCCTGAACGCGTGGCGGAGCGCCAACCTCGTCTCCTACGACACGGAGAAGGCGTATCTGTTCGTGCTGGACGAGGCGGGGCTGCAATCCGTCGCGGCAGGGCCGCGCGACGGGGGATGAAGCGCTTCATGGCGTGGTCGGGCGAAGCATGCTCGAAGCGGCGCATGTTTCGCCGCCCGACGGTCCTTGCCGCGCTGCTCCTGGCCGCGCCGGCGCTTGCCGACCTGCCGACCGAGAAGCCCCCGGCGCTGGCCCCCCCTGGGCAGGTGCTGACGGTCGAGGCGCCGACGTCCAAGCCGCCGCCGCTGGAACGCACCGCCGCGGACATTCCCGGCCCGGCCTGCGTCGAGGCGCATCGCGCGCTGATCGACGACGCGATGGCCGAGGCGCGCCGTCGCCTGCCCGAGGCGATCCGGCTGGTGCGCGACGAGCCCGACCATCCGCATATCCGCCGCTGGTTCGGCGACGCGCCGCGCAAGACCATCCGCATCACGCTGGAACTGACGCTCGCGCGGCTCGAGGACATGAGCGGCGTCGACCTGCGCTGCAACGACCCGCCGGGCTGCCCGGGCGGGCGCTTCGCCTATGCGCGCGAACGCGACATGGTGCTCGGGCTGTGCGCGCCCTTCTTCCGCGCGCGGATGGACGGGACGGATTCGCGCTGGGGCATCCTGATCCACGAGGCGTCGCACCTGGCGGCCAATACGCGCGACCATGCCTACCGCCCGAACGGCGCGCTGGCGCTGGCCAAGGAGAATGCCGCGCGCGCCGCCGAGAACGCCGACAACTACGAATATTTCGTCGAGACGCTGCCGCGCTGAGCCTCAGGCCCGCGCGCGCAGCACGAACAGCGCGCCCAGCGCCGCGAGCCCGAGCGCGAAGGTGAGCCACAGCGCCTGCGCGCCATAGGCGTCGACCAGCAGCCCGAAGCCGAAGGGGGCGAGCGCCTGCGCCGCCCGCGCCGGCGCGGTGACGACGCCCTGCCGGTGCCCGTAGCCCGCGGGGCCGAACAGCGCGAGCGGCAGCGTCCCCCGCGTGATGGTCAGCATCCCGTTCCCCGCGCCGTGGATCAGCACGAAGATCGCCGCCATCGGCGCCCCGCCGGCCAGCAGCACGACGACCGCGACAGGATGCGCCGCCGCGGCGATGCGCGCTGAGACGAGTGGGCTGACCTTGCGCAGGAAGCCGAATTCCAGGATGCGCGCGCCGACCTGCGCCGGGCCGAGCAGCGCGCCCGCCGCCACCGCCGCCGCCGCCGTCGCCCCCGCCGCCTGCAGCACGCCCGGCAGATGCGCGCCCAGCGCGGCGGCCGAGAACCCCGCCGTCGCCAGCACGAAGGCGAGCAGCGCCATGTCCAGCACGCGCGGGGCCGCATCCGCCCCGCCCGCCGCGCCGGCGCCGGCCTTGGCGGGCGGCGGGGCGCGCGGGATCAGCAGGCGGTTCAGCGGCAGGCCGAGCACGACATGCAGCGCGGCCCAGCCGAGGCAGGCGCCGCGCCAGCCCCATTCCGCCTCCATCAGCGCCGAGGCCGGCCAGCCCACCGTGCTGGCGAAGCCGGCGATCAGCGTGATGCCGGTGATGCTGTTCCGCGCCTCCTTGCCATACAGCCCGGCAAGGGTGGCGAAGGCGGCGTCGTAGAGGCCCATCGCCATCGCCACGCCCATGATCGCCCAGGCGAGGCAGAAGACAGGCAGGCCGGGCGAGACCCCCATCAGCGCGAGTCCCGCCGCGAAGACGAGGTTCGAGACCGCGAGCACGTCCCGCCCGCCACGCTGGTCGATCGCCCGCCCCGCCGCGGGGCCGAGGAAGGCGGTCAGCAGCAGCGCGGCCGAGAAGACGCCGAAGATGGTGGCGCGGGAGACGCCGAATTCCGTCGCGATCGGCGCGGCGAGAATGGCCGGGATGTAGTAGGAGGAAGCCCAGGAGAGGGTCTGCGTCGTGCCGAGGACGGCGACGGTCACGGCGCGGCTGGGGGCGGCGGTCATCGGGCCCATCCTCGGCCCGGCGCCCGCCGCCGCCAAGGGTGGATCAGGTCAGGCGTGATCCGTCAGGTCGCGCCCGAGCGCGGCGCGGTAGCGGTCCGCCACGCGTGCCTTGACCTCCGGGTTGATGATGCGCGGGGGGAAGCGGCCGGCGGCGAAGGCCAAGAAGGCTTCCGCCGCGATGCGCGTGATCATCGCCCGGCTTTCATGCGTCACGCCCGCCGTGTGCTGGGTGCAGATCACGGCGGGGTGGGAGAGCAGCGGGTGGTCCTTCGGCGGCGGCTCCTGTTCCCACACATCGAGGCCGGCGGCCGCGATGTGGCCCTTCTGGAGTGCCGCGAGCAGCGCGCCCTCGTCATGGATGGACCCGCGCGCGGTCGTCACCAGCACCGCGCCCGGCTTCATGGCGGCGAAGGAATCGGCGGCCATCATCGCGCGGCTTTCCGGCGTCAGCGGGCAGTGCAGCGAGACGATGTCGCATTCGGCCAGCATGGCGCGGAGGTCGTCCATCTTCTCCGCCCCGCGGTCGGCGACGGTCGCGGCATCCACATAGGGGTCGTAGGCCAGCACGCGGCAATGGAAGGCGGCATTCAGGATGGCCGCCGTGCGCGTACCGACATTGCCGATGCCGACCAGGCCCACCGTCTTGCCGTAGAGGTTGCGGCCCATGAATTCCTCGCGGCGCTGCGCCCGGCCCTCGCGCATCGCCGCGTGGCATTCGGGGAAGCGCTTCAGCAGCGCGAGCATCATGCCGACCGCGTGTTCCGCCACCGCTTCCGCGTTGCCGCCGGCCTGGTTGACCAGCAGCACGCCGGCGCGGGTGCAGGCGCCGGGCTCGATCGTGTCGTAGCCCGCGCCCTGGGACGCCGCCATCAGCAGGTTGGGCAGCCGCGCGAGCAGCGTGTCGTTGACGTGGAAGGGCTTGGGCAGCTCGTCGCGGGAAGCGCGGACATAGTAGCCCTGGCAGGTCTCGAGCACCTTGAGCGCCGCTTCCTCCCCATCGTCCAGCGTCAGGCGCACCACCTCCAGCGCCGGGTCCTTGGCCGCGGTGTCGAGGAAGGACTGGTGCGGCACCTTCACGAGGTAGCCGATGCGGAAGCGGGCGGGCGATGCGGACACTCTGGCGTTTCCCCTGCGGTCTTTCGTCCTGGGTAGCGCGGGACGGGCAAGGGCGCCAGACGGGGGGGTCAGCGCCGCAGCGTCAGCATGTAGGCGACGAGGTCGTCCATCTGGTCCCGCGTCAGCCGGTAGTCCGGCATGTTCGCGTGCGGCGATTGCAGGAAGACGCGCAGCGACATCGAGGTGGTCGACGGCATGCGCGCGATGGCCTGGAATTGCGGCGCGGTGTCGCTGACCGGGCCGGGGCCGCCGGGCGCGACCTGGTGGCAGTTCGCGCACCAGGTGGCGGCCAGACGCTGCCCGGCACGCGCATCGCCGGCCTCCGCCTGGGCCAGGGCCGGCGCCGCGGCGCCGAGGAGAAGCATCAGGGCCACCGCGCCGCGCATCCGGGTCTCCATCGCTGGTTTCCCTGCTTGTGGCGGCACGGCACCCCCGCCGCCATGACGTGGCGCAAGATTCCGCGGCCAGGCGGCCCGATCAGGCCAGATAGACGCCGCCATTGATGTGGTAGACCTGCCCCGTGATCCATTCCGCCCCCGGGGAGGCGAGGTAGACCATCAGCCCCGCGATCTCCTCAGGCCGCCCCATGCGGCCGAGCGGCAGGGCCTTCGCCATCTCCGCCAGTTCCGCATCGCTGTTGCCGTAGCGCGGCTGCGCCGTGTCGGTCAGGCCGGGCGCGATCGCGTTCACCCGGATGCCGTGCGGCGCGAGTGCCAGCGCCATGGAGCGCGTGATGCCGATGACGCCGGTCTTCGTCGCCGAATAGTGCACGCCGAGCACCGCGCCGCGGACGGAGGAGGAGGAGAGGTTCAGGATCACCCCCTTCGTCCCCGCCGCCACCATGTGCCGCGCCGCCGCCTGGGCGCAGAACGCGCTGCCCTTGAGGTTGACGTCGAGGACGCGGTCCCACTCGGCTTCCGTCATCGTGAGGAAATCGACGCGCGGGAAGATGCCGGCATTGTTGACCAGCACGTCGATGCGGCCGAGGCCGGCGACCGCCGCATCGACCAGCGCGGCGCAGGAGGCGGCGGTGCCGACATCGCCGCGCACCAGCACGGCGCGGCGGCCGGCGGCGCGGATGTCGGCGGCCACGGCCTCGGCCGCCGCCTCGTCGTCCAGCCAGTTCACCGCCACGTCGCAGCCGGCGGCGGCGAAGGCGCGGGCGGCGGCGGCGCCGATGCCCTGCTGCGCGCCCGTGACGAACACGGCCCTTGCGGTATCGGCCATCGCACCCTCCTGCTTCCGGGCCATCCTCGCGGGGCTTGCCTGCCGGCGCAACGGGTGGCACCCACCGCGCGAGGGAGTAGGGACGCATGGACATCGCCGGGCTGTTCTCGCTGGAAGGCCGCCGCGCGCTGGTGACGGGCGCCTCGGGCGTGCTGGGGGCGCATTTCGCGCGCGTGCTGCACGCGGCGGGCGCCTCGGTCGCGCTCGCGGCGCGCCGGATGGAAGCGACGGCGGGGCTGGCGGCCGAACTCGGGCCACGCGTGGTCGCCGTGCCGCTCGACGTGACGCGGCCGGAGACCATCGCGCCCTGCTTCGACGCCGCCGAAGCGGCGCTGGGCGGGCCCTGCGACATCCTCGTCAACAATGCCGGCATCGCGGTCACCAAGCCTTTCCTCCAGCAGGGGATCGAGGATTGGGATTCGGTGCTGGAGGTGAACCTGCGCGGCTGCTTCCTCGTCGGCCAGGAAGCGGCCCGGCGGCTGGCCGCGGCGAAGCAGCCGGGGTCGATCGTCAACATCGCCTCGGTGCTGGGCGAACGGATCATTCCCGGCGTTGCCGGCTACACCGCGGCCAAGGCCGGGCTGCTGCATCTGACGCGGCAGATGGCGGTCGAGCTTGCCCGCTACGGCATCCGCGTGAACGCGATCGCGCCCGGCTATGTCGCGACCGACATCAACCGCGACTTCTTCGCCTCCGAGCCAGGCCAGGCGATGATCAAGCGCATCCCGCAGCGGCGTCTCGGCACGCCCGAGGAACTGACGGGCCCGCTGCTGCTTCTCGCCTCCGCCGCCGGCGCGCACATGACGGGTGCCACGGTCACGGTCGATGGCGGGCATTCGGTCAATCCGCTCTAGGGAACGTCACGCCATGGATTTCGTGCTGCCGCCGGAGATCGAGGATTTCCGCCTCCGCATCCGCCGCTTCGTGGACGAACGGCTGATCCCGCTGGAAGCGGACCGGGCGAATTACGACGAGCATGAGAACATCGCGACGGATGTGCTCGCGCGCTTGCGTGCCGCCGCGAAGGCCGAGGGGCTGTGGGCGCTGCAGATGCCGAAATCCGTGGGCGGCCAGGGGCTCCCGCGCATCGGCATGGCCGCCTGCTATGAGGAGATGAACCGCTCCATCTTCGGCCCCGTGGTGTTCAATTCCGCCGCGCCCGACGACGGCAACATGATGATCCTCGACCGCGTGCTGCCGGAGGCGATGAAGGCAGAATGGCTGATGCCGATCGTGCGCGGGGAGGTCCAATCCGCCTTCGCCATGACCGAACCGGATGGCTGCGGTTCCGACCCCGGCCTGACCTACACGCGGGCCGAGCGCGTGGGCAACGACCGCTGGCGCATCACCGGGCGCAAATGGTTCATCACCGGGGCGGGCAACGCGAAGATCTTCATCATCATCGCCCGCACCTCCGACGACGAGCGCAAGGGGCTGTCCGCCTTCCTGTTCAAGTCCGACACGCCCGGCTGGCGCATCGTCCGCCGCATCCCGATCATGGGGCCGGAGGAACATGGCGGGCATTGCGAGCTGGAATTCGACGGGCTGGAAGTGCCGGACTCCCAGCTGCTGATGAATGTCGGCGACGGGCTGAAGCTGACGCAGATGCGCCTCGGCGTCGCGCGGCTGACGCATTGCATGCGCTGGACGGGCCTCGCGCGCCGCTCGCTCGAGATCGCGATGGAACGGATCAAGCAGCGCGATTCCTTCGGCCAGAAGCTGATCGACCGCGAAAGCGTCCAGGGCCTGGTCGGCCAGGCGGCGATGGAGATCGAGATCGGCCGCCTGCTGACCATGCGCGCCGCCTGGGCGCTCGACCAGGGGTCCTTCGCGCGGAAGGAGGTGTCCATGGCCAAGATCGTGGTCGCCGACGCGCTGCAGAAATCGGTCGACACGGCGCTGCAGCTGCTCGGCGCGCGCGGCTATTCCAAGGACACGGTGATCGAGTGGATCTACCGCTACGCCCGCCAGGCGCGGCTGGTGGACGGCGCGTCGGAGGTGCATCGCATGGTGCTCGCGAACCTGCTGCGCGCCGAGGGCGACGGCTTCTTCCGCTGGGGCCAGGCCGGGCATGGATGAGGCGCGCCGCGCCCGCCTGACCGACTGGCTGCGCGCCGCCGCGGGCGACACGACGCTCGCCATCGAGGGCATGGCGCTGCTCTCGGGCGGCGCCATCCAGCAGAACTGGGCGCTCGATGCCTCCGGCGGGCGGGCCTGGGTGCTGCGCACGGACAATGCGGCCACGCTCGCCGTCAGCCACGGCCGCGCCCAGGAATTCCGGCTGTTGCGCGCCGCGCACGGCGCCGGCGTGACGGTGCCGGAACCGCTGTTCCTGTGCGAGGACGCGGCGGTGACGGGCGCGCCCTTCTTCGTCATGCGGCGCGTCGCGGGCACCGCGGCGGCGCATCGCGTGGTGAAAAGCGAGACGCTGGGCGGCGGGCGCGAACCCTGCGCGCGCGCGCTCGGGCGCGAACTCGCGCGCATCCACACCATCCGCCCGCCGCGCGCGGACCTCGCCTTCCTCGGCGAGGCGCCGTCCGACCCGTGCCGCGCCTTCGTCGCCGACCAGCGCGCCGCACTCGACCGGCAGCGCCATCCGCGCCCGGTGCTGGAATGGGGGCTGCGCCACCTGGAGCGCACCGCGCCGCCGCCCGTCGCCCCCGTGCTGGTCCACAACGACTTCCGCACCGGCAACATCATGCTGGACGAGGGCGGCGTGACCGCGGTGCTCGACTGGGAATTCTCCCTGTGGTCGGACCCGCATGCCGATCTCGGCTGGCTCTGCGCGAAGTGCTGGCGCTTCGGCAACGACGCCCACGAAGCCGGCGGCATCGGCCCGCGCGCGGCGCTGTACGAAGGCTACGGCCAGGTGGACGATGCCCGCGTACGGTGGTGGGAACTCGCCGCGCATATCCGCTGGGCCTCGATCGCGGTCGACCAGGCGGAACGCCACATCTCCGGCGTCGAGCGCAGCCTCGAACTCGCGCTGACCGGCCACATGGTCCCCGGGCTGGAATGGGAGATCCTGCGCATGGTGGAGGCCCGCGATGCTGCGTGAACCGCCCGAGGGCCCGAACCTGCTCGCCACCGCGCGCGAGGTGCTGCTGAACGACATCCTGCCCGCCCTGCCGGCCGACAGGGCCTTCGCCGCGCGCATGATCGCCAACGCCATGGCGATCGCCGGGCGCGAAGCCGCGCAGGATGGCGGCTGGCTGTCCGATGCCACGGCGCGCGTGGCGGCGCTGGCGGGCGACCAGCGCGCCTTCGCCGCCGCCATCCGCGCCGGCGGCTTCGACCCCGGCACGCCCGGCCATGCGCAGGCCGCCGCGCTGCTCGACGACATGACGCGCGCGCGCTGCGCGGTCAGCGCGCCCCGCGCGCTCGGCAAGGGATGAGGCCGATGGACGACGACCTGCCGAAATCCGCCGCCAACCACGTCCCGCTCTCGCCCGTCTCCTTCCTCGCGCGCGCCGCGCGGATCTGGCCGGGGCGCAGCGCGATCATCCACGGCGCGCGGCGCATCACCTACGCGGCGCATTTCGAGCGCAGCCGGCGCCTCGCCTCCGCGCTGCGCCGCGCCGGCGTCGCACCGGGCGACGTCGTGGCGGCGCTGCTGCCGAACATCCCGGAGATGCTCGACGCGCACATGGCAGTGCCGATGGCGCATGCCGTGCTGTGCCCGATCAACACGCGGCTCGACGCGCCGACGGTGCGCTTCATCCTCGGCCATGCGGGCGCGAAGGTGCTGCTGCTGGACCGGGAATTCGCCGCGCTGGCCGCCGCGGCGCTCGAAGGCGCGGCTGCGCGGCCGCTGGTCGTCCTCGTGGACGACCCCGAAGGCCCCGGCGGCGCCGAGATCGACGCGACGCCCTACGAGGACTTCATCGCCGGCGGCGACCCGATGTTTCCCGTGGAACCGCCGGGCGACGAATGGGCGGCGATCTCGCTCTCCTACACCTCCGGCACCACGGGCGACCCCAAGGGCGTCGTGGTGCATCACCGCGGCGCCTATCTGAACGCCTGCGGCAACGCGCTCGCCTTCGGGCTGTCGCCGCGCAGCGTCTATCTCTGGACGCTGCCGATGTTCCACTGCAATGGCTGGACCTACACCTGGGCCGTCACCTTGCAGGGCGGCACCCATGTCTGCCTGCGCCGCGTCGATCCCGCGCGCATCTTCGCGCTGATCGCCGAACACGGCGTGACCCACCTGTGTGCCGCGCCCGTGGTGCTGACCATGCTGATCCACGCGCCGGAGGGCCAGCGCCGCGCCTTCCCGCACCGCGTCGGCATCGCCACCGGCGGCGCCGCGCCGCCATCCCCCGTGATCGCGGCGATGGAGGGAATGGGCTTCGACGTGACGCACCTGTATGGCCTGACGGAGTGCTACGGGCCGTCGCTGCTGTGCGCCTGGCAACCGGAACTCGCCAACCTGGCTCTTCCCGACAAGGCCGCCTTCATGGCCCGCCAGGGCGTGCCCCTGCCGACGCTGGAAGACGCGACGGTGCTGGACGCTGAGACCGGCGCGCGCGTGCCCGCCGATGGCGCCACGCTCGGGGAGATCGCGCTGCGCGGCAACACGGTGATGAAGGGCTATCTCCGCAACCCGAAGGCCAATGCGGCGGCCTTCGTCGACGGCTGGTTCCGCACCGGCGACCTCGGCGTGCTGCACCCCGACGGCTACATCGAGGTGAAGGACCGCGCGAAGGACATCGTCATCTCCGGCGGCGAGAACATCAGCAGCCTCGAGGTCGAGGAAGCGCTGTACCGCCACCCCGACGTGATGGAAGCCGCCGTCGTCGCCCACCCCGACGAAAAATGGGGCGAGGTGCCGCACGCCTTCGTCACGCTCAAGCCCGGCGCGACGACGAGCGTGGCCGAGATCGTCGCGCATTGCCGCGCGCATCTGGCGCATTTCAAGGCGCCGCGGCACGTGACCTTCGGCCCGCTGCCGAAGACGGCGACGGGCAAGATCCAGAAGTTCGAGCTGCGGCGCGCGCTGCGCGAAGGGTAGCGCGCTACTTCCCCTGCGGCTGCGGCGCCGGCTGCGGCTTGGGCGCAGGCGGCCGCGGCGGCGTGGACGGGCCGGAGATCACGTCGAAATCATATTCGGTGCGCTTCATGGCAGGCCTCTGTCTGGTCCTGCCGCTCTACCCTGTTCGGTCCTGTCGGAAGCGGGGAGGTCCCCCGAAACGCGAAAGCCGCCAGGGCTTGGCGGCTTTCGGGGAAATGGTCGCGAGACGTCCCTCAGGCCGCTGGTGGATACCAGCGGTACCAAAATCGAACGGTCGGGATGCGCGTCGCGTCCATGGCCGGACCGTAACGCCGCGCGCCATGACAACGCAAGCACCGATCGCGCCCCCCTGACGCTTCGGGCGGGACGCGCTACATCGCCCGCGCATGACAGGACCCGTCCCCGACACCATCCCTCGCGCCGCCCTCGTCACCGGCGGCGCGAAGCGCCTCGGTCGCGCCATGGCGCTCACGCTTGCCGAAGCCGGCTTCGACGTCGCGATCCACTACGCCGCCAGCGCCGCGGAAGCGGAGGCGACGGCGGACGCGGTCCGCGCCCTCGGCCGCCGCGCCGTCACGCTGCGCGCCGAACTCGGCAACGAGGCGGAGGTCGCGCGCCTGGTCCCCGAAGCCGCGGCGGCGCTCGGGCCGATCGGCGTGCTCGTGAACAACGCCTCCACCTTCGAACGCGACGAGTGGGACGACGCGACGCGCGAGAGCTGGGATCGCCACATCGAGCCCAACCTCCGCGCGCCCTTCGTGCTGGCGCAGGCCTTTGCCCGCGCGCTGCCGAAGGGGCGGGAAGGCGTGGTGGTGAACATGCTCGACCAGCGCGTCTGGTCGCTGACGCCGCATTTCGTCTCCTACACCGTCTCCAAGGCCGGGCTCTGGGCGATGACGCAGTCGCTCGCGCTGGCACTCGCGCCGCGCATCCGCGTCAACGCGATCGGGCCGGGACCGGCCCTGCCGAGCCCGCGCCAGACCGCGGAGCAGTTCGCGCGGCAATGCGCCTCGGTGCCGCTGCGCCGCGGCACATCGCCTGAGGAAGTCGCCCGCGCCCTGCTCGCGATCCTCGCCCTGCCGTCGATGACGGGGCAGATGATCGCGCTCGATGGCGGGCAGCACATGCAATGGTCGCCCGCGACGGGCACGGAGCCCGAGGAATGAATTTCGCCCCCGATGCGGCGCGCGGCCTGCGCCATGTCTTCGTGCGCGGCCTGACCGTGCAGGCGCGGCTCGGCGTGCACGCGCATGAGGAAGCGCGCGCGCAGCGTGTGGTGATTGGCATTGATCTCGCCGTTCGAGACGAATCCGCGCCCACGGGCGAAGGCGCCGATGAACTTGCACGCGTCGTCGACTATGGCGCGGTGGCCGCGACCGCGCGGAGGATCGCCTGCGCGGGCCATGTCAGGCTGGCCGAAACCCTCGCCGAACGTATCGCCGTGGCGCTCCTGGACGATGACAGGGTTGCGCGCGTTCGCGTCCAGGTGGAAAAGCCCGACGTGCTTCCTGACGTCGCGAGCGTGGGTGTCGCGGTCGAGCGGTCACGCAATTGAGACGGGCGATACCCGCATTTTGTCCACTGTCGGTTTCGACCCGCAGGCGCGACGCTGCAGGGCCTCGGCGCTTCCCACTTGACGCCCGCGTTCATCAGCGCGTAATAAAATTATGCTTTAAATTCAATGGGATAAGTGATTCCGGCTTTGGCGCTCAAATTCGCGGCACCACCCGGAAACCTAAGTGCAATGCCGCACACAGCCCCCTCCCCGCGAATACGCCCACAGACTTGTCCACAGCTTTGGTGGACAATCGCCGCGCTGCCATGAACAGCGCCACGGGATGACGCAGCCCATGCCGGACGCGCCCGAACCGCCGCAGATCACCGATGGCCTCGCCGTGATCGAGGCCGCGCTGCCCAACCTGCCGCTCGCCCCGGGCGTCTATCGCATGCTCGATGCGAAGGGCGATGCCTTGTACGTGGGCAAGGCGCGCTCGCTGCGGAAGCGCGTCACTTCCTACACGCAGGTCGCGCGCCTGTCGGAACGGCTGCGCCGCATGGTGTTCGAGACGCGCAGCCTCGAGATCGTGACCACGGGCAGCGAGGCCGAGGCGCTGCTGCTCGAGGCGAACTTCATCAAGCGCCTGCGCCCGCGCTTCAACATCGTCCTGCGCGACGACAAATCCTATCCGTGGCTCGTCATCACCGACGACCATCCCTATCCGCAGATCGCCAAGCATCGCGGCGAACGGCGCAAGGGCGCGTCCTACTACGGCCCCTTCGCCTCGGCCTGGGCGGTGAACCAGACCATCACGGCGCTGCAGCGCGTCTTCCTGCTGCGATCCTGCCGCGACACCGTCTTCGACAGCCGCACGCGGCCCTGCCTGCTGTTCCAGATCAAGCGCTGCTCCGCACCCTGCGTCGAGCGCGTCTCCCTTGACGACTACGCCGCGCTGGTGCGGGAGGCGAAGGAATTCCTCTCCGGCGGCACGCCGTCCATCCAGAAGCGCCTGGCGGCCGAGATGGAGCAGGCAGCCGAGCAGCTGGAATTCGAGCGCGCCGCCGCGCTGCGCGACCGCATCCGCGGCCTGACGCATGTGCAGGGCAAGGACCGCGTGAACCTCGAAGGCGTGGGCGATGCCGATGTCGTCGCGCTGCACCAGGCGGCCGGGCAGTCCTGCGTGCAGGTCTTCTTCTTCCGCGGCGGCCGCAACAACGGCAACCGCCCCTACTTCCTCAGCCACGCGAAGCAGGACCAGACGGCGGAGGAGGTGATGGGCACCTTCCTCGCCCAGTTGTACGACGACCTGCCGCCGCCGCCGCTCGTCCTGCTCTCCCACGAACCGCCCGAAGCCGGGCTGATCGCCGAGGCGCTCTCGCTCAAGGCCCATCGCAAGGTGGAACTGCATCGCCCGCAGCGCGGGGAAAAGCGCGAAGCGGTCGAGCACGCCGCGACCAACGCGCGCGAAGCGCTGGAACGCCGGCTCGCCGAGGGCACGGCGCAGGCGCAGCTGCTCGACGGCGTCGC
The DNA here is from genome assembly GCF_017813355.1 of Roseomonas nitratireducens. Lineage (GTDB taxonomy): Bacteria > Pseudomonadota > Alphaproteobacteria > Acetobacterales > Acetobacteraceae > Neoroseomonas > Neoroseomonas nitratireducens. Next base: position 15,324 of record NZ_JAGIYZ010000031.1, read on the forward strand.
GGCCATGTTCGGCCTGCCCGCCCCGCCCGAGCGCATCGAGGTCTACGACAACAGCCACATCCAGGGCACGAACCCCTATGGCGTGATGATCGTCGCCGGTCCCGGCGGCTTCACGAAGCAGGCCTACCGGAAATTCTCGATCAAGTCGGCGCAGGGCAATGACGACTTCGCCATGATGCGGGAAGTGTTCGAACGCCGCTTCGGCCGCGCGCTGCGCGAGGATCCGGGGCGGGAGAGCGACGCCTGGCCCGATCTGGTGCTGATCGACGGCGGCGCCGGCCAGCTCTCCGCCGCGCAGTCGGTAATGGCGGAACTGGGCGTGGAGGACGTCCCGCTCGTCGCCGTCGCCAAGGGCCCGGACCGCGACGCGGGGCGCGAATGGTTCCACATGGCCGGGCGGGAGCCGGTGCAGCTGCCCCCGCGCGACCCGGTCCTGTACTACCTGCAGCGCCTGCGGGACGAAGCGCACCGCTTCGCCATCTCCGCCCACCGCGCCGGGCGATCGAAGGCGCTGACGAAGTCCGAGCTGGACGAGATCCCCGGCATCGGCACGGCGCTGAAGCGCAAGCTGCTCAACCATTTCGGCTCGGCGCGCGGGGTGCGGCAGGCCGGGCTCGCCGACCTCGAGGCCTGCCCGGGCATCGGCCCGGCCGTCGCGCGTCGCATCCATGAGCATTTCCACCCCGGCGCCGCGGTGGCCCCGCGCGGCGGGACCGGCTAAGGAACGGGCTGACATGCCCACCGACCTGCCCAACCTGCTGACGCTGTCCCGGATCGCCGCGATCCCGGTGCTCGTCGCCTTCGCGGCGGTCGGGGCGCCCTGGGCGGACATGGCGGCCTGCGTGGTCTTCTCGGTCGCGGCCATCACCGACTATTTCGACGGCAAGATCGCGCGCGACCGCGGCGTCACCTCCTCCTTCGGGCGGATGCTGGACCCGATCGCGGACAAGCTGCTGGTCGGCGCCGCGCTGATGCTGCTGGTCGGGCTCGACCGGCTGTCCCATGCCGCGCTGTATCCCGCCATCGTGATCATGCTGCGGGAGATCATGGTCTCCGGCCTGCGCGAATACCTGGCCGAGCTGCGCGTCGGGCTGCCCGTCACGCCGCTCGCCAAGTGGAAGACCGGGGTTCAGATGGGCGCGCTCGGCACGCTGCTCGCCGGCGATACCGGCGCGGGCGTGATCGGCCTCGGTTTCCTGCCCGTCTCGATGATCGGGGAGGCCGGGCTCTGGGCGGCCGCCGCGCTCACCCTCGCGACCGGCTGGGACTACATCCAGGCGGGCCTGCGTCACGCGGGCGAACAGGATGCCCGGCCCGCGGTCGCCGAGCGGCCCGCCGGCGAGACCACGGCGCGGCCTTGAGACGACGCGGCCGCGGGCGCATCTTCACAACCATGAGCGCGGAGCGACACCCCATGCGTAGCGGAACGGCGGCCGGCCTGCTGCTCGCCACCACGCTGCTGGCCGGCTGCGGGCCGGACTGGCAGCCCTCATGGAACATGAGCAGCCAGCCGCCGGTGCCCGGCGACAGCCTCACCATCCGGCGCGTGACGGGGCAGGAGGCTGAATTCTCCCCGCTGCGGAGCGAGTCGGTGCAGGATCTCCGCCTGTCGGCGGGGGAACTGCGCTCCTCCATCCCCACCGGGCCCGAGGCCGCCATGACCGGCGCCCCCGACTACCGCCCGGTGCCGCGCCCCGACATCGAGCGCCAGACCGCCCCGCCGCGCCCCGCCTCCCAGGCGCCGGCGCCGCGGGTGGGCAGTTCCACCCCGCCGCCGGTCATCTCCCCGCCCCCGCCCGCCCCCGCGCCGCGTCCGCCCGCCACCACCGCCGTGCCGCGGGACCGCGACGCGCCGCTGCGGGACGGCACCGTCGTGACCATCCCCGGCCAGCCTTCCGGCGTCGTCACCAACAGCACCGGGCGCGTGTCCACCTTCACCCAGCCGGGCAACCCGGCCGGGGGCGTCGCCGTCCAGGATGGCGGCACCACCACCGTCATCCAGCCGGGCGGTCGCGTGACGACCATCCCGACGCCGCGCTGAGGCAAGCCATGCGCGTCCTCTATTTCGCCTGGCTGCGCCAGAAGGTCGGCACCGCCGAGGAGGAGGTGGCGCCGCCCGAGGATGTGCGCGACGTCGGCGGCCTGATCCGCTGGCTCGCTGCGCGCTCCCCCGCCCATGCCGCCGCCTTCGCCGACCCGCGCCAGGTGCGCGCCGCGGTGAACCAGGATTTCGCGACCCCGGACCACCCCGTCGCGGCGAATGACGAGGTGGCCTTCTTCCCGCCCGTCACGGGGGGATGAGATGGCGCGCGTGCTGGTGCAGGACGCGGCCTTCGACACGGGCGCCGAGACCGCGGCGCTGACCGCGGGGCGCACCGATGTCGGCGGCGTCGCGACCTTCCTCGGCGTCTGCCGCGGCGATGACGGCCTCGCGGCGATGGTGCTCGAGCATTATCCCGGCATGACGGAGCGCGCGATCGCGCGCATCGCCGCGGAAGCGGAAGCACGCTGGCCGCTGACCGGCTGCACCGTGATCCACCGCGTCGGGCGCATCCTGCCGGGTGAGCCGATCGTGCTCGTGCTGACCGCCTCCGCCCACCGCGCCGCCGCCCTGGAATCCTGCGCCTTCCTGATCGACTGGCTCAAGACCAAGGCGCCCTTCTGGAAGCGCGAGGAATTCTCCGGCGGCGCGCATCGCTGGGTGGAAGCGCGGGCCGAGGACGAGGCGGCGGCCGCGCGCTGGGCCGGCGCGTGACACCTGCGCCGCACCTGGTCTCGATCGTCATTCCCTGCCGCGACCTGGTCCGCCAGCGCGGCTTCTACGAACGCATCCTGCAGCGCCAGCCCACGGAAGCGCGGGCCGGTCTCGTGCGCTTCGAGCTCGGGCATCTGAGCCTGGTGCTGCGCGCGCGCGGCGACGCGCTGTTCCCGCGTGAGGGCGACCCGGGCGTGATGCTCGGCTTCCGGCTGGAATCGCAGGACGAGCTGGAACGCTGGCACCGGCGGCTGCTGATGGCGCAGGTCGCGGTGCTGGAACCGCCGACGGCGCAGGATGGCGGCGGCGCGGCGCTGCATGCCGCGGATCCGGAGGGGAACGTGCTGTGCCTGATGGCGGGGTGAGGATGGGGGGGAGAAGGGAACTTCTCCCCCCCGGCCCCCCCCTCAACCTTCTTTGTCGGTCGGGGACTGACCTTGGAAGTCAGTTCCCAAAGGACGGGAAAGGGAGGGGGGCCGGGGGAGATTCACCCTCCCCCGCGCTGCCATGCTGAGCATCCTCCTCGGCGCCGCGCTGCTCGCCTGGCCCGCCCTGCTCAACGGCTATCCGCTGGTGTTCAGCGACACCGGCGGCTTCCTGCACCAGACGCTCGGCCCGCTGATGCTGTGGGACAAGCCCTGGGTCTATGGGCCGCTGCTGCACGCCTTCCACTGGCGGGTCTCCCTGTGGCTGCCGATGGCCGCGCAGGCGCTGATGCTCAGCCACCTGCTGTGGCTGGCGCAGCGCGCGCTGCGCGACGGCGCGACGCCGGGCGCGCATCTGCTGGTCTGCGCGCTCGCGGCGCTGACGACCGCGCCCTTCACCGTCGCGCTGCTGATGCCCGATGCCTTCGCGCCGGCGCTGGTGATCGCGCTCGCGCTGCTCGGCTGCGCGCGGGATGCGCTGTCGCGGGCCGAGGCAGCCTATCTCGCCGTGCTGTCGGCGCTCGCCATCGCCGCGCATCTCGCCCACCTGCCGATCGCGCTCGCGCTGCTGCTGCCCGCGCTGGTCTTCGGCGGCCTGCGCGGCGCGCTGCGCGTGGCGCTGCCGCTGGCGGGCGCCGTGCTGCTGCTGCTCGGCACGAACTGGGTCGGGCATGGCCGCGCCGCGCTGTCCCCGCACGGCGCGACCTTCATGCTGGCGCGGCTGCAGGCGGATGGGCCGGCGACGGCGGTGATCCGCGCGCGCTGCCCCGCTTCCGGCTGGTATCTCTGCGCCTTCGCCGACCGGCTGCCGATGGACGCCAACGACTTCCTCTGGGCGGCGGACAGCCCCGTGAACCGCGATGCCGAAGGCCGCGCGCGCTTCCTCGGCGGCGCGCTGCTCTCGGCCGAGGCCGGCGCGATCGTGGCCGAGACGCTGCGCGCCCATCCGCTCGCGGTGGCCGAGGCGATCCTGCGCAACACGCTGCGGCAATCGGTCACGGCGGGCATCGGCGACACGCTCGGCGCCGATCACCTGGCCGCCGCGCTGCGGCCGCGCATCGCCGAGGGCTTCCCCGCGCGGGAGCTCGCCGCCTACGACGCCGCGCTGCAGCCGCGGGACGCGCTGCGCGCGGCCCTGCCGCCGCTGGGGACGCTGCACGCGGCGCTGCTGGTCGTCGGCCTGCCGCTTTTGCTGTTCGGCGCCGCCCGGTCGGGCAGCCGGCGCGCGATCGCCTTCGCCGCCGTGATCGCGATCGGCCTGCTGGCCAACGCGGCCGCCACCGGCGGGCTCTCGGGCGTCTTCCCGCGCTACCAGGCGCGGATCGCCTGGCTGCTGCCGGTCGGCGCGCTTCTCCTCCTCCTGCCGCGGAGACGCGCTGCATGACCGCCGGGACCATCCAGGCCGCGAGCCGACCACCCAGGGAGCGACCCGGCGAGACCCGGGCGCGCGGCGCATGAGCACCTTCCTCGTCGTGATGCTCGGCGCCGCGATGCTCGCCTGGCCGGCGGTGCTGAACGGCTATCCGCTGGTCTTCATCGACAGCGTCTCCTACCTCGGCCAGACGCTGTTTCCCGAATGGCCCTGGGACAAGACGCCGGCCTATGGCGCCGTGCTGCACCTGTTCCATTGGGGCGTGTCGCTGTGGCCGGCGCTCGGCGCGCAGGCGCTGATGGTCTCCCACCTGCTGTGGATGGCGCAGCGCGGCGCGCGCGGCGACGCGACGCCGGGGATGCACCTGCTGGTCTGCGCCGTGCTCGCGGCCGGCACGGCGGCGCCCTGGTTCGCCTCGACGCTGATGCCCGACGTCATGGCCGGGGTCGCGCCGCTCTGCCTGCTGCTGCTGGCCTTCGCGCGGGACAGGTTCTCCCTCGCGGAGGTGGTGTGGCTGACGCTGCTCGGCGCCGTCGCGATCGCCTCGCACCTGTCGCACCTGCCGACGGCGCTCGCGCTGGTCGTCTTCGTGGCGCTGGCGACGCGCCGCCTCCTGCCGATCGCGCGGGCGGCCCTGCCCGTGGGGCTCGCGGTGTTCGGCCTGCTCGTGGCGAATTCCTGGGCCACCGGCCGGCCGGCGCTGTCGCCGCATGGCGCGGTGTTCCTGCTCGCGCGGCTGCAGGCGGACGGGCCGGCGGCGGCGACGCTGCGCGCCCATTGCCCGCGCGCCGGCTGGGAACTCTGCGCCTTCGCGCGGAACCTGCCGATGGACAGCGACGCCTTCCTCTGGGATCCGCGCTCGCCGCTGAACCGCACGACGGACGGGCGGCCGCTGGCGATGGGCGGGATGCGCCGGTCGGGCGAGGCCGCGGAGATCGTCGCGCGCACCTTGTCCGAACGCCCGGCGGAGGTCGCCGACGCGATGGCGCGCAACGCCCTGCGCCAGGCGCTGCTGTTCGAGGTGGGCGACACGCTCGACAACACGCATCTCGCCGCCTCCGCGCGGCGGGCGATCGACCGGCTGCCGGCCGGGGAGCGCGCCACCTTCGATGCGGGCATGCAGATGCGCGGGGAACTGCGGGAGGCCGCGGCGCCCTTCCTCCAGCCGCACCGGATGCTGGTGCTCGCCGCGCTGCCGCTCGCCCTGTTCGCCCTCGCCCTGTCGGTCTGGCGGCGGGACTGGGTGCGCGCCGGGCTCATCGGCGGCGTGCTGGTGGCGGTCGCCGCCAACGCGGTCGCGACCGGCGCGCTCTCCGCGCCCGTCGACCGCTACCAGGCGCGCATCGTGTGGCTGCTGCCGCTCGCGGCGCTGCTCGGCCTCGTGCCGCGCTTCGGCGCGGGCCTTATCGACGATGCGCGGATCCGCGCGAGGATGAGCGCATGGCGGACCTCCTCCTCATCCTCCCGGTCTTCTTCCTTGCCGGCCTCGTGAAGGGCGTGGCGGGCTTCGGCCTGCCGACCGTCTCCATCGCGCTGCTCGCGCTGATGCGCCCGCTGCCGGAGGCGATGGCGCTGATGCTGGTGCCGTCGCTCGCGACCAATCTCTGGCAGGCCTTCGCCGGCGGCACGCTGCGGCAGGTCGCGCCGCGCATCGGGCCTTTCCTCGCCTGCGCGGCGGCCGCCTGCTTCCTCGCCGCGGGGCTGCTCGCGCGCGCGGATGTCGCGCTGCTGTCGGGCCTGCTCGGCATCACGCTCGTCGCCTCGGCCGCCTTCGCGCTGGCCGCGCCGTCTCTCCCCGCCCCCGCGCCGCGCGCCGAACGCTGGCTCGGGCCGCCGATGGGCGCGGTCTCGGGCGCGATCGCGGGGCTGACGGGCAGCTTCCTGGTGCCCGCCGCCCCCTGGCTGCAGGCGATCCGCCTGCCGCGCGAACAGTTCGTGCAGGGCTTCGGCCTCGGCGTCGTGCTGGTGAACGGCGCGCTGGCGGCGGGGCTCGCTGGCGGGGGGATGCTGCCGGCCGGGCTCGGCCTCGCCTCCCTCGCCGGCCTCGCGCCCGCCTTCGCGGGCATGGCGCTGGGGCGGCGGGTACGGCTGCGGCTGGACGAGGCCGCCTTCCGCCGCACCGTCCAGGTGGCGCTCGGGCTGCTCGGGCTCTGGCTCGCGCTGCGCGGCTTCGGGGCTACCTGATCGCCAGCGCGTTGCCGGGGCTGCCGATGCCCCCGCGCAGGTGGAGCGGCGCGGCGGTGAAGAAGGCGGTGAAGCGGCCGGTCGCGGCGCTGTCCGCGGCGAGCGCCTCCAGGTCGAAGAACTCGCCGAGGCAGAGGCCGAGCCGCGCGATCGCCAGGTGCAGCGCCGGCTTCCAGGGGAAGATCGGCCAGGCCTCGACCGTCGGGTTGTCGGCCGCGACCGCCGCGATGCCGGCATCCCAGAGGAAGCGCCACATCGGTTCCTGCCCGTCGAGCCCTGAATAGTCCCGCGCGCCCGCCTCCCCCTGGATCAGCAGGTGCCGCGCGGCCGCGCCGGGCGCGGCGCGGAAGGCCGCGAGCCAGCCCGTCCGCACCAGCAGGATGTCGCCCGGCCGCAGCGCCACGCCCTGCGCGGCGAGGCAGGCGACGAGGTCCTCGGCCGTCGCGCGCCGCCCGCCCATCGGGCCCCAGTCCCGCCCCGTGCGGGCGAAGTGCCGGGGCAGGTCCGCCAGCACGCAGCGCCCCGCCATGCCATGCGCCAGCGCCTTGTCGATGCCGTTGCGGCTGGCCGCCCCGTGCATGATCGAGGCGAGCGGCGCGTGGTTGTAGAAGCCGTGCGTCGGGTCGGCGAAGTGGCTCAGCCCGTCCCATTGCGTGCTGGCCTGGAGCCAGAACCCGTCCAGCCGGTCGTCGCGCGTCACGCGGCCAGGATGTTCCTCGGCCACCATCACGGGCGTGGGCGCGGCACGGCGGCGATGGGCGCCGTCCAGCGCGGCGCCGAAGGGTTCGTCCAGCGGCAGGTTCAGGTTGAAGCGGCGCCCGTCGCGGATCTCCTCCCGCGCTGCGGCGACCGTCGCGTCGGTGATGCGGTTGAGCGTGCCGACCTCGTCCGCCGGTCCCCAGACGCCCCAGGCGAGCGGCAGGCCGGTCGGGTCGTCGGCGGGGCGGGGCAGGTCGTCGTAGCGGGGCAGGGTTGGCATGCGGTGACTCAGCCTCCGAGGACGACACGGTGCATGATGCGCCCGGGCATCGGCGTGAAGCCGCCGGCGATCGGCAGCGCGCCGATCAGGGGTTCGAGCGTCACGCGCCCATCCTGCCCCGCCCTTCGGGGCCACGCCATGCGGCTTGACGCGCGCGCGGCGCGCCACCACACGAAGCGCGCTTCCGGGAGACGCCGACATGAACCTCGCCCGCCGTTCGCTGCTCGCCGCCGCCGCCCTGCCGCTGGCCCGCCCCGCCCTCGCCCAGGCCTGGCCCGCCCGGCCGATCCGCGTGCTGGTGCCCTTCGCCGCCGGCGGCGCTGCGGATTCCGCCGCGCGCACCATCCTGCCGCGCATGGGCGAGCGCCTGTCGGCCACCTTCGTGGTCGAGAACCGCACAGGCGCCGGCGGGTCGATCGGCGGCGCCGAGGTCGCGCGCAGCGCGGCGGACGGATACACGCTGCTGTGGGACGCGTCCTCCCACATCGTCAACCACGCCCTGCTGCGCGGCCTGACCTTCGACTACACGACGGCCTTCCTGCCGGTCAGCCAAGTCTGCACCTTCCCGCAGGTGGTCGCGGTGAAGGCGGACTTCGCCGCGCGCGACATCGGCGCCTTCATCGCCGCGGCCAAGGCGCGCCCGAACACGATCAACATGGGCACCCAGGGCAACGCGACGGCCGGGCATCTTGGCCTCGCGCGCTTCGCGCGGGAGGCGGGGATCGAGGTGCAGCACATCCCCTATCGCGGCGGCGCCGACGCGGCGCGGGACCTCGCGGCGGGCAACCTGGACGGGGTCTTCATCACCGCGCTCTCCGCCCGCCCCGTGGTGGACAGCGGGCGGGCGCGCTTCCTTGCCGTCGCGACCGCGCGGCGCATCGCGAACCTGCCTGACGTGCCGACGCTCGCGGAATCGGGCCTGCCCGGCTTCGACGTCAGCGAATGGGTCGGCCTTTTCGCCCCCGCCGGCACGCCGGCGGAGATCGCCGCACGGCTGCACGAGGCCCTGGCGGCCGCGCTGGCGGAGGAGGAGGTGCGCGCGCGGCTCGACCGGCTGGGCGCCGTGCCGGTCGGCAGCGACCCCGCCGGCTTCGGCCGCTTCGTCACGGAAGGGCGCGCGGCGATGACGACCCTGGTGCGCGAGGCGAATATCCGGATCGAGTGATGCGCGCGGCCGCCGCGGCCCTGGCGCTGGCCGGGCTCCTTGCCGCGGGCGTGCAGGGCGGCCTGTTCGGCGCGCTGCTCGCGGCGCAGGAGGTGGGGCGCGCGCCGGCCGTGCTCGGCCTGGTCGCGCTGCTGCTGCTGCGGGACGGGCAGCGCGGGCTGGCGGCGGCCGCTGGCTGGACACTCGCGGGCGCGGCTGGCGCCGTCGCGCTGCGTGCCGCCTTCGGGCTGCTGGGCGACAGCGGCTGGATCCCGGGCGAGGAGACGCCGCGGCCTGACCGCGCGCTGGAAGCGGCCTGGTGCTTCGTCGTCGCCCTGCTCGCCTGGCGCGGCATGGCGGCGAACCGGATGGGGCCGCTGATCGCCGCCTGCGTCGCCACGACGCGCATCGGGGGCTACGGGCAGGCGCTGGTGCCGGCGTTCTTCGAGCCGACGCTGGGGGAGGCGCTGCCGGTCGCGCTGAACATCCTCGCGGGATACGCGGCGGGCGTGCTCGTGCTGCTCGTCGCGGGCTGGGGGGTCTTCGTGCTGGCGCGGATCCCCGCGCGGGTCGCGGCGCCGGGGCGCGTGCTCGCCACGCTGGCGGCGGCGGCAGGGATCGGGCACATGCTCCGGCTGTGATCGCACGCAGCAAAGCAGTCCGGGGGAGGAGAACCTCCCCCGCGCCCCCTCCCTTCTTCTCCCGGGCGCCTCGCCGCTGGCTCGGCGCGCTGGCGGCGATGCTCGTCGCGGGTGGCGCGGCGGCGCAGGAGGATATCCGGACGACCATCGGGCAACCGGTGCTGGTGCTCGCGCAGCGGGCGGAACTCACCACGGGGCTGCGTTTCAACAGCGGCGGGCACCGCGCCTCGCTCGCCGCCCGGCTGCGGGATCCGGGGCCGCCCGTGGCCCTGGCGGCGGATCGCTACCTGTTCGGCTGGGGGTGTCGCGCCGAAGGCTGCCGCGAAGGCGGCGCGTTCCTGGCCTTCGACACGCATGACGACCGCATGTTCCTGCTGCTGACGGAGCATGGCGGGGTGCGGCTGTCCGTGCCGCCGGACCCGCGCGCCTGGCCCGAGGCGCTGCGCCCGGGCCTGCGGGACTTCATCCCCACGCTCGCGGACGCGATGGGCCCGCGATAGGGCTCGTTCATTCATTGGTCGCAACTGCCGTGCTTCCTTCGAGCCTCGAAGGAGACCGGCATGTCCGTTGAGCCACGTGAACTCGTCGAGATCATCCGCCACGGCACGCGCCGGACAGGCGCGGCGGGCAGCACGCTGAAGCGCGCGCTGCAGGCGATCCGGACGCATCTCGGCCTCGAGGTCGCCTACGCCTCGCGCTTCGAGGGCGACCGGATGGTGCTGCGGGACGTGGACGCGCCGGGGCTCGAGCAGATGGCCCATCCGGGCGCGTCCTTTTCCCTCGACGACGTCTATTGCCGGCACATCCTGGCCGGCAGGCTGCCGGAACTGATCCCCGACACCGCGGCCGAACCGCTGGCGATGAGCCTGCCGATCACCGCGGCGCTGCCGATCGGCACGCATGTCAGCGTGCCCATCCGCCTGCAGGACGGGTCGGTCTACGGCATGTTCTGCTGCCTGGGCTTCGCGGCGAACCCCACGCTCAACCAGCGCGACCTGCAGATGGTGAAGGCCTTCGCCGACCTCGCGGCGCATGAGATCGAGGAGGCGGTGCAGGAGGAACGGCGCGCGCGGGAACGCGAGCAGCGCATCCTCGCCGCGATCGAGCAGGGGCTTCTCACCATCGCCTACCAGCCGATCTGGGGGCTGTCCCCGCGCCGGCCGGTCGGCTTCGAATGCCTCGCGCGCTTCGCCACCACCCCGGCGCGCCCGCCCAATGTCTGGTTCGCCGAGGCCGCCGAGATCGGCCGCGGCGCAGCGCTGGAGATGGCGGCCATCCGGCTCGCGCTGGAGGCCTTGCCGCGGCTGCCCGAGGACATCTACCTCGCGGTGAATGCATCGCCCGAGACGGTGCTGGCGCCGGAATTCGGCGCGGTGTTCGAGGGGCATTCGCTGTCGCGGATCATGCTCGAGGTCACCGAGCACGCCGCGATCGCCTGCTATGACGGGCTGACCGCCCGGCTGGAGCAGATGCGCGCGGCGGGGCTGCGCATCGCGGTCGACGATGCGGGCGCCGGCTATGCCGGGCTGCATCACATCCTCCAGCTGCGGCCGGACCTCATCAAGCTCGACATGTCGCTGACGCGGGACGTCGATTCCGACCCGGCGCGCCAGGCGCTGGCGGCCGCGCTCGTCGCCTTCGCCCGCGACACCGGCAGCAGCATCGTGGCCGAGGGCGTGGAGACCGAGGCCGAGCTGGCCGCGCTCCAGGCGCTCGGGGTTGAGCGGGCGCAGGGCTACCTGCTCGGCCGCCCCATGCCGGTGGCCGCGGCGCTCGACCTGCTGGGCCGGGAGGGCCGCGCCAGCGCGGCGTGAACCGGCCCCGCGCACGAAAAAGGGGAAGGCGCTGCCGCCTTCCCCTCATTCTCCGCGCACGGGGCGCGGGATTTACTCGGCCGAGGCCTCGGCGTCAGCCGCCTCGGGCTTCGGGCCGCTGTCCAGGCCCTTGGCCGCCGGGTTGCGGTCCACCAGCTCGATCACCGCCATGGTCGCGGCGTCGCCGTAGCGCACGCCGGCGCGCAGCACGCGGCAATAGCCGCCCTGGCGCGTCTTGTAGCGGTCGGCGATCTCGGTGAAGAGCTTCGCCACCACCTTCTCGTCGCGGATCTGCGCGAGCGCCTGGCGGCGCGCATGCAGCCCGCCGCGCTTGCCGAGGCTGATGATGCGCTCGACATACGGGCGCAGCTCCTTCGCCTTGGGCAACGTGGTCGTGATCTGCTCGTGCTTCAGCAGCGACGTGGCCATGTTGCGGAACATGGCGACGCGGTGGGAGGAGGTAACGCTGAGCTTACGCCCGGCCATTCCGTGACGCATGGTGGTATTCCCTGTTCAGAGCCCTCAGAAGGGCTCCTCGACCTTCTTCGCGAGTTCCTCGATGTTCTCGGGCGGCCAGCCGGTGACGGTCATGCCGAGGCCGAGGCCCATCGAGGCGAGGACTTCCTTGATCTCGTTCAGCGACTTGCGCCCGAAATTCGGGGTGCGGAGCATTTCCTGCTCGGTCTTCTGAACGAGGTCGCCGATGTAGACGATGTTGTCGTTCTTCAGGCAGTTCGCGCTGCGGACCGACAGTTCCAGCTCGTCGACCTTGCGCAGCAGGTTGCGGTTGAAGGGGAGATCGTCGCGGATCTCCTCCTCGACCCGCGCGCGCGGCTCGTCGAAGTTGATCAGGATCTGCAGCTGCTCCTGCAGGATGCGCGCGGCCACGCCGACCGCATCCTCCGGTGCCAGCGTGCCGTCCGTCTCGACCGTCAGGATCAGCTTGTCGTAATCGGTCTTCTGCCCGACGCGGGTCGGCTCCACGCGGTAGGCCACGCGGCGCACCGGGGAATAGATCGCGTCCACGGGGATCAGGCCGATCGGCGCGTCCTCGGGCCGGTTCTCGGCCGCGGGCACGTAGCCCTTGCCGATGTCGACCGTGAGCTCCATCGACAGCTTGGCGCCGTCGTCGAGCGTGCAGAGCACGAGCTCGGGGTTCGTGATCTCCATGTCGCCGGTCGTCTGGATCTGGCCGGCCGTCACCTCGCCAGGGCCCGTCGCCGTGAGCTGCAGGCGCTTCGGCCCGTCGCCCATCATGCGGATGGCGAGCTGCTTCACGTTCAGGACGATGTCCGTCACGTCCTCGCGCACGCCCTGGATGCTGCTGAATTCATGCAGCACGCCGTCGATGCGGATGGCGGTGACGGAAGCGCCCTGCAGAGACGAGAGCAGCACGCGACGCAGCGCGTTGCCGAGCGTCATGCCGAACCCGCGCTCCAGCGGCTCCAGCACCACGGTCGCCGTGCGCAGCGGGTCCGCCCCCATCTCGACGGACTTCTGCGTCTCGATCAGCGAACGCCAGTTCCTTTCGAGCACGATCACTCTCTCCTTTCGGCTGTTCAGGCGGGCAGGCGTCGAGTCGCGATCAGACGCGACGACGCTTCCGCGGCCGGCAGCCGTTGTGCGGGATGGGCGTCACGTCCTTGATGGCAGTGACGTAGAAGCCGACCGCCTGAAGGGCGCGCAGCGCCGATTCACGGCCCGACCCGGGGCCGCTCACCATGATCTCGAGCGTCTCCATCCCGTGCTCGCGCGCCTTGCGGCCGGCATCCTCGGCCGCGACCTGCGCCGCGTAGGGGGTGGACTTGCGGCTGCCCTTGAAGCCCTGGGAGCCGGAGGACGACCAGGCGATCGCGTTGCCCTGGGCATCCGTGATCGTCACGATCGTGTTGTTGAAGGAAGCCAGCACATGGGCAACGCCCGAGGTGATGTTCTTCCGTTCCTTGCGCTTGACGGGGCCGCGGGCGGCGCCGGCGCGGGGTTCGCGGGCCATCTTACTTCGTCACCTTCTTCTTGCCGGCGATCGGCACGGCCTTGCCCTTGCGGGTGCGGGCGTTCGTGTGCGTGCGCTGGCCGCGGACCGGCAGGCCCTTGCGGTGACGCAGGCCGCGGTAGCAGCCGAGGTCCATCAGCCGCTTGATGTTCATCGCCTGCTCGCGCCGCAGGTCGCCCTCGACGCGGTACTCGCGGTCGATCAGCTCGCGGATCCGCAGGACCTCGTCGTCGGTCAGCTGGTTCACCCGGCGTTCCTGCGGGATGCCGAGCTTTTCGCAGATGTCCTTCGCGTTGTTCGGCCCGATGCCGAAGATATAGCGAAGCGAAATGAGCACCCGCTTGTTCGTCGGGATGTTCACGCCGGCAATGCGCGCCACAGTGCCTCTCCTGGGGCCTCAAGCCCCGAAAACCGCCGTCCGGGGTACGACCCCTCCGGCGCAGTGAAACAGTCGTGCAACGATGAATGGCGGCCGGAGATACCCCCGCCCGCGGGAGCGGGCGATCTAGCCCCGGTCGCCTTTCCCGTCAAGCCTTCCCGGACAGGATGGCGCCGATCTGGCGACCCACCTCGTCCATCGATGCCATGCCATCCACGGCGCTGAGCTTCCCCTGCGCCGCGTAGTAGGGCAGCAGCGGCGCCGTCTGGCGGTGATAGGCCTCCAGCCTGGCCGCCACCGTCTCCGCCTTGTCGTCGGCGCGCCGGGTGAACTCGGTGCCCCCGCAGCTGTCGCACACGCCGTCCTTGGCCGGGCGCTTGAAGCTGTCGTGGTAGCCCGTGCCGCAATTCGCGCAGGTGAAGCGGCCGGCGATGCGCTCGACAAGCACGGCGTCGTCCACCTTCAGCTCGATCACGTGGTCCAGCCGCAGGCCCTTGTCGGTCAGCATCCGGTCCAGCGCCTCGGCCTGCGGGGCGGTGCGGGGGAAGCCGTCCAGGATGAAGCCCTTGGCGCAGTCGGGGCGGGAGACGCGGGCGGCGAGCATCGCGGTGATGACCTCGTCCGGCACCAGCGCGCCACGCTCCATGATCGCCTTCGCCTTGAGGCCGATCTCGCTGCCCGACTTCACCTCGGCCCGCAGCATGTCGCCGGTCGAGATCTGCGCGATGCCGTGCTGCTCCTCGAGCCGCTTGGCCTGCGTTCCCTTGCCGGCCCCAGGGGGGCCCAACAGGATCAGGTTCATCCCTTCGTTTCCCCCTTGGTCAGCGCGGCCTGGGCATGCCGCGCCCGCCGAGTCGCGCCTTCTTGATCAGGCCTTCGTACTGGTGGGCGAAGAGATGCGATTGCACCTGCGCCACCGTGTCCATGGTGACCGAGACGATGATCAGGAGCGATGTGCCGCCGAAGTAGAAGGGCACGCCGTAGTTGCTGATCAGGATCTCGGGGATGATGCAGACGATGCACAGGTAGATGGCGCCGACCGCGGTCAGTCGCGTCAGCACGCGGTCGAGGTATTCCGCCGTGTTCTGCCCCGGCCGGATGCCCGGCACGAAGCCGCCGTACTTCTTCAGGTTGTCCGCGGTCTCGACCGGGTTGAAGACGACGGCGGTGTAGAAGAAGGCGAAGAACAGGATCAGCGCCAGGTACATCGCCATGTACAGCGGGCGGCCATGCGCCAGCATCGCGCTGATGCTCTGCAGCCAACCTTCCTGGGTCGGGTCGGTCGAGAAGCCCGCCACCGTCGCCGGCAGCAGCAGCAGGGAGGAGGCGAAGATCGGCGGGATCACGCCGGCCGTGTTCAGCTTCAGCGGCAGGTGCGTCGCTTCCCCGCTGAACATGCGGTTGCCGACCTGGCGCTTGGGATACTGCACCGGGATGCGGCGCTGGGCGCGCTCGACGAACACCACCATGAAGATGATGCCGAGCGCCGCGGCCAGAAAGAAGATGATGAAGAAGGTCGAGAGCGCGCCCGTACGGCCGAGTTCCAGCGTGCTGATCAGCGCCGAGGGGAGGTTCGCCACGATCCCCGCGAAGATGATCAGGCTGATGCCGTTGCCCACGCCGCGCGCGGTGATCTGCTCGCCCAGCCACATCAGGAACATCGTCCCGCCGACCAGCGTGACGACGCAGGAGATGCGGAAGAACCAGCCCGGATCGTAGACCGCGGCGCCGAACTGCCCGCGCATGCCCTCAAGCCCGATCGCGATGCCCCAGGCCTGGACGATGGCAATCACCACCGTCAGGTAGCGGGTGTACTGGTTGAGCTTCTTCCGCCCCGCCTCGCCTTCCTTCTTCAGCGTTTCCCAGGCCGGGATCGCCGCCGTCATCAGCTGCACGATGATGCTCGCGCTGATGTAGGGCATGATGTTCAGGGCGAAGACGGTCATGCGCCCGAGCGCGCCGCCCGAGAACATGTCGAACATGCCGAGGATCCCGCCGCCATGCTGGGCGAGGATCTCCCCCATCACCGCGGCGTCGACGCCGGGGACGGGAATATAGGTGCCGAGACGATAGACGATCAGTGCGCCCAGCGTGAACCAGATGCGCTTCTTGAGTTCCGTCGCCTTGGCGAGCACCCCGAAATTGAGGCTCGCCATCGCCTGTTCGGCCGCCGACGCCATGCCATCCCTCCTAAGACACTGCGGCGCACAGGTTCCCCCGCGCGCCGCAGCGAAGTCCCGCCCCTGACCTAGCCACGCGGCCCGGTCCGGGCAAGGGCTACTCGGACGCCGCTTCCGCGGCGGGCGCGGTGACCGTCACGCTGCCGCCGGCGGCCTCGATCGCCGCGATGGCGGCCGCGGAGGCACCGGAGACGCTGATGGACACCGGGCGCTTGATCTCGCCCTTGGCCAGCAGCCGCACGCCGGCGAACTTCGCCGAGGAACGCACCACGCCGGCGGCCTTCAGCGCCGCCTCGTCGAGCGGCTGGCCAGCCGGCAGGCGGCCGGCCTCGATCGCCGCGTCGAGCGCGCCGAGGTTCAGCACGGCGTACTGCACCCGGAAGGGGTTGACGAAGCCGCGCTTGGGCAGGCGCCGGTAGATCGGCAGCTGGCCGCCTTCGAAGCCGTTCAGCGACACGCCGGTGCGCGCCTTCTGGCCCTTCACGCCGCGACCGCCGGTCTTGCCCTTGCCGGAGCCGATGCCGCGGCCGATGCGCTTGAACTTCGGCCGCGCGCCGTCGTTGTCGCGGATCTCGTTGAGCTTCATCGGATCAATCCTCGACGCGCACCAGGTGCGCGACCTTGCGGATCATCCCGCGCACGGCGGGCGTATCCTCGAGTTCGCGGGACCGATGGAGCTTGTTCAGGCCGAGCCCGATCAGCGTCTCCTTTTGCCCCGGCTTGCGGCCGATCGGCGACCCGGTCTGGGTCACCTTCACGGTCTTCTTCGGATCAGGCATTCGCGGCCTCCGTCGCCTCGCCGGCGTCCTTCTTCTGGCCGAGGATGTCGGCGACCTTCTTGCCGCGGCGCGAAGCGACCGCGCGCGGGCTCGTGCACTTCGTCAGTGCCGCGAAGGTGGCCTTCACCATGTTGTGCGGGTTCGCGCTGCCCATGCACTTGGCGACGACGTCGCCCATGCCGAGCGTCTCGAACACCGCGCGCATCGGACCGCCGGCGATGATGCCGGTGCCCGCGGGCGCCGCGCGCAGCAGCACGCGCCCGGCGCCGAACTCGCCGATCACGTCGTGGTGCAGCGTCCGGCCCTCGCGCATCGGCACGCGGATCATCGTGCGCTTCGCACGCTCCGTCGCCTTGCGGATCGCCTCCGGCACCTCGCGCGCCTTGCCCGCGCCCCAGCCGACGCGGCCCTTCTCGTCACCCACGACCACCAGGGCCGCGAAGGAGAAGCGCCGGCCGCCCTTCACCACCTTGGCGACGCGGTTGATCGTGACGAGCTTGTCCTTCAGCTCGTCGCCATCCTGCCGCTCCTGGCGGTTGTCCCCGCCGCCGTCGCGACGACGGCCACGGCGCTCGCGGCCGCCCTCGCCGCCACCTTCGCCGCCGGACCTCGGTGCATATGCCATCTGTGTCAGCCCCTCAGAACGACAGCCCGCCCTCGCGGGCGCCGTCCGCGAGCGCCTTGACGCGCCCATGGTAGAGATAGGGACCACGGTCGAAGACGACTTCCGTCACCCCCGCCGCGATCGCACGTTCGGCCACCAGCTTGCCGACGGCCGTCGCCGCGTCCTTGTCGGCGCCGGTCTTCAGGCTCTCGCGCATCGTCTTCTCGAGCGACGAGGCGGCGGCCACGGTGCGGCCGGCCTTGTCGTCGATCACCTGCGCGTAGATGTGCTTGCCCGAGCGGAAGACCGAGAGGCGCACGCGCCCGCCGGACTTCTGCTTGAGCTGGAAGCGGAGACGGCGGCGGCGCCGCGCCTCGAGGTCGAGCTTGCTGGCCATTACTTCTTCTTACCCTCCTTCCGGAGGATCTGCTCGTTCTCGTACTTCACGCCCTTGCCCTTGTAGGGCTCGGGGCCGCGGTACGCCCGGATCTCGGCCGCCACCTGACCAACCTGGCGCTTGTCCGAGCCTTCCACCTTGATGGCGGTCGGCTTCTCGCAGGTGATCTTGATCCCCTTCGGGATCGCGTAGCGGATCTCGTGGCTGTAGCCGAGGTTGAGCACCAGCTCGGAGCCCTGCACCGCGGCGCGGTAGCCGGTGCCGTTGATCTCCATCGACTTCGTGAAGCCGGCGGAGACGCCCGTCACCATCGAGTTGATCAGGCTGCGCGTCGTCCCCCACATGGTCCGCGCGCGGCGGTCCGTGCGGCGGGGAGAGACGGCGACCTCGTTGGCGCGGATCTCGACATCGACGTCATCCGTCAGGTCGAGCTTCAGCTCACCGAGCTTGCCCTTGGCGGTCAGCGTGCGGCCGGCGAGCGCGAGCGTCACGCCCGACGGCACCGGCACAGGATACTTCCCAACGCGAGACATGTTTCAGACCCCCGTCAGAACACGCGGCAGAGGACTTCGCCGCCGACATTGGCGGCGCGGGCCTCGTTCTCGCTCATCACGCCGCGCGGCGTGGAGAGGATGGAGGTGCCGAGTCCGTTGTAGAACCGCGGCAGCTCGGCGATCTTCGAATAGACGCGCCGGCCGGGCTTGGAGACGCGGGTGATCTCCTTGATGGCGGGCTCGCCTTCCGAATACTTCAGCTCGATGTCGATCATCCGCACGCCGGGACGCACCTCCTCGGTGCGCCACGCGCGGATGTAGCCCTCGCGCTTCAGCACCTCGAGCACGTTCTCACGCAGCTTCGAGGCAGGGGCCTTGCAGCGCGTCTGCCGGGAGGCCTGCGCGTTGCGGATGCGGGTGAGCATGTCACCCAGCGGATCGGACATGGACATGGCCGGTCCTTCCTTACCAGCTCGCCTTGACCACGCCGGGGATCTGGCCCTTCGAGGCCAGTTCGCGCAGCTGGTTCCGGCAAAGCTTGAACTTGCGATAGTTCCCGCGTGGGCGGCCCGTCACTTCGCAGCGCAGGCGGACGCGGTTCGCCGCGCCGTTGCGCGGCAACTGCGCGAGCTTGAGCGTCGCCTCGAAGCGATCCTCCACCGGCAGCTCGCGGTCCATGACCACGGCCTTCAGGGCGGCGCGCTTCGACGCGTGAAGCTTCGAGAGCCTCTCGCGGTGCTTGTTCTTCATCACAGACGAGGTCTTGGCCATACCGTCTAGGTCCTCCGGAACCTGCCGGGCGTCGCCCGGCGGTTTTCCAAAAATCAGTTCTGGAAGGGAAGCTCGAACGCCTTGAGCAAGGCTTTCGCTTCCTTGTCCGTCTTCGCCGTCGTGACGAAGACGATGTCCATGCCGCGGATCGCGTCCACCTTGTCGTAGTTGATCTCGGGGAACACGATCTGCTCCTTCAGGCCGAGGGAGAAATTCCCCCGACCGTCGAAGCCCTTGCTTCCGGGCAGGCCGCGGAAGTCGCGCACGCGCGGCAGCGCGATGGTGACGAGCCGGTCGAGGAACTCGTACATCCGCGCCTGGCGCAGCGTCACCTTCGTGCCGATCGCCTGGCCCTCGCGGATCTTGAAGCCCGCGATCGCCTTCTTCGCCTTGGTCTTCACCGGCTTCTGGCCCGCGATCAACGTCAGCTCGGCCACCGCGGCGTCGAGCTTCTTCTGGTCGCCGGCGGCTTCGCCGACGCCCATGTTGATCACGATCTTCTCGAGCTTCGGCACTTCCATCGGGTTCTTGTACCCGAATTCCTCGACGAGGCGCTTGCGCACGACCTCGTCGTAGTGCTGCCGCAGGCGCGGCTTCTCCATCGCTTCGCTCATGCGTCGAGCACCTCGCCGGAGGCCTTCGCCACCCGGACCTTCTTGCCGTCCTCGAGAGTCTTGAAGCCGACGCGGGTCGGCTTGCCAGACTTCGGGTCGAGCAGGGCCAGGTTCGAGAGGTGGATCGCGGCCTCCTTCTCGTTGATGCCGCCGGGGCGGCCCATGCCCTGCGGCTTCTCATGCCGCTTCACCATGTTGATCCCCTGCACGAGGGCGCGGCCCTCGGTCGGGTTCACACGGATCACTTCGCCCTGGCGGCCCTTGTCCTTGCCCGTGAGGACCTGGACGCGGTCGCCCTTCCTGATCTTGGCGGCCATGGCCTTACAGCACCTCCGGCGCCAGCGAGATGATCTTCATGAACTTCTTCGCCCGCAGCTCACGCACCACGGGTCCGAAGATGCGCGTGCCGATCGGCTCGTTCTGCTTGTTGATCAGTACGGCCGCGTTGCGGTCGAAGCGGATCACCGTACCGTCGGCACGGCGCACCGGGTAGGCGGTGCGCACGATCACCGCGCGCTCCACCGTCCCCTTCTTCACCTTGCCGCGCGGAATCGCTTCCTTGACGGAGACGACGATCACGTCGCCCACGCCCGCGGTCTTCCGCTTGGACCCGCCCAGCACCTTGATGCACTGGACGCGCCGCGCGCCGGAATTGTCCGCGACTTCGAGGTTGCTCTCGACCTGGATCATGGATCAGGCCTCCGCAGCGCCGATGAAGGCCGGACGGTCGACCGCGGCGCCGTTGCGCTCGATCACCACCCAGGACTTCGTCTTGCTGATCGGCCGGCATTCCTCGATCTGCACCACGTCGCCTTCCTTGCACAGGTTGGCGTCGTCATGCGCGGCATACTTCTTCGAGCGCCGGATGAACTTCTTGTAGAGCGGATGCATCACGCGACGTTCGACCAGGACCGTGATGGTCTTGTCCGTCTTGTCGCTGACGACCCGCCCGGTGAGGACGCGCTTCGGCATCGCCGTCGGTCTCCTCTCAGGCCTGGGAGCCGGCGGCTGCGCGCGCCCGCTCCCCGATGATTGTCTTCACCCGCGCGATGTCGCGCCGGACCTGCTTGATGCGCGACAGCGCCTCAAGCTGGCCGGTCGCGCGCTGGAAACGCAGGTTGAACTGCTCCTTGCGCAGGTCGAGCAGCATGCCGTTGAGCTCGTCCGCCGACTTGGTGCGGATGTCGCCGATCTTGGTCGCAGCCATGTCAGGCCTCCGCACCCAGGCGGGTGACGAACTTGGTCTTGATCGGCAGCTTCGCCGCGCCGAGGCCGAGCGCTTCACGCGCCGTCTCGGCAGGGACGCCGTCGATCTCGAACATGATCCGGCCCGGCTTCACGCGGCACACCCAGTATTCGGGCGCGCCCTTGCCGGACCCCATGCGGACTTCCGCCGGCTTCGTCGAAACCGGCACATCCGGGAAGATGCGGATCCACACGCGGCCCTGGCGCTTCATGGCGCGCGTGATCGCGCGGCGGGCCGCCTCGATCTGCCGCGCGGTCACCCGCTCGGGCTCGAGCGCCTTCAGGCCGAAGCCGCCGAAGGAGAGCGTGAACCCTCCCTTGGCGACGCCGTGGATGCGGCCCTTGTGGGCCTTGCGGAACTTGGTGCGCTTAGGCTGCAGCATGGTCCTTCACCTTCAGCGCTGGGGCGCCTGTTCCGCGGCGCGCTTGTCCTGCGCCATCGGATCGTGCCCCATGATCTCGCCCTTGAAGATCCACACCTTCACACCGCAGGTGCCATAGGTGGTCTTCGCGGTCGCCGTGCCGAAGTCGATATCGGCGCGAAGCGTATGCAGGGGCACGCGGCCCTCGCGATACCACTCCATGCGCGCGATTTCGGCCCCGCCAAGACGGCCGGAGCAGTTGATGCGGATGCCGCCGGCGCCCAGGCGCATGGCGGATTGGACGGCGCGCTTCATCGCGCGGCGGAAGGCCACGCGGCGCTCCAGCTGCTGGGCGATGTTCTCGGCCACCAGCGTCGCGTCGATCTCGGGCTTGCGGATCTCGACGATGTTCAGCGCCACTTCCGCGCCGGCCATCTTCATGAGGTCCTTGCGCAGCACCTCGATGTCCGCGCCCTTCTTGCCGATCACGACGCCCGGGCGGGCGGCGTGGATCGTCACGCGGGGCTTCTTGGCCGGACGCTCGATCACCACGCGGGACACGCCCGCGCCCTTCAGGCGCTCGCGCAGCGTCTCGCGCAGCTTGAAGTCCTCGTGCAGCAGCTTGGCGTAGTCCGCGCTCGCGAACCAGCGGCTGTCCCAGGTGCGGTTGATGCCGAGCCGGAGCCCGATCGGATTGACTTTCTGGCCCATATTACGCGGCCTCCTGCTCTGCCGCCGGCGCCTGCACCGTCTGCTCGGCCACCACGATCTTGAGGTGGCTGAACCACTTCTCGATGCGGGAGGCGCGGCCGCGGCCACGCGCGTGGAAGCGCTTCATCACCTGCGCGCGCCCGACCTCGGCCTTGGAGACGACCAGGCGGTCGACATCGAGACTGTGGTTGTTCTCGGCGTTCGCGATCGCGCTCTCGAGCGTCTTCTTCACGGTGCCCGCGATGCGGCGCTTGCTGAAGGTCAGCTGCGCGACCGCGTCCTGCGCCTTCTTGCCGCGGATCATCGCGGCAACCAGGTTCAGCTTGCGGGGGGAGACGCGGATGTTCCACGTCACCGCCTGCGCTTCCGTGTCCGCGATACCGCGGGGATGCTTCGGCTTGCTCATCGGATCAGCCCCGCTTCGCCTTCTTGTCGGCCGCGTGGCCGGTGAAGGTGCGCGTCGGCGAGAACTCGCCGAACTTGTGGCCCACCATGTTCTCCGTCACCTGCACCGGCAGGAACTTCTTGCCGTTGTAGACGCCGAAGGTCAGGCCGACGAACTGCGGCAGGATCGTGCTGCGACGCGACCAGATCTTGATGATCTCGTTGCGCGTCGAGGCCCGCGCGGCCTCCGCCTTGTTCAGCAGGTAGCCGTCGACGAACGGCCCCTTCCAGACGCTGCGCGCCATATGCGTCAGCCCTTCGTCACATTGCGGCGCCGGACGATAAGCCCGTCGGTCCGCTTGTTGTTGCGGGTCTTGGCACCCTTGGTCGGCTTGCCCCAGGGCGTGACCGGATGACGGCCGCCCGAGGTGCGGCCTTCGCCGCCACCATGCGGGTGGTCGATCGGGTTCATGGTCACGCCGCGGTTGTGCGGCTTGCGGCCGAGCCAGCGGTTGCGGCCCGCCTTGCCGAGCTGCTGGTTGCTGTTGTCCGGGTTGGACACGGCGCCGATCGACGCCATGCACTCCGACCGGATCAGCCGCAGTTCGCCCGACATCAGCTTCACCTGCGCGTAGCCGCCGTCCTTGCCGACCAGCTGCGCGAAGGTGCCCGCCGAACGCGCCAGCTTGCCGCCGGCACCGGGCTTCAGCTCGATGTTGTGGATGATCGTGCCGACCGGGATCGCCGCCATCGGCATGGCGTTGCCCGGCTTCACGTCGACCTTCTCGCCCGCGATCACCGTGTCGCCCACCTTCAGGCGCTGCGGCGCGATGATGTAGGCGAGTTCCGCATCCTGGTACTTCACCAGCGCGATGAAGGCGGTGCGGTTGGGGTCGTACTCCAGCCGCTCCACCACGCCCGGCATGCCGAACTTGGCGCGGCGCTTGAAGTCCACGATGCGGTAGGCGCGCTTGTGTCCGCCGCCACGGAAGCGGACGGTGATGCGGCCGTGGTTGTTGCGCCCGCCCGAGGAATGCTTGCCTTCGGTCAGGCCCTTGACCGGCGCGCCCTTCCACAGCTCGGACCGATCGATGAGGATCGTCCCGCGGAGGGAGGGGGTGACCGGGTTGAAGTTCTTCAACGCCATGGCTTACGCGAGCCCCGTCGTGAGGTCGATGCTCTGGCCCTCGGCCAGGCGCACCATCGCCTTCTTCCAGTCGGACCGCTGGCCCGGACGGCCGCGGAACTGCCTCGACTTGCCCTTCACCACGATGGTGTTCACGGCAAGCACCTTCACGCCGAACAGCCCTTCGACCGCCGCCTTGATCTGCGGCTTCGTCGCGTCCGGGGCCACCTTGAAGGTGACCTGGCCGCGCTCGGTGTTCAGCGTCGCCTTCTCGGTGACCAGCGGGGAGAGGATGGTCTGGTACATCCGCTCCCGCCCGATCACGGGACGCTTCGGCTTGGGCGCGTCGCTCATGCCAGCCGCTCCTTCAGCGCCTCCACGCCGGCGCGCGTCACCGCGAGCACGTCGTGGTTCAGGATGTCGTACACGTTGGCGCCGATGGTCGGCAGCACCTGCACCTTCGGCAGGTTGCGCACGACGCGGGCGAAGTTCTCGTCCGCCGCGGCGTCCACCACCAGCGCGCTCTTCCAGCCCAGGGCCTTGAGCTTCGCCGCGATCTGGCCAGTCTTGGCGTCGGCCGGCAGGTTCGCCGTGTCGATCACGACGAGCTTGCCCGCGGCGGCCTTCATCGACAGCGCCGAGATCAGCCCGAGGCGACGGACCTTCTTGTTCAGGCTGTAGCCATGGTCGCGCACGACCGGGCCATGCACCACGCCGCCCTTGCGGTACTGCGGGGCGCGCAGCGAGCCCTGGCGCGCATTGCCGGTGCCCTTCTGGCGATAGGGCTTCTTCGTGGTCCCGGAGACCTCGCCCATGCCCTTCGCCTTGTGCGTCCCGGCGCGGCGCTTGGCCAGCTGCCAGTGCACGACGCGCGCCATGATGTCGGCGCGCGGCGCGGCGCCGAACACCTCGGCGGGCAGTTCGATCTCGCCCGCCGGGGCGTTGTCGAGGGTGATGACGTTGACCTGCATCGTCCGGATCCTCAGGCCACGGCCGCCGGGAAGGGCGCGTCGGCATGGCGCGCGCGCTTCACCGCGTCGCGCACCAGCACATACCCGC
Source organism: Roseomonas nitratireducens (assembly GCF_017813355.1). GTDB lineage: Bacteria > Pseudomonadota > Alphaproteobacteria > Acetobacterales > Acetobacteraceae > Neoroseomonas > Neoroseomonas nitratireducens. The sequence continues at coordinate 39,736 of NZ_JAGIYZ010000031.1, forward strand.
CCTTGGAACCCGGGACGGCGCCCTTGATCAGCAGCAGGCCCTTCTCCGCATCGACGCCGGCCACTTCCAGGTTCTGGGTGGTCACGCGCTCGACACCGAGATGGCCGGCCATCTTCTTGTTCTTGAAGGTCTTGCCCGGATCCTGGCGGTTGCCGGTGGACCCGTGCGAACGGTGGCTGATCGACACGCCGTGCGACGCCTCGAGACCCGAGAAGTTCCAGCGCTTCATCGCACCCGCGAAGCCCTTGCCGACCGTCACGCCCGTGACGTCGACCTTCTGGCCCTTCACGAAATGCGCGGAGGACAGCTTCGCCCCGGTGTCGAGCGTCGCGTCGGAGCCGACGCGGAACTCGACCACCTTCATCGGCGCCTCGACGCCGGCCTTCGCGAAGTGACCCTTGTTCGCCTTGCTGACGTTCTTGGGCTTCGCGCTGCCGATGCCGAGCTGGATCGCCTCGTAGCCATCCTTGTCAGCCGTGCGCTTCGCCACGACGCGGACATTGTCCACGTGCAGCAGCGTCACGGGAACGGTCGAGCCGTCCTCGTTGAACAGCCGGGACATGCCCAGCTTCTTCGCGATCAGGCCCGTGCGACCCGTCTTCGCGGCCATGGCTTCGCCCTCAGATCTTGATCTCGACGTCCACGCCTGCGGCCAGGTCGAGCTTCATCAGCGCGTCCACGGTCTGCGGGGTGGGGTCGACGATGTCGAGAAGACGACGATGAGTCCGGATCTCGAACTGCTCGCGCGACTTCTTGTCCACGTGGGGCGAGCGGTTCACCGTGAACCGCTCGATATGCGTCGGCAGGGGAATGGGTCCCCGCACGCGCGCGCCGGTCCGCTTCGCGGTGTTCACGATCTCCCGCGTGCTGCCGTCCAGCACGCGGTGATCGAACGCCTTGAGGCGGATGCGGATGTTCTGGTTGTCCATGGTCTGGGACCCGCGTTCCTGCCGTTACGCCGTGATCTTCGCGACGACGCCGGCGCCGACGGTGCGGCCGCCTTCGCGGATCGCGAAGCGCAGCCCTTCGTCCATCGCGATCGGCGCGATCAGCTCCACGTCCATCGACACGTTGTCGCCCGGCATCACCATCTCCACGCCTTCCGGCAGGGAGACGACGCCCGTCACGTCCGTCGTGCGGAAGTAGAACTGCGGACGATAGTTCGTGAAGAACGGCGTGTGGCGGCCGCCTTCCTCCTTCGTCAGCACGTACGCCTCGGCCTTGAACTTCGTGTGCGGCGTGATCGAGCCGGGCGCCGCAAGCACCTGACCGCGCTCCACGTCCTCGCGCTTCGTGCCGCGCAGCAGCGCGCCGATGTTGTCGCCCGCCTGGCCCTGGTCCAGCAGCTTGCGGAACATCTCGACGCCGGTGACCGTCGTC
>NZ_JAGIYZ010000032.1 GCF_017813355.1 Roseomonas nitratireducens
GCCGCCCGCCGCCGAGCCGGTTCTGGTCCCGGTCGCCGAGGCCCCGCCCGCGCCCGTCGCCGCGCCCACGCCCCCGCCCGCCCCGGTCGCGGAGGCGCCGCCGCCCGCGCCGGCCGCGACCGATGGCGCGCCGCAGGATGCCTCCGCGCCGCAGACCATCCGCGTCTCCGTCGACGTGCTCGAGGACCTGATGACGCTGGTCAGCGAGCTGGTGCTGACCCGCAACCAGCTGCTGCAGCTGGCGCGCGCCAGCCAGGCGAGCGCCTTCACCGTGCCGCTGCAGCGCCTGTCGCACATCACCTCCGACCTGCAGGAAGGGGTGATGAAGACGCGCATGCAGCCGATCGGCAACGCCTGGGCGAAGCTGCCGCGCCTGGTGCGCGACCTGGCGCACGAACTGGGCAAGAAGATCGAGCTCGAGATGCGCGGCGCGCAGACCGAACTCGACCGCCAGGTGCTGGAGCTGATCCGCGACCCGCTGACGCACATGGTGCGCAATTCGGGCGACCACGGGCTCGAGAAGCCGGCCGAGCGCCGCGCGGCGGGCAAGCCGGAGACCGGGCGCATCCTGCTGAACGCCTATCATGAAGGCGGGCACATCATCATCGAGATCGGCGACGACGGGCGCGGCCTGCCGATCGACAAGATCCGCGCCAAGGTGATCGCCAACGGCCTCGCGACCGAAGCCGAGCTCGCGCAGATGCACGAACGCGACATCCTGCGCTTCATCTTCGCCCCGGGCTTCTCCACCGCCCAGCAGGTCACCTCGGTGTCCGGCCGCGGCGTCGGCATGGACGTGGTCAAGACCAACATCGAGAAGATCGGCGGCACGGTCGAGCTCGTCTCCCGCGAGGGGCGCGGCACGACCTTCACCATCAAGATCCCGCTGACGCTCGCGATCGCCTCCGCGCTGATCGTCGAATCGGGCGGCGAGCGCTTCGCCCTGCCGCAGATCGGCGTGGTCGAGCTGGTGCGCGTCGGCGGCACGCAGGAAGGCGCGCCGCGGATCGAGCGCATCAAGGAAAGCGCCGTGCTCCGCCTGCGCGACCGGCTGCTGCCGCTCGTCTCGCTCGCCGGCCTGCTGCGCCTGCGGCACGAGGAGACGGACGAGGGCTTCGTCGCGGTGATGCAGGTGGGCGGCCAGGCCTTCGGCATCATCCTCGACCGCGTCTTCGACACCGAGGAGATCGTGGTCAAGCCGGTGGCGCCGATCCTGCGCCACGTCACGATGTTCAGCGGCAACACGATCCTCGGCGACGGCTCCGTCATCATGATCCTCGACCCGAACGGGATCGCGCGCGCCGCCGGCGTCGGCTCGGACACCGCGACGGAGGAGACGCAGCGCGGCGCCGCCGCCGTGGTCGGCCATCGCTCGAACATGAGCAGCTCGCTCCTGCTGTTCCGTGCCGGCGACCAGACGCCCAAGGCGGTCCCGCTCGGCCTCGTCGCGCGGCTCGAGGACATCCCCGGCGAGCGCATCGAGATGTCGGGCGCGGTGCCGGTTGTGCAGTACCGCGGCGCGCTGATGCCGCTCATCCCGATCTCGGCCGGCTGGATGCCGCCCGAGGGCGAGACGCGCCAGCCCGTCCTGGTCTTCACCGAGAACAACCGCGCCATGGGCCTCGTCGTGGACGAGATCCTCGACGTGCTCGAGGCGAAGCTCGAGATCCAGGCCGGCTCCGGCCGCCCGGGCTTCATCGGCAGCGCCGTGATCGCGGGCAAGGTGACGGAGGTGATCGATACCGCCTTCTGGCTCGCCCAGGCCGGGGAGGACTGGTTCCGCCCGACGCGGCCGACCCAGGCCGGCGGGCCGCGCGCCCGCCTGCTGCTGGTCGAGGACAGCACCTTCTTCCGCCACCTGGTGGTCCCCGCGCTGTCGGCCGAGGGCTACGAGGTGACGGCGGTCGACGGCGCGGCCGCGGCGCTGAAGCTGCGCGACGAGAACGTGCCCTTCGACGCCATCATCTCCGACATCGAGATGCCGGGGATGGACGGGCTTGCCTTCGCGCGGACGCTGCGCGCGGGCGGCGCATGGTCCGATGCGCCGGTGATCGCGCTCTCGGCGCGCGCCGAGCCCGCGGATGTCGCCCGCGGCCGGGATGCCGGCTTCACCGACTATGTCGCCAAGTACGACCGGGATGCGCTGCTGCAGTCGCTGCGCGACTGCCTCGCCGCCCCGCTCGCCGCCTGAGGAACCGGAGCCATGCAGACCACCGCAGCGACCCAGACCGGCGCTCCGCGCGCCGCCATGCAGGGCGCCGCCCTGCGCGAGGACGACGTGTTCCTCACCCTGACCGTCGAGGGACAGTCCTGCGCGGTGCCCGTGCTCGCCGTGCGCGACGTGCTCGGCCCGCACGCCATCACGCGCATCCCGATGGCGCCGCGCGAGGTTGCGGGCAGCCTGAACCTGCGCGGGCGCATCGTGACGGCGCTCGACCTCCGGCTCCGGCTCGGCCTGCCGCCCCGCACGGGGGAGGCGCAGCCGATGAGCGTGGTCGTCGAGCAGTCGAACGAGCTCTACGCGCTGCTCGTCGACCAGGTGGGGGAGGTGATCCCGCTGGTCGCGGCCGATTGCGCGCCCAACCCGCCGACGCTCGACCCGCTGTGGCGCGACGTCTCGCGCGGCGTCTACCGGCAGGAGGGTCGCCTGCTGATCGTGCTCGATGTCGGCCGCGTGCTGGCGATCGGCTGAGGAGCATCACATGTCGCAGCGTACCTGCCTCGTCGTCGATGACAGCACCGTGGTCCGCAAGGCCGCGCGCCGCATCATCGAGGGCTTCGGCTTCCGCGTCTCCGAAGCGAAGGACGGCCAGGAGGCGCTCGACGCCTGCCGGAGCGCCCTGCCGGAGGCCGTCCTGCTCGACTGGAACATGCCGGTCATGGACGGGATCACCTTCCTGCGCGCCGCGCGCGCGGAATTCGGGCCGGACCAGCCGCGCATCGTGCTCTGCACGACCGAGGCCGAGCTGTCCAAGATCCTGGAGGCGCTGTCGGCCGGCGCCCAGGAATACGTGATGAAGCCCTTCGACGCGGACATCCTGCGGGACAAGTTCACCCAGGCCGGCCTGCTCGAGGAGGCCGCGTGACACTCCCCCTTCCGGCAGGCGAGCCGGAGGTGCGCGTGATGCTGTGCGACGACAGCGCGACGACGCGCGCCATCCTTGGCCGCCTCCTCGAATCCGAGCCGGGCATCCGCGTGGTCCACCGCGCGGGGGACGGGCGCGCGGCGCTCGCGGCGCTGCCCGAGGCGAAGCCGGACGTGGTCCTGCTCGACCTCGAGATGCCGGTGATGGACGGCATGACGGCGCTGCCGCTGATCCTCAAGGCGGCGCCGAGCACGGCCGTGATCGTCGCCAGCGCGCTGACGCAGCGCGGCGCCAAGGCGGCGATCGCGGCGCTCGCCGCCGGCGCCTCCGACTACGTGCCAAAGCCGCAGGGCGCGGCGGGCGGCGCGGCATCGCCGGAATTCAAGGCGGAGCTCATCGCCAAGGTGCGCGGCTGGGCGCGGATGAAGCGTCGCGAGCGGGCCAAGCCCGCGCGCCCGGCGCCCGTGCCGCTGCGCCCCGTGGCGCCGCCGCCGGCCGTGCGCGGCGCGCGCCCCGCCTCGGCGGGGCGGCCGCAGCTTCTCGCCATCGGGTGCTCGACCGGCGGGCCGCAGGCGCTTGCCGCGCTGGTGAAGCGCCTGCCGCGGCTGCCGCTGCCGGTGGTCGTGGTGCAGCACATGCCGGCCGGCTTCACGACGATGCTGGCCGAACATCTCGACCGACTCGGCGCGCTGCGCTGCGCCGAGGCCGTGGACGGCGAGTCGCTCGCCGCCGGGCGGATCTACCTTGCCCCCGGCGACCGGCATCTGCTGGTCGAAGGGCAGCAGGGCGCCTTCCGCGCGCGGCTGACGAGCGACCCGCCCGAGAATTTCTGCCGCCCCGCGGTGGACCCGATGCTGCGCAGCGCCGTCAAGGCGACCGGGGGCAGGCTCACCGCCGTGATCCTTACGGGCATGGGGCATGACGGGCTTGCCGGCTGCCGCGCCGTTGCGGCGGCGGGCGGGGAGATCCTGGCCCAGGACGAGGCCAGCTCCGTGGTTTGGGGCATGCCCGGCGCCGTTGCGCGGGCCGGCCTGCCTTCCCTGCTGGCGCCGCCCGAGGCGCTGGCGGACCGCATCGCCGCGATCGCGGCCGAAAGGGTAACCGCATGACGCCGGACAGCTTCAATTTCCTCGCCGGCCTGGTGAAGGCGCGGTCGGGCATCGTCCTGACCGCCGACAAGGGCTACATGCTCGAGACGCGCCTGGGGCCGATGCTGCGGCGCGAGTCGATGCAGGGACTCGACGCGCTGGCGCAGCGCCTGCGCGCGCCGCGGGCCGAGGCGCTCGCCGCCGAGGTGGTCGAGGCGCTGACGACGAACGAGAGTTCCTTCTTCCGCGACGGCAAGCCGTTCGAGCACCTGAAGAAGCTGCTGCCGAAGCTGGCGGCGGCGCGCCCGCCCGGGCAGCCGATCCGCGTCTGGTCGGCGGCCTGTTCCTCGGGCCAGGAAGCCTATTCGATCGCGATGACGGCGGCCGAGCTGGGCCCGGCGCTGGGCGGGCGGAAGCTCGACATCCTCGGCACCGACATCTCGCGGGAGATGCTCGATCGCGCGCAGGAAGGCGTGTTCACCCAGTTCGAGGTGCAGCGCGGCTTGCCGGTGACGATGCTGGTGAAGCACTTCAAGCAGGAAGGGCAGCGCTGGCGCGTGGCGCCCGAGCTGCGGGCGCAGGTGCGCTGGCAGTTCTTCAACCTGATGGAGGATCCGCGCACGCTCGGCCGCTTCGACATCATCTTCTGCCGCAACGTGCTGATCTATTTCGACGCGCCGACCAAGTCGCGCGTGCTCGGCTCGCTGGCGGGGATGCTGGCGCCGGATGGCGTGGTCTATCTCGGCGGCGCGGAGACGGTGCTCGGCCTGACCGAGCGCCTGGTGCCCGCGCCGGGCGAGCGCGGCGTCTACGAGCCCGCCCGCGCGACAGCGAAGGCGGGCTGAACCTTCCGACGGACGTCCGACGAAGGCACGCGCACAACCTCCGCATAACGGCTCTGGCCGTTGCGCGGACGTTGTCGCGCGCGTGGCCGCCGGGCCGCGGGCATGCAGCGCGGCTGCGCCGGGCCTGGTGCCATCCGCCCAGGGGCTCGGTGAGGGGTATCTGTCTTGATGCGCCTGGCGTCGGGACGGACGCGCCCATCCGCCATGCGCGCCGTGGCTGCCTGCCCTGGCGCGGGGCACAAAAAAATCGCGCCGCGGATTTTCCGCGGCGCGAGTTGGGAACCGAGAAGTCCGGCCCTTTTGGCCGGCGGAGAGAGAGGTGTCAGGCGGCGCGAACGTCCAGGCCCGCGGCGGTGCCGACGGCCGGCGCCTGCCAGGCCGGGGTGCGGCCCTGGTTCGGTTCGCGCAGCACGTAGCCGCGGCCCCAGACGGTGCCGATCAGGTCGGGCGCGCCGGCCTGGGTGAGCTTCTTGCGCAGCTTGCAGATGAAGACGTCGATGATCTTCACCTCGGGCTCGTCGATGCCGCCGTAGAGGTGGTTGAGGAAGGCTTCCTTCGTCATGACCACGCCCTTGCGGAGCGCGAGCAGTTCGAGGATCGCGTATTCCTTGCCGGTCAGGTGCACGGTCTTGCCGGACACGGTGACCTCGCGCGAGCCGAGGTTGAGGTTGAGCGGGCCGACGGCCAGGGTCGGCTGGCTGAAGCCCTTGGCGCGGCGGACGATGGCCTGGATGCGGGCCACCAGCTCCTGCTGGTCGAAGGGCTTGGTGATGAAGTCGTCGGCGCCCATGCCGAAGACCTTAACCTTGGTCTGGGGGCGGGAGACGCCCGAGAGGATGAGGACCGGCGTCTCGATGCGCGCGGCGCGGAGGCGGCGGACGACCTCGGACCCGTCGATGTCCGGGAGGATCAGGTCGAGGATCACGATGTCGTAGTCGTAGAGACGGGCCAGTTCGACGGCTTCCTCGCCGGTGTCGGCCGCATCGACGATCATCGCGCCCTGGCGGAGCATCATTGTGATGCCGCGTGCCGTGGTGAGATCATCTTCAACCAATAAGACGCGCATTTTGGTGCCCTCTCGTTCCGTGAGAGGAGAATACCACCTGGACGGGTATCATCAAGCGAATTTTCGCCATTTAACCTCTCAAGAATGAGACCTAGACAATTTAAACGATCAGATAGGTTAAGAACGCGACGTTCAGCGACACTTCACGATATGCCTAGACCTAGCAGGGACACCACCCAGGGTTGTGGCGCTTCGCGGGGAAGGAAGTGCCCGGCCCCCGGAATCACCTCTCGACGAAAAAGCCCGGAAAACCGCGCTTCACTGCCAATGCTGTTCGAGGGCGGATCGACCCCGTCCTCCGCGCCATGCAAGACAACACACGAAATCGTGATCTTTGGGCGGGCCGCCAGGCGCGCCTCGATCCCCTCCAAAGCCGGGTCTCCGGGCGCCGCGCGGTGCCGATGCCGGTAAGAGTGAACGGAGACGTCAACGAAATCAGGGTTACGGAAGCTTTCCGCAGTGCGCGCGTATTCGGCATCCGTGAACCGCCACCCCGGGGACCATGAACGCCACAAAAGGCGACAGAACCCGTCCCGGTCCGCCGCCAGCCCCGCCGCGCCACGATCCGTGTGCAGGTACCATTGGTACCAGTAGCGCTGTTCCTGCTCCGCCGGGGCCGGCCGGATCGACCCGGCAATGTCCTGGATGTTGTAGCCATTGGCCGAGACGAGCCCGGCCACCCGTTCCGGCCACAGCGCCGAGACCACGCAGGCCGCCCGCCCGCCCCAGTCATAGCCGGCGAGCAGCGCCCGCCCGATCCGCATCGCGTCCATCAGCGCCAGCAGGTCCGCCCCCAGCGCCGCCTGCTGCCCGGACCGCGGGGTCGCCGCATCCAGGAAGCGTGTCGGGCCATAGCCGCGCAGATAGGGCACCACCACGAAACGGCCGGCCGCGGCGAGCGCCGGCGCCACACCGTCCCAGGCCCGTGCATCGTCGGGGAAGCCGTGCAGCAGGATCACGGGCGGCCCGTCCGCCGGCCCGTGCAGTTCCACCGCCACCTCGAGCACGCCCGCCTTCACCATCGCCTGCCGCATCGCCTGCTTCCTCCGCCTGGCCTCGCCGCGGAGTCTCGGGCGTCCCGGTCAGGTCAGGAAGGGGAATCGGTCGACATCGATCCAGCCGCAGAGCCGGCGCATCGGCTTGCCGAACTTGTCGCTCTCCCCGGTGATCTGCTGCGTCGCCGGGTTGAACTGGCGCCATACATATAAGGCGAGCTGCACCTGCTGGTTGCCCTGCCCGGCATCGGCGGTGCGCCACAGGTTGCCCTCGGCGCTGACGACGATGCCGACATGCTCGATGGTCGCGCCGCGGTACTTGTGGGCGTCCTCGAGCTTCACGGGGGCGATGCAGTTGCACCCCGCCTCGTGCCGGTCCACTGCGCCGCTGCAAAGAAGATAGAAGTCCCCGGGCTTCGGGCGCGCGGGCTGGCCGCCGGCCATGACGGCGCGGCGGCGTTCCATTGCGCCGTTGTGGACCCAGGATCCGGTCGCGATGCCCGCGTTGCGCATGCCCGCCAGGCCGCCGCCGGTATTGATGCGCGTCGCCGCGCCCTCGGCCGTCAGGCCGAGCATGCCCGCCACATAGGCCGGCAGTCCGCCGCAGGTGGTGTGGCCGATGTTCGGCGCCCAGTTCGCGTCGATCTTCTTGAAGGCGGAGGTGCCGTAGATGCTCGGGACGACGGTCGGCACGATCCGGCCGAGGATCCGGCAACGGCGGGAAGACAATTCCACGGGGCGGGCTCCACTGGGCTGCGTGGCGACCCTCGCCCGCGCCGCCCCCGGATGCCGTGCCCGGGATCACCCGGCGGCGGAACGCCGAGGCCCATCCGGCCCGGTCGCTATCGCCAGCGGCGATGCATCCAGAGCCACTGGCCCGGATGTTCCCGCACCCAGCCTTCGATCACCGTGTTCATCGCCTGGGTGGCGCCCTCCACGTCGATCAGCCCCTCCGCGTCGCGCGGCAGGGCGATCTCCTCCGTCAGGTCGAGCCGGAAGCGTCCGCCGGGCAGGCGGATGGCGCGGGCGCCGTGCACCGGGCAGTCGAAGCGCCTGGCGAGCTGCGCGAGCAGCGGGTTCGCGAAGGCCGGCCGTCCCATGAAGGTGATGCGCGGGCCGCGGCCGAAGCGCTGGTCCACCAGCATGCCGATATGCTGGCCGCGCTCCAGCGCCTTGGCCAGCTTGAAGGGCGCGCTCATGCCCGCCGCGACCAGCGTGCCCATGCTGTCCTGGCGCAGGCGGAGGATTTCCTTCGCCACGGCCGGGCTGTTGGGGGTGCGGTACAGCACGGCGCTGTCGATCCCGTGCCTGGCCGCCGCGATCGCCGGCAATTCCCAGTTCGCGAGATGGGCGGAGAAGACGATGGCGGGCTTGCCGTCCTCCCGCAGCCTTTCATAGAGCGCGACGGTCTCGGGCGTGGCCGTGATGCGCCCCGCGCCGGGATTGGCCGGGTCGAAATCCCAGATCCGGTCCATGTGGACGTATTCGCAGGCGACGCGGCCAAGATTGTCCCACGCCTCCCGCAGGATCGCCGCGCGCTCGGCCTCGGTCTTATCCGGGAAGGCGGCCGCGATGTTCTCCCGCGCGATCCGATGCGCGGAGGTCAGCGGCCCCAGCCCGCGCGCCAGCGCCGCGCCGATGCCCGGGCCGCGATCGGGGCCCAGCAGCCGCAGCAGCGCGAAGACGCCGCGCATCAGCAACCCGAAGGCCGCATCCGCGATGCGCCACAGCCTGTACTTAAAGCGTAACAACGATCTTCCCGAAGACGCGGCGGCTCTCGAGCCGCGCGAGCCCGTCCTCGAACCGCTCGATCGGCAGCACCGTGTCCAGCACCGGCAGGATGCCGCGCGCCATCTTGGCGTAGCCGTCGGCGATGTTGCGCATCGACGCGCCGAAGGACCCGAAGATGCGCAGCTGCCGCTGGAAGATCATCATCAGGTTGGTCTCGGCGCTGACGCCGCTGGTCGAGCCGCAGGTGACGAGTCGCCCGCCCATGCGCAGGCTGAGCAGGGAACCCGCCCAGGTCGCCGCGCCCACATGCTCGAACACCACGTCCACGCCGACCTTGTTGGTCGCGCGCCGCGCGACGGTGGGGAAGTTCTGCGTGGAGTAGTTCACCACCTGGTCGGCGCCGAGCGCGCGCGCCTTGGCGCATTTCTCGTCGTCGCCGGCGGTCGCGATGACGGTGCAGCCCATGTCCTTGGCGATGCGCACCGCGACCGTCCCGATCCCCGAGCCCGCGGCATGCACCAGGATCGTCTCGCCGGGTTCGAGCTTCGCGTTGTCGAACAGCATGTGCTCGACGGTGGAGAAGGTGATGGCGCCGCAGGAGGCGTCCTCCCAGGACAGCCCATCCGGCACGCGCACCAGCAGGCGCGCTTCCTGGTTCACCAGTTCGCAGGCGAAGCCGCCGACATGGAAGCCCTTCACCCCGCGGACATTCTCGCAGAGGTTGTCCTCGCCCTTGAGGCAGCGGCGGCAGGTGCCGCAGGTCAGCGCGCCGTAGGGTGCCGCGCGGTCGCCGACCTTCCAGCCCGCGACGCCTTCGCCGACGGCCACGACCTCGCCCACCGCCTCCGCACCCACGATCAGCGGCATCTCGCGCTTGGCGAAGGCCATGCCGCGGAAGCCCCAGACATCGATGTGGTTCAGCGCGACGGCGCGGATGCGCAGCGTCACCTCGCCCGGGCCGGGGGGCGGGGGCGGCGGGACGTCTTCAAGCCGCAGGTCGCGGTCGGCGTGCAGGCGCAAGGCGCGCATCAGGATCTCTCCGAAAGACGGGGGGAGAAGGGAACTTCTCCCCCCGGACCCCCCTCAACCTTCTTTGGAGCCAAACAGGCAAAAAAGGGAGGGGGAGCGGGGGAGGTTCTCCTCCCCCGCGCACACACACGTCACGGCGCGGCGCTGACCACCAGGCACACATTCTGCCCGCCGAACCCGAAGGAGTTCGACAGCACGTGCCGCAGGCCCGAGACCGGCCGCGCGACGTTCGGCACCACGTCGAGCGTGATCGCCGGGTCCGGCTCGGCATGGTTGATGGTGGGCGGCAGCACCTGGTCGCGGATCGTCAGCAGGCTGACCGCGGCCTCGATCGCGCCCGCGGCCGACAGCGTGTGGCCGATCATCGACTTGTTGGAGGAGATGGGCGGCGGCGCGTCGCCGAAGACGGCGCGCATGCCGAGCGTCTCCATCTTGTCGTTCTCCGGCGTGCCGGTGCCATGCGCGTTGACGTAGCCGATGTCGCCGGGCGCGATGCCCGCATCGGCGATGGCGTTGCACATGGCGCCGATGATGGCGTGCCCGTCCGGGTTCGACCGCGTGCGGTGAAAGGAATCCGCCCGCTCCCCGCAGCCGGAAACAAGGCCGAGCACGGTCGCGCCCCGGCGCGTCGCGTGTTCCAGGCTTTCCAGCACGAGCGCCGCGGCGCCCTCGCTCATCACGAAGCCGTCGCGCGTCTTCTCGAAGGGGCGGGACGCCTTCTCCGGGTGCTCGTTGCGGGCGGTGAGCGCCGAGAGCAGCGCGAAGCGGATCACCGCCTCGGGCTGCACGGACCCATCGGCGCCAAGGGCGATGGCGGCCTCGCTCTCCCCGCGCTGGATGGCTTCCACCGCCATCTGGATGGCGGAGGCGCCGGTGGCGCAGGCGGTGGTCAGCGCGATCGGCGCGCCGCGCGTGCCGAAGCGCGCCGCGAGCCTTTCGCCGACGCCGCCGAACAGGAAGGTCTCGTACAGGTCCTGGCGGCCGGACGCGGCCTCGGTCGCGGCGCGGTAGGAACCGTCGCCATTCGCGCGGCGGGCCAGGTCGAAGCGCTGCGGCCATTCGTATTCGACGGGCGGCATGCCGACCATCAGCGGACCGGGGAAGGTGCCTTCCGGCCCGATCGCGGCCTGGGCAAGCGCTTCCTCGACGGCCGCGGCCGCCATGCGCTCGACCCGCACGGGGGAGGAGGCGATCTCCCCGCCCGCGGCTTCCTCCGGCAATTCGACGGTGCCGGCGATGGTGGTGCGCAGCTTGTCCACCGGGAAGCGGCGGATGCGCGTGATGCCGGATCGGCCGGCCCGCAACGCGGCCCAGCTCGCCTCCCGCCCCCAAGCCAGGGGGGTGACGATGCCGATGCCGGTGACGGCGACCAGCGGCCGCCCGAGATGGTCCTTCATGCCGCGCGCTCCAGAAGCGCGAGCGCCTCGCCCCGCCACTGGCCGAAGCCGGTGACGAGGATGCGCTCGACCGGTCCGTCGCCGGCATCCGCCGGGTCCATGGCCGGGTAGAAGCCGCCGCGCGAAAGGGCGAGCGCGCCAAGCGCGACATTGGCGGGGAAGCTCGCTTCCACCCCGTGGCCGAGCAGCGTGCCGGTGCGGCGGATGGCGGCGCCGCCGAGGGTGGCGAGGAAGGCATCCTCCTCGGCGCGGGCCTCGGCCACGCCCGTCATGCCGGACAGCACGCCGAGCCCGGCGCCGGAGGGCGCCCCGAGCCTTGCGTGCAACGCCTTCGCGGCCGCGGCGGAAGCCCCGCCCGCGCGGACATGCGTCGCATCCGACGCCACGCCGGCGAGCCGCGCGAGCGGCACCGCGCCGCGCGCCCTGGCGTGGTCGGCCGTTTCCAGCACGAGGAAGGCGCCGAGCGCGCCGCCGACGAAGCCGCCGGTGCCGGGCCGCGCCGAGACCGGCGCGAAGGGCCCGCGCCACAGCGCGCCGCCGGCGCCGTACAGCAGCACGAGGTCCCAGCGCTGGGAGGCATAGGCGCCGCCGACCAGCGCGATGCCGCCGCGCCCTTCGGCGAGCCGCGCCGCGGCAATGCGCACCGCGTCGGCCGCGGCCGCTTCCTCCCCCATGAAGGTGCGGGACGATCCGGTGACGCCATGCACGATCGAGATGTTGCCGGCGAGCAGGTTGGACAGCTGCGCGAGGAACAGGGTGGGGCGCAGGTCGGTGGCGAGCTTCTCGTTCAGCGCGGGACCGGCTTCGGCCGGCGGGGTGGTGCAGAACTGCGCGGCCACCGCCTCATCCACCGCGATGTCGCGTTCGCCCCCGCCGGCGGAGACGATGAGGTGCATATCCGCGACCAGGCCGCGCGCGCTCGCCTGGTCGATGGCCAGGCCGGCGGCGTAGGTGCCCAGGCGCTGCCAGGGCTCCATCTGCCGCTGGTCGCCCTTCTTCGGGATCTGCGCGTCGAGGTTCAGCGCGGGCAGCGGATGGACGGGGTAGGGGGCGAAGGCGGCCTCGTCCACCACGGGCGCGGTGCCGGGCTTCGAGAGGATGTCCCAATGCGCGTCCGGTCCCTCGCCGAGCGAGGAGACGAGGCCGATGCCGGTGATGACGACGTCCTGGCGGGTCATGCGAGGCCGAGCTCCTGCCCGCGCTTCTTCATCGCGGCGGCGAGTTCCGGGGCGGGGAAGTCCATGATGCGGAGCGTTAGTTCCGCGTCGCAGATGCGCTTGCCGCCGGCTTCGATGCGCGCCTTGGTCACGGCGTAGCCGGAGCCGTCGTGCAGCCGTTCGGCATGGACGGTCACCGCCGTGCCGGGCCCGACGAAGGAGCGGAACTTCGCTTCCTTCACGCCCATCAGGAAGGGCATGCGGGAGAAGTCGAGCAGCTTGAGCAGCAGCCAGCCCGAGGCCTGCGCCATGGTTTCCACCAGCAGCACGCCGGGCATCAGCGGGTAGCCGGGGAAATGCCCCTCGAAGACGGGGGAGGCGTCGGGAATGGTGCTCTCGACGGTGATGGCCTCGCCCTGCAGCGAGGCCACCCGGTCGATCATCTGGAAGTATTCGAGGCGCATATGTCTGGGCCGGCCGATTCAGACCTGCGCGCCTTCGGCGCTCCGGCCATCGGACGGCCGCCGGCACCGTACCATGGCGTCAGCCGCCCTTCGCGGCGACCAGCTCGTCGATGCGCGCGGCCAGGTTCTTCATGACGAAGTACTGTTCGGCGGGCGCGGTGCCGGCGTTGACTTCCTGCGTCCAGGCCTCGACCGGGACCTTGATGCCGAAGGCCTTGTCGATGGCGAAGACGATGTCGAGGAAGTCGAGGCTGTCGATGCCGAGGTCGTTGATGACATGGCTGTCGGGCAGGATGTTCTCCCGCGCGACTTCGCTGTTCTCGGCGATGATGTCGGCGATGCGGTCGAAGGACGAGGCCATGGGTGGCCCTCCGTGGGGAATCCGGGGTGGGGCTGAGGATTGGGGGGCGTCTTTGGCCTGAATGGGGGCGGAAGGCAAGCATCCGCCCCTGGGCCGGTCCGGCGCCGGAAGGAATGCCCTCTCCCTATCCCTTGCGACCCATGCGCCGCGCCATCCGATCATCGAGGTGCGCAGCGGCGCAGCCGCGAGCACCCGGAGGCGTGAATCGGATGCGCCGCGCCATCCGATCGCCGAAGGGCGCAGCGGCGCAGCCGCGAGCACCCGAAGGCGTGAATCGGATGCGCCAAACCAAAATGCCCCCGGGGAGATTCGAACTCCCACACCCTCTCGGGCGAGCGATTTTGAGTCGCCTGCGTCTACCGTTCCGCCACAGGGGCCTGGGCGGCCCCATGCCTAGCCGGGCGCGGCGGGCCGCGTCCAGCCCCGGCGGGTGGGCTACTCCGCCGCCGCGGCGTGCGCCGGGCCTTCGACGTTCTTCGTCTCGAATTCCGCCGGGCCGGTGATCTCGAGGATCTCGACATCGTCGGAATGGGCGATCTCCCGGTGCTTCACCAGGCGCGGCTGGTAGCAGCAATCCCCGGCGTGGAAGATCTTCTCGCCGATATCCTCGTATTCGAACTTCACCCAGCCCTTGAGGACGTAGAACATCTGGAAGGGCAGGTCGTGGGTGTGCCACTGGCCGGTGGCGTGTTCGCCCGGGATGGCGCGGATCACATGCGCCCCGAAGGCGCCGCCCGTGGCCTTGGCGATGTCGAGGTCGCGGTATTCGAAGAAGGCGCGCAGCCCGCGCTTGAACTCGGCGTCCTTCGCGTGGCTCGTCGTCGTCGTGCCCATGGTTCGTTTCCTCCGTGTCCGTGTGCGAGGGCGGAAAGCCAAAAAAGGGGGGCGGGGGAGGTTCCCCTTCCCCGCATCCTGTCATTCGAGCGGCAGCGCCACGTGCTTCACGAAGCCCGGCCGCGTCTTCAGCGCATCGTAGTAGCGCGCCAGGTTCGGCATATCCGGCCGTTCGATCGGCAAGGCGTGCCAGCGATGCACCCAGCAGCCGAGCGAGATGTCCGCCAGGGTCACGTGATCCCCGCACAGGAAGCGCTGCCCCGCCACCTGCGCATCGACGATGCGGAACAGCCGTCCCGCATCCTCCCGCGCCTTGGCTTCCGCCTTCCAGTCGCGGTCGGGCTCGGGGATGCGGATGTGGGTGAAGAAGATGGTGACCATGGGCGCGGTGACGTGGCCCAGCGTCCAGTCCATCCAGGTCTCGACCTTGGCGCGCGCGCGGGGCTCGGCCGGGTACAGCCCGCCGCCCGGCGCGTACTGGTTGCACAGGTAGCGGGCGACGGCGTTGCTCTCCCAGAGCGACCAGCCATCCTCCTCCTCCAGCGTCGGTACCAACCCCATCGGGTTCATCGCCCGATAGGCGGGCTCCTTGGTCTTGCCGAAGGCGCCGCCGGCGTCGATGCGCTCATAGTCCAGGCCGAGCTCGTCGAGGGTCCAGAGGACCTTCATGACGTTGCTGGAACTGGCCCGGCCCCACAGCTTGCGCATCGTGTCCCTCCCGCGGATGGGGGAAGGCTATGCCCCGTGCGCGACGCGGTCCAGTTGCGCCGGGCGGCGTGGCGCGCGACATGGGGGCCATGGGACCAGGGCTGATCGTGCTTGTCTTCGCCGCCGGCGCGCCGCTCTTCGCCATGGGCAGCGAGACCTGGTGGGGCCTCGCGCCTTGCGCGCTCTGCCTGTGGCAGCGCTGGCCCTATTGGGTCGCGGCGGGGTTCGCGGTGGGGGCGGCCGTGCTCCCGGGGCGGGGCCGGCTGGCGCTGCTGGCGCTGGCGGGGCTCGCGGCCTTCGCCTCGGCCGGGATCGGCGCGCTGCATGTGGGGGTGGAGCAGGGATGGTGGCCATCCCCGCTGCCGGGCTGCGCCGCCGCGACATCCGCCGGCGTGGGCGGCAGCATCGACGACCTGATGCGCGGGCTGGCCGCCGCGCCGTCCAAGCCCTGCGACGCGCCGACCTTCCTCATTCCCGGCCTGCCGCTTTCCATGGCGGCGATGAACCTCATCTATGGCCTCGGGCTCGGCGTGCTGGCGCTGGCCCTGGCCCGCCGAGGACGCACCGCATGACCACGAGCCGCACCACCGCCGATACCCGCCTGCCGGGGGACCCCACGCCGCGGGAGGTGGTCGAGCGCGCCATCCGCGTCGACCATGCCGGCGAATACGGCGCGAAGCGCATCTACGAAGGGCAGCTTGCCGTGCTCGGCCGGACCAAGTGGCGCCCGACGCTCGAACACATGAAGGAGCAGGAGCAGGTCCACCTGGACACCTTCACGCGGCTGGTAGGCGAGCGCCGGGTGCGCCCGACCGCGCTGCTGCCGATCTGGCACGTGGCGGGCTTCGCGCTGGGGGCGGCGACGGCGCTGCTCGGCCATCGCGGCGCCATGGCCTGCACCGTGGCGGTCGAGGAAGCGATCGACGAGCACTATCGCGCGCAGGAGGAAGTGCTGGGCGAGGACGAGGCCGAGCTGAAGGCGCATATCGAGAAGTTCCGCGCCGAGGAACT
The DNA here is from genome assembly GCF_017813355.1 of Roseomonas nitratireducens. Lineage (GTDB taxonomy): Bacteria > Pseudomonadota > Alphaproteobacteria > Acetobacterales > Acetobacteraceae > Neoroseomonas > Neoroseomonas nitratireducens. Next base: position 15,773 of record NZ_JAGIYZ010000032.1, read on the forward strand.
CGAGCACCGCGACATCGGGCTCGAGAACGAGGCCGAGCTCGCGCCGGCCTACCGGCTGCTGAGCGCTGCCATCAAGGCCGGCTGCAAGGTCGCGATCCGGCTCAGCGAACGCGTCTGACGCAGGGCGGCTTCGCGTGACGCAGAAGGGCCCCGCCGCCGCCGCGGCGTTGCTGCTGCTGGCCGGCGCCGCGCTGCTGGGCGGCGCGGAGGGCTGGCGCCAGGCGGCGCTTTGGGGCCTCGGGGCGGCGATCGGCGTCGCGCTGTACCACGCGACCTTCTCCTTCGCCGGCGGCTTCCGCGCGCTGATGGTGGACGGGCGGGGCGCGGCGCTGCGGGCGCAGATGCTGATGCTCGCCATCCTCGTCGCCACCATGCTGCCGGCGATCGAGGCCGGCGCGATCCTGGGCGCCCCGGCGCGCGGCATCGTTTTTCCGCTGGGCGTGGCGGTGGTGGCAGGCGCCTTCCTGTTCGGCGTGGGGATGCAGATCGGCGGCGGCTGCGGGTCGGGCACGCTGTACACGGCGGGCGGGGGCAGCCTGCGGATGCTGCTGACGCTGGCCTTCTTCGTCGTGGGCGCGACGATCGCCGCCTGGGACGCGGAACGCTGGCAGGGCCTGCCGGCGCTGCCGTCGATGACGCTGCCGGGGCTGGTCGGGCTCGGCCCGGCGATCGCGGGCAGCCTGGCGATCTTCGCGGCGGTGGCGGCGCTGTCCTGGATGATGGAGCGGCGCCAGCACGGCGCGGTGGAACCCCTCGCGCGGCCGGGCGGGTCGCTTCTGGCCGGCCCCTGGCCGCTGCTGTGGGGCGCGGTCGGGCTCGCCGTGCTGAACCTCGCCACGCTCTGGCTCGCCGGGCGGCCCTGGGTGATCACGGCAGCCTTCCCCTTGTGGGGGTCGCGCGTGGTGGAGGCGCTGGGCTGGGACGACCCCGCCTTCTGGGCCTTCTGGGAGGACCCGACGCGGGCCGAGGCGATCCTGCGGCCGCTGGCGGCCGAGCGCACGACGGTGATGGATGTCGGCCTTATGGCGGGCGCGATGCTGGCCGCCGCGCTGGCCGGGCGCTTCGCGCCGCGGCTCGCGCTGCCCTGGCGGCACGCGGCGGCCTCGGTGCTGGGCGGGCTGCTGCTCGGCTACGGGGCGGTGATGGCCTCGGGCTGCAACATCAGCGCCTATGTGGCGGGGATCGCCTCGGGCAGCCTGCATGGCTGGGGGTGGATCCTGCCGGCGCTGGCGGGGAACTGGGTCGGCATCCGGCTGCGGCCGGCCTTCGGCCTGAGCTGAGAAAATCCTTCCACGTCACGGCTGTTGTCGCGCAACAAGCGCATCCGCCCCGCCTACGCGCGAAGGCCAGAATTCTTCCGCTTGGCGCCGCGCGGTCCGGCGCTATGTTCCGCGCGCCTACGCAAAAACTTTCTACGCTCGCCGGAGATTTCCATGCGGTCTTCCATCCTTCCCGCGGCGCTGCTCGCGCTTGCCGCGACCATCGCGCCCGCCGCCGCGCAGGGGCCTGCACCGCTCGCCGCCGAGGGCTGCATCGGCTGCCATGGCCCGGACGGGCGGGGCGTGGCGGGCGGCATCCCCATCGCCGGGCGGGACCGCGCCGAACTCGTCGCGATCATGACCGCCTTCCGCGCCAATGAGCGTCCGGGGACGATCATGGGCCGCATCGCCCGCGGCTATACGGACGCGGAAATCGCGGCCGTCGCCGAGCATTTCTCCCGCATCCGCTGAGGCACGCGCCATGACGACCACCTTCCCCCGCCGCGCCCTCCTCGCCGCCGGCGCCGCGCTGGCCGCCCCCGCCCCGCTGCGCGCCCAGGGCACGGCCATGCGGCTGCTCGTGATCGGCGGCGGCTTCGGCGGCGCCTCGGCGGCCTCCTTCGCCCGGCGCACCTACCCGGAAGTGCAGGTCACGCTGGTCGAGCCGCAGCCGCGCTTCGTCACCTGCCCCTATGGCAACCTGCTGCTTGGCGGGGAACGGCAGATCGGCCAGATCACCCATTCCTACGACGGGCTGCGCGCGCGCGGGGTGGAGGTGATCCACGACCGCGCCGCGGGCATCGACGCGCCGACGAAGCGGGTGCGCCTCGCCGGCGGGGCGGTGCTGGCCTATGACCGGCTGATCCTCTCGCCCGGCATCGCCATCCGCTGGGGCGCGATCGAGGGCTATGACGAAGCCGCCGCCCAGCAGATGCCGCATGCCTGGATTCCGGCGGACGGGTCCCAGACGCTGCTGCTGCGCCGCCAGCTGGAAGCCATGCCCGATGGCGGCGTGGTCGGCTTCGCCATCCCGGGCAACCCCTTCCGCTGCCCGCCCGGGCCCTATGAGCGGATCAGCATGGTCGCCCACTACCTCAAGCGGCATAAGCCGCGCTCGAAGATCCTGGCGCTCGACGCGAAGGAAGGCTTCTCCAAGCAGGGCCTGTTCCAGGATGGCTGGCGCGCCCTGTATGGCGACATGATCGAATGGGTGCCCGGCAACCGCGACGGGCGCGTCGTGAAGGTCGATGTCGCCGAGCGCGTGCTCGAGACCGAGTTCGGCACCCGCCACAAGGTGGACGTGGCGAACGTGATCCCGCCGCAATCGGCCGCCTCCATCGCCGCGGCCTCGGGCCTGGTGAACGACACCGGCTGGGTGCCGGTGAACACCCGCACCTTCGAGGCGCGCGCCGCCGCCGGCGTCCATGTCATCGGCGACGCGAACATCCCCGGCCCCATGCCGAAGTCGGGCTATGTGGCGAACACCACGGCCAAGCAGGCGGTCGCCGCCGCGGTCGCGCTGCATCGCGGCCAGACGCCGCCCGAGCCGGTGTATTTCAACACCTGCTACAGCCATGTCGGCGAGAACTACGGCATCTCCGTCGTCGGCATCTTCCGCCCGAACGCCGACGGCACGGCGATTGCTGAAGTGCCGAATTCCGGCGGCGTCTCCCCCCGCGGGGACCTGCCGGAGCAGCGCCGGCTGGAGGCGATCCACGCGGACTCCTGGTACGACAGCATCACGCGATCAATGTTCGGCTGACCATGACGACCCGACGCGCCTTCCTTGCCCTTCTCGCCCTGCCGGGCGCCGCCATCGCGGCCGAGGACGCGGTCGCCGCCGCGATCCGGGAGGCGGTGGGCGACGCGCCCATCGCCGATGGCGGCATCGTGCTGCGCGTCCCCGCCGTGGCGGAAAATGGCGGCCAGGTGCCGCTGACCGTGCTGGTGGAAAGCCCGATGACGGCCGCCGCCCATGTCAGCGCCATCCATGTCTTCGCGACGCGCAACCCGACGCCGGGGGTCGCGACCTTCCGCCTGACGCCGCTGCTCGCCCGCGCCGAGGTCCAGACGCGCATCCGGCTGGCGGAGGACCAGCGCATCATCGTCCTCGCGCAATCCAACGATGGCCGGGTGCGGCGCGCGACGGCCGAGTTGCGCGTCACCACCGGGGGCTGCCTGTCGTGAGCGGCGCGCTGTCCACCCCCCGCATCCGCATCCCCCGCAGCGCCCGCGCCGGGGAGGTGATCGAGATCCGCACGCTGATCGAGCACCCGATGCAGACCGGGCTGCACCAGCAGGACGGGCGGATGCCGCCGCGCGACATGCTGTCCCGCCTGATGGTGCGCATGAACGGGGAGACGGTGCTGTCGGCCGATTTCCGCAACGGCACCTCGGCCAACCCGTACCATGTCTTTTTCGTGCGCATCGACCGCACGAGCCAGTTCGAGTTTTCCTGGACCGACGAGCGCGGCCGCGTCGCGCGGGCGGAGGCGCGCGTCACGGTCGCGTGACGCGGCGGGGCCTCAACCCGGAACGGCGACGCATGATAGTCTCGGCCGCATGAAGCTTCGTCCCGGCGATCCGCTGCCCTGGTTCACCCTGCCGTCCAGCGACAATCCCCGCTACGCGATCCATTCCGTGGCCGGGCGCTACGTGCTGCTCGGCTTCATCGGCTCCGGCGCGCGGGCGGAAAGCCAGGCGGCGCTGGCGGCGCTGCAGGCGCGCCGCGCGCTGTTCGACGACACGACCGCCTGCGTCTTCGGCATCAGCGTGGACGCGACCGACCTGCGCGAAGAGCGGCTGCGCAACAGCCTGCCCGGCATCCGCTACCTGTTCGACCTGGAGGGCGAGGTCAGCCGCGGCATGGGCATCCTCGCCCCGGATGCGGCGGGGCAGGAGGTCTTCACCTGCCGCTGGGTGCTGCTCGACCCGATGCTGCGGGTGATCGAGGTGCGGCCGCTCGCCGAGGTTGACGCGATCCTCGACCGCCTCGCCGCCCTGCCGCCGCCGGACGAGCACGCCGGCACCGAGGTGCCGCCGCCCGTGCTCGTCCTGCCGCGCGTCTTCGAGCCGGAGCTCTGCCGCGCCCTGATCGGCTACTACGAGGCCCGCGGCGGCCAGCCTTCCGGCTTCATGCGGGAGGTCGGCGGCAAGACGGTCGGCATCTTCGACCCGACGATGAAGCGGCGCAGCGATTGCGTGATCGAGGACGAGACGCTGCGCACCGCGGTCCGCCAGCGCATCGTCGCGCGCATCGTCCCCGAGATCCTGAAGGCGCACCATTTCCGCGTCACGCGCATGGAGCGCTACATCGTCGCCTGCTACGATTCGGCCGAGCTCGGCCATTTCGGCGCGCACCGCGACAACACCACGGCGGGCACGGCGCATCGCCGCTTCGCCGTCACCATCAACCTCAACAGCGAGGATTTCGAGGGCGGCGAGTTGCGCTTCCCCGAATACGGCCAGCGCACCTGGCGGGCGCCGACCGGCGGCGCGGTGGTGTTTTCCTGTTCCCTGCTGCACCAGGCGACGCCGGTCATGGCCGGGCGCCGCTACGCCTTCCTGCCCTTCCTGTACGACGAGTCGGCGGCGCGGCAGCGGGAGGCGAACAACACGAGGCTGGGCGACGGCATCGGCGCCTACAGCGCCGGCATGCCGTAGCCGGTCAGTTTTCCAGCTCGCTGTCCCAGTACAGGTAGTCGCGCCAGGATTCGTGCAGGTAGTTGGGCGGGAAGGCCCGGCCATTGTCCTGCAATTCCCACGATGTCGGCTGGCGCGGTTCCTGGCGCGGCAGCATGTGGCATTCGCGCGGCAGCCGGCTGCCCTTGCGCAGGTTGCACGGGCCGCAGGCGGTGACGACGTTCTCCCAGCTCGTCCGCCCGCCACGCGACCGCGGGATCACGTGGTCGAAGGTGAGCTCGTGCGTCGGCCGCCCTTCCGCGCAGTACTGGCATTCGAAGCGGTCGCGCAGGAAGACGTTGAAGCGCGTGAAGGCCGGGCGCCGCGCGGCGGGGATGAACTCCTTGAGCGCGATGACGGATGGCAGGCGCAAGGCGAGGGAGGGCGAATGCACCTCCACCTCGTATTCGCTCAACACCGAGACACGGTCGAGGAACACGGCCTTCACCGCGTCCTGCCATGCCCAGACGGACAGCGGGAAATAGGATAGCGGGCGAAAATCCGCATTCAGCACGAGGGCCGGGTAGGATTGCCCGCCGATGAACTGGCCGCCGTCTGGCAAGCGCCGCTCCTTCCAGCGACGCGCCACCTAGACCTTGGGGCCTGACCGGGCGGTAAGGCCCCAGATACAGTGGCGCCGCCGCGTGTGCGCTGCATGATTGCCATGCGCGAAGGGGTGCTGCAACCCTCGCGGAGGACCGCAACCTTGGGTTTCAAGGACTTGTCACGCGGCGCTCAGCACCCCGCGCAGCACCTCCGCCCCCGCCGCCAGCCCCACCTCGTCGAGTCCGTGGCCCAGGCCCGGACGAAAAATCGCGCGCACCGGCACGCCCGCCTCGGCCAGCGCGGCCTCGGCGGCGCGGGAGGCGGCCGCCGGCACCACCTCGTCATCCTCCCCATGCACGATCAGCACCGGCGGACGGGCGAGCACCGGCCGCTCCGCGCCGATCATCCCGCCGGAATAGGCGAGGATGCAGGCGGCGTCGGGCACCGCGCCGCGCAGCCCGGCCTCGAGCACCGTCATCGCCCCCTGGCTGAAGCCCATCAGCGCGACGCGGCCGGGCGGCAGGGACAGCCGCGCGACTTCCGCCGCCACGAAGGCGCCTAGCGCATCGGCGGCGCTGGCCACGCCCGCTTCCAGCTGCGCCGCGCCGCGGTCCCACAGCGCGAACCATTGCCGGCCGAAGGGAATGCCCTCCGCCGGCTCGGGCGCATGCGGTGCCGCGAAGACGGCGCCGGGCAATGCCTCCGCCCACATCGCGCCGAGGTCGATCAGGTCGTGCCCATCGGCGCCGAAGCCATGCACCAGCACCACGAGCGAATCGGGCGCTGCGCCCGACACCGGCCCGTAGCGCGGCGTCTCCAACTGCTCCATGCGCGAACCCCCTTGCCGTCTGGCCTCCCCGCCCGCTACCGGGCCGGGACGATGGGCGCAACCGAGATCGTCACCCGCTTCGCGCCGAGCCCGACCGGATACCTCCATCTCGGCCACGCGCATGCGGCGCTGTTCGCCTGGCATCGCGCGCGCGCCGCGGGCGGGCGCTTCCTGCTGCGCATCGAGGATATCGACCCGACGCGCTGCCGGCCTGAATTCACCGCGGCGATCCTCGAGGACCTGGCCTGGCTCGGCCTCGACTGGGATGGGGAGGTGCGGGTGCAGTCGCGCCACCTGCCGGAATACCGCGCGACGCTGGATGCGCTGTCGGCGCGCGGGCTGCTCTACCCCTGCTTCTGCACGCGCGCGGACATCGCGCGGGAAATCGCGGCATCCGCCAGCGCGCCGCACGGGCCGGACGGGCCGCTCTATCCGGGCACCTGCCGGCGGCTGTCCCGGGATGAACGCGCCTCGCGCGTCGCGCGCGGGGAACCGCACGCGCTGCGGCTCGACATGGCGGCCGCGCTCGACGGGCCGCTCGATTTCGAGGAGGAGGGCAGGCGCTTCGCCTGCGACCCGGCGCGCTTCGGCGACGCGGTGCTGGCGCGCAAGGACGTGCCGGCCTCCTACCATCTGTGCGTCACGCATGACGACGCGTTGCAGGGCGTCACGCTGGTCACGCGCGGGGTCGACCTGCGGCCCGCGACCGACCTGCACCGGCTGCTGCAATCCCTGATGGGCTGGCCGGCGCCGCGCTACGCGCATCATGCGCTCATCACCGATCAGAGCGGACGCAGGCTCGCCAAGCGGGACCAGGCGGCGACGATCCGGGACCTGCGCGGGCAGGGGCTGACACCGGGCGAGGTCAGGGCAAGGGCGGGGGAGGGGAACCTCCCCCGCGCCCCCTCCCTTTTCTGACTTTTGGCGCCGGCCACCGGCGGGGCTAGCCTGGGCGCAAGCCCCGACAGGGGGCGGAGGAGAACGGGCCATGATCTCGCGACGCGCGCTGGGCGCCACCGCATTCGCTTCCCTCGCAACGCCGGCCCTGGCGCAATGGCAGCCGACGCGGCCGGTCCGCGTGCTGGTCGGCTTCGCCCCCGGCGGCGGGACGGACATCACCACGCGGACCATCGCCGCGAAGCTGCAGACGCTGCTCGGCCAGCCCATCGTGGTCGAGAACCGGCCGGGCGCGGGCGGCAACCTGGCGTCGGAAGCCACGGTCAACGCGCCGGCGGACGGCACCACGCTGATGATGGGCACCATCGCCTCGCTGGTGATGAACCCGATCATGACGCGCCTGCCCTTCGACGTGCTGGCGGACCTGACGGCGATCGGGCGTTCGGTCGAGGTGACGAACGTCCTGGTGGTGCCGCCCGACCGGCCCTGGCGTTCGCTGCCGGAGATGATCGCGGCGGCGAAGGCGCGGCCGGGCGTGCTGTCCTATGGCTCCTCCGGCGTCGGCGGGGCGGGGCATCTGGGCGGTGCGCTTCTCGATTCCATGGCGGGGATCGAGACCATCCACGTGCCCTATCGCGGCGGCGGGCAGCTCATCACCGACATCCTCTCGGGCAAGGTGGATTTTTCCATCGCCACCGCCGCGACGGTGCTGCCGCATATCGAGGCCGGGCGGCTGCGCGCGCTCGCCGTGCCCTTCACGCGCCGCAGCGCGCTGTTGCCGAACGTGCCGACGGTCGCGGAAGCGGCGAACCTGCCGGGCTACGAGGTCGCGAACTGGTACGCGATGATGGGCCCGCGCGGCCTGCCGCGGCCGATCGTCGACCGCGTCAACGCCGCCATGAACGAGGCGATGCGCGACGCGGAGGTGGCCGCGAACCTCGCCAAGCACGGGCTGGAGCCCGCGCCGTCCACGCCCGAGGAACTGACCGCGACGATTCGCGCCGAGACGGCGAAGTGGCGGCCGATCATCGAGCGCGCCGGGGCGAGCGCGAATTGACGCCCTGAGCCATCGCGCGGCGGGCGTGCCTGCCCGCCGCGCCTGCCTCAGCGCCCCTTGAACACCGGCTTGCGCTTCTCGTTGAAGGAGGCGATGCCCTCCCGACGGTCCTCGGTGCCCACCAGCTGGTTGTAGCACTCGACCTCGAAGCGCAGCGCCGTGCGGATGTCCATCTGCAGGCCGAAATGCATCGACCGCTTCGCCTGGCGCACCGACAGCGGCGCGTTGCGCGCGATGGTGCGCGCGGTGTCCATCGCCGTCTCAACGAGTTCCTCCCGCGTCTCGACCACGCGGTTGAGGATGCCCCACTGTTCCGCCTGCTGCGCGGTGAAGGGGCGGCCGGTCAGGATGATCTCCTTCGCGCGGCGCTCGCCCACGATGCGCGGCAGCGTTTGCGTCCCGCCCGCGCCGGGCATGATGCCGATCGTGACTTCCGTCAGCGCGAAGCGCGCCGCGGCGACGCCGTAGGCGAAGTCCGAGGCGAGCACCATCTCGAGCCCGCCGGCATAGGCATGGCCCGACACGGCCGCGATGATCGGGATCGGGCAATCGAGCTGCGCCCAGTAGGCGCGTTCAAAAATCTCGTGCTGGTGCCGCCAGGCGGCATCGGTCATGCCGTTGCGCTCCTTGAGGTCGCCGCCGCCGCAGAAGGCCTTCTCGCCGGCCGCGGCGAAGACCACGCAGCGCACCTCGCCGGGCTCGGCGGCCAGGCCGGTCCAGACCGCGTGCAGGTCGCGGCCCATCTGCGTGTTCAGCGCGTTCGAGACATGCGGGCGGTTCAGCCGCACCACCAGGATGTGCGGCTCGGGCGCCTCGAGCGCGAGCGTCTCGTACTGCGGCAGGTCCATGGCGCGTCTCCCCGGTCTGGTGCGGCGCGAACCTGCGCGAGGACGCCGCGCCTGTCAGCCCCCGCCCCCGCATGGCATGAATGCCGGGAAGGAGGACCGCCATGCCCGAGCCCAACCTGCAGATCCTGCTGAAGCGCCGCCCGGTCGGCGCCCCCGTTCCCGAGGATTTCGAGATCGTGGAGACCCCGGTGCCCGAGCCCGGGGAGGGCCAGGTGCTGGTCCGCGCCCGCTTCCTCTCCCTCGACCCCTACATGCGCGGCCGCATGGCGGACGTGAAATCCTACGCCAAGCCGGTCGCGCTCGGCGCGGTGATGGAAGGGCAGACGGCGGGCGAGGTCGTCGCCTCCCGCCATCCGGGCTTCGCGCCGGGGGATGTCGTGCTCGGCGGCTATGGCTGGCAGCGCTTCTCGGTCGTGGGGCCGGAGAGGCTGTTCAAGGTGCCGGCGGCGGATCCGCCGCTCTCCGCCAGCCTCGGCGTGCTGGGCATGCCCGGGCTGACCGCCTGGTGCGGGCTCGAGGATATCGGCCAGCCCAAGGCCGGGGAGACGGTGGTGGTCTCGGCGGCCTCGGGCGCGGTCGGCCAGGTGGTCGGGCAATTGGCGAAGATCCGCGGCTGCAAGGTCGTCGGCATCGCCGGCGGGCGGGCGAAATGCGACTTCGTGGTCAAGGAGCTCGGCTTCGATGCCTGCCTCGACCACCATGGCGACCTCGAGGCCCAGCTCGACGCCGCGGCGCCGGAGGGGATCGACGTCTATTGGGAGAATGTCGGCGGCAAGGTGCAGGCCGCCGTCTTCCCCCGCCTGCGCGACTTCGGGCGGATGGTGATGTGCGGCATGATCGCCCAGTACAACGAGGCGCCCGGGGCGGATGCCGCCGGCGCGCCGCCGGGCCCCAACCTCGGCCCGGTGGTGCGCAAGCGGCTGCGAATCCAGGGCTTCATCGTCAGCGACCATGGCTGGGCGCGCTACGGCCAGTTCCGGGCGGAGCTCGAGGGCCATATCCGCGCCGGGCGGCTGCGCTGGCGGGAGGATGTGGTGGACGGGCTGCCCAACGCCCCCGCGGCCTTCATCGGCCTGCTGAAGGGCGGGAACTTCGGCAAGCTGGTGGTGCGGATCGCGTGAAACGCTTCACAACAACTTGATATCACGGGCCTTGGCGGCCCGTGATGTGAGTTGCCTCACGAAGGCGTTGCGCGGATGGTGCGGCCATGCCCTGCCGTTCCCCCGCGGCGGCGAAACCGCGCCGGCCCTGACCGGACATGGACGCCACCCCTTCCACCGGTCTCGCGAGCGAGGTTCCGCCGGACGGCGCGCCCGCGGGCCGCGGCCGGCGTCCGGGTCCGCGCCTGACGGCACTGGTCGTCGCGGCCTTCCTGCTGCCGGCGGCGATCCTCGGCGTCGCCGCCTGGATCACATGGACGGCGATCCGCGACGAGGCGGAACGCGAACTGACGCATGCCGCCGAGATGCTCGCGGATTATTCCCACCGCGTCATCGATGGCCATGCCCGGATCGCCCGGCGGATCGCCGAAAGCCTCGGCGATGCCGACGAGGCCGCGATCCGCGCCGCCGAGCGCGAACTGCAGGACCGGATCGCGCGCTTCGTCGCCGACCTGCCGCTGGTGCGCGGCGCGCTCGTGCTCGGCGCCGATGGCGCGGTCGTGCTGCGCAGCGGCGCCGCGCTGGCCCCGCCGCGCCTCCTCGCGGCGATGCCGAGCGGCGCCAAGAGCGTTCTCGTCTCCGCCGCCTATGTCGAGGATGGTGCGGGCCTCGCGATCGCGATCGGCAGCGCGCGGCCGACCGGCGGGGGGGCCGTCGCCATCGTGCTCGATGTCGACCGCCTGGCGCGCGGGCTCGCCCGCAGCCGCGGCCTGCCGCGCGAATCCGTCGCCCTCGTGCGGCAGGACGGCCAGATCCTCGCGCGCGATCCCGCCTTCGCGGCACCGCTTCCGCCGCTGGGGCGGGAACGGCCCGTGATGCAGGCCTTCGCCGCCGGGGTGGAGCGCAGCCGGCAGCGCGGCGTGCGCCCGGCGGACGACGTGCCGGTCGAGAGCGCCTTCCACCGGATAGACGGCATGCCCGGGCTCGCCGCCGTCGTCGCCCGTCCGCGCGACATCCTCGTCGAGACCTGGCGGCGACGCCTGCTGCCGCTCGTCGCCGTCGGCCTGCCGGCCATGGTGGGCCTCGTCGCGCTCGCCCTGCTCGTGCGCCGGAAGCAGACGGTGCTCGAGGATGCGCTCGCCGGGCTCGAGCAGCGCGTCGCCGAGCGCACCGTCTCCCTGCGGGAAGGGGAGGAGAGGCTGCGGCTCGCCGTCGAGGCCGGCCGGATCGGCACCTGGGAGACGGAGATCGCGACGCGCATCACGATGCGTTCGGCCCGCGCGCGGGAGATCTTCGGCCTGGATCCGGAGGCCGACGCGACCCCGCTCGAGGATTGGGGCGCGCGCATCCATCCGGCCGACCGCGCCCGGGTTCTCGACAGGTTCGAGCAGGTCGCCGCCGGGCGGCTCTCGGCCTATGCCGAATCCTACCGCTTCCTGCGCCCCGACGGGACGTGGCGCTGGCTCGAGAGCACGGCCGCGGTGGTGCGCCGGGACGCGGCGACCGGCCGTCCGCTGCGCCTGGCCGGCACCGTGCAGGACATGACCGAGCGTCGGGAGGCGGAGGACCGCCGCGACCTGCTGACGCAAGAAGTCAACCACCGCGCGCGCAACACGCTGGCCATCGTGCAGGCCATCCTGCGCCTGACGCTGGCGCCGACGCCGGGCGAGTACGCGCGGCTCGTCGAGGGCCGCGTGGCCGCGCTGGCGCGCGCGCAGTCGCTGCTCGCGGCGGAACGCTGGACCGGGGCACCCTTCCTGACCCTGCTGACCGACGAGATCGCGCCCTTCGGCAGCACCGACCCCGGGCCGGATGGCCGCTTCCGGATCAACGGGCCCGAGTTCCGCGTGCGGGCCGAGGCGGTGCAGCCCCTCGGCATGGTGTTCCACGAGCTGGCGACGAACGCGGTCAAGCATGGCGCGCTGTCGGTGCGGGAAGGGCGCGTCGGCGTCACCTGGCGGATCGACGAGGCGGCCGGCCTGCTCATGATCCGCTGGGCGGAGGAAGGCGGGCCCTCGCCCGGCTTCCCGAAGCATCGCGGCGTCGGTTCCCGCGTCATCGAGGCGACGGTGACGGGGCAGCTGGGCGGCACGGTGGAACGGCGCTGGCCGGCAGAAGGCCTGGTCTGCGACATCGCCCTGCCGCTCGCCCGCACCCGGGCGGGGCTGGCCTGACACCTGGCCGGTCGGGCCGGCCATCAGCCGCCGGACTCGTGCGCGGCCGCCCCGGCGACCCCGCCGGCGCTATTCGGCCGCGACGGCGGCCTGGGTGGCGGCGAAGCGGGGCGCCACCTCCTCCATGAACAGGCGGATCGAGCGCGCGGTGGCGTCGGCCGTCATCGGGCCGAGGCGGAAGGAGCAGATCACGCCGCCGACGCCGGTCGCCTCGACCTCCGCCAGCCGCGCCGCCACGGTGGCGGGGGATCCGGCGAACAGGGCGAGGTCCGGGTTCACCCGCGCGGGCGGGGCCGTCTCCTTCTTCATGATGATGCCCTGTTCGGCGTAGATGCGTTCGCGCAGCTTCTTGCGGTGCTCCTGCATCGCCTCGAAGGCGGGGATGCCGATGCGGCGCGCTTCCTCATCCGTCTCGGCCACCACCACGTTCCGCCAGACCCAGGATTCGTCCATGCAGCGGGCGATGTGCGCGGCGTCGAAGCCGGCCTCGGCCATCGTCGCGCGATACAGGCCGAGCCGCTTCGCGGTGATCTCGTTCGATTGCACGTTCATCAGGAAGGGCAGGCCGCGGCGGGCGAGGTGCAGCGCGCCATCCTCGGACGATGCCGCGCGGATCACGTAGGGATGCGGCCTGGTGTAGGGCGTGGGGCGCAGGCGCGGGACGTTCAGCGTCCAGAAGCGGCCTTCGTGGCGGAAGCCCTCGGGGCTCGTCCAGGCCTTGAGCATGATGCCCTCGGCTTCCTCGTAGCGCTCCAGCGCTTCCTCATGGTCGATGCCGTAGCCCTGGTATTCGTAGACGTTGTAGGCGGTGCCGCGGCCGAGGCCGACGATGACGCGCCCCTTGCCCAAGTTGTCGAGCAGCGACATCTGCTCGGCCAGCCGCGTCGGGTGGTGCAGCGAGACCTGCGCCACCGCGAAGCCCACCTTGATGCGCTTCGTCGCGGCCAGCACCGCGGCGGCGAAGGTGACCGGATCCACATAGGCGCAATTGCCGTCGAAATGATGCTCGGCCAGCCACAGCACTTCCACGCCCAGCTCGTCGCAGAGCTTCGCCTCGGCCACGCAGTCGGCGATCACGTCGGCGTCGCGATCGGGGTCGCGGCTCTCGGGGAAGAGGAAATTGCTGAAGCGCAGCATCCGGACTTCTCCGCTGGGACCGGCGGAGCCTAGCCGAACGCGGGCTTCGCGCAACCGCGCCGTTGCGCCGCCGGGCCTTCGCGATGCTAGGCTCGGCAGGCCACGGGCCGGAGAGACCGAGCGTGACGACGCGCCGCACCCTGCTTGCCGCCGGCGGCCTCGCGCTGCCCGCCATCGCCGCCCGCGCGCAGGACCGGCCCGTCCAGCTGTATGTCGGCTTCGCGCCGGGCGGGAACATCGACCTCGCCGCGCGCATGGCCGCGCCCTTCCTGGAACGGCATCTCGGCGGCGGGACGCAGATCATCACCGTGAACAAGCCCGGCGCGGGCGGGATGCTGATGCTGAACGAGGTGGCCGCGGCGCCCGCCGACGGGCGGCACGTGGCGCTCGTCCCCTTCCCCGCGCTGGTGACCGCGCTGTACGACAACACCCCGCGCTACCGCACCGACAGCTTCGCCTATGCCGGGCTGCTGACGGACGAGCCCTACACGGTGTTCGTCGGCAACGGCACGCCGTTCCGGTCGCTGCGCGACCTGGTGGAGGCCGCGCGCGCGCAGCCGGAGGCGATCAACATGGCCGGCGCGGGCGTGGGCAGCGCGCCGCATCTGGCGCTGATAGCGATCGAGCGTGCCTCCGGCGCGCGCTTCACCTGGGTGCCGACGCAGGGGGCAGGACAGGCGCTGCAACTGGTCCATGGCGGGCATGTGGCGGGGTCGATCTCGACCGTCAGCCTGACGGTGCGCGGCCACATCCAGGGCGCGCATCGCGTCGTCGCCATCATGGAGCGCGAGCGCTGGGACAAGGCGCCCGACCTGCCCACGGGCATCGAGCAGGGCGTGGATGTCGCGGCCGGGTCGGCGCGCGGCTTCGCCCTGCCGGCGGCCACACCCGCAGCGATCGTCGCGCGCTGGGAGGAAGCGATCCGCCGCACCGCGGCCGATCCGGAGTTCCGCGCCATGGCGGAACGCGACTTCCTGATCGTGCGCCACATGGACCGCGCGACGATGACGCGCTTCGTCGAGGAGCAGGCGCGTGCCTATGGCGAGGTGTGGCGGTCCAGCCCCTGGCGGCGGTGAGCCTGCGCGTCAGCGGAACATCCCGCCGCCATCCACGTCCACCACCGTGCCGTTCACGTAGTGCCCGCGCGGGGAGGCGAGGAAGACGGCGAGGTCGGCGATCTCGGCGGCCTCGATCGGGCGGCCGAAGGGCAGGCCGGTCAGCGTTTCCGCCCAGCGTTCCTCGTCGCCGAACTTCAGCTTCGCGTTGGTGCGCGCCTGGGTGAGCATGCGGTCGGTCTTGGTCACCGCCGGGTTGATGCCGACGACCTTCACGCCCGAGGCCTGCGCCGCCGCCCCGATCGCGCTGGTGAAGGCGATCAGCGCCGCGTTGCCCGCGCCGCCGCAGATGTAGCCCGCGCGCGGCGCCCGGCCCGCCATGCCGATGATGTTGACGATGGCGCCCGATTTCCGTGCCTCCATCGCCGGCAGGTAGAGCTGGCACATGTGGACGTAGCCGATGACCTTGAGGTCCCAAGCCTGCTTCCAGCGCGCGATCGGGATGTCCTGCAGCCGCCCGGAAGGGATGGCGCCGGCGTTGTTCACCAGGATGTCGATGTCCGGGAATGCCGCGCGCAGGCGCTCGCGCTCATCCTCGCGCGAGAGGTCGGCGGCGAGCGTCTCGACGCGCACCTGCGCCTTCGCGCGCACCGTGTCGGCGGCGGCGGCAAGGGCCGCGCCGTCGCGGGCGGACAGCACGATGTCGCAGCCTTCCGCCGCGAAGGCCTCCGCGCAGGCGAGCCCGATGCCCTTCGATCCGCCGGTGACCAGCACGCGCTTGCCGTTCAGCTGCATGTCCATCTCGTCGCTTCTCCACCGTCGGGCCGGGCGGCCCCGCGTTCTGGTTTCCAAAGGCCTTTCGGCCTTTGGCAGGGTGAGGTCCGGAGAGGGACGGCGTCCCTCTCCGGGACGCTGTCAGATCACCAGTTCGATGAGGAACGGCCCCGGCCGCGCGAAGGACTGCGCCATCAGGTCCCCCACCTGGTCGAGTGTCGTCGCCTGCGCCGCCTCGACCCCCATCGCCTCGGCCATCTTCACCCAGCCGATGTCGGGATTGCCGAGGTCGAGCATGTTCATCGCCGTCGGCCCCGGATTGGCGCCGACGTTCTGATATTCGCCGAGCAGGATCTGGTACTTGCGGTTGGACAGGATGACGGTCGTCACCGGCAGCCGCTCGCGCGCCTGGGTCCAGAGCGCCTGCACCGTGTACATCGCGCTGCCATCGGCCTGCAGGTTGATCACCCGCCGCCCGCCGCCGCCGACCGCGGCGCCGGTGGCGAGCGGCAGGCCGCAGCCGATCGCCCCACCCGTGATGTGCAGCCAGTCGTGCTTCGGCGCGGCGAAGGTCTCGCTGTAGAAGCCGCGGCCGAAGGAGACGCTCTCGTCGGCGATGATGGCCTCCTCGGGCATCAGCGCCGCCACGGTGCGCGCCAGCCCTTCGGGCGTCGGGCCGCCGCGCGCGCGTTCGGGCCGCGCGCCGACATCGGGCATCGGGATCGCCGGCGCGCCGAGTTCCTCGCACAGCGCGCGCAGCGCCGCTTCCGCGTCCTGCTCGAAGCGCGTCAGCACATGCACCTCGGCGGTCTCGGGGTAGTGGCGGGACGGCTTGCCGGGATAGGCGAAGAAGCCGACGGGCGCCTTCGCGTTCACCAGCACCACGTGCTCGACCCACTTCAGCGCGTTGATCGCGACATCGGCCGGGTAGGGCACGCGTTCCAGCGGCAAGCGCCCCTGGCCGCGGGCGACGCGGCCGTTCGAGCCTTCGGCCAGCAGCCGGTGCCCGGTCGCCTGCGCGGCGCGCCAGGCGAAGGCCTGCGCGCCCTCGCGCAGCGCCTTGCCGCCGAGCAGGATGAGCACGTTCTTCTTCTCCCGCAGCACGCGCGCGACGTTGCGCACGGCGTGCGGGTCGGCCGGCTGCGCCGCGGGCACGGGCAGCGGGGCGGCCACGACGCCGCCTTCGTCCCAGCAGGTGTCCGACGGCAGGATCATGGTCGCGATCTGGCCGGGGGAGGTGCGGGCGGCCTGGACGGCGGCGGCCGCGTCCGCGCCGACATCCGTCGCCCTGGTCGAGGTCCGCATCCAGTGGGAGACGCCGCGCGCCCAGCCTTCCGTGTCGGCGGTCAGCGGCGCGTCGAAGGGGCGGTGGTAGGTCGCCTGGTCGCCCACGCAGTTGACGATGCCCGACCGCGCGCGCCGCGCATTGTGCAGGTTGGCCAACCCGTTCGCGAGGCCGGGGCCGCAATGCAGCAGGGTCGCGGCCGGCTTCTCCGTCATGCGCCAGTAGCCGTCGGCCATGCCGGTGACGACGTTCTCCTGCAGGCCGAGCACGCATTTCATGCCGGGGATGCGGTCGAGTGCGGCGACGAAGTGCATCTCGCTCGTGCCGGGGTTGGCGAAGCACACCTCCACGCCACAACCGAGAAGTGTATGGACCAGGCTTTCCGCACCGTTCACCGGGCAACTCCCTATCGCGAGGACGGCGCAGCCTGCGCGGGCGCGGCGCGGCCGGCAAGGTGGGGGGGTTGCAACCCTGTCACGGCGCCGCAATGCTGCCGCAGAAACAAAGGAAATCTTGCGTCGGCAGCACCCTGGGGGGGCGTGCGCCGCCGCCAGGGGAGACTTTTCGGCCGATGATGCCGCGTCTTGCGACCGCGTTCTTCGCGACGGGCTTCGCTGCCCTGCTCTGCCAGATCGTCTGGCAGCGCATGCTCGGCATTTTCGCCGGGTCCGACACCGTCTCCGCCGCGCTGGTGGTGGGCGCCTTCCTCGCCGGGCTCGGGCTCGGCTCCATCATCGGCGCCAAGGTGGCGGACCGGCTGAGCCCCGCGCAGGCGCTGATCGGCTTCGCCCTGGCCGAGGTCGGCGTCGGGCTCTTTGCCCTGCTGTCCAAGCCCTTCCTGTATGACTGGCTGGCGATGGACATGGCCGGCGTGGTCGATGCCGCGCCGGCGATCTTCGCGCTCTGCTTCGCCGGACTGGTGCTGCCGACGACGCTGATGGGCGCCTCCCTGCCGCTGCTCGCGCGCGCCGTCGCCACCTCCTCCGAAAGGATCGCCGAGCGGATCGGCACGCTCTACGGGCTGAACACGGTCGGGGCCGGCGTCGGCGCGCTGCTCGGCGGCTGGGTCCTGGTCGGGCATCTCGGCTTCGTCGGCGCGCTGTGGCTGGCCGCCGCGCTGGAATTCGCCGCGGCCGCGCTGTCGCTGACGCTGCTGCCCCTGCTGCGCGCCGCCCCCGCGCCGGTCGCCGCCGAGGCGAAGGACCGGGCCGAAGGCCGCTACGGCGGGCTGCCGCTGTGGTGCCTTCTCGTCTTCCTGTCCGGCTACGTGATCGTCGCGCTCGAGATCGTCTGGGTGCGCATGATGGGCCAGGTCGGGCAGTACCATGCCTACCTGTTCCCCACCGTGCTCGGCATCTTCCTGCTCGCCGACGGGGCGGGCATGTGGCTCGCCGCGCGCATGGTGCGGCGGATCGAGGATCCGCGGCCGGCCTTCTTCGTCACGCAGTCGGCGGGCTTCGTGCTGGCGGTGCTGCTGCTGCTCGGCCTGTGGTACGCGCTGCCGCACTGGCCGCTCTCGGGCATCACCTCGGTGGACGAGAACCGGATGCGCGGGGATGCGCTGCTGCTGACGATCGGGCTCGCCGTGATCGTCGTGGCGCCGCCCTCCTTCCTCATCGGCATGACCTTCCCCTTCGTGCAGCGCGCGGTGCAGCGGGACCTCGCCTCGGTCGGGGCGCGCGTCGGCTGGGTGCAGTTGGCGAACATCGCGGGCAACGCGGCGGGGTCGATCGTGACCGGCCTCGTCACCTTCCACATCCTCGGCACGGCCGGCACGCTGCGACTGCTGGCTGCGCTGTCGCTGCTTCTGGTGCTGTTCTGGCTGTGGCAGGCCGGCAAGTCCGGCGCGCTGCGCCGGCGCGTGCCGGAAGCCGCGCTGGGCGCCGCCTGCGCCGTGCTGTTCGTGACGCTGCCGGGCAATGCCGCCTTCTGGACGCGCCTGCACGGCGAACGCCCCGGCCAGGTGGCCGCCTGGGCGGAGGACCGCTCCGGCGTCGCCTATTTCCGCGACGAGCGCGCCGATGACGGCCGCGCCGACGGCCCCTTCTTCATCCAGGGCTTCAGCCAGGGCCGCATCCCCTTCCTGCCGATCCACCAGTTCCTTGGCGCGGTCGGGCCGCTGCTGCATCCGAACCCGCGCGAGGTGCTCGTCATCGGCGTGGGCAGCGGCGGCACCCCCTGGGCCGCGGGCGTGCGCCCGGAAAGCCAGGTCCGCGCCATCGAGCTCGTCGGCCCGGTGCTGACCGCGCTCGAGGAAGTCGGCCGCCGGCATCCCGGCAGCCCGATGCAGCAGCTGTTCCGCGACGCGCGCTGGAACCTCGAATACGGCGACGGCCGCCGGACGCTCGCCAAGGAAGAACGCCGCTACGACATCATCGAGGCGGATGCGATCCTGCCCGAATCCTCGCATTCCGGCCTGCTCTACAGCGCCGAGTTCCTCGAGCAGGTGCGCGAGCGCCTCGCGCCCGGCGGCCTCTACATCCAATGGTCGCCGACGCAGCGCACGGCCGAGACCTTCGCCGCCATCTTCCCCCATGTCGTGCTGCTGATGCCGGTGGGCGTGCTGATCGGGTCGAACGAGCCGATCGCCTTCGATCCGGAACGCCTGACGGCAGCCTTCAACCGGCCGGAAGTGCAGGCGCATCTCGCGCGCGGCAATCCGGAGTTCCGCGACTGGTCGGCGCTCTTTGCCCAGCCGGCGCTGGTTTGGACGCCGATGACGGCGCGCACCCAGGCGCCCTTGTCGGACATCTTCCCGCGCGACGAGTTCTACCTGAACAACCCCGTCACCCCGACGCACGACTTCGCGCGCCGCCGGGCGCCGGCGCTGGCGGCAGGCGCGCCCGCCGCGCGCTGACGCGGCGCGGGCGGGCGGCACCACCCGATCGCGCTGGATCAGCGTGATCGTATGTCGTGCCGAAGCATCGATGGCATCGATGGCATCGAGGGACGGAGATCGGATCGGCCCTGTCCGGCCGATCGGAGACGCTTCTAGGCCGCGAAGGGGGAGAATTCCTGCGCGAGATCCTCGTAGATCGCGCGCTTGAAGCCGACCGCGAGCGCCGGCAGCTCGGCCAGCCGCGCCCAGCGCCAGGCGTCGAATTCGGGATGCGGGTCGAGGTCGAGGCGGATCTCCGCCTCCTCCCCCGTGAAGCGCAGCGCGAACCATTTCTGCCGCTGCCCGCGATACCGTCCGCCCAGCGCCTTGCCGATCAGCTCGGGCGGCAGGTCGTAGGTGAGCCAGCGCGGATGCTCGGCGAGGATCGTCGCCCGCGCCGTGCCGATCTCCTCCTCCAGTTCGCGGAAGACGGCGACGGCGGGGTCCTCGCCCTCATCCATCCCGCCCTGGGGCAATTGCCAGCCGCCGGGCGCGCCCTCGGCATTCGGCAGGTCGGCCCGCCGGGCGACGAGAACCAGTCCCGCCGGGTTGAACAGCACGGCGCCGACATTGGGGCGATACGGCAGGGCGGTCACGGCGCGCTCGCGGCGCGGACAGGCGCGCCTTCCTGGGCGAGGCCCTCGGGCCGGCGGATCAGCACCGAGACGGGCGCGAGCACGAGGCCCCGCGCGTCCAGCCCCGCGGCCCATGCGGCCAGCCTTTCGACCAGCACCGGCGTCGCCGCGCCGGCGAGGCCGAGGGCCGCGCCGCGGTCGCGCGCCAGGCGCTCGAGATCCTCGAGCCGCCGGTCGATCACGTCCCGCGTCCCGGCGGGTTCGTCGAGCACGATGTCGACGCTGCGGCCCCAGGCGCGGGCGGGCGCCGGCGCGCCGGGCCGCGGGTCGAGGTAGAGCAGGCCGCGCCCGCGCAGCACGTCCTGCACCTGGCCGAGCGCTTCCGGCAGCGCGGCGAAGCGTTCGCCCCGCATGGCGCCGACCGCGCCGATCGCGCCGACATAGCCCTGCGCGCGGGTCATCACCCAGTCGAGCGAGTCCATGTTCTCGTTCATCGGCCGGCCGGTCAGCAGGGCGCGCTCGCCCGGATCGTTCAGCGGGTAGCCGGTGGGCTCCATCGGGATGGAGATCAGCGTCTCCATGCCGCGTTCCCGCGCGCGGTCCGCCGCCTGGCCGGGGCGCGCGGCGTAGGGCGACAGGGCTAGCGCGACCGCCGGCGGCAGGCGGCGGATCGCTTCCTCGGTCTGCGTCGCGTTGAGGCCGATATCGGCGACGACGATGCCGATGCGCGGGCGCGTGTCGCGCCGGTCGAATTCCCGACCATAGGCGCGAATCGGCGTGCGGCCGTCGGCGCTGACGCGCGGCAGCATGCCGTGCCGGCCGCGTTCGAGCAGCGCCGGGTCGGGCGGCGGGATGGGTCGCGCCGGGCCGCGGGCCGCGACGGCGGCCGGGGCGGCCAGAGGCGGGGGCTCCGGCGCGCTCGGCGGCGGCGCGGCGGCCGTGGCTGGCGGCGCGGCCGCCACGGGCGGGGCGGGCGTGGCCGCCGCCGGTGGCGTGG
>NZ_JAGIYZ010000033.1 GCF_017813355.1 Roseomonas nitratireducens
CGCCACCGCGGCGCGGTCGCGCGCGGCGCGCTGCGCGGGCGTCAGCGCGCTGTCGGGCGGCGGGGCCGGCCCGCGGGCCGTCGCGCGGGCGGACAGCAGGTAGAACAGGATCTCGTTGCGCCCCTGGTCGACCGCCGCGTCCACCGGCGTCAGGCCGAGCACGTTGCGTTCCTCGAGATTCGCGCCGCGGTTCACCGCGTCCCGCGCCGCGGCCATGTCGCCGCGGTTGATGGCGTCGAACAGCGCGGCGGTGGGGGACAGGTTGGCGTTCGGGTCGCCCGGGATCGGTTCCGGCGCGCGTCGCGCGGCAAGGCCCGGCAGGGCCGCCGGCGGGCGGCTCGCCGCGCCGGCGCCCGCGCCCGGCGGCGGGCCGCCGGATTGGGCATGGGCCGGGGAAGGGCCGCCGGGCAGGCCCGGCAGGCCCAGCAGGGCGAGGATCAGGGCAAGGCGCTTCATGCCGCCCTTCTACGCCCCTTCGCCCGGCCGGGGAAACACCGCGCTATCGCCCTTCCCGCCGCCAGGCCATCACGGCGGCGCCGAGCAGCAGCACCAGCGCCAGCCAGGCCGGCAGCAGCGGCAGGGCGGATATCCCGGTGACGGTATGGTCCCCGTTGCGGCGCAGGCCGATCCAGCCGGCGCCGGCCACGTCCCGCCCCGGTGCCACGCGCCGGATGTCGGGGATCGCCGGCGTCGCGCCATCGCCCATGAAACGCGCCGCGCCGCCGGTCGCGGCCAGCAGCGGGCGCAGCCTTTCGGGGTCGGCGCGCAGGTCCGCGACCTCCATCGGATTGGCGGCGGCCGAGGCGGCGAAGGCGCTGCGCCGCCCGTCATTGGCCTGCCAGACGCCCGGCATGGTCGCGGGCAGGCTGAGGACCGAACGCCCGCCGCCCGCTTCCTCGGGCCGCGCGCGGGTGATGGTGCTGTCGGGCGCCGTCACGGTGATTTCCGGCGGCGGCCCGGCATCGAGGCTGCGGCGCGTGACGACCATGCGCCCGGCCTCGATCCGCGCCGAGAGGTCCTCCTCCTCCAGTTCCGATTCGCGCATCAGCCAATGGGCGACGCGGCGCAGCACCTCCTGCTGCGGCCCGCCGCCGTCATGCCCGCGCGACCACAGCCAGATGTGGTCGGACAGCAGCAGCGCGACGCGGCCTTCGCCGACGCGGTCCAGCACCATCAGCGGTGCGCCCTCGGGGCCTTCCATCACCACCGATCCGCTGCGGGCATCGGCGCGCAGCCAGCGATACCAGCGGCCCCATTGCGCCTCGGCCTGCTCGCTGTTCGCGCCCGGCAGGCCCTCGGTGACCGGGTGGCGGAAGCCCAGCGCCGAGACGCGCGGGCGGAAGGCGCCTTCGGCCACGGCGTTCTGCCGCCCCGCCGGCCGCGCCGGCAGCACCTGGCCGAGCGGCGTCAGCGCGAGCGAGACCGGCCCGCTGAATTCCGGCCCCGTGGACATCAGCAGCGCGCCGCCGCCGCGGACGTAGTCGGCGATGTTGCGCAGGTAGGTCGCGGGCAGGATGCCGCGATTGGAAAAGCGGTCGAAGACGACGAGGTCGAATTCGCGCAGCTTCACCTGGAACAGCTCGCGCACCGGGAAGGCGATCAGCGCGAGCTCGTTCAGCGGAGTCAGGTCGTCCTTCTCCGGCGGGCGAAGGATGGTGAAGTGCACCAGGTCGACATTCGGGTCGGCCTTGAGCAGCCGCCGCCAGGTGCGCTCCCCCGCATGCGGCTCGCCCGAGACGAGCAGCACGCGCAGCCGGTCGCGCACGCCGTTGATGGTCACGACCTGGCGGTTGTTGAGCGGGCTGACCTCGCCCGGGCGCGGCTCGGCCTCGATCTCCACCACGGTCGGGCCGCCGCGCTGGATCGGCACGGCGATGCGGTGGTCGCGGCCGACCGGCACGCTCTCGCTGCGCGGCGCCTCCCCGTCGCGGCGGATGGTCAGCCGCGCCGCGCCGGTCGCGTTGGCGACGCCGAGGTCGTCGACCGCGACGCGCACCTCGACCTCCCGCCCCACGATGCCGAAGCCCGGCGCCTCGATGATGCGCAGGCGCCGGTCGGTCTCCCCCGCGCGGCCGGGCAGCAGCGCGTGGAAGGGCGCGTCGAAGGGGATGGCGGCGGGGATGTCGTGCGCCTGCCCGTCGGTCAGCGCGACGATGCCGGCCAGCCGCGCGCGCGGGATGTCGGCCAGCGCGCGCTCGATGGCTGCGAACAGGCGCGTGCCCTGGTTGCCGGCCTCCGGCACCTCGATCGTGCGCAGTTCGAGTTCCGCGAGGCGGCCGGCGCGGGCCTCGATCTCCCGCCGCGCGGCCTCGATCTGCGCCGCGCGCGTGCCGACGGAGGTCGAATCGCTGCGGTCCACCACCAGCAGGGCGATGTCGGGCCGCGTCTCCCGGCTTTCCTCGACCAGCCGCGGATTGGCCAGCGCCAGCAGCACCAGCGCGAAGCAGGCCGCGCGCCACCACACGCCGCGCGCCCGCCGCCAGATCGCCGGCAACAGCGCCAGCAGCGCGACAAGCCCCGCCGCCGCCAGCAGCCACAACGGCAGCACGGGGGCGAAGTCGAGCCCGGCCAGGGTGCGCGTCATCGCCTAGTTCCCCAGCCGTTCGAGGATCGCCGGCACATGCACCTGGTCGCCCTTGTAGTTGCCGGTCAGCGCGTACATCACGAGGTTCACGCCGAAGCGGTAGGCGAGGATGCGCTGCCGCGCCCCGCCGGGGATGGTCGCGTAGGGATTCTGCCCGCGCGCATCCATCGCCCAGGCCGCCGCCCAGTCATGCCCGCCGATGATCACCGGGCTGACGCTGTCATTCGCCCGGTCCTGGTCGCGCGCCACCCAGACCTGCCCGCCGGCATAGCGGCCGGGCAGGTCCTGCAGCAGGTAGAAGGCGCGCTTGAGCACGTGGTCCTCGGGCACCGGCGCCAGCGGCGGCACGGCGAGGTCGCGCGTGACGCGCCGCAGCGCCGCGCGCGCGCCGGGGTTCATGCCGTCGCCCGAACCCTCGTCCCGCGTGTCCAGCAGGATGATGCCGCCATTGCGCATGAAGCCGTTCAGCGCCGCCGCCGTCGCCGCGTCCGGCTGCGCCGCCTCGGCCAGCACGGGCCAGTAGAGCAGCGGGTAGAAGGACAGGTCGTCGCGCCCGGGCACGACCGGATGCGGTTCGGCCAGCGCGGCGGCCGTGCGGCGGTTCACGAAATCCGACAGGCCGAGCAGGCCGAGGCGCGAGACCTCGTCCACCTGCGTGTCGCCGGTGACGATGTAGCCCAGCCGCGTGGCGATCGCCGCCGCGCCGTCGGCCTGCTGCGCCCCGGCCGGCGCGGCCAGGGCAAACATCAGCAGCGCCGCGACGCGCGCGCGGCGCGACCATTGCACGCCGACCAGCCCGCGCTGCACCAGCGAGACCAGCAGGTCGGCCACCAGCAGCAGCAGCGCGAGCGCCAGCAGCCACGGCCCCAGGTCGCGTTCTCCCGGCACGCCGCCGATCGTCTCCACCCGCGCGCCCTGCGGCGGCGCCGCGGCCGGGCGGGGCGGCGGCAGGTGCGCCGAAAGGTTCAGCGCGCGCCGCCAGGTGGCTTCCTCCGGCTGCCCCGCCGTGCCGTACCAGCCCGGCGGATGGCGCGGCGACGCCACGGTCTCCTCCACCCGGTTGGCCGGGATGGGTGCGGCGGCGGGCGGGGCGGGGCCGAGCCGGCCGAAGCCGTCCAGGATCTCGAGCGGGGCGAGCGGCGCTTCCCCTTCCGCCCCCTGCACGCCGGCCGACAGCGCGACGAGGCGGCGCAGCATGTCCACGAACAGGCCCGACAGCGGCAGGCTCGACCATTCGGCGTTGGCGGTCACGTGGAACAGCACGATCCGCCCCTTGCCGCGCGCGACGGCGGTGACCAGCGGCGTGCCGTCCGACAGCCTGGCCCAGGACCGCTCGGTCAGGCGCGGGGAGGGCTCGGCCAGCACCTGCCGCTCGATCGTCACCTCCGCCGGCGGCACCAGCCCCGCGAAGGGCGAGCCTTCCGGGAAGGGGGCCAGCGTCTGCGGCCGGTCCCAGGACAGCGCGCCGCCCAGTTGCCGTTCCCCCGCGCGGAGTGCGACGGGCAGCAGCGGGTCAGGCCGCTCGGCCAGGCGCGGGCCGGCGAAGCGCACCAGCGTGCCGCCTTCCTCGACCCAGCGGGTCAGCGCCTCCCTCTCGCGCCCTTCCGGCACCTCCCGGTCCGCCAGCACCAGCACGGCGAGGCGGCGGGCGAGCAGGGCTTCCGGCGTGCCGCGCCGGATCTCGGCATAGGGGCCGAGCGCGCGGTCGAGGTAGAAGAGGTCGCCGGTCAGCGGCGCGTCCGCGCTCGTCTCGACCGCGGCGGACAGCCCCACGGGGCGGCGGCGGAAGCGCTCGTCCAGCAGCACCGTCCCGGCCGCGCCGGCTTCCGGTTCCAGGTCCAGCCGCACCACCTGGTTGCGGATCTCGATCGGCAGGTCGAGCGCGGCCTCCGCACTCGTCGCGCCGGCCGGGAAGGCCAGGGTGGCGGAGGCGATGGCCCGGCCATCCCCGGTCCGCGCCAGCACCGTCGCCTCGGTCGGCGCCGTCATCGGCGCCTGCAGCACGCGGGCGACCAGCCGGTCGGCTTCCGCGCGCGGCGGCGGCAGGATCCGCAGCGGCTGCGCCGCGGCGCGGGCGAGGGTGAGCGGCCCGGCTTCCGCCAGCGCGGCGCCGAAGCGCGCGGCGGCCTCGCCCTCCGCCCCGTGTTCCAGCCCGTCGGTCACCCAGAGCGTGGCGAGCGGGCCCGGATGGGCGGCGCGGAAGGCGGCGAGCGCGGTGATCGCCGCGGCATGGTCCGGCGCCCAGGGGCGCGGGCGCAGCGCGGCGAGCCGCGCGCGGGCTTCCTCGGCGGGCATCAGCGCGGTCGCGGCGACCGCTTCGCCATTCGCGGGCGGGGCGGTGGCCAGCAGCGCGACGCGCCGGCCTTCCCGCGTCGCGGCGTCCAGCGCGCCCGCCGCCGCCGCCGCGCGGGCGGGCCAGTCGGGCGCGGCGGCCCAGCCATCGTCGATCGCGACCAGCAGCGGGCCGTCGCCCCCGCCGCCCGCCTGCGGTTGCCAGACCGGCCGCGCCAGGCCGAGCACGAGCAGCGCCGCCGCGGCCAGCCGCAGCAGCAGCAGCCACCACGGCGTGCGGTGCGGCGTTTCCTCCGTCGGCGGCAGGTCCCGCAGCAGGCGGATCGCCGGGAAGGACTGGGTGCGCGGCGCGGGCGGGGACACCCGCAGCAGCCACCACAGCAGCGGCAGCGCGGGCAGCGCCAGCAGCAGCCAGGGCGCGGCGAAGGCGAGGGGGCCCAGTTGCCACATCAGCCGGGCGCCAATCGCCGATGCAGCGCGAGCAGCGCGCCTTCGGGCGGCTGGTCGGTGCGATGGGTGGCGAAGGACCAGCCGGAGCCGGAGGCGATCGCGGCCAGCCCTTCGCGGTGCCGGGCGAGCCGTTCCTCGTACAGCGCGCGCACGCCCTCGACGCGCGGCACGAGCGCTTCCTCGGGCAGGCCGACGCCTTCGAAACGGATGCGGCCGGTGAAGGGCAGGGTCTCCTCCGCGGGATCGAGCACCTGCAGCATGTGGCCCCGGATCGACCGCGCCGCCAGCGCCGCGACGCGATGTCGCGTCTCCTCCAGCGGCGCGAGGAAGTCGCCGATCAGCACGGCGCGGGCGTGGCGGGGAATGCGCCCATCCTCCGGCACGACGGCCTGGCGGGGCAGGGATTGCGCCAGCGCGGCGAGCGCGCCCCGGCCCGAGAAGGCCCGCGGCAGGCCGAACAGCCGCACCCGTTCCCCGCCCCGGAACAGCAGGGCGGACAGCGCGAGGACGAGCAGTTCGGCGCGCGTGCGCTTGGAGGGCAGGTCACGCTCCGACCGCCATGCCATCGCTTCCCCGCCCTGGCACCACAGGGCGACGGTCTGGGCGGCTTCCCATTCCGTCTCGCGCACGAACAGCCGGTCGGACTTGGCCGATTGGCGCCAGTCGACGCGTGCGGCGGCGTCGCCGGGCAGATAGGGGCGGAACTGCCAGAAGGCATCGCCCTGGCCCGGGCGGCGGCGCCCATGGACCCCCTGCATCACCGTCGAGGCGACACGTTCCGCCTGCACGACCAGCGGCGGCAGCGCCGCGCCGAGCGATTCGGCCCATGGGACGATGACCGATGCCGTCATGCGCCCCCCATGTGGAGGGTTCCAAGGGCCTTAAGCCCTTGGCGGGGTGAGGTTTGGAGAGGGGCGGCGCCCCTCTCCAAGGCGATGCGCGCCGCCACGCTACGCGATGCTGTCCTTGAGCGCGTCGATCACTTCCGACAGTCGCACCCCATCAGCCCGTGCCGCGAAGGTCAGCGCCATGCGGTGCCGCAGCACCGGTTCGGCCAGCGCGATCACGTCGTCCACGCTGGGGGCGAGCCGCCCGTCGAGCAGCGCCCGCGCCCGCGTGGCCAGCATCAGCGCCTGCGCCGCGCGCGGCCCCGGCCCCCAGGCGAGGTGCTGGCGCACCGCATCCAGCCCCGTGGTCTCGGGCCGCGCGCCGCGCACCAGCTTCAGGATGGCGTCCAGCACCTGTTCGCCCACCGGGATTCGGCGGATCAGGCCCTGGGCGGCGATCAGCTCGGCCCCCGTCATGGCCTGGACGGGCCTGGCTTCCCGCGCGCCGGTGGTGGCCAGCAGCATGGCGCGCTCGGCCGCCGCGTCGGGGTAGCCGACCTCGATTTCCAGCAGGAAGCGGTCGAGCTGCGCCTCGGGCAGGGGATAGGTGCCTTCCTGCTCGATCGGGTTCTGCGTCGCCAGCACGTGGAAGGGGCCGGGCAGGGGGTGGATCTCCCCGCCGATCGCGACCCGGTGTTCCTGCATCGCCTGCAGCAGGGCGGACTGGGTGCGGGGGGAGGCGCGGTTGATCTCATCCGCCATCAGCAGCTGGCAGAAGATCGGGCCCTTGAGGAAGCGGAAGGCGCGCTTGCCGTGCGCATCCTCCTCCAGCACCTCCGACCCCAGGATATCGGCCGGCATCAGGTCCGGGGTGAACTGCACCCGGCGCGCATCGAGGCCGAGCACGGTGCCGAGCGTGTCCACCAGCTTGGTCTTGCCCAGGCCCGGAACGCCCACCAGCAGCACATGGCCGCCGGCGAGAAGGGTGGTCAGGACGCGCTCGACGACCAGCTCCTGGCCGAAGATGACGCGGCCGACCGCTTCGCGCACCCGGGCGAGGCGGGCGCCCAGCGCCTCCACCTCCGCGACGAGGGCTGCGGGATCCTGTGGCTCGGCCACTTCACTCATGCGGGCAGGGCTCCCTATATGACGGGGGTGGAGGCGCGCCGGCCGATGCCACCCGAGGTGGAATTACCTCGCATCGGCCACGCTGAGTGCAAGGGCGACGATGGGCATGACGGTCCACGGCATGGAAAAGGGCGGTTGCTCGGTGCCCCCGGCGGGGACCGTGCTGGCGCGCGCGAAGATGGATTGCGGCAACTATGCCATCCGAATCGCGCGCGACGGCACATGGTACTATCGGGGCAGCCCCATCAACCGGAAACCCCTGGTCTGCCTTTTCGCCTCGGTGCTGAAGCGCGGCGAGGACGGCGGCTACTGGCTGGAGACCCCCGCCGAGCGCGGCCGGATCGAGGTGGAGGACGCCCCCTTCCTCGCCGTCGAGCTGTTCTGGCGGGATTGCGACTGCGGCTGCGCCGTGCCCCAGCAATGCCTGACCTTCCGCACCAACCTCGATGAGCTGGTGACCGCCGGCCCCGCCCACCCGATCCGCGTCCACCTCGACCCCGCGACGCGGGAGCCGCGGCCCTACATCCTGGTCCGCCCGGGGCTGGAGGCGCGGATCAGCCGCGCCGTGTTCTACGAACTGGTGGCGCTGGCCCAGCCCGAGACGGTGGAGGGGCGGGAGATCCTCGGCGTGTGGAGCGAGGGGACCTTCTTCCCGATCGACGAGGCGCCGTCGCTGGACCTGGCGGCGGAGTGAGCGCCGCGCCCGCGCTCGACCTCGCCGGGCTCGCGGCCCGGCTCGCCGACCCCGACTCCATCCCGCGCGACCGTCCCTCCCCGGCGGATGACCTCGACCGCGCGGCGCGCACCGGCGGGCGGGTGGTCCAGGCCGCGGTGCTGGTGCCCATCGTCACCCATCCGGAACCCACGGTGCTGCTGACGCTGCGCTCCGCGCGGCTCAATTCCCATGCCGGCCAGGTGTCCTTCCCCGGCGGGCGGATGGAGCCTGGCGAGACGCCGGAGGAGGCCGCGCTGCGGGAGGCGGAGGAGGAGGTCGGGCTCGACCGCGCCATCCCCCGCATCATCGGCCGGCTGCCCGAGGTGCTGACGGGCACCGGCTATCGCGTGACGCCGGTGGTCGCGCTGCTGCGCCCGCCGCTGGCCCTCCGCCACGATCCGGGGGAGGTGGAGGAGCCGTTCGAATACCCGCTCGCGCGCCTGCTGGACCCCGCCGCGCCGGAGCGCCGGCGCCAGGAATTCCGTGGCCGGATGCGGGAATTCTGGGTCTGGCCGCATGAGCGCCACTACATCTGGGGGGCGACGGCCTCGATGCTGGTGACGCTGGCGGGCGTGCTGCGCGATCAGCGATAGAGCCACGCCGCCACCTGCCAATACAGCGGCAGCCCCAGCAGCAGGTTGAACGGGAAGGTCACGCCGAGCGAGGCGGTCAGGTAGATGCCCGGGCTCGCTTCCGGCAGCGCCGCGCGGCAGGCCGCCGGCGCGTCGATGTAGGAGGCCGAGGCGCAGATCGCCCCGAGCACGAAGGCCCCGCCCTGGCTCAGCCCGATCGCCTGCCCCGCGACGACGCCCACCAGCCCCCAGAACACCGGCGCGGCGATGGCGAAGACGGTCAGGAAGCGCCCCACCTTCGCGAAATCCCGCACCTGGCGCGCCGCGGTCATGCCCATCTCGAGCAGGAAGATCATCAGCACGCCGCGGAACAGCCCTTCATAGACCGGGCTGATCTGCCGCCATTGCGGGTCGGAGGCGACGGCGCCGATCAGCATGCCGCCCGACAGCAGCAGGATGCCCCGGCCGCGCAGCGTGTCCGCCGCCAGCGCGCCGAGCGACATCCCGCCCCGCGCCCGCCCCATCGAGATGCGCGCGAGCAGCAAGGCGACGATCACGCCCCATTCCATCAGCGCCACCACCGCCGGCATGAAGCCTTCCGCCGGCATGTCCATCGCCCGCGCGAAGGCCACCGCGGCGAAGAAGGTGACGGTGGAGACCGAGCCGTAATGCGCCGCGACCGCGGCCGCGTCCTGCACGCCGAAGCCCGCCGCGCGGCGCAGCAGCAGGAAGGTCGCGACCGGGATGGCCAGCGTCAGCGCGACGCCCGCGCCCAGCAGCGGCGCGACCTCGGCGAAGGGCACCTGCGCCAGTTCGCGCCCGCCCGTCAGCCCAATTGAGAACAGCAGGTAGATCGAGATCAGCTTCAGGACGGGCTCGGGCAGTTCGAGTTCCGACCGGATGAAGCCCGCCACCGCGCCGAGCGCGAAGGCCAGCACGATGGGCGAGAGGAGGTTGGTGATCAGCAGGTCGAAGCCCGGCATGGCGGCAGGTCCCGGATGGTGGCGGCGGGCGCTTCTGCCGGGGTCGATCGATTTGCGGAAATGAGTTTTTCGGCGGCTATTGATATCGAATTCTTATGAAAGCCCCGCCGCGCGGGCGAGCCCCTGCTCCACCGCCCGCGCCAGCGCCTCCGCCGCGCCCGGCGCGCCTTCGCGCAGCAGCAGGCAGATCACCGTCTCCTCCAGCGGCGGCAGCCCGGCGCGCGGGGAGATCGGCGCGAGGCCCGGCGGCACCAGCGTGCGCGGCAGCACCGTCACGCCCAGCCCCGCCCGCACCGCCGCCGCGGCGCCGGCGAGGGAGGGGCTCGTATAGACCACCTCGAAATCCCGCCCGGCCGCCGCCAGCGCCTGTTCCGCCCGTTCCCGGTAGACGCAGGGGGCGGGGCTGAGCACGAGCCGCAGCGGCCCCTCCCGCCCCGGCGGCCGCGCGCCTTCCGCGCCCACCCAGACCAGCGCCTCCCGCCACACCGCCCGCGCGCCGGGGTGCAGCCGGCCGGGCGCCTGCTTGATCACCACGAGGTCGTAGGCGCCGGCCTCGATCCCCTCGACCAGGCGGCGCGTCAGCTCGCAGGCGGTCGAAAGCCGCACCGCGGGGTGGCTTTGCACGAAGCGGGCGAGGATCGCGGGCAGGAAGGCGGTGGCGAAATCCTCCGGGCTGCCGAAGCGCACCTCCCCCGCCGCGTCGGCGTCCGACAGCCGCGCTGCGGCCGCGTCGAGCAGGCCGAGGATCTCCCGCGCGACCGGCAGCAGCGCCTCGCCCTCGGCCGTCAGCGCCACGCGGCGGCGGTCGCGCAGCAGCAGGCGGCGGCCGACGGCTTCCTCCAGCCGGCGCAGTTGCAGCGTGACGGCGGGCTGGGTGCGGCCGAGCCGTTCCCCGGTGCGGGTGAAGGACCGCGTTTCGGCCAGCAGCAGGAAGCAGCGCAGCAGCGCGGTGTCGAGGTCGGTGGGACGGCGGGTCACTTCGGTAGACTACGCGCCATGCGGGACAACTGTCGCCCGCCGGTGGCCCTGCCTATGCTCCGACCTCACACAAACGAGATCGGGGAGGACCACCCATGGCCAACAGCATCGCCGCCGAACGCCGCCTGCTCGGCGCCGACTTCGCCGCCGTCGAGGCAAGCCACTATCCCGCCCTCGCGGCCCTTTCCGCCGAGGATGCGCTGGCGCTGGCCCGCACGCTGCGCGAACACCGCGACCGGCTGCGCGGCATGGTGCATGCGAACCGCCGCGCCCGCCGCGGCAAGGGGGAGGCGCGCGCGAGCGCCGGCAATGACGAGGCGCTGGCCCGCCGCAAGCAGGTCTTCGCCGCGGCGCTGAAGCGGGTGAACCACCGGCTCGACATCCTGCACGGCACGGCGCGGCGCGCCTGGCACGCCGCCGCGCTCAAGGACGCGCTGGCGCGCAAGCGGGCCGCCGCCGCGCATCACCCGGCCTCCGGCCCCACCGCCGGGCAGGGGATGCACGCCAAGCCGAGCGCCAAGCGCAAGGTGCGCACCGACCCGCGGGAGATCGGCCGCGTGTCGCAGTTCGTGAAGGCGGGGCAGGCCCGGCGCGACAGCCGGTAGGCCGCGGCCGGCGGGGACCGGGCCCTTCATCTGGCCTTGACGGGCGCGGCGCGATATCTCGGGGCCGTCCATCTCCGGGAGTGACGACGCCATGAATACCCGCCGCACCCTATTGGCCGCCGGCGCCGGCCTGCTCGCCGCGCCCGCGGTCCAGGCCCAGGGCGAATGGCCGAACCGCACCGTGCGCATCATCGTCCCCTGGCCGCCGGGCGGGTCGACCGACGTGCTGGTGCGCATCTACGCCGAATTGCTGCAGCCGATCCTCGGCCAGACCTTCATCATCGAGAACCGGCCCGGCGCGGGCGGCAACATCGGCATCGACGCCACCGCCAAGGCGGCGCCGGACGGCTACACGATCGGCATCGCCTCGGTCGGGCATCTGGTGATCAACAGCTTCCTCTATGCCCGCCTGCCCTACGATCCGGCGCGGGACCTGGTGCCGGTCGGCATCGCCTGGGACCTGCCGAACGTCGTCGTCGTCAGCAGCCAGCACAACCCGTCGCGCAACCTGGCGGACTTCACCGCCTGGTGCCGCGCCAAGCGCGGCGGCTTCTCCTACGGATCGCCCGGCGTGGGCACGACGGGGCACCTGACCGGCGCGCTGTTTGCCAACCGCATCGGGGTCGAGGGCACGCACGTTCCGTTCCGCGGCGCGGCGCAGATCATCCCGGCGATGCTCTCGGGCGACCTCGACAGCGCGCTCGACAACCTCGCCTCCTACGTGCCGGTCATCACCGAAGGGCGCATGCGGGCGCTCGCCGTCACCTCCCAGAACCGCTGGCCGACCATGCAGGACGTGCCGACCATGGCCGAGGCGGGCGTGCCGAACTTCGTCGTCTCCTCCTGGCAGGGCTTCGTCTTCCCGGCGAATTCGCCGCGCGCGGCGATCGACCGGCTGGGCGGCGCGCTGCGGCGCATCGTCGCCGACCAGGCGGTGAAGGACCGCTTCCTGCGCGTGGGCGCCGAGGCGGTGTGGTCCTCGCCCGAGGACATGCTGGCGCGCGCGCAGCGCGAACGTCCGCTGTGGCAGGAAGCGGTGCGCGTGTCCGGCGCCCGGCTCGAATAGGCAGCGGGGGGAGAAGGGAACTTCTCCCCCCGGACCCCCCTCAACCTTCTTTGGAATCAAGGAAGGGAGGGGGTTCGGGGGAGGTTCCCCTCCCCCGACCTTCTCATGGCACTCCCTTCCCGCCGCGCCGCCTGGCTCAACTCGCTCTTCATCGACCACGCCCTGCTCCGCCTGGGCTGGCGCAACTGGGGCGTGGTGGAAAGCGGCCGCCTCTATCGCTCGAACCACCCGACGCCCTGGCAGCTGCGCCAGGCGGTGCGCCGCCACGGCATCCGGACCGTCATCAACCTGCGCGGCCATCGCGAGGCCTGCGGCTCGGACGTGCTGGGGCGGGAGGCGGCGGCCGCGCTCGGGCTCGAGCACATCGACGCGCCGCTCGAAAGCCGCGGCGCGCCGCACAAGGACCGCGTGCTGCGGCTCGCCGCCATCTTCGCGCGGATGGAGGAGCCGGCGCTGATCCACTGCAAGTCCGGCGCCGACCGCACGGGACTCGCGGCCGGCATCTGGCTGATGACGCGCGGGCGCGGCGTGGAGGAAGCGCTCGACCAGCTTTCGCTGCGCTTCGGCCATGTGGCGGCGGCGCGCACCGGCATCCTCGATGCCTTCTTCCGCCGCTACGCCGCCTTCGTGAAGCAGCATGGCGACAAGCCTTTCCTCGACTGGGTGCGCGACGACTATTCCGAGGACGCGCTGCGGGCGGAATTCCAGAGCACGCCCTGGGCCGACCGGCTGGTGGATGGGGTGCTGCGGCGCGAGTGACGCCGCAGCGGGCGGTTCAGCGCCGCGTCCCGATTACCACCAGGTAGTCGCGCGGCATCGCCACGCCGAGCGGCGTGCGATGCGCGTCGTGGAAGGCGATGAAGTCGCGGCGCAGCTCGTCGCGGCGTTCCGTCGTCCGGTGCAGGGTCTTGGTCGGGCCGTAGCCCTCGCTGAACACCTTCCAGACATGCTCGCCGGAGGGCATGCGCAGCACCGTCGTCCCCGTCTCGAAGGCCAGGTCGAAATCGGCGCCGAGCAATTCGCGCACCTTCTCCTCCCGCCCCCATTCGAAGGGGGAAGGCGGCGCCGGGCTGGGCGGCGGCGGCATGTAGGGCCGCATCATCTGGAACATCTGCGCGATGGTCCCCGTGGGCGGCCAGGTGGTCAGGCCGATGCGCCCGCCGGGCCGGACCAGCCGCGCCAGTTCGCGCGCCACCGCGTCCGGCCGCGCGGCGAACATCACGCCGCAGGTGGAGGTGACGGCGTCGAAGGCGCCGGCGGGAAGACTGGTGGCCTCGGCGTCGCCGACCTCGAAGTCGATCTTGAGGCCCGAGGCGGCGGCGAGGCTGCGCGCCGCCTCGATTACCCCGGCGCCGAGATCGACGCCGGTGACGCGCGCGCCCTTCTGGGCGAGCCGTCGCGCCGTCCAGCCCGTGCCGGTCGCGAGGTCGAGCACGCGCTCCCCGGGACGGATGTCGAGCCGGTCGAGCATGTGGTCGATGGAATCCGCGATGGTCTCGCTGACCTTGTCGTACTGCGCGCCGCCCGAGCCCCAGGTGGCGGCGGCCTTCTCGTTGTGCGGCAGGATGTCCATGTCGGGTCCTTCCCTTCTTGGCGTTCCGTCGTGCGGATCGCCGGGCGGACGCTAGGACTCCGCTCCATTAGGAGTCACGGATTTATCGCCTGCCGATTCATTCGCTCCGCGCGCGGAGTTCGAGTGCGGCGACATCCCCCTTCACCAGCGCGGGGATGGCGCGCGCGACGCGGTCCGCCGGCCAGTCCCACCAGGCGATGGCGAGCAGCCGCGCGACCGTCGCCTCGTCGAAGCGCATGCGCACCACGCGCGCCGGATTGCCGGCGACGACCGCATAGGGCGGCACGTCCTTCGCCACCACGGCGCGCGCGGCGACGACGGCGCCATGGCCGATGGTGACACCCGGCAGCACCAGGCATTCCGTGCCGAGCCAGACATCATGGCCGATGGCGATGTCGCCGCCGCCGCGCCACGGGTAGTCGACCAGCGGCAGCGCATCGGCGAAGGCGCCGCCCAGGATGCCGAAGGGATAGGTGGAAGGCCCCGCCATGGCGTGGTTGGCGCCGGGCATCAGGAAGGTCGCGCGATGCGCGATGGCGCACCACCGCCCGATCGACAGCCGCGCCTCGCCGTAGTTGTAGCGCACGCACAGGTCGAGGAAGCGCAGCGCGGCGTCCGGATCGTGGTCGTGGTAGTAGGAGAAGTCGCCCGCGGTGACGTTCGCGACCTGCGGATGCCGCGCGAGCAGCGGCTTGAGGAACACCACGCCCGGGGAGGCCGGGATCGGGTGCAGCGTGTCCGGGTCGGGCGTCGCGGTCATGCCTCCCTCCGCGCCATGACGCGCAGATAGGCGGCCAGCGCGGCCAGCGCCACCGCCAGGAACCCCACCCCCGCGAGCAGCGGCGCTGCGGGTGCGCCGGTGACGTCCCGCGCCAGCCCCGCCAGCGGCGGCAGGACGGCGAGCGATCCGTAGAACAGCGTGTAGTGCACCCCCATGCCGAAGGCGCGCGAGGCCGGCGACAGCGCGCGCCCGACCATCGCCATCACCAGGCTCGCCGGCGGGGCCGTCAGCACCCCGAACAGCGTCAGGAACACCCAGGGCGACAGCCCCGCGACGACCGCCAGCAGGCAGCCCGCCATGCCGAGCATGCAGCCGACCGTCACCGCCACCGGCCGC
The DNA here is from genome assembly GCF_017813355.1 of Roseomonas nitratireducens. Lineage (GTDB taxonomy): Bacteria > Pseudomonadota > Alphaproteobacteria > Acetobacterales > Acetobacteraceae > Neoroseomonas > Neoroseomonas nitratireducens. Next base: position 14,891 of record NZ_JAGIYZ010000033.1, read on the forward strand.
CCGGCGCGCTCGGCCAGCGCGCCCCCCATCGGCAGCAGCGGCAGGATGGCGAAGCCGATCAGGGACGTGACCGCGCCCGCCGCTTCCACCCCCCAGCCGCGCGCGACGAGGAAGGCCGGCGCGAAGCCCAGCGCCACGACATAGGCGGCGTTGTAGAAGCCCCAGACGCTGCCCGCCGTCAGCAACGGCGCCCATTCGCCGCGCAGCAGCCCGCCCCGCCGCGCCGGCGCGGCGCCCGCACCTTCCCCGCGCGGCAGCGCCAGCAGCAGCGGCACGAAGGAAGCGAGGCACACCGCGGCCGAAAGCCACAGCCCCGCGCGCCAATCCCCGCCCAGCATCGGCAGCACCAGCAGCGCGATCCCGATCCCGCAGGGCCAGGCCATCAGCATCAGCCCGAGCGCGGGTGCGAGCGACGCGCCCGAGAAGCGGTCCAGCACCATCTTGGCGCAGGCGATCGCCAGCAGCGCGCCGCCGACGCCCGAGACGAGCCGCCCGGCCATCGCCATGCCGAAGCCTTCCGCCAGCGCCAGCACCGCCCCGCCGGCGGCCATCAGCCCGACGCCGGCCAGCAGCACGCGCCGGTCCCCCAGCCGCGCCATCACCCAGCCCGCCGGAAGTGCCACGAAGACGCCGGCCAGCGAATAGGCGCCGATCAGCGATCCGAGCTCCGTCCAATCCGCCGCCAGCGTGCCGATCAGCAGCGGGCCGAGCGCGCCCACCACCTGGAACTGCGCGCCCATCGCCACGCGGGACGCGGCCAGCACAAGCAGGTCGAACCAGCGGCTGCGCATCACCCCGCGCGCCTCAGCGATGATCGCGGAAGGACGGCGCCAGACCGTCGGCAGGACGCACCGACCTGCGGTCGGCGCATGCCGGCCAAGGCCGCGACTGCGGTCCGCCGCATGTGCGGCGAGCCCCGCGCGCGGAGCGCGAGCCCGGCGTCGGCCGGCACGAAAGGGATACCGACACCTCGCCGAAGGCGGCCGCTGGCATCATGCGCGCTCTCCCAGGATGGCGTCGGTCCCGGCCACGCGCGCGGGGCCGCTACCCGAAGGCCTGGGTGCGCACGAGCCTCGCATAGAGCCCATCGGCCGCCATCAGCTCGGCATGCGTGCCCTGCTCGACCGCGCGGCCCTTCTCCATCACCACGATCCGGTCGGCGTCGCGCACGGTGGCGAGCCGATGCGCGATCACCAGCGTGGTGCGGCCCTGGCGCAGGCGATTGAGCGCCTGCTGCACCAGCGCCTCGTTCTCGGCGTCCAGCGCGCTCGTTGCCTCGTCCAGCAGCAGGATGCGCGGGTCGCGCAGCAGCGCGCGGGCCAGCGCGATGCGCTGCCGCTGCCCGCCCGACAGCCGCGACCCGGCCGGGCCCAGCACGCTGTCATAGCCCTCGGGCAGCGCCGCGATGAAGTCATGCGCGGCGGCGGCGCGGGCGGCGTCCTCCACCTGCGCGCGCGTCGCGCCCTCCCGCCCGCAGGCGATGTTGGCGAAGGCGGTGTCGTCGAAGATCACCGCCTCCTGCCCCACATAGGCGATGGCGTCGCGCAGGCTGGCGAGCGAAGCCGCGCGCGTGTCCGCGCCATCGACCAGCACCGCGCCCTCGGTCGCGTCGTACAGCCGCGGCACCAGCGCGATGGCGGTGGACTTCCCCGCCCCGGACGGCCCGACCAGCGCGACGGTCTGGCCGGGTTCCGCGACGAAGGACAGGCCGGCCAGCGCCGCATCCGGCACGCCCTCATACGTGAAGCCGACGCCGGCGAACTCAACCCGGCCATGGCCCGCCGGCAGCGCGGCCGCGCCCGGCGCATCCACCACGCGCCGGTCCGCATCCATCACGCCGAACACGCGCGACAGCCCCGCGAAGCCTTCCTGCATCGCCGCGTTCAGCGACCCCAGCGCCCGCACCGGGCGCGATGCGATCAGCAGCGCGGCGACGAAGCCGGTGAATTCCCCGAGCGTCCCCGCGCCGGACGACACGCGCCAGCCGACGAAGGCGATCACCGCGGCCACCGCGAGCCCGCCCAGCACCTCCAGCAGCGGGTCGAGCGAGGCGCGCGTGCGCGCGATGCCGTACAGGCTCTCCCGCAGCCGGGCGAACAGCCGCGCGGCGCGCGCTTCCTCCGCCGCCTCCAGCCGATAGGCGCGCACCACGCGCGCGGCGCCGAAGGATTCCGTCAGCGCGGCCGCCGCTTCGCCCACCCGTTCCTGCATGCCGCCCGAGGCGCGGCGGATGCGCTTGCCGAGCTTGAGGATCGGCAGGATCGCGAGCGGATAGAGCAGCGCCGCGACCAGCGACATCTGCCAGTCGAGCCAGACCATCGAGGCGACGAGCCCCACGACCGTCAGCGCATCGGCGACGGCGTTGATGGACTTGGTCAGCGCCTCCCGGATCAGCGCGGCATCGGTGGTGAAGCGCGCGGCATGCCGCGCCGGCGCCTCCCGCGCCACCATCGCGAGGTCGGCGCGCGTCAGCGCGCGGAACAGGTCGGATTGCAGCGCCTCGATCACCCGCAGCACCACGGCCTGGATCGCCACCGCCTGGCCGAACTGCGCGGCGGCCTTCAGCGCCGTCACCACCACCACCACGATCGGGACCAGCCACAGCCCGTCATGCTGGCCGGAGGTGAAGCGGTCGAAGGCCTGCTGGATCACGACCGGATAGAGCGCGGTCATGCCCGCGACGCCGAAGGTGCAGAGCAGCGCGATGGCGATGCCGCGGCGATGCAAGGCGACATAGCCGCGCCAGAGGCGGCGCAGGAGGGCGGAGGAGGTCATGCGGGGGAAGGGGATAGGGCAGAACGGCCACGGACGGAATGCGAGGGGCGGCAGGGGCCGCGCGACGGTGCCGCGAGGGGGCAGCCCCTCGCGCTCCCCCGGCAGGGGGCAGGGTCCGCGCGGTGGTGCGGCGAGGGGGCCAGCCCCCTCGCGCTCCCCCGGCAGGGGACAGTGTCCGTGCGGCGGTGCGGCGAGGGGGCCAGCCCCCTCGCGCTCCCCCGGCAGGGGACAGTGTCCCCTGCACCCGCCGGGACTTGGCGCGCGGCCTTGGGAAGGCGTCGCAACGGGGCGGGGAAGCATCACGCGGCCGTCCCGATCATGTCATGGGGCGAGACTTGCCGGGCGCGTTCGGGATGTGCTAGTTCTTGTTTCGTTCCGGTGAAGGCGGCGGGGCCGGATCCCCCACTCTCCCCCGAGTGCGGCCCCGCCGCCGGTCCCATCAAGGCGCGCGGCCCCGCCGTCGGTCCCATCGAAGCGCACGGCCCCGCCTCAGAGCTGCCGCCGCGCCTCGTCCAGCATCTCCTCCCGCGTCGCCACGCAGCCGCCCGCCAGCCAGGCTTCGCGCAACGCCCCCAGCAGCCGCCCGACCGCGGGGCCCGGCGGGACGCCTTCCGCCAGCAGGTCCCGGCCGAGCAGCGGGAAGACCGGCACCTCCGTCGCCGCGATCCGCGCCCGCAGCGCGCTCCGGTCGCGCCCGTCCCGCGCCTCGGCAAGCCAGGCCTCGGCCTCGATCTCGCCCAGGCTCGCCTCCGTCCGCCGCGCGAGGAAAAGGCGGAGCCCCCTGCCGTCGAGCGCAGGGTCCAGCAGCGGGAGATCGGTGAATCCCGCGAGCCAGGCGATCCTCTCCCCCTCCGCGGCCAGGTTGGCCAGCGCCGCGCCCTCGGCCCCCGAAAGCTTCAGCCTGGACCGAATCGACGCCGCCTCCCTGCGCCCATCCTCCGGCAGCAGGGCCGCGATCCGCAGCAGCGGATCCGCCGGCGCCCCGGCCGCCACCAGCCGCCGCAGCGCCGCCAGCCCGTGCCGCTCGCCGGCGCCGACATCCCCCGCCTCCGGCAGCACCGCGCCAAGCACGCCCGTCTGCGCCATCAGTGCCAGCGTCGCCACGGGATCGGGCGCGGCGAGGATGCGCTTCAGCTCCATCCACACCCGCTCGGCCGACAGCCGCGCGAGGCCCGGCACGGCGCGGCGGATTGCCGCCACCGCCGCCGCATCCGGCGCGCCCCGCCCGTAGCGCGCCTGGAAGCGGAAGAAGCGCAGCGCGCGGAGATAATCCTCGGCGAGCCGCGTGTCCGGATCCCCCACGAAGCGCACGATCCCCGCGGCGAGGTCCGCCCGGCCGGCGAAATAGTCGTGCAGCAGCCCATCGGCGCCGAGCGACATGGCGTTGATGGTGAAGTCCCGCCGCGCCGCGTCCTCCCGCCAGTCGGTGGTCCAGGCGACCTCGGCATGGCGGCCATCGGTCACGATGTCCCGCCGCAGCGCGGTGATCTCCATCGGCATGCCGTGGCGCACCGCGGTGACCGTGCCGTGCGACAGGCCGGTCTCATGCACCGCGAAGCCGGCGGCAAGCAGCCGCCGCGCGGTCTCCTCCGGCGGCAGCGGGGCCGCGATGTCGATGTCGGCGGAAGCCAGCCCCGCCAGCGCATCGCGCACGCAGCCGCCGACCGCGCGCGCGCCGGGCAGGGCGGCCAGCGCCTCGGCCACCGGGGGCAGGTCGAGGAAGCCGGGGCGGGGCGCGATCGCGACCGGCGCCTGCCTCATCGCCGCGGCTCCGCATGGCCTGGCTCGACGCGCTCGCCTTCGATATGCGCGGGCACGTAGACCGTCCCGCGCGGCATGCTGCGCGACAGCCCGTACCAGAAGGCGCCGGCCAGCATCAGCGCGACGCCGATCGCCCCGAGCGCGAGCAGGATCGTGCTCGGCTGGGCCGAGGGGTTCATCCGCCGCCACAGCCCATAGGCCGCGAAGGGCAGCAGGAAGAGCAGCGCCTCGATCAGGTAGGCCACGGCATGATCCGCTGAGGGTGCGGCACAGGATGGGCGCGGCGGCCCGCCGCGTCATCCCCGCGCGAGCGGCCCATCCGCCCGCGCCATGTCATGCCCGCCCGTAGAGCGAAGCGACGTCCTCCGCGAAGCCGGTCAGCGCGCGGGCGCGGCGTGGGCGCGGGCTGCGCGGCATCAGGCCGGCCATCGCCTCGGCCAGCCGCACCGCCGCCTGGGTGCCGTCCAGCAGCGGCACGGCGACGCGCGGCTGCAGCAGCGGCGCGATGCCGGCCAGCGGCCCGCCGGCCAGGATGATCGCCTCCGCCCCGTCCTGCTCCGCGCTTTCGGCGCAGAGCGCGGCCAGCAGGTCGAGCCGTTCTTCCGCCACGCGCCCCGGATCGCCCGCGAAGGGCGGGCCCATGCGGAAGCCGGCGCAGCGCGCCGTCAGGCCGTGATGGGCCAGGCATTCCTCGAACATCGGCCGCAGCGCGGCGGTGAAGGAGACGACGCCGAAGCGCCGGCCGAGCATGCAGGCGGCGTGGAAGGCGGCCTCGCTGATGCCGAGCACGGGGACGTCCACCAGTTCCTTCGCCGCGTCGAGCCCCGGATCGCCGAAGCAGGCGATCACCGCCGCGTCGTAGGTGCCGCGCCGCGCGGCGAGCGCCGCGAGCGTCGCCGGCCCCGCCACCAGCCAATCCGCCCGGGTGACGATCAGCGGCAGGCCGAAGGGGGCGGAGACCGCCTCGATCTCCGTCCCCGGGGAGGCGACGGCGCGTGCGGCCGCGCCGATCCGGTCGGTGACCGAATCGGTCGTGTTCGAGTTGATCACGAGGATGCGCATTGTTTCGACCCGCTCATGTTGCACCGCACACCTACCCGGTTGACCGGATGCGTTAATGCCTTGTCAGATCACGCCGCTCAGTTCGGGGCAACGTCCAGGAAAACGGCGCCGGTCAACGGCGTGGGGCCCGCTCCGCCAGATGGCGGGGCGGGCCTTTGCATGTCGGGGCCAGCGCGTCGCCGCCGGTTGCGCACGAGCCGATCGGGAATCGCGATTCGGCGGAACAGGATATCCGGCCATGCGGCCCGGCCCGACCGGATCGGGCCCGATCACCGGCCGATCGGGCGGCGTCACGCCTGATCCGCCCCGCGCCACCTCGCCGGTGCCGGGACGAAGCAGCCCGCACGCCGCGCCTCGCGATCCGGGCGCGCCGGAAGCCTTCATTCGCGCAGCGTATCGCGCGTCACATCGTTTCGCGAACGTCCTCGGCGATAACGCGTCCAGCCTCGAACCGCGAAGGATGGATGGACGTGAACTTCAAGCGTGGCCGCCAGGTGATCCTGCACGATCCGAGGCTGAACCATTCCAGCACGAACGGTTACGGGCCGCCGACCACGGAACTTCCCGTCGGGGCGCCGGACCGGATCGTCGCGCCGAAATCCTGGTGGACACGTCGCGCCCGTCCGGACGAGCTGACCAGCACGCTGGTCAAGGCGGTCGCGACGCGCTGCCAGAACGCGCAGGAGATGCACGGGTACGGAGCCTTCGACGCCCTTCACATCATGGCGCATGGCACCCGGGACTTCGTGCAGATCGGGGTCTTCAATCTCGAGATGCGCAACGCGCAGTGCTTCTCCGCCCTGGCGGGCCTGTTCAGATATATCGTGTTCCACTCCTGCCTCGTCGGCCAGCCGCCGATGGGCAGCATCCCGGACTTGAATCTTCCGACCTCCGAATCCCTCCTCGCGAGAGATCTGTCGCGTCGCACGAATGCAGAAGTGATCGTCGCGCGGGAACTCCAGGAATACACCGTCAGGCCGATCGGCGAGACCGGATACTTCGAGCTGGACTTCGGAAACTGGGAAGGTCCGGTCGATATGTACGATTCCGGCAGGCGAATTCGGACCCATCACAGCACCGAGGAGACGCCGTTCGACCTCGAGCAGCGCATCTTCCCGCCAGGACGGGGCGCGTAGGCCGCGCCGGCCTTCGCCCGGGCGGCGCCGGATCGGACATCCTCGCTCGCCGCGCGCGGGCCGGGCTGGCGGCTTCCGCGCCTTGCGGCCACCATCCTCGGCACGACGTCCGAAGGGCTGGATCCCGGCAGCGGGACCCGGCGCCTCCGGCGCGGCGTGAACCAGGACCGGAGGAAGACCATGGCGAGGAAACTGTCCCGATGAGGCCCGCCGCACTCGTCACCGGCGCGCGGCGCGGCATCGGCCGCGCCACCTGCGTCGCCCTGGCGGAAAAGGGCTTCGACGTTGTCGGCGCCGACATCAGCGAGGAAGGTGCCGCCCAGACGCGCGCGGGGGTGGAGGCCGCGGGCCGCGCCTTCGCCTTCGTCAGGGCCGATATCGGCGACGTCGCGGCGCATGCCGCGCTGGTCGATGCCGCCTGGGGCGCCTTCGGCGGGCTCGAATGCCTGGCGAACGTCGCCGGCGTGCAGGTCGCGACCCGCCAGGACATGCTGGAGACGACACCCGAATCCTGGGACCGGCTGCTCGACGTGAACGCGCGCGGCACCTTCTTCCTCAGCCAGGCCGTGGCGAAGCGCATGATCGCGCCGGGCGCGCCCGTGCGCGGGCATCGCAGCCTCGCCTTCGTCTCCTCGGTGAACGCGGTGATGGCCTCGCTGAACCGGGCCGAATACTGCGTGTCCAAGGCGGGCGTGACGATGATCGCGCGGCTGTTCGCCATGCGGCTCGCCGAACACGGCATCAACACCTACGACATCCAGCCGGGGATGATCCGCACCGACATGACGAAGGAGGTGTGGGACCGCTACGCGGCGCAGATCGAGGGCGGCCTCGTGCCGATCCGCCGCTGGGGAGAGGCCGAGGATATCGGCCGCGCCATCGCCACGCTCGCCGCCGGCGCGATGCCCTATTCGACCGGGCATTCCTTCCCCGTCGACGGCGGCCTGCTGATGCCGCGCTTCTGATGGCGCCGCTGCGCTTCGACGCGATCGAGGAAGGGCTCGTCTTCGCCACGCCCGGGATCACGGTGACCGAGGGCCACATCCTCGGCTTCGCCGGGCTGACCGGCGACTTCTACGATATCCACATGGACGACGAGTATGCGCGCGGCCTGGGCTATCCCGGGCGCGTCGCGCATGGGCTGCTCGGGCTCGCCTTGTGCGACGGGCTGAAGAACCGGGCGGAGACGCGCTTCGCGGCGATCGTCTCGCTCGGCTGGCGGTGGAAGTTCACCGGGCCGATCCTGGTGGGGGACCGCATCGCGGCGGAGGTGCGCGTCGCGTCGAAACGCCCGACGCGCAAGCCCGACCGCGGCATCGTCACCCTCGCCTTCCTGCTGCGCAACCAGCGCGGGGAGACGGTGCAGGAAGGCGAGAACGACCTGATGGTCTGGCGATGAGGCTTCAGGCCGCGCGCGCCGCGCGCCGCATCGCCAGGATGTAGAGTTCGGCGAAGACCGCGACCGCGACGGCCTGCGCCGCCAGGAAGGCGATTCCCCATCCGTTCGGCGCGACCAGGCCGAGCAGCGGCAGCGCCGCGCATTCCACCGCCCAGAGCAGGTTGCCCGCGGCGAGCAGCCCGACCATCCAGCGCGGCACCGCACGCCGCGCGGCGAGCCAGGCGAGCAGCCCCGCATAGGGCAGGAAGAACAGCCCCGCGGCGAGCAGCAGGCCGTGGGGCAGGGCGGTCGCCTGCGCGATCGCCGCGGGTGCGACGACCAGCGCGAGGCCGCTCGCGCCGCTCGTCGCGGCGTCGGCCAGCAGGGCGGTGCGCAGCAGGCCTGTCGTGGGAATGCTCGGCATGGGGCTCTCCTCGGTTCCGATGCCCCATCCGTGCCAGGGCGGACGCGGCGGCGCGATTACCTCGGAGGTCATCGGCGCGCGACGCGGCGGCATGGCAGGATGCGCCGCATGAGCGATTTCGGACCCATGCTGCGCGAATGGCGCACCCGCCGGCGGCGCAGCCAGCTCGACCTGGCGCTGGAGGCGGAGATCTCCCAGCGCCACCTGTCCTTCGTCGAATCCGGCCGCGCGCGGCCGAGCCGGGAGATGGTGCTGCGCCTGGCCGAGCACCTGTCCGTGCCGCTGCGCGCGCGCAACGCGCTGCTCGTCGCCGCAGGCCATGCGCCGGAATACGGCGAACGCGCGATCGACGATCCCGCGCTGCGCCCGGCGATGGAGGCGGTGCGCATGATCCTCGCCGGCCACGAGCCCTATCCCGCGCTCGCGGTGGACCGGCACTGGACGCTGGTCGCGGCGAACCGGATCGCGGCGCGGCTGATGGACGGCGTCGCCCCCGCGCTCGCCACGCCGCCGGTCAACGTGCTGCGGCTCAGCCTGCATCCCGAAGGGCTCGCGCCGCGCATCGCCAACCTGCGCGCCTGGAAGACGCATATCCTCGACCGGCTGCGGCGCGACGCGGAGGTCTCCGCCGATCCCGCGCTGCTCGCGCTGATGGAGGAGGTGGCGCGCTACCCGGCCGGGCAGGACCCGCCGCCGGGGATGGCCGAGCGCGAGCGCGCGCTGATCGCCATGCCGCTGCGGCTGCGCGCCCCCGGCGGCGGGGAACTCGCCTTCATCGGCACCACGACGGTGTTCGGCACGGCGACCGACGTGATGCTGGCCGAACTGACGCTCGAGACCTTCTTCCCGGCGGATGAGGAGACCGCGGCCGCGCTGCGCGCCATGGCCGCGGCGTGATCACTCCCGCCCCTCGTCGGGGATGTTCAGCAGCGTGCCGCAGGCCTTGCAGTGCACCGCGTCCGGCTCGTGCCGCGACAGCCCGCAGGACGGGCAGGCGAAGCGCACCTTGGATGGCCGGAACAGCGCCTGCGCCAGCCGCAGGAACAGCGTCACGCCGGCGATCATGATGACGACGGAAATCAGCCGCCCCGTCGTCCCCGGCAGGGTGATGTCCCCGAAGCCGGTCGTCGTCAGCGCCGTGACGGTGAAGTACAGCGCATCGGCGTAGTGCGAGATCTGCTCGTTGTGCGCGTGCTGCGTCTCATACACCAGCGCCGTCATGACGAAGATGAAGACGAGCAGGTGCGTCGCCGCGAGGAAGGCTTCCTCATGCCGGCGGAAGAAGGCGAAGTCCCGCCGCAGCACCCCGAGCATGCGGTAGGAATGCACCAGCCGCAGCGTCCGCAGCACGCGCAGGAAGCCCAGCCCTTCGCCCGCCAGCGGCGCGAGGAAGGAGGCGATGGCCAGCGCGTCCACGAGCGAGGCCGGGCGCAGCGCTTCCCGCCACGGGACGCGGCTGGCCGCGACGCGGGCGGCGAATTCGCCCACCAGCACCAGGCCCACCAGCACGTCCACCGCCTCGACGGCGAGGCTGCGCGGCAGGAAGGAGGTGGCGATGACGAAGCCGATCGTCGCCAGGTCGAAGGCCAGCACGCCGTAGCGGAAGCGGCAGGCATCCGCCTGCGTGCCGTGGTAGAGGTGATGGAGACGCCCGCGCAGCGAGGACGGCTCCATCGCCGTTCAGCCCTTCACGCCCGACAGTTCCGCGACCAGCGCGCCGATCGACGCGCAGTCGTCGCCCCCGCGCCCGGAATTCACCACCGCCTCCATCATCTGCGCGGCGAGCGCGGTCGATGGCGCGAAGACGCCGTTCTCCCGCACCGCGCCGAGCGCGAGGCGCATGTCCTTGCGCATCAGCTCCGCCCGGAAGCCCGGCTTGAAGTTGCCGTCCAGCATCCGCTTGGCGTGGCTTTCCAGCACGAAGGACCGCGCCGAGCCGCCGAGCAGCGCCTGGCGCATCAGCGCGGGGTCGAGCCCCGCCTTGCGGCCCATGGTCAGCGCTTCCGCCGCCGCCTGCATGGCCGCGACGATGATCAGCTGGTTGGCCGACTTGCAGATCTGCCCCGACCCGGCGGGGCCGAGCAGCGTGATGGTCTTGCCGACCGCGTCGAACACCGCGCGCGCGGCGGAAAACCCGGCATCGGCGCCGCCCACCATGCAGGTCAGCGTGCCGTCGATCGCGCCCTGCGGCCCGCCCGAGACCGGGCTGTCGAGCAGCACCACGCCGCGTTCGGCCATCCGCCGCGCGAAATCGGCGGATGCCGCGGCGGCGATGGTGGAGAAGTCGATCACCACCGTCCCGGCCGCGGCGCCGTGCACCACGCCGTCATCGCCGAACAGCACCGCCTCCACATCCGGCGTGTCGGGCACGCAGAGGCAGACGCAGGCGGCGCCGTCGGCGGCGTCCTGCGCCGTCGGCGCCCAGTCCGCGCCGGCGGCGAGCAGGGCTTCGGCCTTGTCCCGGCTGCGCGTGGACACGGTCAGGCGGAAGCCCGCCTTGAGGATGTTGGCGGCCATCGCCGCACCCATCACGCCCAGGCCGATGAAGGCGACGCGCGCGGGGGGAAGGATCGGGGTCATGCGGTTCAGCCTCGGAGTGCGGAGCGGATCGAGTCGAGCAGATTGTCCATCGCCTGCTGGAAGCCCGGCCCGTCGGCATAGCCGTCCGGTTCGCGGGAGCGTTCCATGAAGCGCTGCCATTGCGGCGCGGCCATCGCCTGGCGCATGCGCTGGTGGTGGTAGGCGGCGATCTCGTCGGTCAGCCCGGCGGGGCCGACCCAGCCCTTCATGTTCTCGGCCACCACGTTCCAGCCGAGCTCGCGGAAGGTGGGCACGTCGGGATAGGCGGGCGCGCGCTCGGGGCTCGCGATGGCCAGCACCTTGAGGTCGCCGGAATCGACCAGCCCCGCCATCTCCTCCGGCGCCGCGACGCCGCAATCGACCTGCCCCGCGACGATCGCCTGCATGGACGGCCCGCCGCCGGTGAAGGGCACGTGCAGGAACTGCGCGCCCGCCGCGCGGCCGAGCAGCAGGAAGATGGAATGCGTCAGCGTGCCGACGCCGGCCGAGGCATGGCTCACCGCCTCCGGCGCCTGGCGCGCGGCCGCCATCAGCGCGTTCACGTCGGCGAACTTCCCCCCGCGCCCCTTCACCACCAGGAACTGGCCGTGGCGCGTCAGGCGGATCACGGCGCGGAAGGAGCGCTTCGGGTCGTAGGGCACTTCGCGATGCGCGGGCACGCTCGTGCTCTCGGACCCGCCGGCGAGCAGCAGCGCATGGCCGTCGGGCGGCATGCGCGCCACCTGCTCGGCCGCCAGCGCCCCGCCGGCGCCGGGGCGGTTGATGACGACGAGCGGCACCGGATAGAGCGGTGCCGCGGCTTCCGCGATGGTGCGCGCGATGATGTCGCTGCCCCCGCCGGGCGCGAAGCCGGCGATCAGCTGGACGGGACGGCTCGGCTGCCAGGCGCCCTGCGCGCGCGCGATGGCGGGCAGGGCGAGCAGCCCGGTGGCGAGGACACGCCGCTGGATCTTCATCTCGTTCTCTCTCCCGGACGATGGCCGGAAGATCGCGCCGGCACCCCGCCGGCGCAAGGCGGGTCAGCGCGTCGGCGTCGGCGGGCTGGTCGAATAGTCGTAGAAGCCGCGCCCCGACTTCCGGCCGAGCCAGCCGGCCTCGACATACTTCGCCAGCAGCGGGGAAGGGCGGTACTTCGGATCGCCCAGGCCCTCGTGCAGCACCTTCATCACGCTCAGCAGCGTGTCGAGGCCGACGAAATCCGACAGCTCGAGCGGCCCCATCGGATGGTTGGCGCCGAGCTTCATGCCCTCGTCGATCGCGCGCACGTCGCCCACGCCTTCCATCAGCGCCTGGATCGCCTCGTTCAGCATGGGACACAGCACGCGGTTCACCACGAAGCCCGGCCAGTCCCCGGCCGCGACCGGCGCCTTGCCCATGCGCTTCGCCAGCGCTTCCACCGCCGCCGCCGTCGCGTCGTCGGTGGCCAGGCCGCGGATGATCTCGACCAGCTTCATCATCGGCACGGGGTTGAAGAAATGCATGCCGATGAAGCGCTGCGGGCGGTCGGTCGCGGCGGCGAGCCGCGTGATGGGGATCGACGAGGTGTTCGACGCGAGGATCGCGTCCGGCTTCAGCACCGATACCAGGCCCGCGAAGATCTTCTTCTTGATCTCCTCGTTCTCGGTCGCCGCCTCGATGACGATGTCGCAATCGGCGAAGCCGTCATTCGTCGTGGCGGTGGCGATGCGCGCCAGCGCGGCGGCCTTGTCCTCGGCCGTGATGATCGCCTTCTTCACCTGCCGGTCCATGTTGCCGGACATGGTCGCCATCGCCTTGTCGAGCGCGGGCTGGCTGACATCCATCAGCACGACGGACAGGCCGGACAATGCGGCGACATGCGCGATGCCGTTGCCCATGAGGCCGGCGCCGATGACGCCGACCTTCGCGATTTCAGCCATCACGGCCTCCTCAACAGGGTGAAAAAGAAAACGGGGGGAAGAGAACTTCCCCCCGTGCCCCCCAACCTTCTTTGTCGTTCCGCAAACAAGGCCGCGGGGGGCTGCGTCACTTCGAGAGTTCGGCTTCCAGTTCGGGGACCGCCTTGAAGAGGTCGGCCACCAGGCCGTAGTCGGCGACCTGGAAGATCGGCGCCTCCTCGTCCTTGTTGATGGCGACGATCACCTTGCTGTCCTTCATCCCTGCCAGGTGCTGGATGGCACCGGAGATGCCGACGGCGATATACAGGTCCGGCGCGACGATCTTGCCGGTCTGGCCGACCTGCATGTCGTTCGGCGCATAGCCCGCATCGACCGCGGCGCGGGAAGCACCCACGGCGGCGCCGAGCTTGTCGGCCACCTTCTCGATGATGGCGAAGTTCTCCGCACTCGCCATCGCGCGGCCGCCGGAGACGACGATGCGCGCGGCCGTCAGCTCCGGCCGCTCGGACTTCACGATCTCCGAACCCAGGAAGGTCGAAAGCCCCGGATCGGCGGCGGCGGGCGCCGCCTCGATCGGCGCGGACCCGCCCTCGGCCGGCACCGGGTCGAAGGACGCGGCGCGCACCGTGATCACCTTCGTCGCATCCGACGACTTCACCGTCGCCATCGCGTTGCCCGCATAGATCGGGCGGACGAAGGTGTCGGCATCCACCACGCCTGCGATGTCGGACAGGATCTGCACGTCGAGCAGCGCGGCGGCGCGCGGCATCACGTTCTTGCCCGCGGCGGAGGCCGGGGCGAGCAGGTGCGAATAGCCCGGCGCCAGCGCCACGATCAGCGCGGCCATCGGCTCGGCGAGCGCCGGGCCGCCCTCGGCCGTCAGCACCTTCGCCACGCCCGGCATCTTCGCCGCGGCGGACGCGGCGGCGGCGGCACCTTCGCCGGCCACCAGCACATGCACTTCCCCGAGCTTCTGCGCGGCGGCGACGGTGGACCGCGTCGGCTGGGACACGGCGCCGTCCTTGTGGTCGGCGAGAACGAGCACGGCCATGGTCAGATCACCTTCGCTTCGTTGCGCAGCGCCGCCACCAGTTCCTCGACCGAGCCGACCTTCCGGCCCGCCTGGCGCTTCGGCGGTTCCTCAACCTTCACCACGGTCAGCCGCGGCGTGACGTCGACGCCGAGATCGGCCGGCTTCACCGTCTCGATCGGCTTCTTGCGCGCCTTCATGATGTTGGGCAGCGACGCGTAGCGCGGCTCGTTCAGCCGCAGGTCGGTCGTCACGATCGCCGGCAGCTTGAGCGAGACGGTCTCGAGCCCGCCATCGACTTCGCGGGTCACCTTCAGCGCCTCGCCGTCCTTCTCGATCTTGGACGCGAAGGTGCCCTGGCCCCAGCCGAGAAGTGCTGCCAGCATCTGGCCCGTGGCGTTCATGTCGTCGTCGATCGCCTGCTTGCCGAGGATGACCAGCGCCGGCCCTTCCTTGGCGACGATCGCCTTGAGGATCTTCGCGACCGCGAGCGGTTCCAGCACGCCGTCATGCTCGACGAGGATGCCGCGGTCGGCGCCCATGGCGAGCGCGGTGCGGATCTGCTCCTGCGCCGCGGTGGGGCCGGCGGAGATGGCCACGATCTCGGTGGCGACCCCCTTCTCCTTCAGCCGCACGGCTTCCTCGACCGCGATCTCGTCGAAGGGGTTCATCGACATCTTGACGTTCGCGGTCTCGACGCCGGTGCCGTCCGCCTTCACGCGGACCTTCACGTTGTAGTCGACCACCCGCTTGACGGGGACCAGGACCTTCATTGTTCGACCGTGTGCCTTCCGGATGGGGCGTGCGGCCTGGCCGCACGCAGGGGGCGGAAAATACGGGGGCCGCCCGGTGGCGGCAAGTTCGTGGCGCTACCGCTTCACCAGCAGCAGCAGCAGCGCGAAAAGACCCAGGGCGAGGAACTGCAGCCCGATGCGCCAGCGCATCAGCCGGTTCGCCCGCCCGGAATTGCCGCTGCCGCCGGCCATGCCGAGCACGCCCGCGAGCAGCACGCCGAGCGTCGCCAGCATGGCCAGCCCGACGAGGATGGTGAGCACCGTGATCATGTCCCTCACCTAGCCCGGTTTCACGCCCTGGCAACACCCCCGGCGCCGCGCACCAGGGCTGCGCCGAGCAGGGCCGTCGCGGCGCACAGGCCGAAGCCCAGCGCGTAGCCGCCGCTCGCCTGCACCATCACCGAGAACAGCGGCGGGCCGACCAGCATGCAGGCGCCGAAGACGAAGCCGGTCGCGGCCGTGGTGGCCCCCACCTGGCCGGGGGGCGCGAGCCGCGCCGTCTCGGCCAGGAACACCCCGTTCCAGCCGATCGCCGTCGCCCCCATGCCCATCCCCGCCAGCGTCAGGATGAAGCCCGGCCAGTCGGGCCCGGCCAGCAGCAGCGCGAGCCCCGAGGCCGCCGCCGCCACCCCCAGCCCGCTCAGCACCGGCCCGGCGCCGACACGATCGGCCACCAGCCCCCAGAAGACCCGCCCGAAGACGCCGGCCGCCTGCGCCATGGCCAGGCGGAACCCGGCCTCGGTCAGCGGCACGCCGAGCGCTTCCACCTGGAACACCACGAAGAAGGACGAAAAGCAGAACTGGGAGACGCCATACAGCGCCGACATCGCCGTCATCCGCCGTAGCACCGGCATCTCCCGCAGGATGGACAGGCTGCCCAGCGCCGCCCGCCACACCGCCCGCAGGTCGCCCAGCGCCGCCGTCCGGTCCCGTTCCGCATCCAGCGGCCCGCGCAGCGGCTGCAGCACCAGCGCCGAGGCGGCGAGGAAGGCCGCGACCGACAGGATCCCCGCCCGCCAGCCATAGGCCTGCGCGACCAGCGGCGTGACGGCCGCGATCAGCATCGCCCCGGCCGGCACCCCGCATTGCTTCAGGCTGAAGATCAGCGCCCGCCGCCGCGCCGGGGCCTTCTGCGCGAGCAGATGGCTGCCCGCCGGCGTCACCGGCCCATGCCCCAGCCCGCAGGCGAGCGCCGAGGCGGCGAGTGCCACCGGATGCGGAATGACCGCCAGCGCCACCGCCAGGCCGCAGAACACCAGCCCGGCTTGCAGCACCCGGATCGCCCCGAAGCGGCGGATGAAGGCGCCGGCGAGCGGCCCCGAAACCAATGCCCCGGCATAGACCAGTGCCGTATGCACCCCGGCCAGTGCCGCAGGAATGCCCGCTTCGGCCGCTATCGCCGGCGCCAGGACGGGGACCGCGAGGAACACCCCCATCCCGGCGAGATGCGTGCCGAGCAGGGCGAGCATCACGGTCCAGACGGAAGGGGAGGCGTTCATGCTGCGCTGCGATGCTGGACCCGGGCGGCCCGCCCCGCAACCGGGGTCCGTGGCTTGACCGCGACCGGCCCGATGGGGTCCCTGCCGGCATGATCCGTTTTCGTTGGCTGTTCGCCCTTCCGTTGCTGCTCGCCCTGTCCGCCGCGGCGCAGACCGTGCCGGTCGAGGCGCCGGAGCCGGTCGCGCCCGCCGCCGAGGGCGCGCCCCGGCCGCCGAGCGCCGCCCCGCCGCGCCC
>NZ_JAGIYZ010000034.1 GCF_017813355.1 Roseomonas nitratireducens
CGGCGCGGGCGGCGGCGGGGGCGGCGGCGGCGGGGGCTCGGGCGGCGCGTTGCGCGGCGGCGTGGGCGCCGGGGGCTCGGGCGTCGGCGGGGTGGGCGGGGCGTTGGGCGACGGCGGGGCGGGCACCGGCGAGGGCACGTCGGCCTGGGCCAGCAGCGGCGGGCCGGGGCTGACGAGCTCGACCGAGATCCCCTGCTCCTCCGGCTCGGGGATCGGCCGGGCGAGCACGAACAGCGCGCCGATCGCCAGGATCAGCGCGTGCAGGCTCGCCGAGACCATGCCCCAGCGGTTGAGCGTCATCCGTGCGGCCCAGGCGGGACGGCCCACCTTTCCGCTCCCCTTTCCTCAGCGCGGCGCGGACGGCCGCGCGGGGGCGGCTGGGGCCCCGCCGGGGCGCGGCCCGGCCGGCTGTTCGGCCAGCAGCGCGACACGGGTGAAGCCGGCGCCGGCGATGGTGCCCATCACCTCCATGACGCGGCCATAGGCGATGGCGCGGTCGCCGCGGACGAAGATCCGCCGCTCGGCCGCGCCGGCCGGCTGGTTCGCCATGATGGCGCGCAGCCGGGGCACCAGGTCCTCGACCGTCACCTCGGTTTCCTGGAGGAAGACGCGGCCCTCGGGGTTCACCGTGATGGTGAGGGGCTCGGTCTCCTGGTTCAGCGGGGATGCGGCGGTGCGCGGCAGGTCGACCGGCACGCCCACGGTCATCAGCGGCGCGGCGACCATGAAAATGATGAGCAGCACGAGCATGACGTCGACGAAGGGCGTGACGTTGATCTCGGACATCGGGCGGTAGCGGGACCGGCCACTGGGCCGGCCGCCGACGAGGGGGGCGCCCATCGCGCTATTCCGCCGCGGTCGCCGCGGGCGCGGCCTTGTCGTTGGCGGCCATTTCCGTCTGGCGGGACAGGATCGCGGCGAATTCCGTCGCGAAGGATTCCATCCGGCCCGCGAAGCGCGCGAGGTCGGTGTTGATCTTGTTGTAGGCGAGCACCGCCGGGATCGCCGCGATCAGGCCGATGGCGGTCGCGAACAGCGCCTCCGCGATGCCGGGTGCGACCACCGCGAGGTTGGTGTTCTGCATCCCCGCGATGGCGGCGAAGGAGTTCATGATGCCCCAGACCGTGCCGAACAGGCCGATGAAGGGCGCGACCGAACCGACCGAGGCGAGGAAGACCATCCAGCGTTCCAGCCGGTCCATCTCCCGCCCGATCGTCACCGCCATGGCGCGCTCGACGCGCTCCTTGGCACCGCCGAGCAGCGCGCCATTGCCCGCGCTGCGGCGCCATTCGCGCATCGCCGCCCCGAAGACGGCGGCGATCGGATGGGTCGGTTCCTCCCCTTCCCGCGCGAACAGGTCGTCGAGGCTGCCGCCGGACCAGAAGCGGTCCTCGAAGGCGTCGGCCGCGCGGTTCGCCCGGCGCAGCCCCGTCACCTTGTCGAACACGATCGCCCAGACCCAGATGCTGGCGATCAGCAGCCCGATCATGACGGACTTCACCACCCAGTCCGCCTGGAGGAAGAGCCCCCAGAGCGAGAGGTCGTGCGCCGCCTGTCCGAGCGCCTGAGCCGTCACCGTGCCGTTCACGCGGTCTCTCCTTCCTCGCCCCCGGTCGGGGGCCGGCGGCCGCGGCCGCCTTGCATGACTTCGTCGCCTTCAGCCCGCCGCCGGCAGGACCAGGCCCTTGAGCACCGACCGCCAGGGTTCGGGCAGCGGCACCGGCTTCAGCGCGGCCTGGTCCACCGAGACCAGCCCCACCTTCAGCCCCGCGAGCCTTTCGCCCGGCGCCTCGGACCCTTCCTCCGCCAGGCGGACCGTCTGGTCGAGCAGGATCTGGGCGCCGGTGACCCTGAGGATCGCGGTCTCCACGACCACCCGCGAATCGAGACGGGCGGGCCGCCAATACTCCACTTCGACGCGCCGCACCACGAGCAGCGCTCCATGACGTTCTATCATCAGATTGTGTGGCAACCCAATGGCGCGCAAGGATTCCGTCCGCGCACGCTCCGCCCAGTGCAGATACCGGGCGTGATAGGCCATCCCGCCGGCGTCGGTATCCTCGAAATACACGCGCAGGTAGTGGCGATGTATCCTGTCTGATGCGGCTGGTTCAGGCCCGGTCATATGTCCTGGTCCCGCAACAGATCGAGTTGCGCGACCATCCCCGCCGGCGGCGCCAGCCCCAGGTGCCGCCAGCCGCGCTCGCCCAGCATCCGCCCGCGCGGGGTGCGCAGCACCAGCCCTTCCTGGATCAGGAAGGGCTCGACTACTTCCTCGAGCGTGTCGCGCCCCTCAGCCAGGGCGGCCGCCAGCGTCTCGATCCCCACCGGCCCGCCGCCGTGATGCTCGGCGATGCGCAGCAGGTAGCGCCGGTCCATGGCATCGAGGCCGAGCGCGTCGACCTCCAGCCGCCGCAGCGCCGCGTCCGCCATGGCGCGGTCGGCGACGCGGTTCTCCACCATGGCGAAGTCGCGCACGCGGCGCAGCAGCCGGCCGGCGATGCGCGGCGTGCCCCGGGATCGCCTGGCGATCTCCATCGCGCCGTCGTCCGACAGCGCGAAGCCCAGCTTTCGCGCCCCGCGCGTGACGATGCCGTGCAGTTCCTCGGCCGTGTAGAAGACCAGCCGCAGCGGGATGCCGAAGCGGTCGCGCAGCGGCGTCGCCAGCAGCCCGGCGCGCGTCGTGGCGCCGATCAGCGTGAAGGGCGGGATGTCGATGCGCACGGTGCGCGCCGCCGGCCCCTCCCCGATGATCAGGTCGAGGCAGAAATCCTCCATCGCAGGATAGAGGGTCTCCTCGATCGCGGGCTGGAGGCGATGGATCTCGTCCACGAACAGCACGTCGCGCGGCTGCAGGTTGGTCAGGATGGCGGCGAGGTCGCCCGATCGCTGCAGCACGGGGCCGGAGGTCGCGCGGAAACCCACGCCGAGCTCGCGCGCGACGATCTGCGCGAGCGTCGTCTTGCCCAGCCCCGGGGGCCCATGGAACAGCACGTGGTCCATCGGTTCCGCCCGCGCCTTGGCCGCGGCGATGAAGACGGCGAGGTTCTCCCGCAGGCTGGCCTGCCCGGTGAAGTCGGCGAGCGTCTGCGGGCGCAGCGCGTGCTCGCCGTAGTCGTCCTCGTGCCGGTCGGGCGAGGTGAGCCGCTCGCTCATCGCGCCATCTCCTTCAGCCCGTCGCGGATCAGCGCGTCGAGCGTCGCACCCTCACCCAGCCGCTTGGCGGCGCGGGCGATGGCGGCGGCCGCCTGGGGCTGCTTCCAGCCGAGGTTCACCAGCGCGGAGACGGCGTCCGCCTCCGCCCCCTGTTCCGGCGCGATGGCGGGCAGCGCGCCTTCGCCATCCGCATCGGGCGTTGCGCGGCCGACCGCCCATTTCTGCATCGCGGGCTCGTCCACGATGCGGTTGGCGGTCGCCGCACCCAGGCCCTTCACCTCCGCCAGCCGCTTGCGTTCCTTGGCGGCGATGGCGCGGGCAAGGCCATCGGGGCTGAGCGAGGACAGCACGATCAGCGCCTTCTGCGGGCCGACCGTCTTGACCTCGATCAGCGCGCGGAAGGCCTCGCGCTCGGTCGCGTCGGCGAAGCCGAACAGGGTGATCGCGTCCTGGCTGACGCGGGTTTCGACCAGCACGCGGTGCGGGCCTTCGCGCGTCGTCAGCGCGTCGAGCGTCTTGCGCGAGCAGGAGAGCAGGTAGCCGACGCCGTTCACGTCGAGGATGCAGCCGCCTTCATGGGTGCTTTCCACCCGGCCCTTCAGCAGCCCGATCATGCCGGCTGGTATCCGCGGGCGAGCGCCTGCCGCGACGACCGGTGATGCGCGTGGCAGATCGCCACCGCGAGCGCATCCGCGGCATCGGCGCGCTTGAAGGTCACGCCGGGCAGCAGGTGCTTCACCATCGCCTGCACCTGGTCCTTGGCCGCATGGCCGTTGCCGACGACGGCACGCTTGACCTCCATCGCGCCGTATTGCGCGACGGCGAGCCCGGCCAGCGCCGGGGCGAGCACCACGACGCCGCGCGCCTGGCCGAGCTTCAGTGCGCTGTCCGGGTTGCGCGCGACATAGGTGTTCTCCACCGCCGCTTCCTCCGGCGCGTGCAGGTCGATCACGGCGGCGAGGCCGCGATGCAGCGCGAGCAGCCGGTCGGGCAAATCCTCGGCCGGGGTGGTGGAGATCACGCCCTCGGCGACGAAGCGCAGGCGGAAGCCGTCATGCTCGATCAGCCCCCAGCCGGTGTGCTGGAGGCCCGGGTCGAGGCCGAGGATGCGAATCGGGGCGCGCGCCATGGCGCCGGCCTTCTAGCAGAAGCGGCCGCGCGCCGCCCGTCAGCCCGCCACCCAGGGCCAGAGGACGCGGATGAGCCAGGCCGCGGCGAGGACCCAGAGGAGGAGGATGAAGGCCGCGCCCCCCCGGCTGACCGGCCGCGCCGCCGCGGCCGCCGCGCTCGCCCGGTGTTCGGCCATCAGCGCCGGCGGAATGAGGCGGATCGCCAGCAGGATCAGCAGCGGCAGCAGGATCGCGTCGTCCAGGTAGCCGAGCACCGGGATGAAGTCCGGGATCAGGTCGATGGGCGACAGCGCATAGGCCGCGATGCCGATGGCGAGCAGGCGCGCCGCCCAGGGCGTCCGCGGGTCCCGCGCCGCGAGCCAGAGCGCGTGCACGTCGCGCCGGATCGCGCGCGCCCAGTCCCGCAGCCGCGCGAGCATGGCGGCTCAGGCCGCCGAGAGCCGCTCCGCCGCCGCCGCGTCCACCTCGAAATTGGCGTAGACGGTCTGGACGTCGTCATGGTCGTCCAGCGCATCGATCAGCTTCAGCACCTCGCGCGCCCGTTCCTCGTCGAGGTCGATGGTGGTCGACGGCCACCATTCGAGCTTCGCCGCCTCGGCCTGGCCGAACTTCGCTTCCAGCGCGTCGCGCACGGCGGCGAAATCCTCGACGCTGGTGCTGACCTCGTGGCCGTCCTCGTCCGATTCCACATCCTCGGCGCCGGCCTCGATCGCCGCTTCCAGCATGGCGTCGGCCGAGCCGACGGCGGGCTTGAAGCGCAGCACGCCCTTGCGCTCGAACTGGAAGGCGACCGAGTTCGTCTCCCCCAGCGCGCCGCCGTTCTTGGCGAACATGGAACGCAGGTCGCCGCCGGTGCGGTTGCGGTTGTCGGTCAGGGCCTCGACGATGATGGCGATGCCGTGCGGGCCGTAGCCCTCGTAGCGCACCTCCTCATACCCCTCGCCCTGCCCGGCATCCGAGGCGCGCTTGATGGCGCGGTCGATCGTGTCCCGCGTCATGTTGGCCACCAGCGCGGCCTTCACCGCGGCGCGCAGGCGCGGGTTCATCGCCGGGTCGGGCAGGCCCATCTTGGCCGAGACGGTGATCTCGCGGATCAGCTTGCCGAAGGCCTGGGCGCGCTTGGCACCCTGGGCCGCCTTGCGGTGCATGACGTTCTTGGCGTGCGAATGGCCGGCCATGGAGGCCTCTCTCCGTCGGAAACCGGGGCTTCGGGAATGCCGGGCTTCTAGCCGCGCCCCGCCATCCGGGGCAAGCGGAGGCTGGCGGACCGCCCCGGCGCCGGGCCAGACTGCCGCCATGGACACGCAATCCCCCGCCGACCCCTTCGCCGTCACCACCGAAGCGCGCCTGCGCGAGATCTACGACCAGCCGCTCGAAGGCCCGATCAAGAAGGTGACGCACCGGATCGAGGGAACGGCCCGCGCCTGGATCGCGGCTTCGCCCTTCTGCATCCTGTCCACCGTCGGCAGCCGCGGCGTGCACGCGACCCCGCGCGGGGACGCGCCGGGCTTCGTCGCCGTGGAGCCCGACGGGACGCTGCTGATCCCGGACCGGCGCGGCAACAACCGGCTCGATGCGCTGCGCGACATCCTCGAGGACAACCGCGTCTCGGTGATCTTCTTCGTCCCCGGCGCGTCGGAAGTCCTGCGCGTGCACGGTACCGCGCGCATCACGGCCGACCCGGCGCTGACCGGCCGCTTCGTCGAACGGGGCAAGGCGCCGGCGACGGTGCTGGCCGTCACCGTCACCGAGCTGTTCATGCAATGCGCCAAGTCGATCATGCGCTCCCGCCTGTGGGACGGGCGGGCGCGGCCGGCGGGGCTGCCCAGCATGGGGCAGCTCATCGCCTCCCACCGCGCCGACGGCGCCGTGGATGCCGCCGACTACGACCGCGAGGCGCCGGCACGCCTCGAGGCCACGATGTACTGAACCTCAGTTGAGGCGGATGCCGCGCAGCACCTCCGCCTTCTGGGCGATGTCGTCGGCCAGCCGGCGGGCGAAGTCCTCGCGGGCGAGGAAGTAGTTGGCGGGCTGGGAGCCGGTGCGCGCCGCGGTGCGATAGGCCTCGCTGTTCGCGGCACTGGCGCAGGCGGCCTCGATGCGCGCGATCCGGTCCTCCGGCGTGCCGGCCAGCACGAAGAGCCCGCCGAAGGAGGCGGGGGCGACGTCGAAGCCCTGCTCCACCGCCGTCGCGGCGTCGGGGAAGTCGGGGTGGCGCTGCCGGTCGAACACGGCGAGCACGCGGATGTCGCCCCGCCCCGCGGCCGAGCCCAGCACGATCGAGCCTACATCGATGCGGCCCTGCAGGACCTCGGTCATCACCGCGGCGTCGGCGCGATAGGGCACGTGCTCGATCTCGGCCCGCGCCGCGCCGAGCCACTGCACCATGGCAAGGTGCGGGATCGAGGTGACGCCGAGCGTGCCATAGGTCATCCGCCCCGGATTGGCCTGCGCCGCGCGCTGCAGGTCGGCCAGCGTGCGGATCGGGCTGTCGGGACGCACGACCAGCGCCATCGAATTGCTGAACACCTGGCAGACCGGGCGGAAGGATCCCGTCTGCAGCCCGGAGGTCGGCTGCGTCACCGGCAGCACCGAGGCGACGAGCGCGGGCATGAACAGCACCGTGTAGCCATCCGCCGGCGCGCGCAGCACGGAGACGGACCCCACCACGCCCGCCGCGCCGTCGCGGTTCACGACGACGACGGACTGGCCGAGCGGGGCGGACATCTGCGCGGCGAGCGCGCGCACCAGCAGGTCGATCGCATTGCCCGGCGGATAGGGCAGCACGACCTGCACGGCGCGGTTGGGGAAGGCCTCCTGCGCCGGCGCGGGGTTCGGCAGCGTGGCGGCCACGGCAAGTGCTGCCGCGCCCAACAGGCGTCGGGTGATCATTCTTGGTTACCTCCCTTGGGGAATGCGGTCAGCCGGCGGGGACGAGCCTGGACGGGTCGGAACCCACGCGCCCCGCGCCCTCGCCCACGTCGCGCGACAGGGTGAAGTCGTAGCGGATCGCCGGCACGCCCTGCACGGGTGCGTCCGGCAGCCCCTCCGCCGGCGTCACGACGAGCGACTTCGACACGCCGAACACCGTGTCGCTGTCCACATGCGGGTCGTCGCCGAGATAGAGCGCGGTGACGAGTTCGCGGAAGCCGGGGGCGGCGACCAGCAGGTGGATATGCGCGGGCCGGAAGCCGTGCCGGCCCTGGCGGCGGACCATCTCGCCGACCGGCCCGTCCATCGGGATCGAGTAGCCGATCGGGCGCAGCGTGCGCAGGTGATAGCGCCCTTCCGCGTCACAGGTCAGGCGCGCGCGCATGTCCATCACGGACGGGTCGTTGGCCTGCAGGTCGTAGAGCCCATCGGCATCGGTCTGCCAGATATCCACCACCGCGCCCGGCACCGGCTGCCCCGCCGCATCCACGACCTGGCCATAGAGCAGCAGTTCAGGCCCTTCGGCATGCCGGGCAATGCTCTCCCCGAGGCCGATGGTCGGCGCATCCTCCCGGAAGAAGGGGCCGAGCAGGCTCGTCTCGGTCCCCGCCGCCTCCCGCCCCTTCGCGTCATGCATCACGTTCACGAGCCGCGACAGGCCGAGCGTGTCGGACAGAAGGATGAATTCCTGCCGGTAGGGCGTGCAGGCCTGGCCGACGGCGGTGAGGAAGGCGATGCCCTTCAGCCATTCGTCGGGGGCAAGGTTCACCTCGCGGGCGAAGGCGTGCAGGTGGCGCACGGCGGCGTCCATGATCTCCCGCATGCGTGGGTCGGGCGTCGTCGCCATCTGGGCGATGACGGCATCGGTGATGCCGTCGATATCGAAATCCTTCATCCGATGCTCCTCCCGCGCCCCGGCGCATCCGCGCCCGGCGCCGCTGAACCTGGGATGGCGGGGCCGCGCGGTCAATCGGGCATGGCACCGGGCGCTTGCCGGCGCGCGGTCCCGGCCCTATCCGGGGCCGAACCCGCCGCCGGAGACGCAAGAACCATGAGCACCACCAGGACGTTGCTGCCGACCACCGTCGTCGGCTCCTACCCCCAGCCCGCCTGGCTGGTGGACCGCGCCATCCTGACGAAGAACAACGTCGTCCCCCGCGTGCGGCTGAAGGAGATCTGGCGCGTCGCGGAGGATGCGCTGGAACAGGCCCAGGACGACGCGACGCTGATCGCCATCCGCGACATGGAACGCGCCGGCATCGACATCATCACCGATGGCGAGATGCGCCGGGAATCCTATTCCAACCGCTTCGCCCTCGCGTTGGATGGCGTCGACGTGGACAACCCGGCGATCGTCAGCGGCCGCATGGGCAAGCCCACGCCGGTGCCGCGCGTGACCGGCCCGATCACCCGCCGCCACGCGGTCGAGGTGCGCGACGTGTCCTTCCTGCGCGCCAACACCGACCGCCAGGTCAAGATCACCCTGCCCGGCCCCTTCACCCTGTCGATGCAGGCGCATGACGAGCACTATGGCGACCCCGAGGCGCTCGCCATGGCCTATGCGGCGGTGGTCGCCGAGGAAGCGCGCGACCTGAAGGCCGCCGGCGCCGACGTGATCCAGCTGGACGAGCCCTGGCTGCAGGCGCGCCCCGAGCAGGCGAAGCAGTATGGCGTGAAGGCGATCAACCGCGCGCTCGAGGGCGTGGAGGGCACGACGGTCGTGCATCTGTGCTTCGGCTACGCCGCGCTCGTCTCCGACAAGCCCTCGGGCTACTCCTTCCTGCCGCAGCTGGCCGACAGCATCGCGGCGCAGATCTCGGTCGAGGCGGCGCAGCCGAAGCTCGACCTCGGAATGCTCAAGGACCTGTCGAACAAGACGATCATGCTGGGCGTGCTCGACCTCGGCACGACCGAGGTCGAGACGGCCGAGCAGGTGGCCGACCGGCTGCGCGCGGGGCTGCGCCACGTGGCGGCGGAACGGCTGGTGGCCGCGCCCGATTGCGGCATGAAGTACCTGCCGCGGGATCGCGCCTTCGCGAAGCTCAAGGCGCTGGCGGACGGCGCCGCGATCGTGCGGCGCGAGCTGGCGGGCTGAACGACTGAATCGCGGCCGGCGCAAGCCGGCCGAGGCCGCGAAGGCGGCCCGCCGCGAGCGCGGCGAGCCCAGCGCGCGCCCGGCGCCCGAGGACACGAAAACACTGATGGCGGCGGCCGAATCCTGCGGCCGTCGATATCAGTGGAAGACCCGCCCCGCGTCGATCACCACCGTCTGGCCGGTCATCGTCCCGGTCCGGCACATGGTGACGACCATCTCCGCGCAATCCTCCTTGTCCGCCGCGCGCTTGAGCAACGAGGTGGAGGCGGAGCGCTCGACCTGCGCGGCCGTCAGGTTCGCCGTCGCGCGCGTGCCCTCCAGCAGCCCGGGTGCGACGCAGTTGACCAGCACCTCCGGCGCCAGCGCCACCGCCATGCAGCGCGTCAGATGGATCAGCCCGGCCTTCGACACGGCGTAGGCGATCGACGATCCGGTCGGCGTCAGCCCGGCGACGGAGGCGATGTTGACGATCCGCCCCTGCCCCTGCGCCTTCATCACCGGCGCCACCGCCTTGGTCAGCAGCATCGGCCCGGTCAGGTTCACCGACATGATCTTCTGCCAGAGCTCGGGCGTGAGGGAATCGAGGTCCTGGAAGGCGATCGCCTTGTTGAAGGCCGCGTCGTTCACCAGGATGTCGAGCCGGCCGAAGCGCGCCGTGACGGCGGCGACCAGCGCGTCGATCGCCGCGCCGTCCGCGATGTCGCAGCCGAAGGCCTCGGCCTGGACGCCATGCGTGGCGGCGAGGTCACGTGCCACACCTTCCGCCTGGTCCCGGCTGTTCGCGTACATCACCGCGACATGCGCGCCCTCGCGCGCCAGCGCGTGGCAGATCAGCTGCCCGAGCCCGCCATTGCCGCCCGTCACCAGCGCGACCGCGCCCTTGAGTTCCATGCCGTCCTCCCCCTACCCGCGCCGGGCTACAGCAGCCCGCGGGCGATGCCGCCATCGACGTTGACCGTCTGCCCCGTGACATACGCCGCGCGCGGGCTCGACAGCCACACCACCATCGCCGCGACTTCCTCCGGCGTGCCGAAGCGGCCGAGCGGGATCTCATGCGCGAATTCGGCGATGACGTCCTCGGCCGAGACGTTGCGCTCGGCGGCCATCTTCGCCGCGCGGTCGGTCCACAGCCGCGTCAGCGTGCGCCCGGGGGCGACGCAGTTCACGCGGATGCCCTCGGCCGCGTATTCGCCGGCGAGCGTCTTGGTCAGCCCCAGCAGTCCCGCCTTGTGGACGTTGGAGACGACCTGGTTCGGATAGGGCATGCGCGACGCCGCCGCGCCCAGCAGCACGATCGACGGCGCGGCACCCTGGCGCAGCAGCGGCAGCGCGGCGCGCACGGTGCGCACGGCGCTCAGCACGTTGAAGGTGTAGTTGCCGATCCAATCGGCATCGCTCAGCGCCTCGAAGCCCGAGCGGATCGACCCGCCCACCGCATCGACCAGCGCATCGAGCGCGCCCCAGCGCGTGGCGACATGGCCGAGCAGCGCATCCGCCGCCCCCTCCACCGTAATGTCCGCGACCGCGGTCGCGGGGCGCCGCCCGGTCGCGGCCGCGATGCGCTCCGCCGCCGCGGCGATGCCCGCGGGGTCGCGCGACGCGATCAGCACCTCCGCCCCCTCGGCCGCCAGCATCTGCGCCGTGGCGAAGCCGATCCCGGCCGAGGCACCCACCACCAGAACGCGCCGCCCGGCAAAGCCCAGATCCATACGCTGTCTCCCTCAGGGCATCGCCGGGGCGAGCGAACCACCCAGGCGCAGCGGCGCGACGCGCCGGGCGAGGCCCGTCGCATCGTCCGTCTCGACGAACAGGCCGCAGATCGTGGCCGCCCCTTCCGCCGGGGCGAGCCGTTCCGCCGGCACCTTGCGCCAGAAGCGGATCGCCGCGCCGCCCTTCTGCATGCCGATCACGCTGTCATAGTCGCCGCACATGCCCGCATCGGTCTGGAAGGCCGTCCCGCCCGGCAGGATGCGATGGTCGGCCGAAGGCACATGGGTGTGGGTGCCGATGACGAGGGAGGCGCGGCCGTCGAAGGAATGGGCCATCGCCTGCTTCTCGCTCGTCGCCTCGGCGTGGATGTCCAACACCACCGCCTGCACCGCGCCCTGCGCGCCCATCGGCATGCGTGCGAGTTCCGCCTGCACGGCGCGGAACGGGTCGTCGAGGAAATCCCCCATGAAGAGCCGGCCCATCGCCTGCACGACCAGCGCGCGGCGCCCACCGGGCAGGTCCACCACCGTCGCGCCGCGCCCGGGCGTCCCGGGCTGGTAGTTCAACGGGCGGATGAGGCGCTTCTCCTCCTCGATGTAGGGGATGATTTCCTTGCGGTCCCAGGCGTGGTTGCCGAGCGTCAGCACGTCGGCGCCGGCCGCGAACAGACCGCGCGCCATGTCGGGGGCGAGGCCGAAGCCGTGCGAGGCGTTCTCGGCGTTCACCACCACCAGGTCGAGCGCGAGGTCACGGCGCAGGCCGGGCAGCGCTTCGGCCACCGCGTCGCGCCCCGTCCGCCCGACGATGTCGCCGAGAAAGAGAATCCTCACGCCGGTCCTTCGCAGTCGATCACGCCCTGTTCCGTCGCGATGCGGCGGAGCCGGACGTCATGCGGCCCGGCGGGAACCTCCTGCACTTCCTGCACCGCATAGGCAATCCCGAGCGCGGTCGCGCCAGGCAGGCCGGCCAGCGTGCGGTCGTAGTAGCCGCCGCCATAGCCGAGCCGCCGGCCCGCCCGGTCGAAGGCGAGCAGCGGGACGATGAGCCAGTCCGGCGTGACGGGCGCGGCATCCGGTCCCGGCTGGCTTGTGCCCATCGGGCCGGGCACGAGACGGTCCCCCGGCGCCCAGCGCCGGAAGGCGAGCGGCAGGCCGCGGCGCGGTGTCACGGGCAGGCAGATTGCATGCATTCGTGCATACAACGCTTCCATCAGGGGCCGCGGGTCGATCTCCGCCCCCATCGGCCAGAAGCCGGCGATGACGGCCCCCTGCGGCGGCGGGCAGGCGGCGAGCACCGCATCCCGTACGGCCACCCCCGCAGAGTTTGGATCGAGCCCCGAGCGCCGCGCCATCGCCGCCTTCCGCGCCGCGACCTTGGCGGCCGCGAGCACTGGCGTGTCGGGATCACCGGCGTTCACGGCGCCTCACCCATCCAACTGAACCGGTCTCCCGGATAGAGGCCCAGCCTCGATCCGGGAGCGCAGAGCGCGACCGCGCCCAGACCACCCGCCCCACCGGGCGATCCAGTCCAGCGCACAAAGGCAAGCGCCGCGGATGCGGCCCGCCCGCCGTCTGAGGGACAAAAACACGGATCGAGGCCCTGCCTCGATCCGCGAGCGCGAAGCGCGACCGCGCCCAGACCAACCGCCCCACCGGGCGATCCAGTCCATGGCGCGAAGGCAAGGGCCGCGGATGCGGGCGGCCGCGGTCTGAGGGACAAAAAACGGATCGAGGCCCAGCCTCGATCCGCGAGCGCGAATGCGCGACCGCGCCCAAACCGACAGCCACACTGGGCGATCCAGTCCAGGGCGCGAAGGCAAGGGCCGCGGATGCGGCCCGCCCGCCGTCTGAGGGACAAAAAAACGGCAAGTTCCTTCCGAGGCTCCGCCTCGGAAAGAACGTGCGGAGCCACCCTGGCCGCTGGCGTCTCATCCTCCCAAGGCCTGCTTTCGCAGGTGGGCACCAGGTATCCGAACCACGGCCCGGACAGAGCCAGCTCCCGGAGGATGTGCATTGGCCCCGGGGATGAAGTGCCTGGCGCACCGGGCAGCCCCGCCCCTTGAACCTAGGCGTCCTCAAGGGTCGCGGCAATGGCCTCGATGGCGTCGGCGATGCGGTTCAGCCGCGCGGCGAGCGCGTGGTCGGGCTCGGGCGCGGCCGCGATCGGGGCCGCGACGGCCCCGCCCGCCTTCAGGGCGGCGACCTCCGTCTGCAGGTCGCCGGTCTCGTCGGCCAGTTGCAGGGCGGCCAGCAGCAGCATCCGCGTCTCGCCGAACTGCATGCCCATGGCCTTCAGAGCGCCGATGCGCTTGTCGACCTCGGCGGCCATGTTCGTCAGGTGCCGTTCCTGCCCGTCCTGGCAGGCGACGGGGTGGGAATAGCCGCCGACGCGGACCGTGACCTGGGCCATCAGCCTTCCTCGCCGAGCACGCCGCGCAGGCGGGCGATGGTGGTATCGAGCCGTGCGGCGAGTGCGGCGACCGCGGCCGGGTCGACGCCCGGCGGGCTGCCGCCATCCATCGCCGACGATGCCGCGGGCCGTGCCGCGGCGGCGCGCGAAAGCCGCTGCACCGCTGCCTCGAGCCGCGCGGCCGCTGCCGCCACCGGGTCCGTCGACTCGCTCATCCGCCCCCTGGGATCCACTGCCCTTGCCCCGCGCCGGGCGGCGCGGGTACCCCGGAAAGCCTTGGCAGAGAGGAACCTCGGGGTCAACGGTGACAGAACGTCTCAGCATGCCGCCGGCGGTCACGGTGCACGGGCTGGCGGGCGCGACGGCGGCGCTCGCCGCGGCCGGCCCTGCCGGGGTGCTGCTGCTCTCCGCCCCCGGCGCGGGCGGCTTCGCGGGCGCGGCCTGGTTCCTCGCCATGGTGCGGGCGGCCGCGGGGCGGCATGCCGGCGTGCCGCACCAGGCCGCGATCGACTGCGCGGATGCGGCGGGGACGGCGCTCGCGGCCTTGGGCGAAGGCGCGCGGCTGATCGTGCTCGATGGCGCCTGCCCGGCCTTCGGCGCCGTCGCGGCGGCGGCGGAGCAGGCCGGTGCGCGGGTGCTGCCCGCACGGCCGCCGGCGCTCGACCTCGCCACGCTCGACCTCGGCCGGCGGGACGATCTCGCGAAACTGCGCGCATGGCTCGCCATGGAAGCGCCACAGCCTCCGGCGAAACCCCGCGCCCCGTGACAGGGCGGGCGCGCTGCGCTATCCGCCCGGCGCCGCACCGAGACCCAGAGGAAGGACACGCCATGAAGCTGACCCGCCGCGTGAAGGAGATTCTCTCCTGGTACGAGAGCGACAATCCCGGGACCAAGGCGAACCTCGCCCGCATCCTGATGGAGGGGAAGCTCGGCGGCACCGGCCGCATGGTGATCCTGCCCGTCGACCAGGGCTTCGAGCACGGCCCGGCCCGCTCCTTCGCGCCGAACCCGGCGGCCTATGACCCGCACTACCATTTCGAGTTGGCGATCGAGGCGGGGCTCAACGCCTATGCCGCGCCGCTCGGCATGATCGAGGCGGGGGCCGCGACCTTCGCCGGCTCGATCCCGACCATCCTCAAGGTGAACAGCTCCAACAGCCTGTCCACCACCAAGGACCAGGCCGTGACGGGCTCGGTCTCCGACGCGCTGCGCCTTGGCTGTTCCGCGATCGGCTTTACCATCTATCCGGGCAGCGAATACCAGTTCGAGATGATGGAGGAGCTGCGCGAGCTGGCCGAGGAAGCCAAGGCCGCGGGCCTCGCCGTCGTGGTCTGGTCCTATCCGCGCGGCCCGATGCTGGACAAGGTCGGCGAGACGGCCTTCGACATCTGCGCCTATGCCGCGCACATGGCCGCGCTGATGGGCGCGCACATCATCAAGGTGAAGCCGCCGATGGAGCCGCTGTCGCTGGACGCGGCCAAGAAGGTCTACATCGAGCGCAAGATCGACGGCTCCGACATGGCCGCGCGCATCCGCCACATCGTGCAGACCTGCTTCAACGGCCGGCGGCTTGTCGTCTTCTCGGGCGGCGAGGCGAAGGGCACCGACGCGCTGCTGGCCGAGGTGAAGGCGATCCATGCCGGCGGCGGCAACGGGTCCATCGTCGGCCGCAACGCCTTCCAGCGGCCGAAGGAGGACGCGCTGAAGCTGCTCGCCTCCATGATCGAGGTCTACAAGTCCAAGGCGTGAGACCGGAGGGGGCGCCGCCCCCTCCACCCCCCGCCGGGGAGGCCGTGCCTCCCCGGACCCCTGCCGGCACCGGGAGCAGCATCATGACCGAAGGCTGTCGGCTTTATCTTATCACACCGCCGAGGCTCGACCCGGCGGCGTTCCGCGAGACGCTGGCCGCCGCCCTCGATGCCGGGGACGTCGCCTGCCTGCAACTGCGGCTGAAGGACGCGGCGCAGGACGACGTGAAGCGCGCCGTCGAGGCGCTGATGCCCGTCTGCCACGCGCGCGACGTCGCCTTCATCCTGAACGACGACGCCATCCTCGCGCATCGCCTGGGCTGCGACGGGGCGCATCTGGGCCAGTCCGACGGCGACCATGCCGGGGCGCGCATGCTGCTCGACGGCAAGATCCTCGGCATAACCTGCCACGCCTCGCGCCACCTCGCGATGACGGCGGGCGAACAGGGGGCCGACTACGTCGCCTTCGGCGCATTCTTCCCCACCGACACGAAGGAGACAGCGCACAGCGCCGGCACCGACCTGCTGGAGTGGTGGAGCGAGATGATGGAGATCCCTTGCGTGGCCATCGGCGGCATCACCGCGGCCAATTGCGCGCCGCTGGTGCGCGCGGGGGCGGATTTCCTCGCCGTGGTCGGCGCGGTGTGGAACCACCCGGACGGCGCGGCGGCGGGCGTGCGGGCGATGAACGCGGCGATCGCGGCGGCCTGATGCGCCCGGCGCTGGTGCCGGTCTGGGCGTCACGGACATCGATGCGAGCCTGCGCTTTTGGCGCGACCTGTGCGGCTTCGCCGTGCTGTACGACCGGCCCGAGGACGGCTTCGCCTGCATCGAGCGCGACGGCGCGCGCATCATGCTCGACCGGCTGGGATCGATGCGTGACTGGCTCGCCGCGCCGGCCGAACGGCCCTTCGGGCGTGGCATGAACCTCGAGATCGCGGTCGCATCGGTCGCCCCCCTCCTCACGGCGATGGACCGCGCGGGCTGGCCGATGTTCCTGCCGGTCGAGGAGAAGGCCTATCGCGTCGGCGACGGCGTGGTGCGCGTGCGGCAGTTCATCGTGCAGGATCCCGACGGCTACCTGGTGCGCTTTTCCGAGCGCCTGGCCTGAACCTCAGGCCGCGCGCGGCAGCCGCGACAGGCGGCGGAAGATCGTCAGAGCGTGCGCGGCCGTGGTGGACTGCAGCACGCCCTCCCGCACCTCCTCCCTCGGCCACATCCAGGATTGCGGCGGGTCGTCGCGCATGGTCCAGGAAGCGAACATACGCTCGGGCGTGTCGCCGCAATGCAGGATCGTCGCCTCCACATGCCGGTCGTCGCGCAGGATGCGGCCGAAGGTTTCGGTCACCGCGGCCCGCGGGCCTTCCAGGATCTGCAGGAACAGGTCGGCGCGGCAGACCAGCGAGCCGGTGATGCCGTTCCGCTCGTTGTGCCGGCAGGCGGACACCAGGATGTCGTCCAGCGTCCCTTCATGGAAGCCGAAGGGGCGGGAGACGTAGATCAGCTGAGAGAGGCGCATCGGCGGCGGAGCCTTCCGGTCTGCCCGATCATGGCCCGTTTCGGCGCCGCTGCCCAGCGCCGCGTCAGGGGGCCCGGCGCCGCACCCCGTCGCGGATGAAGACCCGGAAGGGCGTGGTGCCTTCCGCATCCCCGTCCAGCGCCCGCCAGGCGCCGTTGGTGCACAGGATGCCGCCCTGCGCCGGCACGGCCTCGAACAGCACGATGTTGCGGTACACCGTCCCGTCCGGCGTGGTGGCCGTGAAGCGCGTCAGGCAGCGGTCGCGGATCACGACGGGCTCGTATTCGCCGATCATGATGCCGCCCCCGCCCGTGCTCTCGAACATGGCGGGCAGCGGGGGCCAGGCGGCGTAGTCCTCCTCGGCCCGTGCGGTGATGGCGATCGCGGCGAATGCCGCGGCGAGAACAAGGCTGCGCATCGATCCTCCTCCGCCCCCGTCGCGGGGCGCGTCCGGCTGCGATACGCTCCGGCGGACCGAACGGATGCAGGGCGCGCGCATGGACGAGATCACCTTCCACACCCTGCTGCACCGGCCGGGCACGCTGGTCGATGTTGGCGCGCATGACGGGCTGATCGCGATCCCGCTCGCCCGCCTCCCTTCCTCCCGCGTCATCGCCTTCGAGCCGCTGCCGCCCGCCTTCGCGCGACTGCAGGACGCGCTGGCGCGCGAATTCGGCGGCCTGCCCGCCCATGTGGACTGCCGCGCCGCGGCCCTTGGCGACACCGCGGGCGAGATCATCCTGTCCATGCCCGTGCTCGACGGCGTCGCGCAGGAACAATGGGCGAGCACCGCCAAGGACTACCGCGCCCACCTGTCCGGCCGCGTGACGGTCGAGCGCTTCGCGGTGCCGCTGCTGCGCCTCGACGATCTCGCCATCGCCGACCTCACCGCCATGAAGGTCGATGCCGAGGGCGCGGAATACGAGGTGCTGCGCGGCGCGCGGGAGACGCTGCTGCGCTGCCGCCCCGTCCTGACGCTCGAGATCGAGGAGCGGCACCGGGAAGGCAGCACCTGGGCCGTGCCCGCCTTCCTCGACGCGCTCGGCTACGAGGTGCTGTTCGAGCTGCGCGGCGAATGGCATCCGGTCGCCGCACTCGACCGCGCGACGATGCAGCGCGCCTCCCCCGACCCGTCGGTCTTCGAGGCCTCCGACCCCTATGTCTTCGTCTTCTACGCGCTGCCGCGGGAGGATGCGGCGGGCATGCTGGCGCGCCTCCGGGCCGCGTCGTAACCTTCGCGCAAACGGAGGAACGCCATGTCCATCACCGCGCAACGCCTGACCGTCGCCCGCGCCTCGGGGTCCTGCGGCGCGGAGGTTTCGGGCCTCGATGTCTCCGCGCCGCTGGACGACCGCACCATCGCGGAGCTGCGCGCCATCTGGCTCGAACATGGCGTGATGTTCCTGCGCGACGTGCACCTGCCCCCGCGCGACTTCCTCGCCTTCGCCGCCCGCTTCGGCACGCCGGTGGAATACCCCTTCGTGCGCGGGCTGGACGGCTTCCCGCAGATCACGCCCGTCATCAAGGAACCGCACGAGCGGATCAATTTCGGCGGCGTCTGGCATTCCGACACCGCCTATCTGGAACGCCCGCCCATGGCGACGATGCTTCTCGCGCGCGAGGTGCCGCCGGCCGGCGGCGACACGATCTTCGCCGATGCCCGCGCGGCCTACGACGCGCTGTCGCCGGGCCTGCGCGCGACGCTCGACGGTTTGCGCGCCATCAACTCGTCCAAGAAGGCGGATGCGTCCAAGACCCGGGAGGACCGGCAGAAGGAACGCGGCGCGGTGACGAATGCCGAGGTGCTGGAAGCCGCCCACCCCGTGGTGCGCACCCATCCCGAGACCGGCCGCCGCGCGCTGTACGTCAATCTCGGCCACACATCCCAGTTCGAGGGCTGGACGGTCGAGGAATCGAAGCCGCTGCTCGACTTCCTGTTCGCCCACATCATGAAGCCGGAGTTCACCTGCCGCTTCCGCTGGGCGCCGGGCTCGCTCGCCCTGTGGGACAACCGCGCGGTGCAGCACTACCCGGTCAACGACTACCACGGCCACCGGCGGGAGATGCACCGCATCACGCTGCAGGGCGACGTGCCGGCCTGATTCGGACAAAATCGCGTGGTCCGCGCCGCCCCACCCGCGAGGATGCGGGGCGGGGCGCGGCACCTTCTATCGCTCCAGGCTGCGGAGATAGGCGAGGAACGCCTCCACCTCCGCCCGGTCGAAGGATTGTTCCGGCATGTCCGGATGGCCGGTGACGATGCCCTCGGCCAGCGATTCCGCCAGCTGGTCCACCGGATAGCGGCGATGCAGGTCGCGGAAGGCGGGCGCGTTGGCCCGCGGGCTCGCCCCCGTGCGCCCCACCGCGTGGCAGGAAGCGCAGCGCGCCTCGGCGATCCGCTCGCCCCGCGCCGCCTGGTCCTCCGCGCGCGAGCCGCAGCCCGCCAGCAGCAGCAGCACGACAAGGGCCCCGCGCATCATCGGTTCAGCACCCCGACAGCGAGGCCTGCGCGAAGCCGCGCACGTCGCTCGCCGTCACGTTCAGCGTGAATTCCACATTGCCCAGCACCACCGGGTGGCGCTGCGGCAGGCCGGTCAGGTTCAGCGTCTCGCCCCCAGCCACCGTGACGGCGACATTCGCCGCGCGGGCGAGGTCGTCGGTCGGCGCCGGCGCGCTGACCACCACGCGCACAACGCCGTCCTGCAGTTCGATCCCCGCGCCGTCCGGCACGCGGCCATAGGCGATGGCGAAGCGGCGCGTCGTCCCGCGCCCTTCGCAGCGGCGGATCGGCCCGGCATCGCGCACCACCTGTTCCATCCGCGCCCGCGGCACGCCCGCGCCGATGCGGCCCTGCACCAGGGAGAACAGCGCGGCCGCGTCGCCGCGCGGCACGTCCTGCTCGTAGCGCCGCTGCAGCGCGACCATGTCCGCCCGCGCCTGGCGCAATTCGCCTTCCAGCGCCGCGTTGCGCGCGTAGACGTCCCGCGCATCGGCCGAGAGGTTGGCGATCCGTCGTTCCAGAGCCGTGACTTCCGCCCGCGCCAGTTCGAGCCCGCTCTGATACGACCAGACGCCGAGCCCCAGGAATATGCCGATGATCAACAGCCACTTCGCCGCCCGCAGCATGAACTGCCCGCGGCGGCGGCGCCTCTCCCGGCTGTATTTCGTCCCGATCGCCATCAACCCACTGCTTTTTCAGCGCGGGGGCCTTTAGACGCGACGCGGCGGCGCGGGGTCAAGACACGGGAAGCCACAGCACGTCCTCGATCGTCCTCGCACCGGCCGCCAGCATCGCCAGCCGATCGAAGCCGAGCGCGATCCCGGCCGTCGCCGGCATCCCCGCTTCCAGCGCCGAGATGAAATCCTCGTCCACCTCCCAGCCATGCTCGCCGGTCAAGCGGCGGCGCTCGGCGTTCGCTTCCTCGAACCGCGCGCGCTGTTCCGCGGCATCCGTCAGCTCGTCGAAGGCGTTGGCCAACTCGATCCCGGCGACGAACAATTCGAAGCGCAGCGCGGCGCGCGGGTCGGCCGGATCCCGCCGCGCCAGCGCGGCCTGCGGTGCGGGCCAATGCGTCAGGAACGTCGCCCGCCCGCGCCCGATCGCCGGTTCCACCCGTTCCAGCAGCAGGCGGAAGAACAGGTCTTCCCACCCCTCCCCCTCCCGCGGCGCGAAGCCGCGCGCAGCCGCCGCGTCGCGCAGCCGCCCGGCATCGCCCTCGGTCGCGAGGATGTCGAGCCCCTCGCAATGCCGCTCGAAGGCCTCGGCCATGGTCAGCCGCTCGAAGGGCAGGCTCAGGTCGCATGCCACGCCCTGGTGCTCGACCACCGGGGGGCAGACGGCGCGGACGAAGGCCTCTGTCTCCTCCATCAGCCCCTCGAACCCCAGCCCGGGCCGGTACCATTCCAGCATGGTGAATTCCGGCGCGTGCCGGGCCGAGACCTCCCCGTTCCGCCACACCCGCGCCAGTTCGAAGACCGGCCCGCAGCCGCCCGCCAGCAGCTTCTTGATCGCGATCTCGGGCGAGGTGCGCAGCCACAGCGCCCGCCCGGACCCCGCGCCCAGATGCGGCTCGAACCGCGTGGCGAAGGCGCGGATATGCACCTCCGCCCCCGGGGCGGGAACCAGGCTCGGCGTCTCCACCTCCCGATACCCGCGCGCGACGAAGAAGGCGCGCGTCGCCGCGGCCAGCCTGGCGCGGGCATCGAGGAACGGCAGCCGCGCGGCGAGCCGCTCGGGGTGCCAGGGGGCTTTGTCCATTGTGCGCGGGGCGCCCTTCCGGTAACCGCGCCGACCATGCCGGAGGCAGACACCAGGCGCCAGGGACGCACCCTCCGCGACGCGCGGGGGCTGGTCGCGGCCGGCCTTATCCCGCCCGCCGCCGAAGCGGCCGCCGCCCGCGTCGCCCGGCGCTTCGCCATCGCCGTGACCGACCACGTCGCCGGGCTGATCGACCGCGCCGACCCGGCCGACCCGATCGCCCGGCAATACATCCCCGACGCGGCGGAACTGACCACCGCCCCGCACGAGACGGACGACCCCACCGCCGACGGGCCCTTCACCCCGGTCAAGGGCGTGGTCCACCGGTACCCCGACCGCGCGCTGCTCAAGCCGCTGCTCGCCTGCCCGGTGTATTGCCGCTTCTGCTTCCGGCGAGAGGTCGTCGGCCCCGATGGCGGGCTGCTGACCGAGGCCGAGCTGGACGCCGCCATCGCCTGGTTCGAACGCACCCCCCAGGTGCGGGAGGCGATCCTGACCGGGGGCGACCCGCTCATCCTCTCCCCCCGCCGGCTCGGGGCCATCCTCGCGCGGCTCGCCGCCATTCCCCACATCGAGACGCTACGCATCCACAGCCGCGTGCCGGTGGCCGATCCGGGCCGGGTGGACGCGGCGCTGGTCGCGGCAATGGATGCCGGCAAGCCCGTGTTCGTCGCCGTCCACGCCAACCACGCCCGCGAATTCGTCCCCGAGGCGCGCGGCGCCCTCGCCCGGCTGGCCGGGGCGGGCATCCCGCTGCTCGGCCAGACCGTGCTGCTGCGCGGCGTGAACGACAGCGCGGAAGCGCTGGAAGACCTTTTCCGCGCCATGATCCGCAACCGGGTCACGCCCTACTACCTGCACGCGCTGGACGCGGCGCCGGGGACGGCGCACTTCCATGTGCCGGATGCCGAGGGCGTCGCGCTTGTCGGCGCGCTGCGGGGGAGGATGCCGGGGTTCGGCATTCCGACCTTCGTGCGGGAGAGACCGCAAGGTGGCGGGAAGCGGCCGGTGGGGTGACGCGGCGGGAGGGCGCCGCCCTCCCGCACCCACCCGCCAAAGGCCGAAAGGCCTTTGGGAACCGGGGGTCCGCCCTTCCTGACAGGGGGGTCACTTGAGGCGCCAGCGCCAGCGGGCACCGGCGGCCTTCGCGAACAGCCTCGCCAGCGTCGAGAAGGTGCCGGGGGCCTGGGCCCAGGGGTTCTCCAGCGCCTTCAAGGTCAGCCGCCTGGCGGTTTTGGACAAATTCAGGTCGGGCAGATAACGCCGTTCCGCCGGCAAGGCCGGATAGGGGCCGATGCGCTTGAGCAGCATGAGGCTGCCGATGCCGATCACCTTCGTGATGCGGCGATAGGCGCGGCAGATGCGCCAGGCGAGCTGCTTGAGAAGATTGTCATATCTGTCGCGGTTCGCGACCTCCCCCAACAGCAGGTCCATATGGCCGGACCGCGCCCAGCGGCGCAGCTGGCGGGACGCGGTGTCCGGCTTGCCGAATTCCGCCGGCAAGGCCTTCCACGGGCCCTTGGAACAGGCGACCCAGAAGATGGCATCCAGCGTGCGGCGCCGGTCCCGCGGGGGGCGACCGCGACGGCCCTCGGTGGCGGGGAGGAGCCGGTCGAGGATGGCGAACTCGGCATCGGTGAGGGGGCGGAAGGGGTGGGGGCGCATGGGGGATTTTGTATAGGAATTTTTTCTGTTTGTCGAGCACGATCAGGCATGACGGGTGGTCGTGGCCTTGGATGAGTGGCGGCGCGTATGTTTCGTGGGCAGAATATACAGCTCGCGGCGGCCAGACGCCCATCCGCCCCCTGAGACACGCATGCCGGGAGAGCCCGCGACCATGAGCCCGCCCAGGACCATCCCGCCCCTGACGACCGACGCCGAGGCCGAGGCCTTCCTCGCGCAGGACCTCTCGGGCCTCGATGTCTCGGCCTTCAGGCCCGCCCGGTTCGAGTTCGGCGGGGAGGGCGCGACGGCGAACCCGCGCATGCCTGCGGGTGTGACGGCGCCGCCCCCTCCCCCGCCGAATTCGGGTGCGGGAGGGCGCGCGATACCCTATATGACCACTCCAGATGACTGGTCAGGAGATATGGTCATGAGTGAGGTCCGCGAAGTGAACGCGACCGAGTTCAAGGCCAAGTGCCTCGACCTGCTGGACCAGGTGAACAGCGGCGCGATCGCGCGGCTGGAGGTCACGAAGCGGGGGAAGGTGGTCGCGGTGGTGACGAAGCCTGCGGCGCCGGCGGAAGGCGACCTGCACGGGTTCCTGCGCGGCAGCGTGATCGTCCCGCCGGGGCTCGACCTGACGGCGCCGACCGGCGGGGACGAGCCGACCGACGCGGAGCTGGGCATCCTGCACCGGTGAGCGCGGTCCTGCTCGACACCTGCGCGGTGCTGTGGCTGGCGCAGGGGGAGGCCATGGGCGAGGCCGGGCGCGCGGCGATCCGCGCGGCGGCGAAGGGCGACGGGGCCTATGTCTCGGCCGCGACGGCGTGGGAGATCGGGCAATTGTGCCGCCCGCGGGGACAGCGGCCGCCGCTGGTGCTGCTGCCTGACCCGGAGACCTGGATCGCGCGCGTCTTCGCCGCCCCCGGCCTGCGCGAGGCGCCGCTGACGCGGGAGATCATGTGGCGGGCGAGCGCCCTGCCCGGCGGGTTCCACGCCGACCCGGCGGATAGGTTCATCGTGGCGACGGCGCAGACGATGGGGGTGCCGGTGGTGACGCGGGACCGGGCAATCTTGGCGTATGCGGCGGAGGGGTTTGTGGGGGCGGTGGGGTGTTGAGGGACAGGGCAAGTTACTGGTGGGCACTTGGGCGATTAGCTTGCGGAAATGTTGCCGGACCGCTTGCTAGTGTGCCCTCCGGACGATACCGTTTTCAAAGTTTTATGCGCGCTTTCCGAACCGGAGCCGATGTTATCTACAAAGCTCGACGACCTGAAGACGGCGATCAAGACAAAGCCGGAAAGGCATGTCGTGTCCGAATTTATACTAGATAGGGTTCCACACGTATTTCAGGACAATCGTGCGCAATTTAGAATTTGGCGCGAACAATTATCCGAACTCATTGAGGTCGATTCTCGAAATATATGCATAATTGGAAGCGGGTGTGTCGGATACAGTCTAAGTCCGAACAAAAATTTTTCGGAATTCTCAAAAGATTCTGATATTGATGTAGCCATTATCTCCGATTTTTACTTTCATTTGGCCTGGCGTTCACTTCGGTCGGTCCGCGCCTCTGATGCTCGCACGCCAGCCGACGCGCAGGCGCTAAAATCACAGAAGCAGCTTTATCTTTTCTACGGCTGCATCGCCGCCGATCGTGTGCTACCGTTCTTGAGTTTTCGTCGCGACTGGACGATCGCGATGGCGAAAATGAGCGGGGTAAAGCCCACCGAAGCGCGTGAAGTAAAATTCAGGTTGTACCGAGACTACGACTCACTCCGTGATTATCAGGCTGAAGGCGTCCTAAAGCTCAAACACCAGCTTCTTGAGGCTTAGCATGCGCTCAAACTTTCTTGATCATGCAACATATACAGTTGCCTGGTTCAATAGTCGCTCCGCCGCAGGTGAGCTAGAGCTTCGCCCGCCGTTCCAACGCAATCCGGTTTGGACCGATAAACAGAAATCGTATCTCATTGATACGATTCTTCAGGGCTATCCCATTCCAGAAATCTATATGCAGGAATACAGCGACGCGACCGGAAATCAGACTTATGTCATTGTTGACGGACAACAGCGAATCCGTGCGTGCCTAGATTTTATTTCTGGAAGATATGCCTTGACTGCCGAAGAGGTGCCTGGCTTTGCGGGCCTTAGATTTGAAGAACTCTCTGAATCACAAAAGAAAACAATTTTTAATTACTCATTTGTTGTTAGAAAAATGCCAGAAGTGCCAGATCCCGAATTGCGAAGCATATTTCAAAGGCTAAATCGCAACGTTGTCGCTCTGAATAAACAGGAGCTTCGGCATGCAACTTATTGGGGTGAATTTCTAGAATCGATTGAATCTATAGCCGAGGATAACCGATGGGCTGACTTCGGTGTATTTACGCCAAATGATTTCCGAAGAATGTTAGACATTGAATTCATTAGCGAAATATCTATTGCTTATTTGCATGGACCACAAAACAAAAAAGAGTCGCTGGATCGCTGGTATTCGGCATACGAAGAAGAATTCGCTCGAAAAGACGAACTCAAAACAATGTTTAATGTTGTGATGACAGAATTACATTCGATGCATAATGTCATTCAAATCTCACGCTGGCGGAAGAAATCCGATTTTTACACTTTATTTTTAGTTTGCGCAGAAATGCAAAAGGAGCTGCCGCTAACGAAATCTGGGCGGCAAAATCTGCAAAAGGGCCTGATAAAGTTTGGAACTGCGGTAGATGATTATATAAAGGGCGCAAAGAACTCTGATGTACCGTCTCAGCTAATTGAAAAATATGCCAAAGCGGTATCGCGAGCTGCGTCAGATTTGAAGAGCCGACGCGAGCGCCGTGAAGCTTTGCTCGCTCACGTCGGTCCGGTGTTCCGGACTTAGCAACAGCGATCCTGTTAGAGGTCCGCGTCGTCGCTCATCGGTTGCGTCGCACGTGTGCGCCGACTAAACGCCTCGGGCTTTCGACAGTCAGGCGAACGCCTCAGCGTCGCGGTCGCCTGCGGAAATTTCTGATAGGACCCCGCCCCCATGGCAAAGATGCAAGCCAACCAAATGCGTGCCGGCATGGTCATCGAGTTCGAAGGGGCTCGCTACACCATCCTCAAGCAGAACATCATGATCCCCGGGAAGGGCGCGGCCGTCATCCAGGTGGAAATGCGCAACGTGAAGACCGGCGCCAAGAAGGACCAGCGCTGGCGCACGGCCGACACCGTCGAGCGCCTGACCACCGAGGACAAGGAATTCACCTACTCCTACGCCGATGACGACAACCTCGTCCTGATGGACCCGGAAAGCTTCGAGCAGACCGTGGTGTCCAAGGACATCCTCGGCGACCGCCTGCCCTTCCTGCAGGAAAACATGACCGTCAACGTCAAGCTCATCGAAGGCGAACCCGTCTCGATGGACCTGCCCGAGACCATCGTCCTCGAAGTCGTGGAAGCCGACCCGGTGGTGAAGGGGCAGACCGCCTCCTCCTCCTACAAGCCGGCGGTGATGTCGAACGGCGTGAAGGTCATGGTCCCCCCCTTCATCACGGCGGGGGAAAAGATCGTCGTGAAGACCGCCGACGGCACCTACTACGAACGCGCGAAGTAACGCGCCCGCCGGCCTCCCCGCTTCAGGGGGCGGCCGGCAGCCGGGACGAATGGTGGTCGGCGATCCGCCACAGCCCGTCCGCCCCGCGCAGGAAGGTCATGCTGAAGCGGGACGGGTCGGCGCTCGCCCGCCCATCCGCCATGCGGCGATGGAAGGTGTACAGCCCGGACGCGACGGCCACGCCCGGCGCGACCTCCCGCAGCGAATACTCCCCGAAGGTGACGGACGTCGCGGCCACGCCCGGCCGCGTCCGGCCGAAATATGCCGCGATCGCCGCGGTGCCGATGGTGCGCTCGCGACTCACGCTGCCCCACAGCGTCGCATCCGGCGTGTAGGTGGCCGCGACGGTCGGCCCGTCCATGCTGTCATAGGCCAGGCGCCAGGCATCGGGCGCGGCGGTCAGTTCCGCCGCCGGCCCCGCGGCATGGCCGGGCCCGGCCAGCAGGGCCAGGGACAGCAGGGCGGCGGCAAGGGTGCGGATCATCGGCGGGGCTTCCTCCGCCGGGGGGCTGCCCGGCGCCCGCGCAACCTGCCAGCGCCCGGCCGGGGCGGGCGTGCCGAACCGCACAGCCCGCCGGCGGCGCCGCTCAGCCGTTGTAGAGCATCGACAGCAGCTCGAAATGCTGCATCTCGCTGATCCAGCCATTGTGGCGCGCAAGGTCCACCGCCGGCCGCAGCAGGTTGTTGAACAGCGTCCGCTGCCCCGCCATGCCGGACTTGTTGGACGACGTCGCGTGCAGCGACAGGTTCATCTTGTCGATCAGGTCCTGCTTCAGCGCGGCGTAGAAATCCCCGCCCTGCATGTTGCCCGTCAGGATGGACCGGTATTCCTTCGCCAGGTTGCTGCTCTTGCTGCTGGTGGCGTAGCCGCCGCCATAGGACTGCCCGCTCGATGGCTGGTGCAGCGGGTAGATCAGCGGGAAGGCCGGCTTCATCTCGTAGGCGACGTTGGCGAAGGCGCCGGCATAGGTGGAATCGGGCGGGAAGTGGTCGATCTCCGTCTTGCTGACGTCCCAGCCCATGCCGGCGAGGACCTGGCAGACCTTCGCGTATTCGGCATCGAAGGCGTAGTTCGCCTTCCACCAGCCATAGCTGCC
Organism: Roseomonas nitratireducens; assembly: GCF_017813355.1. Lineage (GTDB taxonomy): Bacteria > Pseudomonadota > Alphaproteobacteria > Acetobacterales > Acetobacteraceae > Neoroseomonas > Neoroseomonas nitratireducens. The sequence goes on from NZ_JAGIYZ010000034.1 coordinate 27,311, forward strand.
ATGGGGATAGCTGCCCGACATCTTTTCCACCCTTGGTTGCGCGGCCCGAAGCCTCCCCCCGCCGCGCGGCGCGGTCAATCGCGCCGGGGGGGGGCCGTTCCGCCCCCGGCCCGCCCCTTTCCCCGCCCCTGCCCGGCGCGCATCCTGGGCCGCCCGCGACCGGCGGGCGGGATGAGGAAGCCATCATGCGCGCCACGCCGTTCCTGCTTGCCGCCCTCGGGCTCGCCGCCCTCGCCGCCCCGGCCCAGGCGGTCGTCTACTGCCAGTACGTCAACGTGCCCGCGGGCTGCGTCGCGCGCCCCGGCGTCGCGCTGCGCGCCGCCCCGGGCGTCGGCGCGCCGGGGGTGGGTGTCGCGCCCGGCGTGGGCGTGGGCGCCCCTGGCGTGGGCGTGGCCCCCGGCGTGGGCGCGCCCGGCCCGGGCGTGCGGCCCGGCACGCCGGCCAACCGCGGCGGGCCGGTGGACCGCGTCGGCCGCCGCTGACGCGTCGCGGGGGCTGGCCCGCGGGGCCGGCCTCGGCTACCCCTGCGCCGCTCTTTCAAACGCCGAAGGTTCCCCCCGCGCATGCCGCCTGTTTCCGCACGCCTTTCCCCCGCCATGCAGGTCGTCACCCAGGCCGTCCGCAAGGCCGGCCGCCGCCTGCTGCGCGACTTCGGAGAGGTCGAGCAGCTCCAGGTCAGCGTGAAGGGCCCTTCGGACTTCGTCTCCACGGCCGACCTGCGCGCCGAGCAGACGCTGAAGGAGGAGTTGTCCAAGGCCCGCCCCGGCTTCGCCTTCCTGATGGAGGAATCCGGCGCCTCGGGCGACGAATCCTGGGAATGGCGCTGGGTGGTCGACCCGCTGGACGGTACCACCAACTTCCTGCACGGCATCCCGCATTGGGCGATCTCGGTCGGCATCGAGAAGCGCATCGATGCCGACAAGACCGAGATCATGGCCGGCGTGGTCTACAACCCCGCCTCCGACGATCTGTTCTGGGCGGAAAAGGGCGTCGGCGCCTTCCTGAACGACCGGCGGCTGCGCGTGTCCGGCCGGCGGGAGATGAAGGACGCCGTCTTCGCCACCGGCATCCCCTTCGCCGGCGTTCCGCGCAAGGCGGAATTCTCCTCCATCCTCCATCGCATCATGCCGCAGGTCGCCGGCGTGCGGCGCTTCGGCGCGGCGGCGCTGGATCTCGCCTGGGTCGCGGCCGGCCGCTACGACGGCTTCTGGGAACTCGGCCTGAACAAGTGGGACATCGCCGCGGGGCTGATCATGGTGAAGGAAGCCGGCGGCTTCGCGACCGACCCCGATGGCGGCGACCCCTATGCGCAGGGCCATGTCGTCGCCGGCAACCCCATCCTGCAGCCCAAGCTGCGGGACGTGGTGGCCGAGGGCATCGCCGCCGTGAAGGCCCGCCCGGCGGGATGACGATGCGCCGCCGCGCCCTTCTCGCAGCCCTTCTCGCGCCCATCGCGGCGCGCGCGCAGGACGCGCCGGCGGAACTGCCCGAACCCGCGCCGGCGCCGCCCGCGCCGCCGCGCCTCGCGCCCACCGGCGCGCCAACCCAGGCCACCCCCGCCCCGGCCGGCCCGCCGCTGCCGCCGGGCATGGAGGCTTCCGCCGGCGGGGCGGTGCGCCTCGCGCTGTCCACCGACCGGCTGCCGCCCGAGATGGCGGAGGCGCTCGCCGCGCTGGGCGGCCGGCTGGCCACGCTGCCGGCCGGGCGCATCACGGTGGAAGCGCAGGTCTCGGGCCCGGCGAACGACGCCTCCCTCGCCCGCCGCGCCTCGCTCGCCCGTGCGCAGGCGGTCAAGGCCGCGCTGGTGGCGGGCGGGCTGGACGCGACTCGGATCGATCTGCGCCCGTTGGGCCGCATGGGCGCGGGCGCGGACCGGGTGGACGTGCTGCCGCCCGGCGTGGCAAGCCCGACAGCGGAGAGCCGGGGCCGATGACGCAGCCGATGGTCTATCTGTGGCGGATGGTGGGGTTCCTCGCCGCCGTCCTCCTCGTGACGGCGATGCTGTGGGGCGAACTGCGCGTCGCCTTCGAGGCGAACACCATCCTCAACAGCGTCATCCTCGGCGTGCTGCTGTTCGGCATCGTGTGGAACCTGCGCCAGGTGACGATGCTGCGGCACGAGGTCGCCTGGCTGGAGGGCTTCCGGTCCGTGCGCGGCAGCGGCGACGCGCCGGTGCAGCCGCGGCTGCTCGCGCCCATGGCCTCGATGCTGTCGGCGCGGCGGACGGAACGCGTCTCGCTCTCGGCCATCGCCATGCGCAGCGTGATGGACGGCATCCTCTCCCGCCTGGACGAGACGCGCGAGTTGTCGCGCTACATGACCGGGCTGCTGATCTTCCTCGGCCTGCTCGGCACCTTCTGGGGGCTGCTGCTGACGATCGGCGCGGTGGCCGACGTGATCGGCAACATGTCGGTCGGCTCGGGCGACCTGAACGCGCTGTTCAACCAGCTGAAGACCGGGCTCGCCCGGCCGCTGGAAGGCATGGGGATCGCCTTCTCCTCCTCCATGCTCGGCCTCGCCGGCGCGCTGGTGCTGGGCTTCATGGACCTCACCGCAGGCCAGGCGCAGAACCGCTTCACGAATGAGCTGGAGGAATGGCTCGCGGGGCTGACGCGCCTGTCCTCCGGCGTGCTGGGCCAGGAAGGGGATGGCAACATCCCGGCCTATGTGAACGCGCTGCTGGAACAGACGGCGGAGAACCTCGAAGGCCTCCAGGGCATCCTCGCGCGCGGGGAGGAAGGCCGCGCCGCGACGTCCCAGGCGCTGGCGACGCTGACCGAGCGCATGACGGTGCTGACCGAGCAGATGCGCGCCAACAACCAGCTGATGCTGCGCATCGCCGAATCCCAGGCGAACACCGGATCCGCCGAGGCGATCCGCGGCCACCTGCGCAACCTCGAGATCACGGTGACGCGGCTGCTGGAGGAGACGGCCGCCGGCCGCGCCCAGACCACCGCCGACATCAGGAATGAAATAAAAATCCTGACGCGGACCATCGCCGCGATCGCCGAGGAGCCGCCGCGGTGACGCGCCGCGCCGCGCCGGGGCGGCGCTGACATGGCCGGGCGTTCCGACCGGCGGCGCGGGCGCGGCGGGCTCGATGCCTGGCCGGGCTATGTGGATGCGCTCTCGACGCTCCTCATGGTCATCATCTTCGTGCTGCTGGTCTTCGTGCTGGCGCAGGGGTTCCTCTCCGCTGCGCTCAGCTCGCGCGACCGGGCGCTCGACCGGCTGAACCGGCAGGTCGCGGAACTGGCCGAGCTGCTGGCGCTGGAACGCGGCCAGGCGGAGGAGCTGCGCGGCGGCCTCGCCCGCGCCACCGCCGAGCTGACCACCGCGGCGGCCGCGCGCGACGCGGCGCTGCGCTCGCTCGGCCTGCTGCGGGAGGAACGCGACCGGCTGGCGACCGAGCGCGACACGGCGCGCACGGAATTGGAACGCCTCGCCGCGCGGCTCGCCGATGTCGGCCTCGGCACGCGCGGCGCGGCCGACCGCGTCGCGACGCTGGAACGGCAACTGGCCGAGGCGCTGGCCCGCGCCGAGGCCGCCGGCGGCGACGCCGCCCGCACCACCCGCGACCTGACCGAGACGCGCCGCGGCCTCGCCCGCACGGAGGCCGAGCGCGCCGCGCTGGAACGGCGCGCGAGCGAGGCGACCGCGCAACTCGAATCCGCGCGCCGCGACCTCGAGGCCCTGCGCGCCGAAGCCGCGAGCCTGAACCGCCAGGTCACCGCCGACCGCGCGACGATCGAGGCGCGGCTCGCCGACCTCGTCCGCCTGAACCGCCAGGTGGAGGCGCTGACCGCGCTGCGGGAGGAACTGGAACGCCAGGCGCAGGACGCGCTCGCCCGCGCCGGGCAGGAAGCGCGCGGCCGCCAGGCCGCCGAGGCCGCCGCCGCCGAGGCCGAGCGCCGCCGCGCCGCCGCCGAGGGCATGAGCGCCGCGGCGCTCGCCCGCGCCGGCGCCACGGAAGCCGAAGC
>NZ_JAGIYZ010000035.1 GCF_017813355.1 Roseomonas nitratireducens
CGGCGGGGCAGGTGGCCGGCGCGGCCGCGGGCGCAGCCGCCGCGCCTGCCGCGACGCGGCTTGCGCGCATGAGCGCGGCCGCGGCGCAGAACGCCTGGGACAGCGTGGCGGGGGAGGACATCCCCGCCTGCACCGGCGCGGCCGACAAGGAATGCGCGGAAGCCCAGGCGCTGCGAGCACGCGCCTGCCGCCGCCAGGCGCAGGGCGCGCCGCGCGAGCAGGCCGGCCGCCTGCGCGACTGCGCGGTCAGCGCCGGCCAGGCCGCGCTCGCCGCCGGCGGCGCCAACACGCAGGCGGAACGCAATGCGTGGCGGGAGGAACTGCTCGCCGCGCTGTATGACCGCCGCGCCGTCACGCCGCGCGCCAGCATCTGCCCGGACAACGACACGATGCGCAGCGAGGCCGAGACCCTGCTGCGCGACGCGCCCGGCAATGCGAGCGCGCGCTTCCACGGCGCGAGTGCGCGGATGATCGGCGTCTCCGTCTCCTGCGGCGCGGACGACCGGCGCTGCCCGGACCTCGCCGAGGCGCAGCGCCTGCTGACGCCGCCCAACGCGGCCGATCCACGCTGGGCCCAGACGGCCGAGGGCGTGCGGACGCTGCAGCGCGTGGTGGTGGGCTGCCCGGAAAGCTGAGCGCCGGCGCCTGAGGCCAGGAATCGGATCGAGGCCCTGCCTCGATCCGCGAGCGCACAGCGCGACCGCGCCCAACCCATCAGCCGCGCCCGGCGCGCCAGTGCACGGCGCGCAAGGCAAGCCGGCGGAGACCGGCACCTGCGCCTGAGGCCAAGAATCGGATCGAGACCCTGCCTCGATCCGCGAGCGCACAGCGCGACCGCCCCCAACCCGCCAGCCGCGCCCGGCGCGCCAGTGCACGGCGCGCAAGCCAAGCCGGCGGAGGCAGGCACCTGCGCCTGAGGCCAAGAATCGGATCGAGGCCCTGCCTCGATCCGCGAGCGCACAGCGCGACCGCGCCCAACCCATCAGCCGCGCCCGGCGCGCCAGTGCACGGCGCGCAAGCCAAGCCGGCGGATGCCGGCGCCGGCGCCTGAGGCAATGAATTACGTAATCCGATCCAGTTCCTTCTCGTCGAGCGTCCCCGGCACCAGCGTCATCGGCACCGTCAGGCGGCTCGCGTAGCGGCCGGTCAGGGCGGTGATGAGCGGCCCCGGCCCGCCCGTGCCCGGCGCCATGGCAAGCACCAGGATCGAGATGCGCGGATCCGCCTCAAGAAGCTTCAGCAGCTCGTCCCGCGCCTCGCCCTCGCGGATGATCAGGATGGGGAAGCCGCCGGTGATCTCGTTCACCTCGGCGGCGAGGCCGGAGAGCATCTTCTCCGCCTCCTCCCGCCGTTCTTCCTGCATCATCACGCCGACGCCGGCCCATTCCACCAGGCCCACCGGCTCGATCACGCGCAGCAGCGCCACGCGCCCGCCGCCCTTGCGCGCCCGCAGGCAGGCGTAGCGCAGCGCGACGGCGCGCTCGGGGCTGTCATCCACCACGACCAGGAAGATGCGGTCGCGCTTGGCGGCAGTGGCGGCGGCGGCGGATTCTTCGGTGCCCGGCATGGCGGCCCCTCAGCTTCTGCGGAACAGGACGCTGCCGAGCCATCCGGCCAGCGCGGCAAGCAGGACGCAGCCCACACCATAGAGCAGCGGCGCGGTGCGTGCGACGTGGGCGATGGACGCGGCGGTGCCGACGCGCTCCACGCGCAGGAACAGTTCCTGCCGCGCGACGATGCGGCGTTCGCGCAGCAGCAGGACCTCGATCCGGTAGTCCCCGGTCTGCACCGTGTCCGGGAAGGCGACGCGCGCGCTGAATAGCCGACCCCCTGCGACGGTCACGGGTGCCGCGTATTCCTGCCAGCGCCGGTCCTGCTGCTTGAGGTCGAGCAGCGCCGCGCGGAAGGCCGGCGCCTGGCTGCCGGTGGCGCGCAACGGCAGCGCGTCGAGCCCGAGACGCGAGGCGCGGCGCGTGTCCTCCGGCAGCAGCTCCCACACCGGGCGCGTCGCGGCGATGGCGTAGAAGCCAGGCACTTCGGGAAAGGTGGCGGCCGGGCCGTTCACCCAGAAGCCGAGCACGTTGACCTTGCGCCGCACCACCGTGGGCTGGGACGGGCCGGTCGCGACGACCAGCACGTCCTCCCCGCTCGCCGGGCCGATCAGGTTCTCGGTGGCGCCGAAGACGAGCACGGAGGCCCCGGTGAAGCCGGTCGAGATCTCCACCCGGTCGGTCGAGAGGTCGGCGGTCAGGGCGGGCGTGGGCGGCGGCACCTGCGCGGCCGCCGTGCCGGCCCACAGCGCGGCCAGCAGCGCCAGCGCCGCGCGGCGCATCACGGCACGGGCCCTATGGCGAAAAGGTTCTCCGGCGCGCGCACCAGGTCCCACAGCAGGCCGAGCGCCACGCTCAGCACCAGCAGCCCGAGCAGCGCGCGCGTCTCCTCCCCCCGCAGCTTCGTGCCCATGGCGGCGCCGAACTGCGCCCCGGCGACGCCGCCGGCGAGCAGCAGCAGCGTCAGGACGATGTCCACGCTGCCGACCTGCAGCGCCTGCAGCAGCGTCACGTTGGCGGAGACGAACACCACCTGGAACAGGGAGGTGCCGATGACGACGCTGGTCGGCATCCCCAGCAGGTAGATCATGGCCGGCACCAGCATGAAGCCGCCGCCCACCCCCATCACCGCGGACAGCACGCCGATGCCGAAGCCGATCAGCAGCGGCGGCACGATCGAGATGTACAGGCGCGACTTGCGGAAGCGGATCTTGAAGGGCAGGCCGTGCAGCCAGGTGTGCTCATGCGCCCGCGCGGCGGCGGCCGAGCCGGTGCGCCGGCGGCGCAGGATGGCGCGCACGCTTTCGCGCACCATCAGCAGCCCGACCGTGCCCAGCACCACCACGTAGAAGACGGCGACGGCGAGATCGACCTGCCCCGCCCGGCGCAGCAGCGCGAACAGCTGCACGCCGAGCGCCGACCCGACGATGCCGCCGGCCAGCAGCACCACCCCCATGCGCGCATCGACATTGTCGCGCCGCCACTGCGCGATCAGGCCGGAGACCGAGGCGCCAAGCGTCTGGTTGGCGCCCGAGGCGACCGCGACGGGGGAAGGGATGCCGATCAGGATCAGCAGCGGCGTCAGCAGGAAGCCGCCGCCCACGCCGAACAGGCCCGACAGCCAGCCCACGCCGAAGCCGATGCCCAGCAGCAGCAGGGCATCGACACTCATCTCGGCGATGGGCAGGTAGACCTGCATCGCGCTCCGGCCAGGGTTGCTGGAGGATTCCGACAACGCGGGTTTGGACCCGCGCGCCGCATGCGGCAAGGGACAATCCTCGCGCGACGGGGCAGGATTGCGGCAGTCCCGCCGATCGAGGCCCGCCATGATTCTCTCCCGCCGCTTCCTCCTCGCCGCCGGCCTTGCCGCGCCCTTCCTGCGGCCGGCGCGCGCCCAGGGCGCGCATCGGGTGCGTATCGTCCACGTCAACGACTTCCACAGCCGGCACGAACCGGTGGCGCGCGCGACCGGGGCGGCCTGCCGGGCGGACGACCCCTGCCTGGGCGGCGCGGCGCGGCTCGCCGGGGCGATCGGGCAGGCGCGGGCGGGCGCGGCGGCAAGCGGCCGCGGCGTGGTCGCGATCGACGCCGGCGACCAGTTCATGGGCAGCCTGTTCTACACGCACCATCGCGGCGCGGCGGAACTGGCCGTGATGAAGGCCTGGGGCTGCGAGGCCATGACCCTCGGCAACCACGAATTCGACAATGGGCCGGAGGTGCTGGCCCGCTTCGCCGCGGGGGCGGATTTCCCGATCCTGGCCGCGAACATCGACGCCCGGGCCGAGCCGCTGCTCGCGGGGCGCTTCAGGCCTTGGTGGGAAGCGCGGCGCGGCGGGGCGCGCATCGCCATCGTCGGCGTCACGACGCCGGAGACGCCGGCGCTGTCCTCCCCCGGGCGGAACCTGCGCTTCACCGACCCGGCCGAGGCGGTGGCCCGCGCCGTTGCGGACATCCGCGCGACCGGCCCGGCGACGGTGGTGGTGCTGTCCCATCTCGGCCTCGGCGCCGACCGGCGGCTGGCGGAACGCGTGGCGGGGATCGACGTGATCGCGGGCGGGCATTCGCACACGCTGCTGGCGGCCGAACCGGACGCGGACGGCCCCTCGCCGCTGCTGGTCGACGGGCGCGACCGCACGGTGCGCATCGTGCAGACCGGCGCCTATGGGCGCTTCCTCGGCATGCTCGACCTCGACCTGGCCGCGGATGGGCGGATCGTGGCGACGGGCGGCGGCTGCGCTCCGGTCGGCGCCGCCTTCGCCGAGGATGCGCGCGTCGCCGCCATGGTCGCGGAATTCGCCCGGCCGCTGGAGGAGACGCGCCGCCGCCCGGTGGGGATGCTCGCCGGCGCGCTGTCCAACACCGATTGCCGGCGCGGCGAGTGCGCGCTGGGGAACCTGGTGACGGAGGCGATGCTCGCCCGCATCCCGGGGGCGGAGATTGCGGTGACGAATGGCGGCGGGCTGCGCGCCGGCCTGCCGGGCGGCCAGGTGACCTATGGCGACGTGCTGACCGTCCTGCCCTTCGGCAACACCATCGCGGTGATGGGGCTGCGCGGCGCGGATGTGCTGGCGGCGCTGGAAGCCGGCCTGGCGCAGGGCGCCGGCACGGCCGGGCGCTTCCCGCAGGTGGCGGGCATCCGCTTCGCCTGGGACCCGACGGCACCGCCCGGGTCGCGCGTGCGGCATGCGGAAGTCGCGCAGGGGGCGGCCTTCGTGCCGCTCGACCCGGCGCGGGTCTATCGCGTCGTGACGAACGACTTCATGCGGCGTGGCGGGGATGGCTACGTCGCCTTCCGCGACCGCGCGCTCGACCCCTACGACACCGGCCCGGTGCTGGACGAGACGGTGGCGGATGCGATCGCCTCCGGCCGCTCCGTGACGCAGCTGGACGGGCGCATCGCCGTCGCGCGGTAGCGCCGACGCGCATGGCGGGCATACCGTTCCGGAGACGGCGCCATGGTTGCGCTGGCGGTGTGTTCCCAGGCTAACCTGCCTCCTCCAGAAAAAATGAGGAGGGACGTCCTTCATGGCTCCAAGACTGGCTGCCGAGTTCATCGGCACGCTTTGGCTCGTGCTCGGCGGTTGCGGCTCGGCCGTGCTGGCGGCGACCTTCCCGGAGGTCGGGATCGGCCTGACCGGCGTCTCGCTCGCCTTCGGCCTGACGGTGCTGACCATGGCCTATGCGATCGGGCATGTGTCGGGCTGCCACCTGAACCCGGCGGTGACGCTGGGCCTGGTCGCGGCGGGCCGCTTCCCGGGGCGTGACGCGATCCCCTACATCTTCGTCCAGGTGCTCGGTGCCATCGCGGCGGCCGCCATCCTCTGGGCGATCGCGACCGGCAAGCCCGGCTTCGAGGTCGGCGGCTTCGCGGCCAACGGCTTCGGCGACCATTCCCCCGGCAAGTACGGGATGAATTCCGCGCTGCTGACCGAAGTGGTGATGACCTTCTTCTTCATCATCATCATCCTGGGCGCGACGCATCCGCAGGCGCCCAAGGGCTTCGCGCCGATCGCGATCGGCCTCGGCCTGACGCTGATCCACCTGGTCTCGATCCCGGTGACGAACACGAGCGTGAACCCGGCGCGCAGCACCGGCCCGGCGCTGATCGTCGGCGGCTGGGCGCTGCAGCAGCTCTGGCTGTTCTGGGTGGCGCCGATCATCGGCGCCGTGCTGGCGGGCATCGCGTCCCGCACGCTCTGGCCGGACAACCGCCAGTAGGCGACGCGCGCGGCGGCTGGCAGGCTCAGGCCATGGACCAGCCGCCGCCGCTGTCGCCCCGCCCCGGTCTCGCGCCGCGCCTGCTGATGGGCGTGGTGGTGCCCGCGACCAATGTGACGACGGAGGCGGAGATGGACGACCTCCGCCCCGCCGGCACCATCAACGCGACGGCGCGCATCGCCAACCCGGATGCCGCGGTGGCCGGCGATGCCGATGCCGCCGTGGTGCGCGCGGCGATGGTCGCGGGGCTGATGGCCGCGCTCGACACGCTGGCGCCGGCCAGGCCGGACCATGTCGCGATCGGCGTGATGGTCGAGAATTTTGTCGGCGGCGGCGCGGCCGGCGCCGCGCTGCTGGCCGAGGCCGAGGCACGGATAGGCTGCCCCGTCACGGCGCCGACCGGGGCGACGCTGGCCGCGCTGGCCGCGCTGGGCGTGCGGCGGATCGCGCTGCTGACGCCCTTCTTCCCCGGTGGCGACGCCGCGGCGAAGGCCTTCCTGGAGGATGCCGGGATCGAGGTGGTGCGCGTGCTCGGCCTGCGCGCGCCGGGGCCCGCGGCGATCGCGCGCGTCGCCCCCGCGCGGCTGCGCGAGGCGGTGCGGGAACTGGACGGGCCGGAGGTCGAGGCGATCGTCCAGGTCGGCACCAACCTGCCCTTCGCCGCCGTGGCGCGGGACGCCGAGGCGGCGCTGCGCAAGCCGGTGCTGGCGACCAACCCCGTCACCTACTGGCACGCGCTGCGCCGCGCCGGGGTCGCGGACAGGATCGCCGGCGCGGGGCGGCTCTTCGCGGCCTGCTGAGACGCCCGCGCGCGCCGTCAGTTGAGCTGGATGTTCAGCCGGCGCAGCAGCGGCCCCCAGCGTTCCGCCTCCCGCGACAGGAAGGCCTGGAAGTCGGCCGGGCTGCCGCCGGCGGTGACGATGCCCTCGTTCAGCAGGCGTTCGCGCACGGTCGCATCCGCCACCGCCGCCGCCCCCGCCGCGTTCAGCCGGGCGAGCGCGGCCTGCGGCGTGCGCGCGGGCGCGAGCAGCCCGAACCAGGTCACGGCCACCAGGCCCGGCCAACGTTCGTGGAAGGTCGGCTGGTCGGGCAGGTTCGGCAGCCGCGCCTCCCCGGTCCAGCCGATGATCCTGGCGCGGCCGGACCGCGCCACCTGCAGCCCCGTCGCGCCGCCCACCAGGATGGAATCGAGCGTGCCGGCCAGCAGGTCGTTCATCTGGTGCGCGTCGCCGCGATAGCCGACATCCTGCCAGTCGAGCTGCAGCCGGTCCTGGATGAGCGCGCCGGCGATGTGGTTGAAGGACCCGCGCCCGTTGTGGCCCCAGGTCACCTTGCCCGGGTTCGCGCGCACATGCGCGACGAAGCCTTCCATCGTGTCCGGCAGGCCCGGACGGACCGCGATGCAGAAGGGCAGCGTCGAGACATGCACGACGGGGGCGAAATCCTCCGGCCTATAGGGCAGGTTGCGCCCGATCAGCGGGTTGATCGTCAGCGTCGTGCCGGAGGACATCAGCAGCGTGTGCCCGTCCGGCGCGGCGCGCGCGACGGCCTCGGCGCCGATGACGGTCTGCGCGCCGGGCTTGTTGTCGATCACCACGTTCTGGCCGAGCAGCGGCGCCATCCGCTCGGCCACCAGCCGAGCGGTCACGTCGGTGGATCCGCCCGGCGGGAAGGGCACGACGATGCTCACGGGGCGCGAGGGGCTCCACTGTCCCTGCGCCTGCGCCGCTCCGGCGGCGGCAAGGCCGAGCGCGGGCACCGCGCGGCGCCCGATGGCGATGGTCATCGATGTTTCCTCCCGAGTGTGTTGCCGGCCAGCCTGCCACCGCGCGGACGGCCGCGCCAAGCGTGCTCAGCGGCGGGAGAGCGCCACGATGTACCGGCAGGGCTTCGACCGCGACGGGTTGCGGAAGGCGTGACCGCGCGGCGTATCGAGGTCGAAGGCGAGGCTGTCGCCGGCGTGCAGCAGCGACTCCTCCCCCCCTTCATCGACCACGAGCCGCCCGGCGGTCGCCCACACCACCTGCCCGCGCAGGAAGGCGAAGGAGGATGCGGTGTAGGCGACGCGCGCGCCGGCCGGCAGTTCCACCTCCACCAGTTCCGGCTCCGCGCCCGGCGGCGTCAGGGCGCGCCGAACGTAGCCCGTGGCGGGGTCGGTCCAGACCGGCTGGGCTTGATGCCGTGCGATGCGCGGCGCGCCGCCATCGGCTTCCGCGCGCGCCAGCAAGGTGGAGACGGTCAGGTGCAGCGCGCCCGACAGGCGGCCGAGCAGCGCGGCGGTGGGGCTGGCTTCCGCCCGCTCAACCTTGCTGATCATGGCGCGGGAGACGCCGGAGGCGGCGGCGAGATCGGCGATGGACCAGCCGCGCGCCTCCCTCTCCCGCCGGATGCGGGCGGCGAGCAGCGTGTCGAGGGCGGGCGGGGCATCGTCCAGGATAGTGGACATGGTGGGAGGATAGTGGATACTTGGGTCCATGACCATGCCGCCATCGCCCGGCCACAACGGGGGCCCGCCGCTCGAGGAGGAGGATGATCCCGCCGGCTGGCGCCTGTGGTGCTGGAAGCGGGCGCATCGCCGGGCCTGGAAGACCCCGCCGCGGGAAATCGCGCTGCGGCGCCTCGCCCGCGCCGAGGAACTCGGCATGACCTACCGCGAATACACGCTCGAGATCCTGGAACGGGGCCGGCACCTGTGACGGCGCGCGTCACCGAGGGCGGGCTCGACGACCCGCGCGTGCAGGCGCTGCTGGCGGTGCATCTGCGCAAGGCGCGGGAGGCGACGGCGGAAGGCTTCGCCTTCGCGCTCGACCTGTCGGGGCTGCGCGTGCCGGAGATCCGCTTCTTCACCGCTTGGCTGGACGGCGCGCCGGTCGGCACCGGAGCGCTGAAGCGACTGGCACCCGACCATGGCGAGGTGAAGTCGATGCACACGGCCGAAGCCGCGCGCCGGCGCGGCGTGGGCGGTGCGATGCTGCACCACATCCTCGCCGAGGCGCGCGCGGCGGGCATGACCCGGGTGAGCCTCGAGACCGGCACGGCGCCCTATTTCGCCGGCGCCGTCGCGCTCTATCTCGCGCATGGCTTCACGCCCTGCGGGCCCTTCGGGGACTACGCCGAAAGCGCCGAGAACCGGTTCCTGACGCTGGCGTTGGGCTAGCGCCCGCGCTCCTTCCGCCAGGCCTCGAAGATCGGCCGGTTGGCGGCGTCCGTCATTGGATACAGGCCGCGGATGGTGTGGCCGGCCGCGACGCGTTCCTGCACGAAGTCCTCGAACACCGTCTGCTCGAAGGCCTCCTCCGCCACGTCGTCGGCGATATGGGCCGGGATGCAGACGATCCCTTCCCCGTCGCCCACCATGATGTCGCCCGGATGCACGCCGACGCCCGCGCAGGCGACGGGCACGTTCAGGTCGACGCAATGGTGGTGGATCAGGTTCGTCGGCGCCGAAGGCTTCGCGTGATAGGCCGGCCAGCCCATCGCGGCGATCTCCGGGCTGTCGCGGAAGCCGCCATCCGTCACAGCGCCCGCGACGCCGCGCGCCTTGAGCCGCGTGATGAGGATGCCGCCCGCCGAGGCCGCGCGGGCATCGCCGCGGCTGTCGATGACGAAGACGGCGCCGGGCGGGCATTCCTCCACCCCCTTGCGCTGCGGATGCGACGGGTCCTTGAACACGTCGAGCCCGTCGAGATCCTCCCGCGCCGGGATGGTGCGCAGCGTATAGGCCGGGCCCACCATGCGCGGCGCCTCGGGGTTCAGCGGGTTCAGCGCGAGGAACACGTTGCGGAAGCCGCGCTTGAACAGCACGGTGGTCAGCGTGGCGGTGGAGACCTCGGCGAGCTTCGCCCGCGTCGCGTCCTTCATGGCGGCATTCCCCCTCATCGAAGGCTGAGGCATACCGCGACACGGCGACGCCGGCCAATGCACCGGCCACGAGGACACGAGCCATGCCCGAGAACGGCGCCCAGAAGCGTTCCCGCTCCTTCCTGCTGGCGGTCGAGGACCAGGACTTCCTGCTGCGCGACGAGATGCGCCCCTTCCGCTTCGGCATGGAATACGCGAAGGCGGAATTCGCGCTGCGCGACTGGGGCGTGCGGTCCACCATCGTCGTCTTCGGCTCCGCCCGCACGCCGAGCCCGGAGCGGGCGCAGGCCATGGCGGAGGCGGCGCGCGGCCCGGCCGAGAAGCGCGCCGCGAAGCGCGCGGCGGAACAATCCCGCCTGTACGAGGATGCCCGCGCCTTCGCGCGCATCGTCTCGCTGCGCGGCGGCGCGCTCGCCGCCTCCGGCGCGCCGCGGGACAACGTGATCGCGACCGGCGGCGGGCCCGGCATCATGGAAGCGGCCAATCGCGGCGCCTCGGAAGCCGGCGCGCCGTCCATCGGCTTCAACATCACCCTGCCGCACGAGCAGAACCCGAACGCCTGGTCCACCCCGGCGCTGACCTTCCGCTTCCACTACTTCGCGATGCGCAAGATGCACCTGGCGATGCGCGCCAATGCGCTGGCGGTCTTCCCGGGCGGCTTCGGCACCTTCGACGAGCTGTTCGAGCTGCTGACGCTGGTGCAGACCAGCAAGGCGAGCCCGCGGCCGATCGTGCTCTACGGCCGCGCCTTCTGGGAGAACGCGGTGAACTTCTCCCTGCTGGTCGAACAGGGGATGATCGACGAGCACGACCTGTCGCTGTTCGAGATCGTCGACACGCCCGAGGAAGCCTGGGCGAGCCTGCTGCGACGCGGCCTCCAGGCCGCGCCCGTGGCGACGCCGCAGGAAATGCCGGGGATGCTGCCGCGCCGCCGCCGCCCGGCCGCGGAGCGCATGCCGCCACCGGTGCCGGACAAGCCGAAGCGCGGAACATGACGCCGCGCGCGGCGCCGTTGCCCGCGCGCCGCGCGGATCAGAAGCGCCGCAGCAGCCGGTCGATGTAGTCGAGTTCCGCCGGCGGCCGTTCGCGCTCGGCGCCGCGCCGGCGCAGCTCCTCCTGGATCCGCCGCGTCTTCAGCAATTCGGCCTCGTCCGGCACGCGGGTATCGGAGCCGTTGTCCTGCCCGCCGGTCGCTTCCCGCGTGCGGCGGCCGAGCGGATCGCGGCCCTGGCCCTGTTCCTGCGCCTGGTCCTGGCCCTCCCCGCCCTGCTCGCCGCCGGCCATGCCCTCGCCTTCGCCCTCGCCCTCGCCTTCATCCTCGCCGGGCTGGCCCTGGCCGAACTGGCGCTGCATCTGCTGCGCCATCTGGCGCCCGCCTTCCGTCAGGGCGCGGATGGCGCGCTGCTGCGGGTCGCGCGCGTCGCGGCCCTCGGCCAGCGCCTCGGCGCCGTCGCGCATGGCGCGGTCGGCCTCGCCCAGCTGCGGCGGCACGTCGCCGGTCAGGTCGCCGAACTGCTGCATCAGCTCGCCCAGCGCGCGGCGCAGCGCGCGCTGCACCCGCGCATCCTGCTGGCTTTGCGCCTGACGCTCCGGGTTGGGCGGCGGCTCGGCCTGCGGCGGCGGCGGGGGGAAGGTGCGGGAGAGCGGCTGGCGCCGCTGCTGCTGGCGTTCCCGCTCCGCCTGTTCCGCGCGCTGGTGGCCGCGGTCGAGCATCTCGGCCTGGCGGCGCACCATGTCCTGCACCGCGCCCATCTGCTGCTGGCCGCGCTGGCGCTGCTGCTGGCGCTGGCGGTCCTCGGCGCGCATGTTGCGCCCTTCCTCGAGCGCGCGGAGCATTTCCTCGAGTTCCGCGAGCTCGCGCTCCGCGTCCTCGGTGCGGCCCTGGCGCGCGGCGTCCTGCATGCGCTGGGTGCGGCGGTTGAGTTCCCGCTGGTCCATCAGCCGCTGCTGCGGGTCGTAGGGCAGGGCCTCGGCATTCTCGCGCTGCAGCCGTTCGGCGAGGGCTTCGAGATGCCGGCGGATCGCTTCCCGCAATTCCTGGATGCGGCGGTCGAGCTCGGCGCGCTGTTCCTGGGTGCGCTCCTGCTCGGGCGTGCGGCGCTGTTCCTCCAGCGCCTCGCGCAGCTGTTCGCGCGCCTGGGCGAGCGCGCGGGCGGTGCGGTCGGTGCGCCCTTCCTCCAGCGCGACGGCGATGTCCCACAGGATCTCCTGCACCTCGGGCACCGCGGTCGCGCGGCGGTCGCGCGTCAGGCGATGCCGCGCGCTGCGCAGCGACAGGAAGGTGCCCGTGTCGTGCTCGAAGGCCTCCGGCGCGCCGGCGATGCGGTCCAGTTCGCGCCGCGCCGCGTCCCGCGCGGAGGGATCGACGGACAGCGACCGGCGCAGCGCGATCAGCGCCTGGGAGACAGGGTGGGTGAAGGAGCGTTCCGGCAGTTCGAGGAAGGCGCCCTCGCTGCGGCCTTCCTGCCCGGCATGGTCGCGGGCGACGAGCCGCGCCTCGACCTCCAGCCCCGCCCAGGGATGGGCGGACAGGTCGGGCTGGGCGGCGCCGCGCGCGGTCCGCGGGCTGCCGCCGGGCAACGGCAGGTCGAGCACCACGGGCTCGGCATCCGGCCGTGGCTTCAGGCGCAGTTCCACGCGCAGCGTGGCCAGGCCCCAATCGTCCTCCGCCTTCCAGGGCAGGCGAATGGCCAAGCCGCGCTGCGCGCGCGCCGGCGGCTGGTCCCAGGCGGCGACCGGGGGCGCGTCGGCGCGCACCGTCAGCGACCAGCGGGCGAGGTCCGCCCCGTCGCGACGCACGGCGAGGGTGCCGCCGACCTCCAGCACCGCCTCGGCGGCGAAGGAGGCGCGGTCGAGGGTGCGGAACGGGCTCGCCGCCCCTTCGCGCAGGAGTTCCGGCACGCCGCCCGCGCCGCCCGAGACGGCGACCTGCAGCCGGCTGCCCGCGGGGACGGAAACCGCGCCGCCGGCAGGGTCGAGGAAGATGGGCGCGGCGCCGGTATAGGCGGGCGGCGTGACCCAGGCTTCCAGCCGCACGCCGGGCGTGGTCGGCAGGGCCGCGCCGGTGAAGGCGGGCAGCAGGGCGCGGCGCAGCCGTTCCGGCGCCTCCGCCCCCGCGACGACGAGGGCGGCGACGATCGCGACCGCCAGCCCGCCGCGCAGCGCGCGTGGGTCGCGCGACGGCAGGCCGGGCCGGGGGGGTGCTACGCGCAGCGCGTCGAGCCGTTCCGCCGCGCGACGGCGATGCGCGGCCCAGAGGGCGAGGGCGACGGGATCATCCCCCGTCGGCCGGTCGGCGAGCGTCGCGATCGGGCGATGCGACAGGCCGGAATCCCGTTCCAGCCGGCGTTCCGCCGCCGGCAGGCCCGGCGCGCGCAGATGCGCGGCCGCGCGCATCCCCGCCCAGGCCAGGGCGCCGGCGAAGCCCGTCAGCAGCAGCAGGTGCAGCCAGGCGGGGATCACCAGCGGCAGGCCGGCCAGCGCCACCACGAGGAAGACGCCGAGCACGCCCAGCACCGGCCAGAGCGCCGGCCAGGCCGCTTCCCACCAGAGGGCGAGCCGCGCGAGCCTGGTTCGCCGGGCCAGCCGGTGAGCGAGGGGATCGCGCGGCGCGTCGGTCATCCGAGCCACTCCGGCAGGCGCTGCCCGTGCAGCAATTCGTCATAGGTCTGGCGTTCGCGCACCACGGCGAAGCGGTCGCCGTCCACCAGCACCTCGGCCGCCAGCGGCCGCGCGTTGTAGGTGGAGGACATGACCGCGCCATAGGCGCCGGCATCGAGGAAGGCGACCGCGTCGCCCGCGGCGAGGTCGGGCAGCATCCGCCCGCGGGCGAAGGTGTCGCCGGTCTCGCAGACCGGGCCCACCACCTCGGCGGCCGAGAGCGGCGCGGCGGCGCGGGCGGCGGAGAGCGGGACGATGCCGTGCCAGGCGTCGTACATCGCCGGACGCACCAGGTCGTTCATCGCCGCGTCCACCACCACGAAGCGATGCGACGCGCCGCGCTTCTGCAGCACGACGGAAGCGAGCAGCACGCCGGCGGGGCCGGCGATCCAGCGCCCGGGCTCGAGCATCACCGGCAGGCCGAGTTCGCCCAGCGTGGCGCGGATCGCGCCGGCGAGGGCCTCGGGCGAGGGCGCAGGTTCGTCGCGATAGGGAATGCCGAGGCCGCCGCCGCAATCGACGCGCTGCACCGGCAGGCCTTCGGCGCGCAGCGCCTTCACCATCTCGGCCAGCCGGGCATAGGCGGCGCGGTAGGCGGCCATGCCGGCGGTGATCTGGCTGCCGATATGCGTCGCGATGCCGATCGGCTCGATGCCGGGCAGCGCGGCCATGCGGGCATAGACGGCGGGCGCGTCCTCGAAGGCGATGCCGAACTTGTTCTCGCTGCGGCCGGTGGTGATCTTGGCGTGGGTCTTGGCGTCTACGTCGGGGTTCACGCGCAGCGCGACGCGGGCGGTGCGGCCCATGGCGGTGGCGATGGCGGAGATCATGTCGATCTCCTCGGCGCTTTCCGCGTTGATCTGGAAGATGTCCTCAGCCAGCGCGTGGCGGATTTCCTCCGCCGTCTTGCCGACGCCCGAGAAGACGATGGCCGAGCCCGGGATGCCGGCGGCGCGGGCTATGCGCAGCTCGCCCTCGCTGACCACGTCGGCGCCCAGGCCCTCGGCCGCCAGCACCTTCAGCACCGAGAGGTTGTCGTTGCACTTCATGGCGAAGTGCACGGTCGCCGCCAGCCCGGCGCCGGCCAGCGCGGCCTTGAGCGCGCGGGCGCGGCGGCGCAGCGCGCCGGCGGAATAGACCCAGGCGGGCGTGCCGGCCTCGGCGGCGATGCGCGCGAGCGGCACCTCCTCCATCAGCAGGCCGTCCATGGCGTGCAGGGAGAGGTGCGGGCGCAGCGCCAGGAGGTCGGCGAAGGAGGGGTCCTCGGACACGGCGAGGGGAAGCGGGGCGGCCATTGGCCTATTGTCGGGACGGGGCGGGCGCTCCGCAAGGCGCGTTACGTGCCGGGGGGCGTGGCCAGGGGCGCCGATTCCGGGGAGAATGCCCTCGGATACCCACAGGACAAGGGGAAGGCCCGCGGCCCGAAGGGCCGAGCGCCCGAATGGGCGCCGCCGCGCGTGCGGCGAAGCCAAGGGCCGCGGACGGGCCCCATGCGCGTTGCTCCGCAACGTGCATGGGTAACCCGGGATGCGGCCCGCCCGGCGTCTGAGGGCGCGGAAGGATCTGTCCTCCGCGAACAAGAAGCGTGAGGACCGCCATGACCGAAGACACACGACTGGACCCGCCGAGCCTCGAGATCGCGGGGCCGCGGGCGACCATCCGCCTGCACCGTTCGCGCCACCGCAACCGCATCGAGCCCGGCGACATCGTCCGGCTGCTCGAGCATTTCGACACGATCGACGCCAACCGCGAGCTGCGCGTGCTGGTCGTCGCCGCCTCCGGCCCTGCCTTCAGCGCCGGCTTCCACCTGGGCGGCTTCGCCGAGGACAAGGAAGCGGCCGCCCGCGCCCCCGGCTTCGACGCCATGGTCGACCGCTTCGAGCGGCTGCGCGTGCCGACGATCTGCCGCCTCCAGGGCGGGGTCTATGGCGGGTCCACCGACTTCGCGCTGACGGCGGATTTCCGCATCGGCGTCACGGGCATGGAGATGTTCATGCCGGCCGCGCGGCTCGGCGTGCACTACTACCCGGGCGGGCTCGAGCGCTACGTCTCCCGCCTGGGCATGAACACGGCCAAGCGGCTGTTCCTGACGGCCGAGAAGCTCGGCGCGGAGGAATTGCTGCGCATCGGCTACCTGACGCATCTCGTCGCACCCGCCGAGCTCGACGCCGCGGTGGACCGGCTGGCGGACACGCTCTGCGCCATGGCGCCGCTGGCCGTGCAGGGGATGAAGCTGGCGCTGAACGAGATCGCGCACGGCGCGCTGGATGCCGCCGCCTGCGAGGAGCGTGCGCGCATCTGCAAGGAGAGCGCGGACATCCAGGAAGGCCTCGCCGCCTTCCGGGAGAAGCGGGCCCCGGTGTTCCGGGGCGCCTGACGCCAGCCAGCCGCGCGAGGCTTCATGCCCCGCGCGGCCGCCATCCCGCCTGCGGCGCGGGCGCACGGAAACGCCCTGAAACGCGGCGCCCCGATCCTGCCTTTCTTCGGCCCGGCGGAAGACTTTTCACCGCTCCAGCGTTCCTCGCATGAAGACCATCGAGGACAAGGACATGCGACCAATCCAGCGCGCCGCGATCGGCGGCCTGTTCGCCCTCTGGCTCGCGCCGCTGTCGGCGATGGCAGAGAGCCAGTCCTCCAACTCCTCCTCCAACTGCTCCAACGGGCGCTGCACGCGCGTCGATTCCTACACGGTCGAGGACCGCAACGGCCGGCGCGGCTGGGTGCGGGAAGACCGCTGGCGGGAAGGGCGCGGCGCGCGCGAATCCTGGGGCTGGGGCTGGGTCGCGCCGGAACGGCGGCAGCCGCGCCGGGTGCGCGACGACGACGACGACGATTGATCAGGAAGAAGGGGGGGGAGGCCATCGCCGCCCCCCGCTTGGCGTCAGGGCAGCAGCACCGTGCTGCCAGTGGTCTGCCGCGCTTCCAGGGCGCGATGCGCGTCGGCCGCGTTCCTGAGCGGGAAGGTCTGGTTCACGCGGATCTGCACGGCGTCCGAGGAGACGACCTCGAACAGGTCGTTGGCGTGGGAGACGAGGTCCTCCCGCTTCGCGGTGTAGGTCGCGAGCGTCGGGCGCGTGACGTAGAGCGAGCCCTTCGCAGCCAGGATGCCGAGGTCCGGGATCGCCACGGGGCCAGAGGCATTGCCGTAGGAGACCATCATCCCGAAGGGCGCGAGGCAGTCGAGGGAGATGTTGAAGGTGTCGCGCCCGACGCTGTCGAAGACCACGGGCAGCATCGCGCCGCCGGTGATCTCCTTGACGCGCGCGGGGATGTCGTCGGAGGTCAGCAGGACATGCGCGGCGCCGTGGGCACGGGCGAGCGCGGCCTTCTCCTCGGTGCTGACGACGCCGATGACGGTCGCGCCGAGATGCTTCAGCCACTGGCACATGATGAGGCCGACGCCGCCGGCCGCGGCATGCACCATCACGGTCTGGCCCGCGCGGACCGGGTAGCACTTCTTGACCAGGAAGGCGGCGGTCATGCCCTGCAGCATCATCGCCGCGCCCTGCTCGAAGGAGAGCGGCCCGGGCAGCTTCACGAGCCGGTCGGCCTTGATGCAGCGCGCCTCGGCATAGGCGCCGATCGGCGCCGTGGCGTAGGCGACGCGGTCGCCCGGGGCGATGTCGGTCACGCCGTCGCCGACCGCCTCGACCACGCCCGCGCCTTCCATCCCGATGATCGCGGGCAGGGAGGGCGCCTTGTAGAGGCCGGTGCGGAAATAGACGTCGATGAAGTTGAGGCCGACCGCCTTGTGGCGGACGAGCGCCTCGCCCGGCTTCGGGGCGGGGAGGGGGATTTCCTCCCAGACCATCTTCTCCGGGCCGCCGGTCTCGTGGATGCGGATGGCGTGGGTCATTCGGGGCGTGTCCGTATGGTGCCGCGCCTTCTGGCGGCCGTGAAAAGGGTCCGGCCCCCGGGGGCGGCGCCCTCGAGGTCCAGAAGGTAGCGCTTCGTAGCCTCTCCCTCGCCGCCCGAATAGCCGCCGAGCGTTCCATCGGCCGCGACGACGCGGTGGCATGGGATGAGGATGGGGATGGGGTTGGCGCCATTGGCCTGGCCAATGGCGCGTGCCGCGCGGCAGCCTACGGCGCGCGCGATGTCGGCATAGGTGCGGGTTTCGCCCGCCGGGATGGCGCAGAGCGCGTCCCAGACCTTGCGCTGGAACTCCGTGCCGTGCGGTGCGAGGGGCAGGTCGAACGCCGTCCGCGTGCCGTCGAAATAGTCCTGCAGCTGGTCTCGGGCGCGCGCGAGCAGGGGCGTTGCCGCCTGGTCCCGGCCGCGGCCCCAGTCGAGGGCGACGATGGCACCGTCTTCTTCCGAGACGGTGATCTCGCCGAGCGGCGTATGGAGGGAGAGCTGCGGCATGGAGGGAGGGAGAGACACCTTGGTGGCGCCAGCCGTCAAGCAGGGGCGCGCGCTCTTCATGCCCAGGAATGGATGCGGCTTGGAGGGGATGGGCCGGGCCGCTACATGCGCCAGGACCCCGAACCGGAGACGCCCATGACCGACGCCGACCCGTCAATGTTCTACTCGGCGCACCTGTTCGTCTGCACCAACCGGCGCGGGGACGACCACCCGCGCGGATCCTGTGCCGCGCGAGGGTCCGAGAAGCTGCGCGACTACATGAAGGCGCGGGCCAAGGAACTGAAGATCCCCGGCATCCGGGTGAACACCGCCGGCTGCCTGGAACGCTGCGAGTTCGGCCCGGCCATGGTGATCTACCCCGATGGCGTCTGGTACCGCCCCACCAGCATCGAGGATGTGGAGGAGATCCTTCAGGTCCACGTGATCGGCGGCGGTCGGGTGCAGCGGCTGATCCTGACCGAGAAGGACGTGCCACCGCCGAAGGGGTGAGGGTGTTTCACGTGGAACAGCCGCACCGGGAGGGGACCTTCCCCGCGGCGGGACGCGGCAGGGTTCCCCCGAGACTTCCCAAACGCCGGCCGGACCCTGGGCGATGAGCCAGCAGGATACGATCTTCGCGATGGCGAGCGGCGCCGGCCGTGGCGCAGTGGCCGTGCTGCGGATGTCGGGGCCAGCCAGCGCAACCATCCTCCAGGGCCTCGCCGGAGGCCTGCCCGAAGCCCGGCGCGCAAGCCTGCGCCGGCTGAGGGCGCCCCAGACGGCGGAGGTCCTCGACCACGCCCTGGTGCTCTGGTTTCCCGGCCCAGCTTCCTACACCGGGGAGGACAGCGCGGAGCTGCACCTGCATGGCGGGCCGGCCGTCATCGCGGCGGTGGCGCAGGCGCTCGTCGCGCTCGGCGCCCGGCCAGCCGAGCCCGGGGAATTCACCCGCCGCGCCTTCCTGAACGGGCGGATGGACCTGACCGCGGCGGAGGGCATCGCCGACCTGATCGCCGCCGAGACCGAGGCGCAGCGCCGCCAGGCCCTTCGCCAAGCCGATGGCGCGCTGGCGCGGCTCTATGGCGGCTGGGCGGATCGGCTCGCGCGGCTGCTGGCCCACCAGGAAGCGGCGATTGAGTTCGCCGAGGACGACCTGCCGACCGACCTCGGCGACCGGGCGCGGGCGGGCGCGGCGGCGCTGCGCGCGGAGATGGCGACCCACTTGGCCGATGAGGGACGTGGCGAGCGGTTGCGGGAGGGGCTTCTGGTCGCGATCCTCGGCGCGCCCAATGCCGGGAAGTCGTCGCTACTGAACGCCCTGGCGGGGCGGGAGGCGGCGATCGTTTCCGCCCGTGCCGGGACGACGCGGGACGTGGTGGAGGTCCGGCTGGACCTGGCCGGCGTGCCGGTGACGCTCGCCGACACCGCCGGGCTGCGGGAAGCCCAGGACGAGATCGAACTGGAAGGCATCCGCAGGGCGCGCCGCCGCGCGGAGGAGGCCGACCTCGTGCTCGCCGTCTTCGCCACCGACGCGCCCCCGGATGCCGAGACCCTGGCCTGGATCCGCCCCGGCGCCGTCGTGCTGGCGAACAAGGTCGACATCGCGCCCGCGCCCGGGCTGATCGGCGGGGCAGTGCCGCTCCCTGTCTCCGCCCGCACCGGGGTGGGGCTTTCGAACCTGCGCGACCGGCTGGCTGCGGAGGCCGCGCGCCTGGCCGGCGCCGGCGATGCTGCCCTGCTGACCCGCCCACGCCATCGCGCCGCCCTGTCGGAGGCGGTCGCCTGGCTGGCCGAGGCGGAAGTCGCCGCGCTGCCGGAACTGGTCTCCGAGGCCTTGCGCGCCGCCCTGCGATCGCTCGGCCGCCTGACTGGCCGCGTCGGCGTCGAGGACATCCTCGACATCGTCTTCCGGGACTTCTGCATCGGCAAATAGACGCCGGCCCTTCTGCGGGGGCGGAAGAAGAAAGAAGGGAGGGGGTCCGGGGGAGGTTCACCTCCCCCGCGCCGATCCGTATACCCCCATCCATGCACGACCCCTGCGACGTCATCGTCATCGGCGGCGGCCATGCCGGCTGCGAGGCGGCCGCGGCTGCGGCGCGCTGTGGCGCGCGCACGCTGCTGCTGACGCATCGGATCGAGACGCTCGGCGAGATGTCCTGCAACCCCGCGATCGGCGGCGTGGGCAAGGGCCATCTGGTGCGGGAGGTGGATGCCCTGGACGGCATCATGGCCCGCGCCGCGGATGCCGCCGCGATCCATGTGAAGATGCTGAACCGGTCCAAGGGCCCGGCGGTGCGCGGCCCGCGCGCCCAGGCGGACCGGCGGCTCTACCGCGCCGCGGTGCGGGGCCTCCTGGAAGCCCAGCCCGGCCTGACGATCCTGGCCGCCGCGGCGGAGGGGATCGAGACCGCCCCCGATGGCGGGATCGCCGCCGTGCTGACGGCCGACGGGCAGCGCTTCGCCTGCGGGGCGCTGGTGGTCACGACCGGCACCTTCCTGCGTGGCGAGATCCATATCGGCGAGCGGCGCATCCCGGCCGGCCGGGTCGGCGATGCACCCGCGATCGGCCTGGCGCTGGCCTTCGAGCGGCTGGGCCTGCCGCTGGCGCGGCTGAAGACCGGCACGCCGCCGCGGCTCGATGGCCGGACGATCGCCTGGGGCGAGTTGGAAGCGCAGCCCGGGGACGATCCGCCCGAGCCGCTGTCCTGGATGACGGAGCGCATCACGAACCGCCAGGTGGTCTGCGGCATCACCGCGACGACGCCGGCGACCCATGCGTTGATCCGGGCGAACCTGCACCAGAGCGCCGTCTATGGCGGCCGCATCCAGGGGGTGGGCCCGCGCTATTGCCCTTCGATCGAGGACAAGGTGGTCCGCTTCGCGGAGCGGGAGCGCCACCAGATCTTCCTGGAGCCCGAGGGCCTGGACGACGACACGGTCTATCCGAACGGCATCTCGACCAGCCTGCCCGAGGATGTGCAGGCGGCGATGATCGCTTCCATCCCCGGGCTGGAGCGGGCGCGGATTGTCCGCCCCGGCTACGCGATCGAATACGACCATGTCGACCCGCGGGCGCTGACCCCGGCGCTCGAGGTCAGGTCGGTGCCGCGACTATTCCTGGCCGGCCAGATCAACGGCACCACCGGGTATGAGGAAGCCGCCGCGCAGGGGTTGATGGCCGGGCTGAACGCCGCAAGCCGTGCCTCCGGCACCGCGCCGGACAAGGTGCTGACGCGCGGGGAGGCCTATGTCGGCGTGCTGGTCGACGACCTTGTGCTGCATGGGGTCAGCGAGCCCTATCGGATGCTGACCGCGCGGGCGGAGCATCGCCTGGTTCTGCGCGCCGACAATGCCGGGCTCCGGCTGACGGAAAAGGGCATCGGCTGGGGCTGCGTCGGGCCGGAGCGTGCCGCGCGCCATCGCGCCTTCGCCACCGCCTTGTCCGACGCGCTCGCGCGGGCCCGGGCGGATGGCGCGACGCCTGCCGCGCTCGCCGCCCAGGGCATCGCCGTGAACCAGGACGGGCGGCGCCGGAGCGTGCTGGAGGTGCTGGCCCTGCCCGGCATCGCGGCGGCGGCGGCCGAAGGTGCCTTTCCCTGGCTGCGGGATGTCTCCCCGTCGGTCCGCGCGCAGCTGGAAGCGGAAGCGCTCTACGCCCCCTATCTCCGCCGCCAGGATGCCGAAATGCGCCTGCTCGAGCGGGAGGAGCGGACGCCCATCCCCGCGGCGCTCGATTTCGCCGCCGTGCCTGGCCTTTCCGCCGAGATGCGGCAGCGCCTGGCCGCCGCGCGCCCGGCGACGCTCGGCTCCGCCGGCCGGCTGCCCGGCATCACCCCGGCCGCGCTCGCCGCCCTGGCTGTGGCCTTGCGGCGGGAAGGCGCGCGTTTCACGTGAAACAGGACCCGGCGCGCGACGCCCGGCTCGCCAACTATCGCGACCTTCTGCTGCGCTGGAACGCGACCATCAACCTCGTCTCGGCCAGGACAGCGGCGGATATCGACCGACGGCATGTCGCGGACAGCCTGCAGCTCGTCCCCCTGCTGCCGGAGGAAGGACCGATCGCGGATCTGGGCTCGGGCGGCGGGCTGCCGGGGCTGGTGATCGCGGCCGCCCTGCCGGACCGCGAGGTGCATCTGGTCGAGTCGGATCGCCGCAAGGCCGCCTTCCTGATCGAGGCCGCCGCCGCCATGGGCCTGAAGCGGGTGAAGGTCCATGCGCAGCGGATCGAGCAGACCTCCCTGCCTCCGCTGGCCGCGGTCACGGCGCGGGCGCTGGCGCCGCTCGACACGCTGCTCGGTTTCGCAGCGCCACTGCTGGCGCCGGGCGGCATCACGCTGTTCCCGAAGGGCCGCGCGGCGGAGGAGGAGTTGACGAGCGCCGCCGCGCACTGGCACTTCACGGTCGAGCGGTTCCAAAGCCGCACGGACCCCGAGGCCACCATCCTCCGTCTCAATGAGATTCGCCGTGCCGGCACCTGAACGCCCGCAGCCCCGCATCATCGCGCTCGCCAACCAGAAGGGCGGTGTCGGCAAGACCACGACAGCGATCAACCTCGGCACCGCGCTCGCCGCGAAGCGCAAGGTGCTGCTCATCGACCTCGACCCTCAGGGGAATGCCTCGACCGGGCTCGGCGTCGGGCGGCAGGATCGCGGGGCAGGGTCCTATGCGCTGCTCACCGGCGAGAAGCCGCTGCGCGAACTGCTTCGCCCGACGAAGATCCCGAACCTGACGCTGCTCCCGGCCGACCCGGACCTCGCCGGCGCCGAGATCGAGCTCGTCGGCCTCGAGCACCGCGAACGCCGCCTGCGCGACGCGCTGGAAGCCCAGGCGGATGCGCTGGCGGGGACCGAGATCATCCTGATCGACTGCCCGCCCTCGCTCGGCCTGCTGACCCTGAACGCGTTGGTTGCCGCCAACGCGGTGCTCGTGCCGCTGCAGACGGAATTCTTCGCCCTCGAAGGCGTCTCCCAGATCACGCGAACGGTCGAACGGGTGAAGCGGGCGCTCAATCCCGGCCTCGAACTGGAAGGCATCGTGCTGACCATGTTCGACCGGCGGAACAACCTGTCGGAACTCGTCGCCGCCGATGTCCGCGCCTTCTTCGGCGACAAGGTCTACACCACCATCATCCCGCGCAACGTCCGCATCAGCGAGGCGCCTTCCCACGGCCTGCCGGTCATCCTGTATGACCACCGCTCCGCCGGCGCGCAGGCCTATATCGACCTCGCCGCGGAACTGCTGAAGCGCGAACGCCGCGCGAGGAAGCCCGCCGCATGAAGAAGCCCGCGCGCCTCGGCATGGGGCTCTCCGCCCTGATGGGGGACAAGGACCCGCCGCCCGTCCCGACCCAGACAGGCGCGCCGCGCAACCTGCCGGTCGAGGCGCTGGAGCCGAGCCCCTTCCAGGCCCGCGCCACGCCCGACCCCGCGGCGCTCGCAGAACTCGCGGCATCGATCAAGGAACACGGCATCCTCCAGCCGATCCTGGTCCGCCCGAAGCCGGGCGCGCCTGGACGCTTCCAGATCCTCGGCGGCGAACGCCGCTGGCGCGCGGCGCAGCAGGCCAAGCTGCATGACGTGCCCGTCGTCATCCGCGACCTCGACGACCGCGGCGCCATGGCAGCCGGCCTCGTCGAGAACCTCCAGCGCGAAGACCTCAACGCGCTCGAGGAAGCGGAAGGCTATCAGCGCCTCATGGGCGAGTTCGGGCTCAAGCAGGAAAGCCTGGGCCAGACCGTGGGCAAGTCCCGCAGCCACGTCGCGAACACGCTGCGCCTGCTCAACCTGCCGCCCAAGGTGCGCGACCTGCTGCGCGCCGGCACGCTGTCCGCCGGCCACGCGCGCGCGCTGCTCGGCGCCGAAGACCCCGAGCGGCTCGCCGCCCTCGTGGTCGTGCGCGGCCTGTCCGTACGGCAGACGGAAGCCCTCGCGGCGGCCGAGCCGCGCGATCCCGCCGCGCGGCGCAGCACGAAGCAGGACGCCGATACGGCGGCGCTCGAACGGCGGCTGACCGAACGGCTCGGGCTCAAGGTGGGCATCCGCAGCGCCGGCAAGGGCGGGCAGCTGACGATCACCTACCAGGATCTCGACCAGCTCGACGGCGTGCTGCGCCTGCTCGATCCGGAAGCCTGATCTCCGAGGGGGCGCCGCCCCCTCGGGCTCCCCTGCCAGGAAACTGAGTTTCCTGGACCTTCCGACTATTGCAGGAATTCAATACTGAAAAGATCGAATAAACGGGTTAAAAGCGCGCCATGAGGCGCAGAAACGTCGCCAACAGCTGAAGTCAACCGCGTCGACCGCGCAAGGCTTCGCGCGCCAAACCCATCACCGCGGCGCGGGCGACGGCGCGGTCGGGCATGCCGGTCGTCTTCGTCCGGCGCTCGGCTTCCAGCAGCATCTCCCCCGCGGCGGCCAAGGCTTCCGGCCGCCAGCAGCGCAACGCGCGCTCGAAGGCAGGACGCGCCTTGAAGAAGACCGGCGGGCGCAAGCCCTCAACCGCGTCGCGCACCGAGGCGCCGCGCGCCACCAGCAGCGCAGCCGCCTCAAGCCGCTGGATCTGGCGCAGCGCGCCGCGCACCACGGCGACGGACACCGCGCCTTCCGCGAAGGCCGCCTCCAGCGCGGCATCGGCGCGCGCCGCATCGCCCTCGCTCGCGGCCGACAAGGCGGCATCGAGGTCGAGCGCCGAGCCCTCCGACAGGGAGGCCAAAGCATCCTCCTCCGTCGCCCGTCCGCCGGCGCCGACATACAAAGCGAGCTTCTCGCATTCCCGCCGCATTACCAGCCGGTCCTCGCCCAGCCGCTGCGCCATCCACGCCACGGCGGAAGGCTCGGCGGTCACGCCGTACTCCTTCAGCGCCGCGGTTATGGAGGATTCCAGCGCCGCGCCGGTCTCGGCATAGCAGGCGATCACGGCGGCCTCGGGCCCCGCCTTCTCCAGCGCGGCACGCAGGCCCTTTCGCCCGTCGAGCGACCCGGCCTCCAGCAGCACGATGCCGGGGCCGGCGCCAGCCAGAACGGCCTTGGCGGCGTTGGCGAGGCCATCCGTCGCGTCCCGCACGCGCACCAACCGCCGACCCCCGGTCAGCGCAGGCGTCGCGGCCTCGGCGGCCAGCAGCGTCGCGTCCTTGGCCGCGGCCTCCCGCGGCACGTCCACCAGCCGGAAAGGGTCGTCTCCGGCCACCGCGCGCGCCAGCGCGTCGCCGCGCTCCCGCACCAGCCCGCCATCCTCGCCGAAGACCAGCACCAGCCGCGCCGCACCAGGATCGGCCAGGAAGCCCGCGATGCGGCGCGCGTCGAGCTTCGCCACGCGCTTCTCAGCCCGCCTGCGGCGGCCCGGATTCGAAGCGCACCGACAGGCTGCGGACGATGTCCTCGGCCAACTGGTCCACCAGCCGCTGCTCCATCGCCAGCCGGGCCGTTTCGGCCGCGAAGAACTGATTGTCCGGCACGTTGAAGGCGTCGAAGGTGCGTTCCGCGCCGCGCGCCACCAGCCGCGGCGGCGTGTTGGTGTCGAACAGGAACCAGGTGGCCGTGCCGGTGTAGCGCACGCGCGTCGGCGTGCCGTCCCGCGTGAAGCCCTGCACCTCCGCCCCGAAGGCCAGCCCCACGCGCAGGTCGTAGCGCGCGGTGGCCTCGTTGGTCGCGAGCCGTTCCTCGAGCCGCCGGCGCATCAGCTGCCCGTTCCGCTCCAGGATGCGCGCGACGCGCACCTGGCGCAGCCCGGCGACCGCGCCGCCGCCATCGGCCCGCTCGGCATACATCGGGCGGAAGCCGCAGCCCGCGAGCAGCGCCGGCCCCAGGACGAGGATGCTTCGCCTAGACCACAAGGTTCACCACCCGCCCCGGCACGTGGATACGCTTGCGGATCGGCTTGCCGCCCAGGGCGCGCTGCACGTTCTCCTCCGCCTCGGCCGCGGCGAAGATCGTCTCCTCGCTCGCTCCGGCGGGCACCTCGATCGTCGCGCGCAGCTTGCCCAGCACCTGCACCGCGAGCGTCACGGTCTCCGCCACCAGCAGTTCGGCGTCGGCCTCCGGCCAGGGCAGCTGGGCGACCAGCGCCGCATCGCCCGGGCGCAGCAGGGACCAGGCTTCCTCCGCCAGATGCGGCATCATCGGCGCGGACAGCCGCGCGAGCATCTCCAGCGCCTCCCGCCGCGCCCCGCCGGGGGCATCCTTCGCCGCCTCGATCGCATTGGCGAATTCATAGAGCCGCGCGACGGCGACGTTGAAGGCGAAGGTCTCCAGCGCCTCCGTCACCGCGGCGATGGTCCGGTGCGTCGCGCGGCGCAGCGCGCGGCCCTCGGCCTCCGGCGCCGCACCCGGCGGCGGCAGCGCGGGCAGCGCCGCCTCCACCATGCGGAAGATGCGCTGCGTGAAGCGATAGGCGCCGGCGACGCCGGACTCCGTCCACTCCATGTCCCGCTCGGGCGGGTTGTCGGACAGGATGAACCAGCGCGCCGTATCCGCCCCGTATTTCGCGATGATCGCGCCGGGATCGACGGTGTTGCGCTTGGACTTGGACATCGCCTCGACGCGGCCGATCGTCACCGCCTCGTTCGTGCCCTTCACCGTGGCGCTGCGCGTGCCGTCGGCGGCGGTCGCGAACTCCACCTCCTCCGGATACAGCCAGCGCCCATCGGCACCCTTGTAGCTCTCGTGCTGCACCATCCCCTGGGTGAAGAGCCCGGCGAAGGGTTCCTCCACGGCCAGGTGGCCGGTCGCCTTCATCGCGCGGGAGAAGAAGCGCGAATAGAGCAGGTGCAGGATCGCGTGCTCGATCCCGCCGATATACTGGTCAACCGGCAGCCAGGCATCGACCGCCTCGCGCGTCACCGGCACCTCAGCGCGCGGGGAACAGAAGCGCGCGAAGTACCAGGACGAATCCACGAAGGTGTCGCAGGTGTCCGTCTCCCGCCGCGCGGGCTTGCCGCAGGACGGGCAGTCCACGTGCTTCCACGTCGGGTGGTGGTCGAGCGGATTGCCCGGCTTCGAGAAATCCACGTCGTCGGGCAGTCGCACGGGCAGCTGTTCCGCCGGCACAGGCACCGCGCCGCAGGCGTCGCAATGGATCACCGGGATCGGGCAGCCCCAGTAGCGCTGGCGGGAAACGCCCCAGTCGCGCAGGCGCCAGTTCACCACGCCCTGGCCGTTGCCGCCCTTCTCCAGCGCGTCGATCGCCGCGCGCTTGGCCTGCGCGACCGGCAGCCCGTCGAGGAAGCCCGAATTGAACGCCGTGCCGTCCTCGGTAAAGGCGGTGTCGGCCACCTGGAAGGCCGCGGCGTCGGCGCCGTGCGGCAGCACCACCGGCGTCACCGACAGCCCGTATTTCCGCGCGAAGTCGAGATCGCGCTGGTCATGCGCCGGGCATCCGAAGATCGCCCCCGTGCCGTATTCCATCAGCACGAAGTTCGCGATCCACACCGGGTATTCGGCCCCGGTGAAGGGGTGCTTCACGCGGAAGCCCGTGTCGAAGCCCTTCTTCTCCGCCTGCTCGATCGCGGCTTCCGAGGTCCCCATGCGCCGGCATTCGGCGACGAACGCCGCCGCCTGCGCGTTCGCCGCGGCCGCGGCCGCGGCCAGCGGGTGCTCCGCCGCGACGGCGAGGAAGGACATGCCGAACAGCGTGTCCGGCCGCGTCGTGAAGACCTCCACATCCGTCATGTCGCCGACCGGCTCGGCCAGCGCGAAGCGCAGCCGCGCGCCCTCGCTGCGCCCGATCCAGTTGGACTGCATCAGCTTCACGCGATCCGGCCAGCGGTCGAGCGTGCCGAGGGCGTCCAGCAGGTCCGGCGCGAACTTCGTGATGGCGAGGAACCACTGGCTGAGCTTCTTCTTCTCGACCAGCGCGCCGGATCGCCAGCCGCGCCCGTCGATCACCTGCTCATTCGCCAGGACGGTCCCGTCCACCGGGTCCCAGTTCACCCAGGATTCCTTGCGCTCGACGAGGCCGGCCTTCCAGAAATCGAGGAACAGGCGCTGCTGCTGGCCGTAGTATTCCGGATCGCAGGTGGCGAATTCCCGCGCCCATTCCAGGCTGAGGCCCATGCGCTTCAGCTCGTCGCGCATGTTGGCGATGTTGGCGTAGGTCCATTGCGCTGGATGCACGCCGCGTTCGCGCGCCGCGTTCTCGGCCGGCAAGCCGAAGGCGTCCCACCCCATCGGGTGCATCACCAGATGGCCACGCGCGCGCTTGTAGCGGGCGACCACGTCGCCCAGCGTGTAGTTCCGCACATGCCCCATGTGGATCTTGCCGGAGGGGTAGGGGAACATCTCCAGCACGTAGTACTTGCGCGCGCCGGGCGGCGGCACGTCGGGCACGGCGAAGCAGGCGCGGCTATCCCATTCCGCCTGCCAGCGAGGCTCGGCGGCGCGGAAATCGTAGCGCGGGGACGGGGTCGGGGCGTCGTTCATGGTGCCGCGATGCATAAGCCGCGACGCCAAGGATTCCTAGCGCCTGATCCGCGACCGCGGTATCGCGCGGGCGACGAACGGGTCGGCGATCCGCTTCACGGGACGGGCACGGCGCGAGCCTGCCAGGGGCTCGAGGAACTCGGAAGGGAAAAGCGCGTCACCTGCGCGTCCAGTCCGCGCCTTGAACACGCGCGACGGACCGGGTCCGAACCTTGGGCGGCAATCGCAACGGGAAGATGCCAGGCCGCGCCGCCTGGCCTTCGTCCGTTCAGGCCATCGGGCGGTCAGCGCCCGGCCGTCTGGCTCCGCAATTCTCGGGCCCGCGCCAGGACCCGGTCTTCCAGCTCGGCGCCCGTGGAGGCCGCGACCGGCGCGTCCACCCAGGCATTGCCGCCGCGCACCTGCCGGAAGACCGACACGCGCACGCCATCGGACCGCAGCTGCCGGCCCATGACATAGGCGGTCGCCTTGAACCGCTCCCCGCCGGCGCCGGGGGGGGAATACCAGTCGGTGATGATGACCCCGCCGAAGGGATCGGCCGAGGCGAGCGGCATGAAGGACAGCGTGTCGAGCGTCGCGCGCCAGAGATAGGCGTTGACGCCAAGGCCGGCGCCGGCGCCAGCGCCGCCATCCTCCCGCGGGGTGCGGGAGGTGCCGAACAGGACGATGCCGTCATCGGCGCCTGTCAGCCGCCCGGCCACGCGCGACCGGCCGCTGTCGCTGTTGTACTCGTTTCGCCCGACCTCCCGGAGATTGTCCGAGGAGCCGCTGCAGGCGGCGATGATCAGGGGCAGGCCGAGCGCCGCAAGGGCGCGGGCGGGACGGCGGGTGGGAATGGCGCGGGTCATGGGCCCGTGTTCTAGCGCTTCAATTGGGGCGCTGAAAAGACGAAGGGCGGCAGGGTCTCCCCTGCCGCCCCCCGAAAAGTCACGTTCCGTCGATCAGAAGGCGAGACGGATGCCAGCCAGACCGAAGTTGATGGTCCGGGTGCTGGTGCCGTTGAAGGACGCCAGCGTGGTGCCGGTGCCGCCATACGTCGCGTTGGACGGCGCGGCGGTCGGCAGGTTCTCGTCGTTGATGTTCTGGTACGACGCGTAGAGCGCGAGGCCCGGCGCGAGGTTATAGACGACGCCGAAGCCGTAGTAGGTGTGCGTGCGGTCCGAGAGGGCGACGCCCGCGGGGCTCGTGCCGTTGTCCTGCTTCGCCACGCCGTAGTTCGCGCCGAGGATCAGCGGGCCGACGGTGTAGGTCACGCCGAGCACGAAGGCGTTGCTGTCGTCGAGGCCGGGGTTCAGGGCAGCGCCGCCCGGGGCATTGTTGTAGGAACCCCAGGTGTATTCGCCGCCGACCGCGAAGCCATAGGCCGCGACGCTCAGGCCGACGGTGTAGGCGTTGATCGCCTGCGCGCGAGCGTTCGGCGCGAGAGACTGACCCGCGGCGTTCTGGCGAGCGGAGTCGGCGAACATCGCGCCGAAGCCGGCGTTCACGCCGACCGGGCCGAAGGTCCCGCGATAGCGCAGGGCCACCGCGATCTCGTTCTCGGCGGTCACGCGGTCACGCTGGAAGGTCGCCGCGGCGCCGCCGAGCGTACCGGTATTCTCGATGCGACGGCCTTCCGAACGCGACTGCGGCGCGTAGGACAGGCCGAAGTCGAAGCCGGCGAACTGCGGCGAGGTGTAGATGATCTTCGTCGAGTCGTTGCCGTCGTTGATGCCGGCCAGCAGGTACGGGTTGCCGTACAGGCCGTTGTGGATGATGAAGTCGGACCAGTTGCCGTCCGCCAGCTCACCCACGCCCGGGGCGCGCACCTGCATCAGCGACGCGGCGTTGTCTTCCTGGCCGAAGGTCAGGCGGCCCAGCGTCGGCGTGCCGACGAACATGAAGGCCTCGTCCAGGTCGACGACGGTGTTGCCCGTGCCGCCGACGCCGTCCATCTGGAACTGGAACTCGGCGCCGTAGGTCAGGCCGTTGGAAGCGCGGCCATCGACGAACACGAAGAGTTCGCTGTCGTTCTGGAAGTCATAGCGGTTGCGGGCCACCGCGTTCGGGCCACCGCCGTTCGCCGCGGCGGAGTTACGGCTGCGGGCGCGATCCCAATCGTCCTGGATGTAGGCCGACCGGAAGTCGAAGTAGCCGCCGATGCGGATGCTCAGGCCGCCCGGCGCGGAAATCGCCGGCGCCGGCGCGACCACGGCGGACGTGCCGGTGGCATCGCCGCGCAGGCCGCCCTGGCCCGGCGTCGTGGTGACCGGCGCCTGGGCGAAAGCCGCCGGCGCCAGGAGGGCGGCGCCGACAACGGCGGTCGTCCCCATCAGAATCTTGCGCATTCAAGTCCTCCTCAAGGCCGGCGAACCGGCAGTTCCCTGGGCCGTCCTGCCCCCCGGCAGGTCCGCCGCCGCTTCCCCCGCGAACGACGGAAGGACGGCGTGGTGGCCTGGGGCGGACTATCGCCCGCCTCCGCGTCGTCCGGCAACCGCGCAGAAACCCCGGGCGCGACTTAGCTGAGACACTGTGGCTGACCCGCCACAGGCTGTGGCAGCAGCCCCCCGATCGCCGCCACCCCCGCGGCGCCCGCCGGCACGCGCCGCGCCGTGCGCGCCCCGACCCCCCCGAGCGCCGCCGCC
>NZ_JAGIYZ010000036.1 GCF_017813355.1 Roseomonas nitratireducens
GAACAGGCCGCCGCCGAGAACGCGGCGCGCGAGGCCGCGGCCCGCGAGGCCGCCGCGCGCGACCGCGCCGCGCGCGAACAGGCGCAGCGCGAAAGGCTCGCGGCCGAACAGGCGGCGCGGGATGCCGCGGCGCGGGAACAGGCGGCGCGCGAAGCCGGCCAGCGCGAGGCCGCGATGCGCGAGCAGGCGGCGCGGGAGGCCGCGGCGCGGGAGCAGATGCTGCGCGAGCAGGCCGCGCGCGAAGCCGCCCAGCGCGAAGCCGCCCAGCGCGAGGCGGCGCTGCGCGATCAGGCCGCCCGCGATGCCGCGCAGCGCGAGGCCGCGGCGCGCGAAGCGGCGCAGCGCGAAGCCGCCCAGCGGGAAGCCGCGGCGCGCGAAGCCGCCCAGCGCCAGCAGCAGGCCGCCCTCGCGCGGCTCGACCTGCGGGCCGCGGCGCAGTCCATCGCCGCCACCACCCCCTGCTCGCTGATCGCCTGGTCGGCCAGCGACCGGCAATTGACGCTGGCCGGCGTGGTCCGCCGCGGGGACGACGCCGCCATCCGCCGCACGCTGGCCGAGCGCGGCGTGCCGGAGGATTCGGCGCGCCTGTCCCTCACCCCCTTCGACGGCGCCTTCTGCGACGCGCTCGACCTGCTGCGGCCGGTCATCGGCCCGGCGGGCGCGGCCCCCGGCGTGACGGTGGTGGGCCAGACGCCGCTGCAGAACGGGGAACTCATGCGGCTCGACGTGCAGATGCCGGACTGGCCGGCGCATCTGTACGTCGCCTACTTCATGCATTCGGGGGAGGTCGCGAACCTCGTCCCCTCCGCGCTGCAGACCGCCGGCGCGCAGATCCGCCTGGGCGAGCCCCAGGGGAACTTCCCCGGCTGGCAGGTGGACGAGCCCTACGGCACGGACCTCGCCGTCGTCATCACCTCCGACCGCCCGCTCTTCGGCAATTCGCGGCCGGTGGTGGAACGGCAGGCGGATTACGTCGCAGCACTCGGCGCGGCGCTGCGCAGCGCGCGGGCGACCGGCACGCGCGTGGTGGTCCGCCCCGTGGTGGTCGAGACCGTCGCGCGGCGCTGATCCCATGGCGATCACCGCCGCCGCGATCGACATCCCCGCCCCCGGCGGCACGATCAACGCGCATCTCTACGCGCCGGACGATGCGCCCGAAGCGGCACCCGCCATCCTGCTGCTGATGGACGCGCCGGGCCTGCGCCCCGCGCTGCATGGCATGGCCGCGCGGCTGGCAGCCTGCGGCTATCGCGCGCTGCTGCCCAACCTGTACTGGCGCCGGCTGCGCGAGGTCGGCTTCGACCGCGCCGCCTTCTCGCGCGAGGGCGATCCGGAGCGGGAGCGCATCTTCACCCTCGCCCGCGGCTACGGCCATGCGGAATTCCGCACCGACCTGCCGGCGATGCTCGACGCGCTGGGCGTGACGCAAGCGCGGCCGGCGGGCGCGCTCGGCTACTGCATGTCGGGGCGCTTCGCGCTGCAGGCGCTGGCGGAACAGCCGGGCCGCGTCGCCGCCGCGGCGTCCTTCTACGGCACGCGCATGGTGACCGAGGCGGCGGACAGCCCGCATCTCTGGCTGCCCGCGCTGGCGCGGGGCGAGGCCTATCTCTGCTTCGCCGAGCACGATCCCTACGTGCCCGCCGGCGTGCCGGAGACGGTGGCCGAGGCGATCGGGCGCAGCCGCCTGCCGCATCGGATCGAACACTATCCCGGCACGCATCACGGCTTCGCCCAGCCGGATTCCGGCGGCTTCGACCCGGTGGCGGCGGAGCGGCACTGGGCCGCGCTGCTGGCGCTGTTCGCGCGCCTGCCGCGCTGACGCCCGCGGCACCGCTGACCAAGCGGGATCGGATTTCCCGCCCTACCGAGGCGCGCCGGCCCGCAGCGCCGCGCGCAGCACATCCGCCCGCACATCGTCCAGCCCCGCATGGGCCGGGGTGAAGAAGCGCGGGTCGGGCGTGAAGATCAGGTAGGACATCGCCTCGTTCATCATCACCTCCTCCAGCGCGGGGTCGTAGCCCTCGCGTTCGAGGAAGGCGCGGAAGCGGGCGCGCTCCTGCTCGGTGAAGACGTCGCGCCAGACCAGCGCGACATGCGCGGCGAAGCGGGCATCGGTGAAGAAATGCCCGTGCCCGATCTCATGATGCAGGATCGCGCGGCGCATCGCGGCATCGACGCGGGGCTCGAGGCCCGGGACGGAGACGAGGGCGAAATCCTCCGGCGCCGGCACCAGCCGGCGCAGCCGCGCCACTTCCCGCCGCAGCCACTGCTCCTCGGCGTTCAGCGCGATGCCGTCGCGATCGGCCAGGGCGAAGAAGCGCTCCAGGTCGCGGCCGCGGTAGTTGTGGCCGTAGTAGTAGGTGCCGGCGGTCTCGCCGCTCGCGGTGATGGCGGCGGCGAGCGCCGCGTCGGGGAGCACCCGGTCGCGCGGCTGGCCCGCCTTCTCGACCAGCGCGGCGACGCGGTTCAGCGTCGCGCCCTGCACCTCGAGGCCCGGGAAGTCGACGACGAAGACGCGCGGATTGGCGTCCAGGCGGAAGATGACGGGGCGTTCGGCGCGATGGGCGAGGATCGCCTCCTCGCTGGCGACCGGCGGCGCGAAATCCGCCGGCGGCGCCATGGTCATGGACCGTGGCGGCGAGGGCGCGGTGGGGGCCGGGGTCGCGACGCCGGGCGCCTCGGGCTTCGGCGGCGGCTCCGCCGGGCCCTGGCCCAGCCAGAGCCACAGCGCCGCCGCCCCCGCGCCGGCCAGCAGCACGGCCGCGCCGCCGGCCAGCACCAGGCGCGACGGGCGCGCGGCCCGCGTCGGGGCCGGTGCCGCCCCCCGCGCCGGGCCCGGCGCGGCCGGACGCGGCAGTCGGACCGTCGCGTCCGGATCCGTCACGCCGGCGTCGTCAGCTGCCGATGTTCACGACCTGCACGCGCCGGTTGCGCGCGTTCGGCACCTCGTCCGGCGTGGGGACGAGAAGCTGCGTCTCCCCCATCCCGACGGCGATCAGGCGCTGCGGCGCGACGCCGAACTTGGCGATCAGGTAGTCCCGCACCGCCGCCGCGCGGCGCTCGGACAGCGCCTGGTTGGAGGCGGCGTCGCCCACCGCGTCGGTATGGCCCTCGATGCGGAAGCGGAAGGCGGCGAGGTCCTGCGAGGCGAGCGCCCGGCCGAGCGGCGCGAGCGCCCGCTCGGCATCCGGCGTGATCTGCGCGGAGCCCGAGGCGAAGGTCACGGTGATGGAGGCCGAGGGCGCGTCCGAGGTGGTCTCCCGCACCGGCGGGCGGGCGACGGCCTGGGTGGCCGGGCGCGCGGTCGTCACGGGGCCGGTGGTCGGCGCGCCGGGGCCGGC
This sequence comes from Roseomonas nitratireducens, assembly GCF_017813355.1. Taxonomy (GTDB): domain Bacteria; phylum Pseudomonadota; class Alphaproteobacteria; order Acetobacterales; family Acetobacteraceae; genus Neoroseomonas; species Neoroseomonas nitratireducens. The sequence continues at coordinate 3,342 of NZ_JAGIYZ010000036.1, forward strand.
GACCGAGGGCGCGGGCGCGGCGGCCGGCGGCTGGCCGAAGACCGGCGCCGGCTGCACGGGAGAAGGCTGGGACGGCGTGCTTTCCACCGCGCCGGGCACGCGGATGCCGCGCGTCTGGCCGCCGGATTGCGGGCGCAGCCTTTCGATGAGCTGCAGCGCCGCCGGGTCGGACTGGGCGAAGGCGGCGGGCACGGGGGCGGCGAGCGCGATCAGCGCGGCGCCGGCGACGAGGAATGCGCGGGTCATGCGAGGACCTCCATGGATCGGGCAGTCAATAGCACCGGCCGGGCGCGGCCGCATCCGAAGCGCTTCAGGCGGCGGGGCGCCTCGCGACGTCGTCATGGCAGCACGCCCATGCCGCGCCAGGGGGGCAGCAGCGCCGCGAGCACGTCGACGATCCCCGCCTCGGCCCGCGCGCGCGCCTCCTCGTCGCCCTGCGGGCGCGCAAGGTGGACGGACAGCACCGCCGGGTCCGGCGGCAGGCCCGAGAGCAGCGCGCCGCAGAGCGCGAGTTCCGAGGCGCTGACCGGCAGCGCGCTGCCCAGCGCCGCGACCGGCACGCCGAGCGGCGAGCGCATCGCCGCAGCCTCGGACGCGAAGTGGCGCAGCAGGCTGTCGCAGACCCGCGCGAGGCGCGCATTGGCCGAGGGGTCGTGGCGCGGCGCGCGCCACAGGGGCTCGGCGACCTGGCTTTCCACCAGCATCAGCGCGATGTCGAGGTGGTTGAGATCGGCGCAGGCCGGCAGCGCGGCCAGTTCGGCGACCGTCTTCGGCCCTTCGGCGAGCGCCCCGACCAGCGCCGCCTCCTGCGCCGGCTCCAGTTCCGCCAGGCCGGACTGGGTCGGGATCTGGACCTTGATCTTGCCCGGCGGGGAGGTGAGGACGAGCGTCGTCGCGCCCAGCAGCGCCCGCCCGCCCGGCCGACGGCCGCGGATGAAGATGTCCGACCTGAAGCGGCGGGCGAGGAAGCTGTCGAGCAGCGTCTCCCTCGCGATGCCCCCGGGGGCCGCGTTGATCGCCGCCCGCTGCGCCGGGGTCAGGTGGAGTTCCGGCATCGAGCTGCCCGGCCGCGCCGTGCCGCCGAATTCGAGCCGCGCGGGGACGAGCGCGCGGGCGACGTCGGCATGATAGGCGGGGCGCCAGAAACTGGTCAGCCATTCATGCACCAGGTAGGGGGGCGCGTTGCGCGCCGACTTGGTGATGCGCTCGAGGATCCCCTTTTCGGGCATGTAAAGCGGCGCGTGCTCCGCCAGCGCGGAGATCGCCTCGATCGCCGCGATCCCGCGCGAGGCCTCGTCGCCGTGCATGGCGCGCGCCGCTTCGTCGATCATGCGCTGGAAGTGCAGCGTGTCCGCGTAGCCCGGCAGCGCGTTGTAGCCCATCAGCATCAGGCCGCCCGGCTTCAGGCGGCTCTTCAGCATGCGCACGATGCCCTCGCGCACCGGGTCCGGCACCCAGGTCCAGACGCCGTGGCAGATGATGATGTCGATCTCGGGCAGCAGGTCGGCGCTGTTCGCCTCGGTCAGCTCGGCCAGGTCGGCCTCGATGAAGCGCGCATTGTCGAGGCCGCCCTGCCGCGCCACGTCGCGCGCCTCGGCGATGTGCACCGGCTGGAGGTCGAGCCCGATCACGTCCCAGCCCGGATTGGCCGCGGCCAGCAGGCAGACCGACACGCCGCGGCCGCAGCCGATGTCGAGCACGGTCAGCCGGTCCGGGTCCGGCGGGTTCCACCAGGTGTCCGCCATCGCCAGCGCCAGGCGCAGGCGCGCGGGGCCGCATTCCGGCTGGAAGGCGGCGACGTAGCGCACGTCGGCGGCGCCGTAGCGGGATTTCGCGTCGGTCATGCGGGAAGGTTCCTGTGCAGCGCCATGGGTCAGACGACGTCCCGCGGCTCGAAGATGGCGTCCTCGGCATCGCCCTTGCGCGGGCGCGACCCGCCCATCCAGCTCGTCCAGCCGAGCCGCGCCCCGCCGGCGAGCGAGCCCGCGGGCACGTCCTCGGCCCGCAGCACGAGGTTGACGGCGAAGGAGGTGTCGGGCCCGACGAACAGCCGCGCCAGCTGCGTCACGCGCAGCCAGCCCGGCGTGCCGGGCAGCAGCCGGTCGAATTCGGCGCGCGGCAGCGGGCCGAAGCGCAGGATCACCCGCGCCTGCGGGTCCCACACCTGCGCCCCGGCCGTCGCCGAGACGCCGAGCGCGCAATGCTGCGGCGCGCCGCGGCCCTTGGGCATGCGCGTGCGCTCGGCCTCCGGCAGGCGGATGTAGCCGCCGGCGAATTCGCGCACCTGCACGGCGAGGCCGGTCTCGGCCTCCAGCATCGCGCGCAGGCGTTCGGCGCTGCGCGTCCGCGCGGCGAGGTTGCCGGCGTGGAAGAGCAGCGCCTCGGCGGGGATGCGCATGCGCCCGTCCAGGTGCGGCGTGCCCATGCCGATCGCCGCGGCGAGCACGCGCGCGGTCGGCTCCGGGTTGCGCGTCGGGCGGTACTTGGCCCCCGCCTTGGGATAGAGCGCCGTCGTCCGCTGCCCGAGCATGTCGAGGAAGGCATGCAGCGCGAGCGACCGCTTGCGCTGTTCCTGCGCGACCGTCGTGGTGTGGTGGCGCGGCAGCACGCCGCCGGCCCCGATCAGGCCGAAGGTGCCGAGGGTCAGTTCGCCCTGTTCCGGCTTCGCCGCCAGCACGGCGCCCCCCGGCATGGCGAGCCGCGCGGAGGTGCGCAGGCGCAGCACCTCGGGCTCGTCCCGCGGCAGGCCGGCGGCGGCGAGCGCGATCAGCGTCGCCTGGTCGATGTCGAAGCGGGTCGGCTCGCGCTTCAGCCGCTCGAGCGGCGCGAGCGCGACCAGGGCCGGGGCGGGCGGCGGCTCGGGCTCCGGCCGCGCGGCCTCGGCCGCCTCCGGCGTCGCGACCGCGAGCGCCGTGATGTCGGGCAGCGCCGGCTCCTCCTCCGCCCCGGGCGGGGTGGGCGCGCCTTCCGGTAGGTCGCTCAAAGCAGTGTCCGCGTGCCGCTGCGCGGCGCGAAGCGCGTGGCGAGCCCAGGGCGCCCGCGCAGCGCGACCAGCGTGCGGGAGAAGGCGTTCACCGAGACCTGCAGCGCGAGGAAGCGTTCCATCACCTGCGCCAGCGGATACAGCCCCGCCGCCTGCCAGGCCTGCGGGTCGAAGGTGAGCGTCACGTCGAGCCCGCGCGCGAAGGCCCCCGCGCGCCCGCCCGGCAGTCGCGCCACACCCGGTCGCGTCTCGACCGCGACGAGCGCGCCGATCGCCGCGCGGGTTTCCGCCGTGTCGCGCAGGTCGTGCAGGCGCAGGATCTCCCGCAGCGCGGCCGCGCCCGATTCACCGCCGGTGACCGACAGGTGGTTCAGCGCGAGGTGGGAGATCAGCCGCCAGGCGCCGCGGTCGTTCAGCCGCGGGCGCAGCGTCGGCGTGGGCGGGGAGATGCAGTCCACCGCCGAGACCGGCGCGCCGCCCTGCGCGACGCGCAGCCGGGGCTGCCCCGCGCCGAAGGGCAGCAGCGCGGGCAGGTCGCGGTTGCAGCACAACGCCTCGACCGTCAGCACGCCCTCGGCCGGCTGGGCCGGCTCGAACTGCGTGTCGCGCACCTCGATCCAGGTCTGCGTGCCGGTCACGGGCGGCGTCGCGCCGCGGCGGAAGCTGACGAAGTTCATCTCCGCCGTCGTCGCCTCGTCCTGCTCGTTGCGGCCGAGGCGATAGAAGGGCAGCACGGCGCGCCGGCGCCCGTCGGGGCGGCTCTCGCGCACCGCCTCGATCGCATAGATCTCGAGCGCCGCGGGGCGGCGGATGTCGGGCACCACCATCCATTCGGACTGCGTGCCGTCGAGCGCGATCGGCTCGCAGCGCTGCGGGAAAAGGTTGATCGCGGGCGTGCAGCCGAGTGCCACGTTCTCCGGGCCGAGATGGCGCTCGAGCTCCGGCATCGCGCGGTCGAGGTAGATGAAGATGTCGAGCTTCTCGCTCTCCTGCAGCATGGTGCGGGCTTCGAGCCCGCTGAGGTCGAGGTAGAGGTACTTCTCGGGGAAGGCGAACCACTCGGTCAGCAGCCGGTAGCCGGCGAAGGAACGGTTCGGCCAGGGAAGTGCCGCTTCCTCCGGCGCGAAGCCCGCGGGCGCCAGGCATTCGGGTGCCAGCAGCGTCGGCTTCGGATCCACCGGGCTGTCGGCCAGCGCGATGCCGATGGTCGCCGTGCAGAGCAGTTCGTGCAGCAGCGCGGCCTGCGCGCCGACGCCGCGCAGGTGCAGCCGCAGCCGGTCGAGCCCCATCTTGGCGAAGGTGAGTTCCGGCGTCGTGCTGCGCAGCCCGATCCGCAGGCAGGCCATCGCCCCCTGCACGCGGTTGTTGGCCGGCGCCGCGAGCGGCAGGCCGGACAGGCGGAAGGTCTCGACCGCGACCGGCCAGACCGTGACGTCGTGGCAGGTGGAAAAGCGCACCGGCTCGCCGCGCACCGGCTCGGTTTCCACCAGCAGGCCGCGGGGCACGCGCGTCGGGCCGGGCGCCTCCGGCGGCGGGGCGATCTTCAGCGTCGTCATCGACGGCACCGGGGCCAGCAGGTGCGGCGCCAGCATCTCGAGCAGCGTCTCGCTGAACTCGGGCAATTCGTCGTCCAGCCGCTGCTGCACCCGCGCGGCGAGGAAGGCCACGCCTTCGAGCAGCCGCTCGACATAGGGGTCGTCCACCGCTTCCGGCGTGACGCGCAGCCGCGCGGCGACCTTCGGATAGGCTTCCGCGAATTCGCCCGCGAGCCTGCGGATCGCGCGCAGTTCCCGGTTGTAGTAGGGCAGCAGCGATTCCGACACGCTCAGTCCTCCCGCACCGCGACGTCGAGCGTCGTCGGGCGCACCACCGTCTCGAAGGAGATGTGCTCGGGCACCGGATCCGTGCGCAGCACCGCCTCGATGCGCAGGCGGAGCACGCGGTCGATCGACTCCCGCTCCTCCTTGCGCAGTTGAACCTTCACATTCGTCAGCCGCGGCTCGAAGCGCGTGATCGTCGCCTGGATCTCCCGCGACAGGGCGGCGCGGCGCTCCTCCTCGGTGAAGGTGCCGGCCGTCGGGTCCGGCACGCCGTAGCCGATGGGCGAAACCGGCAGTTCGGCAAGCCCGGGCGGCGGCGGCAGGCGACGGCGCCGCGCGTTGAGCAGCGCCTCGAGGTCCCGCCGCACGGCGATGCGCAGCATGTCGATGGCGAGCGACTGCGACAGCGGCGGGTCGCTCGGGCTGTCGGGGTCGGCGTCCAGCAGCCGGTCGAGCAGCGGCAGCCGCACGCGCGGGCTCGATCGGTTGTCGCTCATTTGTTTGGCCTCAGGCGCCGGCGCGCGCATTCGCGCGCTTGGCTTTCGCGCCATGCGCTGGCGCGCGGGCGGCGGCTGATGGGTTGGGCGCGGTCGCGCTTCGCGCTCGCGGATCGAGGCAGGGCCTCGATCCGGTGCGGTAGGCCGACGTGGTGGGCGGGGTGGGGGCGGCCGCGCGCGACGGTTGCGGATCGAGGCGGGGCCCCGATCCGACGTGCGATGCGCGCTGCCGTTCCCCTCGCGCCCATGCCGATCAGTCGAAGGTGATCTCGGTGAGCTCGGTGAGCGTCTTCGCGTCCTCGCCCATCAGGAACTCCCGCATGCCGAGGCCACGGACCAGGCCCGCCTCCTCCTGCCATTCCGTCCCGCGCCCGAGCCGCAGCGGGTTCGGCATGTCCTTGGCCGTCCAGGGATAGATGGTGGGCATGTAGACCACCCCTTCCTGGCCGTCCTTCATCTCGATGGAGCAGCGCCGCCAGTACAGGTCGCGCGGGCGCTTCGGCGCGTCGAAGGACAGCGCGCGCAGGCGCTCGACCGGCACCCACATGTAGTCGCCGCCGGCGGTGTGCACCTCGATCATGCCGGCGAAGATGTCGTCGGCGTCGCGCATGTCGTCGAAGGCGACGTCGCCCGCCTTGCCCGGCACGCGCGGGCGCAGGTTCTCGACCTCGGCGGCCGCGGCCGCGGCCCCGACCTTGTCGCCGGCGCGCAGCAGCGTCAGCGCGTGCGCCGCCGCCTTCTGCGCCTCGGTTGGGTCCTCGCCCTGGAACTTCGGCACCCGGCCTTCCTTCATGACCTGGTGGCGCGTCACCTCCGCCCGCAGCAGCTGGCGGAACTCCATCACGGTGGGGGACGGGTTGTCCTCGATCACCGCGTCGAGCGCGCGGTCGGCGCGTTCGTACTCGCCCGAGAAGAGCATCATCTCGGCCAGCAGCCAGCGCGGCCCCGGCTCGCGGGGCTGGGCCTTGACGGCCGCGGTCGCCGCGGCGACCGCCCCCTCGATGTCGCCCGCCATGAATGCTTCGCCTGGTGTGGTCATGCCGCTTGCCTCGCCGCCTGGAGATCCGTCACGAGGCGGAAGGCCGCCCCCACCTCGTCCAACTGATAATGCGGCTGCAGCAGGATCGTGCAGCCGAAGACACCGGGCTGGCCCGGCTTCTCGCGCACCTCGACCCGCGCGTCGCGGAGGGGATACTTCGCCCCCTGGTCGCCGCCGCCGGCCGAGACATTGGTGAAGCCCTGCAGCCAGCGCTGCAGGCGTCGCTGGATGTCGTCCTCGGTCTTGAAGGACCCGACCATGTCCCGGCCCATCAGCTTCACGCAATGGGCGAAGCGACTGACGCAGAGCATGGCGTTGAACTGCGCCGACAGGCGCTGGTTCGCGTTCGCCGCCATCGCCGTCTCCCCGCCCATGCGCGGCGGGCGGTGGATGGACGGCGTCGCGGCGAAGGATGCCTCGGGCAGCAGCTCGAGCCCGATGAAGGGCATGAAGCCGGCCTCGACGGCCTGGCGTTCCTGGTCGTCGGTCAGCGCGGTCTCGACCGGCGGGCGCAGCGTGCCGTGGCGCGGGTCGCCGTCCAGGCGCTCGGCCGGCAGTGACTCGATCACGCCGCCGGAGGCCTCCTGGCTGATCGCCGCGCCGCGGATGTCCGCCGGCCATGCGTTGCGCGCGAAGGCGCGGATCGCGGTGGCGGCCAGCGGGTAGGCGGGGCTCATCCAGACGCGCTGGTCCGACCCGGGCGCGAATTCCCGGTAGCGGAACCCTTCCATCCGCGTCGCGTCCACGTCCCAGGGCGTGCGGCCGAGCACGCGCGGCAGCAGCACGGAGAGGAAGCGGCTGTCCTCGCGCCCCTGCAGCGCGCGCCAGCGCGTGCGGTCGGCCGCCTTCAGCACGTCGGCGATGTCGGAGGCCGCGCCGACGCCGCCCCAGCTGTCGAAGCCGAGCAGCGCGGGATGGGCGGCGATGGCGCAGGGCGCGAAGGACGCCGCGGCGACGCCCGCCAGCCCATCGAGGCCCGCGACGTCGTCCGTCGGGCTGCCCGGGCCGGGCGCGTGGCGGACCTCGTAGTCCGCGAGCAGCATGCCGAAGGGTTCGCCGCCGGGCGTGCCGAACTCGCCCTCGTAGACCATCTTGAACAGCGCGGACTGGTCGAATTCCAGCGCGCGCTCGAAGTCGCGGCACAGTTCCGCCCAGCGCGCCGGCAGCATGCGGATCTTGACCCGCGCGCCGAAGGGAATGCGGTCGACGAGCCAGGAGAGCGCGCGCCAGCCGCCTTCGAGCCGCCGCAGGCGCTGGTGGTGCAGCACGGCGTCGAGCTGCGCCGAGATGAGCCTGTCGAGCGCGGCGATGTCGCGGTCGACCGCTTCCTCGAGCCGCGCGATCGCCTCGGCGCGGCTGCCCGCGCCGCCGTCGTTATGGAGGATGGTGTCGAGCCGCCAGCCGAACCAGGCGCGCAGCGCCCCGGCGGCGGAGCGGTCCGCCAGGAAGTCGGCGAGACCTTCCGCGCCTGCCCCGCCCGCCGCCCGCCCGAGGAACTTCCCCGAGAGGACCAGCGCGCGAAGCGGCACGGGCGGGCCAGGTTCTGATTCGAGCGGCGCCACGCCGCACCCCCTGTCCCGCCCGGCCGTGGTCAGGCCTTCTGCGGAATGCGCGCGACCATGCGCATGGAGGTCGAGAGTTCCTCCATCTGCAGCCACGGGCGGAGATAGGCGACGGCGTTGTAGACGCCGGGCTTGCCCGGCACTTCCTTCACCTCGACCTTCGCCTCACGCAGCGGATAGCGCGCCTTCATCTCCTGCCCCGCGGATTCCGAGGCGTTGACGTAGTTGCGGATCCAGCGGTTCAGCCAGACCTCGACATCGGTCGCCTCCATGAAGGAGCCGATCTTGTCGCGCGCCATCACCTTGAGGAAGTGCGCGAAGCGCGACGTCGCCATGAGGTAGGGCAGGCGGGCCGAGATGGCCGCGTTCGCCGTCGCCTCGGGCCGGTCGTACTTCTTGGGCTTCTGCACGGACTGCGCGCCGAAGAAGACCGAGTAGTCGGTGTTCTTGTAGTGGCAGAGCGGCAGGAAGCCGAGGCCGGAGAGCTCGGCCTCGCGACGGTCGGTGATGCCGATCTCGGTCGGGCACTTGGTGTCGCTGTCGCCGTCGTCCGAGGTGAAGACGTGCGTCGGCAGGTTGGAGACCTTGCCGCCGCCCTCCGCACCGCGGATCGCCACGCAGAAGCCGTACTGCGCGAAGGCGTCGGTGAGCCGCGCGCCCATGACGTAGGCGGCGTTCATCCAGCAATAGTGCTCGTGCTCCATCGCCTTCGGCTTGCCGGCCGCGTCGTAGGGCGCTTCCTCGTAGTTGAACTCCTCGACCGGCACGGTCCCGGCGCCGTAGGGCAGGCGCGCGATGGTGCGCGGCATGACGAGGTTGAGGAAGCGCGCATCCTCGGTGTCGCGCAGGCCGCGCCACTTGGTGTACTCGGCCGTCTCGAAGATCTTGGCGAGGTCGCGCGGCTTGGACAGCTCGCGGTAGTCGTTCATGCCGAACATCTGGGCGGAGGCCGCCGAGATGAAGGGCGCGAAGGACGCCGCGGCGACCGAGGAGGCGAGGCGCAGCGTCTCGATGTCGTCCGGATGCGCCGTCCATTCGTAGTCGCCGATGAGCGCGCCGTAGGGCTCGCCGCCCGGGGTGCCGAACTCGTTCTCGTAGATCTTCTTGAACAGCGTGGACTGGTCGAACTCGACCGCCTTCTGCAGGTCGCGCGACATCTCGCGCTTGCTCATCTGCAGCATGCGCAGCTTGAGCGACGTGCCCGTCTCGCTGTTCATGACCAGGTAGTGCAGGCCGCGCCAGCTGCCCTCGAGCTTGGTGAACCGCTCATGGTGCATGATCTGGTTCAGCTGCTCGCTGAGCTTCTGGTCGATCGCCTGGATCGCCCGGTCGAAGGTCTGCGTCAGGTTGCGGCTGAAGGTGACGGTGCCCTTCAGCGCTTCCTCGGTCAGCGCCTTGATCAGGTCCTGGGCGCGGTCGCGCTCGGTCTGCTTGGTCGCGCCGAGCACCTGGTCGAGCAGGCCGAGCCCGCCCTCGGCTTCGGTCGTGGTAGCGGCCGCGCCGGCGGCCTGAGTCTCGGTACCGCTCATGCCTCAGCCCTCCTTCTTGTCGATGCCGAGCTCGGACGAAAGCTTGTCGAGCTTCTCCTTGTCCTGCAGCACCTGCTCGAGAAGGCCTTCCAGCTCCTCGGACCGGTCGACCTTGGACATCAGGTCGCGCAGCTTGGCCCGCGTCTCCATCATCGCCTTCAGCGCCGGCACCTGCTCGGCCACCTTGGCGGGCTCGAAGTCCTCGATCGAGCGGAACTTCAGGTTGACCGCCATCTGGCTGCCGTCGCCGGCGAGCGTGTTGTCGACCTTGATGTTCAGGCCCGGCTGGATGCGGGCCATGACGTCGTTGAAGTTGTCGCGGTCGATCTGGACGAACTTGCGCTCGTTCAGCGGCTTCAGCGGTTCGGTCGGGTCGCCGGCGAAGTCGCCCATGATGCCGACCACGAAGGGCAGCTCGCGCTCGATCTGCGCGCCTTCGGTCTCGACCTCGTAGCTGATGTGGACGCGCGGCTTGCGGACCCGCGCGAGCTTGTCGTGCACGCTGCTCATTAGGCTTCCTCCTTGCGGGCGTGGTCCACGGCCCCGGGGTTTCCAATCGGCAACAAGATTACGCAGCGGCGCTGATCTGGGTCAACGCATCCGGATCACAGTCGCATGAAACTCTTCATTTATTACCCTTCCGGCAGGCGGATGCCGAGCGAGTTGAGCATCGCCTTGCGCGCCGCCTCGTCGGGCAGCACCTCGGCCAGCAGGTCCGGCAGCGGCATGCGCGCGCGCCGCACCGCGTCCTCCAGGGTGAAGGCGAGCGGCGAGTGCGGCTCGGTCTTGCGGAAGAAGGCCGCGATCTCCTCAAGCTGCTTGATGGCGTCGTCGCGCGTGCGCATCGGCCGCGGCCCCCCTCCCCCGCCCGGCGCGGCCACGCCGCCGCCTGCCGCCTCGACCGCGGCCTCCCCGGCCGCCTCCTCGCCCGCCGCTTCCTCGGACGCGGCGGCGGCGGGCGGGCCGGCGATCTTGTCGGCGATCTCGATCATCGCCTTCAGCACGTCGCTCACGCGCCGGGTCGAGGGCGCGTCGCCGCCGAAGCGCGCCGTGATGGCCTCGTCCATCGCGGTCCAGGCGGCGAGCGCGGTGCGGGCCGCGACGCCGGTCGCGCGCAGCGTCGCGACATCGGCCCGCGCCTCGTTCTGCAGCGCGTCCATCTTGGGGACGCCCTGCTTGTAGCGCGCCTCGCGCCGCGCCTCCTCGGCGATCATCGCCGTCTCCTCGGCGCGCTGCCAGAGGAAGAAGTCGCAGGGCGCGCCGTCGGCGCGGCGGAACAGCTGGTAGCGCCGGATCGGCGCCATCACCGTCCCGTCCGCCCCTTCGCCCGACAGGCCGCCCAGCGGGGCGCCGCGGCCGTCGATCCCGTCCTCGTCGTCCAGCCGCGGGAAGCCGTTGTCCCAGTACTGGGTGCACAGCCCGGCGATCACCGCCGCGCCGTCGGCCAGCCCCGCCAGCCCGTCGAGGCGCACGAGCGCCTCGGTCAGCCAGGAGGCGATCTCGAAATCCTTCGTCTTCCCGGACAGGCAATCGACGCCCAGCTTCTTCACGTCCCGCCAGGCGGCCTGGACGGTGGCCGGATCGGCATCGGGGTCGCCGCCGTCGATCGCGCGTTCCCCCGCGCGGGCGTCGTTCCGCTGCGTTCGGATCCGCTGATAGAGCGAGGTCGGCGAATAGTCCGGCCGCAGATCCTCACCCACCCCGTCGCCGCTCGACAGCGGCGCGAGCAAGCCATCGACATCGAGAACGCCAGCGCCCATCCGGACCCCCTTGTGACGCGCCGCACGCCGCACCGGGCGGCGACTGCTCGCGCCACGCTAGCACGCTGGACTCGTTTCGCACGCCCCCTTACCGTCCCGCCCGCGGGTGGATGAAGAGCCCGCGCGTTCAACGTGGAGTGCGTCCGAGATGGTGGCGATCGACCTCAAATCCCTCGTCGGGCGCATGAATGCGCTGACACGCCGACAGCTGGAGGCCGCGGCCGGCCTGACCCTGTCGCGCACCCACTACAACGTCGAGATCGAGCACGTGCTGCTCAAGCTCGTCGAGACCTCCGGGTCCGACGTCTCGGCGGTGCTGCGCAAGGGCGGCGTCGATGCCGGCCGTGTCGCCAACGAGATCACCCGCGCGCTCGACCGCTTCAAGACCGGCAATGCGCGCGCCCCCGCCCTGTCGCCCGACATCGTCACCTGGCTGCGCGAGGCCTGGCTGCTGACGAGCCTCGAGAGCGGCAGCCAGAAGATCCGCTCCGGCCACCTGCTCGCCGCGCTGCTGAACGACGATGCGCTCGGCCGCACCGTCAAGGAAAGCGCGCCGTCGCTGCTCAACCTGCCCGCCGACGCGGTGCGGCGGAACCTCGGCGAGATGGCCGAGGGCAGCGAGGAAGCGGCCGAAGCGAGCACCGAGAGCGCCTCCGGCCCCGGCGGCGCAGGCGCCCCGGCGGGCGAGGCGCCGCGCTCGGGCGGGCCGCTCGACCAGTTCTGCACGGAACTCGTCGCGCAGGCCAAGTCGGGCAAGATCGACCCGATCCTCGGCCGCGACGGGGAGATCCGCCAGATGGTGGATATCCTGACGCGCCGCCGGCAGAACAACCCGATCCTCACCGGCGAGGCCGGCGTGGGCAAGACCGCGGTGGTCGAGGGCCTGGCCCTGCGCATCGCCGCCGGCGACGTCCCCGACGCACTGAAGGGGGTGAAGCTCTACTCGCTCGACATGGGCCTGCTGCAGGCGGGTGCGGGCGTGAAGGGCGAGTTCGAGAACCGCCTCAAGGGCGTCATCGACGCGGTGAAGTCCTCCCCCACCCCGATCGTCATGTTCATCGACGAGGCGCATACGCTGATCGGCGCCGGCGGTGCCGCCGGGCAGAACGACGCGGCGAACCTGCTGAAGCCGGCGCTGGCCCGCGGCGAGATGCGCTGCATCGCGGCCACCACCTGGGCCGAGTACAAGAAGTACTTCGAGAAGGACGCCGCGCTGACCCGCCGCTTCCAGGTGGTGAAGGTCGAGGAACCGTCCGAACCGCTCGCCTGCGCCATGCTGCGCGGCCTGGTCGGCACGCTCGAAAAGCACCACGGCGTGCGCATCCTCGATGAAGCGATCACCCAGGCGGTGAAGCTGTCGGCGCGCTACATCCCCGCCCGCCAGCTGCCCGACAAGGGCGTGTCGCTGCTGGACACCGCCTGCGCGCGCGTGGGCATGTCCCAGGCCGCGATCCCCGCCCCGGTCGAGGACCGCCAGCGGCGCCTCGCCCTGATCGACACCGAGCTCGCCGCCATCAAGCGCGAGGAGGCGACCGGCACCGACCACGAGGCGCGGCGCGTCGCGCTCGAGCAGGAGCACGCCAAGGTCTCCGCCGAACTCGGCGAGGTGATGAACCGCTGGGAGGAGGAGAAGGTGCTCGTCGCGAAGATGCGCGACCTGCGCCACCAGATCGAGGCCGCCGCGGTGCCGATGCCCGGCCCCGACGGCAAGCCCGCCGAGCCGGTGGATACGGAAGCGCTGAAGAAGGAACTCGGCGAGACCGCGGCCACGCTGCACAAGCTGCAGGGCGAGGAGCCGCTGGTCTTCCCGGTGGTGGACGGCCAGGCGGTCGCCGACGTGGTCGGCACCTGGACCGGCATCCCGGTCGGCCGGATGGTGTCCGACGAGATCAACACGGTCCTCAAGCTCAAGGACCACCTGATGGAACGCGTGGTCGGCCAGGACCACGCGCTGGACGCGATCGCGCAGGCGATCCGCACCTCCCGCGCCGGGCTGACCGACCCGCGCAAGCCGATCGGCGTCTTCCTGATGGCCGGCACCTCCGGCGTCGGCAAGACGGAGACGGCGCTCGCGGTCGCCGACCTGCTCTATGGCGGCGAGCAGAACATGACCACCATCAACATGAGCGAGTTCAAGGAGGAGCATAAGGTCTCGCTCCTGATGGGCTCGCCCCCGGGCTATGTCGGCTACGGCGAAGGCGGCGTGCTGACCGAGGCGGTGCGCCGCCGCCCCTACTCCGTCGTCCTGCTGGACGAGATGGAGAAGGCGCATCCCGGCGTGCAGGACGTCTTCTTCCAGGTCTTCGACAAGGGCGCGATGAAGGACGGCGAGGGTCGCGACATCGACTTCCGCAACACCGTCATCATCATGACGTCGAACGCCGGCACGGACACGATCGACAAGCTCTGCGCCGATCCCGAGATGGCGCCCGAGCCCAACGAGCTGCGCGAAGCGCTGATGCCGGACCTGCTCAAGTCCTTCAAGCCGGCCTTCCTCGGCCGCACCAACGTGGTGATCTACTATCCGCTGCCGCCGGAGATCCTCAAGAAGATCACCGGGCTCAAGCTGCGCAGCATCGGCAAGCGGCTCAAGGAAGCCTACAACGTGCCGCTGCAGGTGGACGACGCCGTGGTCGACGCCATCGTCGAGCGCTGCAAGGAAGTCTCCTCGGGCGCGCGCAACATCGACAACATCCTCAGCCGCACCGTGCTGCCGGAACTCTCGGCGCGCATCCTGGGGCGCCTGGCGGAAGGCCACGAGATCACGCATGTCCGCGTCGGCATGGGTGAGGACGGCAACTTCAGCTACGACATCGGCTGACGGCGCGCGGGCCGGCGCACGCCCGGCCCGCCGCGGCGGCCCGTGAAGATTCCGCGACAGGCCATCATCGGTGCAGACCCCGCGTCCTTCCTCGCCGAGCATCCGGCCGCGCCGTTCCGCGCGGCGTCCGCGCATTCTCTCGCCGCGCCGGCGTGGCGGTGAAATCCTTCAGCGGATGGTGACGCGGAGTGATCAGAGTCCGTTCCGCCGCGCAAGCGGCTGAGGTATAGAATCACCCATCGGAAGGCGGCATCGGGCCACCTTCCGGGGGCAGGATGGGAAAGGGAAATACAGATGACGATCGTTGTGCAGTACGAGGGCATCCCCGGCGAGTCGACCATTCAGGGGTTCGAGAAGTACATCGAGGTCGACAGCTTCCAGCTCGGCGTCGGGCGTCACATCGCCTCGGCGTTCGGCACCTCCACCCGTGAAGGTGGCATCGTGTCGATCAGCGAGATCACCGTCGTGAAGAAGACCGACGGGACCTCGGTGAAGCTGTTCGAAGAAGCCTGCATGGGCAAGCTGAACAAGAAGGTCGACTTCAAGTTCCTCCGCACCGGCTCGGGCGCTCCGCAGGAATTCCTGGCCTTCGAGACGAACGGCACGGGCATCTCCGGCCTCAGCTTCTCCGCCTCCGGCGGTGGCGACAGCCGCCCGATGGAAAGCCTGAGCTTCAACTTCGACAAGATCAGCATCAAGTACAACCCGATCGGCGACGACTTCTCGGGCAGCCCGGCGACCTGGGGCTGGGACCTCGCGAAGGCCGCGAAGCTCTGATCGCCCGGCGCCGGCCCCAGGCGGGCCGGCGCCCTGCCCTGCAAGGCACCCCGTGCCGCCCGGAGCGATCCGGGCGGCACTTGCTTGAAGGCCCCCGCCCAGGAAGGCGACCGCCATGCCCAGCGGCCAGACATCGATCTACATGTGCTTCGGCGACGTGCGCGGCGACGTGCAGGTGCCGGGACAGATCTCCAAGGCGCCCGCGAGCGGCGGCTGGATGACGCTGCTGTCGGTCGAGTTCGCCGCGCATGTGAACTACGGGCAGCGCACCGCGGCCTTCAAGGAAGGCAGCGACGCGACGCCGCTCCGCGTCACCAAGGAAACCGACAGCTCCTCCACCGGCATGCTGCGCAACGCGCTGCTGGGGGCGCACGACAAGGGCGTCGCCATCGTCTTCCTGCGCACCAGCGACGGCGAGGCGCCGCAGGAATACATGCGGCTCGAACTCGTCAACGCCGGCATCACCGACTTCTCGATCGAGGGCGGGGCCGATGAACGCTCGACGGAATCCTACGCGATCACCTTCGCCGAGATCACGGTGATCACCTGGATCCACGATGGCAGCGCGCGCGGCTCGCAGGCCGTCGCCATCATCCAGAACCGGCCCTGAGCCGGTCCCGCAGGCAGGAGAAGCGCCATGCCGGTCCTCATGCAGATGCCCGGGGTCACCGGGGAATCCACGATCGCCGGCTATGAAGGCTGGCTCGAGCTGAAGCGCTTCGCCTGGGGCGGCACGCGCCCCTATCGCGGCGAGGGCGCGGGCGGCGCCCGCACCACGCGCGTGCTCGGCGCGCAGCTGCGCAACGTGACCGCCGCGCGGCTGGTCGATTCAAGTTCGGGCGCGATCTGGCTCGCGATGATCGGGTTTACGACGCTCACGCCGGTGAAGTTCGTCTGGCTGCGCACGGGCTCGGACCAGCTGGTGAAGTACTTCTCCTCGACGCTGATCGGCGCGCGCATCACCAGCATCAGCGAGACATCGGGCGGCGACCGGCCCCTCGAGCAGATCGAGCTGCTCTACCAGGAGATCGAGTTCGCCACTTCCGACGTCGGCGACGACCTGTCGGGCGTGCAGGACATCGTCAGCTACAAGATCGGCGCGCACAGCGCCTGAACGCCGGGGGCGCGGCCGGCCCGCGCGGCCTTGTCGGCGAAGTCCCGCGCCGCAGGACGAAGTCCGATCGGCCGTCCCCTGCCGATCGGAAACTACTCTAGGCCACGCAATCCACGCCGACCGCGCTGACATTGTCCCGCGCGCCGCGGCCGACCGCCTCGGTGACGATCGCCGCGGCATCCGCGCCGCCGGCCAGCATCGCCGTGATCTCGGCCTCCGCCATCGTCTTGAACAGCCCGTCCGTGCACAGCAGGAAGCGGTCGCCCGCGGCGATCCGGCCCGAGATCTTGTCGAGCTCGAGTTCCCCCTGCGCGCCGACCGCGCGGGTGATGACGTTCGCCTGCGGGTGGCTCTCCGCCTCCTCCTCCCGCAGCGTGCCCTGGTCGACAAGTTCCTGCACCAGGCTGTGGTCGCGCGTGACGCGCGACAGCATCCCCTGCCGCAGCAGGTAGCCGCGCGAATCACCGGCCCAGAGCATCGCGAAATGCTCGCCGCGCGACAGCATCACGACGACGGTCGACGCGAGGATGCGCCCCGGCCCGCGCCGCGCCGCTTCCTCCTGCAGCTCGGCATGCACGGCGCCCAGCCGCAGCCGCACCTGCGCGAGCAGTTCCGCCGCCGACAGGCCGGGCGGGATCACCTGCAGCGCCGCGATGATCGCCGCCGAGGCGACATCGCCCGCCCCATGCCCGCCCGCGCCGTCCGCCACGGCCCAGAGGCCGAGATCGGGGCGGTCGAGCAGCGCGTCCTCGTTGCGCGGCCTGACCGCGCCGGCATGGGTGGCGGCATGGGAGGCGAGGCGCCAGGTCATGCGTGGGCTTCCAGCAGGCAGGCGAAATCGGATGGCGCCGGCAGTGCCGGCAGCGCCCAGACCATGGGCGGCAGGCGCGCGGCGCCGCGTGTCCACCAGCCGCCGCCATCCGGGGCGGGCGGCGCGGTGGGCTCAGGCGCGAGGAGATCCGCCCGCGACGCGTCCGGCGGGTCGGCGGGCTCGAAGGCAAAGGGCGGGAAGGGATCGGCGCGCGGCGCCTCCGCGCCCCCGGCCGCGATCAGCGTGCCGAGCGGATCGGCGGGTTCCACCGGGTCGGGCATGGGCGCGATCAGGTCCGTCGTGTCGCCGGGCGGCGCCGCCGCCGCGCCCGCGCCGATCAGCGCGGCGAGCGGGTCCGGCGCGTCTTCCTCCGGGGCGGGCGGGGCGAAGGCGTCGGGCAGGTCCTGGCGGCCGGCGCCGATCAGCGCGGCAAGCGGGTCGGCGGCCTCGTCCCCCGATGGCAGGGGCGCGATCGCGTCCAGCGTCTCCCCGGCCTTCGCGGCGGCGCCGCCGAGCAGCAGCGCGACCGGGTCGGGCGCGGCCTGCGCATCCGCCGCCGGCGCGCCGCCGAGCAGCAGCGACAGCGCGTCGTCCGGCGCGTCGTCGGACAGGATCGCCGGGGCGCCGGCGCCATCCGTGAACGGCGCGGAAGCCTCGCCCAGGACCGGCGGGCCGGCCGGCTGCTCGCGGACGGAGGACGCGCCGCCGCCGGTCAGGATCGCCAGCACGTCATCCCCCTCCCCCGCGACTGGCGTGCCCTCGGCCGCGGCCCAGAAGGGCGTGGCGGGAATGCTGGCGGCGGGCGGCGCGATGCGCGCCGGATCCTGGGCGGGCGCAGCGAAGGGCAGCCCGTCCTCGACGATGCCCGCCGGCGCCGGCGGGTAGGCGTCCGCCGGCGCGGCCGGGTCGGGGATGGCAGCACACAGCGCATCGGCATCCGCCGTGCCCGCGCGGCCGGCGCAGGCGACGGCCTCCACGCGCTCGAACCAGGCGGGGCCGGGCATGGGCTCGCCGGGGGCCAGCAGCGTGGCCAGCGTGATGGGAAAGCGTCGTCCCACCGTGTCCTCGCTCGGCAGCATCACGCCCGCCACGGCATCGGGGCCGCAGGCGCCGGCGGGCAGGGCGAAGCGCCAGGGCGGCGCTGCGTCCCAGGCCTCCGCCCAGCGCGGGCCGAGCGCGTCCCGCGCCGCCGCCACGGCGTCCTGCAGCCAGGAATCCCACGGGCCGACGAAGCTCGACGGCAGGCCCCGGCGCACGAAATCGCCATGCGCCGGCACCTTGCCGAAGAGGCCCGTCAGGGGGCGAGCGTCGGGCATCGGAACTCCTGCAGTTCCCGCAGGCCGAAGGGATGCTGCGTACTGCCCGCGCGCAGTTCGAAGTCCATCGCCCTTTCGCCGTGCCGGACCACGAGCCGGAGCCGTTCGCGCGCCGGCGTCGCCGTCAGCGTGCTGTTGCGCCGCATCACCAGCCGCAGCGCCGACCAGGCGCCGTCATAGGCGAGCGGCCCGGCCGAGGAGGGCGGATCGAAGGTCAGCGTCGTGTTGCCCCGCGCCGGCCAGGCGAGCGCGATGGGGCGGGAGGAACCGCCCTGCGCGATCTCGTTCCGCGCGCCCTCGGCTTCCAGCACCGCCGACAGCGCCCCGGGATCCATGCCGCGCGGCACGAGCTCGAAGCGCAGCCCGATCGAGGCGACGGAGGGGAAGAAGGCGTCCCGGATCGCCCGCGCGCGCTGGAACTGCATCAGGTCCGCGGCGCTGATCGGCGGCGGCAGGCCATCGGTCGCCACCGGCCGCCAGGGCAGGCTGGTGATGTCGACATACTGCCGCACGTTCTGGGTGAAGAACTGGTCGAAGACGCCCCCGGGGCCGAACAGCCGCATGAAGTCGTCGACCGGCAGGTCCTCCCCGTTGATGTTGAAGGGGAAGCGCTGGTCGAGCCCGCGGCAGAAGGGGGCGAGTTGCTGCGCGCCGGCAGCGGCCAGCGCCGCCTTCGCCCCGCCGCCACGCGCGGCGGCCGTCGCGGTGACCATGCCGTTCATCCAGCGCTGCAGCGGCTGCGGCTGGCGCGCGGCTTCCGCCTGCAGGCGCTGGCCGGGGTCGAGCCCCGCGGCCGGCGGCGGCAGCGTGCCGGGCGGTGCGGTCGCCAGTCGCTGCACCTGCACGAACAGGTCGTTGACGATGCGCAGCACGCCATCGACGGGTTCCCCGGCGGAAGCGCGCACCGCCTCGAACCGCGCCTCGACGATCTCGGCGACGGGCTCGGCGCCGGTGGGTTCGGCCGGGGCCGCCGGCTGGCCGGCCGCCGCGGCGGGGCGCGGCTGCGCGCCCGGCCGCGTCCAGCCCTGCGGCGGCGTGCCAACCGACAATTGCCGCGCGATCGCGCGCAGCAGGTCCTTCATCGGCGAATTGGGCGCGCCGAGAATGTTCAGCGCCTCCGCCTGCTGGGCCAGCGCCGGCGGCAGCGGGGCGAGGTTCAGGTCGTCCAGCATCCCCTGCCACGCGCGCACGTATTCCTGCGCGTAGAGCCGGAGCACCTGCTGTTCCAGCTGCACCGGGTCGTCGCCGCCGACATTGCCGCCGCCCTCGGCGCCGAGCACCCAGTATTCGGCGACACCCTGGCGCACGGTCTGGCCGAGCACCGGCAGCAGGCCGCGATACAGCCCGTCCACCGTGTAGATGCCGGGGATGCCTTCCGTCAGCGCGGTGCCGGAGGCGCGCAGGAAATAGCGCTGCCCGGCCGCGCCGATCGCGTCCGCCGGCCGCCAGGGCGCGATGTTCTGCGACGCGACGGCCGATTGCAGGCGGGAGAACACCCGGTCCGACAACGGCAGGCGGGAGAAGATGCGCCGCGACGCGTCCACCAGCGCCCCATCGACCGGATAGCGGTGGAAGTTGCGCGCGAGCGTCGCCTCGAGGTGCCCCATCAGCGCGTCGCGCACCGGCTGGTTCACCGCGCCGGGGAAGGCGCGCAGCCAGTCGCGCGCGAACCACAGCTTCACCGTCTCGAGGTCGAGCGGCCCCTCCTGGCCGAGCATCAGGTAGGCGCGCGTCGCCTCGTAGAGTTCATCCGGGCGCTGGAAGGAGGCGCGCATGACGATTTCGAGCCGCGCGAGCAGGCGCGGCAGGAAGGACCGGTCGAGCGCGCGGCGATAGGCGGCGTTCGCCCCCGCCAGCAGCTTGTCCTCCTGGCTCAGCCCCAGTGCCGCGCCGTCGCCCTGCGCCGCCGGCGGCAGGTCCCGCGCCGCATCCAGGTAGGGGAGGATGCGGCGGAACTCGGCATCCGTGACGCGCTCGAAGGGGATGCCCTGGGCCGCCTGCTCGGCCTTGCCGATCTGCGCGGCGAGCCGCGCGGCGCGGTCCTGTTCCGCGCTCCAGGCCATGTAGCCGTAGCCGAAGCCGCCGGCCGTGATCAGCGCGGCAAGGCCCCAGGCGGTGGCGGCGATGATGCGCCGGCGCTTGGCCGCCTTGCGGTCGCCGGATGCGAGCCGCGCCTCGTTGAACACCACGTCGCGCAGCAGGCGCGTGATGAAGTAGGCGCGCCCCTTCTGCTGCATCACCGCCGCCGGGCGGCGCGGGTCGAGCCCGAAGGACCGCGACAGCGCGCCGGCGAGCCGGTCCAGCGGGCTGCCTTCCTGCGTGCCGGAGGTGAAGTAGACGCCCCGCAGCATCGGCGCGGGGTCGAGCCTCGTGCCGCCGAAGGCCGCCGCGACGAAGGCGCCGAGCGGCCCTTCGAGCGAGGCGAACTGCGCCGGGAAGCCGGCCAGCGCCGTGCGCTGCTGCGGGCCCCGTTCCTGCTGGAGCCGTTCCAGCACGCGGTCCTGCACGCGGGCGAGCAGGGCCTGGAATTCCTCCCCGAACTTCGCGGCGTGCCCGGCCTCCCCGCCGCCCTCGGCGGGGAAGGTGAAGCCCCAGACCTGCTCGCGCGCGGTCTTGTCGAGGTCGTCGTAGAATTCCATGAAGCCGGCGAGAAGGTCCGACTTGCTGACCATGAAGTAGACCGGCAGGCGCTGGCCGAGCTTTTCCTCGAGTTCCTTGATGCGGCGGCGGACGGTGCGCGCATGCGCCTCCCGCTCCGGCTGGCCGAGGCGGGAGATCATGTCCACGCCGAAGGTCACCAGCACGCCGTTCAGCGGCAGCTTCGGCCGGTTCTTCTTGAGCAGGCCGAGGAAGCGCTCCCAGCCCTGCTTGTCGGCGGAGGCGTCGGAATCCTGCGTGGTGTAGCGCCCGGCCGTGTCGATCAGCACCGCCTGGTCGGTCAGCCACCATTCGCAGAAGCGCGTGCCGCCCACGCCCTGCAGCTTGCCGCCGTCGGAGAGCGGGAAGTCGAGCCCGGAATTCGCCAGCGCCGTCGTCTTGCCCGATCCCGGCGGGCCGATGATGACGTACCAGGGCTGTTCGTAGAGGAACCCGCCCTTCTTCTTGGAGGAGGACTTCAGCCGGTCGAGCGCGGCGGTCAGCCGCTCGCGCATCTCGGCCTCTTCCTCCGCCGCGCGGTCGGCGCCGGGGTCGGCGGCGGCGATGCCCGCGACGAGCATCGCATCGCGCGAGAGCTTGCGCCGTTCCAGCACCCAGATGACGACGAGGCAGACGACGAAGAGGACGCCGCACACGATCATGCGGCTGATCTCGGTCTCCAGCGGGCGGACATCGCCGAAGGAGAGCAGCGGCCCGAACAGCCAGACGATCGGCACGAGCAGGGAGACGGCGAGCAGCGCCGCCAGCGCGCGCCCGGTCAGGAACGGGCGGAAGACCTCAAGCGCCTGCATCTCAGTTCGTCCCCCGCAGCAGCACCACCTCGATGCGGCGGTTCTCCTCGCGCCCTTCCGCCGTGCGGTTGTCCGCGATCGGCTCGGCGTCGGCGCGGCCTTCGGTGGTGAAGCGACCGGCATTGCCCGTGGCCGCCGCGATGATCGCGCTCGCCGCGTCGGCCCGCGCGGCCGAGAGGTGGAAGTTGGACGGGAAGCGCACGGTGCGGATCGGCTGGTTGTCCGAATGGCCGATCACCTGCACGCGGCCGGGTTCCGTCCGCAGCCCCTGCCCCACGCGCTCGAGGATCGGCACGAAGCGCGGTTCCACCGTCGCGGAGCCCGAGGCGAACATGCCGCGGCTCTTGAGCCGGACGGTCACCGACCGCCCGTCGCCGAAGACGGTCAGCAGGCCCTGGTCGATCTCGGGCTTGAGGAATTCCCGCAGCGTGACGAGGAAATCCGGCCGCGGCGGCGGCAGCGCCGCGGGCGGCGGCGGCGGCGGCGCGGGCGGGCGCGGTGGTGCGACGCGCTCGATCTCCGGCGGGCGGCCCGGCGGCAGCGCGGCGAGCCTCTCGTACAGCCCGTCGGACCCCTCGTTCATCGCATTGGCGAGCCAGGCGTAGCCCATGCCGAGCGCGAAGACCGCGACGC
The DNA here is from genome assembly GCF_017813355.1 of Roseomonas nitratireducens. GTDB lineage: Bacteria > Pseudomonadota > Alphaproteobacteria > Acetobacterales > Acetobacteraceae > Neoroseomonas > Neoroseomonas nitratireducens. The sequence continues at coordinate 25,453 of NZ_JAGIYZ010000036.1, forward strand.
AGGCCGCGACCCAGGCGGGGATGCCGCGCGACGGCCCGCGATGGGGCGCATCGACGCCCTTCCAGCGCGGCGAGAGTTCGCGTTCCCAGGGCGGGCGCACCTGCGTGAGAAGCTGGTAGAGCCCGGTGCGGATCTGGTCGAGTTCCGACTGCCCACGCGGCGAGAGCCGGTAGCGCCCCTGGAAGCCGAGTGCCAGGGACAGGTAGCTGACCTCCAGCGCGTCCCGCCAGCGCCCCGGGTCCTTCTGCATCCCCGCCAGCACGTCGAAGAAGCGGTCGCCGGACTTCACTTCCTGGTGGAAGGTCGCGACCAGCGACTGCACCGACCAGACGCTGCCCTGCCCCCAATTGGTGGACAGCACCACGTCGTCGAGGCTGGCGCAGAGGATGTAGTGCGCGGCGCGCACCTGCTCGGCGCTGATGCCGGCGTCGCGCGCGTCGATCTCGAACTGGCGGAAGCCGCGGATCGCGCGCTCGCGCAACTCCTCGCCCGAGGGCTGCGCGGCTACGCCCGCGGTGGCGAGGCGCGCGAGCAGGTCGAGCAGCGGCTGCGCCGCGGCGGCGAGCGGGCCGATGCCGACCTTGGGCACCGCCTCCGCCTCCCCCGCCAGGCGGGGCGCCGCCTCGGCGCGCGGGGCGGCGGGGCCGCCGGCGCCGGGCAGGCCGCCCATGCCGCCGACCGGCGCGCCCATCCCCCCGGGCGGCGCGAAGGGCTGCGCCTGCGGGAAGGCCGGCTGCGGCCGTGGCGGCGGCGCGGCGCCGCCCGGGCCACGGACGACCGTGCGGTCGCTGTCGTTCGGCTCGGCGAAGGGATTGTCGCTCATCGCGCGCGGTCCTTCGGGTCAGGTCGGGGCCGGCAGGGGGTCAGCCCCTGATCGCCCAGAGTTCCATCTTGAGGTTCGGGAAGTCGCCGGAGACATGGATGGCGAAGGCGCCCGAATTCTGCATCTGCGCCCAGTGCGGGCTGCCGCGGTCCAGCTCGAAATAGACCGCGGCGGCGTGGAAGGGGATCTGCCGCGGCGCGACGGGCAGCGGCCGCACCTGGATGCCCGGAAGTGCGACGTTCACCAGTTCGCGGATGTGCTCGACCGCGCCGATCTTCACCTGGTTGGGGAAGACGCGGCGCAGTTGCTCGCTCGGCAGGTCGGCCTGCACGGTCAGCACGAACTGGCTCGCGCGCAGCAGGTTGCGGTCGACGATGGGGCCGACGCGCACGCCGAACTGGCGTTCCTGCAGCGGGATCGACACCGCGTTGGTCTCGAGCACCATCGACAGCGAGCGCCGCAGGTCCGACACCACCGGCGCGAAGGACCGCTGCAGGTCGTCGTGGCGATAGGCCGGATAGGTCGCGGCCATGCGCTTGGGATCGGTGAAGGTGGCGAGTTCGCCCGCCAGCTGCACCAGCGCGGCATAGAGCGATTCCGGATGCACATTGCCCGCATCGGCCCAGTGCGCGAGCAGCGGCTGCCAGCGATTGACCGCCTGCAGCAGCAGGAAGTCCGCCACTTCCGCCACCCCGCGCGCGCCCGGCTGGGACAGCCGCGCGCCGAGCGCTTCCGCCCGCTGGCCGAGCATGCCCACCAGCTCGCCCACCAGGTTCGCGAGCGGTGGCGTGGCCGAGACGCGCAGGCAGGGCGGGATGAAGCGTTCATCCACCATCACGCGCCGGTCGGCCTGCACTTCCACCACGCGGGCAAGGCCGATGGTGCTGAAGCCGGCGCGTTCCTCGGTTTCCAGCATGAAGCGCAGCCGCGGGCGGCCGACCTGCAGTTCGGCCGGCACGGTCGCGTCGGAATGCGTGTCGAAGGCCTCGAAGCCGCGCATCGCGTAGCGCGCGGTCGCCATGTCGGGGCCTTCGGAGAAGGCGATCTCCGGGCTACCCGGCTGGCGGACCGGCAGGGCGAGGTAGACGACGCAGTTGCGCGTGCCTTCCGGCAGGTCGAGCGGCGTCGGCTGGTCCGCATGGCCGGGCACGGAAAAGGCCGTGCCGTCCTCCATCACCCCGGTGGCGGAGGCGATGGCGAACTTGCCGGCGGCCAGCAGGTCACGGTCGAGCGAGAGTTCCGTGATGCCCCAGGGATGCGGGCGCAGCGGCGCGGCGCGCGCCTGCAGCATCCATTCGGCGTGACGGTCCTGCTGCTGGAAGTGCTGGGCACGGAGGAACATGCCCTCCTGCCAGACAACCTTGTCGTGCCACAGCATCCCAGCCCCGCCCTTTCCTGCCCTGGCCTAGTGGTCCCGCCGCGACGCCTGTTCGTAGGCGCGCGCGAATTCCTTGCCGAAGGCGCTGTCGAAATCGTCGTCGAACTGCTCGGTCACCTGCTGGTGCAGGCGCTTGTAGGCGTCCCACAACCGCTTGTCCTTGCTGGCGAACAGGCCGCCGCCGCCGCTGTCCTGCCCCTCGATCCCCTCGGGTGCCAGGCGGGCGAGCAGCGCGCGCGCGGCCGCCTGCGTCGCGGCCAGCGTGGCGACCTGGTGCGCCGTCAGGTCCTCGACCGTCTCGCGCACCGCGCGCGGGCCGGTCTGCGCGCCGGCGGTCAGCAGCGCGGTCAGCGCCTGTTCGTCCGAGGCGGCGAACTTCACCGGGTTGTTGCCGGCCGAGCGCAGCATGGTCTGCTCGATGCGGAATTCGCGCTTCACGTCGGCGCGCGCGATCAGCAATTGCCGCAGCCCCGAGACCGCGGCGTGCAGCGCGGCGCCGAGCGCGCGCAGCGCCGCTTCCGGGTCGGTGTTCGCCGCGAGATGCGCGGGCAGCCCCGCGCCGGCGAGGAAGGCGGCCAGCCCCGCGTCGGCGCCACCGCCGCTGCGTGGTGCGGCGGGCGGCGCCTCGGCGGCCGGGGGTGGCGGTGGCGGGGCACGCGGCGGCGGCGGCGGTTCCGCGAAGGGATCTGCCGAGGCCGCGACATGCGGCGGCGCCACGGGCGGATGCGCCACGGGGGGCGCGACCGGCGGGGCCATGGCGGGCACGGCGGCGAAGGGGTCCGGCGCGCCCGAAGCCGGCGGCGGGGCATAGGGCGCGTGCGGCGGCGCGCCATGGCCGGGCGGGGCGGCGAAGGGATCGGCCGGCGGCGGATGGGCGGCGCCCGGCGGGACCGGGGCATAGGCCGCAGGCGGCGCCGCGAAGGGATCGGGCCCGACGGCCGGCGGCGCGGCGGCGGGCGGCGGCGCATAGGCGGTGGGCGTCGCCGCTGGCGGCGCGGAAAATGGCGGGGCCGCTGGCGGCGCGGAATAGGGCGGGGCGGCGGGGGTCGCGGCGTATGGCGGGGCCGCGGGCGGCGGAGAATAGGGCGGGGCCGCGGGCGGCGCGGAGTACGGCGTCGCGGTCGGCGGCGCGACGTGAGGCGGTGCCACCGGCGGCGCCGCGAAGGGGTCCGCCACGGGCTTCGCGGCCCCCGCGCCGGGCGCGAGGTCGAAGTTCCAGTCGTCCGGGATCCGCCCGCCCGCGCCGGCGCCGGGCGCGGGCGGCGGCGGCGCCTGCGGGGTCGATGGCGTCGGCCCCACATCCCAGCTGTCCGGCAGGGCCGAGATCTGCTGCATCGGCTTGGGCGGCAGGAAGGCGTCGGAGGTCGAGGAACGATGGTCCGGCATGGCCGGGCCCTCGTTGAACGGGTCGAAATCGGCCGGCAGGCCGGTCCCGCTCGGCAGGCCGGGCGTGCCCGCGGCCGGTGGCCTCGCGCCGAGGAAGGGGTCGCCCGGCAGGCGCGGCTGCAGCGGTTCGTCGCGCGGCGGCGGCGCGCCCCAGGCGGGTTGCTCGGCCGGCTGGCCCCAGGCGGGCTGTTCGGGCGCCTGGCCCCAGGCGCCGGGCGGCGGCGCGGCCGGGCCGGCGGCCCAGGCGG
>NZ_JAGIYZ010000037.1 GCF_017813355.1 Roseomonas nitratireducens
TGTCGGCGGCCTGGCCGCGCGGCGGGCGCAGCGCGCGCAGGCCGTACAGGTGCAGCGCGGCGGCGCGGCCGCGGTCACGCGCCTCCGGCGCCGGCGGCGGGGCGCTCGGCACCTCGGCGGTGCCGCCGCCCAGCGCGCAGCCGCCACCCATCAGCAGGATGATGAGCAGCAGGATCCGCGAGGCCAAACCCATCCCGGGCATGGCGCGGCCGTTCAACGAGGCGTGCGATCAGGCGGGTCCGCCTGACCGGATGCGTTGGAGTGTTGCACCGGTGACCCGTACAGCCTGTCGCGCGCCATTGCGACCGGGAAGTGTCCTAGCGCCCGACGCCCAGGGTCGGGTCGGCGGCCGGCAGGCCGAGCAGCGCATCGACCCGCTGCACTACCGACGAGGTGACCGGGCGGTTCGCCGCGGCCGCCAGTTCCCCGCTGCGGGCGCGGGCGATGGCCTGGTCGCGCGCGACGCCGGGGGGCAGGGAGAACGCCGCGACCATCGCCGCCTCATAGGCGGAAATCTGGCCGACGCGTGAATTCGGCGCCGCATTCTCCCGCGCGCGGGGGGAGGCGTGGGCGGCGTTCAGCCCGCCGAGCGCGCTGGACAGCGCGCCCCGGTCGGCAGCCGGGCCGCGATCGCCGGCCGCGCCGCGGCCGTCCGACGCACCTTGCGCCTGCCCGGGCGCGGATGCGCTGCGGCCCGGCGCGTCGCCACGCCCGGCAGCCGCCTGGCCCGGGGCGTTCGCGGAGTTTCCTGGAGACCCCGCGGCCTGGCCCGGCGCGCCGGCGGAGTTGCCCGGGGAGCCCCCGGCCTGGCCGGGCGCGCCCGCGGAGTTGCCGGCCGCGCCGCCACCCTGGCCGCCGCTGTTGCCGGCAGAGCCACCACCACCGGCGCCTCCACCTGCACCGCCGCCGCTTCCACCGCCGCCACCGCCGCCGCTTCCACCGCCGCCGCCGCCGCCACCACCGCCACCGCCGCCGCTTCCACCGCCGCCACCGCCGCCGCCACCGCCGCCGCCGCCGCCGCCGCCGCCGCCGCCGCCACCGCCACCGCCACCGCCGTCACCGCCACCGCCGCGCGCGAACGCGGCGTGGTCGATGTCAGTCACCAGCAGGGGAAGGACGGTGAAAGCCAGGGCGCCCAGCAGCGCAAGCGTCGCCGTTCTGCGGACTGCAGGGGGCAGAGCGTGCAAGCGGGCCATCGCGCCATCCTCTCGCAAGTCGGTTTCGACGAGCCAACGCAGCCGCATCAATCGCCGCGTGGTGCCTGCGTATCACTTTTTCGTGAGTTTCTCCAACCCCTCTTCGCCCATCCCGCGAGATCAGCCGACCGCCAGCAATTCCACGTCGAAGACCAGCGTCGCATTCGGCGGGATGACGCCGCCGGCGCCGCGCGCGCCATATCCCATCTCCGGCGGCACGATCAGGCGCCGCTTGCCGCCCACCTTCATGCCGGCGAAGCCCGCATCCCAGCCGGCGATCACCTGCCCGATGCCCAGGGTGAAGACGAAGGGGCTTCCCCGGTCGAGCGAGCTGTCGAACTTGCGGCCCTTGTTCTCGGGCGCGCCCTCCTCGAACAGCCAGCCGGTGTAGTGGACGGTGATGTCCTGTCCGGGCGCGGCTTCCGCCCCGGTGCCGATCGTCAGGTCGGTCATGTTCTCTCTCCCGCGCCGGGCGGGATGCCGGGCGAAGGGCGGAGGCATAGCGGCCGGCCCCGCGCGCCGCCATATCCCGGGGCCCGATTGCGGCGCGGCGGCGCGGCGCCCCATGCTCCGCACCGAGACCCCTTCCCAGGAGCCAGCCCATGACATCCCGCCGCGCCGTGCTCGCCGCCCCGCTCGCCGGCCTTGCCGCGCCGTCCGTCGCCTTCGGCCAGGCGCAGGCGCGCACGCTGCGATTCATCCCGCAGAGCAACCTGTCGAACATCGACCCGGTCTGGAGCACAGCCGTCATCGTCCGCAACCACGGGCTGATGATCTACGACACGCTGTATGGCCTCGGCGCGGACTTCCAGCCGAAGCCGCAGATGGCCGCCGGGCACGAGATCACCGACAACGGCCTGCGCTGGACCATCCGGCTCCGCCCCGGCCTGCGCTTCCACGATGGCGAGCCGGTGCGCGCCGCGGACTGCGTCGCCTCCATCGCGCGCTGGTCGAAGCGGGACGTGCTCGGCCAGCGGCTCGACGGGCTGCTCGACGGCATGCGCGCGGTCGACGATTCCACGATCGAGATCCGGCTGAAGAAGCCATGGGCCGGCCTCGCCTGGGCGCTGGGCAAGCCGTCGGCGAACATCTGCGCCATCATGCCGGAGCGGATCGCGCGCACCGATCCCTTCACCCAGGTGCGCGAATACATCGGCTCCGGCCCCTTCCGCTTCCGCGCCGACCTGTTCCGCCCCGGCGACGTCGCGATCTACGAGCGCTTCGACCGCTACGAGACGCGCCAGGAACCGTCGGACTTCCTCGCCGGCGGCAAGCCCGTGCATTTCGACCGCGTCGAGTGGCGGATCATGCCCGACCCCTCCACCGCCTCGGCCGCGCTGCAGAACAACGAGGCCGATTGGTGGGAAACCCCGCTCGCCGACCTGCTGCCGCTGCTGCGCCGGCACCGCGACATCGTGGTGGACCGCATCAACAGCGCCGGCAACCTCGGTGTGCTGCGCTTCAACTTCCTGCATCCGCCCTTCGACAACCCGGCGGTGCGCCGCGCCCTGCTGCCGGCGATCAACCAGCGCGCCTTCATGGACGCGGCGATCGGCACCGACACCTCGCTTTCCGCGGTGCCGGCGGGCGTCTTCACGCCGGGCACGCCGCTCGCCAACGATGCGGGGCTCGAGGTCCTGTCCGGCCCGCGCAGCATCGAGGCGGCGCAGCGCGCGCTGCGCGAAAGCGGCTACCGCAACGAGCGCGTGGTGATGCTGTCGGCCACCGACCTGCCGGTGCTGCAGAACCTGGCCGAGGTCGCCGCCGACACGATGCGGCGCGTCGGCTTCAACGTCGACCTCGTGGCGATGGACTGGGGCACGCATATCCAGCGCCGCACCAATCGCGGGCCGGTGGACCAGGGCGGCTGGTCCGCCTTCACCACCACCTGGGAAGGGCTCGACGTCTCGGTCCCCGGCAGCCACCAGCCGATCCGCGGCCACGGCACCGGCGCCTGGGCCGGCTGGCCGACCATCCCGCGGCTCGAGGAACTGCGCGAGGCCTGGTTCGAGGCGCCGGACCTCGAGGCCGAGAAGCGCATCGCGCGGGAGATCCAGACCACCGTGTGGCAGGAAGTGCCCTTCATCCCGCTCGGCCTGGTGCTGCCGCCACAGGCCTATCGCCGGTCCATCACCGGCGTGGTGAAGGGCGGCCCGGCGCTGTTCTGGGGCGTGCGCCGCGCGTGAACGAAGCCGCCGCCACGCCGCGCGCGCGCGCCGAGGCGGCGCAATCCCGCGCCTCCGACCCGACCGCCTCGGCCTGGGTGGAAGCCTCGGCCGGGTCGGGCAAGACCAAGCTGCTGACCGACCGGGTGCTGCGCCTGCTGCTGGCCGGCGTCGCACCCGGGCGCATCCTGTGCCTGACCTTCACCAAGGCGGCGGCGGCGGAGATGGCGACGCGGCTGGCGAAGGCGCTCGGCGGCTGGGCGACGGCGGAGGAAGCCGCGCTCGCCGCGGCCATCGGCAGGCTGACAGGGCGCACGCCGGACGCGGCGGAGATCGCGGCCGCCCGCGCGCTGTTCGTGCGCGTGCTGGAGCAGCCGGGCGGGATGCGCATCTCCACCATCCACGCCTTCGCGCAATCCCTGCTGCGCGCCTTCCCGCTGGAAGCCGGCCTCGCGCCGCAATTCGCGGTGGTGGAGGAGCAGGAGGCGCGCGCCATGCTGGCGCGGGAGAGGGAGGCGGTGCTGTCCGGCGCGCCGGATGCCGGGGCGCTGACGCATCTCGCGCGGCTGGTGCCGCCGACGCGGTTCGCGGAACTGGTGGGCACCCTCGCCGGCGATCGCGGGCGGCTGCTGCGCGCGGTGGAAGGGCGGCAGGGCCTCGGCGCGATGGTGTCCGCGTTGGCGCGGGTGCTGGGCCTGCCGCCGGGGACGAATGACGAGGCCGACGTGATCGCGGAGGCCTGCGACGTCGATGCCGAGCCCCTGTCGCGCGCCGGCGCGCTGCTGCGCCTGTCGGGCAACGAGAACGACCAGGCGCGCGGCGCGGCGATCGCCGCCTGGCTCGCACGCGATCCCGCCGGCCGCGCCGCGGCGTGGGAGGACTGGCGCGCCATCCTGCTGACCGAGAAGAACACGCCCCGAAAGACCCTCGCGACGAAGAAGGCGGGCGCCGATGCGGGCTGGATCCAGGACACGCTGGCGCGCGAGGCGGATCGCGTCGCGGAGGTGGAGGAAGCCCGCGCCGGCTGCCGCGTGCTCGCCGCCACCGCCGCGCTGCTCGCGATCGGCGCGCCGATCCTGCGCCGCTACCGCGACGCCAAGGGCCGCGCGGGGATGCTCGACTACGACGACCTGATCCGCGGCGCCGAGCGGCTGCTGGAGGACCCCGGCAGCGCCTGGGTGCTGTTCAAGCTCGATGGCGGCCTGGATCACGTGCTGCTGGACGAGGCGCAGGATTCCAACCCCGACCAATGGGGCATCGTGCGCGCGCTGACCGGCGAGTTCTTCGCCGGGGAGGGCGCGCGCGAGCAGGGCCGCACCGTCTTCGCCGTGGGCGACGAGAAGCAGTCGATCTACCGCTTCCAGGGCGCCGACGCGGAAGGCTTCGCGCGGGAACGCGCGCATTACGCCGGCGCCGTGCCCGCCGCCGGCCTAGAGTTCCGGCCGGTGCCGCTGGACGTGTCCTTCCGCTCCACCGAGCCGGTGCTCGCGCTGGTCGATGCGGTCTTCGCGGATGGCGCGGCGCGGGATGGCGTGGTCGCCCCCGGCGCGACGCTGCGCCACTACGCCGACCGCGCCGGCCAGGCCGGGGCCGTCGAGCTGTGGCCGCTGCTGACGGCGGAGGACGCGCCCGAACCACCCGCCTGGGCGCCGCCCGAAGCGCCCGTCGAGGCCGATGCCGCGCCGCAGCGCCTCGCTTCGCTGCTCGCCCACCGCATCCGCCACATGATCGAGCACGAGACGCTGCCGGCCCGCGTCGAGACGGGGCGGGAGGCGGCGCAGCCCGAAGGCCGCCCGGTTCGGCCCGGCGACGTCCTGGTGCTGGTGCGCGCCCGTGCGCGCGGCGGCTTCGTGGCCGCGCTGGTGCGCGCGCTGAAGGATCTCGGCGTGCCGGTGGGCGGCGTGGACCGCATGGTGCTGGCCGAGCAGATCGCGGTGCAGGACCTGCTCGCGCTGGCCGACGTGCTGCTGCTGCCCGAGGACGACCTGGCGCTGGCCGCCCTGCTGAAATCGCCGCTGATCGGACTGGAGGAGGAGGAGGTCTTCGCGCTCGCCGCGCCGCGCGAGGGCTCGCTGTGGTCGGCGCTGGCCGCCCATCGGGGCAGCGACACGCGCTTCGGGCGGGTGGCGGAGTGGCTCGCGCGGCTGATGGCGCGGACCGACATCGCGACGCCGCATGCGCTGCTGGCCGATGTGCTGGGCGGGCCGGGACCGCTCGATGCGCGCGCCGGGCGGGCGCGGATGCTCGCCCGCCTCGGCCCCGATGCCGCCGACCCGCTGGACGAGGTGCTGTCCGCCGCACTCCAGCACGAGCGCGCCCATCCGCCGTCCCTGCAAGGCTTCGTCCACGCGCTGCGCCAGGGCGGGGCCGAGGTGAAGCGGGAAGCGGAGGGCGCGGGCGACGCCGTGCGCATCATGACCGTGCATGGCGCCAAGGGGCTGCAGGCGCCGATCGTCATCCTGCCGGACACCACGGCCGAGCCGCCCGACCGCACCGCGCTGCGCTGGCTGGAGGAGGACCTTCCCGCCTGGGCCCCGCGGCAGGAGGGCTTTTCCGCCGCCGCCCTGGCCGACCGCCGCGCCGAGGACCAGGCCGCCGATGCGCGGGAGAGGCACCGGCTGCTGTACGTCGCGCTGACCCGCGCCGAGGACCGGCTGCTGGTCTGCGGCTGGCAGGGCGCGCGCAAGGCCCCGGAGGGCTGCTGGTACCGGCTGGTCGAAGCCGGCTTCGACCGGCTGGAGGGCAGCATCGCCGCGCCACCCGACCCCGCCTGCTTCGGCGCGGCGGCCAACCTGCTGCCGCAGGACGCGACGCTGCGGGGCTTCGCCTGCCCGCAAGCGGCGCCGCCCAAGGCCGAGGACCCGCTGGCGCCGCGCGCCGCCGCCGCCGCCCTGCCGGGCTGGGCGCGCATCCCCGCGCCGGTCGAGGCGCCGGCCGGGTCGGTCGCGCCCTCCGCCCTGCCGGGGGAGGAGGAGACGCCGGCCGCCCCGCCGCGCCCGTCCGACGACCCGCGGGGCCTGCGGTTCCGCCGCGGGCGGCTGGTGCATGCGCTGCTGCAGCACCTGCCCGATCATCCGCCGGCGGCGCGGGCGGAGATGGCGCGCCGCTTCCTCGCCCGCCCGGGCCATGGGCTGGACGAGGCGGAACGCGACGCCGTGCTGGCGGAGGCGATGCGGCTGGTGGAGGACCCGCTGCTCGACGCCGCCTTCGGCCCCGGCAGCCTGGCCGAGGCGCCGCTCGCCGGGCGCGTCGGCGAAAGGCTGATCGCCGGCCAGGTGGACCGGCTGCTGGTCGCGCCCGACCGCGTGCTGGTGCTGGACTACAAGACCAATCGCCCGCCGCCCGCGACGCCGGACCAGGTGGCGCCGCTGTACCTGCGGCAGATGGCGGCCTATCGCGCGCTGCTGCGCGCCGCCTTCCCCGGGCGGCGCGTGGAATGCGCGCTGGTCTGGACCCATGGCGCGCGGCTGATGGCGCTGCCCGACGCGCTGCTGGACCCGCACGCGCCGTAGCGGCGGCGCGCGCGGGGCTTCGCGCTATTGCGGCGCCTGCGCGTCCCGCGGGCGGGGCTGCTGCATCATCGCGCCCGTCATGGGGATGAAGTAGACGCCCACATCCTTGCGGCTGCGCACGCGCCCGTCGTCGTCCTTCGTGTAGATGTAGAGAAACTGGCCGCGGCGGAAGGGCTGGCCGATCGGGATCACGAGCCGCCCGCCGGGCTTGAGCTGCTGGATCAGCGCCGGCGGCACGTATTGCGCGGCGCAGGTCACGATGATGATGTCGAAGCCGCCCTGCACTTCCGGCCAGCCGAAGAAGCCGTCGCCCACGCGCGTTTCCACGTTGGTCAGGCCGAGCGGGGAGAAGATCCGCTGCACGGCGGTGCCGAGCGGGTTGATGATCTCGATCGAATACTGCTTCGAGACGATGCGCGACAGCAACGCGGCCTGGAAGCCGGACCCCGTGCCGATCTCAAGCGCGACATGCTCGGGCTTCGCCTGACAGGCCTGGGTCATGTAGGCCTGCCCGAGGTAGTCCGACAGCGCCGAGCCGAAGCCGAGGCCCCAGGGCTTCGGGTCGGCCTCATAGGCGTTGGTGGCGCCGTTGGACCGGCCCTCGTAGTTCCAGTGGAAGTATTCGCGCGGCAGCGCCTCGAAGGCGCGCAGCACCGCGGGGTCGGCCTCGTTGTTGAAGCGCGACTTCAGGTAGGTCTCGATCCGCCGCATCGCCGCGGGCTTGCGCGCCTGGATGGCGGCGAAGGTCTGCTCCGTCATGGAGGTTTCGCGGCCGGAGGCACGCATGGCCGCGAGATAGGCCTCGCGGTTCCAGGCGGGGGAACCCTGCGCGCGCAGGGCGGGCGGCGCGGCCAGCGCGGCGAGCGCTCCGAGCAGCAGGGGGCGGCGTGTGATCGTCATGAGCGTTCCTTGGGCCAGGCGAGGGCGGCCGCAGCGTAACAAACCATGCCCGCGGCCAGAAGCCAGGACAGGCCCATGCCGTGGCCGAGAAGGTTGGCGAGTGGCGTCGCGACCACCGAGAAGGCCCCATTCAGGGCCCAGGCCCAGGGCAGCAGCGACGGCCCTTCCTGCTGGAACCGGTCGAGGCCGAGCGGGAAGGGAAAGCCCAGGGCCAGCGAGATCGGCGCCAGCGCCAGGCACAGCAGCGCCGCGCGCAGCGCCCAGGGCCAGTCCAGCGCCGCGAGCACCGCGCCCCGCACGCCGAACAGCGCCAGCACCGAGCAGCCCAGCGCGACCAGCACGGCGAGCCTGAGCGCGCGGCCGGGCGCCGCGACGGACCCCGCCCACATCGCGCCCAGCCCCGAGAAGACGAGCATCGTCGTCAGCACCAGCGCGAAGCCGGATGTCCGGTCGCCCAGCAGCAGGGCCGCATGTTCGATGAAGGCGATCTCGATCAGCAGGAAGCCCAGGCCGAGCGCGGGAAAGTAGACCAGCGCCCGCCCCAGCACGGGTGCCGGCACGCGCAGCGCGCCGCGCGCGAACAGGGGCAGCAGCGAGACCACCAGCGCCAGCACGATCGCCTGCGCCAGCACGGCCACGTTCACCAGCAGCCCGATTTCCTGCTGCGGCAGGATCTCGATGCGCGCCAGCGCGGCACCGAGCGACGCCAGCCGCACCAGCGGGGACAGCCAGGGCCGGTCGGCGGTGACGGGGGACCGGTCGAAGGCGTCCTCCGCCGGCGTGCCGGCCAGCAGCAGCGCGGCTTCGCGCGCCACCGCGTCCTGCGCCGCCCCACCCTGCTCGACCATCGTGCTTTCCAGCGAGACGGGCGGCAGGTCGTTCCACACCTCCCGCCCTTCCATCGCGAGGCCGGGCGCGTAGGACAGGTCGAAGGAGCGTTCCTCGGCGAAGGCGGACAGGCGTTCCACCCGCGCCGCGTCGAAGGGATCGCGCGCGATCAGCACGCGCAGGTTCCACGCGCTGCGGATCACCGCGACATGCCGCGCGGGATCGGCCACGCCCGCCAGCCGCAGCGCCGCCTGCGCGGCGGCCAGCACGCGCACGGCATAGACCGGCAATTCGCGGATGCCGATCGGCACCGAGACCATCCCGCCCGGTTCGAGCTGCGAGAGGAAGCGCGCCAGCGCCTCCGCCGTCACCGCCGTGCGGTTCTGGTCGTCGGCGCCGAGGAAGTCGCCCGCCATGTCCACCAGGTCGAAGCGCCCGGGCACGGTCAGCGGATGCGCGGCCGAGACCGCGACGCGCGGATCGGGCGCCGGCGCGGGGGAGGCGCCGAGGCCGCGCAGCAGCGCCTCGCGCAGCACCGGCTCGGGTTCCACCACCGTGACGTGGGCGGCGCCGAGGGCCAGCGCCTCCGCCGCGCGGAAGCCGCCCGCGCCGCCGAGCGAGAGGACGCGCGGCGCGTCGATGAGCGCATAGGGCGCGGCGTCGAGCGAGGCGCGAGCATGCTCCGCGCTCGGCTGTCCCATCGGCAGCGCCGCGATGCGCGAGCCGTCCCGATACAGCCCGAAGGTGCGCGGCGGGGCCGCGATGCCCATGGTGCCCGCATTGTTCGAGACATCCGTGTCCAGCCGCTCGGTGAAGTTGTCGAGCAGCTGGTAGACCCCGCGCGGGGAAAGCACCTCCGCCACCACGCGGCTGTCGGGCACGTTGAGCGGGGCGTAGATCGGCTTGAACTCGTTCACCCGCGGCGCGGCCAGCGCGAAGACCGCCGCCTCCGTCGCCACCAGCACCGCGACCGCCGCGGCGCGCCAGCGCGCCCCGCCCGCGATCACCGCCGCCACCGCCAGCAGCGGCAGCAGCGCCGGCACCAGCAGGAACGGATGCATCAGGAACATCAGCAGCAGCGCCGCGACCGCGCCCGTGCCGGCGCCCAGCAGGTCGTAGCCATAGACCCGCCCGACCTGCCCCGCATGCACCACGAAGTTGAGCGAGACGGCCAGCCCGGCGAGGAAGAAGAAGGGGAACAGCGCCGCGTAGTACAGCGCGATGTTCACCAGCTGCGCCTCGGCCGTCGCGGGGTTCTGCAGCTCGAGCGGGTTGAAGGCGTTGAGCGTGACGCCGATCCAGCCCGCGCCGCCGGCCGCCAGCATCGCGACCGGCAGGCCGGGCAGCAGCCAGCGCGCATGGCGCAGGAAGGCCTCCCGCCCCAGCACCATCACCACGCCCGAGACGGCGAAGCCCGTCATGGCGATGGAGATGACCCAGTAGCCATACTCGGACCACGACGCGACGGCGAAGAAGCGCGTCAGCGCGATCTCGACGCCGACGGCCGCGCCGGCGATCAGGAACAGCGGAATGAGAGATTGCATCAGGACCAGGCCGCGCGGCGCGAGAGGAACTCTTCCATGGCCGCATTGAAGCGCGGCGCCTCGTCCACGAACAGGGCATGTCCCGCCCCTTCGTAGATTTCCACCATCGGCTGCGGATGCCGCTGCGCGACGAGGTCCGCCTGCCCGCGCAGCCGCGGCGTCACGGCATAGAAGACCGGGCGGCGCACGGCATAGAGGCTGTCCCTCCAGAACTCCCGCGGCCGCGGGTAGGACAGCAGGCGGATCGAGGCCTCCACCGGCATGCGCTGCGCCTCCCGCGCGATGCCGTCGATATAGGCGGGGTCCTGCGGCGTGCGGTACATGCCGGCGACGAAGCCGCGCACCGTGGCATCCCGCCGCTGGCGGAGGTTCTGGAAGAAGCGCGACGGGCGCGGCGGCGGCGGCGTGCCCTCCCCCACCGAGTTGTCGATCAGCGCCAGCCCCGCGATGCGGCCGTCGCCCGCCATGTCGGCATAGGACAGCACGTCGAGCACGCCGAGCGACCAGCCCGCCAGCACCACACGCCCACCGCCCAGCTGCGCCAGCAGGTCCCGCACATCCTGGCCCCGCCGCGTGGGTTCATAGCCGTCGCGCGGCACCTCGCTCTCGCCCTGCCCGCGCGGATCGAGCACCACCACGCGCCAGCGGCGCGACAAGGCCTCGATCTGCGGGGCAAAGATGCGCGCGGGCATGCACCAGCCAGGCACGAACACCACCACCCGACCCGACCCGGCCTCGAGATACCGCAACCGCACCCCGTCGCTCGTCCGGAACCAGCGCGCCTGGCCGGCGGCAGACACGGCTGGCGCGGCGAGGACACCACTGGCGGCGACGATGAACGCGCTGCGGCGCGTGATGGGTGTGGGCGCGCCGCGGGAGGGCGCCGCCCTCCCGCACCCACCAGCCAAAGGCCGAAAGGCCTCTGGACACCAATACATGGGCGAATTGGGGGAGGGGCTCGAAGTGACCGTGGGCGAGAGAGGTTGCGCGGCGCCCCTCCCCCAATTCGCCCATCTCACGGGTTCCGAGGGCCTTTCGGCCCTCGGCGGGGGGTCCAGGGGGGCGGCGCCCCCCTGCGGAACGCCCTTCCCTATCACAGCGGCCGCCGCGCCTTGAACGCCGCCGCCAGCGTGCCGTCGTCGAGCACGTCGAGTGCGCCGCCGATCGGCACGCCCTGGGCCAGGCGGGTCACGCTGGTGCCGGTCGGCTTCAGCCGGTCGGTCAGGTAGTGGCTGGTGGTGGCGCCATCGACGGTGGCGGGCAGCGCGAGGATCACTTCCTCGATGTTGTCGGCCTCGATGCGGCGCAGCAGCGGGGTGATGGCGAGGTCGTCCGGCCCCGTGCCGCCGAGCGCGGAGAGCAGCCCGCCGAGCACGTGGTAGGTGCCGCGATGCGCGTGCGCGCGTTCGAGCGCCCAGAGGTCGGCCACGCCCTCGACCACGCAGACGAGCCGGCGGTCGCGGTGGGTGTCGCGGCAGATGCCGCAGGGCGATTGCGTGTCGAGGTTGCCGCAGGTCTCGCAGGGGCGCACGGCGGTGGCGGCGTCCTGCAGCGCTTCGGCGAGCGGGATCATGCGCCCCGCCGGGTCCATCAGCATGCGCAGCACGGCGCGCCGCGCGCTGCGCCGGCCAAGGCCGGGCAGGCGCGCGAGCAGCGAGATCAGGTGTTCGACCGGGTCGTTGCGCATCACCCGTCGGGGCGCGCCCAGGGGCCGGCGGCGGGCGGCTTCAGCCGCACCGCGGTGCCGGAAGCGCTGACCATCAGCATCCCGTTGTTCGAGCCGAGCACCTCGTAGTCGATGTCGATGCCGAGGATGGCGTCGGCGCCCAGCGCCTGGGCCTGCGCGGTCAGCGCCGTCATGGCCTGGTCGCGCGCGGCGGCGAGTTCCCGTTCATAGGTGCCGGAGCGGCCGCCGACGATGTCGCGGACCGAGGCGAACAGGTCCTTGAGCACGTTCACGCCAAGCACGGCGTCGCCGAAGACGATGCCGAGATAGGCCTCGACCTCCTGGCCCTGGATCGAGGATGTGGTCGCGTAGATCATCAGAAGGGCAGCTTCATCCCCGGCGGCAGGTTGATGCCGGCGGTCGCCTTCTGCATTTCCTCGGCCATGGTCGCCTCGACCTTCTGCTTGGCGTCGGCGTGGGCGGCGACGAGCAGGTCCTCGAGCACCTCGCGCTCATCCGCGTTCATCAGCGACGGGTCGATGGTGACGCGGCGCAGGTCGCCCTTGCCGGTCAGGCGCACCTTCACCATGCCGCCGCCGGAGGCGCCCTCGACCTCGGTGGCCTCGAGCTTCGCCTGCATCTCCTGCATGCGCGTCTGCATCTGCTGCGCCTGCTTGAGCATGTTGCCGAGGTTCTTCATCGCATCCTTGCCTTCAATCGTCGTTGGGTGGGTCGTCGGGATCCCAGGCGGATTCCGCCTCGGGCGGCGCGAAGCCGGGGCCGTCGTCGGGGTCGTCGGGCCCGGCCGTCGCGGCGGCGGGCGTGGGGGTCAGGCCGTAATCGTCCGCGGCGGCGTCGCGCACCGTCTCGATCGTCGCGCCGGGGAAGGCGGCGAGGATCGCCTGCACCAGCGGATGGGCGCGCGCGGTCTCCCGCCGGCCGGTCTCGGCGCTGCGGCCCTGTTCGGCGAGCGTCGGCTCGCCCGGCTCGTTGCTGATGCTGACGGTCCAGCGCGCGCCGGTGCGCTCGGCGAGCAGGGCGGTCAGCTGCGCGGCGAGGTCGCGCGGCGCGGAGGGGCGCGGGCGGATCTCGACGCGGCCAGGCGCGATCCGCACCGGATGGACGTCGTGCAGCAGATGCGCGTGCAGCAGCGGCTGCACGCCGGAGGCGAGCGCCACCACCTCCCGCCACTCCCGCGGCTGGGGCGGCGCGGGGGCGGCGGCGGCCACCGGCGCGGCGCTGGCCACGGCGCCGCCGCCGGCCATGGCGCGCAGCCCGCCCGATCCGCCGCCCGGCGCGGGGCGGGGCGCGGCATCGCCGCCGCCTTCTTCGGTCAGGCGCTTCACGATCTCGCCCGGCGTCGGCAGGTCCGCGACATGGGCGAGGCGGATCAGCACCATCTCGGCCGCGGCGCGGCGGTCGATGCCTTCCTGCTGCACTTCCGCGATGCCCTTGAGCAGCATCTGCCAGGCGCGGCCGAGCGTAGGCACGGAGAGCCGCATGGCGAGCGCGGAGCCGCGCGTGCGCTCGGCCTCGGGCAGCGTCGTGTCGTCCTTCAGCGCGGGCGCGGCGCGGAAGCGCGTCAGCAGGTGCGTAAGGTCGGTCAGGTCCTGCAGCACGGCGAGCGGATCGGCGCCGACCTCATGCGTGCGGTCGAGGATGGCGAGCGCTTCGGCCACCTTGCCGTCCATCACCGCTTCCATCAGGTCGAACACCAGGAAGCGGTCGGCGAGGCCGAGCATGTCGCGCACGCCGTCGGCCGTCACGGCGCCGCCGCCCGCGAGACCGATGGCCTGGTCGAGCAGCGAGAGCCCGTCGCGCACCGAGCCGTCCGCCGCGCGCGCGACCATGCCGAGCGCCTCGGCATCGACCGCGACGCCCTCCTTCTCGGCGATGCGGCCGAAATGGCCGCGCAGCACCTCGACCGGCACGCGACGCAGGGAGAAGGTCTGGCAGCGGCTGCGGATGGTGACCGGCACCTTGCGCAGCTCGGTCGTGGCGAGGACGAAGGTGACGGAGGGCGGCGGTTCCTCGAGCGACTTCAGCAGCGCGTTGAAGGCCTGGTCCGTCAGCATGTGGACCTCGTCCAGGATGAACACCTTCTGGCGTCCCTGGGCGGGGCGGAAGCGCAGCGCCTCGCGCAATTCGCGCACATCGTCGATGCCGCGGTTGGATGCGGCGTCCATCTCGACCACGTCGGGGTGGCGGTCCGTCAGGATCGCCAGGCATTCGGGGCAGACGCCGCAGGGGTCGGCGGTCGGCCCGCCCTTGCCGTCCGTGCCGATGCAGTTCAGTGCGCGGGCGATGATGCGCGCCGTCGTGGTCTTGCCCACGCCGCGCACGCCGGTCAGCAGGAAGGCGTGGTGCACGCGCCCCTGGGCGAAGGCGTTGCGCAGGGTGCGGACCAGCGCCTCCTGGCCGATCAGGTCGTCGAAATGGGTCGGGCGGTACTTCCGCGCGAGCACGCGGTAGGGCCCGCTCGGCGCCGGGGCGGGTGCCGCGGCGGCGGCCGGCGGCGGGGCGGCGGGCGCGGGGTCCCCGAACAGGCCGGGGCCCTCGGGGGCGGGCGGGGCGGGCAGGCCTTCCTCAGCCGCCGCGTCGCCATCCTTGGGTGCGGGGAAGCCGAGAAGGTCGGAAGCCATGCTGTCCCTGGGCGGCGCGGCCGCGCGGGCCGGGGGCGAGAAGGGTGGAAGGCCGGCAAGCGACCCGGGCGAGAACCCGTTACGGCTGCTTCCTTCCGGACCTGACCGGGTTGGCGGGGAGCCCGTCCGCCGCCGACCTTCCGAGGGCACCATATCATGCCGGGCGGCCTGGCGCACAATGCCCCCCGGCCGGGGGCTCCCTCAGCGCACGCGCTGCATCCGGCCGTTCGGGGTTTCCAGCAGGTCGCCCTCGAAGCGCGTGATCACCCAGGTCTCGCTCTGCGGCCAGGCGAGCGGCGTGCAGCGCTGCGGGCCGCAATGCTCGCGCGGTTCCGCGCCGGCCAGACGGAAATGGATCAGGTTCTGCACCACCTCGTACCGGCCCCAGTGGCGGGTCTGCAGGCCGCCCATCCAGGACTGTGTCGTGTAGGTGCCGTTCGGGAAGAAGATCGTCTCCGTGCCCATCGCCTGGCCCCAGGGCGTCATCATCACCCCGCGCCAATGGCCGGGCAGGCCGCCTTCCGCCCGCGCCACGCCGAAGCCGAGGAGAATCGCGGCAGCCAGGGCCAGCACGAACCGCATCGCAGCGCCTCCGCGCGGGGGGAATCCGCCCGCCGGCGGAAGGCTGCCCGACCGGCCGCGCGCGGGGGATGATTCACCGCAATCCCGGCCGTAACCGGCGCGACGGTGCGGGCGAAGCCGGTGGGGAAGGAGACGCGCCATGGCCCCCACCCGTCGTTCCCTGCTCTGGATCGTGCCCGGCGCGACGCTCGCCGTGCCGCTGGGCACGCGCTTCCTGCCCGCCACGGCGGGGGAGGTGAACGCGGATGCCGGCGTCGCCGTGCGCGGCACCGATGTGGTCGCCTATTTCCTGGAAGGCCGCCCCGTCGCCGGCCGCGCCGAGTTCGCCCATGGCTGGCGTGGGGCGACCTGGCGCTTCGCCAGCGCCGCGAACCGCGACCGCTTCGCCGCCGCGCCCGAGCGCTACGCCCCGGCCTATGGCGGCTTCTGCGCCTTTGCGGTGAGCGAGGGCTACACCGCGCCGATCGACCCCGCCGCCTGGCGGATCGTCGATGGGCGGCTGTTCCTGAACTACGACCGATCCGTACAGCGGCGCTGGGAAAGGGACATTCCGGGCCGCGTCGCCCGCGGCGACGCGAACTGGCCTGCCCTCGCCGCACGCTGATCCTGCAAGCCGCGGCCGCATGCACGCTGCCGCAGACGGAAATGCACCGGCGACCGTCACGCCGGCGGGCCGTTCCGGGGCATGGTCCGAACCGGGCCCGGCACAATGCCGGCCGGGGAGAAGACGGACCGACCCATGCGGAATACCGAGGCACGCACCCCCACGACGGCGACGGCGCGGGAATGCCCGCGCGGCACCGATTGCGACTGGATCGCCCGCCCCGCCGCGGCGCTGGAGGTTTTGCTGACCGAGACCCTCGCCCGGGCGCGGGACGAGGCGACGCCGGATGCGCAGAGGCCGGGGCTCCTCGCGCTGCTCGCGCTGCTGCCGCAGGCGATGGCGGCGCGGACGCTGGTCTCCGAAGGGGTCCTCACCCCGGCCGCGGCCCGCGCGGCGATGCAGTCGGACTTCGCCAAGGGCTACCTGTTCGGGCTGGCCGCGTCGGGCGGCGATCCCGTCGCCGCGACGCCGGACGCGCCCACGCGGCGGGGCACGCTGATCCGGCTGCACGCGGCGATCTTCGGCAGCGCCGCGGCGCTCGACCTCGATCGCCGCTGGACCGCGGGCGCGCTGGTCGTGGTCGGCGCGGGCTTCGGCGACGGGCTGCTGGCGGCGGAGGCCGACCTTGCCGCGCTGGCGGCGCGCCTGGACGCCGGCGCGGCGCCGGCGATGGAAGGCGGCCTGCTGCGCCGGATCCTCGGCGCCGGCCGGGCCGGGCGCGGCCGGGCGGGACGGCTGCATTAGGGCGCCGGGCGCGCGGCTCGGATGGACGGGCGATGGGGCACGTGGCAGGGTCCGCGCCCCATGCTCTCGATCCCCGCAAGCCGCCCCAACGCCTATACCGGCAGTCCCCTCGACCGAGCCGGTGAGAAGCGCGACGATGCCGAGTTCATCGCCTCCGCGCTCACCCACCCCGACAGCCTCTTCGTGCCGGTATGGCGCGCGCGCAGCCTGATGAAGGGCGTCGCGGAAGGGCACCCGGAAGCGGTGCTGCTGACCGGCGCCGCGGCGGAGTCCGTGCGCATGGCCGACGGGCCGTGGGCCTTCCTAGGCATGTGGGAGGGCCGGCCGGTCTTCGCCGTGGATTGTTCCCACGCCGACGACCCGCTGCCGCTGCTCCCGGAGGGAATGGGGACCTTCACCGACCTGCGCCAGGTGGCGGGCCTGCTGCCGGCGGGGGAGGCGAGCGTGCTCGCCCATGCCCGCGGCATCATGCATTGGCGCGTGAAGCACCGCTTCTGCGGCGTCTGCGGCGCGCGCTGCAACCCGCGCAGCGCCGGCAACGTGATGATGTGCGATGGCTGCGGCGCGCAGCATTTCCCGCGCACCGACCCGGCGGTGATCATGCTGGTGGTGCGCGGCGATTCCTGCCTGCTCGGCCATTCGCACCGCTTCCCGAACGTGACCATGTACTCGACCCTCGCCGGCTTCGTGGAACCGGGCGAAAGCCTCGAGGAAGCGGTGCGGCGCGAGGTGAAGGAGGAAGCGGGGATCGATGTCGGGCGGGTGATGTACCATTCGTCCCAGCCCTGGCCTTTCCCTTCCTCCATCATGCTCGGCTTCCACGCGGAAGGGCTGTCGGAGGAGATCCGGATCGACCCGGAGGAGCTGAAGGACGCGCGCTGGTTCTCGCGCGACCAGATCCGCGACCACCAGGCGCATGGATTTTCCCTGCCGCGGGCGGATTCGATCGCCCGGCGGCTGATCGAGGATTGGCTCGCATCATGACGGTCCGCGCCTTCGCCCTTGCCGCCCTGCTCGGCCTTGCCGCCTGCGGCGGCGGCGTGGTCGGGCGGAACCTGCCGAACGAGCCCGGCCCGGACGCCGAGGCCTGCCGGCGGGAAGCGCTGAACGACCCGGAGGCCCGCCGCATCGCGTCGAGCAGCGTCGCCGGCAACCTGTCGCAGGAAGACCGCGTCCGCCGCGAACTCGCCGAGGCGCTGCCGCGCATCTACTACGCCTGCATGCGCCGGCGCGGCGCGCCCGCGGCGGGCGGCGTGGAACGGGTGCGCAGCAGCAGCGGCTGGTAGGCCAGGCAGGCCCGTCAGCCCTCCCGCAACTGCGGATTGTCGAAGCGAGGATCGCGGGCGCGGGCCAGGGCATCGGCCAGCGCGGCGCGCAGCGCCTCCTTCTCCTCCCGCACCAGGTCGCGGCCGATCTCCACGGCGCGGCCGCGGCTTTCGATGCGCAGCACCGGCGCGGCGCCGGGGCGATCCGCCAGCATGATGCGCGCCCAATAGGGCTCGAGCGCCAGTTCCTCCCGCCGGCCGCGCGCATCCGTGCGGCGCACGGTCAGGCGGCCCGGGGTCAGCATCACCACCTCCGCCGCCCGCGACGCGCCCCGGGCATGCAGCGCCACCAGGCCGAGCGCGAAGCCGACCTCAAGACCGAGGAAGGGCAGGATCGGCCAGGCGCCGAGTGCGAGGAACAGCCCGCCCGTGAGCAGCGCGAACAGCCCCAGCAGCAGCGCGAAGACGCGATAGCCCCCGCGCGTGAGCGAGCGCGGCGGCGTGCAGACGGCATGGAACAGGACGGGCTCGGCAGGGGCGGCCATGGCGCCCTACCTTAAGGGAGGATAGAGGCGATGCCAGCCATGCCGAACGCCAAGCCGCCCAAGCCCGACCACGGCACCGCGACCGCCCCGCGCCGCGCCCGCCTGATGCCGCCCGCCCAGGCGGAGGCCTTCATCCGCGCGCTCGCCGTCGCCAACCCGGCGCCGGAGACGGAACTCATCTACCACGACACCTTCACGCTGCTGGTCGCGGTGGTGCTGTCCGCCCAGACGACCGACGCGGCGGTGAACCGCTGCACGCCGGCCCTGTTCGCGGCCGCGCCGACGCCCGCGGCGATGGCGGCGCTCGGGGCGGAGGGGATCGGGCCCTACATCCGCACCATCGGGCTGTGGCAGGGCAAGGCGCGCAACGTCGCGGCCCTCGCGCGCGACCTGGTGGACAAGCATGGCGGCCAGGTGCCCGGGGACCGCGCGGCGCTGGAAGCCCTGCCCGGCGTCGGGCGCAAGACGGCCAATGTCGTGCTCAACGTCGCCTTCGGGCAGAACACCATGGCCGTGGACACGCACATCTTCCGCCTGGGCAACCGCTGCGGGCTCGCGCCGGGCAAGACGGTGCGGGAGGTGGAGGAAAGGCTGGTCAAGCGCTGCCCGCCCGAATTGCTGCGCGACGCGCATCACTGGCTGATCCTGCACGGGCGCTACGTGTGCAAGGCGCGCGCGCCGGAATGCTGGCGCTGCGTGGCGCGGGCGCATTGCAACTACCGGGACAAGGTCCTCGCGCCGCCGGGCTGAACCCGCTTCAGCGCAGCGCGACGCCGTCGTAGCCGCGCTCGGCGATGCCGGTCGCCCAGGCGCGGTAGGCCGGCGCCGTGCCCATGTAGCGCGCGACGATGCGCTGCTGGCGGCCGGCGACGTTGATGTTCACGCCGGTCATCCAGGAATCGACCTCCAGGGCCAGCTGGCCCCTGGCCGTCTCCATGACGTGGTCCATCCACCGCGCCACCGCCCCGGGGGTCGCCTCCGCCCGCGCCAGGCCGTGCCGCTGCATGTGGCGCAGCAGGTCGGTGACCCAGTCGACGTTGAACTCGATCGACCGCGGGATGTTGCCCAGCGCGGTATGGGGCCCGAGCAGCGTGAACAGGTTCGGGAAGCCATCCTGCATCATGCCGACGAGGGAGGTAGCGCCGTCCTGCCACTTCTCCTTCAGCGTCACGCCGTCGCGGCCGCGGAATTCGATGCGGTCGAAGGCGCCGCGCAACGCGTCGAAGCCGGTCGCGTAGACGATGATGTCGAATGCGTACTCCGCTTCGGTCGTGCGGAGGCCGGTCGGCGTGATGCGCTCGATCGGCGCCGCCTTGCTGTCCACAAGCGTCACGTTGGGCTGGTTGTAGACCTCGTAGTAGCGGGTCTCGAGCGGCACGCGGCGGGTGCCGAAGCCATGGTTCTTCGGGATCAGCATCTCCGCGATCCTCGGGTCCTTCACACGCTCGCGGATCTTCTTCGCAACGAAGCGGGAGACCTCGTCATTCGCCGCGCGGTTCGTCAGCATGTCCTTGAAGTTGCCGACCCATATGCCGAAGCCGCGCCCGGCATAGAGCGTCTCGAGGAAGGCCTCGCGCTCCTCGGCGCCGACATCGAAGGTGTTGCGCGGGTCCGGCGTGTGCAGGAAGCAGGATATGGTCTCCTGGCAGCGGCGGAAGATCTCGTCGTAGCGGGTGCGGATTTCCGCCATTTCCTCTGCGCTGATCTTCCCGTTGTGCAGCGGCGCGCACCAGTTCGGCGTGCGCTGGAACACCGTGAGCTGCGCGGCGGTCTTGGCGACTTCCTGGATGGTCTGCACGCCGGAGGCGCCGGTGCCGATGACGGCCACGCGCTTGCCGGCGAAGTCCACCGCTTGCTTCGGCCAGCGGCCGGTGTGGAAGGACTGGCCGCGGAAATCCTCGATGCCCGGGAAGGTCGGCATGGTGGGCGTGGAGAGCACGCCGATCGCGGTGACGAGGAAGCGCGCGCGATGGCGGCTGCCGTCCTCCATCTCCACGGTCCAGCTGCCGTCGGCATCGTCCCAGGTCGCGGCTGTCACGCGCGCGCCGAAGGCGATGTCGCGCCGCAGGTCGTACTTGTCGGCCACCAGGTTGAGGTAGCGCTCGGTCTCGGGCTGCGGCGCGAAGTGCTCGGTCCAGTTCCATTCCTTCAGCAGGTCCGGGTCGAAGGAATAGCCGTAGGAGTAGCTCTCGGAATCGAAGCGGCAGCCGGGGTAGCGGTTCCAGTACCAGGTGCCGCCGACGCCCGTGCCGGCCTCAAGCACGCGCGTCCTCAGCCCGAGTTCGCGCAGGCGGATGAGCTGGTACAGGCCGGACATGCCGGCGCCGATCACGATGGCGTCGAAGGTGTCGGTGGCGGCGGCTTGGGCGGTCAGGGCTGCGGACATGAGGCGGGCGGGGTCCTCTGGGTCTTGGTCGGGCATGGCATCCCGGCAGGCGGGCAGCCTTGATCTGACCACGAACGGGCGGCACGGGCGACACGCGCGCCGGGGAGGGCGCCGCCCTCCCCGAGACCCCACCCGCCGAGGGCCGAAAGGCCCTCGGAACCCGGCTTTTCGGGGCGGGCAAGCCGCGCGGCCGGCGCCAAAGGCCGGGAAGCCGAACGTCATCGCGAAAAAAAATGCGCGGGAGGCAATGCCCCCCGCGCATCATGTCGCATCGACGCCGAAGGGCGCCGGATGGATCAGGCCGCCTCGCTCTCCGCCCGGCGCGCGTGCTTCTTGCGCTCATGCGGGTCGAGGTAGCGCTTGCGCAGCCGCACCGCGCTCGGCGTCACTTCCACCAGCTCGTCGTCCTCGATGTAGGCGATCGCCTGTTCGAGGCTCATGCGCCGCGGCGGAATCAGCAGCAGCGCCTCATCCTTGCCGGCGGCGCGGATGTTGGTGAGCTTCTTTTCCTTGATCGGATTCACGTCGAGGTCGTTGTCGCGCGAATTCTCGCCCAGGATCAGCCCGACATAGACCTTGTCGCCCGGGTTCACGAACAGCGTGCCGCGTTCCTGCAGGTAGAACAGCGCGTACTGGATCGCCTCCCCGTCGGCGTTGCTGATCAGCGAGCCGTTGCGCCGGCCCTCGATCGGCCCGGCCCAGGGCCGGTAGCCGAGGAAGAGGCGGTTCATCATCCCCGTGCCGCGCGTGTCGGTCAGGAATTCGCCGTGGTAGCCGATCAGGCCGCGGGAGGGGATGTGGAAGGTCAGCCGGATCTTGCCGCCGCCCGAGGGCCGCATGTCCTGCATCTGGCCCTTGCGGAGCGACATCTTCTCGACGACGACGCCCGAATAGGTCTCGTCGACGTCGATCAGGCATTCCTCGAAGGGTTCCTCGCGCTCGCCCGTCTCGGGGTTGTCGCGGGTGAGGACGCGCGGGCGGCCGATGGTCAGCTCGAAGCCCTCGCGGCGCATCTGCTCGATCAGAACGCCGAGCTGGAGCTCGCCGCGGCCGGCCACCTCGAAGGCGTCCACTTCCTCGGACACCTTCACCTTGATGGCGACGTTGCCCTCGGTTTCCTTCATCAGGCGGTCGCGGATCTGGCGCGAGGTGACCTTCTTGCCCTCACGCCCGCCGAGCGGGCCGTCATTGATGCGGAAGGTCATGGCGAGCGTCGGCGGGTCGACCGGGATGGCGTGCAGCGGCGCCGTCACCTCGGGCGATGCGATGGTGTCGGGGATCGTCGCGTCCGACAGGCCGGCGATGGCGATGATGTCGCCCGCGCGCACTTCCTCGACCGGCACGCGCTCGAGGCCCGAGAAGGTCATCAGCTTCGTCAGGCGGCCGGATTCGACCACCGTGCCGTCCTGGCGCAGCACGCGCACCGGCATGTTCAGCCGCGCGACGCCCTGCGCCACGCGCCCGGTCAGGATGCGGCCAAGGAAGTTGTCCGATTCCAGGATCGACGCGTTCATCGCGAAGGGAGCGTCGAAATCGACCTGCGGCGCCGGCACATGCGACAGGACCAGGTCGAACAGCGCGGACAGGTCCTTGCGCGGCCCTTCCAGCGTCGTGTCCGCCCAGCCCTGCCGGCCCGAGGCGAACAGCGTGTGGAAGTCGAGCTGCTCGTCCGACGCGCCGAGCGCGGCAAAGAGGTCGAAGACCTCGTCATGCACCTCGTGCGCGCGGGCGTCCTGGCGGTCGACCTTGTTGATCACGACGATCGGCTTGAGCCCGCGCGCGAGCGCCTTGGTCAGCACGAACTTCGTCTGCGGCAGCGGGCCCTCGGCCGCGTCGCACAGCACGATCGCGCCGTCCACCATGGACAGGATGCGCTCGACCTCGCCGCCGAAATCGGCGTGGCCGGGCGTGTCCACGATGTTGATCTTCACGCCCTTCCATTCCACGGCGGTGGACTTCGCCAGGATGGTGATGCCGCGCTCGCGCTCGAGGTCGTTGCGGTCCAGCGCGCGCTCGGCCACCTGCTGGTTGGCGCGGAAGGCGCCGGCCTGCTTCAGCAGCTGGTCAACGAGGGTGGTCTTGCCGTGGTCGACGTGCGCGATGATCGCGACGTTACGGATATCTGCGGCGCTCATCGCGCACTCCTGTCCGAGGTCGCCACAGGCACGGCCGCACCCCGGCCCCGGTCGTGGGCGAGCGGCGCGGCCTTCCTCGGGCGTTTTCTTGATGCGGCGCACACATAGGCGCTGCCCGCGCGAAAGGCGAGGGAAAAAGCGGCGTCGCGACTCGGGCGCGACTCGGGCGGTCGGTGCGGACGGAGCGCGAACGCCCTTGTGCCCGCCCCCGCATGCCCACCACAAGCCATTGATTTCGCGCCGCTTTCCGAATCGGGCCGCGGGAGTCAGCGATTCGTTCGCGCGACTCGGACCAAGTCCTTGATTCGGAATGGGGTGGCTCGGCGCGAATCGGCGCCGGGAATCACCTTCTGTTCCAGTCGGCGCTTCAGGCTGGCCGGCGGGCCAGCAGCCAGGCCAGCGCGGCCAGCAGCACCGCGGCGGCCGCCAGCGAAATGCCGAGCCCGACCGTCGCCCCGCCCAGCCCGAACAGCGGCGGCCCGAGCGACTGGCCGGAGAAGAAGGAGAAGGCATGGAGCGAGACGGCGCTGCCGCGCGCCTGCGGGGCGAGTTCCGTCGCCCGCGTCTGGATCGCGTTGTGGATCATGTAGAAGGCGGTGCCGAGCAGGAAGCCGGCGCCGATCATCACCGAGAGCGCCGGCGCCAGGGCGAAGCCCGCGAGCGCGAGGAAGCCGAGTCCGCCGCCCATGCGCACCACACCCGCCTGGCCGAAGCGGTTCAGCAGCGGCCGCGCCATCGCCGCATAGGCCAGCCCGCCGATGCCGAAGGCGCCGATCGCGAGCCCCGCCTCGGCCGTGCCGCCGATGCCGCGCGCGATCATCAGCGGCGCGATGAAGGGGAAGGATCCGAAGACAAGCGCCCCTTCCACCGCCACGGTGGCATAGAGCGGCAGCGCGTTCGGGTTCGCCAGCACCCCGCGATAGCGCCTGGCCGCCACCACCGGGTCGTAGCGCGTGCGGGCTTCCGGCGCGGCGCCCCGCGCGGCGAGCAGCAGCGCGACAAGCCCCGCCACGGCCGACAGCGCGCAGAGCACGAGCATGCCGCGCCATCCGGCGATGGCCGCGACCGGCCCGGCGATGGCGCCGCCCGCGATCTGGCCCGAGATGCCGAAGACCAGGATGCGCGACAGCGCCACCTGCCGGTCCTTGAGCGGCACCGCATCGCCCATGATGGCGAGCGTCAGCGGCATCATGCCCCCCGCCGCGGCGCCGGAGGCCGCGCGGAAGGCCATCAGCCAGCCCAGCGAGGCGGCGAGCGCGCAGAACAGCAGCATCGCCGCCAGCAGCGCGACGCAGATCGTCACGATCCGCCGCTTGCCCACGGAATCCGCGACCGGCCCGAGGATCGGCTGCACCAGCGCGAAGGGCAGGGTGTAGGCGGTGCCGAGCAGCGCCGCCTGCGCCGCGGTCGTGCCGAAATCGAAGGCGATCTCGGCGACGACGGGGTCGGTCGCGCGGGTGGCGAGCGCGCCGGCGAAGACCGCCGGGCCGTACATGGCGAGCACGCGGCGCATCCGCGCCCGGCTCTCGGCATCCTCGTCGGCGGCGGTCATCCGGCCCATGCTGCGCCGCGGCAGGCGGCGCGGCAAGGCGCGGCGCGGTCAGGGCGCGCGCATCGGCGCCGGCCCGTCGCGTTCCGCCGCGGCGATCATGGCCGCCGCATCCTCCTCCAGCAGGAAGCGCTGCGCGACCAGCCGAGACGTCGCCTGGCGCACGGCGCCGACATAGGCCTCCCGCGTCGGGTAGCGTTCCTCGAGCGAGGGGCGCGGGTCGCCGGCGCGTTCCCGGTCGGCGCGCGTCGCGGCGAAGGGGAAGGCGCTGCCCTGCAGGTTGCAGAAGCCGCCGCCGCCGAAGCGGTCGCGGTAGTAGTTCCATCCCGTCAGCGTGGCGCGCGGCACCTGCACGCCGACGGACCGGATGCCGCCCAGGTCGTTGCCGTCCGCATCCACCTGGGGGACCAGCAGCGTGTATTCGCGCGGGCCTTCCGGCGGCGGTTCGTTGGCGATGACGCCGGTCAGGTCGGCCGCGTTGTAGCCCGGCCCGTGGTCCAGCACGCGCAGCGGGTTGGTGGTGCGCCGGAACACCGCGCCGGGGATGGAGGGGAAGCGCACCTGGTCCGGCCGCACCAGCGTGCCGTCGGCGATGCGCGGATGGGCCGATGGCGGCGGTAGCCGGTCGCGCTGCGTCCAGTCGGTCAGCGCCACCAGCAGGGCGCGCATCGTGTGCAGGTGGGTGTTGGGGTTGGACGGGTTCTCGCACAGCGTGGCCGCGGGCAGGCGCGTCGGGTGAATGTCGGCGCCGGTCGAATGCTGCGTGCTCGCCAGGATGTAGGTGCGGACATTGGCGGGCTCGGGCAGGTCGCGTTCCCCGAGCGGGTCGGTGAAGCCGAGGCTCTGCCGCCCCTCCCAGATCTCTAGCGCCGTCGCGGCATGGACGATGCGCGGGCAGGTCGCCGTCGCCTCGCAGCGGTCGAGCACGGATTGCGTCCGGCCGGTGATCGGGTCCGTCACGCGGGTATAGGCGAAGGGAAAGTCGTAGGCGGGATAGAGGTGGTCGATCTGTTCCCCCCATGCGCGGCCGGGATGGGCGAAGCGGATGTTCATGGCCGCCAGGCCGCCGCCGATATGCGGCAGCATCCCGTCATAGGCGCGGCGCCCCGCCTCGTCCCGGTTGAAGCCGAGATGGAGGAACAGGCGCAGGTTGCGCCCGGACTGGCTGGTGCCGTGGATCAGCGTCGCCATGCCCTCGCGGAAGATCGGGTTCGGCCGGCCGGAATCGTCCATGCGCGCGTGGCGCATGAAGGCGGGCAGGTCGCGCATCGCCGCGTAGCCGAGGCCGAGCACGAGCGGATCCTTCGCGCGATAGATCAGTTCATAGAGCCGCCCCGGCTGGAACCCGCCCTCGAGGCAGATATGCGTGTCCGAGGGCGTGGCCGCCTGGCCGGCGGGGCATTGCGCGAAGGACCAGCGCGCGGCGGGGATCTCCTCCCGCGCATCGGCTTCCCGCGTGCGGACCGTCAGGCGCGGGACGAAGCCGTCGGCGAAGGGCGCGCGGTGGTCGCGCGAAGCGGTCGGATAGGCGGCATGCGTCTGCTGCGTGAAGTTGCCGGAGGACAGCAGCACGAAGGGCGCGGCGGCGGGCACGACGATCTCGCTGCGCACGGTGCCGGTCACCGGGCTGCCGTCGTGGTGGCGCGCGACGGGCACGCTCATGCGCACGCGGTCGCCGCCCGCCAGCAGGTCCGGCTGCCAGCCGAAGAAGACGAGCGTATAGCCCTGGCGCATCAGGAAGCCGTCGCCGGCATCCGTGTTGTCGACGCGCGTCGCGCCATTGTACAGGCGCAGCAGCACGCGGTTGCCGCGGTTGACGATGTCGAACAGCAGCGCGCCGTTGCCGCGCGCCGGATCGGCGGGGCGGAGGATGTCGATCTCCGTCTCGTATTCCACCATGCCGCGCGCGTTGCGCGGCGCGAGCGCGATGTCCTGGATGATGGCGTTGCCGGGGTGCGTCGGGTCGACCTCCCCGAAGGCGCGGCCGCGCAGCCTTTCGTAGGCGCCCGCGGCGCCGAAGGCCTGGCCGCCGAAGGCGGGCGCCGTCTCGGTGATCTCGACGCGGGTGATGCGCGCCTCGGCGGCGGCGATGCAGGCGAACAGCAGCGCGAGCGCCGCGAGGGCGCGCGGGATCAGGCGCATGTTTCCTCCGTTCGGGCGCATGCCGGCCCGGTCGGGAAACAGAGTGGCGGCGCATCGCCCCGCCACGCAACGGGGGGCGTCAGAAGGCCGCGGCCACCAGGGAGAACTGGCAGTCGCAGGGCAGTGCCGCGACGAAGCGGCGCAGGGCGGACAGCCGGGGCGGGTCCTCCGGCTCGTCCTCGTAGAATTCGTCGATCAGCGCGTTGAGCTCGTCGGGGGAGACCAGCGCGCACCAGCAGGCCGCGTCGGTCTGCCGCCCGACCAGCACGCCGCGGGCGATGCGCTCGACGACCTCGGCGAAGATGTCGCGGCGGGAGGGCGGGAAGATCGGGCTGATGCGGTAGGGCGGCGCGTCCAGCGCATCCGCCCGGCCGCGCACCAGCGGCGCGACCAGGTCCGGCCCGCCGATGTAGACATCCCTGTACCGGTGGCCGCGCCCGACCATCGCCCCTCCCCGCGCGCCTCAGCCGACGCGGTTGTCGATCAGTTCCTGCACCACCGCCGGGTCGGCTAGGGTGGAGGTGTCGCCGAGCCCTTCGGTCTCGTTCGCCGCGATCTTGCGGAGGATGCGGCGCATGATCTTGCCCGAGCGTGTCTTGGGCAGGCCCGGGGCCCATTGGATGGCGTCCGGTGTGGCGATCGGCCCGATCTCCTTGCGCACCCAGGCCACGAGTTCCTTTCGCAGGACCTCGGTCGCCTCGATGCCGGCCTTGAGCGTGACGTAGGCGTAGATGCCCTGGCCCTTGATCTCGTGCGGCATGCCGACGACGGCGGCTTCCGCCACCGCCGGGTGGGCGACCAGCGCGCTTTCGACTTCCGCCGTGCCCATGCGGTGGCCAGCGACGTTGATCACGTCGTCCACGCGGCCGGTGATCCAGTAGTAGCCGTCGGCGTCGCGGCGCGCGCCGTCGCCCGTGAAGTACATGCCCTTGAAGGTCGAGAAGTAGGTCTGGATGAAGCGCGCATGGTCGCCATAGACCGTGCGCATCTGCCCCGGCCAGCTATCGGTGATGACGAGGTTGCCCTCGGTCGCGCCGTCCAGGATGTGGCCCTCGTTGTCCACCAGCGCGGGCTTCACGCCCGGCAGCGGCAGGGTGGCCGAGCCCGGCTTCTGGGCGACCGCGCCCGGCAGCGGGGAGATCAGGATGCCGCCCGTCTCGGTCTGCCACCAGGTGTCCACGATCGGGCAGCGGCTGTCGCCGACCACGCGGTAGTACCAGAGCCAGGCTTCCGGATTGATCGGCTCGCCCACCGAGCCGAGGATGCGCAGGCTCGAGCGGTCGTGCTTCTTCACAGGCGCCTCGCCGTCGCGCATCAGGGCGCGGATCGCGGTCGGCGCGGTGTAGAAGATGTTGACCTTGTGCTTGGCGCAGACCTGCCAGAAGCGACCGTTGTCGGGCCAGGAGGGCACGCCCTCGAACATCAGCGTGGTCGCGCCGTTCGCGAGCGGGCCGTAGACGATGTAGGTGTGCCCCGTCACCCAGCCGACATCGGCGGTGCACCAGTAGATCTCGCCGTCGCGGTAGTCGAAGACGTTCTCATGCGTGAAGGACGCCCAGACCATGTAGCCGCCGGTCGTGTGCAGCACGCCCTTGGGCTTCCCGGTCGAGCCGCTGGTGTAGAGGATGAACAGCGGATCCTCGGCGTTCATCGGCTCGGGCTCGCAGGTCGTGCCCTCGCCGGCCGTGATCGCCTCCCACCAATGGTCGCGGCCTTCCATCATCTCGACCGCGCCGCCGGTGTTCTTCGCGACGATGACGTGGCGGATCGACGGGCAGGTCAGCAGCGCGTCGTCGGCATTGGCCTTGAGCGGGACGCGGCGCCCGCCGCGGCGGCCTTCATCGGCCGTGATCAGCAGCGTGCACTCGGAATCCTGGATGCGGGAGGCGAGGCTGTCGGGCGAGAAGCCGCCGAAGACGATCGAATGCACCGCGCCGACGCGGGCGCAGGCCAGCATCGCGACCGCGGCTTCCACGATCATCGGCAGGTAGATGCAGACGCGGTCGCCCTTCTTCACGCCGAGCCGGCGCATCGCGTTGGCGAGCTTGCAGACCCGCGCGTGCAGTTCGCGATAGGTGACCTTCGCGTCGCTGTTCGGGTCATCCCCTTCCCAGACGATCGCCACCTGGTCGCCGCGCGTGGCGAGATGCCGGTCGAGGCAGGAGACGGAGGCGTTCAGCACGCCGTCCTCGAACCACTTGATCGAGACGTTGCCCGAGGTCGCGCCGAAATCGACGTCCTTGATCTTCGTCGGCGCCTTCATCCAGGCGATGCGGCCCATCTCGGCGCGCCAGAAGGCGTCCGGGTCGCTGGCCGCGGCGGCGACCATGGCTTCGCGCCTGGCGGCGTCGATGCGCGCCTTCGCGGCGATCTCCGGCTTCACGGCGATGATCTCGTCTGCCATTGGGCGGCCTCCCTCGTCCTACCTTCTCTGGCGAGGGATTTGCGGCACCGATTTGATCCAGGTCAATGTCCGCCGCCGATGGACATGTCTTCGCGTTCATTTTGCCGCGCGAACGCGTGACCCCGCCCGGCGGGGGCCGGGCGGGGCTTTGCGGAACGGGATGGGATCAGTCGCAGTCTCAGTTGGTGCGCGGGGCCGCCGGCGTGGTCGCGGGGGCCTGGCTGCGCTGGTCAGCGCGCGGCGCGGGCGTCGCCGCCTGCGGCGCGGCGGGGGTCGCCGGGCGCTGCGGCGCCGCGACGGTCGCACCGCCGGGGTTCGCCGGCGTCGCCGG
>NZ_JAGIYZ010000038.1 GCF_017813355.1 Roseomonas nitratireducens
CGGCGCGGGCGGCGATGGCCGGCGCGGCGGGGCGGGGGCCGTCATCGGGCACGGCGCGGGGGACGGCCACCGGGCGCGCGGCGGCGCGGTCCGGCGGCTCGGGCGCCAGCGCCTCGTCCGCCCCCCAGTCCAGCTGCAGCGCGAGTGCTGCCAGCCATGCCGCCCTGTCCGCGTCCATCCCCGCCATATCGGGCGCTGGCGGGGTTCCGCGCAACCCGCCCTGCGGCTACATGGGCGGCAACATACGAGGGACATCGGGGACATGGCCGAAGACCGCGAGGCAATGGAGTTCGACGTGCTGATCGTGGGGGGCGGGCCGTCGGGCCTGGCCGCCGCCATCCGGCTCAAGCAACTGAACCCCGATGCCTCGGTCTGCCTGGTCGAGAAGGGCAGCGAGATCGGCGCGCACATCCTCTCGGGCGCGGTGCTGGAACCGCGCGCGCTGGATGAGCTGATCCCCGACTGGCGCGACGACCCGCCGGCCCTGGCGACCCCCGCCCGCGACGACCGCTTCATGTTCCTGACGGCGACGAAGGCGTGGAAGCTGCCGACGCCGCCGCAGATGAACAACCACGGCAACTACATCGTCAGCCTGGGCAATGTCTGCCGCTGGCTCGGCGCGAAGGCCGAGGCGCTGGGCGTCGAGATCTATCCCGGCTTCGCCGCGTCCGAGACCATCATCGAGGACGGCGTGGTCAAGGGCGTCGTCGCCGGCGTCATGGGCATCACGCGCGATGGCGAGCAGGGCCCGAACTACCAGCCGGGGATGGAACTCCGCGCCACCTACACGCTGTTCGGCGAAGGCTGCCGCGGGTCGCTCACCAAGAAGCTGTTCGAGACCTACAAGCTGCGCGAGGGCGCGCAGCCGCAGACCTACGGGCTCGGCATCAAGGAGCTGTGGGAGATCCCGAAGGAGAAGCACACGCCCGGGCTGATCTGGCATTCGACCGGCTGGCCGAT
The DNA here is from genome assembly GCF_017813355.1 of Roseomonas nitratireducens. Classification (GTDB taxonomy): domain Bacteria; phylum Pseudomonadota; class Alphaproteobacteria; order Acetobacterales; family Acetobacteraceae; genus Neoroseomonas; species Neoroseomonas nitratireducens. The sequence continues at coordinate 961 of NZ_JAGIYZ010000038.1, forward strand.
GCCGTCGGACACCTATGGCGGGTCCTGGCTGTACATGCTGGGGGAGAACCTGGTCTCGATCGGCTTCGTGGTCGGGCTCGACTACACCAACCCCTGGCTTTCCCCCTTCGAGGAATTCCAGCGCTTCAAGCAGCACCCGGCGGTGCGCCCCATGCTGGAGGGCGGCAAGCGGATCGCCTACGGGGCGCGCGCGCTGAACGAGGGCGGCTTCCAGTCCATCCCGAAGCTGGTCTTCCCCGGCGGTGCCATCATCGGCGACAGCGCGGGCTTCCTGAACGTGCCCAAGATCAAGGGCACGCACACGGCGATGAAGTCCGGCATGGTCGCGGCCGAGGCGATCTCCGAGGCGCTCAAGGCCGAGCAGCGGCCGGCCGTGGTCGAGGCCTATCCCGCGCTGCTCAAGGCATCCTGGGTGTGGGAGGAGCTGAACGCGGTGCGCAACATCCGCCCCGGCTTCGCCAAGTTCGGCTTCTGGGGCGGCATGGCGAACGCGGCGCTGGAGGCCTACGTCTTCCGCGGCAAGGCGCCCTGGACGCTGTCGCACCATGACGACCACGCGACGCTGAAGAAGGCGTCCGACGCGCCGCGCATCGAGTATCCGAAGCCGGATGGCGTCATCTCCTTCGACCGCCTCTCCTCGGTGTTCCTGTCGAACACCAACCACGAGGAAGACCAGCCCGCGCATCTGAAGCTGCGCGACCCGTCGCGCTGGAAGGCCGTGAACTTCGAGACCTTCGGCAGCCCGGAAAGCCGGTACTGCCCCGCCGGCGTCTACGAGGCGGTGGGTGCGGAGGAAGGCCAGCCGCGTCTGGTGATCAACGCGCAGAACTGCGTGCACTGCAAGACGTGCGACATCAAGGACCCGACGCAGAACATCGACTGGTGCACGCCGGAGGGCAGCGGCGGGCCGAACTATATCGGCGGGATGTGAAGGAAGACGCGCCTCTGCATCGCGCCGCGCACCCCGTGCTCGGCGTGCTGCGCGCGGGCGTGCTGCTCGGCCTCGGCTGGGTGGCGGCGGCGGCGCTCGCGTGGGAATTGTTCGGGATGCTCTGGGCCGTCTTCGTGCTCGTGCTGTGGGTGCTGCTGCTGCGGCGCTTCCACGGCGCGGTGCAGGCGCTGGCCGAGGCCATCCGAAAGGAAACCGCGCCGCGGGGCTGATCCCGCCGCGCGTCATCGAGGAAACACCATGCTCAAGATCCACGGCATCCCCCGCTCCCGCGCCTTCCGCTGCATCTGGGCGGCCGAGGAAGCAGGCCTGCCCTACGAGGTCATCCCGATCGGCTTCCAGCCCGGCTTCAAGCTGGAGCGCGCGGTCGAGATCAACCCGAACAACAAGATCCCCGCGCTCGAGGACGGCTCGCTCGTGCTGTTCGAAAGCCTCGCGATCAACCTGCACATCGCGGGCAAGGCCGGCGCGCCGCTCATGCCCACCGGCGACGACGCCTCGCGCGTCATGCAGTGGACGCTCTGGGCGGCGACCGAGGCCGAGCCGCATGTCATGCGCTGGTCCTACAACGCCTACCTCAAGCCCGAGGCCGACCGCGTCGCCTCCGAAGCGGCGGCGGGCAAGGAAGCGCTCGACCTGCGCCTCGCGGTGCTCGAGAAGGAACTGGCGCAGCGCCCGTACCTGCTCGGCAGCGGCTTCACCGTGGCCGACCTTAACCTCGCCTCGGTGCTCTACGGCTCCTGGCTCAACGGCTACGACTACGCGCCCTTCCCCAAGGTCAAGGCGTGGCTCGAGGCCTGCATGACGCGCCCCGCGGCGCTCAAGGCGCGCAAGCAGCGCGAGGGCTGAGGCCCGCCGCCGGCGCGAACCGCTCGCGGGGTTCGCGCCGGCACGCTACCGCCAGGTCACGTTGCGGCGCGTGCAGGTCTCGATGTTGCGCTGTTCCATGATCCGCCCGTCCATGTAGACGACGCGGATGTCGGCGGTGCACACGCCCGTGCGCGGCAGCGGGATCGGCATCGACGCGCCGGGCGGCAGGATCTGGCGCGGGCCCAGCCTGTCCCGCCCCCAGTTCCGCTCGCTGGTCAGCGAGACATAGATCTCCCGGATCGCGTCCCCGCTGCGGTTGACGAAGGTGAAGGACGGGTCGGGCTGCTGGACCACCGGCGGCGGCGGCGCGGGTGCCAGCGGCGTGTCGCGCCCGAAGGCGATGCGGTCGAGCGAGCAGGCGTTCACGCCGAGATGCCCGTCCTCCGTCCCATCCGCGAAGCGCACGCGGATATCGAGCCAGCAATCGCGGAAGGACGGCTCGACGAAGACCTGCAGCCCCGGCCCGAGCGGCCCGCGGGCGAGGATGTTCGGCCCCCATTCCGTGACGCGGGACGGCGAGACATTGGCCGAGACGATCGCCTGGCCGGTGTTGTTCTGCAGCCAGAAGCGGTTCTGCGCCTGAGCCGGCGCGGCGCCGGCCAGCAGCATGAACAGGGCGGCGAGAAGGCCGAATATGCGCATCCGTCTCTCCGGGCGGCGGTGCCGTGATGCGCCATCCTACCCGCCTTTCCGCGGCAAGGTGATGGCGCGCGCCGATGCATGTAGGCTCGGCGCATGACGATGGAACGACCGGCGATCCTGGTGCTCGGCGCGGGCGGGCACGGCAAGGCGGTGCTCGACCTGCTCCTCGCCCATCGCGGCTGGCGGGCGGCGGGGGTGGTGGATGCCGCGCCGCGCGTCGCCGCCGTGCTCGGCGTGCCGGTGCTCGGCGACGAATCGGCGCTGGCGACCCTGCGTGAAGGCGGGATCGCGGCGGCGCATCCGGCGATCGGCGCCAACGCGGCGCGGCGCGCGGCGGCGGACCGCCTGCAAGCCGCCGGCTTCGCCCTGCCCGCCCTGGTCCACCCGGCCGCGATCCTCGGCACGGGGGCGCGCGTGAGCGAGGGCGCGGCGGTCATGGCGCGCGCGGTGCTGGGGGCCGATGCGCGGATCGGGCGGCTGTGCATCGTCAACACCGGCGCGATCGTCGAGCATGACGGCGTGCTGGAGGATGCCGCCCATGTCGGCCCGGGCGCGGTGCTGGCGGGCTTCGTGCGGATCGGGCCCGGCGCGCTGGTCGGCGCGGGTGCGGTCATCCGCCCCGGCGTGACGGTGGGCGCCGGCGCCGTCGTCGCCGCCGGCGCGGCGGTGGTCGAGGACGTGCCCCCCGGCGCGACGGTCGCGGGCGTTCCCGCCCGCCCCGTCGTGCCGGGCTGATGGGCCGTCAGGCGCCGATCGTGTTGGTCAGCGTGCCGATGCCCTCGATCGTCAGCGCCATGACGTCGCCGGGCTTGAGCGTCTGCGGCGGCTGCATCGCGTAGCCGACGCCCTCGGGCGTGCCGGTCATGATCACGTCGCCCGGCAGCAGGGTGAAGCCGGCGGAGAGCTGGTGGATGATCTCCTTCACGTCGAAGATCATCTTGCTGGTGCGGCTGCCCTGGCGCTGTTCCCCGTTGATGGTCAGCCCGATCGCGAGGTCGGAGGCGTCGAGGTCCGCCGCCGGCACGATCCAGGGCCCCATCGGGCAGGAGCGGTCGAGCGACTTGCCCTTGAACCACTGCCCGTGCCGGCGCTGCAGGTCGCGCCCCGTCACGTCGTTGCCGATGGTCCAGCCGAAGACGTGGTCGAGCGCCTTCTCCTTCGGGATGTCGGCACCCGCCGTGCCGATGACGGCGACGAGCTCGACCTCGTAGTCGAGCCACTTGGTCACGTCCGTATGCGGCGGCACGAGCGCGCCCGGCGCGATGACGCAATCAGGCGCCTTGGTGAAGAATTGCGGGAACTTCGGCACCTCGGACTGGGTGATGCCGCGCGTGCGGTCGCCTTCGGCGACGTGGTCCATGTAGTTGCGCCCGACGCAGAAGACGTTGCGGCGCGGGCGCGGGATAGGCGCCTGCAGCGCGACGGACCCCAGCGGCAGGATCGCGCCCGCCGGCGGGTTCGCCGCCAGGGCGCGGATCGCGGCCATCGCGCCTGGCCCGGCCTCGATCACCGAGATCATGTCGCGCGCCGGCGGCATGGCGGCGGCCAGGTCGAGGACGCGCTCGCCCTCCAGCAGCAGGCCGGCGCGGCTGCCCGCGGCGTCGGCGAAGGTGATGAGGCGCAAGGCGGCCATGGCGTGTTTCCCCCGAAGGATTGGTGCGGGCTGCACGCAAGCGCGGCGGGCCGCGCCGCGCAAGCCCCCGGGGGCGCGGGTCAGTCCAGCAGGCGCGCGAGCCGGACCGCCGTGTGGCCGCGCGGCACCATCGGCGTCGGCATCACCAGCAGGCAGTCGTCGTGCGGGGTGCGGATCTCCTCCTCCCCGTCCAGCGCGATCAGCGTATTGCGCGCGGGGATCACCTCCCCGCCGCGGAACTCCCGCACGAAGGCGAAGTCGCGCGACGCGGCGGTGATGGTGCGCGTGACGACCGCGCGGCGCGGCGCGGGTAGCGAGGGCGGGTCGGCCGGCAGCGCGTCGCCCGGCCGCGCCATGCCCTGGTGCCGCAGCGCCCGCGCCGCGGCGAGGTCCATGCGCGCGACGGTGGAAAGCTGCCAGTGCGGGCCGGCCTCCACCAGCACGGCCGTCGCATCCGTCGCCGGGTCGGCGAAGCGCGCGTAGTCGATCATGCGGCGCCCGCCGGCATGGCCGGAATCGGAGACGATGGTCGGCGGCACGCCGATCGCGACCGCCAGCCGCGCGGCCTTCTCGGTCTCCCCCGCCAGGATCAGCGGGTCGGAGGGCCAGAGCATGGAATGCAGGTCCACCAGCACGTCCACGGTATCGAGCAGCGGGCGCAATTCCCGCGCCCGGCGCAGCTCGGAGGAGATGCGCCGCATCCCGAGGTCGGCATCCGACCAGCAGCGGTTCAGGTCCTCGTCCACGAAGCGCGTCGCCGTCGGGTCGTCCGGGTCGAAGCGACGGAAGGCGGCGAGGTTGCAGAAGGCGAGCGAGAGCCGCCCGCGCGCGGGGCGGATGCCCGCCCGCAGCCAGCGGTCGAGCACATGCGCGCCGCCGATCTCGTTGCCGTGGACCAGCGCGGTGACGGCGAGGTGCGGCCCGTCCTCCGCCGCGGCGAAGCTCCAGACGCCCGGGATGCCCGTATTGCCGTCGATCCAGCGCCGGATGTCCGGCACCGCGATCTCCACCGGCACCGAAAGGGGAAGGAAGCCGGCCGAATCGGTCATGCGGCCGGGCACCTCGTCCCGCAGCGCGGCGCGCGCCGCATCGTCGAAGCTCGCCTGCCGTCTCCCGCCTGCACCATCGCCTCCGTAGATCTACAGTCTATACAGGTCGGGGGCCTCGTCTATCCGCGGTCGCGCGCGCGGCGGCGGTGCGACCGGTGGTCGTGAAACCGGCCTGCGTGCTCGGAAATCGCTTGGCCGCGAAGCGCCCGCACGCGATGAACCGTTTCTACGGAACGCCCCTCCATCGAACATTCCCTTCCCCCGTCCGGGGTCGGCGCTGGGCATGTGACCTGCGTCACCTGGCGCCCCGGAAGGGACGAAGGCGCGCCGCACACGCGTTCGTGGCAAGAACGCCCCAGCCATCGATTCGAACGACCAGGACGCCATGCTCCATCGCCGCCTGCTCCCCGCCCTGCTGCCCGCCCTCGTGATCGGCAGGGAAGCCCTGGCCGCCGACCCCGGCACGCAGCAGGCCATCCGCGCCGAGGTAAACGCCGCGCGCGCGGCCTTCGGGCGCGGGCCGCTCGGCATCGACGACCGCCTTTCCCGCGCCGCAACGGCGCATTCGCGCGACATGCTCGCGACGTCGCGCATGGACCATCGCGGCAGCGACGGCAGCGACCCCGGCGCGCGCATCGCCCGCGCCGGCTATCGCTGGCGGTCCTTCCGCGAAAACGTCGCCGCCGGCCAGGGCAGCCCGCGGGAGGTCGTGGTCACCTGGATGAACAGCGCCGGCCACCGCGCCAACATCCTGGCCGACGACGTGACGCAGATCGGCGTGGGCTTCGCCGGCGGGCCGGGGATGATGATGGGCAACATCCCGCGCCTGTTCTGGACGCTGGTGCTGGCCGCGCCGCGCTGACGGTCAGGGCGCGAGCGGCCCCGGCCCTTCCACCGCGCGGATGTAGCGCGCGACGGAGGCGCGCACCGCCTCCTTGCCGCCCGTGGGGATCACGCGGTCCCACCAGGCGCCGTAGACGGCATCGAAGTCGAGCGCGTCCAGCACCGCGCCCATGCGCGCCACATCGGCCGCGGGCAGCGGCACCCAGTTGGGGAAGGACCACATGAAGGAGACATGGCGCCGGTCCGGCGTCACGCTCGCGATGTCGCCCGTCATGATCGCGCCGCGCCCCGCCGCCCAGTGCAGGATGGTCCCGCCGGCGTAATGCCCGCCCAGGCGATGCAGGGTCACGCCCGGCAGCACGTCGCACCGCTCGCCCTGCCAGAAGCGGATGGCGGGGTCGGGCCGCATCACCCAGCGCGAATCGTCGCCATGCAGCAGCACCGGGCAGTCGAAGGCCCGCGCCCAATCCACCATGCTGGCGTAGTAGTGCGGGTGGCTGATGGCGATGGCGGCGATGCCGCCCAGCGCCTTCACGATCGCCACCGTCGCGGGATCGACCAGCGCGACGCAGTCCCACAGCACGTTGCCCGCCGGCGTGCGGAGCAGCAGCGCCCGCTGCGCGATGCCGAAATCGGGGAACATGCCGCAGCCGAGCAGGTCGGGTGCGACCTCCCGCCAGCCGATCGCGTGCCGGCGGGCGAGCGCCTCCATCGTCGTCCAGGCCTGGCCCGCGCCGGGGACCCATTGCCGCGGGTCCTCGCAGATCGCGCAGGCCGCCGGCGGGGCGGCGGAAGGCGCGTGCTGCGTGCCGCAGGTGGCGCAGATGAAGGCGGTCGCGCTCATCGCCGCCGCTGGCGCTCGGCCGCGACCATGCGCTCGAGTTCCGCGAGCGGAACGGCGCCGGGCACCAGCGTGTCGCCGATCACGAGCGCCGGCGTGCCCTCGATCCGCAGCGTGCGGGCGAGCGCGACATTGGCGTCCAGCCGGCGCTGGATCGCCGGATCCTCCATCTCCCGCAGCAGGCGCGGGACGTCGAGGCCGACGCGCGCGGCCTCCTCGCGGATCGCCTCGTCCGTCGGCTCCCCGCGCAGGGCCATCAGCGCGTCGAACAGCTGCGGGTAGCGCCCCTGGCGCTGCGCGGCGAGCAGCGCGCGCGCGGCCACGACCGATTGCGGCCCCAGGATCGGCAGGTCCTTCATGATGACCCGCACCTGCGCGTCGCGGGCGAGCAGCTGCGTCATCTCCCCATGCAGCCGCTTGCAGTAGGGGCAGCGCGCGTCGCTGAACTCGACGATCGTGACGTTCCCGCGCGGGTTGCCGCGCACCGGGTCGGCCGCGTCGCCGAACAGCGCCTGGCGATGGGCGGCGATGGCGGCGCGCTGGGCGCCGGTCCGTTCCTGCTCCTCCGCCGCCTGGATCGCGCCGAAGGCGTCGCGCAGGATGGAGGGGTCCCGCCGCAGCGCGTCGCGCAGGATGGAGACGATCTCCTCCCGCTGCGCCTGGGTGAAGGACTGCGCGATGGCGCGGCCGCCGATCAGGGTTCCGGCCGCGGCCAGAAGGAAGGCTCGTCTCATCGTCTCTCCCGGCGCCGGGGCGCCTGTTTCCCGGCCCGTCCGGCGGGCATGGGCGCCGCGCGGCGGGGGACCGGCCGCGCGCATCCGCGGGCGGGCAGTCTGCGCGCATGGCCGGCGCCGCTCAACCGCCGCGACGCCCGCCCCGGCCCCCGGCCCCGCCGCGGGACGGACGGGCGGGGACCGAACATGCGGTTGCCGGTCGTCACGAAGGCGTCTATGGCCGAGGCCCTGAGCAGCGCGGCGCGGGCAGCGGCCGGACCGGGGCCCGGGGCCGCACCCGCCGCCGCCGCGATGCGCGGGATGACAGCGTGCCCCCGGACGGGTGGCACGCCAGGGGAGGCCAGGGCCAGGCGCATGAGCACCAGCACCACCACCGGGGCGAGCGACTTGCCCATGCGCGCGACCCAGGGGCGCCGGCCGAAGCGCCTTGCGGCGGCCCTGCTGATCGGCCTCGGCCTGGCCCTGCCCGGCTGCTCCAGCGTGAGTTCCGTCGTGCCGGGCCTCGGCGGCCGCCCCCAGGCGCCGTTCGGCACGCCCGGCCACGTCACCGGCTTCGTCGGCGGCGCCGCGGCCGACGAACCCCGCGCGGCGATCGTCGCGCGCGAGATCCTGTCCTCCGGCGGCACGGCGGTGGACGCGGCGGTCGCCGGCGCCTTCGCCATGACGGTCACGCTCCCCTCCCGCGCCGGGCTCGGCGGCGGCGGGGCCTGCCTCGTCTTCAACGTCCGGCAGCGCGAAGTCATCGCCCTGTCCTTCCCCGCCGGCGGCCGCGCCGGCATTCCGCAGGGCACGGACCGACCGGCCGCGGTGCCGCTGATGGCGCGCGGCCTGTTCCTGCTGCACACGCGCGGCGGGCGGCTGCGCTTCGAGCAGCTGGTCCGCCCGGCCGAGGACCTCGCGCGGCTCGGCACCGAGGTGAGCCGCGCCTTCGCCACCGACCTCGCCGCCGTCGCCGGGCCGCTGCTGCAGGACCCGCAGGCGCGGCGCGTCTTCGGCGCGCCGGGCGGCGGGCCGCTGCAGGCGGGCGAGCGCATGACGCAGCTCGACCTCGGCGCGACGCTGGCGCAGCTGCGCACCGGCGGCGTGGGCGAGATGTACCAGGGCCAACTCGCCGGGCGGCTCGAGGAAGGGTCCGCCACCGCCGGCGGCGGGCTGACCGCCGCCGAGCTCCGCGCCGCGCGGGCCGAGGCGCTGGAGACGGTGCGCGTGCCGGCCGGCAACGACGTCGCGCATTTCCTGCCCGCCTCGATCGATGGCGGCGCGGGCACGGCGGCCGCCTTCCAGGCGGCGATGTCCGGCGCCGCGGCGCCCTTGTCCTCCGGCATGGTCGGCGCGAGTGCCGGCCTCGTCACGCAGGACCCGGAAGGCAATGCGGTCGCCTGCGCCTTCTCGATGAACAACCTGTTCGGCACCGGGCGCGTGGTGACGGAAACCGGCATCCTGCTGGCCGCCGCGCCGAATGCGGGCAACGTGCCGGCCGCGCCGCTCGCGGTCGCGCTGGCGACGAACCGCGACCTGCGCCTGTTCCGCGCCGCCACGGCCGGGTCCGGCCAGCAGGCGGCCGGCGCCGCCGCGGGCGCGACGCTCGCCGCCGCGCTGCGTCGCGTGGCCCCGGGCGAGGTCTTCTCCGCGGTGCCGGAACCCGGGCGCGGGCTGATCATCAACTGCCCCGGCTTCGCGCCGGCGGCCAACGCGACCTGCTCGGGCCAGGCCGATCCGCGCGGCGGCGGCGTCGCGATCGGATCCTTCGCGCGATGAAGGTGGGGCGCGCGGGCGACGCGCCGCCCTTCCTGGTGATGGACGTGATCGCGGCGGCCAATGCGCGCGCCGCCGCGCTGCCGCCGGGCGCGCCCGGCATCCTGCGCATGGAGGTCGGCCAGCCCGGCACCGGCGCGCCGCGCGGCGCGCGGGATGCCGCGATCGCCGCCCTCTCGGCCGGCCTGCCGATGGGCTACACGGAGGCCTTCGGCCTGCCGAGCCTCCGCGCGCGCATCGCGCGCCACTACGCCGAGCGCTACGGCGCGGCGGTGGCGCCCTCCCGCATCGCGGTGACGGTCGGCGCCTCGGGCGCCTTCCCGCTCGCCTTCCTCGCCGCCTTCGACCGCGGCGACAGGGTCGCGATGGCCGCGCCCTTCTACCCGCCCTACGCGAACATCCTCACCGCGCTCGGCATGGAGCCGGTGATGCTGCCCTGCGACGCCGCCACGCGCTTCCAGCCGACGATCGAGATGCTCGAACGGCTCGACCCGCGCCCGGCCGGGCTGATCGTCGCCAGCCCCTGCAACCCGGCCGGCACCATGCTGGCGCCGGAGGAGCTCGCCGCGATCGCGCGCTGGTGCCACGCGAACGATGTGCGGCTGATCAGCGACGAGATCTATCACGGGCTCACCTGGGGCACCGTCGCCGAGAGCACGGCGGCGGCCTTCAGCGACAGCGCCGTGGTGGTGAACTCCTTCTCGAAATACTGGTCCATGACGGGCTGGCGCATCGGCTGGCTGCTGCTGCCGGAGGACCTGGTGCGCCCGGTGGAATGCCTCGCGCAGAACATGTTCATCAGCGCGCCGCATGTCGCGCAGGTGGCGGCCGAGGCGGCGATGGACTGCACCGAGGAGCTGGAGGCGAACAAGGCCGCCTATGCCGCGAGCCGCGCAGCACTTCTCGAAGGGCTGCCGCGCGCAGGGCTCGACCGGATCGCGGCGGCGGACGGCGCCTTCTACCTGTGGTGCGACGTGGCGCACCTGACGAACGACAGCGCCGCCTTCTGCGCCGAGATGCTGGACAAGGCCGGCATCGCCGCGACCACGGGGCTCGACTTCGACCGCGAGCGCGGGGCGCGCTTCCTGCGCTTTTCGTATTGCGGGCCGGCCGAGGACATGCGGGCGGCGCCGGGGCGGATCGCGGCCTGGCTCGGGCGCTGACGGAACCCGCGCGAAGGATAGACCGTTGCGCGGATGGCCGTCAGCGGTTCGTCCTGCGCACGGCCGCCCCGCGCGCGATAGCCGCCGCTAAAGTCCCCACAGCGCGTTGCTGTCCTCCGGCGCCTGCTCCCGCCGTTCGTCCCGCCCGTAGTCGCGCAGCACGGCCGCGACGCGCAGGCGGTAGCCGGCGAAGACACCCTCCCGCCCCGCGCGCTGCGCGCCGCGATGGCCGCCATGGCAGCGCCAGGCGCGGACCGATTCCTCGTCCTGCCAGAAGGACAGCGAGAGCAGCTTGCCCGGCGTGGTGATGCTGCGGAAGCGCTCGACCGAGACGAAGCCGGGCTGCTTCTCGAGCTCCGCGCGCATGGTCGCGGCCATGGCGAGGTAGTCCTCCTCCCGCCCCTCGGCGGGCTGCACCTCGAAGATCACGGCGATCATGCGAACCCCTCCCCTGCCCCGCGCCGTCTCGCATGGCGGCGCGGCCGTCGCTTCGCGGGCCGCCGAAGCATCGCGGCCCATGCTGGTCTAGCATCGCCGCATGACCGACCCCACCGCCCCCGGCCCGCTCGCGGCCACCGCCGCGCTGATGGCCGACCCGGCGCGCGCGCGCATGCTCGCCGCGCTGATGGGGGGCGAGGCGCTGACGGCCGGGGAACTCGCCCGCGTCGCCGGCGTGACGGCGGCGACGGCGAGCGGGCATCTCGCCCGCATGGCCGATGGCGGGCTGCTGCTGGTCCATGCGCAGGGACGGCACCGCTACTACCGGCTGGCCTCGGAGGAAGTGGCGGCCGCGATCGAGACGCTGGGCGGGCTTGCCGCGCGCATCGCCGCCCCCGCCCGCCCCTGGAAGCATGGGGAAGCGGCGCGCGCGGCGCGGCTGTGCTGGAACCATCTCGCCGGGCGGCTCGGCGTCGCGCTGCATGCGCGGCTGACGGGGGAAGGCTGGCTCGCGCCCGTGCCGGGCGGGTGGGACGCGACGGGGGAAGGCCGCGCGCGGCTGGCGGCGACCGGCGTGGATCTCGACGCGGCGTCGCGCGCGCCGCGCTTCGCGTGCGACTGTATGGACTGGTCCGAGCGCCGCCCGCATCTCGCCGGCGGGCTGGCGCGGGAGATCGCGACGGGCTGGATCGGCCGCGGCTGGCTGCGCCGCCTGCCGGCGGAAGCGGATGGCGACATCCTCGCGCGGCGACGGCTTTCGCTGACGCCGGAAGGGGCGCGCGCGCTGCGCGACGGGCTGGGGCTCGACCTTTCGGCATGAACGCCGCCGTCGCGCTGATGGCGGCCCTCGCCGCCATGACCGGGCTGTCGCAGTTCCACCGCGCCGCCCTCGGCGTGGTCGCGCCGGAACTGACGGACGACCTCGCGCTGAGCCCCGCGGTGCTGGGCGCGGCGAACGGGATGTTCTTCGCCGCGCTGCTGGTCGCGCAGGTGCCGGTCGGCATCGCGCTCGATCGCGCGGGGCCGCGCAGGACGGTGGCCGCGCTGACGGGGCTCGCTGTGGCGGGCGCGCTCGCGCAGGCCTTCGCGACGGATGGGGCGATGCTGCTCGCCGCGCGCTTCGTGCTGGGGCTGGGCTGCGGGGCGTCCTTCATGGCGGCGGTCGTGCTCTGCGCGCGTTGGCACAGGGGGGCGGAGATGACGCTCGCGCTGAGCCGCGTCTTCGCGCTGTCGCAGATGGGAATCCTGTTCGCGGGGGCGCCGCTGGCGGCGGTGGCGGGGCTGGTCGGCTGGCGGGGCGCGCTCGGCGCTTCCGCGCTGCTGACCGCCGCCTGCCTCGCGCTGTGGTGGCGCTGGGTGCGGGACGATCCGCCCGACCGCCCGGCGCCGCCGCGCAAGGCCGAGACGCTGCGGGAGGCGCTGGCGGGGCAGGTCTCGATCTGGCGGTTGCCGGGGCTGCCGCGCGTGCTGTCGATGCATCTCGTCGCCTATGCGGCGGCGGCCACGGTGATCGGGTTGTGGGCCGGGCCGTACCTGGCCGATGTGCATGGGCTGGATGCGACGGGGCGCGGCTGGGCGCTGGCGGCGATGGGGGTTGCGATGCCGGTGGGGTTGCTCGGCATCGGGCCGCTCGAGCGCGCGATCGGGCGGCGGCGGGCGATCGTGACGGCGGGGGCGGGGCTGGCGGCGCTGATGCTGGCGCTGCTCGCGATCCTGCCCGGGCTGCCGCTGGCGGCGGCGCTGACGCTGCTGGTGCTGCTGGTGTTGTTTTCCGCCTATCCGGTGCTGGTGGTGGCGGAGGGACGTTCGCTGTTTCCCGACCATCTGGTGGGCCGGGGTGCCACGACGGTGAACATGGCGCAGGTACTGGGCTCGGCGCTGCTGCCCCTGCTCGTCGGCGCCGTCGTCGGACTGTTCCCGGAGGCGGGTGGCGTGCGCCCCGAAGCCGCCTATCGCGCCGGCTTCGGCGTATTGTGTCTGGCGCTGCTGCTGGGCCTTGCTGGCTGGCTGCTGCTGCCCGCGGGTGAGAAAAAAGGTTGAGGGGGGTTCGAGGGGAGAAGTTCCCTTCTCCCCCCGACCTAAGGCAGCAACGCCTGTGCTTCGTTCCACAGCCTTTGCGTGAGGTCCGCGGCCGGTTCTTCCGCCGCCAGCCGTGCCGCCTGCCCCGCCCACATCTGCATCGCGCGCGCGTCGCCGGCCTTCTCCGCCGCCGTCCGCACCGGCGCGAAAAGGCCGCGCTGCACCGGATAGGGCGCGGTCGGCGGGCTTTCGGCGCGCACCACATCGTTCGCGATGCCGCGGCCGAGGCGGCCGGAGAAGATGCGCGTCAGCCGCGTGCCTTCCGGCTCGGCTTCGGCGATGGCCGCCGCCCAGGCGGGATGCGTGCCGGCTTCCGGGCAGCGCAGGAAGCCCGTGCCGATCTGCACCGCGCTCGCGCCCAGTGTCAGCGCCGCCGCGATGCCGCGCGCATCGGCAATGCCGCCGGTGGCGATCACCGGCAGGTCGAGCGCGTCGGCGAAGCGCGGGATCAGCGCGAGGCCGCCGGTCAGTTGCGATTCCGCGCTCGCATGGTCGAAGGCGCCGCGATGCCCGCCGGCTTCCGCGCCCTGCGCGACGATGGCGTCCGCGCCGGCGGCCGCGGCCTGACGTGCCTCGGCGATCGTGGTCGCGCAGGCGAACCAGGCGATGCCGCGCGCCTTGGCTTCCGCCACGACCCAGGCCGGGAAGACGCCCATGATGGAGGAGATGGCGCGCGGCCCGGCGTCCAGCATGGCGCGGCATTGCGCGTCGAAGTCGGGCAGGAACGGACCTTCCGGGATCGGCGGGCGCGGGCCGAAGCGCGCAAGGTGGTCCGCCATTGCCGCTTCGCGCGCCGCGTCGCGCGCGGGCGGCGGGTCGGGGATCCAGAGGTTCGCCTGGAAGCCGCCATTGCTGCGCGCGCGGAAGTCGGCGGCCCAGGCGGCGATGGCTTCGGGCGTGGATGACAGCGCGCCGAGCGCGCCCATGCCGCCCGCATTGGCGATGGCGGCGGCGAGCGCGGGGGGCGATGCCCCGGCCATCGGCGCCATCAGGATCGGCGCCGACACGCCGAAGCGCGCGCAGAATTCCGCCGCACGCGCACGCTGGGGTGACGTGCCCATGGCCTAGCGCGCCGCCTTGCGGATGTTCCAGGCGATGATGATGCCCGGCATGGCCAGCACGCCGTCGAGCTGCGGGCGGATGGCGGAAGGCAGGTACCACTGCCCGTAGGGCACGTAGGGGACGAGGCGATAGGCGCTTTCGTGCAGCGCGGTCAGGATGCGCTGGCGCTCGGCGTCGTTCGCCGCATAGGGGAAGGCGTCGATCAGCGCCTGGTGCTCGGCGTCGCAGGGCCAGCCGGGCCAGGCGCGCTCGCAACTCGCCTGCATCGGCACGTTGCCGACGGGGTCGGAGGCGCCGAGCCCGTTCCAGAAGGTCAGCCCGATATGCCAGCCGCCCTCGGCCGGCGGGCGACGGTTCGCGCGGCGGCCGGCCATGGAGGCGAAATCCAGCGCCTGCACGTCGGTGCGGAAGCCGACCTGCTGCATCTGCTGCGCGAGCACGAGCGTCGCCGCATGGACGAAGGGATTGTCCGTCGGGTCCATGATGACGATGGGCGTGCCGTCGTAGCCGCTCTCGCGCAGCAGGGCGCGGGCACGTTCGCGCGCGGCTGGGGAACCGAGGCCGGCGGGCACGCCCGCGTTCGATTCCTGCGGCGATCCGCAGACGAAGAAGGCGTGGCAGACCTGGTACAGCGCCGGGTCGGGGAACATCGCCTGGAGGATCTCCTCCTGGTTCACCAGCAGCATCAGCGCCTGGCGCGCGCGCGCGTCGTTGAAGGGCGGGTGGATGTGGTTCATCCGGATCATGCCCGGCGCGCCCAGCGTGTTCGTGCGGATGATGCGCATCCCCCGCCGCTGCAGCATGGGCAGGAAGTCCACGCCCGGGCTCTCGATGTAGTCGAGTTCCCCCTGGATCAGCGCCAGCACCGCGGTCTGCGCGTTGGCGATGTTGAGCCACTCGACGCGGTCGACATGCGCGACCTTGCCGCCGGCGGTGCCGGACGCGGGTTCGGCGCGCGGCACATAGGCCGCGTTGCGGCGATAGACGACGCGCGAGCCGGGCACCCATTCGTCGCGGGAAAAGACGAAGGGGCCGGAGCCGATCGTCTCGGTGATGGCGGTGAAGGGATCGGTCGCGGCGATGCGCGCGGGCATGATCGCCGGCATGTTGCCCGCGGGCTTGGACAGCGCATCCAGCATCAGCCCGTAGGGCCGGCGCAGCCGCCAGGTGAAGGACTTGCCGTCGGCCGAGGCCTCCATCGCCTCGGTGATCGCCATGATCTGCCGCCCATGCGGATCCCGCGCGCCCCAGCGGCGCAGGGAGGCGACGACGTCCGTCGCGGTTACCGGCGCGCCGTCGTGGAACAGCAGCCCGTCGCGCAGCGCGAAGGTCCAGGTCAGCGCGTCGGAGGAGACGGCGAAGTCGCGCACCATCTGCGGCTGCGGGCGCTGGTTCGCGTCGCGGCCGAACAGCTGGTCGTAGATCATGTGCGCGTGGGACTGCACGACGCCCGCGGTGGTGTTGATCGGATCCAGCGTCTGCAGGTCCGCGTTCGGGACCATGCGCAGGATGCGCTCGGGCGGGACGGGCTGCGCCGTGGCGGCGGACGCCATGGCGGCGGCGGCGAGGGCGGCCGCCCTCGCGAGACGGAGGATCATGGCGGCGCGTCTCCCATGGCCGTTGCGCGGCGGCAGGATGGGGCCACCGCCACGGAATGCAACCGTCTGGCGCGCGTCACGGCGCGGCAATCGGCGGTCGATGCCGTTTCCCGCTTTACGCCACGCCCGAAGCGACGATGCTGCGGCGGCATGGCACGGGGCGACCGGTGCCCCGGACAACAAGGAAGCAGGCATGGCCGTCAAATGCGCGCCCGACTGGCGGGGAAGTTCCAACAACGGGAAGTGGGCGAACCACGAAAGCAGCCTCGATGAGTCGGAGATGAAGAAGCTTGGCGAAAGCATCGCCACGCTCCTGGATGGCATTCCGCTGGGGTCCGCGCAGTGCTTCAAGGACCTGGCCCAGGCGCTGAAGTCCGGCACCGTGACCATCACCAAGGGCATCCACCAGCGCGACAGCAAGGTTCATTTCGACGTGACGTCGTCGGTCGGCGTGAAGGGGACCTTCCACGTCTTCGTCGTCCCCGGCGCCGATGTCGGGGTCATCTCGCCCAAGGTCGGCTGGGGCGAGAAGGACCTGATGGGCAAGACCGTCACCCGGTCGCTGTTCACCTACGTGGTCAGCGGGCTGTCCTATCGCATCGGCGCGACGGACCATCTCTACCCGGCGCTCTTCACCATGCTGAGCGAGGTGGAGAAGCCGCTCGGCCGGCCACGCGGCAAGAGCTTCTCGCTCGGCAACAGCAATGCGCCGGTCTCGCATGCGGAGAAGGAGACGCTGCGCGCCACCACCTGAACCTCGGCACCGGGAAGGCGCGCGCGCCTTCCCGGGCGGGGCTTCAGTCGAGCCGCGCGCCGGCCGGCACCTGCATCCCGCGCAGCACCGCGGGCCGCGCGCCCACCTGGGCGAACCAGCGCGCGATGGCGGGCCAGTCGTCGAGCGACAGCGTGGCCCATGCGTGCCGCGCGATCCAGGGATAGGCCGCGATGTCGGCGATGGAATAATCCGCGCCGGCGAGATGCGGCTGGTAGGTCAGGCGCCCCTCGAGCAGCCGGTAGACGCGTTCCACCAGCCCGACCGTGTGCCGGCGCGCCGCCTCCGGCTTCTCGGGGGCGAGGTCGGTCCAGTGATGCGCCTGGCCGGTCATCGGCCCGAGCGAGGTGAGCGCGACCATCAGCCAGGCAAGCGTCTGCGCGCGCGCGGCGGGGTCGCGCGGCAGGAAGCGGCCATGCGTCTCGGCCAGGTGGATCAGGATGGCGCCGCTCTCGAACAGCGGCGGCAGGCCGTCCTCGACCAGGATCGGGATCTTGCCATAGGGGTTGAGCGCGACGATCGCGGGGGCGAATTGTTCCCGCGCGCGGATGTTCACGCCGATCGCCTCATAGGTCAGGCCGCATTCCTCGAGCATGATCGAGACGCGCTGCGAATTGGGCGTCGCCCAGCCATAGAAACGGCGCATCGGGTCAGCCGCGGCGGTCGATGCGGGTGCTGGGCATGGTCGTGCTCCTCCGGCCTTGCCGCGATGGTCGGGGATCGGGGCGCGCATCCGCAAGCCCGTCATGCTACGGGGCGCGCATGGCGCGGCAGGGACCCGATCTTTCGCTCGAAGCCGGCCACGGTCGCGTGGCCGGCGTGGACGAGGCCGGGCGCGGGCCGCTTGCCGGGCCGGTCGTCGCCGCCGCGCTGGTCTTCGTCGCGGCGCCGGACGCATCCCTCGCCGCGCTGATCGACGATTCGAAGAAGCTGACGCCGGTGCGGCGGGACGCGGCCTTCGGCGCGCTGCGCGCCGCGGCGCGGGAGGGCGTGCTCGCCTTCGGCATCGGCGCGGCATCCGCGGCCGAGATCGGCGCGCTGAACATCCTGCGCGCGACGCACCTCGCGATGCGCCGCGCCATCCTTCGCCTGCCGCTGCGGCCGGACCTCGCGCTGGTGGACGGCAACAGCGCCCCGCCCTTGCCCTGCCCGGTGCGCTGCGTGGTCGGCGGCGATGCGCGCTCGCTGTCGATCGCGGCGGCCTCGATCCTGGCGAAGGTGGTGCGGGACCGGGCGATGGCGCGGCTCGATCCGCGCTGGCCGGCCTATGGCTTCGCGCGGCACAGCGGCTATCCCACGGCGGCGCATCTCGCGGCGCTGGCGGAACACGGGCCGAGCCCGCATCACCGGCGGGGGTTCCGCCCCGTGGATGACCTGTTCGGCTGACCGCCGGCGCCCACACCCACGGGCGCAACCCGGCGGATCGAGGCCCTGCCTCGATCCGGGAGGGCGAAGCCCGACCGCGCCCAGGCCATCGGCCGTGCCCGGCGCGCCAGCGCATGGCGCGCAGCCAAGCCGGCGAATGCCGGCGCCGGCGCTTGCGGCACACGAAAGTTGACCTGCCGAGTCGCACAAGCGATTCTAAGGGCTTGCGAAGCGAACGGGGTTCGGCTTGGGCACGACGATCGATCTGCCGCTCGACCAGGTTCTGGTCGGCGACTGCATCGCCTGGCTGCGGCACCTGCCGCCGGCCAGCGTGCACGCCATCTTCGCGGACCCCCCCTACAACCTTCAGCTGAAGGGCACGCTGCGGCGGCCGGACGATTCGCTCGTCGACGGCGTCGACGACGAATGGGACCGCTTCCCCGACCTCGGCGCCTACGACGCCTTCACGCGCGAATGGCTCACCGAATGCCGCCGCGTGCTGCGCAAGGACGGCACCATCTGGGTGATGGGCGCCTACCACAACGTCTTCCGCCTGGGCTCCGCGCTGCAGGACCTCGGCTACTGGATCCTGAACGACGTCATCTGGCGCAAGTCGAACCCGATGCCGAACTTTCGCGGCCGCCGCTTCACCAACGCGCATGAGACGCTGGTCTGGGCCGCGCGCGGCCCCGAATCCCGCTACCGCTTCAACTACGCCGCCATGAAGGCGCTGAACGACGACCTGCAGATGCGCAGCGACTGGCTGATCCCGCTGTGCACCGGCGGCGAACGCCTGCGCGACGACAAGGGTGCCAAGCTGCACCCGACCCAGAAGCCCGAGGCGCTGCTCCATCGCGTCATCCTCGCCTGCACCCAGCCCGGCGACGTCGTGCTCGATCCCTTCCTCGGCTCCGGCACCACCGCGGCGGTGGCGAAGCGGCTCGGCCGCCGCTTCATCGGCCTCGAGCGCGACCCGACCTACGCCCAGGCCGCCCGCGCGCGCATTGACGCGGTCGAGCCCGCGCCCGAGGACGCCGCCGCCGCGTTGCCATCCAAGCGCGAGCAGAAGCGCATCCCCTTCGGCACGCTGGTCGAGCGCGGCCTGGTGCCGCCCGGGGCGAAGCTGTTCGACCGGCAGAAGCGCTGGGAAGCGGTGGTGGGCGCCGACGGCACGCTGCGCTGCGGCCGCGCCCAGGGCTCGATCCACCAGGTCGGCGCGGCGGTGCAGGACGCGCCATCCTGCAATGGCTGGATCTTCTGGCATCTGGAAGGCCGGGACGGCAGGCTGCGCGTGCTCGATGAACTGCGCGAGGCGATCGCGCGCGAGGAATAGGGGGTAGGCCCGATGGGCGAGACGATCAGCGGCGCCGCGGAGGCGCCCGAGCCACCCATCCCCGCCCCGCCGCCCGCGCCGCCGGCGCGCTCCATGGCGGGCGAGGTGCTGGGCCAGTCGCCCTACATCGCCATGCTCGCGGCCTCCTTCGGCGGTGTCGCCTATGCCGCCTTCACCGAGACGCCGAACGCGATCTACTGGATGGTGATGGCGCCGCTGTTCGGGCTGCTCTGCGTGGTGGCGGGCTGGGCGGCCGCGCCGGACCGGGGCGGGCGGCTGCGGCTGATCTGGACGCAGGGGGCGCATTGGGCGGCCTTCCTGCTGGCGATGCTGCTGCTGTTCCGGCCCGAGGTGCAGGGCGTGATGCAGGGCCGCGCGAGCGAGATCGGGCTGCTGCTTCTTCTCGCGCTCGGCGCCTTCGTGGCCGGCGTGCATGCGGGGTCCTGGCGGATCGTCGCGGTGGGCGCGCTGCTGGGTCTTGCCGTGCCGCTGCTCGCCTTCATCCAGCAATCGGCGCTGCTGATCGTGGCGGCGGCCCTGCTGATGGGTGCGGCGGGGGCGGTGTTCCTGTGGGCGGCGTCGCGGGCGAAGTGAGTCTCTTTTGACCTCAGGCGCCGGCGCCGGCATCCGCCGGCTTGGCTTGCGCGCCGTGCACTGGCGCGCCGCGCTCGGCTGATGGTCTGGGCGCGGTCGCGCGGCCGCGCTCCCGGATCGAGGCCGCGCCTCGATCCGCTTGTGTCATGTGCCTCAGGCGCCGGCGCCGGCATCCGCCGGCTTGGCTTGCGCGCCGTGCACTGGCGCACCTTGCGCGGCTGACGGTTTGGGCGCGGTCGCGCTTTCGCGCTCCCGGATCGAGGCTGCGCCTCGATCCGCCTTTGTCCCGTGCCTCAGGCGCCAGCGCCGGCATCCGCCGGCTTGGCTTGCGCGCCGTGCACTGGCGCGCCGTGCGCGGCTGATGGTCTGGGCGCGGTCGCGCTTTCGCGCTCCCGGATCGAGGCCGCGCCTCGATCCGCCTACTCCCTGGCGCCGGGCGCCCGGCCGATCCTCCGCAGCACCAGCGCCAGCATGATCGCCGGCGCCAGCGCGCCGAAGCCGATCGCCACCGACAGCCCCGCCACGATCGACGCGGCCGGGATGAAATAGGCCGCGACCAGCCCCGCCTTCTCCCAGCGCAGGAACCCATCGCGCCGGGCCTCGGCCAGGATCCACGCCATCGGCAGCAGCAGCAGCGTCAGGTCGTAGACGAAGACGAAGGGCGTGGTGATGGGCGCGCCGGCGGCCACCGCCGCCATCTCCGCCCGCCCGCCCGGCCGCCGGCGCAACATCCAGGCGACGGCGCCGATAGCGCCCAGCGTCGCCGCCCCCTGCACCACGCCCGCCGCCGCCGGCCCGATGCCGATCCCCCGCAGCAGGCCGAACAGGCTCTGCAACTGCCAGGGTTCCAGCACGCCTTGCGCGACCGCATCCCCCGCCCCCGGCAGGCGTTCCAGGAAGGCGAACCAGACGCCCGGGCCGAAGGCCAGCAGCGTCGCCGCCACCCAGCCGAGCCCCACCGCCACCGCCCAGCCCAGCGCCGCCCAGCGCCGCGCGGCGAGCAGCGCCGGGATCACAAGCAGCCCCAACTGCGGCTTGAAGGCGAGGCTCGCCAGCGCCGCCCCCGCGATCGCCGGCCGGCGGTCCATCGCCAGCCCCGCCGCGGCCAGCAGCGCCGCGGTCAGGAAGCCGTTCTGCCCGTGCAGGGCGTTCAGCACCGTGACGGGTGCCGCGACCAGCAACATCCCGCCGACCCACCCCGCCCCGGGCAGCCAGGCGCGCAGCAGGGCGAACAACGCCGCGCCGGTCGCCGCCACGAAGGCCGCGAAGGCCGGCAGCAGCGGCAGCAGGGCCAGCGGCAGGCAGACCAGCAGGAAGGATGGCGGATAGAAGAAGGCGTAGTAGCGCCCCGGCGCGCCCTGCAGCGCGGTCTGCGCCGCCGCATGCGCGTCCCGGTCCCAGGCCGCTTCCGGCCGCCCCTGCCAGGCCAGTTCGGCGGCGGCACGGAAGCTGAGGAAATCCGCATCCCCCGGCGGGCTGCCCCGGCCGGCCAGCGTCAGCGCCGTGTCGACGAAGATGGCGAAGGCCACGATCGCCCAGGCGATGCCGTAGACGCGCAGCCTTTCCGGCGTCAGCCAGCCCGTCGCGGCGTTCATCGCCGCAAACCCTTTGCCGTCCCGTCGCGCAGGCACGGCCAGGATGCGGCGCGGCATGGGCGGCCGGGGCGAGGCCGCTGCCCCGCGCCGGGCGCCGCCCGCCCGCCGGCGTGTCGCGGGTCGTGGGCACGCCCCCGGCCCGCGCTCATGCCGCCCCCGCCAAATCGAGCAGCCGCCGCATCACGCTCGGCACCGCCATCCGCGCCCCGTCCTCGGCCAGCCATTCGCCCTCCTCCGGCCCCGTCGCGCCGGGCGGCAGGGTCGCGGCGAACAACACCATCTCCAGTTCGAAATGGGTGAAGCCATGCCGGGCGAGCCCCGGCAGGCGCCGCCAGGGCGCCTCGGCCGGCGCGTGGGGCAGCGCCTCCGCCTCCGCCCAGGGCGTCTCCCGCCAGGGCGTGCCCGGCACTTCCAGCATGCCGCCGAGCAGCCCCCGGGGCGGGCGCCGGCGCAGCAACACCCGCCCCGCCGCGTCCCGCAGCAGGAAATGCGCGCCATGGCGCAGCGGCCGGGCGCGCTTCGGCGCCTTGCGCGGCAGGTCGGCCGCCACCCCCGCCGCCCGCGCCGCGCAGGGCCCCTGCCAGGGGCAGATCCCGCAGGCCGGGCTGCGCGGGGTGCAGATGGTCGCGCCCAGGTCGAACAGCGCCTGGACGAAATCCCCCGGCCGGGCGCTGGCCGCCCCGTCCGCCATGAAGCCCTGGGCGAGCTCCGCGAGGCGCGGCTTGGCGCCCGGCAGCGGGTCCTCCACCCGGAAGATCCGCGCCGTCACCCGTTCCACATTGCCATCGAGGGGCACGAGCGGCGCGTCGAAGGCGATCGCCGCGACCGCGGCCGCCGTATAGGGCCCGATCCCCGGCAGCGCCGCGAGGCCTTCCCTGTTGCACGGGAAACGTCCCGCCGCCGCCACCGCCCTGGCGCAGGCATGCAGGTTCCGCGCCCGGGCGTAGTAGCCAAGGCCCGCCCATTCCTCGGCCACCTCGGCCCAATCGGCCGCCGCCAGCGCCTGGACCGACGGGAAGCGCGCCAGGAATCGCGCGAAGCGCGGCCCGACCGCGGCGACCGTCGTCTGCTGGAGCATGACCTCGGACAGCCAGACGCGGTAAGGATCGCGCGGCTGCCCCGGCGCCGCCCGCCAGGGCAGGTCCCGCCGGTGCCGGTCATACCAGGCGAGCAGCTCGGCGGCGGGGGGATTGTCTGATGGCACGGGAGGAGGAGCAGAAGCGGTTCCTGGGCGGGCCGAGGCCGCTCGGCGCCCTGGTCCCCCGCCTCACACGCCCGGCCTACAAGCGCAAGAGCCCGGCAGGGGCGATGATCATGGCCGACTGGCCGGACATCGCGGGCCCGGCCATCGCCGCCGTCAGCCAGCCGCTGCGCCTGACCCAGGGGACGCTGACGCTGGCCTGTTCCGGGCCCGTGGCGATGGAATTGCAGCATCTGGCGCCGCAGCTCGCCTCCCGCATCAACGCCGCCCTGGGGCGGGTGGCGGTGGAACGCTTCCGATTCGTCCAGCAGGCCCCGGCGGGCGCCGCCGCCGCCAGGCGCCGCCCCGCCGCCCCCGAAGCGCTGCCCGAGCAGGTCGAATCGGCCCTGGCCGGCATCCAGTCCCCGGAATTGCGGGCGGCGCTGGAAAGATTGGGCCGTGGCGTCTATCGGAAACGGGACTAGGCGGCCCCGAGTCCCCCCGAAAGGCCGCCCGCCCCATATCCACCCCGGCCGCCCCCCTTCGCGCGGCCGGAGAGAGGAGAGAGAGCACGATGCCCGACCGCCGTTCCCTGCTGGCCGCCGCGACAGGCCTGATTGCCGCCGGCCCCGCCCTTGCCCAGGCGCCGGCCGATCCGCGCCTCGGCGAAAGGTCGACGGGCCGGGCGGATGCGCGGCTGACGGTGATCGAGTACTTCTCCCTCACCTGCTCCCATTGCGGCGCCTTCCACCGGGAAACCTGGCCGCGCGTGAAGGCGGAACTGGTCGATACCGGCCGCATCCGCATGGTCTGGAAGGATTTCCCGCTCGACCAGATTGCGCTGCGCGCCCACGCCGTCGCCCGCGCCTTCCCCGCCGAGGCCTATGAGGCCTTCCTCAGCGCGCTGTTCAGCACCCAGGACCGCTGGGCCTATGCGCGCGGCGTCGACCACAAGGTCGAGATCGGCAAGATCGCGACGCTGGCCGGCATGTCGCCCGCCGCCTTCGAGGCCGCCTGGGCCGATGACGACCTCGCCCGCGGCGTGCTCGCCATCCGCCAGCAGGGGGAGGCGGAGCACCGCGTCCAGGCCACCCCGACCTTCGTCTTCGGCAGCCGCGTCGTCGGCGGGGCCATTCCCTTCGACCGCTTCCTGCGCGAGGTCCAGGCTTCGTGACGGCGGACGGGCACGTCCCGGCCCCCGAGCCGGCGCGCGAGGATGGCGAGGATGGCGGGCGCAGCGAGGCCCAGCGCCTCGCCGCCGTGCGCGCGACCCTGGCCCGGATCCGCATCGCCGGCTTCAAATCCTTCGCCGAGCCCACCAATGTCGAGGTGCGCCCCGGCCTGACCGGCATCGTCGGCCCGAATGGCTGCGGCAAGTCCAACGTCGTCGAGGCCCTGCGCTGGGCGATGGGCGAGACCTCCGCCAAGGCCATGCGCGGCGGGGAGATGGACGACGTCATCTTCGCCGGCACCGCGACCCGCTCGGGGCGCAACCTCGCGGAAGTCACGCTCAGCCTGGAGGATGCCGAGGGCCTCGCCCCGCCGCCCAACCAGGACCAGCCGGAACTCGAGATCGTCCGCCGCATCACCCGCGGTGAAGGTTCGGCCTTCCGGGTGAACGGCAAGGAAGTCCGCGCGCGCGACGTGCAGACCATGTTCGCCGACATCGGCTCGGGCGCCCGCGCGTCCGCCATGGTCAGCCAGGGCCGGGTCTCCACCCTGATCCAGGCCAAGCCCGAGGATCGCCGCCAGGTGCTGGAGGAAGCGGCCGGCATCGCCGGGCTGCGCGCCCGCCGGCACGAGGCCGAACTCAAGCTGCGCCAGGCCGAGACCAACCTGTCGCGCGCCGAGGACCTGCTCGGCCAGCTCGACACCCAGCGCCAGGGGCTGCAGCGCCAGGCGCGGCAGGCCAACCGCTACCGCAACCTCTCCGGCTTCGTGCGGCAGGCGGAAGGCGAATGGCTCGCCATCCTCGCCGCCCGCGCCGGCGCGGCCGGCCGGCTGGCCGCCGAGCAACTCGCCGCCGCCCGGGCCGGCGTCCGCGCCGCCGAGGCCGAGGCGGAGCGCGCCGCCATCGCCGCCTTCGAGGCCGAGCAGGCCATCCCCGCCCCGCGCGCAGCCGAGGCCGCCGCCCGCACCGCGCTGGAACGCCGCCGCGTCGAGGCCGAGGGGCTGGAAGCCGAGGAACGCCGGGCGCGCGACGCCCTGGCCGGCGCCGAATCCCGCCTCGCCCAGATCCGCCGCGACCTCGCCCATGCCGAGGGCGTGCTGCGCGACGCCGAGGCCGCGCGCGAGCGCCTTGCCCAGGAAGACGCGGCGCTCGCCGCCGTCGAAGGCACCCTCCCCCGCCGCCGGGACGAGGCCGGGGAGGCGCTTGCCGCCGCGACCGACGCCGTCGCCGCCGCCGAGCGCGCAGCCGAGGCCGCGACGGTCGAAGCCGCCGAGGCCGCCGCTCGCGCCCAGGCCGCCGGCGAGGCGCGCGCCACCGCCGAGGCCCGGCTCGCCCGCGCCACCCAGGCGCATGGCCGCCTCCATGCCGAACATGAGGCCGCGCTGCGCGCCCGCGTCCCCGTATAAGCGCGCGAAGAAGCGGCCGCCGAGGTCGCCGCCGCCGACGCCGCGCTGGAGGCCGCGCGGCTCGCGCTGGAGGAAGCCGAGGCTGCCCGCGCCGCCGCCGCCGAGACCCAGGCCGCTTCCCGCCGCGCCGCGAGCGAGGCCGCCGCCGCCGCCACCCGCGCCGAGGCCGAGCGCGCCGCGGCGGAAGACCGCCTCTCCCGCGTCTCCGCCCAGCACGCCACGCTGGCGCGCGACCGCGACGCCGCGCTCGCCGAGCACATCCCGCCGGAGGAGCGCGAGGCCGCCGCCGCCGCGCTGGCCGCCGCGACGGAGGCCGTGGAGCGCGCCGGCAAGGCGCTCGAGGAAGCCGAGGCGATGCGCGCCTGGGCCGCCGCCGCCCACGCCGAGGCCGCGCGCGCGGCGACCGCCGCCGCCGGCGAGCGCGCCCGCGCCGCGGCCGAAGTCGCGGCGCTGGCCGAGGTGCTTGCCTCCCGCGAGCCCGGCGCCGCCGCGCCGATTCTCGACCAGGTCGGCGTGCCGGCGGGGCTGGAGGCGGCGCTCGGCGTCGCCCTCGGCGAGGCGCTGGAAAGCCCGTCGGACGAGGCCGCGCCGCGCTTCTGGCGCGCCCTGCCGCCGCTCGATGCGCTGGCGCCCCTGCCCGGCGGCGCGACGCCGCTGTCGCGGCTGGTCGAGGCGCCGGCCGCGCTCGGCCGCGCCCTGTCGCAGATCGGCCTGCTGCCGCGCGGGGCCGATGGCGCCGCGCTGCAGGCAGCACTTCGCCCCGGCCAGTCGTTGGTGACGGAAGACGGCGCGCTGTGGCGCTGGGACGGGCACACCGCCCGCGCCGGCGCGCCGACGCCTGGCGCCGTGCGCCTGGCCCAGCGCAACGCGCTGCGCGCGGCGGAAGCGAAGCTGGACCGCGCCGAGGCCGAGGCGGCGACGACCGAGGCCGCCCGTGCGGCCGCCGGCGCGCGGGAAGATGCCGCCCGCGCCGCCGAGGCCGCGGCGCGCGATGCGCGCGGCGCCGCCGATGCCGCCCTCGCCGGCGCGCGCGACGCGGAAGCGGCCCTCGCCGCCCGCCATGCGCGCGCGGAAAGCCGGCTCGCGGCGATCGCGCCGCAGCTGGAAC
>NZ_JAGIYZ010000039.1 GCF_017813355.1 Roseomonas nitratireducens
GCTGCTGGCCGAGGTCGAGGCCGCGCACGCCGCCGCCGCCGCCGCGCTGGCCGCCGCCGAGGCGAGGCTGCGCGACTCCGCCGAGGCGCGGCGCGCCGCGGATGCCGCCTTCGCCAGCGCGCGCGAGGGCCAGGTGCGGGCCGAGGCCGCCGCCGAGGCCGCCGGCACGGCCGAGGAAGCGGTTGCCGCCCGCATCGCCGAACGGCTCGGCGAGGATGCCGAACTGCCCGAGCCGCCGGAGGAACTCTCCGACGCGGCGGAGGAGAAGGCACGGCGCAAGGTCGAGCGCCTCGCCCGCGAGCGGGAGGAGATGGGCCCGGTCAATCTCCGCGCCGAGATCGAGGTCGCCGAGATCGAGGAGCGCATCCGCACCATCACCACCGACCGGGACGAGGTGCAGGCGGCCATCGCCAAGCTGCGCGGTTCGATCGGCCACCTGAACCGCGAGGGGCGGGAGCGGCTGCGCGAGGTCTTCGACCGCGTCGATGCCGAGTTCCGCGGCCTGTTCAACCGGCTGTTCGGCGGCGGGCGGGCGCATCTCGCCCTGGTCGGCAGCGACGATCCGCTGGAGGCGGGGCTCGAGATCTATGCCGAGCCGCCGGGCAAGAAGCTCGCGACGCTGTCGCTGCTGTCGGGCGGGGAGCAGGCGCTGACGGCGCTGTCCCTCATCTTCGCGGTGTTCCGCTGCCACCCCGCGCCGGTCTGCGTGCTGGACGAGGTGGACGCGCCGCTGGACGACGCCAACGTGGAACGCCTGTGCGACCTGCTGGACGCGATGGCGGCCGAGAGCGGCACGCGCTTCCTGGTGGTGACGCACCATCCGCTGACCATGGCGCGGATGCACCGGCTGTATGGCGTGACGATGCAGGAACGCGGCGTGTCGCGGCTGCTCAGCGTCGATCTCGGCCAGGCGGTGCAGATGGCGGAAGGGCCGGTCGCCTAAGGCGATCTTCGACCGGCTGGCGGCGTCCGGCCGGGTCTCCGGCGCAGGAGGCGATTGAGTCCGCGGCGCGGACGCCGGTCGAGCAGGGTCGGGTGCCACGCCGGCGCCGATCGGGCGGGCGCGCCGCGCGGTTCCGCCGGCCGGGCGCGGGCCGTCCGCGCCCCCATCGCGGGCCATGCGTCCGGATCCTTTCCAGGAGATCCGCGGGTCTTGCGCGGATAAACGCTTCCGTTACCCAACCGGGGGTATCGGGGATCATCCGGATGGAGGAGGTCCCCGCCATGTCGATCGCCCGTCGCGCCCTGATCGCGGCCGCCGCCTTCCCCGCGGCGGCGCTGGCGACGGAAAGCGGGCCAGTGCTGGAACTGGCCGGAGAGATCGCCCCGCCGTCCCCGCGCAGCCTCAGCCTCGCCGAGATCGAGGCGCTGGGGGCGACGAGCCTCGTCACCCACACGCCCTGGACGACGGGGCCGCAGCATTTCGCCGGGGTCACGGTGGAACGGCTGCTGACGGTGCTCGACGCGCGCGGCGGCACGCTGCGGGCGACGGCGCTCAACGACTACATGGTCAGCATGCCGGTCGCCGAGGTGGTGGCCGATGGCGGCTTCCTCGCGACGCGGATCGCCGGCGCGCCCATGCCGGTGCGCACGCGCGGCCCGCTCTGGATCGTCTTCCCCTGGTCGGCGCGGCCGCAGCTCGAGAACGCGGTGACGCGCCAGCGCGCGATCTGGCAGATCCGTCGGATCGACATCACGTGACGATCCCCGGCCTTGCCGGGAAGGGCGGATGGTCGCGCTCGACCATCCCGCTGCTGGCCTTCCTGCTGGCCGCGCTGGTCTTCGTCGCCTCGCTCGCGGTCTCGGGACGGCAACTCGCCAATCACGTGCGGCTGGAGGCGACCGGACACCGGATCGGCTTCTGGGAAGCCGGCCAGGCGCTGCTGGAAGCGGCGCGGCTGCGCACCGACGTCCATCGCCACGCGGCCGGCGTGCCGGGCGCGGCCGCCGCCATCCCCCAGCGCTTCGAGATCCTCTGGAGCCGCATCCTCGCGCTGCAGGGCGGCGACGGGGAACGGCGCAGCTACCCCGCGCTCGACGCGGTGCGAGCCTCCCTGCCCGAATTCTTCTCCCAGCTCACCGCGCTCGAGACCGACCTGCCGGGCGTGATCGCGCGCGACAACGGGGCGCTGGCGCGGGCCGAACTCGTGCTGGCCGACCTCGTCTCGCGGCTCAACTTCGCCAACCGCGCGCTGCACCAGGACCGGCAGATCGCCTCCGAGGCGGCGACGCTCGGCCTGTCGCGGCTGCAGACGACCTTCGCGGCGAGCGCGCTCGGGCTGATCGTCAGCGCCTCGTTGCTATGCACGGTGCTGTTCTGGCTCTGGCGCCGCGCCCAGGCGACGCTGCTCGAGGCGGAGGAAGCGCGCGCGCGCGCAGGGCGGTCGGAGAGGCTGCTGCGTGTCGTCGTCGATTCGCTGCCGCTGATGGTCTCGGCGCATGACCGGGAAGGGCGCTTCGTCCTGGCCAATGCCAATTTCGCCGAATTCCACCGCACGACGGAGCAAGCGCTGCTCGGCCGCTGCGTGGCCGAGGCGACGGGCTCGCCGGCGGACGAGGCCGACCTTGCCGCCGCGCTGGCCGCCGGCGGCGAGGTGCCCTTCCGCGAGGCGGAGGTGGTCGGGCCGGACGGCAATGCGCGCACCCTGCTGACCAGCACCGCGCCGGTGCAGGACACGGATGGCGCGGTGACGGCGGTCGCACGCATCTCGCTCGACATCACCGAGCGCAAGGCGGCGGAGGAGCAGATCCGCTACATCGCCGAGCATGATTCGCTGACCGGCCTGGCCAACCGGTTGCTGTTCACGCAGCGGCTGAACCACGCGATCTCCGCCGGCGGCAAGGTCGCGCTGCACCTGATCGACATCGACGACTTCAAGGACGTGAACGACAGCCTCGGTCACGCCGCGGGCGACGCGCTGCTGCTGACGGCGACGAGCCGCATGCGCGGCTGCCTGCGGCCGGAGGACGTGCTGGCGCGGCTCGGCGGGGACGAATTCGCCGTGGTGCAGCCCAATGTGCGCGGCGTCGAGGATGCGGAAGCCGTCGCCGCGCGGATCGTGCGCGCCCTCTCCTCGCCCTATGCGATCGAGGGATCGCTCGTGAAGGCGGGCGCGAGCGTGGGCATCGCGCTCGGCGGCACGGCGGAAGCGGACGGGCCGCGCCTGCTCCAGCGCGCCGACATCGCGCTGCACGCGGCCAAGGCGGCCGGGCGGCGCCAGGTGCGGACCTTCTCGGCGGCGATGGACGCCGCCCTGGGGGAGCAGCGGCGGCTCGAGCAGGATGTCCAGAAGGCTCTGGCCGAAGGCGCCTTCCACTTCGCCTACCAGCCGAAGTTCCGCGTCTCGGACCTCGGCTTTGCGGGCTGCGAGGCGCTGCTGCGCTGGGACCACCGGCTGCGCGGCGCGGTCCCGCCCGGCGTCTTCATCCCCGCCGCCGAGCGCGCGGGCCTGTCCGTCCCGCTCGCGCGCCACACGCTGCATGCCGCGCTGCGCCAGCAGGCGGCCTGGCGGGCGCAGGACATCGACATCGCGGTCGCGGTCAACCTGTCGGCCCGGCACATCGTCTCGGGCCAGGCGGTCGAGCTGGTGCGCGACGCGCTGGAGGCCGAGAACGGCGTGCCCGAGCGGCTCGAGATCGAGGTGACCGAGGACGTCTTCATCCGCGACCCCGGCGCCGCGGCCTCGACGCTCGAGGCGCTGCGCGGGCTCGGCGTGCGGCTCGCGCTCGACGATTTCGGCACGGGCTACGCCTCGCTGGGCTACCTCCAGCAGCTGCCCTTCGACGTGATCAAGCTGGACCGGTCCTTCGTGGCCGGACTCGGCACCAGCACGCGGACGGAACGGATCGTGGACGCGATCACGCGCATCGCGCACGGGCTCGGCGCCAAGCTGGTGGCCGAGGGGGTGGAGAACCCCGTCCAGCTCGCCCGGCTGCGGGAGATCGGCTGCGACGAGGGGCAGGGCTACCTGCTCGGCCGGCCGATGGCGCCCGAGGCGCTGTCCGCGCTCGCGCGCTCGCACGGCCTCGCCGCCGCGCGGGGTGCCGCGGGCGAACCCCTCGCCGCCGTCTTCGCCGCGGAATAGGCCGCGTGGCGCCATGCTGCGCCGCCGCATCCGCTTGACAGCGACAAGCCCCCCCCGTAAAGCGCCGCCTGCCTTCCGGCGGGGTTCCGCCAGGGAGCGAAGGTGGACGAACGCGACGGTTTCGAGGATCGATTGCGGCAGGCCAGGGCCCGTGAGGGCCTGGATCGGCGCCCCGACGGGCACGGTCAGCTGCCGCAGGGTCCATGGGGAATCGGCCTGCGCGCGGGGGTCGAGGTGGTCTCGGCCCTGGTCGTCGGCATCGGTCTCGGCTTCCTGCTGGACCGGTGGCTCGGCACCTGGCCTTGGCTTTTCCTGGTGTTCTTCGTCCTGGGCAGCGTGGCCGGGGTGCTGAACGTCTATCGCCTGTTCAATCCCCGTTCGCGCCCGGGTGTGAAGTGACGAAGGCGCGCATCGCGCGCGGCAGGACGAACGGGAGACCAGCCGGTGGCCGTTGAAGGCAAGACGATCGACGCTCTCAGCCAGTTCGAACTGTCGCCGGTGCTCGGCATCTTCGGCGACGCGGTGTCGTTCAGCCAGTCGAACCTGTTCATGGTGATCGCGGTGGCGCTCACCTGGTACCTGATGAAGACGACCGCCGACCGCGGCGCGCTGGTCCCCGGCCGCCTGCAGGCGCTGGGCGAAAGCGCCTATGGCTTCATCGCCGGCATGGTGCGCGACCAGGTGGGCGACGAGGGCAAGAAGTACTTCCCCTTCGTCTTCTCGGTCTTCATGTTCGTGCTGTTCGGCAACCTGCTCGGCATGCTGCCCTACGCCTTCACCTACACCTCCCACATCGTCGTGACGCTGACGCTCGCGATCGTGGTGTGGGTGGCGGTGACCGTGATCGCGATCCAGCGCCACGGCATGCACTTCTTCTCCTACTTCTTCCCCGAAGGCGCGCCGGTCTGGCTGGCGCCGATCATCATCCCGGTCGAGATCATCTCCTACCTCTCCCGCATGGTGAGCCTCTCGGTCCGTCTTTTCGCGAACATGGTCGCCGGCCACGTCATGCTGAAGGTGTTCGCCACCTTCGTCGTGCTGCTGGGCGGCCTCGGCGCGGTCGGCCCCTTCGTGGCCGCCATGCCGCTCGCGGTCAACGTCGCGCTCGTCGGGTTCGAGTTCCTCGTGGCCTTCCTGCAGGCCTACGTGTTCGCGATCCTGACCAGCATCTACCTGCACGACGCGGTGCACCTGCACTGACCCGCCATGTGAACGGGGTGCATCTGCGCACGCGTACGTTCAGAACCTCCATGTAAAGAAGGACGATCATCATGGAAGTCGCCGCCGCGAAGGCCCTCGGGGCTGGTATCGCCGTCATCGCGCTGTTTGGCGTGGGTCTCGGCATCGGCAACATCTTCTCCTCGCTGATCAACAGCGTGGCGCGCAACCCGGCGGCCCGTGACGTGGTCTTCCCGATCGGCATCCTGGGCTTCGCGCTCACGGAAGCGGTCGCGCTCTTCGCGCTGCTCATCGCCTTCCTCATCCTGTTCGCCTGATCCGCCGCCCCGCCCGCCCATCCGGGCGAGGCGGGGCGCGTGGGCCTGCCCGGGCACTTCCGCCCGGGCATCCGGGCTGAGGAGAGAGCGGCGATGCGCCGAGTGTTCGTTCTGGCGGCCGCGACCGCCACCCTGCCTGCCATGGCCTTCGCGGCGAGCAGCTCGGCCGTGCCGGTCGACGGCATGCCGCAGCTGGCCTTCGGCCATCCGACCCAGGGCCGCCTGCTGGTCGGCCAGATGGTCTGGCAGCTCATCATCTTCGCGGCGCTCGTGTTCCTCATGGCCAAGATCGCGCTGCCGCGCGTCGGCGCCGTGATCGAGGAACGCCACCGCCGCATCACCGCCGACCTCGAGGCCGCGCAGGCCGCGAAGCTGGAAGCGGACATCGCCATGGCCGCGCACCGCGCCGCCAGCGAGCAGGCCCGCGCCGAAGCCCGCGCCGCGGTCGCGACCGCGCTGCACCAGGCCCAGGCCGCGAGCGACGCCAAGGCCGCCGAGGTGAATGCCCGCATCACCGCCCAGATCGCCGAAGCGGAGGCGCGCATCGACGCCGCCCGCGCCTCGGCCATGGGCGCCATCCGCGGCGTCGCGACCGACACGGCGGAGGCGCTTGTCTCCCGCCTGACCGGCGCGGCCGACCGCGCGAAGGTCGAAGCGGCCGTCGGCCGCGTTCTTGCAGCGAGCGGGAGGGCCTGATGTCGGATCCGAAGTTCTGGGTCGCCGTCTCCTTCGTCCTCTTCTTCGTCTTCCTGGGGAAGAAGATCTTCACGGCGCTGGGCGGCGCGCTCGACGGCCGGGCCGACGCCATCCGCCGCCAGCTGGACGAGGCGTCGCACCTGCGCGCCGAGGCCGAGAAGATGCTCGCCGCCGCCGAGGCCGAGCGCGCCGCCGCGGCCGCCGAGGCCGAGCAGCTGCTGGCCAGCGCGCGCGCCGAGGCCGAGCGCGTGGCCATCGCCGCCGCCGCCGAGGCCGAGGCCGCCGCGAAGCGCCGCGAACGCATGGCGCTCGACCGCATCGCCTCGGCCGAGGCTTCCGCGGTCGCCGAGGTGCGCAACGCCGCCGCCGACATCGCGGGCGCCGCCGCCCGCGCCGTCATCTCCGAGACCTTCGACGCCGCCGCGGATGCCGCGCTGGTGGACCGGAGCGTGACCGACCTGCCCAAGGCGCTGCGCGCGGCCTGATATCCCGCGCCAGGTTATGCATGACAGGGGCGCCGTCCTTCGGGATGGCGCCTCTTTTCTTTTCCGACTCCCCGGCTAAGGATTAGGCGGACCACCTTCTCCGGGAGCCAATCATGCCGCGCCAGTTCCTCCTCGCCGCCGCGCTGCTCGCCGGCACGGCGCTCGCCGCCGAGGCGAACACCTTCCGCTGGGCCAATGACGGCGACGTCAACTCGATGGATCCCTACGCGCGGAACGAGACCTTCCTGCTGTCCTTCAACGCCAACATCTACGAGCCGCTGGTGCGGCGGAACCGGCAGCTGCAGGTGGAACCGGCCCTCGCGGCGCGCTGGGAACAGGCCTCCCCCACCGTCTGGCGCTTCCACCTGCGCGAAGGGGTGAAGTTCAGCGACGGCACGCCGCTGACCGCCGACGACGTGCTGTTCTCCTACGAACGCGCGCGCGGCCAGGGGTCCAACATCACCGCCGTCTTCGCCTCGGTGAAGGAGGTGCGCGTCGTCTCCCCCTCCGTCGTGGAGTTCGAGACGCACCGCCCGAACCCGATCTTCCTCGAGGAGATCACCAGCTGGGGCATCATGTCGCGCGGCTGGGCGGAACGGAACAACGCGCAGCGCACCGCCGACCTGACGCAGCGCGCGGAGAACTTCGCCACCCGCAACGCGATGGGCACCGGGCCCTTCCTGCTGGTGTCCCGCGAGCCGGACCGCCGCACCGTGCTGGCGCCGAACCCGAACTGGTGGGACCGGCCGGAACACAACCTGACGCGCGTCGAGTTCAACGTCATCGCCAATGACGCGACGCGCGTGGCCGCGCTGATCAGCAACGAGGTGGACATGGTCTATACCGTGCCGCCTCAGGATACCGACCGGCTGTCGCGCACCGCGGGCATCCGCGTCCACCAGCAGGCGGAACTGCGCACCATCTACCTCGGCATGGACCAGAGCCGCGAGGAGCTGCTCAAGTCCGACGTGCGCGGGCGCAACCCCTTCCGCGACGTGCGCGTGCGCCGCGCCATGCAGCTGGCCATCGACAACGACGCCATCGTCCGCACCGTCATGCGCGGCCAGGCGCGCGCCACCGGGCTGATGGTCGGCCCCGGCGTGAACGGGCACACCGAGGCGCTCGACACGGCGGTGCGCTCGCGCCCCAACGTCGAACAGGCGCGGCGGCTGCTGGCGGAAGCGGGCTACCCGAACGGCTTCCAGGTGGGCATGGACTGCCCGAACGACCGCTACGTGAACGACGAGGCGATCTGCACCGCGACCGTCGCGATGCTCGCGCGCATCGGCATCCGCGTGCAGCTGAACGCGCAGACCCGCGCGCGCTACTTCGCCGAGATCCTGGCGCCGCGCTACAACACCTCCTTCTTCATGCTCGGCTGGACGCCCACGACCTACGACGCGCACAACGCGCTGTTCAACCTGATGGGCACGCGGGACGGCACGCGCGGCGTGTTCAACTCCGGCGGCTATTCCAATCCGCGCTTCGACACGCTGGTCGACCAGATCGCGGTGGAAACCGACCGCGCGCGGCGCCAGGCGCTGATGGACGAGGCGATGCGCCTGCACGCCGAGGAAGTCGGCCACATCCCGCTGCACCAGCAGGTCGTGATCTGGGCGGCGCGGCAGAACATCACGCTGCAGCAGCTGGCGGACAACTTCTTCCCGCTGCGCTTCGTCCGCGTCGGACAGTAAGGCGAGGGGGCGCCGCCCCCTCGACCCCCGCCGAGGGCCGAAAGGCCCTCGGAACCCATCATCCGGGGCGACCCCGCCGGGCTGCCCGACGAAACGCCCGGCCTCCGCCCATCGGGTGCCAATCCGACAAGGAAGGGAGGGGGCTCGGGGGAGGTTCCCCTCCCCCGACCTTCACTCCGCCCGCGCCCCCGAAGCGCGCACCGCCTCCCGCCACCGCGCGCTTTCGGCTGCCACGAAGGCCGGCAGCTCCGCACGCGCGATCGGCATCGGGTCGAAGGCGCGCTCGCGGAACAGCGTCGCCATCTCCGGCCCGGCCAGCGCGCGGCGCGTCTCGGCATCGATGCGCGCGATCACCGGTTCCGGCGTGCCGCGCAGCGCGAACAGCCCCGTCCAGTTCACCGAAAGGAAGCCCGGCAGGGCGGAGGCAATGGTCGGCACCCCCGGCAGCGCCGCGTTCTCGCGCTCCGACGCCACGCCGAGGCAGCGCACCGCCCCGCCGCGGATCTGCGGCAGCGCCGTGCCGAGCCCGTCGAACATCATCGGCACGTTGCCCGCGACCAGGTCCGTCATGGCCGGCGCGCTGCCGCGATAGG
The DNA here is from genome assembly GCF_017813355.1 of Roseomonas nitratireducens. Classification (GTDB taxonomy): domain Bacteria; phylum Pseudomonadota; class Alphaproteobacteria; order Acetobacterales; family Acetobacteraceae; genus Neoroseomonas; species Neoroseomonas nitratireducens. The sequence continues at coordinate 9,050 of NZ_JAGIYZ010000039.1, forward strand.
GGATGTGCGTCATCTCCACGCCGATCGCGGCGCGGAACATCTCCCCCGTCAGGTGCAGCTGCGAGCCGGTGCCGGACGATGCGTAGTTCACCCGCCCCGGATTGGCCCGGATATGCGCGATGAGTTCGGGCAGCGTCGCCATCGGCAGCGCGCGCGGATTCACCACCAGCACGTTGGGCTGCTGCGCCAGCATCGCCACCGGCAGGAAATCCGCATCCGGGTCGAAGGGCAGGCGCGCGTAGAGCGCCTTGTTGATGCAGATGAGCGAGGCGGTCGCGACGAGCAGCGTGTGCCCGTCGGGCTCGGCGCGGGCGAAGGCCTCCCCGGCCACGGTGCCGCCGGCGCCGCCGCGATTGTCGATCACGACCGGCTGGCCGAGCGCCGCCGACAGGCGTTCGCCGATCGCGCGCGCGAGGATGTCGGTGGTGCCGCCCGCGGCGAAGGGCACGAGGATGCGCATGGGCCGCGTCGGGAAGCCCTGCGCGCGGGCGGGCGCGGCAAGCGCCGCGGCGCCGAGGGCGAGCGCGGCGCGGCGGGTGATGTGCGGCATGGCGGGCCTCCTTCGTCAGGGCAGGCAGTCTAGACGCGTTACCGCGCGTGGCCGAAACCCGTCAGGTGGCGGGGGGCAGCAGCGGCGCGTCGGCGCCATCCAGCGCGGCCGCCAGCGCGCCGCGCGCGGCGGCATCGCCCACCACCGGGCCGGCGTAGCGCAGGAACTTCGCCCGCACCGCCTCTTCCTCCAGCGGCAGTTCCGCATCGCCGGGCACGCGCATCGCCTCGGCTGCGATGGCGCGGCCATCGGCCAGATGCGCCGTCAGCGTCGCCCCGCGCCGGCCCGCCTGCGTCAGCGCGACATCCTCCACCAGCGTCACGGCCGCTTCCAGCCGGCGCAGCAGCGGATCGGCGAGCGCGCTATCGGTATAGGCGGCGGGACCGAGGTCGCCCTGCACGAGTGCCGCCGCGATGGCCCAGGACAGGCTGAACTGCGCCGAGATCGCCTGCGCCGGCGCGCGGTTGGCGGCGTAGCGAAGTGCTTCTCCATAGGTCGCGAGCGTCAGCGCGCGGATTTGCGCGATGTCGCCCACGGCATCGCGCAGCGCCAGCGCGGCGGCGGCGGCGTAATGCGCGTGGCGCACGCCGGCGAAGGGCTTGAGGTAGGCTTCCTCGATCAGGAAGCGGTCGCACTCCGCCACGCGGGCAGGCGCGTCGAGGCCGAGGGCGAGCGCGCGCGCCTCGGCGAAGCCATCCTCCGGCGCGTCCATCCCGGCCATCGCCGAGGCGGCCGCGAGGGTGCCGAGCAGCACCGCATGCGCCGGGTAGGTGTTGCGCCCATCCATCCCCGCCGCGATCGGCGCGTAGAGCGCGAAGGGCAGCTGGCAGGCGACGAGGCGCACCGCCCGCGCCGCCGCGTCCGGGTCCCCGCCCGCGAGCCGCGCGGCGGCGGCCGCGGCGCCGAGCGCGTGCCAGGACCCGTCCACATGCATCCCGGGCCGGATGCGCCAGGCCTCGCCCGCCCGCGCGCCGACCTCGTAGCCGAGCGCCAATGCCGCGCGCGCCTGCGCGAGCGTCACCGCGCCTTTCGCCAGCGCGGCGATGACGAGCGGCGCGACGGCAAGGCCGGGGCGTCCATGCGCGCGGGCCAGGCCCTCATTCGCCTCGTCCCAGCACATGGCCGAAGCGAGCACAGCGGCCGCACCCGCGCGCGACAGCCCAGGCGCGATGCCGGGCAGGCGGATCGCGCCGGGCATGGCCGAGGCGAGCGCGGCGCCGAAGCCCCGCACCCGCGCATGGCCGAGCCCCGCAATCATGCAGCCCAGGCTGTCGGCCAGCATGAGCCGCGTGCGGGCCGCCGCGCCGCTGCCGGGCGGCGGCCCGTCCCAGGCGAAGGCGACCGCCGCCGCCGGGTCGAAGCCGCTCAGCGCTGCTGCAGCCCGGCCATGGAGTTGGCGAAGCTGTCCTCCACGATGCGGAACCAGGTCTGCTGATCCTGGCGGAAGCGGTCCCATTGCTCGTGGATCGCCTTGAAGCGGGCGTTGCGCGCGCCGAGCTCGCCGAACAGTTCCTGGGAGGCGCGGTAGCAGGCCTGGATCACGTCGCGCGGGAAGGGCCGCAGCTGCGTGCCCGCCGCGATCAGGCGGCGGATCGCCGGCGGGTTCAGCGCGTCGTAGCGGCCGGTCATGAAGACGTAGCCCTCGTGGCAGGCCGCTTCCAGCGCCGCCTTGAACTGCGGCGTCAGCCCTTCCCAGGCGCGCTGGTTCACCATCATGGTCAGGGAGGCGCTCGGCTCCCACCAGCCCGGGTAGTAGTAGAACTGCGCGACGCGATGGAAGCCGAGCTTCTCGTCGTCATAGGGCCCGACCCATTCGGCGCCGTCGATGACGTTGCGCTCGAGCGCGGGGTAGATGTCCGGTCCTGGCAATTGCTGCGCGACCGCCCCGAGCTTCTGCAGCACGTCGCCCGCATAGCCGGCGATGCGGAACTTCAGGCCGCGCAGGTCCTCGACGCTGCGGATCTCGCGGCGGAACCAGCCGCCCATCTGCGCGCCGGTGTTGCCGGCCATGATCGCGTGCACGCCCTGGTCGCGGAAGACCGGCGCCATCAGCTCCGCCCCGCCGCCATTGTGCCACCAGGCGTATTGCTGGCGCGCGTTCAGCCCGAAGGGCAGCACCGAGCCGAAGGCGAGCGCGGGGTCCTTGCCGTTGTAGTAGTAGGGCGCGGTGTAGCCGATCTCGACCGAGCCCTGGCCGACCGCGTCCATCACCTGCAGCGCGGGCACCACCTCGCCGGGCGCGAAGGGCGTGATCTGGAAGGCGCCGTCGGTGATCTCGCCGACCCGGCGGCAGATGAATTCCTGCGTGCCGTAGAGCGTGTCGAGGGATTTCGGGAAGCTGCCGGGGCAGCGCCAGCGGATGCGCGCCGCGGTCTGCGCGAGGGCGGGGGCGGACAGGGTCGCCGCGGCGGCGCCCCCGGCGACGAAGAAGCGACGATCCATGCCTGTATGTTCCTCCCATGCGGGCGCGGGCCCGGGGGGCGAGCATGGCCGCCGGTGCAGGACCGCGCAATGCGTCGCGGGGCTCAGCCCTCGCCGCCCTCCGGACCGTAGAACACCACCCAGACGGCGAGGTCGGGTGTGAAGTCCTCGAAGCGGTGCTCGGCGCCGGCCGGGACCCAGAGCATGTCGCCCGGCCCGAAGGGCGCGCGCGCGCCGGCGCAGAAGAAGGTGCCGCGCCCGCTGACGACGACATAGGCCTCGTCGCGCGTGTGCGGTGCCTGGGTGTCGGTCCCCTTCGGGGCGTACCAGCGCGCCTCGAAGCTGCCATGAGCGAAGATGCGGGCGGAGGCGCGGCCGGGCTCGTTCGGCGCGGCCGCGGCCTCGGCGGCGGGGAAGACGAAGCGGGTCATGGCGCCGATGCTGCGCGCGGCGATGGCCGCAGGCAACGAGGATCGCGCGGGGGCCTCAGAAGGCGATGCGCCCCGCGGCGGCCAGCGCCAGCAGCAGGGAGGCGACATGCGTCGATTGCTGCACCTCCCCTTCCCGGATCACGCGCAGCACCTCCGGCACGGGGATGAGCTCGACCGCGATCTCCTCCCCATTGTCGAAGGACTGCACGCCGATGGGCGTGGCCCCCAGCGCGAGCACCGTGTGCACCCGGTTGGTGTGCGTCGCCGGGTTGGGGCGCAGGCTGGCCACCTGTCGGAATTCGCGCGCGCCGTGGCCGGTCTCCTCAAGGAATTCGCGCCGGCCGGCGGCGACCGGGTCGGCATCCTCCGCGTCCATCACGCCACCCGGGAGTTCCAGGTGAATCTCCCCGGCGCCGTGGCGGTACTGGCGGTTCATCACCAGCCGGTCATCGTCGGTGAGCGCGACCACATGCACCCAGTCGGCGTATTCCAGCACGTAGAAGGGATCGACCACGTCGCCCGAAGGGGCGATGCAGGTATCGGCCCTGACGCGGATCCAGCGATCGGCCAGCACGATGCGGCTGCCGGTCACGCGCCAGGGCCTGAGCTGCGTCATTCGGCCGCGATCTGCTGCTGCTGGGCGTAGGCTTCGAGCGGCGCGCAGGAGCAGACCAGGTTGCGGTCGCCATAGACGTTGTCGACGCGCTTGACCGGCGGCCAGTACTTCCGCGCCTTGACGAAGGGCAGCGGGAAGGCCGCTTCCTCCCGCGTATAGGGGTGCGTCCAGGCATCCGCGGCGATCTCGGCCGCGGTGTGCGGCGCGTTCTTCAGCGGGTTGTCGGCCTTGTCCATGCGGCCCTGCTCCACGGCCCGGATTTCCGCGCGAATGGAGACCATGGCGTCGACGAAGCGGTCGAGTTCGGACTTCGGCTCGCTCTCGGTCGGTTCGACCATCAGCGTGCCGGCGACCGGCCAGGACATGGTCGGCGCGTGGAAGCCGTAGTCCTGCAGGCGCTTGGCGATGTCTTCCACAAGCACGCCGCCGCCCTGCTGGAAGCCGCGGCAATCGAGGATGCATTCATGCGCGACCATGCCGTTCATGCCGCGATAGAGCACCGGGAAATGCGCTTCCAGCCGCTTGGCCAGGTAGTTCGCCGACAGGATCGCGACCTGCGTCGCGCGCGTCAGCCCCTCGGCGCCCATCATGCGGATATAGGCGTAGGAGATCGGCAGGATCGAGGCCGAGCCCCAGGGCGCGGCGCTGACCACGATGTCCTTCGCCCCGCCGCAATCGACCAGCGGATGACCCGGCAGGAAGGGCGCGAGGTCGGCCGTGACGCCGATTGGCCCAACGCCCGGCCCGCCGCCGCCATGCGGGATGCAGAAGGTCTTGTGCAGGTTCAGGTGGCACACATCCGCGCCGATGCTGGCGGGGCTGGTCAGCCCCACCTGCGCGTTCATGTTGGCGCCATCCATGTAGACCTTGCCGCCCTTCTCGTGGATCAGGGCGCAGATCTCGCGGATCGAGGCCTCGAACACGCCATGCGTGGACGGGTAGGTGACCATCAGCGCGGCGAGGTTCGCCGCGTGCTGCTCCGCCTTCGCCTTCAGGTCGTCCACGTCGACATTGCCGTCGCGGTCGCAGCCGACGACGACGACCTTCATCCCCGCCATCACCGCCGAGGCCGGGTTGGTGCCATGCGCGCTGGACGGAATCAGGCAGATGTCGCGATGCGTATCGCCGCGCGACAGGTGCCAGCCGCGGATCGCGAGCAGCCCGGCATATTCCCCCTGGCTGCCCGCATTGGGCTGCAGCGAGACGGCGGCGAAGCCGGTGATGCGGCACAGCCAGTCGGCCAGCCGGTCGATCATCACGCGGTACCCCTGCGCCTGGTCCACCGGCGCGAAGGGATGGATGGCGCCGAAGCCCGGCAGCGTGACGGGGATCATCTCCGCAGTCGCGTTCAGCTTCATGGTGCAGGATCCGAGCGGGATCATGCTCCGGTTCAGCGCGACGTCCTTGTCCTCGAGCGACTTCAGGTAGCGCAGCATCCCGTGCTCGGAATGGTGCGCGGTGAAGACGGCGGCCGTGCAGAAGGCGCTGGTCCGCGCGAGCGCGGCGGGTATGCCGCCATGCACGGCATCGAGCGTCGCGGCCGCGCCGCCCGCTTCCGCCAGCGCGGCGGCGAGTGCCGCGAGGTCCTCGCGCGTCACCGTCTCATCCAGCGCGATGCCGACCACGCCGCCGCCATGGCGGGCGAGGTTGAAGCCGCGCTTCAGCGCCGCGGCCAGCAGCGCATCGGCCTTCGCGCCAGCCTCGACCGCGACGGTGTCGAAGAAGGCGTCGTGGCGCACGGCGAAGCCGGCCGCGCGGGCCGCGCCGGCCACCGCGCGCGCCATCAGGTGGACGCGGCGGGCGATGCGGCGCAGCCCTTCGGGCCCGTGCCACACCGCGTACATGCCGGCCATGACGGCGAGCAGCACCTGCGCGGTGCAGATGTTCGACGTCGCCTTCTCGCGGCGGATGTGCTGTTCGCGCGTCTGCAGCGCGAGCCGCATCGCCGGCGCGCCGGCCGCGTCGACGGACACGCCGACGAGCCGCCCCGGCATCAGCCGCTTATGCGCGTCCTTCACCGCCATGTAGGCGGCATGCGGACCGCCATAGCCCATCGGCACGCCGAAGCGCTGGGTCGAGCCCACGACCACGTCGGCCCCCATCTCCCCCGGCGGCTTCAGCAAACACAGGCTGAGCGGATCGGCCGCGACGATGGCGAGCCCCCCGCCCGCCTGCACCGCCGCGATCTCGGCCGTCAGGTCGCGCACCTGCCCCGTGGTGCCGGGATATTGCAGCACCAGGGCGAAGGGCTTCGCCGCGGTCAGGGCGGCGACGATCTCGGCCACCGCCACGAAGCGCACCTCGATGCCGAGCGGCGCGGCGCGCGTCGCCAGCACCGCCTTCGATTGCGGGTGCAGGTCGTCGGCGGCGATCAGCAGGTGCGACTTCTCCCGCGTCGCGGCATGCGCCAGGTGCATCGCCTCGGCCACCGCGGTGCCTTCGTCCAGCAGCGAGGCATTGGCCACCGGCAGGCCGGCCAGGTCGCAGACCATCGTCTGGAAGTTCACCAGCGCTTCCAGCCGCCCCTGCGCGATCTCCGCCTGGTAGGGCGTATAGGCCGTGTACCAGCCCGGATTCTCGAGCACGTTGCGCAGGATGACCGGCGGCGTGTGCGTGCCGTGGTAGCCGAGCCCGATCAGCGACTTGATGTCGGCGCGGTTGCGCGCGGCAAGGCCGCGCAGTTCCGCCAGCACCTCCTGCTCCGTCGCCGCCGGCGGCAGGGCGGAAAGGTCCATGCCGCGGATCGCGGCCGGCACCGTCTTCGCGCTGAGATCCTCGAGGCTCGCCGCGCCCACCACGCGCAGCATCTCGGCGATCTCGGCCTCGGAGGGCGCGATGTGGCGCGGCGCGAAGGCGTCCACCGCCTCCAGCGCGCGGATTTCCTCCAGCGCGCTCATGCCAGCGTGTCCACGAAGGCGGCGTAGGCGGCCTCGTCCATGAGCGCGGCGACCTCGGCCGCGTTGGCGGGCTCGATGCGGAAGAACCAGCCATCCGTCGTCGGCGCGGCGTTGATCGCGCCGGGATTGTCCGCGAGCGCGCCGTTCACCTCGACGATCTTGCCCGCGATCGGGGCATACACGTCGGATGCCGCCTTCACGCTTTCCACCACCGCGCAGGCTTCCCCCGCCGCGACGACGCGGCCGGGCTCCGGCAGGTCGACGAACACGACGTCGCCCAGGGCGTTCTGCGCATGGTCGGTGATGCCGACCGTGGCGATGCCGCCTTCGAGCCGCACCCATTCATGGTCTTTGGTGAACTTCGTCTCGGACATGGGAAGGCTCCTCAGCGGGCGTAGCGGTGGGGAACGAAGGGCATCGGCGCGACGCGGGCGGGGATCGCCTTGCCGCGCACCATCAGGTCGAGGGCCGTGCCGTCGGCGGCGTGCTCGCGCGCGACATAGCCCATGGCCATGGGGCCATTCAGCGAGGGACCGAAGCCGCCCGAGGTGATCTCCCCGATCGGCGCGCCGCCGCCCGGCGCATGGATCGGCGTATGCCCGCGCGCGGGCTGGCGGCCTTCGGGGCGGATGCCGACGCGCAGCCGCTTCGTGCCGTTCGCCAGTTCGTCCCGCACGCGCTCGGCGCCGGGGAAGTTCCACTCGGTGCGGCGGCGCTTGCCGATGGTCCAGGTCAGCGCGGCCTCGACCGCGCTCGTCGTCTCGTCGATGTCGTTGCCGTACAGGCACAGCCCGGCTTCGAGCCGCAGCGAATCGCGCGCCCCGAGCCCCGCCGGCTGCACGCCGGGCAGCGCCAGCAGCGCCTTCGCGAAGGCTTCGGCCTTCTCGGCCGGCACCGAGACCTCGACCCCGTCCTCCCCCGTGTAGCCGGAGCGGGAGACGAGCACCGGCGCGCCCGCGATCTCGAAGGACCCGACGCCCATGAAGGACAGGTCCGCGATGCCGGGGGCCAGCGTGGCGATGGCCGCGACCGCGCCCGGCCCCTGCAGCGCGACCAGCGCGCGGTCGGGCAGCGGGCGCAGCGTGACGCCCGCCGGCAGCAGCGATTCGATGCGCGGCAGGTCGAGGTGCTTGCGGCTGGCGTTCACCACCAGGAACAGCCGGTCGCCCAGGTTCGCGACCATGAAGTCGTCGAGGATGCCGCCATCCTCGGTCGTCAGCAGCCCGTAGCGCTGGCGGCCGGGCTTCAGTCCCTGCACATCGGCCGGCGTGGCGCGTTCCAGCGCCGCGGCAGCCCCTTCGCCCACCAGTTCCGCCTGGCCCATGTGGGAGACGTCGAACAGCGCGGCGGCGGCGCGGCAATGCAGGTGCTCGGCCATGATCCCGGCCGGGTACTGCACGGGCATGGCATAGCCCGCGAAGGGCACCATGCGCCCGCCAAGGTCGCGATGCAGCGCCGCGAGCGGCGTTTCGAGGAGCGGTTCGTTCGAATCGGCCACGGGGCCTCCCGCCGCGGTGCGGCGATCGGGGTTTCAGTCCGTGGCCCCCCTCTGTCCGATGACCTGAGAGATTCGGCGCCGGTGTTGACCGTGCCTTACTCCGTCGGTGCCGAAGCCTTGCGGCCGCGGGCTTTCCAGAGGCCCCTTCTCCGCGCGGCCCTTCTGCCTGAGCGTTTCCGGGGGCCGGTTGCGCCTTCGGCGGGGGCATGCGCCCCTCTCTCCCGCGCGGTATCTACGGGGTGCGCCTGTCTGGCAGATCGGGCGGCCGCGCGCAACGCGCGTGACTAGGGAATCGCCCGCCACAGTTCCGTGACACGCAGCGGGTCGAAGGCGAAGCGCCAGGTGCAGCCCGCCGCCGGCACGTCATCCGCGCGGGAGATCGGCCGGCCGGCCAGCGCCTGCATCAGCAGCGTGCCCGTGCCGCCATGCCCGACCAGCGCGATCCCGCCCGCCGCGTGCCCGTCCAGGATGTCGCGCGCGGTGGCGAGGATCCGCGCCTGCGCGTCCACCGCCTTCTCCCACCCCGCGACGCTTTCCGCGGGCCGGGCGAAGAAGGCGTCGGCGTGGCGCTCGAATTCCGCGCGCGGCAGGTAGCCGGTGCTCGAACGGTCCATCTCCGCAAGGCCAGGATGGACCCGGACCGGCAATCCGAACCTGGCGGCGAGCAGCCCGGCCGATTCGATCGCCTTGGTCTCGTCGCTCGCCCAGACCGCGGCGAGGCCATCCAGGGAAGGGTCGGCGGCGAGGCGACGCATGCGCGCCACGCCCGCCTCGCTCAGATGCCAGCGCGGCACCGGCACGGCCGGATCGATGACGACCTCGGGATGCGCGACGAACAGGCCGAAGCGCGCCATGAACCGCCGTTCAGCGCGGCCCGCGGCGGCGGTTCAGCGCCAGTTCCTCCGGCGTCAGCTGGAAGGACAGGCGGACATTGTGGTTCTCGACCAGGCGTTCCTCGGCCGGGAAGTTCAGCGTCACGGAGGCGCTCTGCACCCGCTGGCGGTTCACGTTGCTGCTGAAGGTCACGCGGGCGACGAATTCCCGCCGGTCGATCACCTGCGTGTCCTCGGCATCCGTCACCGCGACGAAGAAGGGCAGGTCCGCCACGGCCCCCGTCGCGGCCGGGCCGCGCTCCACGTCGAAGACCGCGCTCAGCGTCACCGCGACGCCCTCGCGCCGGCGCGTGTAGTCGCAGCGGGCGCTGAAGCCGATCAGCCGGGCATCGGCCGTCATCGCCGCCAGGTCCTGCCCCGCGCCGGGGCGGAAGCGCGTCAGGTCCGACCCATCCGCCAGGATGGAGATGCGCGGGCAGGGCGCGGGCGGGCTGTTGGACGCCGTCGTGCCGCCGCCACATCCCGCCAGGGCCAGCGCCCCCGCCCATCCGATCGCCGCAATCGCCCGCATCATCAGTCTCCCGGCCCCCTTTGACCCGCGCCGCCCCATCTATAGTGTGCGGCCCGCCCCGGACAGGGCCAACCCGCGCCCCGAGCGAGACCATGACCGCCGAGAAGCCCCGCCTCCACGTCCTGCTCGCCGGCCCGCGCGGCTTCTGCGCCGGCGTCGACCGCGCCATCAAGATCGTCGAGCAGGCGCTCGCACGCCACGGCGCGCCCGTCTATGTCCGGCACGAGATCGTCCACAATCGTTTCGTCGTCGAAGGGCTCGAGCGCCAGGGCGCCGTCTTCGTCGAGGAACTGGACGAGATCCCGGACGACGGCCAGCCCGTCGTCTTTTCCGCCCATGGCGTGCCGAAATCCGTCCCCTCCGAGGCGGCGCGGCGGGAGATGTACTTCCTCGACGCCACCTGCCCGCTGGTGAGCAAGGTGCATCGCGAGGCCGAACGCCACCACGCCAGGGGCCGCCACCTCCTGCTGATCGGCCATGCGGGCCACCCCGAGGTGGTCGGCACGATGGGCCAGTTGCCCGAGGGCGCGATGACGCTGGTCGAGGATGCCGAGGCCGCGCGCACGCTGGTGCCGCCGGCCGGCGCGGCGCTGGCCTACACCACCCAGACCACGCTGTCGGTCGACGACACGGCCGAGATCGTCGCCATCCTCCGCGACCGCTTCCCCGAGATCGAGGGCCCGGCGAAGGAGGACATCTGCTACGCCACCACCAACCGTCAGGCGGCGGTCAAGGCGGTGGCGGCGCGCAGCGAGCTCGTCATCGTGGTGGGCGCCCCCAATTCGTCGAACTCCGTCCGGCTGCGCGAAGTGGCCGAGCGGTCCGGCGCGCCGCGCGCCGTCATGGTCCAGCGCGGCGCGGAACTCGACCCCGCTCTGGCCGATGGCTGCGCGACGGTGGGTATAACGGCGGGCGCCTCCGCCCCCGAACTGCTGGTGCAGGAAGTGGTCGAGCGGCTGCGCGAACGCTTCGACGTGACCACCGAGGAAGTGGTCGTCGCGGTGGAGGACATCATCTTCCGCGTGCCCCGCATGCGCGCCGTCGCCTGATGGCGGTCTACACGGAAGTCTCGGACGAGGCGCTGCGCGCCTTCCTCGCCGACTACCCCTTGGGCGAGCTGCTCGCCTTCCGCGGCATCGCCGAGGGCGTGGAGAATTCCAACTACGCGCTGAAGACCGCGGCGGGCGACTTCATCCTCACGCTGTATGAGAAGCGCGTCGATCCGGCGGAGCTGCCCTATTTCCTCGGGCTGATGGAACATCTCGCCGCCCATGGCCTCGCCTGCCCCACGCCGGTGCATGGGCGGGACGGAGCGGCGCTGCGCAGCCTGGCCGGACGCCCGGCCGCGATCGTCACCTTCCTGCCGGGCGTCTGGCCGCGCCGCGTGCGGCCCGAGCATTGCGCGCCGCTCGGCCGCGCGCTCGCCACCATGCACCGCGCGGGCGAAGGCTTTTCGATCGAGCGGCCGAACGCGCTCGGCCCCGCCGGCTGGGCGCCGCTGCTGGATGGCTGCCGCGCGCGCGGGGACGAGGTGCAGGCGGGGCTCGTCGCGGAACTCGACGCGGCGCTCGAGGGCATCCTCGCCGCCTGGCCGGCGCCGGGTGCGCTGCCGCGCGGGCAGATCCACGCCGACCTGTTCCCCGACAACGTCTTCTTCCTGCCCGATGCGGCGGGGAAGCCAGGCGTGTCGGGTCTGATCGACTTCTACTTCGCCTGCACGGACCTCTACGCCTACGACGTGGCGGTCTGCCTCAACGCCTGGTGCTTCGAGCCCGACTACGCCTTCAACGTGACCAAGGCGCGCGCGCTGCTGAACGCGTATGAGCAGGTGCGGCCGATGACGGCGGCGGAACGCGCGGCGCTGCCGGTGCTCTGCCGGGGTGCCGCGCTGCGCTTCCTGCTGACGCGGCTGTACGACTGGACGCACACGCCGGATGGGGCGCTCGTCACGCGGAAGGATCCGCTCGAATACCTTCGGAAGCTGCGGTTCTTCTCGCAGGGCGAAGGGTTTGCGCTGTGAGGGACACTTGCGATGCGGGGGAGGAGAACCTCCCCCGCGCCCCCTCCCTTCTTTTTCCTTTGGGAACTGACAGCCGAAGTCAGTCCCCAACAGACAAAAAAGGTTGGGGGGCACGGGGGGAAGTTCCCTTCCCCCCGTCTCCATGACCGACCCGCGCCCCCTCGTCGAAATCTGGACCGATGGCGGCTGCAAGCCGAACCCCGGCCCCGGCGGCTGGGCGGCCATCCTCCGCTTCGGCGAGCATGAGCGCGAACTGACCGGCGGCGAGCCGGAGACGACGAACAACCGCATGGAGCTCACCGCCGCGATCATGGCGCTGGAGGCGCTTCGCAAGCCCTGTCAGGTCGCGCTGCACACCGACAGCGAATACGTCCGCAACGGCATCAGCCGCTGGATCCATGGCTGGGTGCGCAGCAACTGGCGCAACGCGGCGAAGGAACCGGTGAAGAACCTCGACCTGTGGCAGCGCCTGCTCGCCGCGGCCAAGCCGCACGACATCGAGTGGAAATGGGTGCGCGGCCATGCGGGGGACCCGATGAACGAACGCGCCGACGCGCTGGCGACCGCGGCACGCGACGCGGCGGCGGGCTAGGCAAGCCACGCGCATGCCGGGTACGGCCAGCGTCGAGACCCGCCAATCCTGGGTCATCGCCGTCACCGCGGTGACGATGCTCTCGCTCGCCGCCGGCGCGCCGCTGACCGTCGTGGTCGGCCTGGTGCCGATCAGCGAGACGCTGGGCGGCGGACGCTCCCTCCCCTCCCTCGCCTCCTCCCTCGCCTATCTCGGCTCGGGCATCGGCGGCGTGATGTGCGGGCTGCTGATGGCGCGCTTCGGCCAGCGCGCGGTCGCCATGCTGGGCGGCGGCGCAATCCTCGCCGGCCTCGCGCTCGCCTCGCTCGGACAGGGGTGGTCGCTCCTGGTGGGCATCGGGCTCGGCGTCGGCGTCTTCGGCAACGGCGCGCTGTTCGCGCCGATGGTCGCCTATGTGTCGCTGTGGTTCGACCGGCGGCGCGGCACGGCGTTGGCGCTCGTCTCCTCCGGCCAGTACATCGCGGGCTTCGTCTGGCCCTTCACCTTCGAACGCGCCATCGCCGCCTTCGGCTGGCAGGCAACGATGCTCGCCTATGGCGCCGTCGCGGCGGTGCTGATCGTGACGCTCGCGGCGCTGGTGATCGTCCCGCCGCCGATCGCCCCCGCCGGCGCGCCGGTCGTGCGGCGGCGGGCGGATGGCAAGGTGCTCGGCATGGCGCCCAACACGGCGCTGGCGCTGATCGCGGCCTGTTCCTTCCTGTGTTGCATCCCCATGGCGATGCCGGCGGCTCATCTTGTCGCCTTCTGCGGGGATCTCGGCATCGCGGCCTCGCGCGGGGCGATGATGCTCTCGGTGCTGCTGCTCTCCGCCTTCGTCGCGCGGCAGTTCTGGGGCTGGCTGTCGGACCGGATCGGCGGGCTGAACACGGTGCTGGCCGGCTCGCTCGCGCAGATCGCGGGCATGCTGGGCTTCCTCGCGACGCAGGACGAGGCCGGGCTGTTCTTCGTCTCGGCCGCCTATGGCCTGGGCTTCAGCGGCATCATCCCGTCCTACGTGATGACGGTGCGCGCGCATTTCCCGGCCGAGGAAGCGGCCTGGCGCGTGCCCGCGCTGTTGTTCGTCAGCCTGTCAGGCATGGCGGCGGGCGCCTGGCTCGCCGGCGCGATCTACGACGCCGTCGGCTTCTACGCCGCCGCCTGGTGGGTGGGCATCGGGGCGAATGTCGTGCAGCTCGGCCTGCTGGGCTTCCTCATCCTGCGCCAGCGGGCGGAAGCGCGCGTCAGTCCGCCCTGATGTTCGCCTCCCGCACGATCGCCGCCCAGCGCGGCAGCTCGGTGGCCACCAGCGCGGTGTAGTCCTGCGGGGTCATGCGGTTGGGCGCGGTGCCGAGGTCGACCAGCCGCTGCTCCATGGCCGGCGTGGCCAGCGCGGCGACGAGGGCCGCGTTGATCCGCTGCGCCACCGCCGCATCCATGCCCGCGGGCCCGGACAGGCCGAACCAGTTGTTCGCCTCCAGCGTCGGGAAGCCGAGTTCCTTGAAGGTCGGCACGTCCGGCCAGCGCGTCGCGCGCGCCGCGCTCGTGATGGCGAGCAGGCGCAGCCGCTCGTTCCGCCCGATATCGGCGACCGCCGCGATCACGCCTTCCGTCTGCCCGCCGATCACGTCCGTCACCGCCGGCGCGGCGCCGCGATAGGGCACGTGCGTCAGCTCGACGTGCGCCGCGCGGGCCAGCATCTCGGTCTTGGCGTGCCCCGTCGTGCCGTTGCCGGACGACCCGACGCGCACCGACCCGGGCGAGGCGCGCGCCGCGTCCAGGAACTGCGCGAGCGTGGCGAAGCGCCCGGCGGCGGAGACGCCGAGCGCGCTCGGCACCGCGGCGATCAGCCCGATATGCGTGAAGTCGCGCAGCGGGTCGTAGGGCATGGCGCGGTTCACCGCCGCGCCCACGCCGTGCGATGCGATGTTGGAGATGACCAGCGCCGTCCCGTCCGGCGCCGACTTCGCCACCGCGTCCGAGCCGATCATGCCGCCCGCGCCGGGCCGGTTCTCGACCACCACCGTCTGGCCGAGGCGCGATTCGAGTTCCGGCGCCACCAGCCGGCCGAGCAGATCCACCGTCCCGCCCGGCGGGAAGGGCACGACCAGGCGGATCGGCCGCGGCTGCGCATGCGCGGGAATGGCGGGGATGGCGAGGGTCGCGGCGAGCAGCGAGCGGCGGCGCATCTCAGGCGGTCTCCTTGGCGAACAGGGGAAAGGTCCAGGCGGGCTTGGGCCGGGCGGCGAGCAGCGCGATCGCGTCCTTCATGCGCGCCAGCGCCTCGGCCACCGCCTCCGCGCCCTCGATGACGCAGCCGTAGCAGGGGCAGATCCGCTCGACGCGATGCGCAGCGAAGATGGCGTCGAGGTCGGCGAGGATAGGCGCGGGGTCGATCCCTATCAGCCAGTCGAACTTGGCCGAGAGCATGCGCGCGATGCCGGCGGCCTCGATCGGCGCTTCGTCGGGCGCGCGGACGAGCGGCGCGTCGGGCGTGGCCCGGGTGAGGAAACCGAAGGATTCGCTCGTGAAGAGCGTGCCCGTCGCGTGCTCGAAGAACCAGTTGGTCGCGAGCAGGCGCAGCTGCACGCGCAGCGGTTCCAGGCGCAGCCGCCCGACCTCGAGCACCTGGCCGACCTCGATGCGGATGGCGCGGACCGGCGCCATGGCCTCGATGCGCGCATGCGCCTCGTCGCCTTCCAGCACGTCGGTCATCTCGACCGGGTTCAGCACGCCGACATAGGGGACTTCCGCGATGCCGAAGCGGCGGACCAGCGCGGCGAGGTTCGCCATGCAATCCTGTTCCCGCCGCGTGTTCACCATGCGCCGGCGCGTGGCACCTTCGACGGTGCGCGCGAGCGCGGCCTCGATCTGCGACCAGTGCACGGGCAGGCCGGTGTCCACCACCATCCATTCCGCGCCGTCGCGCAGCGCATAGGCGGTGACCGGCAGGTATCCGGGCAGGCCCGGCGGGATCCAGGAGATCGGCCGCGAATCGGCGCGCAGCCAGCCGGAGGCGCCGTACAGCGTGCCGGGGATGATCTCGGCGAGGCTCATGCCGCCTTCGCCAGCCCCGCCTTGAACAGCGGCATCAGTTCGAAGGGCTGGTCCACCACCGCGCCATGCGCGCTGCACAGCAGGCGCGGGTTGAGGCGCGCCAGCAGCGCGTCCATCACGGCGAAGCTTTCCGTGCTGTCGGTGAAGCGCGGCCAGTGCAGCGCCTTGGAATTGAAGTCCTGCATCAGCGGCACGTCGGGCGGCGCGATCTCGCTGGTGAAGTGGTCGCTCTGCCCGGGCGTGTGCGGGTGGAAGCAGGCGCAGGCGTCGGAGAGGAACAGGATTCGGCCCTTCGGATCCCAGCCCCAGAGGCTGTCCGGCAGGTCGCGCCACAGCGCGGGCAGGAACTGGAAGTCCCGGTCGCCCAGGTCGACCGCATCGCCCGGCGCCACCTGCCGGAAGCGATGCGCGAGATTCGGGAGATACAGGTGCCAGTCCCGCATGTCGCCCACCGCGACCGCATCCGGCCATTTGCGCAGCCAGCGTTCCAGCAGCCCCGCATGCGGCAATTCGCCATGCGTGGGGAAGATGAAGTCGAGCGGCCGGTCGCCGAGGAAGGCCGTGATGTCGCGCTCGACCTGCCCCGCATGCATCGGGTGGCCGGTGTCGATGAGGATCGAGGCGCGCGACCCCTTCAGCAGGAAGCAGGAATAATGCGCGAGGAAGCCGGGGACGGAGGCCGCGATGCAGCCGCCCGTCCACAGGCAATCCGGCGTGATGACGCGCGGCAGCGCGCCCGTGCGACCCCAGTCCTGCTGCATGCCCCGCGCGCCTCCCGTCCACGCGCGGAGCGAGGATGCCGCAGAATCGCGCGGCCTAGGTCGTGTGGACAGTTACCTGAGCCATAGGATGGTGGCGGCGAGTGTGACGACGGCGAGGTAGTTGCGGGCGGTCTTCTCGAAGCGTGTTGCGACGCGGCGGAACTGCTTGAGCTTGGA
>NZ_JAGIYZ010000004.1 GCF_017813355.1 Roseomonas nitratireducens
GCCGCGCATGGCGTGGAAGGCGACGGGCCGGCCGGCGGGGTGGCGGCGGTGCCCGTCGCGGCGGGCGCCGTGCCGCGCGGGGCCGCGGGCGCGGCCGCGGCGGCGGCGATGGCGATCGGCGTCGCGCGGCCGTCGCCCACAGGCTCGGGCGGGGCGAAGAGGGAAGGCGCGCCGGCGAATTGCCGCGGCGGCGGCAGGCGGCGCTCCATCTCGGACGGGCGGACGAACTGCGTCGGCGCCATGGGCTCGAGCGGCAGGTGCCGCTGCGCGACCTGGCGCAGCCGGTCCGGCTCGTTCAGCAGCGCCCATTCGGCGCGCAGCACCTGGGTGCGTTCGCGCGCCTGCTCGGTGCGGCGGTTGATGTCGCGCAGTTCGCGGTCGAGCTGCGAGACGGAATGCTTCACCTGATACAGCCAGAGGCCCGCGCCGGCGGCGGCGGCGAGCGTGAGCAGCGTCACGGGGCGGATCATGCCGCTTCCTCCAGTCTTTCCATGGCGCGCAGCCGTGCGGAGCGCGCGCGGGGATTGTCGTCGGTCTCGGCCTTGCCGGGGCGCAGGGCGCGGGGTGTCAGGATGCGGAAGCGCGGCGGCGCGGCGGCGCGCAGCGCGCCCGGGTCGTGGCGGGATGCGCCGCCGGCGCGGCCCGTGGCTTCGGCCATGAAGCGCTTGGCGATGCGGTCTTCCAGCGAATGGAAGGCGACGACCACGAGCCGCCCGCCGGGCGCGAGCAGCGCGGCGGCGGCGGCGAGCCCGCGCTCCACCTCGCCGAGCTCGTCGTTCACGGCCAGCCGCAGCGCCTGGAAGGCGCGCGTCGCGCCGTCGATGCCCGACGGGTCGCGCGGCACCTTGGATCGTACCAGCGCGGCGAGGTCGCCGGTCGTCTCGAAGCGCTGTTCCGCCCGCCGCGCGACGATGGCCTTGGCGATGCGCCGCGCGAAGCGTTCCTCGCCCAGGTGGAAGAGGATGTCGGCGAGCTCGGCCTCGGGCAGCGTGTTCACGAGGTCGGCGGCGGACGGCCCCGACTTCTCCATGCGCATGTCGAGCGGGCCTTCGGCGCGGAAGGAGAAGCCGCGCTCGGCCTGGTCGAGCTGGAAGGAGGAGACGCCGAGATCCATCACCACCCCGTCCAGCGCGGTGACGCCGCGCGCGGAGAGGTGGTCGAGCATCTCGCCGAAGCGGCCTTCGATGAGGGTCAGGCGGGGGGCAAAGCGGGCGGCGAGGGCGGCGCCGCGGGCGATCGCGTCGGGGTCGCGATCCATCGCGAACAGGGTGCAGCGCGGCGCGGCCTCGAGGATCGCGCGGGCATAGCCGCCGCCGCCGAAGGTGCAGTCGAGATAGGCGGCGTCGTCACGGGGGGCGAGCGTCGCCAGCACTTCCTGGAGCATGACGGGGAGGTGGCCGGCGTTCATCGCGCCTCTCCGTCCGGGCGGGGGGCGGGGAGGGTGAGCTTGAAGTCGCGGGCGCGGGCGCGGGCTTCGCGGATATGCGCGACGGCGCGGTCGGTGTCCCAGATCTGGAAGCAGCGGTTGGCGCCGATGAAGGACACGGCTTCGGACAGGCCGGCCTCGGCGACGATCTCCTCGGGCAGGACGATGCGGCCCTCGCCGTCCGGGCGGGCGGGATGGGCCGAGGCGAAGAGCGCGGCGGCGAGGTTGTCGGCGGTGTCCGAGAAGACGTCGAGGTCGCCGTGGCGCGCGGAGATGGTGGCGAAGGTGCTCGCCGGCCAGGCCTCGATGCAGGGATGGCGGAAGGAGGGGAACAGCACGATGTCGGGGCTGCCGAGGGCCTCGAGCACGGCACGGAAGGACGCAGGGACCGAGATGCGGCCCTTCTTGTCCAACTTGCCCTTGTGCGTGCCCAGGAACTGGGTCATCGCCCCCCACGTGCGGCCGAAAACTGCCGCGTGTCCCTGCTGTTCCGGCCCGGATCAGCGGCCGGCGGGGCCCCCCGACCCCGCCGGCTCGCCCGACCATCCCGACCTGGATCCCGCTCGCCCCCCCGAGCGCATTGGGATCCTCACGGGATGCCATGGGATAACACGGGAAAATCTGGGACGACAAGGGATAAAGAAGATCGCGCCGCGAAGTGTTGCACGAAAAACACCGAGATTACCGATGCTTGCCGGCAAAGCCTGCCTTGGTGAATCAGCAAAGACCATGGAAATCCTCGCGAGCGACGCCATGCTCCCCGCCAGGAGGACCGCCATGCGCCGTTTCGCCGCCCTTTTCGCCCTGCCGTTCCTGGCCGCACCGGCGCTCGCGCAGCCGCCGGCAGCGCCCGGTGTTCCCTATGCCGCGGCGCGGCAGGCGCTGCTCGCCGCGGGCTGGGAACCGCTGCGCGTGCCCGATGCCGACCGCTGCGCCCCGCGCGATGCGCGCTGCGAGGGACGGCCGGAAATGGTCGCCTGCGCCGGCACGGGCCTCGCGCCCTGCGCCTTCGCCTGGCGCCGCGGCGCGGAGGAGATCGAGGTGCTGACGACGGGGCCGGACACCATCGTGACCGGCACGCGCCAGCGCCTGCGCTGATGCTTGGAAAGGTGGCGCCAGACGGCCTGTAAGCCGGGTTCTGTCATGCCCGTTGCCGGGCAAGGACGGCCATTCCTCTGGAACCCGCATCGCTGCGGGCTTCGCGCGGCCAACCCGGGCGGAAGGGCGGGACCGCCCCTGCGTCAGCGCCTTTCGGCGCCTCGCCGTCCGCCCCTATTCGGCCTTGCTCCCGGTGGGGTTTGCCGTGCCGCCGCCGTTGCCGGAAGCGCGGTGGGCTCTTGCCCCACCGTTTCACCCTTGCCCGCGGGCCTTGCGGCGCGCGGGCGGTCTGTTCTCTGTGGCACTTTCCCTGGGGTCGCCCCCGCCGGTCGTTGACCGGCACCGTAGTCCCGTGGAGCCCGGACTTTCCTCCAGCCCGCGATCGCTCGCGGGCCAGCGGCCGCCCGGCCGTCTGACGCCGCGGGCCTGATGCGCCCCGGGGCGGGTGGCGTCAAGCGCGCCGGGAAACGACTTCACGAAACCGTGAGTCCACCCCTTGCCGCCCGTCGCCCGCCGCGCCCCAATGCGCGCGCAACCGCACGGGGACACGCCATGATCCGCATCCTTACCATCGACATCCCGCGCATCCTTCTCGCGCTGCTGTTCCTGGTCGGCGCGGCCAACGGCTTCGCCTGGATCATCACCGGGCAGGACCTGTTCCACCCGCCCACCAGCGAGGCGGGGCTGCGCTTCGAAGCCGCGCTGCGCGACAGCGGCTTCCTCTGGCCGCTGATGAAGACGATCGACCTCGTCGCCGGGCTGATGCTGCTGACCAACCGCGCGCCCGCCCTCGCGCTGCTGATGCTGCTGCCGATCATCACCGTGATCGTGCTGTTCCACCTGGTGCTGAACCCGGGCGGGCTGCCGATCGCCGGCGTGCTGGCCGTGCTGACGGCGATGCTGCTGTTCGCCTGGCGGGACCGCTACGCGCCGCTGCTGCGCTGACCGCGCCTTCAGCCCGCCGGGCGGCGCGCGAAGGCGAGGCCGAGGCCAAGGGCGACCATCGCCGCGCCGGAGGCCTCCCGCAGCCGCCGCACCAGGCCCGGACGCGCCGCCGCGCCGTCGCGGATGCCGCCCGCGGCGAAGGCGACCACGACATCGGCCAGCGTGTTCAGCACGACCGAGACGAAGCCCAGCACCACGAACTGCAGCGCGACGCTGCCCTGCGCCGGATCGACGAATTGCGGCACGAAGGCGAGGAAGAAGGCCGCCGTCTTGGGGTTCAGCGCCTCCACCACCACGCCCTCCCGGAAGGCGCGGCGCGGGCCGATCGGCGGCGCGCCCGGCCCGCCCGCGAGCATCGCCGCGCCATCCCGCCGCGCGGCGAGGATGGTGCGCGCCCCGATCCAGACGAGATAGGCGGCCCCCGCGAGCTTCAGCGCGGTGAACATCTCGGCGCTTGCCAGCACGATCGCCGAGACGCCGAGCGCACCCGCCAGCACATGCGCCATGCCGCCGAGGCCGGTGCCGAAGCTGGACGCCAGGCCCTCCGCGCGGCCACCCGCGAGCGTGCGCGCGGCGACGTAGAAGATGCCGGGGCCGGGCGTGACGGCGAGCAGCAGGGCGGCGGCGAAGTACAGGGCGAGTTGGGTCGGGTCGATCATGGCTTGCAGCGATAGGTCATCGCATCGCCGGATGCGAGAGGGGCGCCGCCCCTCTCGCGCTCTCCCCGCCAAGGGCCGAAAGGCCCTTGGAACCCGTCACCGTCAGGCACGGCAAGCGGCGGCGACGGCGGCGAGGCGGGCGCGCGTCGGCGCATCCGCGATGCCGTCGGCACGGCCGGGCAGCCAGTGGCGCTGGAAGGCGGTGACCAGCACGGGCAAGGGCAGGTCGTCCCGGTAGCCGATCTCGCGCAGCAGCGGCAGCACCGCATCCGCATCCGCCGGCGCGGGATCGCGCCCGGGCCACACCCCGACGCCGTTGCGCGCCAGGCCCTCCCAGTCGAACAACTCGCCGGGATCCTCCTTGCGGTCGGGGGCGACGTCGCTGTGCGCCACCACGTTGCGGGCCGGGATCGGGTGGCGCGCGAGGATGTCGAGGCAGAGGTCGCACACCGCGGCCATCTGCAGGGCGGGGAAGTCGCGATAGCCCCATTCATGGCCGGGGTTCACGATCTCGATCCCGATCGAGCGCGCGTTCAGCCCGGAATGCCCCCGCCAATGGGAGATGCCGGCATGGAAGGCGCGGCGCGCTTCCGGCACCAGGCGGAAGACCGCGCCGTCTTCCTCGACCACATAATGGGAGGAGACCTTCGCCGCCGGGTCGCGCAGCCGCGCGATCGCCTCCGCCCCCGTGCGCATGCCGGTGTAGTGCAGCACCAGCATGTCGATGGGCACGCCTTCGGGGCGGTCGTCCTGGTTCGGGCTGGGCGCGTCGAGGATCCGCAAGGTCAGAGGCCGCGCTCGCGCCTGCGCGGCCGTTCCGCGAAGGCTGCGTGGGACCGCGCGGTGTCCGTCACAGGCCGCGCTCGCGCTTGATCCGGTCCCCAAGGTCGCGCCTGCGCGGCCGTTCCGCGAAGGCTGCGTGGGACCGCGCGGTGTCCGTCACAGGCCGCGCTCGCGCTTGATGCGGTCCCCAAGGTCGCGCCTGCGCGGCCGTTCCAGGAAGGCTGCGTGGGACCGCGCGGTGTCCGTCACAGGCCGCGCTCGCGCTTGATGCGGTCCCCAAGGCCGCGCTTGCGCGGCCGTTCCTTGAAGGCTGCGTGGGACCGCGCGGTGTCCGTCACAGGCCGCGCTCGCGCTTGATGCGGTCCCACGCCGCGTTGATCTCGGCCACCTTCGACGTCGCGCGCTTGACGAATTCCTCCGGCACGCCGCGCGCGGCCAGCGTGTCCGGGTGGTTCTCCCGCATCAATTGCCGCCAGGCGGCGCGGATCTGCTCGTCGGAGGCTTCCCGCGTCAGCCCCAGCACGGGGTAGGGGTCTTCCATCTGCTGCGCGGGGGCGCCGCGCGGCGCGCCGCCCTTGGCGCGCTCCCACGCCGCGGCGTCCAGGCCGAAGCGGCCATGGATGCCGCGCAGCATGTCGCCCTCGGACTTCGTCACCGCGCCGTCGGCGCGCGCGATGCGCACCAGCGCGGCCAGCACGTCCTCGAGCAGCGCCTTGTTGTCGGCGAAGGTCTCGCCGAGCTTCTCGGCGAAGGGCTCCCAGCCCTCGGCGGTTTCCCGCGCCTGGTCGAACAGGCGGCCGACGTCGCGCGCGCCTTCCTCCGGCACGCGGAACAGCTGGCGGAAGGCCTCGATCTCGGCCCGCTTCACCGGCCCGTCCACCTTGGCGAGCTTCGCCGCGAGCACGACGACGGAGAAGGAGAAAAGGTTCTCCTTGCCGCCCAGCATATGGACCATGTCGGCGGCATTGGGCGGGATGCGCCCCGCGCCCGGCATCGCGCCCTGGTCGGCGGCATGGCCCAGCGCCGCGCCCACCATGGCGCCGAACGGCCCGCCCATGGCGAAACCCGCCATGCTGCCGAGGATCTTCCCCCAGAATCCCAAAGCGCTCTCCTTCGCCGCCCCTGCTAGCACAGGGCGGGCGGGTGCGTCAGGGCGCCTTGCCGCCCGCCCGGGGCGTCTCTATTGCCAGGGGGAACGGGCCGCCGGCGCGGGGCGCGCGGCCGCAACGGGGGCATCTTCATGGCCGGCTGGCAGTTCTGGATCGATCGCGGCGGCACCTTCACCGACATCGTCGCGCGCGACCCGGATGGGCGCCTGTCCACCCGCAAGCTGCTGTCGGAGAACCCGGAGCGCTACCGCGACGCCGCCGTCGCCGGCATCCGGGAGACGCTGGGCCTGCCCCCCGGCGCGCCCATCCCGCCCGGCACGATCGAGGCGGTGAAGATGGGCACCACCGTCGCCACCAACGCGCTGCTGGAACGCAAGGGCGAACGGGTGCTGCTGCTGGTCAACCGCGGCTTCGCCGACATGCTGCGCATCGGCAACCAGGCGCGGCCGCGGCTGTTCGACCTCGATGTGCGCCTGCCCGAATTGCTGCATGAACGCGTGGCCGAGATCGGCGGCCGCGTCGCGGTGGACGGGACCGAGATCGAGCCGCTGGACGAGGATGCCGCGCGCGCGGCGCTGCGCGCGGCCCATGCGGATGGAATTCGCGCCGTCGCGATCGTGCTGATGCATGCCTGGGCGCATCCGGCGCATGAGCGGCGCCTGGGCGAGATCGCGCGGGCGGAAGGCTTCCCGCAGGTCTCGCTGAGCCATGCGGCGAGCCCGCTGCCGCGCATCGTCCCGCGCGGGGATACCAGCGTGGTCGATGCCTATCTCTCGCCCGTGCTGCGCCGCTATGTCGAACAGGTCGCCGCCGAACTGCCGGGCGTGCGGCTGTACTTCATGCAGTCCAATGGCGGGCTGACCGAAGCCGGGCGCTTCCAGGGCAAGGATGCGATCCTGTCCGGCCCGGCCGGCGGCATCGTCGGCGCGGCGCGCACCGCGGCGATGGGCGGGTTCGAGCGCATCATCGGCTTCGACATGGGCGGCACCAGCACCGATGTCGCGCTCTATGCCGGGGAGTTCGAGCGCGCCTTCGAGACCGAGGTCGCCGGCGTGCGCATGCGCGCGCCGATGATGGCGATCAACACCGTCGCCGCCGGCGGCGGATCGATCCTGCATTTCGACGGCGCGCGCATGCGCGTGGGGCCCGACAGCGCGGGCGCCGTGCCGGGCCCGGCCTGCTATCGCCGCGGCGGGCCGCTGACGGTCACCGACGCGAATGTCATGGTGGGCAAGATCCAGCCCGCGCATTTCCCGTCCATCTTCGGACCGAAGGGCGACCAGCCGCTGGATGCCGGGGTGGTGCGGGAGAAATTCGCCGCGCTGGCCGAGGAGATCGCGCGCGCCACCGGCACGCAGCAGGATGCGCGGCAGGTCGCCGAGGGCTTCCTGCGCATCGCGGTGGCCAACATGGCGAACGCCATCAAGCAGGTGAGCATCCAGAAGGGCCACGACGCGACGCGCTTCGCGCTGCAATGCTTCGGCGGCGCGGGCGGGCAGCATGCCTGCCTCGTGGCCGATGCGCTCGGCATGGAGACGGTGTTCATCCACCCCTTCGCCGGCGTGCTCTCGGCCTACGGGATGGGCCTCGCCGACCAGGCGGCGATCCGCGAGGGCGCGGTGGAGGCGCCGCTTTCGCCCGCGGGCATGGACGGCCTCGCCGCGCGGCTCGACGCGCTGGCCGCCGAGGGGCGCGCGGAGCTCGAGCGCCAGGGTGCCGACCCGGCGCGTATCGCCGTCGCGCGCCGGCTGCATCTTCGCTACGCCGGGACGGATTCCTTCCTGCCCGTCCCCTTCGGTCCGCATGCCGAGGTCCTGGCCGCCTTCACCGAGGCCCATCGCCGCCGCTTCGGCTTCGCCACGCCGGAGCGCCAGGTGGTGGTGGAAGCCTGCATCGCGGAAGTCACCATGCCGGGCGAGCGCGTGGCCGAGCCGAGCCTGCCGCCGCGCGGCGAAGGCCGGCCCGCGCCGATCGACACGGTCGAGATGTTCTGCGACGGCGCGGCGCGCGCCGCGCCGCTGTTCGACCGCGACGCGCTGCTCGCCGGCGACGCGATCCCCGGCCCGGCCCTGATCCGGGAGGCGAATGCGACGACGGTGGTCGAGCCGGGCTGGACGGCGGAGCTGACCGCGCGCGACCACCTCGTGCTGCGGCGGACGGAACAGCGCGCGGCCGCGCGGCTTGCCGACGCGTCGCGGCCCGACCCGGTGATGCTGGAACTGTTCAACAACCTGTTCATGAACGTCGCCGAGCAGGCGGGCGCGGTGCTGCAGAACACCTCGCTGTCGGTGAACATCAAGGAACGGCTCGACTTCTCCTGCGCCATCTTCGACGCGACGGGCGCGCTGGTGGCCAATGCGCCGCATGTGCCGGTGCATCTGGGCGCGATGGGGGAGAGCGTGCGCACCGTGATCCGTTCCCGCGGCGCGACGCTGAAGCCGGGCGACGTGGTGGCGCTGAACAACCCGTCCAATGGCGGCACGCACCTGCCCGACGTCACGGTCATCACCCCCGTCTTCGATGCGGTGGGGCGGGAGGTGCTGTTCTTCGTGGGTTCGCGCGGCCACCACGCCGATATCGGCGGGCTGACGCCGGGGTCCACGCCGCCCGGGTCCCGCACGCTGGAGGAGGAGGGCGTCGTCATCGACGACTTCCTGCTGGTCGATGGCGGCGTGTTCCGCGAGGCGGGGTTCCGCACCCTGCTCGGCGCCGCGCGCTACCCCGCGCGCAGCCCGGACGTGAACGTCGCCGACATCAAGGCGCAGGTCGCATCGAACGAGAAGGCGGTGCAGGAACTGCAGCGCGCCGTCGCCGAATTCGGCCTGCCCACCGTGCGCGCCTACATGAAGCACGTGATGGACAATGCCGAGGAAAGCGTCCGGCGCGTGCTGGAACGCCTGCCGGACGGCGCCTTCGCCACCACCATCGACGACGGCGCGCCGCTGCGCGTGGCCGTACGCGTGGACCATGCCAACCGCCGCGCGGTGATCGACTTCACCGGCACGGGGCCGCAGCGGCCGGACAATTTCAACGCGCCGTCGGCCGTGTGCCGCGCCGTGGTGCTGTACTGCTTCCGCTGCCTGGTGGGGGAGGACATTCCCCTCAACGACGGCTGCCTCAAGCCGCTGGAGATTGTGATCCCCGAGGGCACCTTCCTCAGCCCCCGCCCCGGCGCGGCCGTGGTCGCGGGCAACACGGAAGTCTCGCAGATGACCTGCAACGCGGTGCTCGCCGCGCTGGGCGCCTGCGCCTCCGCCCAGGCGACGATGAACAACGTGTTGTTCGGCGACGCGACCTACCAGTACTACGAGACGGTCTGCGGCGGCATCGGCGCCGGCCCTGGTTTCAACGGCGCGGGCCCGGTGCAGACGCACATGACCAACACCCGCATGACCGATCCCGAGATCCTCGAACTGCGCTACCCGGTGCGGCTGGAGGAATTCGCGATCCGCCGCGGCTCGGGCGGCGCGGGGCAGTGGCGCGGCGGCGACGGGTCCCGCCGGCGCATCCGCTTCCTGCGCCCGATGGAAGCGGTCATCGTCGCCTCCCGCCGCACCGTCGCGCCGCATGGCATGCAGGGCGGGGCGGATGGCGCGGCCGGGCGGCAATGGGTCGAGCGCGCCGACGGCACCGTCCAGGTCCTGAAGGGCAGCGACCGCGCCAGCCTCGCGCCGGGCGAGGTCTTCGGGCTGGAGACGCCGGGCGGCGGCGGCTGGGGAGCGGCCGGCGGGTGACGACGCGGCGGCGCCTCATCCTCCTGCTCGGCCTGCCGGCGCTGCTGCTGCTGGCGGCCTGGGTCGGCCCGCGCCTGCTGGACTGGGAGGCGCGGCGCGACCAGGTCGCTGCCATCGCCAGCGCGCGGCTCGGCCGGAGCGTGGCGCTCGACGGGCCGCTGCGGCTGACCCTGCTGCCCCAGCCGATGATCGAGGCGCAGAGCGTGCGCGTCGGCGCGGCGGATCCGGAGGAGATCGGCGTCGCCGCGCGCGCCCTGCGGCTGAGCCTCGGCCTCGGCGCGCTGCTCGGCGGGCGAATCGAGCCGCGCGAGCTGGTGCTCGTCGGCGCCGAGATCCGCCTGCCCTGGCCGCCCGCGAGCGTCGGCGCGCTGCGCCCGCCGCCCTGGCTGACGGGCTTCGACGCGCGCATCGAGAACAGCCGCGTCGCGGTCGGGGGCGCGGTGCTGGAAGGCGTCGATGCGCGCCTCGCCGCGCCCGGCCCGCTCGATGCGGTGCGCACGGAAGGCAGCTTCACCCTGCGCGGCGCGCCGGTGCGGTTCGAGGCGGTGGTCGGACGGCCCGGCTTCGACGGCGCGGCGACGCTCGATGTCTCCATGGCCCTCGGCGCGGCGAGCGTGACCGCGCGCGGCGTGCTGGTGGGGGAGGACGGCTTCGAGGGCCGGATCGAGGCCGGCGGGCCCGACCTCGCCGCGCTGCTCGCCGCCCCGGCGGGCCCCTTCCGCGCCAGCGGCCGCATGCGCGTGACGGCGGAGGTCGCGGCGGCGGACGACCTCGCGCTCGATTTCGGGGGCGTCACCGGGCGCGGCGCGGCGACCTTCCGCTTCGCCCCTGCGCCGCGGCTCGACCTCGCCCTCGCGCTCGCGCGGCTCGACATCGATGCCTGGGTGGCCGCGCTGCGCGGCGCCGCCGCCCCGCCGCTGCCGCTCGGCCTCGATCTGTCCGCCGAGGTCGCGACCTTCCGCGGCGCGACGCTGCGCCGGCTGCGCGGCGGCGTGTTCCGGGAGGAAGACCGGATCTCGCTGACCGACCTGTCCGCCCTGCTGCCCGGCGAGGCCGAGGTCGAGGGCGCGGGCGCGACGGCGGGGGACAGGCTCGAGCTCGGCCTGCGCTTCGCCGGGGGCAATCTGCGCGCGACGCTCGCCGCCTTCGGGCTGGGGCTGGAGCAGTCCGACCCGGCTCGGCTGCGCGGCTTCGACGGGCGGGCGCGGCTGGTGCTGGAAGCGGCGCAGCTCGGCGTGCCGGAATTTGCCGCGAACATCGATGGCAGCCAGGTCAGCGGCGCGGGCGTGCTGCGCTTCGGCGCGCGGCCGGCGCTCGGGCTCGGGCTCACCTTCGACCGGCTGGACCTCGATGGCGTGATGCCGCCGGGCGCCGCCTGGTCCGCCGTGCTGGCCGGCGCGCCGGCGATCGACGCCAATCTGCGCCTCGCCGCCGAGCGGCTGCGCTGGGGCGGGATCGAGGCGACCCAGGCCGCGCTGGACGCGGCGGCGGAGAACGGGCGGATCGCGCTGCGCCGCGGCTCCGCGCGGGTCGGCGGCGCCGACCTGGTGCTCGCCGGCACGCTCGCCACGGGGGCCGCGCCGCGCCTGGGCGACCTGGTGCTCGAAGCGGTCGCGGGCGCGGACAGCGCCTTCGCCGTGCCGCTGGCGCGCTGGGTGACGGTGCCGCGCGGGCTCGCCGCGCTGCCGCTGCGCCTGCGGCTGGCCGGCGGCGGGCCGCTCGACGCGCTGGCGCTGGCGGGGGAACTGGAATTCGGCGAACTCCGCGCCGAGGGGCAGGCCAGCCTGAACCTTCCCCAGTCGCGCTTCGGCGGCAATGTCACGCTGCGGCACCCCGGCGCGCCGCGGCTCGCGCTGCAGCTCGGCGCGGCGGAACCGCCGGCCTGGCTGGGGGAGGGATCCTTCTCCCTGATCGCCGCGGTCGCGGGCGGGCCCGGCACGATCCAGGCCGACAACCTGGAACTGGTCGCCGGCGGGCTGCGCGCACGCGGGCAGGTCGGCGTCGCGCTCGGCGGCGCGCGGCCGCGCCTGACGGGCCGCATCGCGGCGGAACGCCTGCCGCTGCCGGACCTCGCGCTGCGCGATTCCGACCCGCTCGGCTTCGGCGTGCTCGGCGCGGTGGATGCCGAGATGGAGGTGGAGGCGGCCGAACTCGTCGCGCCCGACCTGCCGGTGCTGGAACAGGTGGGCGCGCGGCTGCGGCTTGCGAACGGGCGGCTGGCGCTGGAGGGCCTGCGCGCGCGGCTCGGCGGCGGAACGGTGGATGGCGCGCTCGCGCTCGACGTGGCCGCGCAGCCGCCGGTGCTCTCGGGCGCGCTGGGGCTGGCCGGGGCGACGCTGCGCGCGCCGCTGTTCGGGCTGCCCTTCGACCTGGCCTCCGGGCGCATCGAGGCGCAGGGCCGCTTCTCGGCGAGCGGCCACGCGCCGGCGGCGCTGCTCGCGACGCTGTCGGGCGATGGGCGGCTGGC
This sequence comes from Roseomonas nitratireducens, assembly GCF_017813355.1. Classification (GTDB taxonomy): domain Bacteria; phylum Pseudomonadota; class Alphaproteobacteria; order Acetobacterales; family Acetobacteraceae; genus Neoroseomonas; species Neoroseomonas nitratireducens. The sequence continues at coordinate 12,222 of NZ_JAGIYZ010000004.1, forward strand.
GCTGCGCGACGGGGTGCTCGCCGGCGTCGCGCTCGGCGCGGTCGCGAGTGCCGCCGCGCTCGAGGATCCGGTCCTGGCCGAACAGGGCGTGCGGGCGGGGCTGGAAGGCGGCGCGACGGCGGTCGAGCGGCTGGAGGGCGGCTGGCGCGCCGCCGCCGGCCTGGTCGCGCTGGATGGCATGCGCATCGCGGGGGAAGGCGGCGTGTCGGGGGAGGTGGAAGGCAGCCTCGACCTGCTGCGCGGCAGCCTCGACCTGCGCTTCGCGGTGCAGCCGACGCCGGCGGAAGCGCCGCCGATCGGGCTGCGCGTGACCGGCCCCGCCACCGCGCCGCGCCGCCAGCCGGAAGTGGCGGCCTGGGCGCGCTGGCGCGCGGAACGCTGACGCGCGGTTCAGCGCGCCGCGGCGCGGTCCAGCGCGAAGACGCGCAGCGTGCTGGCGAGCGGCGCCCCGCCTTCCGCCCGCCCGGCATCCAGTTCGGCGATCAGCGCGGCGAGGCTCGACCCACGCTCCCGCGCCGCGGCTTCGAGCGCCGCCCAGAAGGCGGGTTCCAGCGCGACCGAGGTGCGGTGCCCGGCCAGGCTGAAGGACCGCTTTTCCAGATGCGGCTTCATCCGCCGGCGAGCGTCGCGCCGGGGCGGATCATCTCCTCCGGCCGCACCCAGCGGTCGAATTCCTCCGCGGTGACGTGGCCGAGGCGGATGGCCGCGTCCTTCAGCGTCAGGTCCTCGGCCAGGGCGAGCTTGGCGATCGCGACCGCGCGGTCATAGCCGATGCGCGGGTTGAGCGCGGTGACGAGCATCAGCGACTTCGCCACCTGGTCGGCGATGCGCGCGCGGTTCGGTTCGAGCTTCGCCACCATGTGCGTGGCGAAGGAGACCGCCGCGTCGCCGAGCAGCCCCGCGCTTTCCAGCACGCACTGGATGATGACGGGCTTGAAGACGTTGAGTTCCAGGTGCCCCTGCGCGCCGGCGACGGTGACGGTGGTCTGGTTGCCCATGACGCGGGCGCAGACCATGGTCAGCGCTTCCGCCTGCGTCGGGTTGGTCTTGCCGGGCATGATGGAGGAGGAGAGGCCGTCCGCCGGCACGACCAGTTCCCCGATGCCGCCGCGCGGGCCGGAGCCGAGCAGGCGGATGTCGTTGGCGATCTTGTTGAGCGAGACGGCGACGGTGTTCATCGCCCCGTGCAGCTCGACGAAGGCGTCGTGCGCGGCCATGCCCTCGGACTTGTCGGGATTGGGTGCGAACGCCTCGCCGGTGCGCGCGGCGAGGATGGCGCAGAAGGCGTCGTCGAAATCGGGGTGGCGGTTGAGCCCCGTGCCGGCCGCCGTGCCGCCCTGGGGCAGCAGCAGCAGGCGCGGGATCGCGTCCGCGATGCGGGCGACGCCGTTTTCCACCTGGCGCGCCCAGGTGGCGAAGGCGCCGCCGAGCGTGACGGGGACCGCATCCATCATGTGCGTGCGGCCGAGCTTCACGATCGACGCGTAGTCCTGCGCCTTGGCGGTCAGCGCGGCGTGCAGCGCGGCGAGGCCCGGCAGCAGCCGCGCGCGCAGGGCGGCGACGGCGGCGATGTGCATCACCGTCGGGAAGGAATCGTTGGACGACTGGCCGCGGTTGACGTGGTCGTTAGGATGGATCGGCGCGCGCGTGCCGAGCGGCTGGCCGAGCCTTTCGTTGGCGAGGTTCGCGATGACCTCGTTCGCGTTCATGTTGGTCTGGGTGCCCGATCCGGTCTGCCAGACGGGCAGGGGAAAATCCGCGTCGCGCCGGCCGGCGGCGATCTCCTCCGCCGCCGCCTTGATCGGTTCGGCGATGGCGTCGGGCAATTCGCCGAGCCGGCGGTTCGCTTCCGCCGCGGCCCATTTCTGCAGGCCGGTGGCGCGGATCACGCCGGGGTCGAGCCGCGCCTCGCCGATGCGGAACAGGGCGCGGGCGCGTTCCGTCTGCGGGCCCCAGTAGCGGTCCGCTGGGATCTCGATGGTGCCGAGGCTGTCGGTTTCGGTGCGCGTCCGGGTCATGGCGCGCATCCTACGCCTTCAGGGCGGGGCGCCGTAGGTCGAGATCTCGATCAGGTTGCCGTCAGGGTCGCGGCAATAGACCGAGGTGATGGGGCCGAGCGCGCCGTCCTTGGCGACCGGCCCCTGCGCGATGGCCACGCCGCAGCGCTGCAGGTGCGCGGCGATCTGTTCCGCGTCGACCGTGACGATGAAGCACAGATCGGCCGTGCCGGGGATGCCCCCGCCCTCGCCGGTCCACCAGTCCTGCTGCGTCGCCTCGACCGGGCGAAGGTTGATCTTCTGCCCGCCGAACTTCAGCGCGGTGCGGTTGTGCGGGCCGAACTCCTCGACATCCATCCCCAGCACGCGCTGGTACCAGGAAGCGGAGATGGTGACGTCCCGGCAGGTGATGACCAGATGGTCGAGGCGATCGACGGCGAAACGCATGTCTGTCCCCGGTGCTGCGCTGCGGCGCGTCTACACGCGGCGCGGCGGGAAGTCACGCCGGCCGGCGGGTGCGCCTGGCCGTGACCTCGATCTCGATCCTCATGGCGTCGGTCTGCAGCCCGGCATGGATCAGGGTGGATGCGGGCTTCGCCCGGCCGAGATACTTCTTCACCACCGGCCAGCAGGGTTCCCAGTCGGCGCGGTCGGGCACGATGAACAGCACGCGCACCACGTCGTCGAGCGTGGCGCCGGCCTGCGCCAGGGCGGCGGCGACGTTGCGGAAGGTCTGGTCGCATTGCGCCACGACATCCGGCTGGATCGTCATCGTCGAATAATCGTAGCCGGTGGTGCCGGAGACCCAGATGTCGTCGCCGATGACGACGGCGCGGGAGTATCCGATCTCCTCCTCGAACTTCGAGCCGGAGGAGATCAGGCGGCGTTCGGTCATGGCGCGGTCCTCATGCTGTGGTCGCACCGCCGCAGCGTTCGGGGCGATGGATGCGATCGGTGCTGGCGGGGAATTTCTCCAGCTTCGCCGCCGGGCGGATCGGCCGCGGGACGAGGTTGCCGCCGCAATTCGGGCAGAGCCCGCCGGGCAGTCGCGTGCGCGCGCAATCGACGCACCAGGTGCATTCGAAGGAACAGATCAGCGCGTCGCGGCTGTCGGGCGGCAGGTCCCGCCCGCAGCATTCGCAGTTGGGGCGAAGTGCCAGCATCAGGCCGGCGCCACGAGGCGGGAGACGAGGCGGCGCACGATCGGCAGCACCACCAGCACCGTGGGGAAGGCGATGATCCAGGAACTGATCCAGGCGATCGGCCAGGCCCCCAGCGCGAGCAGCGAGAAGCCGAGCGCCATGAAGGTCGAGACGCCCGAGATGATGATCGTCATGATCCCGGACAGGATCAGGCCCGTCACCGGCAGCGCGAAGCGGGCCGGCAGGCGTCGGTCCGCGGTCGCGCTCACTCCAGCCCCTCGTAGAAATCGTTGCCCTTGTCGTCCACCACGATGAAGGCGGGGAAGTCCTCGACCTCGATCCGCCAGACCGCCTCCATGCCGAGCTCGGGGTATTCCAGCACTTCGACCTTGCGGATGCAGTCCTGCGCCAGCCGCGCGGCGGGCCCGCCGACCGAACCGAGGTAGAAGCCGCCATACTTCTTGCAGGCGTTCAGCACGGCCTTGGAGCGGTTGCCCTTGGCCAGCATCACGAAGGACCCGCCGGCGGCCTGGAAGGCCTCCACGTAGCTGTCCATGCGCCCGGCCGTGGTCGGGCCGAAGGAGCCCGTGGCGTAGCCCGCCGGCGTCTTGGCCGGGCCCGCGTAGTAGACCGGATGGTCCTTGATGTATTGCGGCAGGCCCTGCCCGGCATCGAGCCGTTCCTGCAGCTTGGCATGCGCGATGTCGCGCGCGACCACCATGGTGCCGGTCAGCGAGACGCGCGTCTTGACCGGGTATTTCGAGAGCGTCGCGCGGATCTGGTCCATCGGCTGGTTGAGGTCGATCTTCACGACCTCCCCGCCCAGGATGTCCTCGGTGTGCTCGGGCAGGTAATGCGCCGGGTCGGCCTCGAGCTGCTCGAGGAAGACGCCATCGGCCGTGATCTTCGCCTTGATCTGCCGGTCGGCGGAGCAGGAGACGCCGATGCCGATGGGCAGCGAGGCGCCGTGGCGGGCGAGGCGGATGACGCGCACGTCGTGGCAGAAATACTTGCCGCCGAACTGCGCCCCGATGCCGAGATTTTGCGTCAGCTTGTGGATCTCGGCCTCCAGCTCCGGGTCGCGGATGGCGTGGCCGGCCTTGCCGCCCTTGGTCGGCAGCGCATCGAGCCAGCGCGTCGAGCCGAGCTTGACGGTCTTGAGGTTCATTTCGGCCGAGGTGCCGCCGATCACGATGGACAGGTGATAGGGCGGGCAGGCGGAGGTGCCGAGCGTCTTGATCTTCTCCTCGAGGAACGCGAGCAGCTTCGGCTTGTTCAGCACCGCGCGCGTCTGCTGGTACAGGAAGGTCTTGTTGGCCGACCCGCCGCCCTTGAGGATGAACATCAGGTGCATCTCGTCGGCGTGGTGCTCGCCGGGCTGCGCCATGATGGAGAACTCGACGGGCATGTTGTTGCCGGAGTTCACCTCCTCGAACATCCCGATCGGCGCCATCATCGAATAGCGCAGGTTGGTCTCGGTGTAGGTGCGGGCGACGCCGAAGGCCAGCGCCTCCTCCTCGTCGCCCTCGACCCAGACGCGCTGGCCCTTCTTGCCGAAGACGATGGCGTTGCCGGTGTCCTGGCACATGGGCAGCACGCCGCCGGCGGCGATGTTCGCGTTCTTGAGCAGGTCGAGTGCCACGAAGCGGTCGTTCGCGCTCGCCTCCGGGTCCTTGAGGATGTTGGCGAGCTGCTGGAGATGCCCCGGGCGCAGCAAGTGGGAGACATCGCGGCAGGCGGCGCGCGCGAGTTCGGTCAGCGTCTCCGGCTTCACCTTGAGCACGCGCTTGCCGTCGACCTCGATGGTCGACACGCCGCCGATGTCGAGCTTGCGGTAGGGCGTCGTGTCCTCGCCCAGCGGGAACATGGGGGCGTAGGCGAAGCCTTCCGGGCGGGCGGGGGCGGCGGCGTCGAGCGGCGGGGTCATGCGCAATCTCCGGGCGCGCGATATGGCGCGCGCCCGGGCGGTCTAGCGCAGCGGGGCGGGGGCCGCCAACCTCGGGCGGGCGTCAGCTTTCCTTGGCCGGCTTGCGGCGGAAGGCATCCAGGCTGACCACCTGGCCGGGCGCGGGCGGGGCGGGGGGGGCTTCCTCCTCCGCCGGCTTCGCCTCGGCCTCGGGGGCGTCCTCGAAGGGCGGGATGGCGTCGGCGCCGGTCACGGGGAAGCGCAGGCCGAAGCGCACATGCGGGTCGTGGAACATGGTCAGGGCGCCGAAGGGCACGGTCAGCCGGGACGGCACGCCGCCGAAATAGAGCGTGACGCCGAAGCGGCCCGCGGCGCGGTCCACGTTCAGGTCCTCGAACTGGTGCTGCAGGACGATGGTGATTTCCTGCGGGTAGCGCGCCTTGAGATGGCCGGGGATGGAGGTGCCCGGATGGTCGGTGCGGAAGGTCAGGTAGAAATGGTGCTCGCCGGGCAGGCCCTCGCCGGCGGCGCGCTCGATGGCGCGGATGGCGACCTCCCGCAAGGCTTCCTCGGCCCAGGCTTCGTAGGGCATAAGGCTTTCGGGCGGGGCGGCGTCGTCGCTCATGGCGCGGATGTAGGCCAGTCAAGGCGTGGAAGGGAAGTGGGGGGCTTCTGTTGCCCGGTGCCCCCCGAACCGCGCTTACCTATCTCTAGGCAGCGAGCGCCACGGTCTCGCGACCGTTGTCATTGGCACTTGTGATTTGGTCCGATGACGGCGGTACCATGCCGGGCAAAAGACGGATCTTTACCGCGCGCGTCGAGCCTGTTTCGCCCCCATCTGCCGCTGACAAGGCGGGGTGATGGTGGAGGCGCCGGGTACCGCCCCCGGGTCCGCAACGCTTATTCCATACGCCGTTTATCGCCATAGTCACCGAAGTGACGGCGCACATATAGCGCGGCGGCGCGCGGATTTCGAGCCTTTCTTGACCCTCCCCCGCCGTGGTGCTGCGCTGGCGACACGACAGGGACGAGGAAACGCGCCATGCGCCGCCGCAGCCTGCTTGCCGCCACCGCCGCCGGGTCGTTCGCCGCGCCGGGGCTTCGCGCCGCCCAGGACCGCAGCTTCGACAGCGCCGGCGTGCCGATCCGCTTCATCGAGGACGGGCGCGGGCCGCCCGTCATCATGGTGCATGGCTACACCAGCAACATCGAGCGCGGCTTCGTGCAGACCGGAATCTTCCCCGCGGTCGCGCAGGGGCACCGCGCGATCGCGATCGACGCGCGCGGGCATGGGCGCAGCGGCAAGCCGCACGACCGTGCCGCCTATGGCCCCGAGATGGGGCGCGACGTGACGCGGCTGATGGATCACCTCGGCATCGCGAAGGCGCATGTCGTCGGCTACTCGATGGGCGCGCATATCGTGGCGCAGCTCGCCATCCTCGATCCGGGGCGCTTCCTGACGCTCACGCTCGGCGGCGCCGCGGGGCGCCTGGGCTGGACGGCGGAGGACCAGCGCCGGGTGGACGAGGAATCGGCCGAGATGGACCAGGGCCTGCTGCGCTCGCAGTTCCTGCGGCTGTGGCCGCGCGACCGGCCGCCGCCGAGCGAGGCCGAGATCCGCGCCGATTCCGAGCGCCGCCTGGCGGGGCAGGACCCCCGCGCGCTCGCCGCGGTGCGCCGCTCCAATCCCGACCAGGTGGTGCCGGTCGAACGCCTGGCCGCGGTGCCGATGCCCACGCTCGGCATCGTCGGCACGGCCGACCCCTATCTGCGCGACTTCGAGCGGCTGAAGGCGGCGATGCCGCGGCTCGAACTCGTGACGATCGCGGGCGCGAGCCATGGCAGCGCGCCCGGCACGCCGGAATTCCGCGCCGCGCTGGTGCGCTTCCTCCAGGCGCATCCGGCCGGCTGAAGCCGCGCCCGGTCAGGCTTCGCGGTCGCCGGGCAAGGCGCGCTCGGCGATGCGCGCGTACAGCGCGGCGCCGTAGGGGATCGCGTCGTCGTTGAAGGCGTAGCGGGGGTGGTGCGGCATCTCCCCCGGCCCGTTGCCGACATGGATGTAGGCGCCGGGGACCTTCTCCATCATGAAGGAGAAATCCTCCGAGCCCATGCCGGGCGGGTTGTCGCGCGCGACCTTGTCGGCGCCGACCAGGTCCGCCGCCGCGGCGGCGAAGGCCTCGGTCTGCTCGGGGTCGTTGACGGTGGGGGCGAAGATCAGCCGCCAGTCGACCTCCGCCGTCGCGCCGAAGCCGGCGGCCACGCCCTCGGCCACGCGGCGCATGCCTTCCTCGATCCGCGCGGCGACCTCGCGCGAGAAGAAGCGCGCGGTGCCGGAAATCGTCGCGGTCTGGGGGATGACGTTGTAGGCCTCCCCGCCCAGCACCTTGGTCACGCTGACCACGGCGGCGTCGCGCGGGGCGATGTTGCGGCTGACGATGGATTGCAGCGCGGTGGTCACGTGGCAGGCGGCGAGCACGGGGTCGATGCTGACCTCCGGCCGCGCGCCATGGGCGCCCTTGCCTTCGATGCGGATGTCGAAGAAGGCGCCGCCGGCGGCCGTCGGGCCGGGGCGGATGCCGTATTCGCCGAGCGCCATGCCCGGGCGGTTGTGCATCGCGTAGATGGCGTCGCAGGGGAAGCGCTCGAACAGCCGGTCCTCGAGCATCGCCAGCGCGCCGCCGCAGCCTTCCTCCCCGGGCTGGAAGATCAGGTGGACGGTGCCGTCGAAGTTGCGGGTTTCCGCCAGGTACTTCGCGGCGCCGAGCAGCATGGTCGTGTGCCCGTCATGGCCGCAGGCATGCATCACGCCCTTGGTCGTGCTGCGGAAGGGCAGGTCGGTGAGTTCCTCGATCGGCAGCGCGTCCATGTCGGCGCGCAGCCCGATGGCGCGGTTGCCGCTGCCGTGGCGGAGCACGCCCACCACGCCCGTGCCGCCGACGCCGCGATGGACCTCGATGCCCCAGGATTCCAGCAATTCGGCCACGCGGGCGGCGGTGCGGTGCTCCGCCATGCCGAGTTCGGGGTGGGCGTGGAAATCCTGGCGGATGGCGGCGAGGTCGGCATGGTCGCGGCGGATGGCGTCGAGGGGGGACATGGCGGCTTCCTGCTGGGCGGGGGCATGGTGCGGGCCCGGCGCGCGGCCGTCGAGGGGGCGCCCAAGGTGTTGGTTTCCAAAGGCCTTTCGGCCTTTGGCTGGGTAAGCCCGAGAGGGGCGGCGCCCCTCTCGGTCCCCTGCTATAGCCAAAGCCGGACGCGATCCGAGTCGCAGGGACATCTGGCATGGCACTGACCGCCGAACAGCAGCAGGAAATCGACGCCGCGCGCGCGGCGGAGGCGCCGACGCGCCGCCCCACCGTGGCGGGGCTGGAGGCGATGCTCTTCCAGGCGATGCCCGTGCTCGACCACGGCTTCGTCCGCGTCGTGGACTACATGGGCGACGACGCGGCCATCGTGCAGGCCGCGCGCGTGTCCTACGGCCGCGGCACCCGCGCGGCGAACGAGGATCGCGGCCTGATCCGCTACCTGATGCGCCACCGCCACTCCACACCCTTCGAGATGTGCGAGATCAAGTACCACGTGAAGCTGCCGATCTTCGTCGCGCGGCAATGGATCCGCCACCGCACGGCGAACGTGAACGAGTATTCGGCGCGCTATTCCATCCTGGACCGGGAATTCTACATCCCCGGGCCGGACCAGCTCGCCGCGCAATCCGCCGTGAACCGGCAGGGGCGGGGCGACGTGCTGCAGGGCGCCGAAGCGGCGCGCGTGCTCGACCTGCTGCGCGAAGACGCGACGCGCAACTACGACCACTACCTGGAGATGCTGAACGAGGACGATGAGGGCCGCGCGATCGACCCCGCGCGGCAGGGGCTGGCGCGGGAACTCGCGCGCATGAACCTCACGCTCAACGCCTATACGCAGTGGTACTGGAAGACCGACCTGCACAACCTGCTGCACTTCCTGTCGCTGCGCGCGGACGCGCATGCGCAGTACGAGATCCGCGTCTACGCCGAGGCGATGCTGGAGACCGTGAAGGCCTGGGTGCCGATGGCGCATGAGGCGTTCCGCGACTACCGGCTCGGCGCCGTCACGCTGTCGGCGCAGATGATGGGCATCGTGCGGCGGCTGCTGGCCGGCGAGGCGGTGCCGCAGGACGCCTCCGGCCTGTCGAAGCGCGAATGGCGGGAATTGATGGAGGTGCTCGGCCGCGATGCCGCCTGACCGCGCCGCCTCGATCCTCGACTTCCTCGCGCTGGCCGACCGGCTCAAGACGGTCGAGCGCCGTGGGCGCGTGGTGCTGGCGGACGGGACGACGCGGCGGGAGAACAGCGCCGAGCATTGCTGGTCGCTCGCCCTGATCGGCACGCTGCTGCATGCGGATGTGGCGGCGTCGCTCGACCTCGGCCGGGCGCTGATGATGGTCGCGGTGCACGACCTGGTCGAGATCGAGGCCGGCGACACCTTTGCCTATGACACCGCCGGCCGCGCGACGCAGGCGGCGCGCGAGGCCGCGGCGGCCGAGACGGTCTTCGGGCTGCTGCCCGAGGATCTCGGCGCCCGGCTGCGCGCGCTGTGGGAGGAGTTCGAGGCCGGCGAGACGCCCGAGGCCCGCTTCGCCATGGCCTGCGACCGCATGCAGGGCTTCCTGCAGAACGTGCTGTCCGGCGGGATCGCCTGGAAGGACCACGGCGTCACGGTGGTGGACACGCTGCCGCGCATGGGCCCGGCGATGGAGGTCGATGCCGTCTTCGCCGCGCTGATCGGGCGGCTCTACGACCGCGCCGCGGAAGGCGGCCTGCTGGGGGGCGCGCGATGAGCGGCCGCGCCGCCGCGAAGGGCGCGCGCACGCGCAAGGCGGGGCGCCGCTTCGCGCTGCGCCCGCTGGGCCCCGGCGCGCGGCGCTGGGTCTTCTTCGGCGGTTTCACCCTGGCGCTGCTGGTCGGGCTGCCGGTGGCCCATGCGCTGGTCGGCGATGTGGGCGCGATCCTGCTCGGCACCTTCGCGCTGGGCTTCGTGCTGGGGCGGATGACGGCGGGGCGCTGAGCGTAACCGCGCGGCGGCGGGCGGCGAAGCCAGGGCCAGCCGCGAAGGACCGCCGCCATGACCCGCACCGACCGCTTGCTTCGCCTGGCCGCCTGGCTGCCGGCGATCTGGATCGCCTACGAGTTCACCTTCTACCAGCAGTACAAGCTGACGGGGCATCCCGGCTCGGTGGACTTCATCTTCCAGCCGCTCGCCGACTGGTTCGGCATTCCCGCGCATGAGAAGCCGCTGCGCCTGGGCGTCGCCTCGATGGAGATCCTCGCCTCCATCCTCGTGCTGATCCCCGTGACGCGCGCCTGGGGCGGGGTGCTGACGATGGGGATCATGGGCGGCGCGATCTTCTTCCACGCCATCGGCCCGATCGGGATCGACCCCTACGGCGATGGCGGGAAGCTGTTCAAGGAAGCGATCGTCACCTGGTTCGCCGGCGCCTTCCTGGCCTTCGCGCACCGCCAGGATATCCAGGCGGCGGCCGCGCGGCTCGGCCTGCCGGTACCGGCGCCGCGCGCGGGGTAGGGCGGCGGCTCAGCGCCGCCGCAGCCCCGTCACGTCGCGCACCGCGCCGCGCGAGGCGCTGGTCGTCAGCGCGGCATAGGCCTTCAGCGCCGTGCTGACATGCCGCTTGCGCGGCGCGGCGGGCTGCCAGGCATCGGCGCCCTTCGCTTCCATCGCCGCGCGGCGGCGGGCGAGTTCCTCATCGGCCACAGCGAGGTGGATGCGGCGCGCCGGGATGTCGATCTCGATCGTGTCGCCGTCTTCGACCAGGCCGATGTTCCCGCCCTCCGCCGCCTCGGGCGAGCAATGCCCGATCGACAGGCCCGAGGAACCGCCGGAGAAGCGCCCGTCGGTCACCAGCGCGCAGGCCTTCCCCAGGCCCTTCGACTTCAGGTAGCTCGTCGGATACAGCATCTCCTGCATCCCGGGGCCGCCGCGCGGGCCCTCGTAGCGCACCAGCACGATGTCGCCCGCCTTGACCGTGCCGCCCAGGATGCCGTCCACCGCCGCGTCCTGGCTTTCGAAGACGCGCGCCGGGCCGGTGAAGGTGAGGATCGAGGCGTCGACGCCCGCCGTCTTCACGATGCAGCCTTCCTCCGCGATGTTGCCGAACAGCACGGCGAGCCCGCCATCCTTCGAGAAGGCGTTCTCCACGTCGCGGATCACGCCGCCGGCGCGGTCGGCGTCGAGTTCCTCCCAGCGTGCCGCCTGGCTGAAGGCGACGGTGGTCGGGATGCCGCCGGGGGCGGCGCGGAAGAAGGTCTGCACCGCCTCGTTCGGCCCGCGGCGGATGTCCCATTCGGCCAGCGCCTCGGCCAGGCTCGGCGCGTCGACGCGGGAGACGGAGGTGTCGATCAGCCCGCCCCGGTCGAGTTCGCCCAGGATGCCCATGATGCCGCCGGCGCGGTGCACGTCCTCGACGTGCACGTTCTGGACGGAAGGCGCGACCTTGCACAGCACGGGCACGCGGCGCGACAGCCGGTCGATGTCGGCCATGGAGAAGGGCACCTCCCCCTCCTGCGCCGCGGCCAGCAGGTGCAGCACCGTGTTGGTCGACCCGCCCATGGCGATGTCGAGCGTCATCGCGTTCTCGAAGGCCGTGAAGGTCGCGATGTTGCGCGGCAGGACGGACATGTCGTCGGTCTCGTAGTGCCGGCGCGTGATCTCGACGATCCGCCGCCCGGCCTCGAGGAACAGTCTTTCCCGGTCCGCATGGGTCGCGACCACGGTGCCGTTGCCGGGCAAGGCGAGGCCGAGCGCCTCGGTCAGGCAGTTCATCGAATTGGCCGTGAACATGCCCGAGCAGGACCCGCAGGTGGGGCAGGCGGACCGCTCGATGACCGCGACTTCCTCATCCGTCACCGAGGCATCGGCGGCGACGATCATGGCGTCGATCAGGTCGACCGAGCGCTTCACCCCGCGATGGACGACCTTGCCCGCTTCCATCGGCCCGCCGGAGACGAAGATGGTCGGGATGTTCAGCCGCATCGCGGCCATCAGCATGCCCGGGGTGATCTTGTCGCAGTTGGAGATGCAGACGAGCGCATCGGCGCAATGCGCGTTGACCATGTACTCGACCGCGTCGGCGATCAGCTCGCGCGAGGGCAGGCTGTAGAGCATGCCGTCATGGCCCATCGCGATGCCGTCATCGACCGCGATGGTGTTGAATTCCTTGGCGACGCCGCCCGCCTTCTCGATTTCCCGCGCCACCAGCTGGCCGAGGTCCTTCAGGTGGACATGGCCGGGGACGAACTGGGTGAAGGAATTGGCGATGGCGATGATCGGCTTGCCGAAATCGCCGTCCTTCATGCCGGTGGCGCGCCACAGGCCGCGCGCGCCGGCCATGTTGCGCCCATGGGTGGTGGTGCGGGAACGGTATTGCGGCATCGGGCGCTTCCTCATGGCGGGCGCCCGGACCCTTCCGCCGGGCGCATCCGTGCCGAGGTAGCGCGGAATGCCGCCCGGCGCCAAACCGTGCCGGTCAGTCCACCAGGATCGCCGGGCCCGCCGCGGCCGGCGCCTTCACCTTTTCCCACAGCCGCGCGGCGATGGCGCGGTAGGCGGCCGCTTCCTCCGTCTCCGGCCGGGCGGTGACGATCGGCGTGCCGGCATCGGCCAGTTCGCGGATCGCGAGCTTGAGCGGCAGCGCGCCGAGGAATTCGACGCCGAGCCGCTCGGCCTCCCGCTGCGCGCCGCCATGGCCGAAGATGTCCGTCCGGTGGCCGCATTCGGGGCAGCAGAAGTAGGACATGTTCTCGATCACGCCGAGCACCGGCACGTTCACCTTCTCGAACATCCGGATGCCGCGGCGGGCGTCGAGCAGCGCGACATCCTGCGGCGTGCTCACGATCACCGCGCCGGCCAGCGGCACGCGCTGCGACATGGTCAGCTGCGCGTCGCCCGTGCCCGGCGGCATGTCCACGATCATGATGTCGAGCGCGCCCCACTCGACCTGGCCCATCATCTGCTCGAGCGCGCCCATCACCATCGGGCCGCGCCAGATCATCGGCGTCTCTTCCTCGACCAGGAAGCCGATCGACATGGCCTTGAGGCCCCAGCGCGACAGCGGCGTGATGCGCTGGCCCGTCGCCCGCGGCCTTTCGCGGGTGCCGAGCATCTGCGGCAGGGAGGGGCCGTAGATGTCGGCGTCCAGCAGCCCGACGCGCAGCCCCTGCGCGGCCAGCGCGACCGCGAGGTTCACCGCGGTGGTGGACTTGCCGACGCCGCCCTTGCCGGAGGCGACGGCGACGATGGCGCCGACCTCGGGCAGCAGCATCGGCCCCTGGCCGGACGGCGCGCGGGCCGCCTGGCGGGGGGTGGCGGGCTGGGGGGTGGCGGGGCGATGGGCGGTCAGCACCACCGTCGCGCTCAGCACGCCGGGCACGGCGGCCGCCGCGCGCTCGGCCGCGGCGCGCAGCGGTTCCATCTGGGGCGCGCGTTCCCGCGCCACTTCCAGGGAGAATTGCACCATCCCGTCGCGCGCCGTCAGGCCCTGGACCATGCCCGCCGCGACCACGTCCTGGCCCGTCGCCGGGTCCTTCACCGCGCGGAGCGCCGCCGTGACCGCTTCCGCCAGAGTCTCCGCCATCGCTTGAAAAGCCCCCGTTTCTGGACAATATCCGCACCGCCGGGCAGGCATGCACGTTCACGATGCTTCTCGCCCGGCGCCCGGCCCGCGTCCATATGGTCGGGCGTCGCCTGCCCTGCATCCCCCGCGGGCGGGCGCCGGGCGAGACGCGACGTGATCGAACTGGTTTGACGGAGGCCCGGCAGAGCATGCCCTGGAACAACAGCGGCGGTCAGAGTCCCTGGGGAAACCCTCGGCCAGGTGGGCCGTGGGGTGCTCCGCCGCCTCCCGGCGGCGGGCAGGGCGGGCCGCCCGGCAGCGGGCGCGGGCCGGACCTCGATGAGATGATCCGCCAGGCGCAGGAGGCGGTCCGCCGCTTCCTGCCGCGCGGCGGCGGCAAGGGCATCGCGCTGCTTGGCCTGGTGCTGGTGGCGTTCTGGGCCGGTTCGGGCTTCTACCGGGTGCAGCCGGACGAACAGGGCGTGGTGATGCGCTTCGGCGCCTTCGACCGCACCGCCCCGCCCGGCCTGAACTACCACATCCCGTGGCCGGTCGAGAGCGTGACGACGCCGCGCGTCACCCGCATCAACCGCGTCGACATCGGCTTCGTCGGCGCGCAGGACGCCCCGGTCGTGACCGGCCGCGTCCAGCCGGCGCGCGACGTGCTGGCCGAAAGCCTGATGCTGACCGGCGACGAGAACATCATCGACATCGACGTCGCCGTGTTCTGGCGCATCCGCGATGCCGGCGAGTTCCTGTTCAACACGCGCAACCCGGAAAGCACGGTGAAGTCCGCCGCCGAATCGGTGATGCGGGAGGTGATCGGCCGCACGCCGATCCAGCCCGCGCTGACGGAAGCGCGCGCGCAGATCGAACAGGAAGTGCGCCGCGGCGCCCAGGCGATCATGGACCAGTACCGCGCGGGCATCGAGATCGTGCAGGTGCAGCTGCAGAAGGTCGATCCGCCCGCCGAGGTGATCGAGGCCTTCCGCGACGTGCAGCGCGCTAATGCCGACCGCGAGCGCCTGCGCAACGAGGCAGAGTCCTTCCGCAACGACATCATCCCCCGCGCCCGCGGCGAGGCCGAGCGCCTCGTGCAGGAAGCGCAGGGCGCCCGCGAAAGCCAGATCGCCCGCGCCCGAGGCGAGGCCGCGCGCTTCATCAGCGTGCTCACCGCCTACCAGGCGGCACCGGACGTGACGACGCGGCGCCTGTATCTCGAAACCATGGAGGAAATCCTGCGGCGCAACCCGATGATCATCGTCGACGACCGGCTGCAGGGCGTCGTGCCCTTCCTGCCGCTCGGCGAAGGCGCGGCCACCCCGCGCCCGCAGGGCGGGATGCCGCAGAACCGGCCGCCGCCATTGCCGGCCGTGCCGCAGGGCCAGGGCGTCGTGCAGGGCCGCAGCCAGGGGGCGCCGCGATGAACCGCTCCGTGATCGCGCTCGCCGCGCTCGCCGTCATCGTGGTGACGGCCACCTCGACGCTCTTCACCGTGCACCAGACCCAGCAGGTGCTGATCACGCAGTTCGGCCAGCCGATCCGCGTCATCCGCGAGCCGGGGCTGCAGGCGAAGATCCCGTTCATCCAGTCGGTGATCAGCTTCGACCAGCGGCTGCTCGACTTCGACGCGCCGGGCGAGGAAGTCATCCTCGGCGACCAGCGCCGGCTGATCGTGGACAGCTTCACGCGCTATCGCATCACCGACCCGCTGGTGTTCTACCAGACGGTCGGCGCGACCGAGGGCGGCATCCGCGGGCGCCTGAACTCCATCGTCTCGGCGTCGCTGCGCCGCGTGATGGGCAACGAGCCGCTGCTGTCGGTCCTGTCGGCCGACCGCACGCGGATCATGGGCGAGATCCAGCGCCAGGTGAATGTCGAGGCGCGCCAGTTCGGCATCGAGGTGGTGGATGTGCGCATCCGCCGCGCCGACCTGCCGCAGGAGAACACCCAGGCGATCCTCCAGCGCATGCAGTCCGAGCGTGAGCGCGTGGCGCGCGAGGCGCGCGCCGAGGGTGCCGAGGTGGCGCAGCGCGTGCGCGCCGGCGCCGAGCGCGAGCGGACCGTGCTGCTGGCGGAAGCCCAGGCGCAGTCCGACGTGCTGCGCGGCCAGGGGGAGCAGGAGTCGCTGCGACTGGTGGCCGACGCCTTCCAGCGCGACCTCGACTTCTTCCAGTTCTGGCGCTCCATGCAGGCCTATCGCGAGGCCTTCGCGGAGGGGAACACGCGCATGGTCATGACGCCCGACAGCGAGTTCTTCCGCTATTTCCGGGAGAGCGGCGGGCGCCTGCGGCCCCTGCCCGGGCCGGCGCCGGCGCAGTGACGCTGGCCGGCCTCCTCCAGGGGGTCGCCGTCGTCCTCGCCCTGGAAGGCATCGCCTACGCCCTTGCCCCCGGCCTGATGCGCCGGGGGCTCGCCGCCCTGGCGGCGACGCCCGAGGACGCGCTGCGCATCGCGGGCCTGGTCGCCGCCACGCTCGGCATCGGCCTCGCCTGGCTGCTCGCCGGATGAGGCGGTTGCTGCGGCCCGTCGCGTTTCGTTGCATGATGGCCGCTTCCGCCGGCGGCGGAAGATGCCACATCCTCCCCAGGTCTCGTATCCTGGCCACGCTTCGTGCCGCCCATCCATGAGGTCACAGCCCGTGCGCTTCGCCGTCCTCGCCTTCGCCGCCCTCGTCTCCGCGGCGCCGCTCGCGCCGCCCGCCCTGGCGCAGCGCGCGCCGGAAACCTTCGCGCCGCTGGCCCGGCAGCTGCTGCCCGCGGTCGTCAACATCTCGACCAGCCAGGCGGTGCAGGCCCGGCCCGGCCGCCCGGACGCGCCCGACGTGCCCCAGGCCCCGCCCGGCAGCCCCTTCGAGGAATTCTTCCGCGACTTCTTCAACCGCGGCCGGCCCGGCCAGGAAGGCCAGCAGCCGCCCGGCCAGCCGCAGCGCCCGCAGCGGCGCGGCCAGTCGCTCGGATCCGGCTTCGTGATCGACGCCGCGCAGGGGATCGTCGTCACGAACAACCACGTCATCGACGGGGCGGACGAGATCAACGTCATCCTGCAGGACAACACCTCGATCCGCGCGGAGCTGCTGGGCACGGACCCGCGCACGGACATCGCGGTGCTGCGCATCCGCACCGACAAGCCGCTGACCGCGGTGCCCTTCGGCAATTCGGACGAGGCGCAGGTCGGCGACTGGGTGATCGCGATCGGCAATCCCTTCGGCCTCGGCGGATCGGTCACGGCGGGCATCGTCTCGGCCCGCGGGCGCGACATCCGGCAGGGCGCCTATGACGACTTCATCCAGACGGATGCCGCCATCAACCGCGGCAATTCGGGCGGCCCGCTGTTCGACATGCAGGGCCGGGTGATCGGCATCAACACCGCGATCTACTCGCCGTCGGGCGGGTCGATCGGCATCGGCTTCGCCATTCCCTCGAACCTCGCCCAGCGGATCGTGGCGCAGCTGCGCGACGGCGGGCGGGTGCGGCGCGGCTGGCTCGGCGTGAACATCCAGCAGGTGACGGACGAGATCGCCGAGGCGCTGCGCCTGCCCGGCGGCGCGCGCGGCGCCCTCGTCGCCCGCGCCCAGGAAGGCGGCCCCGCCGCGACCGGCGGCATCCGCAACGGCGACATCATCCTGCGCTTCAACGGCGTGGATGTGCGGGACATGCGCACCCTGCCGCGCATCGTCGCCGACAACATGGTCGGCGCCGAGGTGCCCGTGGTGGTCTGGCGCGACGGCAAGGAGGAGACGGTCAACGTCACCCTCGGCGAATTGCCGCCGGAACCACAGCAGGCCGGCGCGACGCCCGCGCCTGCCGCCCCGCAGCAGGGACCCGTCGAGGTCGCGGGCCTGGGCATCCGCGTGGCGCCCATCACCGACGAGCTGCGCCAGCGCTTCAGCCTGCGCCCCGAGCAGCGCGGCGTGGTGATCGTCGAGGTCGCGCCCAACAGCCCCGCGGCCGAGCGCGAACTCCGCCCCGGCGACGTGATCGTGGAAGTGCAGCAGCAGCGCGTGAACACGCCGCGCGAGGTGCAGGACCGCATCGCCGCGCTGCGCCAGCAGAACCGCGGCGTGGCGCTGCTGGCCGTCGAAGGGTCGGGCGGGCAGCGCTTCGTGCCGCTGCGCCTGCGGGGCGAGCGGGGCGCGCCTGGCTGAGGAAGACAGGGGGGAGAAGGGAACTTCTCCCCCCTGAACCCCCCTCAACCTTCTTTGTGACCTTGGCCATCAATTCCCAACAGAAAGAGAAGGGAGGGGGCTCGGGGGAGGTTCCCCTCCCCCGACCTTCGCTTCTTGGCGCCCTGGCCGCCTGTTTCCTCGGCGCCTTCGTGATCCACGCCGCCTTCGGCGGCTTCATCCTCCCCGTCGCCGACACGGGCTGGATGCTCTCGGGCCGCATCGGTCCCGACCCCGTGCAGTACTGGCTCGGCTGGACCGCCTTCGCGCGGGACGAATGGCGGATCCCGCCCGGCGCCAATCCCGGCTGGGGCATGGAACTCGCCTCCTCCATCTTCTATTCGGACTCGATCCCGCTGGTGGCCTTCCTGTTCAAGGCGCTGCGCCCGGTGATCGAGGTCGGGCAGTATTGGGGCCTGTGGATCTATGCCTGCGGCGCGCTGCAAGCGGTGCTGGCCTGGCGGCTGATGGGCCTGGCCACGACCGATGCCATGGCGAGGCTGGCGGTGGCGGGGCTGTTCGTGATGCAGCCGCTGCTGCTCGCGCGCCTGGGCGGGCATTTCGCGCTGGGCGGGCAGTTCCTGCTGCTGGCGGGCTTGTGGCTGTGCGTGACGCGCGGGGAAGGCTGGCGCCGGGCCGCCGCCTGGGGCGCGCTGCTTGCCGCGGCCGCGCTCATCCAGGCCTATCTGCTGCCGATGGTGGGCGCGCTCTGGGCCGCGGACTGGCTGGCGCGCGCCGCGGATCCCGCGCGGCGCGGCGGCGCGCGCATCGCGGCGGAAGCGGTGTGCGTGCCCGCGCTCGGCATCGCGGGGCTCTGGGCGGGCGGTTTCTTCCTGCTCTCGGGGGGCTTCGGCGGGACCTGGGGCGGCTACGGCAAGATGCAGCTCGACCTGCTCGCCCCCTTCGACCCCGGCTATTGGGGCGCCTTCCTGCCGGACATCGAGACGGCGGGGCACCTGGAGGCGGGCAATTCCTATCCCGGCCTCGGCGCGCTGGCGGTGCTGGCGGGCGGCGCGCTTGCCTGGCTGGCGGGCCCGCGCGGCGCGCTGCGGCGGCACTGGGCGCTGTTGCTGGTGCTGGCGGGGCTGCTGCTGCTCGCCATCACCCATCGGGTTGCCATTGGCGGGCGGGAATTCGAGGTGCTGCCCCTGCCGGACTGGATCGTCTCCCGCGCCGATGCGCTGCGCGCGTCGGAGCGCTTCTTCTGGCCGGTGCTCTATGCCGCGCTGCTCGGCGCCGCGGTCGCGCTGGTGCGCGCGCTCGGCGGCCGGCGCGCGGGCTTCGTGCTGTTCGCGGCGCTGATGCTGCAGGCGGCCGACCTCCGCCCCGGCTTCGCGCGGCTGCATCACTATTTCATCGTGCAGCCGCCGACCGTGCCGCTACGCCTGGCCGACCCGTTCTGGCGGGAGGCCGCCGCGCGCTACGCCTTCGTCCGCGTGGTTCCGACTGGCATGCAGGCGACGAACTGGGAGGAAGTCGCGGTCTACGCCGCGACGCTGGGGCTGCAGACGGATGCGGTCTATCTCGCGCGCATCGACCCGCGCGCGGTGGAGGCGGTCAACGCGCGCGTGGCGGATGCGCTGCAGCGCGGCGCGCATGAACCGCGCACCTTCTACGTGCTGGGCGACGAGGCCTCGCTCGCCCGCGCCCGCGCGGGCATGGACCCGGCGCGGGACCTGCTCGACCGCTTCGACGGCCGCTGGGTGCTCGCCCCCGGCTGGCGGGTTCAGGCGACGACGAATTCCTCGGCGCGATAGCCCTGGGCGAACAGCAACGCGCGGAGGTCGGCATGTTCCACGCGCGCGCGCGCGGCCGCCGCGACCACCGGCTTGGCGCGGAACGCGACGCCGAGGCCCGCCGCCTGGATCATGTCGAGGTCGTTGGCGCCGTCGCCGACGGCCAGCGTCGCCTCCAGCCCGATGCCTTCTTCGGCCGCGAGCCGCCGCAGCGTCGCGAGTTTGGCGTTGCGCCCGAGGATCGGGTCGGCGACATGGCCGGTGAGCTGCCCATCCGCTTCGAGCAGCGTGTTGGAGTGATGTTCGTGGAAGCCGACGAGCGCCGCGACGCGGCCGGTGAAGAAGGTGAAGCCGCCGGAGACGAGGGCGCAGCGCGCGCCCGTCGCGCGCATGGTCGCGACAAGTTCGCGCGCGCCGGGCATCAGTTCCGTCGCTTCCCAGGTGCGCTGCAGCGCATCGACCGACAGGCCGGCCAGCATGCCGACGCGTTCGCGCAGCGCGGATTCGAAATCGAGCTCGCCATTCATGGCGCGCTTGGTGATGGCGGCGATGCGGTCCTTCAGCCCCGCGAAGCCGGCCAGCTCGTCCAGCGTCTCGGACGTGACGATGGTGCTGTCCATGTCCGCGATCAGCAGGCGCTTGCGCCGGCCTTCGGCGGGCTGGGCGATCAGGTCCACGGGCTGGCCGGCGAGCGCCGCCCGCGCCGCGGCGTCGGCGGCTTCCGGCGTAATGCCCGCGAAGGCCAGGTCCGCGGCCTCGGCGGCGGACAGCCAGCCGGGTGCTTCGGTCGCGGCGCCGGCGGCGGCGAGGGAGGCGCGCGCCGCCGCGATCGCATCGGGGGCAAGCGCGCCTTGGGGGGCGATCAGGGTCAGCACATGGTCCATGGGCGCGGGGGTATGCCCGCGCCATGACCGCGGATCAACCGCCCGCCCTGCTGGTGGCCGGCCCGACGGCGAGCGGCAAGTCCGCCTTGGCGCTCGCCATCGCCGAACGCGTCGGCGGCACGGTGATCAACGCCGACAGCATGCAGGTCTACCGCGAATTGCGCGTGCTGACGGCCCGGCCGACGCCGGAAGACGAAGCGCGCGTGCCGCATCGCCTCTATGGCGTGCGACCGGCGGCCGAGGCGGCGAGCGTCGCCTGGTGGCGGGGCGAGGCGCTGGCCGCGATGGCCGGGGCCCGCGCGGAAGGCCGCCTGCCGATCATGTGCGGCGGCACGGGGCTGTACTTCGCGTCGCTGACCGAGGGCCTGTCCGACATCCCGCCGGTGCCGGAGGCGGCGCGGGCCGAGGCGCGGCGCCTGCTGGCCGAGGAAGGGCCGGCCGCGCTGCATGCGAGGCTCGCCGCGGGAGATCCCGGCACGGCCGCGCGGCTGCGTCCTTCCGACAGCCAGCGCATCGCCCGCGCCTATGAGGTCTGGCTCGGCACGGGCAGGGGGCTTTCGGCCTGGCAGGCGGGGGGCGGGACGGGGCCGGCGCCTTCGCACTTCGCCGCCATCCTGATCGACCCGCCGCGCGATACGCTGCGGGCGGCCATCGCGGCGCGGTGGGCGGCGATGATGGCGGGCGGGGCGGTGGAGGAGGTGCGGGCGCTGGTTGCGCTGGGGCTCGACCCCGCCCTGCCGGCGATGCGCGCGCATGGCGTGCCGGAACTGGCCGCCATGCTGGCCGGGCGGATGACGGAGGAGGACGCGTCGCGGCGCGCGATGCTCAACACCGGGCAGTACACCAAGCGGCAGGCGACCTGGTTCCGGCATCATCTTCTGGCCGACCCGTCGCGGGCGCATACGATCCATGCGCGGATCACGGGTCGGGCGCAATTATCGGAAAGTTTTTTGGGGGATGTCTTCGCTTTTGTTGATCGGGTGCGTTGACGCGCCGCGGCGCGGGGTCTAAGAGCCCCCCGTCGCCCGCGGAACCCCCGCGGGCCGCGCCCTTTTCAGCGAAGAGAGAGACCGATGTCCGCCGCCACCAAGCCCGCCAGCACCGATGCCGCCCAGATGATGTCGGGCGCGGAGGTCGTCCTGCGCGCGCTGAAGGACCAGGGTGTCGAGGTCATCTTCGGCTATCCCGGCGGCGCGGTATTGCCGATCTACGACGCGCTGTTCCAGCAGAACGCCATCCGCCACATCCTGGTGCGGCACGAGCAGGCCGCGGTGCATGCGGCGGAAGGCTACGCGCGGTCCACCGGCAAGGTGGGCGTGGTGCTCGTCACCTCCGGCCCCGGCGCGACCAATGCCGTGACGGGCCTGGTCGACGCCCTGATGGATTCCATCCCCGTCGTGTGCCTTACGGGGCAGGTGCCGACGCACCTGATCGGCAACGACGCCTTCCAGGAAGCGGACACGACCGGCATCACGCGGCCGGCGACGAAGCACAACTACCTGGTCAAGAAGTCGGCCGACCTCGCCCGCGTGGTGCATGAGGCCTTCTACGTCGCGAAGTCCGGCCGTCCCGGCCCGGTCGTGATCGACCTGCCCAAGGACATCCTGATCAACAAGGCCCCCTATTCCGATGCGCCGGAGACGCCGCACCGGTCGTACCGCCCGCAGACGGAACCGGATGGCGAGCAGATCCGCAAGGCGGTGCGCCTGCTGAAGCAGGCCAAGCGCCCGATCGTCTATGCCGGCGGCGGCGTGATCAATTCGGGGCCGGAGGCGTCCCGCCTGCTGCGCGAATTCGTGCGCATGACGGGCTTCCCCTGCACCAACACGCTGATGGGCCTCGGCGCCTATCCGGCCGGTGACCCTCTGTTCCTGGGCATGCTCGGCATGCACGGGACCTACGAGGCGAACCTCGCCATGCATGGCTGCGACGTCATGTTCAATATCGGCGCGCGCTTCGACGACCGGGTGACGGGGCGGCTCAACGCCTTCGCGCCGAACTCGAAGAAGATCCACGCCGACATCGACCCGTCCTCCATCAACAAGAACGTGCCGGTGGACGTGCCGATCGTGGGCGACGCCGCCCGCGTCCTCGCCGCGATGATCGAGGCCTGGAAGACCGAGGACGCGCCGCAGGACAAGCACGTGCTGACCGCCTGGTGGCGCCAGATCGACGAATGGCGCGCCAAGGACTGCCTGCGCTACCGCCAGGAAGGCCGCATCATCAAGCCGCAGCACGCGGTCAAGCGCCTGTTCGAGATCACGCAGGAGCTCAAGCGCGAGACCTTCATCACGACCGAGGTCGGCCAGCACCAGATGTGGGCGGCGCAGTATTTCGGCTTCCACCAGCCGAACCGCTGGATGACCTCGGGCGGCCTCGGCACCATGGGCTACGGCCTGCCCGCGGCGATGGGCGTGCAGATCGCGCATCCCGACGCGCTGGTCATCGACATCGCCGGCGAGGCGTCCATCCTGATGAACATCCAGGAGATGGGCACGCTCGCGCAGTACCGCCTGCCGGTGAAGGTCTTCATCCTGAACAACGAGTACATGGGCATGGTCCGCCAGTGGCAGGAGCTGCTGCATGGCGGGCGCTACAGCGAATCCTATTCCGCCGCGCTGCCCGACTTCGTGAAGCTGGCGGAATCCTTCCACGCCGTCGGCATGCGCGCCGAGCACGCCGATGACCTTGACCGCGTGATCCGCGAGATGATCGCGATCGACAAGCCCGTGATTGCCGACATCTGCGTCGCCAAGGACGAGAACTGCTTCCCGATGATCCCGTCCGGCGCCGCGCACAACGAGATGATCCTGGGCCCCGACCAGGAGGGCGGCGTCGCCGGCGTCACCGACGAAGGCAAGGTCCTGGTCTGAGGGGCGCGGAAGATGTCGGAAGCAGGAAACGCGCAGCGCGCGGCGACCATCGCCGTGCTGGTGGAAAACGAGGCCGGCGTGCTGGCCCGCGTCATCGGCCTGTTCTCGGGCCGCGGCTACAACATCGACAGCCTGACGGTCGCCCCCGTGGACGACACCGGGCGGATCAGCCGCATCACGGTCGTCACGAGCGGGACCGAGATGGTGATCGAGCAGATCAAGGCGCAGCTCGACCGGCTGGTGCCGGTGCACAAGGTGTCGGACCTGACGATGGAGGGGCCGCATTTGACGCGCGAGCTCGCGCTCATCAAGGTTGTGGGCAACGGCGACAGCCGCGTCGAGGCGCTGCGCCTGGCGGACGCCTTCCGCGCCCGCGTGGTGGATGCGACGACCGAGAGCTTCGTCTTCGAGATGACCGGCGCGGCCGAGAAGATCGACGCCTTCTGCGCGCTGATGCGGCCGCTGGGGCTGGCGGAAGTGTCGCGCACGGGGGCGGTCGCGATCGCCCGCGGGGCGCGCGGACTGAACTGAATTCGTTGGAAGACCCGTAGGAAGAGGGAGAGCGCGATCATGCGCGTTTACTACGACCGCGATGCGGACGTTAATCTGATCAAGGCGAAGAAGGTCGCGGTCATCGGCTTCGGCAGCCAGGGCCATGCCCATGCGATGAACATGCGCGATTCCGGCGTGAAGGACGTCGTCATCGGGCTGCGTCCGGGCGGGTCCTGGAAGAAGGCCGAGGCCGCCGGCTTCAAGGTGATGACGCCCGCCGAGGCGGCCGCCTGGGCCGACGTCGTCATGGTCCTCACCCCCGACGAGCTGCAAGGCGACCTCTATCGCGACCACCTGCACGCCAACATGAAGCCGGGTGCCGCGATCGCCTTCGCGCACGGGCTCAACGTGCACTTCAACCTGCTCGACCCGCGCCCGGACATCGACGTGTTCATGATCGCGCCGAAGGGCCCGGGCCACACGGTGCGCGGCGAGTACCAGAAGGGCGGCGGCGTGCCCTGCCTCGTGGCCGTCCACCAGAACCCCTCGGGCAACGCGCTGGAAATCGCGCTGTCCTACGCCTCGGCGATCGGCGGCGGGCGCTCGGGCGTGATCGAGACCACCTTCAAGGAGGAATGCGAGACCGACCTGTTCGGCGAGCAGACCGTCCTGTGCGGCGGCCTGGTCGAGCTGATCAAGGCCGGCTTCGAGACGCTGGTGGAAGCCGGCTACGCGCCGGAAATGGCGTATTTCGAGTGCCTGCACGAGGTGAAGCTGATCGTCGACCTCATCTATGAGGGCGGCATCGCCAACATGAACTACTCGATCAGCAACACCGCCGAGTACGGCGAGTACGTCACCGGCCCCCGCATCATCACCGCCGAGACCAAGGCCGAGATGAAGCGCGTGCTCGAGGACATCCAGTCCGGCCGCTTCGCGCGCGACTGGATGCTCGAGAACAAGGTGAACCAGGCGTCCTTCAAGGCGACGCGCCGGCGCCTCGCCGAGCACCCGATCGAGGATGTGGGTGCCAAGCTGCGCGCCATGATGCCCTGGATCAGCAAGAACCAGCTGGTCGACAAGGCGAAGAACTGAAGCCTGCGGCCACGCGCCGGAGGTCCGGGGCGCCGGGGGGAAACCTCCGGCGCCCTTTTCTATGCGCCGAGGAACACCGAGCGCACGAAGGCGCGGTAGAGCATCACCTGCCGCGCCAGCAGCCCCGGGTCGCGCATGATGCGGGAGATCGTGATCCCGCCATCCATCATCACCGACAGCATGTCCGCGAGGTCCTCGAGATCGACCGGCACGCGCGGCGGGTACCGCGCGACGATGGCATCGAGCCGCGCGCGGAAGCGCACGCGCCAGGCCAGCGCGGCGTCGCGCGCCAGTTCATGCACTTCCCGGTCGAAGAGCTGTTCCTGGTAGCAGACCGACGCGACCATGCAGCCGGGATGCACCTCGGTCATCGCGGCCATCATGTCGGCAAACAGCTTCAGCGCGACGAGGAAGCCGTGCAGCGGATCGTCGTTGAGTTCGTCCGCGCGCGCGAAGATGTCGTCGAGGATGACGCGGTCGCGCTCGATGTAGCGCAGCAGCAGCGCCTTCGCGAGCTCGCCCTTGTCGGGGAAGTGGTAGAAGAAGCCGCTCTTGGAGATGCCGACGCCGGCGATCAGCTCCTCGATCGAGGTCGCGCCGAAGCCCTTCTGCAGGACCGCGGCCTCGGCCAGGTCCAGGATGCGTTCGCGGGCGCTCTCCCGCTTCAGCGTGGTCGCGCTCATGGCCTGACTGTACCCCAGGTGCAGTCGGGGTGTGCGCCGAATCACGGGCCCAGGCTTCGGCCGCCGCCGAAGCGATCGCAAGTGATTGAGATTTCGTCCTTTCCGAAAGCCGCCCCGACCGCACCGCGGGACGGGTAGAGACCATGGCCCGATCGGCGCGACACCCTTGCCGTCAACAACGACGAAAGGGACCAACACCATGGCCACGGACATGCGGGGCAACCCGCTCACCTGCACCGCCGCCGCCGCGGAACGGCTGGATGGCGCGATCGCGAAGTTCCACGCCTACCTCGCCGATCCGATCGCCGACATCGACGCCCTGCTTGCCGAGGAGCCCGATTGCGTGATGGGTCATGCGATCCGCGCCGGCATCCTCGCCACCACGACCGACAAGGCGTTCGACGGGGAGTTGCAGTCCAGCCTCGCGGCGGCGGAACGCCTCGCGCCGCGCGCCAATGCGCGGGAGGGCGCCTATATCGCGGCGGCGCGCCGCTGGGCCGCGGGCGATCTCCAGGCCGCGACCGAGACCTGGGGCGGCATCGCCATCGAGCATCCGCGCGACCTGCTGGCCGTGCAGCTCGCCCAGCTCGGCGACTTCTTCCTCGGCCAGAGCCAGATGCTGCGCGACCGCGTCGCGCGCGTGCTGCCGCACTGGCACCGCGACATGCCGGGCCATGGCTTCCTTCTGGGGATGCATGCCTTCGGGCTCGAGGAATGCGGCGACTATGCCCGCGCCGAGGCGGCCGGGCGGGAGGCCGTGGCGCGCAACCCGCGGGATGGCTGGGCCGCGCATGCGGTCGCGCATGTGATGGAAATGCAGGGCCGCGCGGCGGACGGGGCGGCCTTCATGACCGAGACCGCGCCCGGCTGGTCACCCGACAGCCTCTTTGCCTACCACAACTGGTGGCATGTCGCGCTGTTCTGCATCGATCGCGGCGACATCGCCGGTGCCTTGCGGCTGTTCGATGAGCGTGTCTCCGCCGGCGGCTTCGGCCAGGCGCTGGAGGCGATCGACGGCGCGGCGCTGCTGTGGCGGCTCTGGGTGCTGGGGCACGATGTGGGCGCGCGCTGGTCGCGCGTCGCGCCCGCCTGGTCGGCGCGGCTCGGGCATGGCGTCTACGCCTTCAACGACGTGCACGCGATGATGGCCTTCGTCGCCACGGGCGACGCGGCGGCGCAGCGGGAGGTGATCGCCACGCTCGAACGCGCGGCGGCCGGGCCGGGCACCAACGCCATGATGTCGCGCGATGTCGGCCTGCCGCTGGCGCGCGGCCTCGCCGCCTTCGGACGGGGCGATTTCGCGGCGGCGGTGGCGCACATCCTGCCCGTGCGCGGCATCGCCAATCGCTTCGGCGGCAGCCACGCGCAGCGCGACGTCCTGTCCTGGACGTTGTGCGAGGCGGCGATCCGCGCCGGCGATGCCCGGATGGCCGACGCCATGGTGGCCGAGCGCCTGGCGCTGAAGGAGGGCAGCCCGGTCGCCCAGGGCTGGGCCGCCCGGGCGCGCGCCATGGCGCGGCCGCTGGCGGCCTGACCCTGGCGGGCGGCCTGGCCTCGCGCCGGGCCGCCGCGCTGGCCCGCGCGCACGGACCTGGTTTGCCGGCCCCGCGCCGGTTGACGCCGGCGCACCCCCTCGCGCACCCTTCGTGCAACGAATGCGGCGCATCGCACGACGCCGCCTGTCCGGAGGATCGATCCTATGCTCGGCCGTCGCGCCCTGTTGCTTGCCGCCGCCGGCGGCACCCTCGCCGCGCCCGCCGCGCTCCGCGCGCAGGGCTGGACGCCGTCCGGCCCGATCCGCGTCATCGTCCCCTTCGCCGCAGGCGGCACCACGGACATCCTCGCGCGGCTGTTCGGCCAGCGCCTGACGGAGACGCTCGGCGTGTCGATCCTGGTGGAGAACCGGGGCGGCGGCGGCGGCTCGATCGGCGCGGACCTCGTCGCCAAGGCGAACCCGGACGGGCAGGTGCTGCTGTTCCACAACTCCACCTTCTCGGCCACCACGGCGGTGCTGGAGTTCAACAACCGCGCGCCGCATTCGATCGAGCGCGACTTCGCGCCCATCAGCCTGGGCGCGCTGGTGCCGACGGTGATGATGGTGCATCCCTCGGTCCCCGCGACGAACCTGGCGGAATTCATCGCCTGGGCGCGGGCGCAGCCTTCCCCGCCCTTCTACGGCTCCACCGGGCCGGGTAGCGCGGGCCACCTGACGGGGGAGGTGCTGCAGGCGGACGGCAATTTCCGCATGGAGCACGTGCCCTTCCGCGGCGCGTCGCTGCTGGTGCAGGAAATGCTGACGGGCCGCATCCCCTTCGGCGGCGACCAGCTCTCCTCCTCCCTCCAGCACATCCGCGCGGGCTCGCTGCGGCCGGTCGCGATCCGCTCCACCTCGCGCTCGCGCCTGCTGCCGGACGTGCCGACGGTGCGCGAGCAGGGCTTCCCGAACGCCGAGATCCTGGGCTGGAACGGCTTCTTCGCCCCCGCCCGCACGCCCGAGCCCGTCCTCGCCCGCCTGCAGACCGAGATCGCCGCCGCCGCCCGCCACCCGCCGCTCGCCGCGCGCATCGACGAGCTCGGCGCCGATCCGGGCGGCAATTCCAGCGCCGAGTTCCGCGACATGGTGCACGCCCAGGTCGCGGCCCTGCGGCCGATCGTGCGCCAGCTGCGTCTCGCCCCGGAATGACGCCGGATTGACCGCCGGCGCGCGCTTCCGGCAGCCTCCCCGGCATGACGATCCTCGCCGCCGACACCGACTACCCCCGCGACCTCCTGGGCTACGGCCCGCGGCCGCCGGACCCGCAATGGCCCGGCGGCGCGAAGCTCGCCTTGTCCTTCGTGCTGAACTACGAGGAAGGGGGCGAGAACACGGTGCTGAACGGCGATGCCGGCAGCGAATTGTACCTGCACGAGGTGCCGGGCGGATCGCCCGTGCTGGGCGAGCGCAACCGCACCGTCGAATCCCAGTTCGATTACGGCGCGCGCGCCGGCGTCTGGCGCGTGCTGCGCGCCTTCGCCACGCATGGGATGCCGCTGACGGTCTATGCCGTGGGCCGCGCGCTGGAACTCAACCCGGATGCCGCGCGCGCCTTCGTCGCGGCGGGGCACGAGGTCGCCTCCCACGCCTGGCGCTGGATCGACTACCACGGCATGGACGAGGCGACGGAGCGCGCCGAGATGGCCCGCTGCGTCGAGACGATCGAACGCCTGACCGGCGAGCGCCCGGTCGGCTGGTACACCGGCCGCATCAGCCCGAACACGCGGCGGCTCGTCGCCGAATATGGCGGCTTCCTGTACGACAGCGACGCCTATGACGACGACCTGCCGCACTACGTGACGGCGGCGGGCAAGCCGCACCTCGTCATCCCCTATACGCTCGACAACAACGACATGAAGTACGCGGTGCCGCCCGGCTTCGGCGACCCGGACGGGTGGGAACGCCACCTGACGGACGCCTTCGAGGTGCTGCTCGCCGAAGGGCGGGCGGGGAGCCCGAAGATGATGTCGGTCGGGCTGCATTGCCGCCTGGTCGGACGGCCCGGCCGCGCGGCGGCGCTGCAGCGCTTCCTCGCCCGCGTGGCGCGGGAGAGGGATGTCTGGATCTGCCGCCGCGCCGACATCGCCCGCCACTGGTGGGCGACCCACCCGCCGTCACGCTGAAGGGGCCGCCATGTCCTATCCGCTCGAGAAGCGCGAACTGGTCGCCGAGGCGCCCGGCCTGCGCATGCAGATCCTGACGCTCGCCGCGGGGCAGGAGGTGCCCTGGCACTGGCACAGCGAGGTGACGGACACCTTCTGGTGCATGGACGGCCCGATGGTGATCGAGATGCGCGCGCCGCGGGAGGTCGTGGAACTCGCTCCGGGCCAGATGCACGCCGTGCCGGCCAGGCGCGCGCACCGCGTCACCGGCAAGGATGGCGGGCGCTGCCGCTTCGCCATCCTGCAGGGCATCGGGACCTACGACTTCCAGCCGGTGGGCGGCTGAACCTAACGCCGCTGCAGGATCTCCGGGTTCACCATCATCGCCGGGTCGGGCGCGCCGTCCAGCGCGTCGAGCAGGTTGCGCGCCGCCTGCGCGGCCATGCGGGACAGGCCTTCCTCCGTGCTCGCGGCCGAATGCGGGCTGACGATGACGTTGGGCAGGCGCAGCAGCGGGTTGCCGGGTTCGGCCGGTTCCTGTTCCAGCACGTCGGTGCCGAAGCCCATCAGCCGGCCCGATCGCAGCGCCTGTTCCACCGCCGCCTGCTTCACCACCGGCCCGCGCGCGGTGTTGACCAGGATGGCGCCGGGCTTCAGCGCGGCGAAGGCGGCCTCGTCCATCAGGTGGCGCGTGGCCGGCGCCAGCGGGCAGTGCAGCGTGACCACGTCGCTCTCGGCCAGCGCGTGGCGCAGGTCCCGCGCGGGTTCGTGCCCGTCGGCGGCGATGCGCGCGGGGTGGAACAGCGGGTCGTGCACCAGCACCCGCATGTGGAAGGCGCGGCAATAGGCCGCGACGCGCGTGCCTATGCGCCCATAGCCCACCACCAGCGCGGTGCGCCCGGCAAGGTCGACCATGCGCGGCCCTTCCTTCGGCCACCAGCCGCCCTGCTTCACATGCGCGTCCGCATCCACGGCGCGGCGCGCGACGGCGAGCATCAGCATCATCGCGTGCTCGGCGACGGACAGGTCGTTGGTGCCGTTCACCACCATCACCGGGATGCCGCGTTCCGAGCAGGCCGGGATGTCGATGGTGTCGAAGCCGACGCCGACGCGGGAGACGGCGCGCAGCCGGGGCGCGGCGGCGAGTGCGGCCGCATCCACGTGCTCGAGCCAGGCGATCAGCCCGTCGGCATCCGCCAGCGCGCGGTGCAGCGCCTCGGCCGGCGGGTCGAACATCTCGGTGACCTCAAGGTCGCCGCGCGCGGCGAGCACCGCGGCGCCTGCCGGATGCAGCGGGCGGCCGAGGACGATGCGGTGCGCCATCAGTCGATCCTCTCGATGTTGTTGCGCTCCACCACCTCCCGCCAGCGGGCGATCTCGCTGCGGACATGGGCGGCGAAGCGTTCCGGGCTGCCGCCTTCCGGCCGCGCGCCGAGGTCGCGCAGCCGGCGCTGCACCTCCGGGTCGGCATTGGCCTCGTTCAGGATGCGGTTCAGCCCGGCGACGACGTTCGCCGGCGTGCCGCGCGGGGCCATGTAGCCGAACCAGGGCTCGACCACGATGTCCGGCACGCCCGCCTCGGCGAAGGTCGGCACCTCGGGCAGGGACGGGTCGCGCTGGCCGCCGGTGACGGCGATGGCGCGGATCTGCCCGGCGCGGATCGCCTGGATCTTGGTGGGGATGTTCTCGATCATCACCTGCACCTGGTTGGCCAGCAGCGCCTGGAGCGCCGGCGCGCCGCCGCGGAAGGGCACATGCACCATCCCGGTGCCGAGCCGCCCGTTCAGCAGTTCCGGCGTCAGGTGGTTGGACGACCCGAAGCCGGACGATCCGTAGTTCACCCGGCCCGGATTCGCCCGCGTCCAGGCGATGAATTCCTGCAGCGTGGTGGCGGGGACGGAAGGGTGCACCGCGACCACGTTCATCACGCTGCCGCTCCAGAACACGGGCACCAGGTCGCGCTCGATGTCGAAGGGCATGCGGCGGTAGATCGCCGGGTTGATGGCGCAGTTGCCGATGGTGCAGGCGCCGAGCGTGTATCCGTCCGGCGCGCTGCGCGCCGCGGCCTCCATGCCGATGTTGCCATTGGCGCCGGAGCGGTTCTCGACCACCCAGGGGTGGGGGGAGGTCCGGCTGATCCGGTCGGCGAGGATGCGCGCGATGAGGTCGGTGGCGCCGCCGGGCGGGAAGGGGAGGATGATGCGGACGGGGCGGTCGGGCGACCACTCCTGGGCGGCGGCGGGCAGGGCGATGAGGCCCGCCACCAGGGCGAGGGCGATCCGGCGCAGCATGGTTTCCTCCACGTTTATGGCGCGGGAGACTGCCCGCCCCCCGCCGGGGCGGCAATATCGGCGCTTGCCGCCGGCCGGGCGCGCACGTATCGTTCCCCCGCGATGACACTGCGCGCGATCCCGGCTGGCCTGGATCTGGGGCTTCCCGCCCCCGCCGCCGCGCGCGCGCCGCTCGGCCTCCTCCTTCTTCTTCGACTTAGCCGCCCCTGGGCGTGACGCCCGGCTGACCGCAGCCGGACATCGCTCAGGGGAACCTGGGACCGAACGCGCGCATCCACATCATCGCCAAACAGGGAACGCCTGACATGGCCATCACCCATCCCTCCTTCGGCACCTTGGCCGACGACCGGATCATCATCTTCGACACCACGCTGCGCGACGGCGAGCAGTCGCCGGGCTTCTCGATGAACCTCGAGGAGAAGCTGCGCATGGCGGAAGCGCTGTGGGAGCTCGGCATCGACGTGATGGAGGCCGGCTTCCCCATCGCCTCCCCCGGCGACTTCGAGAGCGTGCTGTCGATCGCCCAGCATTTCGCCAAGGACGGGCCGGTGGTCTGCGGCCTGTCGCGCACCGCGCCGGCCGACATCCTGCGCGCGGCCGAAGCGGTGAAGCCGGCGGCGCGCAAGCGCATCCACACCTTCGTCTCGACCAGCCCGCTGCACATGCGGGTGAAGCTGCGGCTGGAGCCCGAGCAGGTGCTGGACCTCGTGACCAGCTCGGTCGGCCTCGCGCGCCAGCACACCGACGACGTCGAATGGTCGGCCGAGGACGGCACGCGGACCGAGCCCGACTTCCTCTGCCGCTGCGTCGAGGCCGCGATCAAGGCGGGGGCGACGACCATCAACATCCCCGACACGGTCGGCTACGCGTTGCCCGAGGACATGACGCGCATCTTCACCATGGTGCGCGAACGCGTCCCCGGCGCGGACAAGGTCATCCTGTCCGCCCACAACCACAACGACCTGGGCCTTGCCGTCGCGAACACGCTGGCGGCGATCCGCGCCGGCGCGCGGCAGGTGGAATCCACCATCAACGGCATCGGGGAACGGGCGGGCAACGCCAGCCTCGAGGAAGTGGTGATGGCGCTGCGCACGCGCCACGACGCGATCGCGACGAAGAACAACATCGTCACGGAACGCATCCTCAAGACCTCCAAGCTGCTCGCGACCATCACCGGCTTCGACGTGCAGCCCAACAAGGCGATCGTCGGCCGCAACGCCTTCGCGCATGAATCGGGCATCCACCAGGACGGCGTGCTGAAGGACAAGTCGACCTACGAGATCATGACGCCCGAGAGCGTCGGCTGGTCGAACACCTCGCTGGTGATGGGCAAGCATTCCGGGCGCGCCGCCTTCCGCGACAAGCTGAAGGGCATGGGCTACGAGATCGGCGACAATCAGCTGAACGACGCCTTCCGCCGCTTCAAGGACCTCGCCGACCGCAAGAAGGTCGTTTACGACGAGGACATCGCCGCGCTGGTGGACGACGAGATCGTCCGCGGCAACGACCGCATCCGCCTTACCGCGCTGACGGTCGCGACGGGGATGGCGACCAAGCCCACCGCGTCCATCACGCTCGAGGTCGACGGCGTGGCGAAGGACGGCGTCGCCGCCGGCGACGGGGCGGTGGACGCGACCTTCAACGCGCTGCGCAACGCCTTCCCGCACGATGTGAACCTGAAGCTCTATGCCGTGCAGTCGGTCACCGGCGGGACGGACGCCCAGGCGCGCGTGACCGTGCGGCTCGAGGAAGGCGGCAAGCTCGTGGACGGGCAGGGGGCGGACACCGACACCATCGTCGCCTCCGCCCGCGCCTATGTGCACGCGCTGAACAAGCTGCTGGTGAAGCGGGAGCGGACGGAACCGCCCGCGGTGCTGCGCGCATGACCGACCCGGACAGGGCGATGGCCTGAAGCGTTTCGGGTCCATCGCCCGCCGGCACCGGCTACACTGCTGGCGGAGGAGCGGACATGTTTCCTGCGGCACGGATCGGCGACCTGCATCTCTGCCCGATGTTCACCGGGATCGTGCCGCATGTGGGCGGCCCGATCAGCGGCCCGTGCAGCCCGAACGTGCTGACCGGCAAGATGCCCCAGGCCCGCGTCGGCGACATCGCGACCTGCGTCGGGCCGCCCGACGCGATCGTGGCGGGGTCACCGACGGTGCTCGTGAACAACATGCCCGCCGCGCGCATCCTCGATTCCTGCGCGCATGGCGGCGTCATCGTGCTGGGCTGCTTCACGGTCATCATCGGCGGCGCGGCCGGCGCCGGCGGGGGGGCGGGCGGGGCGGCCTCGGCCGCGGCGATGCGGCGCGCCGCCTCTCTCGCCATCGCGCGGCGGATCGTCCGTCCTGGCGGATCCGGCACGGCGGAGGATGCGGAACTCGTCGCCCAGCAGTTGGCCAACCTTCCGCCGGGCGTGCTGGCGCAGATGGAGGCGGACGGCACGGTGGTCGTCGCCTGCCGCGGCAGCGTCACGGACTACCGGTCGGACCTGGCGGGGGTGCAGCCGCGCGGCTGGCCGGCCGGCTCGACATGGGACAATGTGCCGGGCGCCCGCATGGGCGATACCGGGGAAGTCGTGGTCGCGACCATCGGCCACAACGACAACCCGCCGAACGCCCGGGTGCCCGCGACCGGGGAAGGCCATGGCAGCGCCAACCTCACGGTCCATGAGGCGCTGCACGGCTACGACATGGGTGGCGGCGGCCACCGTTCGGACGACGCGGACTTCGCCGCCGCCCGCGCGGCCGATACCGGGCCCAACACCCCCGCCTACGAACAGCAGGCGGGCAGCGCGGGGCAGGAGGAAAGCTTCGCCGAGTCCGGCGCCCGCTATTACAGCGATCCCGCCGCCGCGCGGCAGAACGAGCCCAACCTCGCGGATTATTGGAGCAACCAGCCGTGAG
Source organism: Roseomonas nitratireducens (assembly GCF_017813355.1). Classification (GTDB taxonomy): domain Bacteria; phylum Pseudomonadota; class Alphaproteobacteria; order Acetobacterales; family Acetobacteraceae; genus Neoroseomonas; species Neoroseomonas nitratireducens. Next base: position 46,636 of record NZ_JAGIYZ010000004.1, read on the forward strand.
CGACGAGGAATTCATCGGCATGGCCCGGATGGCGCTCGACGGCACCATCATCCTCGACCTGCGGGCACGGGATGGCGGTACGGTGGGCATGGCACAATTGCGCTACCCCCCCGGCCACCCGCAATACGCCATGATCCTGCGCCACCTGGGCGGGATGCGGCCCGGAGAAAGCAAGCCGGTGCGCCCCTTCCCCTGAGGCGCCGGCCCATGCCTCGGGGGAATCCGGCTTGAGCCTCCGCCCAGGGGGGGCTAAAGGCCCCCATCCTCTCTTGCCCCATCAGTCGCGGCGGCGGCCCTGGCCCGCATCGCGGGCTGTGCGGCCCCGTCGGAAGGTCCGGTACGCATGTTCTCTCGCCTGTTCGGCTTCCTCTCCGCCGACATGGCCATCGACCTCGGCACGGCGAATACGCTGGTCTACGTGAAGGGCCGCGGCATCGTCCTGAACGAGCCGAGCGTCGTCGCCATCGCCGACCAGCGTGGCCGGAAGCAGGTGCTCGCGGTGGGGGAGGAGGCGAAGCTCATGCTTGGCCGCACCCCCGGCAACATCGCCGCCATCCGCCCCCTGCGCGACGGCGTCATCGCCGATTTCGAGGTGGCGGAGGAAATGATCAAGCATTTCATCCGCAAGGTGCACAACCGGCGGTCCTTCGCCTCCCCCATGATCATCGTCTGCGTCCCCTCGGGCTCCACGGCCGTCGAGCGCCGGGCGATCCAGGAAAGCGCGGAATCGGCCGGCGCGCGGCGCGTGCTGCTGATCGAGGAGCCGATGGCCGCCGCGATCGGCGCCGGCCTGCCGGTAACCGAGCCGTCCGGGTCGATGGTGGTCGACATCGGCGGCGGGACGACCGAGGTGGCGGTGATCAGCCTCGGCGGCATCGTCTACGCCCGGTCCGTCCGCGTCGGCGGGGACAAGCTGGACGAGGCGATCATCAGCTATATCCGCCGCCAGTTTAACCTGCTGATCGGCGAATCGACCGCGGAACGGATCAAGCTCGAGATCGGCGCCGCCGCCCCGCCCGAGGACGGCGAGGAAGGCCCGATGGCCGAGGTGAAGGGCCGCGACCTGATGAACGGCGTCCCGCGGGAGGTCATCGTCAGCCAGCGCCAGGTGGCCGAGTCCCTGAACGAACCCGTCTCCCAGATCGTGGAGGCGGTGAAGGTGGCGCTCGAGAACACGCCGCCCGAACTGGCCGCCGACATCGTGGACAAGGGCATCGTGCTGACCGGCGGGGGCGCGCTGCTGTACCGCCTGGACCAGGTGCTGCGGGACGCGACGGGGCTGCCCGTCGTGGTGGCGGAGGATGCCCTGTCCTGCGTCGCGCTCGGCACCGGCCGGGCGCTCGAGGACATCAAGCGGCTTCGCCACGTCCTGACTTCCATGTATTGATGCGGGTCCCGGTCCCGCCCCCTGGCGGGGCGGGGGTCCGTGACGTCCTGCGAAAGGGGTCGAGAGGCGCGTGATCCGGCTGAGCATCCCGCTCCGTCAGGCTTTGGCGCGGCTGTCGCTGCCGCTGATGATCGCGGCCGCCTTCGGCGTCATGCTGCTGGGCAAGGCCGACGCCCTGCTGGCCGAGCGGCTGCGCAGCCACCTGTCCGACGCGCTGTCGCCCATCTATGCCGCGCTGGCCGAGCCGATGGCCGCCATCCGCTCCGCGGCCGAGGAAGTGCGCGGCCTCGCGACGCTGCGGGAGGAGAACGCGCAGCTGCGCGAGGAGAATGAGCGGCTGCGCCACTGGCACGCGACCGCCCTGGCGCTGGAGACCGAGAACGAGCTGCTGCGCCGCCAGCTGAACTTCCTGCCCGAGGCCGCCCCCGCCTTCGTCACCGCCCGCGTCGTCGCCGACGGGGGCGGGACCTATGCCCGCGCCGTGCTGCTCGCGACCGGCCCGCAGCACGCCATCCGCAAGGGCCAGGTGGCGCTGGACGAACGGGGCTTCGTCGGCCGGGTCACCGAGGTGGGGTCGCGATCCGCCCGCGTGCTGCTGGCCACCGACATGAACAGCCGCATCCCGGTCACGCTGGAACAAAGCCGCGCCCGCGCGGTGATGGCCGGCAGCAACGGCGCCCGCCCGCGCCTTTCGCACTGGCCCGAAGGCGTCATCCCGGTCGAGGGCGAAAGGGTCGTCACCAGCGCCGAGGCCGGCGCCTTCCCGGCCGGGCTGCCGGTGGGCATCGTCCGGCTCTCGCCGCAGGGCGCGCCGGAGGTCGAGCTGTTCGCCCGGCTCGACCGGCTCGATGCCGTGCGGCTGTTCGACTACGGGCTGAGGGGCATCCTGCCGCCGGAATCGGTCGCGCGGCCCGAGCCCCGCCAGGGACGGCGCTGAGGCTGGCCATGGCCATGCCCCCCGCCCGCCGCCCGCAGGGCCGTCCGGCCCCCGCGCCGGGGCTTCTGCAGCGCATCGACGCCTTCGCGCGCTTCGCCTTCCCGGGCTTCTCGACCGCCTTCCTGATGGTGCTGGCCGCCGCGCCGGTCAGCCTGCCCTCCCCGGTCTTCGCGGTGGCGCTGCCCTGCGTCGCCTTCTGGTCGGTGTTCCGCCCGGCGGCCATGACGCCGCCGATCGTCCTGCTGCTGGGCCTGCTGCTGGACCTGCTGACGCTGTCGCCGCTCGGCGTCAGCGTGCTGGTGCTGCTGGCGGTGCATGCCCTGGCGCTGCGGCTGCGGCGCTTCCTCGCGCGGCAATCCTTCCTGATGGTCTGGCTGGCCTTCTGCGTGGTCGGGATCGGCGCGGCGGCGCTGTTCTGGGCCCTGCAGGCGCTGCTGTCGCTCCGCCTGCCGCCCTTCGCCCCGGCGCTGCACGCCGCGATGCTGGCCGCCGGCTTCTATCCGGCCATCGCGCTCGTGCTGACGCGCGTGCATGTCGCGATGCTGCAGGCGGAGAACGCGCCATGAGCTGGCGCCCCTGGGGCGGGCCGGGCGTGCTCGGCGGCGAACGCACCGTGCGGAAGGAGGAGGAGCGCCGCCGCGGCATCTTCACCCGCCGCGCCGCCCTGCTGGGCGCGGTGCAACTCGGCGCCTTCGGCTTCCTCGGCACAAGGCTGTACAAGCTGCAGATCGACGAGGGCGCGCGCTACGCCACCCTCGCCGAGGAGAACCGCGTCTCGGCACGGCTGTTCGCCCCGCCGCGCGGGCGCATCCTGGACCGCCAGGGCAAGGTCGTGGCCGGCAACCGGCTGAACTGGCGGGCGCTGCTGGTGGCCGAGCAGACGGCGGATGTCTCCGCCACGCTCGAGACCTTCTCCCGCATCGTGCCGCTGGCCGACCACGAGCGGGCGCGGATCGAGCGCGAGGTGCGGCGCAACCGCCGCTTCGTCCCCGTCATCATGCGCGAATTCCTCACCTGGGAGGAAATGGCGCGGATCGAGGTGAACGCGCCCGACCTGCCCGGCGTGTCGGTCGACATGGGCACGACCCGCATCTACCCCGAGACCGAGAACCTGGCGCATGTCGTGGGCTACGTCGCGGCGCCGGCCGAAGCCGATGCCGGGGAGGACCCGCTGCTGCAGCTGCCGGGCATCCGGGTCGGCCGCGCGGGGGTGGAGCGGCACCACGACCGCATCCTGCGCGGCCGCGCCGGCGCGGTGCAGGTCGAGGTCAACGCGGTCGGCCGCGTCATCCGCGAGCTGGACCGGCGGGAAGGCATTCCCGGCCAGGACGTGCAGATCAGCGTCGATGCCGAACTGCAGAAGGCGATCCTGGGCAAGATCCAGGAAGGCACCACCGCCGTGCTGCTCGATGCGCGGAACGGGGAGGTGCTGGCCATGGCGACCAAGCCTTCCTTCGACCCGAACATCTTCAACGCCGGCGTCAGCGCCGCGCAGTGGCGGCAATGGACGGCCAGCCGCTCGACGCCGCTGATCAACAAGGCGACGAACGGGCTCTACGCGCCGGGGTCCACCTTCAAGATGATCGTCGCGCTGGCCGCGCTGGAAGCGCGCGTCTGCCGCCCCGGCGACGCGGTGCATTGCCCGGGGCATCTGGACTACGGCGACACGCGCTTCCACTGCCACAACCGCAACGGCCATGGCGGCGTGAACATGCGCACCGCCATCATGGCGTCCTGCGACGTGTACTTCTACGAAATGGCCAAGCGCGTCGGCATGGACCGGATCGCCGCCATGGCGAACCGCTTCGGCATGGGCGTCGACCTCGAGATCGAGCTGCCGGGCACGCGCCGCGGCCTGGTGCCGACGCGTGGCTGGCGCCAGGCGCAGGGCAAGCCATGGTCGATCGGCGACACGATCGTGCATGGCATCGGCCAGGGCTTCTACCAGCTGACGCCGCTCTCGCTGGCCGTGATGACGGCGCGGCTGGCGACCGGGCGCGCGGTGCAGCCGCACCTGACGCGCGCGATCGCCGGCCGGCCGGTGCGCGGCAGCCGGGCGGAGGACTGGCCGAGCATGGGCATCCCCGACGCCGACATGCGCTTCATCCGCGAGGCGATGTGGGGCGTGGTCAATGGCGGCGGCACCGCCGGCGCGTCGCGCCTGCCGTCGCAATACGGGCAGATGGCCGGCAAGACCGGCACGACGCAGGTCCGCCGCGTGACGCGCGAGCAGCGCGAACGCGGCTTCAACGTCTCCCAGGTGCCGCGGGAATGGCGGCCGCATGCGCTGTTCGTCGCCTATGCGCCGCATGACAACCCGCTCTATGCCCTGTCCGTGATCGTCGAGCACGGCACCAGCGGCTCGGGCGCCGCCGCGCCGCTCGCCCGCGACATCCTGGTCGAGACCTTCCAGCGGCTCGGGCCCGTGCGGCCGGGCCAGCGCGTGGCGGAGGCCGGGCGATGATCTTCGAGCGTCGTCTCCTCGCCCGCGACCGCGGCGCGGGCGTGCTGGAGAAGCTCTGGCAGATCCCGTGGTCCTTCGTGCTGCTGCTCTGCGCGGTCGCCGCCGTGGGCTACGTCGCGCTGCTGTCGGCCGGCAGCGGCAACCCCGACACCTATGCGCAGCGCCACGCGATCCGCTTCGGCTTCGGCCTCGTGCTGATGCTGTCCATCGCGCTGGTGGACATCAGGCTGATCGCGCGCTTCGCGTGGGTCGGGTATCTCGGGGGCATCGCGCTGCTCGTGCTCGTGCTGCTGCACGGCAACATCGGCAAGGGCGCGCAGCGCTGGATCGACATCGGCCCGGTGCAGCTGCAGCCGTCGGAACTGATGAAGATCATGCTGGTGCTGGGGCTGGCCGCCTGGTTCCACCGCGCATCCTGGGAAAGGATGGGCAACCCGCTGTTCCTCATTCCGCCGGCGATCGCGGTGCTGGTCCCGGTCGGGCTGATCCTGAAGCAGCCCAACCTCGGCACCGCGCTGATCACCGGCACGGTGGGGGCCGCGGTCTTCTGGGCGGCGGGGATGCGGTGGTGGAAGTTCGCGGGTCTGGCGGCCGCGGCCGCCATCGCGGCGCCGATCGCCTATGAAAGGCTGCACGACTACCAGCGTGCGCGCATCACCACCTTCCTCGACCCCGAGAGCGATCCGCTCGGCGCCGGCTACAACATCATCCAGTCCAAGATCGCGCTCGGGTCGGGCGGGCTGTGGGGCAAGGGCTTCCTGCAGGGCACGCAGGGGCACCTGAACTTCCTGCCGGAAAAGCAGACCGACTTCATCTTCACCATGATCGCCGAGGAATTCGGCCTGGTCGGCGCGCTGACGACGCTGGCGATGCTGACCCTGATGGTGGCCTTCTGCTACCTGGTGGCGTTCCGCAGCCGGCACCAGTTCGGGCGGCTGCTCGCGGTCGGGCTCGGCACCAACTACTTCCTGTATGTGTTCGTGAATGTCGCGATGGTCACGGGATCCATCCCCGTGGGCGGGGTGCCGCTGCCGCTGATCAGCCATGGCGGTTCGGCGATGCTGACGGTGATGCTGGGCTTCGGGCTGCTGCTGTCGGCCTATGTGCATCGCGACGCGGAGATGGGACCCATGCGGGAATGAGTCCGGCGCCCCAGGAAATGGGGCTGGACAAACGCGCCGGGGCCGCTAAGTAGCGCGTCCTCGGAACCGGCCCTCGGGCCGGGGCTCGGCGGGCGCATAGCTCAGTTGGTAGAGCAGCTGACTCTTAATCAGCGGGTCCAAGGTTCGAATCCTTGTGCGCCCACCATTCCCAGGCACTTGGCCGATGGTGGTTCCGATGCTCCGGCGAACGGACATCGCCTGTACCGTCCCTTCCTCTCCGCCTTCAGCCTCGGCTTCGTAGCCGCATCGAACGCCGCGACACGCGAAGGCCGCTGCCAAATCGGGCCGGCCGCAACCCCTCCGCGTCCCGTTCCAGGCGCCGCCGTGCCGGCCCATGCACCCGATCCGGATCGATCCGGCGGGGCGTCGCGATGATCCTGCCCGGTGCCGCCGTGGACGCGGTCCCCGGCCGCCGGATTGCCCAGGGCGGCGCGCCGTTCCATGGTCGGCGCCGATGCATCGCATCCTTCCCTGGCTGATCCGCCACTGGGTGCTGTCCAGCGCCGTGCTGCTGCTCGCCTGCGGCGCGCTGGGCTATTCGCTGGCCGCGCCGCCGCCGCCGCGCGAGGTGCGCATCGCCGTCGGCACCGCGCCCGATTCGGCCTATACGCTCGCCGCCGAGGCCTATGCCCGGCGGCTCGAGGAAACCGCCTTCCGCGTGCGCCGCGTGCCCACGCAGGGCTCGGTCGAGAACCTCGCCATGCTCCGGGCGCGGGAGGTCGACCTCGCGCTGGTCCAGGGCGGCATCGCCGATCCCGCGCGCGATGCGGGGCTGGTCTCGCTCGGCGCGGTGTTCCACGAGCCCGCCTGGATCTTCCTGCGCGCGGAAGCCGGCATCGGCCGAGTGTCGGATCTGCGCGGGCGGCGCGTGGCGATCGGGCCCGAGGGCAGTGGGACGCGCGTGCTGGCGTTGGCGCTGCTCGCGGCGAACGATATCGGCCCGCTGGAGATCGAGGCGCTGCCCATCACCGGCACGGCGGCGGCCGAGGCGATGCTGGCCGGCGCGGCGGACGCCGCCATCCTGGTCTCGGCGCGCACCGCCGGGGCTGTCGCCACCCTGATGCGCGCCGCCCCCGCGGTGCGCCTGGTGGACGTGGCCGACAGCGCCGATGCCTATGGCGTCCACCTGCCCTTCCTATCGGCGGTTCGGCTGCCGCGGGGCGGGCTGTCGCTGGCGGCCGACCAGCCGGAGCAATCCGTGACGCTGCTGGCGCCGGTCGCTTCGGTGCTGGCGCATCAGGACATCCACCCGCAGGTGGTGAGCCTGCTGGTCGGGATCATGCAGGAGGTCCACCGCCCCCGCACGCTGTTCAGCGCCGAGGGCAGCTTCCCCAACGCCCTGGCGCAGGACCTGCCGATGAACGCGGATGCCGAGCGCTACTACGCGCGCGGCCGCACCGTGCTGCAGCGCTGGCTGCCCTTCTGGGTCGCGGTGTGGGTGGAGCGCCTGTTCTTCGTGCTGCTGCCCGTGATCGGCCTCGCGGTGCCGCTGATCCGCTTCGGGCCCACGCTCTATGCGTGGCAGATGGAAGGGCGGGTTTGGCGCCACTACGACACGCTGCGCCGGATCGAGGCGGAGGCCGAGCAGGCGCGCGGCGACGACGCGCGCGCGGCGCTGCGCGAGCGGCTCGAGGCGCTGGAAGGGCGCGTCGCGCGGCTCTCGCTGCCGCTCACCTACCGGCGGCATGTCTTCGCACTGCGCCGGGACATCGCCTATGTCCGCGCGCAACTCGCCCCGACGCGCAGGCCCGGCGGCATCGAGCAGGCGTAGCGCCGCCACAGGCCCGCCGAGGCCGCGGACGACAGTGGCCACGTGGCGGATACCGTCGCCGGCACATGCCTGCCGCGAGCGACGACCGTCTGCGCCGCGCGACCGCAGCCCATGGCCCTCTCGGCCTTCGCGTGATGGCCGCGCCGCGCCGGCTAGCGAAGCCTAGCGCCAATCAGCGGGTCCGAGGTTCGGCGCCGCCCATCCGCCGCTCCAGGAAGCCGTCGACCAGGCCGCCCAGGCCGGGTGTCTCCATCTCCTCGAAGGCATAGCGCGCGCGCATCACGGGCACGGCCAGCCCCGGCAGCGCCGCGGCGAGGTCGATCGGCGTCCCCGCCACCACCGCCTCCGCGCCTGACCGCGCGATCGTGGCCGCGAGCGCCGCGCGCTGCGCCGCGTCGTAGCCCATCGCCGGCAGCACGGGGCCGAGATGCGGGAATCGGGCGAACACCTCCGCGATGCCCGGCGCGGCGAAGCCCCGCGGGTCGAGGATCTCGGCCGCAGCGGCCGCGACCGCCGCGGCGAATCCCGCCCCCGTCGCCATGCCGCCATGGGTCAGCGTGGGGCCGTCCTCGACCACCAGCACGCGCCGCCCGCGGATCGCATCCGGATCGTCGAGCGTGACGCGCGACGCGCCGCGCAGCACCGTCGCGCGCGGGTTCAGCGCGCGCGCCGCCGCTTCCACCCGCGCCACATCCGCCTCCGGCGCCGCATTCGCCTTGGCCACCAGCACGATGTCGGCCATGCGCAGCACCGCTTCCCCCGGATGCCAGCCGGCCTCGTGCCCCGGGCGCAGCGCGTCGGCCAGCACGACCAGCAGGTCGGGCCGGATGAAGGGGAAATCGTTGTTGCCGCCGTCCCACAGCAGGATGTCGGCCTCCGCCTCGGCGGCGGCGAGGATGCGGGCGTAGTCGACGCCGGCGAAGACCGGCTGGCCGGCGGCGATGTGCGGCTCGTATTCCTCCCGCTCCTCGATCGTGCAGGCGGCGGCGTCGAGGTCGGCCGCCGAGGCGAAACGCTGCACCGCCTGCGCCGCCAGGTCGCCATAGGGCATCGGGTGGCGCAGCACGGCCACGCGCAGGCCGCGCGCGCGCAGCCGTGCCGCAAGCCAGCGCGTCACCTGCGACTTGCCGCAGCCCGTGCGCACCGCGCAGATGGCGATGACCGGCCGGCGCGACGCCAGCATCGTCGCGCGCGGACCAGGCAGCACGAAATCCGCGCCCGCCGCGAGCACCATGGCGCCGAGCCGCATCACATGCGCCTGCGGCACATCGCTGTAGGCGAACAGCACCTCCTCGACATCGCCGCGCGCCAGCAGCCCGGGCAACTCGGACTCATCGTGGATCGGCACGCCATCGGGGTAGAGCGGCCCGGCGAGGGCTACCGGATAGCGCCGCCCCGCGATGCCCGGGATCTGCGCCGCGGTGAAGGCCACGCATTCGCGCGACGGATCGTCGCGGAACAGCGTGTTAAACACGTGGAAGTCGCGCCCCGCCGCGCCGAGGATGATCGCGCGGCGGCGCGCGGTCATGCCGCGAAGGCCCGCGCCGCGAGCGCGGCGAGATGGTCGTGCCCCATCCGCGCATAGGTCAGCGGATGCGCCTTCGCCGGGTCCTGCTCGGCCTCCACCACCAGCCAGCCCTGGTAGCGGCCTTCAGCGAGCGCGGCGAGCACGGGCGCGAAATCCACCATGCCGTCGCCGGGGACGGTGAACATTCCTTCGAGCACCGCTTCCAGGAACGGCAGGTCGGCGGCCTTGGCGCGCGCCAGCACGTCCCGCCGCACATCCTTGCAATGGACATGGGCGATGCGCCCGGCATGGCGCCGCGCCATCGCGACCGGATCGCCGCCGGCCGCGGTCAGGTGGCCGGTGTCGAGCAGCAATTCGACCTCCGGCCCCGTCGCGTCCATCAGCCGGTCGATCTCGGCCGCGCTTTCCACCACCGTGCCGAGGTGGTGATGGTAGGCGAGGCGCAGGCCGCGCGCCGCCATGCGCCGCGCCATCTCGGTCATGCGCGGCGCCAGCACGGCCCAGTCGGCATCCGACAGCATCGGGCGGCGGGACAGCGGCGTGGCGCGCGCGCCATGCACGGCGCGGGAGACCTCGGCGAAGACGCAGGCCGTGCAGCCCATGGCGGCGAGCAGCGCGAGATGGGGTTCGGCCGCCGCCATCTCGGCATCCACGTCGCGTTCGAGCAGGCGGGAGCCGTACCAGCCCGAGGCCAGCGCCAGCCCGTGCCGCGCGAGGATGGGCCCGAGCGTGGCCGCGTCGCGGGGAAACTTGTTGCCGAGCTCGACCCCCGCGAAGCCCGCCTGCTTCGCTTCCGCGAGGCAGGTCTCGAGCGGCGTCTCCGCGCCGAGCTCGGGCATGTCGTCATTGGTCCAGGTCAGCGGGTTGATGGCGAGGCGGATCATCTCAGGCTCCGGTGCGGCGGCGGGCGCGACTGGTCTCGTAGGCGGCGCGCGCCTGGCGCTGGGCGGCGTCGCGCGGCACGGCGCTGACCGGAACGTCCCACCAGGCGCCGCCTTCCTGCGTCGAGGATTGCGGGTCGGTCGCGACGACCAGCACGGTGGTGCGCTTCGCGCGGAATGCGCGGGGCAGCGCTTCCTCCAGCGCCGCGACGCCGTCGAGCGCGACGGCATCCGCGCCGAGGCTCCGCGCATGGGCGGCGAAGTCGATCGCCGGCGCAGCGTCCTCCAGCAGGTTGTTGAAGGGCGCGCCGCCGGTGCCCTTCTGCAGCCGGTTGATGCAGCCGAAGCCGCGATTGTCGAGCAGCACGATCGTCAGCTTCGCGCCGAGCGCGACCGAGGTCGCGATCTCGCTGTTCATCATCAGGTACGATCCGTCGCCCACCATCACCACCACCTCGCGCTCCGGCATGGCGAGCTTCGCGCCGAGGCCGCCCGCGATCTCGTAGCCCATGCAGGAATAGCCGTATTCGAGGTGGTAGGAGGCCGCGTCCGTCGCGCGCCAAAGCTTGTGCAATTCCCCCGGCAGCCCGCCCGCGGCGCAGACCACGATGCCGGCCCTGGGCATGGCGCGGTTGACGGCGCCGAGCACCTGCGCGTCGGTCGGCAGCGCGCCGCGCTTCGGGGGCGCGGTCAGCCGCGCGACGGTGGCGTGCCAGCGCGCGGTCGCGGCCTCGGCCCGCCGTGTCCAGGCGGCGGGCGCCTGCCAGCCGCCCAGCGCGGCGGTCAGCGCGGCGATCCCGCGCGCCGCGTCCGCCACCAGCGGCAGCGCATCGTGCTTCGCCGCGTCGAAGCCGCCGACGTTCAGACCGATCAGGCGCGCCTGCGGGAACAGTGCGCGCGAACCGCTGGTGAAGTCCTGCAGCCGCGTGCCGATGGCCAGCACCACATCCGCTGCCTCGGCCAGCGCATTGGCGGATGCCGCGCCGGTCACGCCGATCGCCCCCGCATTGCGCGGATGGTCCCAGGGCAGGCTGCCCTTGCCGGCCTGGGTTTCCGCCACCGGCACGCCATGCGCCGCGGCGAATGCGGCGAGCGCCGCTTCCGCCCCCGCATACTTCACCCCGCCGCCGGCGATGACGAGCGGCCGCTTCGCGCGGGCGAGCGCCGTGGTGGCGTCGGCCAGTTCGCGCGCATCGGGTTCCGGCGCGCGGATGCGATGCAGGCGCGGGCGCAGGAAATCCTCCGGCACGTCCAGCGCCTCGGTCTGCACATCCTGCGGGAAGGCGATGGTGGCCGGGCCGCATTCCGCCGGGTCGGTCAGCACGCGCAGCGCGGCGGGCAGGGAGGAGAGGATCTGCTCCGGCCGGGTGATGCGGTCGAAGAAGCGGGAGACGGGGCGGAAGCAGTCATTGGCCGAGACGGTCGGGTCGCCGAACTGCTCGACCTGTTGCAGCACGGGGTCCGGCCCGCGCGTGGCGAAGACATCGCCCGGCAGGAACAGCACGGGCAGGCGGTTCACATGCGCGACCGCGGCGGCCGTGACCATGTTGGTCGCGCCCGGCCCGATCGAGGTGGTGCAGGCCATCATCCGCCGCCGCGCATGCGTCTTTGCGTAGGCGATGGCGGCATGCGCCATGGCCTGCTCGTTGTGCGCGCGGAAGGTGGGCAGGCGCTTCCCCGCCGCCTGCAGGGCGGGGCCCAGGCCCGCGACATTGCCATGCCCGAAGATGGCGAAGACGCCGCCGAACAGCGGCACGGCCTTGCCGCCGACCTCGGTCCGCTGCGCGGCGAGGAATCGGATGGTGGCCTCGGCCGCGGTGAGGCGGATGGTCCCCATGGCGTTTCCCCTGCTGCGTTGACGGCCGGGCGATGTTGCGGATGGATGGCGGCGGCCGCAAGCGGGGCCGGAGGAAACGCATGCTCGTCTTCGCGCAGTTCGGGGCCGGACGGATCGGCGCCATCCATGCCGGGAATCTCGCCGCGAGCGGGACGGCGCGGCTGAAGCACATCGTCGACGTGAACGGCCCGGCCGCCGCGGCGCTCGCCGGCAAGCACGGGGCGACGGTGTCCGACACCGCGGCCGCGCTGGCCGACCCGGAGGTGGGCGCGGTCATCATCGCCTCCTCCACCGACACCCATGCGGACCTGGTGATCGCGGCGGCGAAGGCGGGCAAGGCGATCTTCTGCGAGAAGCCGATCGACCTCGCCTTGCGGCGCGTCGATGCGGCGCTGGCCGCGGTGCGCGCGGCGGGCGTGCCGATGCTGGTGGGCTTCAACCGGCGCTTCGATCCTTCCTTCGCGGAACTGCATCGCCGGATCGGCGCCGGCGCCATCGGCACGGTGGAACAGGTGGTCGTCACCAGCCGCGACCCCGGCCTGCCGCCGATCGAATACCTGAAGGTCTCCGGCGGCCAGTTCCGCGACATGACGATCCACGACTTCGACATGGCGCGCTGGCTGTTGGGCGAGGAACCCACCGAGGTCTTCGCCTGGGGCGCGGCGCTGGTGGACCCCGCCGTCGCCGCCGCGGGCGACATCGATTCCTGCATGGTGCTGCTGCGCTGCGCTTCGGGCCGCATGGCGCACATCAACAATTCCCGCCGCGCTGCCTATGGCTACGACCAGCGCATCGAGGTGCATGGCAGCGACGGGCGGCTGATCGCCGGCAACCGCGTGGCGACCACGGTCGAGCAGGCGGACGCGCAGGCGGTCAGCAGCGAGAAGCCGCTGCACTTCTTCCTCGAACGCTATGCGGAGGCGTACCGGATCGAGCTCGCCGCCTTCGTCGACGCCGTCGCGCGCGGGGCGCCCATGCCGGTGGGTGCCGAGGACGGCCGCCAGGCGCTGGTGCTGGCCGAGGCCGCGCTGCGGTCCCTGCGGGAGAACCGCCCCGTGAAGGTCGCGGAGGTCGCATGAGCGCGCTGCCGCCGGTCTCGCTGAAGGGGCGCGTGCTGCTCGTCACCGGCGGCACGCAGGGCATCGGGGAAGGCATCGCGCGCGCCGCGGCGGAAGCCGGGGCTGCGGGCATCTGCATCACCGGGCGCGATGTCGCGCGCGGGCGGGCGGTGGTCGACGCGCTCGGCGTGCCGGCCTGCTTCGTCGCGGCTGACCTTGCCGATGCGGCGGCGACCGCGCGCATCGTGGACCAGGCCGAGGCCGCGCTCGGCCCCGTCGACGGGCTGGTCAACGCGGCGGGGCTGACGGATCGCGGCACGCTGCTCGACACGCCGGTCGAGCTGTGGGACCGGCTCTTCGCCGTCAACACGCGCGCGCCCTTCATCCTGACGCAGGCCCTGGCACGGCGCCTCGTGGCGCTCGGGCGGCCGGGCGCGGTGGTCAACGTCATCACCATGTCGAGCCATGGCGGGCAGCCTTTCCTGACCGCCTATTCGTCGTCCAAGGGTGCGCTCGCGACCTTCACGCGCAACAGCGCGAACGGGCTGCGGCGCGCGCGCATCCGGGTCAATGGCATCAATATCGGCTGGGCCGACACGCCGGGCGAACACGCCATCCAGGCGCGCGACGGCCGGCCGGCCGATTGGCTGGAACGCGCCGAGCCGTCGCAGCCCTTCGGCCGGCTGATCCGCCCGCGCGACGTGGCCGGGCTCGCGGTCTACCTGCTTTCGGACGCCGCCGAGATGATGACCGGCGCGCTGATCGACTTCGACCAGAACGTGATGGGCACCTACGAATGACCGACCTTCCCCGCCGCCGCGACGCCGCCGCCGCCATCGCCGTGGAGGCCGCAGCGCTCGCGGCGCGGCTGCGCGCCGAAGGGGGTGGCGTCGCCAGCCTCAAGGGCGCGCAGGACTTCATCACGGAAGCCGACGGCGCGACGGAGCGCTTCATCCGCGATCGCCTCGCGCGCGACTTCCCCGGGGAGGCGATCCTGGGCGAGGAGATGGGCGGCGCGGCCGACGGCACCGGCCCGCTCTGGGTGCTCGACCCGATCGACGGCACCTCCAACTTCGCGCGCGGGGGGGACCGCTGGTGCGTCTCCATCGGCCTGGTGATGGGCGGCCGCGCGGTTGCCGGCGCCATCGCCCGCCACGCGCCGGGCGAGGTCTTCGCCGCCGCCGAGGGCCATGGCGCGACGCTGAACGGCGCGCCGATCCGCGCCGCGCCCACCACCGACATCGGCCGCGCCATCATCGAATGCGGCTGGTCGCTGCGCGTGCCCATCGCGCGCTTCCACCGCATGTCGGAAGCGGTGATGGCGGCGGGCGCGGGGCTGCGCACCGGCGGGTCGGGCGCGCTCGGGCTGGTGGAAGCGGCGGCCGGGCGGCTCGACGCCTATCTGGAGTTGCACATCAATTCCTGGGACGCGGCGGCGGCCATCGCCATCGCGCGGGAAGCGGGCTGCTGGACGAACGGCTTCGACAGCGGGGACTGGCTCGCCTCCGGCAATCCTGTCGGCGTCGGCGCGCCAGCGCTGGGCGCGCGGCTCGCGGCGCTGCTGGAGGCTTGAACTGCCGCCCCGGCCGGGGCGTAATCGCTTCGAAGCAACGGACCGCGGCAGCCAAGCCCGGCCCTGGGAGGTTTCTCGTCATGGCGCTGCGCCGCACGCTTGCCCTGTCCCTGTTCGCCGTCGCCGCGCTGCTGCCCGGTGCCGCGCGCGCGCAGGGCAACCTGACCGTCTATTGCTCGGTGCAGGAGGAATGGTGCCGCCCCATGGTGGCGGCCTTCGAGCGCGCCACCGGCATCCGCGTCGCCATGACGCGGAAATCCTCCGGCGAGACGCTGACGCAGATCCGCGCCGAGGCGTCCAACCCGCGCGGCGATGTCTGGTGGGGCGGCACGGGCGACCCGCATGTGCAGGCGGCCGAGGAGAACCTGACGGAGGAATATCGTTCCCCGCGCCTCGCCGACCTTCACCCCTGGGCGGTGCGCCAGGCGGAACAGGCGCGCTTCCGCACCGTCGGCATCTATGCCGGCGCACTCGGCTATTCCTTCAACCAGCGGGAACTGGAGCGCCGCCGCATCGCCGCTCCGCGCTGCTGGGCCGACATCGCGCGCCCCGAATTCCGCGGCGAGGTCCAGGTGGCGGACCCCAACACCTCCGGCACCTCCTACACCATGCTCGCGACGCTGGTGCAGCTGATGGGGGAGGAACCGGCCTTCACCTATCTCCGCGCGCTGCATCGCAACGTGAACCAGTACACGCGGTCCGGCGCCGCGCCGGCGCGCGCGGCCGCGACGGGGGAAACGCTGGTCGGCATCACCTTCCTGCATGACGCGGTGGCGCAGAAGGTGGGCGGCGCGCCGGTGACGATCGTCGCCCCCTGCGAGGGCACGGGCTACGAGATCGGGTCGATGTCGATCATCCGCGGCGCGCGGAACATGGAGAACGCCCGCCGCTTCTACGACTGGGCGCTGGGGGCGGAGGCGCAGGCCATCGCCGCGACCGCCAATTCCTACCAGCTGCCGTCCAACCGCGCTGCGCCCATCCCGCCCCAGGCGCCGCGCTTCGAGGATGTGCGCCTGATCGACTACGACTTCGCCCGCTGGGGCAGCGCCGCGGAGCGCACGCGCCTGCTGCAGCGCTGGGAGAGGGAAGTCCGCGCCGCCGCGCGCTGAGCGCCGCATGTCCGCGCTGACGCTCGGCCGGGTCGCGCTGGCCGCGGCGCTTCTCGGCCTGCTGGCGGCACCCTGGCACGGGCTCGAGGGCGGGTTCGGCGCGTGGCCGGGCGGCGATGCCGCGCCGCTCGCGGTGCTGCTGCTGGACGGGTCGCGCTGGTGGCTCTGGCCGGTCGTGGCGCTGCTCGCGCTCGCCGCCGCGCCGCTGCTGGCGGGCCGCGCCGCGGGCGGGATGGTCGCGGGCGCGGGGCTCGCCATCGTGGCGCTGGTCTTCCTGCAGGGGCAGGCGGTCGGGATGCGCGGGCTCGCCTGGCCGGCGCTGGCGCCGCTGCTGGGCGGGGCGGGGCCGCAGGCCGCGCTCGGCTGGGGCGGGGCGATGCTGCTCGGCGCCGCGGTCGCGCTCGTCGCGGCCGGCCTCGCGCAGCGCGGGCGGTTCGGCGGGGATGCCTTCATCGCGCTGCTCGTCATCGGCTGCGGCGCGCTGCTGCTGCTGTTCGTCTTCCTGCCGCTCGCCACCATCCTGTCCGCCGCGGCGGTCGAGGATGGGCGCTTCGCGCCGGGCGCGCTGGCCACGCGCCTCGCGGCGCCGGAGGCCTGGAGCCTCGCCTGCCTCGCCAGCCACCAGGGCTGCGGCGTGGTGTGGAACACGCTGCTGCTCGCGGTGCTGACGGCGGTGCTCTCGACGTTGATCGGCCTCGCCTTCGCGCTGCTCGCCGCGCGCGGCGGGGTGCGCGCGCAGCCGGCCTTCCGGGCCATGACGCTGCTGCCGCTGATCACGCCGCCCTTCGTCGTCTCCCTTGCCTTGATCGTGCTGTTCGGGCGGACGGGGCTGGTGACGACGGCGCTGTGGGAATGGTTCGACATCCCGCGCAGCCGCTGGATCTACGGGCTGCCGGGCGTGCTGCTGGCGCAGGTGCTGTCGCAGGCGCCGATCTCCTTCGTGCTGCTGGAAGGGGCGGTGCGCGCGATCGGGCCGAGCCTCGAGGAAGCGGCATCGACCATGGGCGCGCGGCGCTTCACCGTCTTCCGCACCGTGACCTGGCCGCTGCTGCGCCCGGCCATCGCCGCCTGCCTGCTGCTCGGCTTCGTCGAGAGCCTGGCCGATTTCGGCAACCCCCTGGTGCTCGGCGGGGATTTCGACGTGCTGTCGACGCGCATCTTCTTCGCCATCGCCGGCGCGCGGCACGAACCGGGGCGCGCGGCGGCGCTCGCGCTGCTGCTGCTGGCACTCACGCTCGGCGCCTTCTTCCTGCAGACGCTCTGGCTCGGCCGGCGGCGCTACACGACGGTGACGGGCAAGGGGGATTCGGGCGTGCCGTCGCCGCTGCCGCGCGGGCTGAAATTCGCCTGCGGCGCGGTCGCCTGGCCCTGGATGATCTTCACCGCCGCGGTCTACGGCATCATCCTGGTGGGCGGCTTCGTGCACGATATCGGCCGCGGCGACATGTCCTTCACCTGGCGCCACATCCTGACGGGCTTCGAGGTGGAATGGCAAAGCGGGCCCGAATTCCGCGGCTCGGCCTGGGACAGCCTGTTCACCACCATCGAGGTCGCGGCGATCTCGGCGCCGCTGACCGCGGGGCTCGGCATCCTGCTCGCCTGGCTGATCGCGCGGCAATCCTTCCCCGGGCGCGGCGCGCTGGAATTCATGGCCATGCTGTCCTTCGCCATCCCGGGCACGGTGGTGGGCGTGTCCTACATCATGGCCTTCAACGAGCCGCCGATCGAACTGACCGGCACGGCGACGATCCTGATCCTGTGCTTCGTGTTCCGGAACCTGCCGGTGGGCGTGCGCGGCGGCATCGCCGCACTCGCGCAGATCGACCGCTCGCTGGACGAGGCCTCCGCCACCATGGGCGCGGGCGCGCTGCAGACGCTGCGGCACGTCATCCTGCCGCTGCTGCGCCCGGCGATCGTCGCCTCCCTCGCCTATGCCTTCGTGCATGCGATGACGGCGGTCTCGGCGGTGATCTTCCTGGTGTCGGCGCGGCACAACCTCGCCACCGTCTACATCGTCGGGCGGGTGGAGGCCGGGGAGATGGCGCTCGCCATCGCCTATTCCACGGTGCTGATCGCGGTGATGCTGGCCGTCGTGCTCGGCATCGAGCGCGTGGTCGGGCGCGCGCAGATCGGCCGGCGCGCCGCACCCGTCAGGGCAGGAGCCTGAGCATGGACGGCACCGCGATCCGCTTCGACCGCGTGACCAAGGCCTTCGGCCTCGTGCGCGCGGTGAACGAGGTCTCCTTCGACCTGCCTCAGGGCGCGCTCGTCACGCTGCTCGGCCCCTCGGGTTGCGGCAAGACGACGACGCTGCGGCTGGTCGCGGGGCTCGAACTGCCGACCGAGGGGCGGATCGAGATCGAGGGGCGCGACGTCTCCCGCCTCGCGGCCGCCGAGCGCCGCATCGCCATGGTGTTCCAGTCCTACGCGCTGTTCCCGCACATGAACGTGCTGGAGAACGTCGCCTATGGCCTCGTCGTCGGCGGGCAGCGCCGCCAGGCGGCGGAGACCGAGGCGACCGCGATGCTGAAGACGCTGGGCCTCGAAGGGCTCGGCGCGCGGCTGCCGGCGGAACTCTCGGGCGGGCAGCAGCAGCGCGTGGCCGTCGCGCGCGCGCTGGTGCTGCGGCCCAAGGTGCTGCTGTTCGACGAGCCGCTGTCCAACCTCGACGCAAGGCTGCGGCGACGGGTGCGGGAGGATATCCGCGACCTGCAGAAGCGCCTCGGCCTGTCGGTCGTCTACGTCACGCACGACCAGCAGGAGGCGCTGGCGGTGTCCGACCTCGTGGTGGTGATGAAGGATGGCCGCATCGCGCAGAAGGGCACGCCGACGGAATTGTACGAGGACCCGGCCGACGCCTTCATCGCCGACTTCATGGGGGAGGCGAATGTGATCGCGGGGGAGGTGATCGCCGCCCCCGGCGGGCCGGGCCGCATCGCGGCCGGCGGGGCGGAACTGGCCACGCTGCTGCGCGCCCATCCCGCCGGTCCCGCCAGCCTCGCCGTGCGGCCGGAATCGATCCGCCTGTTCGCCGCCGATGCGGGCGAAGGCCTGCCCGGCCGCGTCCAGCGCGCCGCCTTCCTGGGCCAGACGCGGGAATACGAGATCGAAACGGCGGCGGGGATGCTGTTCGTCGTCGTGCCCGCGGCGCTGCCGGCGCATGCGGAAGGCGAAGCCGTGACCTGCCGCTTCGACAAGGTGATCCCCCTGCGCGCCTGACGCGCCGCGTGCTACGGCGCGGCGGACGGATGGAGGCATCGATGGCCGGGGAACTCAGAGGCAAGGTCGCGCTCGTCACGGGCGCGGGGAAGAACATCGGCCGCGCGATCGCGCTCTCCCTCGCGCGGGACGGCGCGGCGGTGGTCGTGAACGGGCGGTCGGACGCCGCGGCGATCGAGGCCGTGGCGGCGGAGATCCGCGCCGCCGGCGGCCAGGCCGTCGCGGCGCTGGCCGACGTGGCGCGGGAGGATGAGGTGGCGCGCCTGGCCGCCGAGGCCGCGCGCGCATTCGGCGGCGTGGACATCCTGGTCTGCAATGCCGGGCTGCGGCGGCAGACCGCCTTCACCGACATCTCCTACGCCGAGTGGCGGGAGATCCTGTCCGTGGCGCTCGACGGCGCCTTCCTGCTCGCGCGCGCCGTCGCGCCGCAGATGGCCGGGCGCGGCGGCGGGTCCATCGTCGCGCTCTCGGGCATCTCGACGCATGTCGGCACGCCGAACCGCGCGCATGTCTCGGCATCGAAGGCGGGGCTGGAGGGGCTGATGCGCGCGCTCGCGGTGGAACTCGCCCCGCACGGGATCCGCGCGAACTGCGTCGCCCCCGGCGCGGTGGACACGCAGCGCGGCGCGAGCGCCGGGCCGATGCCGGTGGCGCTCGGGCGGGAAGCGGGCATCCCGCTCGGCCGCAAGGCGACGATCGACGAGATCGCGGCCGTGGTGCGGATGCTCGCCGGGCCCGAAGGCGGCTACGTCACCGGCCAGACCATCCATGTGAATGGCGGCGCCTTCCTGACGTGACCTGCGCCGTCATTCCGGCGTGACGCCGAGCGCGCGGAAGGCCGCGCCCGTCGCCTCGTATTCCGCCGTCAGCAGCCGCTGCAATTCGGCGCGGCCGCGGAAGCTCGCCACCGCGCCCCAGTTCTCGGCGAAGCGGCGGAAGCCGTCCGTCTCCATCGCCGCGCGGCAGGCGGCTTCCAGCCGCGCGAGCACCGGTTCAGGCGTGCCGCGCGGCGCGAACAGGCCCGCATAGGAAGGCTGCAGCGCGTCGATCCCCTGCTCGCGCGCCGTCGGCACGTCGGGGAAGGCCGGGTGGCGGCCTTCGGAGAAGACCGCGACGAGCCGCGTCTGCCCCGCCCGCGCCATGGGCACGCCGGAGGCGACGACGATCGCCGCGAAGTCGAGCCGCCCGGCGATCACCTCGGTCAAGGATGCGCCGTCGCCGCGGAAGGGCACGTGCGTGAACTGCCCGCCCGCGGCCGACTGCACGCGGTGCACGCCGAGGAAGGGCGCGGAATTCGGCCCCGGCGAGCCGTAGGTGAGGGGCCGCTGCCGCGCCGCGGCCACCATGTCGGCCAGCGTCCGCCAGGGGCTGTCCGCCTTCACCATGATGCCGAGGATGTTCTCGGTCACGTTGCACACCGGTGCGACCGCATCCGGCCCGAGCCCGGTGTTGCGCACCAGGTGCGGCTGGAAGGCGAGGGGGACGAGCGGCGAATAGGCCAGCGTGTGCCCGTCCGGCGCGGCGGCCGTCAGCGCGCGCATCCCGACCACGCCGGACCCGCCCGATTGCGAGGTGACGACCACGTTCTGCCCGAGGTCGCGCGTGAAGGAATCGGCCAGCGCGCGCGCCGCCGCATCCGTGCTGCTGCCGGTCGCATAGGGGTTGATGATGGTGACCGGCCGGTCCGGGAAGGCCGTGGCCGGCAGCGGCGCGAGCAGGGCGAGGAGGAGAAGGGCGCGGCGCATCGTGAAGTCTCCGTGGCGTGGCGGCGTCAGCGCGCCGGGCCGATGGTGGCGAGCAGGCGGCGCTTGTCGGCGATGTCGCGGGCCAGCCGCGCGGCGAGCGTCCCGGCATCCGCTTCCGGCGTCGCGGGCTGGAACATGCGCGCGGCGACGCTGCGATAGCCTTCCTCCCGCGCCGCGGCGAGGCAGGCGGCTTCCAGCGCCGCGCGCGCCGGTGCGGGCGTGCCGGCCGGCGCGAACAACCCGCCGAAGCTGGTGGGCGCGACGTCGAAGCCCTGTTCGGCGACGGTCGGCACATCGGGCAGCATCGGATGCCGCGCGGGCGCGAACACGCCGAGCACGCGCAGCCCCTGGCCCGATAGCGAGCCCATCACCGTCACCGCGAAATCGACGCGCCCGGCGCGCAGGTCCACCAGCACCGCGGGCTCGCCGCGATAGGGCACGTCCTGCAACTGCAGCCGCGCGGCTTCCGCCAGTTCGAGCGCGGCGAGGTGCGGGATGGAGGCGACGCCCTGGTGCCCGTAGCTGAGCGCGCCCGGCCGCGCGCGCGCCGCGGCGACCAGGTCGGCAAGCGTCGCGAAGGGGCTGTCCGGCCGCACCGCGATCGCCATCGCGTTCTCGAAGGCCTGGCAGACCGGCACCAGCGCATCCGGTGCATAGCCCGGGTCGCCGCGCGCGGGCAGGACCGAGAGCACGACCGCCGGGGCGAAGAGCAGCGTCAGCCCGTCCGGCGCGGCGCGCGCCACCTGCGCCGTGCCGATGCCGCCCGCCGCGCCGTCGCGGTTGGCCACCACCACGGGCTGGCCGAGCCGCGGCGCCATGCCGGCGGCGAGCGCGCGCGCCAGCGCGTCGGTCGTGCTGCCGGCGGCGTAGGGGTTGACGATGGTGACCGGCCGGTCGGGCGCCCAGGCCTGGGCGAGGGCGGCCGCCGGCGCCAGCAGCAGCGCCAGCGCGCCCGCCATCAGGTTTGAACGCATGGCGTCTTCTCCCTAGTCTCTGGCGCATGACCGCCTTGGCCCGAGTATGGGCGGGCAGGGGGAAACGCACCATGGCCATCACCGCGCTCGGCTATCTCGAACTTCGCGCGAGCAGCCTCGACGACTGGGCCGGCTTCGCGCCGCGCATGCTCGGCCTGATGCTGGCCGAGCGCGCGCAGACGGAGCTCGCCTTCCGCATGGACGACCGGCGCCAGCGCGTGATCGTCAGCGCGGATGCGCAGGACGGGCTCGGCGCCTTCGGCTGGGAAGTCGCGGACGCCGCCGCGCTGGATGCCATGGCCGCGCGGCTCGAGGCCGCAGGCGTCGCGGTGGCGCGCGGCGCGCGGGCGCTGGCGGACCGGCGGCGCGTGGCGGAGCTGATCGTCACGCAGGATCCGCTCGGCAACCGCATCGAGATCTTCCACGGGCCGGAGGTGACCGACCGCGCCTTCGCGCCGGGGCGCGCGATATCGGGCTTCCGCACCGGGCCGCTCGGCATGGGGCATGCGGTGCTGACCGTGCCGCGGATCGACGAGGTGCTGCCCTTCTATCGCGACATCCTCGGCTTCGGCCTGTCCGACTGGGTGGAGCAGCCCTTCCGCGCCACCTTCATGCACGTCAACGGCCGGCACCATTCGCTCGCGCTGATCGAGACGGGCAAGGCGGGGATGCACCACCTGATGATGGAGCTGCTGAGCCTGGACGATGTCGGCCAGGGCTATGACCTCGCGATGGCCGAGGAAGGGCGCGTCGCGACGACGCTCGGCCGCCACACCAACGACTGGATGACGAGCTTCTACGCGCGCACGCCGGGCGGCTTCCTGGTGGAATACGGATGGGGCGGGCGGCACATCGACCCCGCGACCTGGAAGGCCGAGCGGATGGACAGCGGGCCGAGCCTCTGGGGCCATGACCGCCACTGGGCGGGGCCGGAGGCGGTCGCGGCCGGCCGGCGCATGCGCATGGAGGCCGCCGCGCGCGGCGAACGCGCCCCGGTGCAGGTGCTGCCCGGCAACCACACCGTCATGCCCGGCGCCTGCCCCTGGTGGGACGGGCTGCGCGCGGCGGAATAGCGCGCGCCGTCATTCCGGCTGGATGCCGAGGTCCCGCACCGCGGCCCGCCAGCGCGCCACCTCGGCTTGCGTCAGCGCGGCGAGGTCCCCGGCCGATCCCGTGCTGCGCTCGAACCCCATGGGCGAGAGGCGCGCCCATGTCTCCGGCCTGTCCAGCACCTCCCGCGTCGCGGCGCCGAGCCGCGCGGCGATCGGGGCCGGCGTACCGGTGGGCAGGTACATGCCGAACCAGGTCTCGAAGCCGAAGCCGGGGATCAGGGTGGCGAGGGAGGGCACGCCCGGCAGGTTCGGGCTCGCGCGCTCGCTGCTGATGGCGATGGCGCGCAGCTGGCCGGCGCGGATCGCGCCCATCGCGGCCGACAGGTCGATGAACATCAGCGGGAAGCGCCCGCCGATCAGGTCCGCCAGCGCCTGCGGCGGGCTGCGATAGGTCACGACCTCGCTGTCCACGCCGAGGTGGCGCATCATCATCGCCGCCGGCAGCAGGTTGCCCGAGGAGCCGGATCCGTAGAACACGCGGGCATTCGCCGCGCGCAGGTGGCGCGCGAGGCCGGGCAGGTCCTCCGCCGGATGGTCGGCGCGCACCACCAGCACCTGCGTGATGTGAGCCAGCCGCAGCACGGGCATGAAGTCCCGCACCGGATCGTAGGGCACGCTGCGCAGCAGGGCGGAGGCGGCGCCATGCGTGGTGCCCGATCCCATCATCACCGCATGCCCGTCGGACGGCGCGCGCGCCACCGCGGCCCCGGCGAGCGTGCCCTGCGCCCCGGGACGGTTCTCGATCACCACGGGCTGGCCGAGCATCGGCGACAGCGCCTCGGCGATGACGCGGGCGAGGTTGTCGGTGGCGGTGCCGGGTGCGAAGCCGACATAGAAGCGCACCGGGCGATCGGGCCAGGGGGCCTGGGCATGCGCGTCGCCCGCGAAGGGCGCGGCGAGCGCCGCGGCGATCAGGGCGCGGCGCGCCGGGTGGTGCGGCATGGCGTGTCCTCTCTCGGCCGCTCCTGCGGCTCTCGCGCCCAGTCTGCGCCAGGGGCGGGATGCGGGGAACGCCGCGTGTCGGGTGGCGTGAAGCGCCCGTCGGTCGCGGCGCATGCGCTGGCGTGCATGTTCTCCCTGCCCGCCCGCCGCCCCCGTCGCGATGCCCGCTTCGCGGCAGGCCGTTGCACAGATTCGCGGCAGTTCGGGGCGGATGCCGCCCGCCCCGGGCGAGATGTCCCGGAAACGCCTGTTGAAGTCTTCAGGAAACTCACCAGTATCCGCCGCGACCGACCCCCAGTCCGTATCGAAACGAGGCTTCATGTCACGAACGTCCAGCGCAGCATCGCGGACCGCGATGGCCATCCGCACGCGGATGCGCAACGGGCAGCCGCGGCTCCTGGCACTCGCCCTGGCGCTCGTCGCCGCGGCCGGCTGCGACGACTCGCCGATCCGCGCCGCCGCGAACACCGCTCCGCCGGCCCCCGTCGCGGTGACGGTGGTGACGCTGGAGCGGCGCGAGATCCCCGTGACCTCCGTCCTTCCCGGACGCACCGCGCCGTTCCGCGCGGCGGAGGTCCGGCCCCAGGTGGGCGGGGTGCTGCGGGAGCGCCTGTTCACCGAGGGTGAGGCCGTCATGGCCGGCCAGCCGCTGTTCCAGATCGACCCCGCGCCCTTCGAGGCGTCGGTCCGCCGCGCCGAGGCGGCGCTGACGCGCATCGAGGCGGCCGAGCGCGTGGCGCTGAGCACCGCCGCCCGCCTGCGCGCCCTGGCGCGGGTGCAGGCGGTCAGCGAGCAGAACCTGGAGAACGCCGAGGCGACGCTGCGCCAGGTGCAGGCCGACATCATC
Organism: Roseomonas nitratireducens; assembly: GCF_017813355.1. GTDB lineage: Bacteria > Pseudomonadota > Alphaproteobacteria > Acetobacterales > Acetobacteraceae > Neoroseomonas > Neoroseomonas nitratireducens. Next base: position 71,183 of record NZ_JAGIYZ010000004.1, read on the forward strand.
TCCACCCGCGCGGCGCTCGAGACCGCGCGGATCGACCTCGGCTACACGCGCGTCGCCTCCCCCATCGCCGGGCGCACGGGCCGCGCGACCGTCACGCCCGGCGCGCTCGTCACCGCGAACCAGGCCACGGCGCTGGTCACCGTGACGCAGCTCGACCCGATCCTGGTGGACCTGACCCAGCCGAGCGCGGTGCTGCTGCAGCAGCGGCGCGACGTGGAAAGCGGCGCGCTGCGCCGCCCCTTGGCCGACCGCGCGGTGGCGCGGCTGGTTCTCGAGGACGGCTCGGAATACCCGCATGCGGGCGAGGTGCAGTTCTCCGAGGTGATCGTCGACCAGGGCACCGGGTCCGTCACCCTGCGCGCGGTCTTCCCCAACCCCGACCAACTGCTGCTGCCGGGGATGTTCGTCCGCGCCCGCGTCGAGGAAGGTGTCACCGACCGCGCCATCCTGGTGCCGCAGCGCGCCGTGCTGCGCACGCCGCGCGGCGAGCCCATGACCTTCGTGGTGAACGCCGAGGGCGTGGTCGAGCAGCGGGTGCTGCGCGCCAGCCGGACCGTCGGCAACGACTGGCTGGTGACCGAGGGCGTCGCGGCCGGCGAGCGCGTGGTCATCGAGGGCGTCCAGCGCATCCGCGCGGGCGCCCGGGTGCAGGCGCGCGAACGCCCGACCGCGGCCGCGAGCTAAGGGCGTCGTGGCCCGCTTCTTCATCGATCGCCCGGTCTTCGCCTGGGTGATCGCCATCGGGATCATGCTGGCCGGGCTGCTCGCCCTGCGCGGCATGCCCGTCGCGCAATACCCGGCGATCGCCCCGCCCGCGATCTCCATCAACGTGAACTTCCCGGGCGCCTCGGCCGAGACGGTGCAGACCACCGTGGTGCAGGTCATCGAGCAGCAGCTGAGCGGCATCGACAACCTGCTGTACTTCGACTCGCAGACGACCAAGGACGGTGCCGCGCGCATCCAGCTGACCTTCGCGCCCGGCACCAATGCCGACACGGCCCAGGTGCAGGTGCAGAACCGCGTGCAGCTGGCGGTGCCCCGCCTGCCGCTGACGGTCCAGCAGCAGGGCATCCGCGTCGTGAAGTCGTCCGGCAACTTCCTGCTCGTGGTGGGCTTCGTGTCGACCGACGGGCGGATGGAGCGGATCGACATCTCCGACTTCCTGGTGGCCAATGTCCAGGACCCGATCAGCCGCACCCCCGGCGTGGGCGACTTCCAGGTCTTCGGCGCGCAGTTCGCCATGCGCATCTGGCTGGACCCCGCGAAGCTGGTGAATTTCGGGCTCACGCCGTCCGACGTCGCGGCCGCGGTGCGCGCCCAGAACGTGCAGGTGTCGAGCGGCGAGATGGGCGCGCTGCCGGCGGTGCCCGGCCAGCAGCTCAACGCCACCATCATCGGCCCGTCCTACCTGCAGACCACGGAGGATTTCGGCGCGATCCTGCTGCGCGTGCGCCCGGACGGCGCGCAGGTGCGCCTGCGCGACGTCGCGCGCGTCGAGATCGGCGGCGAGAACTACTCCATCACCACCCTGCTGGACGGGCGGCCGTCCAGCGGCATCGGCATCCGGCTGGCCAGCGGGGCCAATGCGCTCGACACCGCGGCGGCGATCCGCGCGACCATCGACCGCCTGCGCCCGAGCTTCCCGCAGGGGCTCGAGGTCGTCTACCTGCAGGACACCACGCCCTTCGTGCAGCGTTCGATCAAGGCCGTGATCATGACGCTGCTGGAGGCGGTGGTGCTCGTCTTCATCGTGATGTTCGTGTTCCTGCAGAACCTGCGCGCCACGCTCATCCCGACCATGGCGATCCCGGTGGTGCTGCTGGGCACCTTCGCGGTGCTGCAGGCGCTCGGGTTCAGCGTGAACACGCTGACCATGTTCGGCCTGGTGCTGGCCATCGGCCTGCTGGTGGACGACGCCATCGTGGTGGTCGAGAACGTCGAGCGCGTGATGGCCGAGGAGCATCTCTCCCCGCTGGAGGCGACGCGGCGGTCGATGGACCAGATCACCGGCGCGCTGGTGGGCATCGGCCTCGTGCTCTCGGCGGTGTTCCTGCCGATGGCCTTCTTCGGCGGATCCGTCGGCGTCATCTACCGGCAATTCTCGGTGACCGTGGCGACGGCCATGGCGCTGTCGGTGCTGGTCGCGATCTTCTTCACGCCGGTGCTCTGCGCCACCCTGCTGCGGCCGCACAAGCCGGACCAGGGCAAGCGCGGCGTCTTCGGCTGGTTCAACCGCGGCTTCGACCGCATGACGCGCGGCTATGTCGGCGGCGTGCGCGCCAGCCTGCGCCGGCCGGCGCGGATGCTGGTGGTCTACGCCGCGCTGCTGGGCGCGCTCGGCTACGGCTTCCTGCGCCTGCCCGGCGGCTTCCTGCCGAACGAGGACCAGGGGATCGCCTTCGTGCAGGTCACCGCCCCGCCCGGCGCGACGGCCGACCGCACGCAGCGCGCGCTCGACGAGCTGGGCCGCTACCTCCGCGAGGAGGAGGGCGCCGTGGTCGACAATTTCTTCGCCATCAACGGCTTCAGCTTCGGCGGCCGCGGGCAGAATTCCGGGCTGGGCTTCATCACCCTGCGCGACTGGGACGTGCGGCGCGGCGCGCAGGACAACGTCCAGCCGCTGACGGCGCGGATCAACGCGCGCTTCGGCGGCTACCAGGACGCGCTGATCGTGGCGTCCTCCCCGCCCGCGGTGCGGGAACTCGGCAACGCCACCGGCTTCGCCTTCCAGCTGCTGGATCGCGGGGGTCAGGGGCATGCGGCGCTGATGGCGGCGCGCGACCAGCTGCTGTCCCTGGCGGCGGCCAGCCCCATGCTGACGCGGGTGCGGCCCAACGGGCTGAACGACGAGGCGCAGTTCCGCCTCATCGTCGACTGGGAACGCGCCAGCGCGCTTGGCCTGTCGGTCACCGACGTGAACGCGACGCTGTCGACCGCCTGGGGGTCGACCTACGTCAACGACTTCATGGATCGCGGGCGCGTCAAGCGGGTCTTCATGCAGGGCCAGCCGGAGGCGCGCATGGTGCCGAGCGACCTCGACAAATGGTTCGTGCGCAACGCGCAGGGGCAGATGGTGCCGTTCTCCGCCTTCGGCCGCACGGTGTGGGAATTCGGCTCCCCGCGGCTGGAACGCTTCAACGGCGTCGCCTCCCGCGAGATCCAGGGCATGCCCGCCGCGGGCTTCACGACCGGCGAGGCGATGGCGGAGATGGAGCGGCTCGCGGCGCAGCTTCCGCCCGGCTTCGCCTTCGAATGGAGCGGCATCTCCTTCCAGGAGCGGCAATCCTCCGGCCAGGCGCCGGCGCTCTATGCCCTGTCGCTGATCGTGGTGTTCCTGTGCCTGGCGGCGCTCTACGAAAGCTGGTCGATCCCGACCGCGGTGATGCTGGCGGTGCCGCTCGGCGTGCTGGGCGCGGTGCTCGCCACCCTGTTCAAGGGCCTGGCCAACGACGTGTACTTCCAGGTCGGCCTGCTCGCCACGATCGGGCTGACGGCGAAGAACGCCATCCTGATCGTCGAATTCGCGCGGGAGGGTTTCGACCGCGGCCTGTCGCTCGCCGAGGCGGCGGAGGAGGCGGCGCGCCAGCGGCTGCGGCCGATCATCATGACCTCGCTCGCCTTCACGCTGGGCGTCGTGCCGCTCGCCATCGCGAGTGGCGCCGGGTCCGGCGCGCAGAACGCGATCGGCATCGGCGTGATCGGCGGCGTGGTCGCGGGCACCGTGCTCGCGGTGATCTTCGTGCCCCTGTTCTTCGTGCTGGTGCTGCGCGTGTTCGGCGCGCGGCGGAAGGAGGAGGCGACGCATGCGCCGGCTTCCTCCCTGCCCGCCCCGGCGGAGTGACGGGGCATGGGCGAGGTGCTCGACCGTCCGACCACCCCGGCCGGGCCCCGGGCCGGCGCGCGCGCCGCGATGCCGGACTGCGCGCGGCGCCTGCGGCTCTGCGAAGCCGCCGCGGGCGTCTTCCTGCGCGATGGCTACGCGGCGGCGAGCATGGACGAGGTGGCCCGCGTGGCGGGCATGTCCAAGCGCACGCTCTACCAGGTCTTCCCCTCCAAGGCCGCGCTGTTCGAGGAGACGATCGCCGCGACCCTCGTGCCGATCGCGCTCGACACCGACCTCGAGCGTGAGCCCGACCTGCGGCGCGCGCTGACGGGCATCCTGGTCGCGGCCGCCGAGCATCTCCTCGCGGAGCGGCAGATCGGCATCTTCCGCCTCGTGATCGGCGAGCGGCATCGCTCGCCGGAACTCGCGGCGGCGACGCATCGCGTGCTGACGGCCCGAGGATCGAGCGTGCTCGAGCGCCGGCTCGCGACCGAGGCGGCGGCGGGGTGCCTTGCCCTGTCCAATCCAGGGACGGCGGCACGCATGCTCTACGGCATGGTGCTCGGCTCGGCGCAGATGCGCCTGCTGCTCGGCGTGCGCGATCCGCCGCGACGCGCCGAGATCGTCGCGCTGGCGGAGGAGGCGGTCGGCCTCTTTCTCGACGGCGCGGCGCCGCGCGGCCAGCAGGCGCAGGCGGCGGGAAGGCGCTGATCCGCCCGGGGGCGGGCGGGTTGCTCGCGATCCCCATGCGCATCGCGTCGGAATGAACGGCGCGACCGGCCGGGCACGGATCGCCTCAGTTCGTCGCCGCCTCGGCCAAAGCCCGCTCGAGCATGGCCGGCGCGCGGATGACGAGCGCCCCCCTCGTCCGTTCCAGCACGCCGTCGCGCAGCAGCCGCGCGATCTCGCGCGAGACGGCCTCCCGGCGCGCCCCGATGCGCAGCGCGATGATCTGCTGGACCGGTGGCGGGGAGATCGCCCGCTCCCCGCCCGCGCCGGCCGGGTTCGAGCGGCGCAGCAGCTCGGCGTAGAGCCTGTGCCGGATGTCCAGGCTCGTCAGTTCGAGCATGCGCGCATTCGTCTCGCGGATGCGGCTCGTCAGCACCTGCATCAGCCTGCGCGAAAGGTCGGGCGCCTCGGCCATCAGCGCCATGAAGGCGGCGCCCGGCAGGCGGCAGATGCGGCTGCGATGCAGGGCGATGACGGATGCCGACCGCGGCGCGCCGTCGATCGCGGCCATCTCGCCGAAGAAGCGGCCGGCGGGGACGTCGTCGAGGATCAGCTCGCGCCCGCCCGGCGTGCGCACCGAGATGCGCACGCTGCCCGAGAGCACGAAGAAGACGTCGTCGGACGGGTCGTCGAAGTCGAGGATCAGGCGGCCTGCCTCGGCGGTCAGCCAGTGCGCGCGCCTGCCGTGGCGAAGGGCGAGCTCGGGCGCGATGCCGCTGAAGAAGGGGATGACCGCCAGGGTCTCGGCGCGGCGGGGGGCGTTCATGCCCGCGGGCCGGCCGGCCATGTCGCCAGGCTGCGGCCGATGGCCTTCGCGTCTCCCATGCCATGCCTCCCACGCCGGACGCCGGGAGGGTGCGATCAGCCCGCCGGATCCGATGTGCGATTTGACACACAGTGATGGCGCGCCGCCAGGGCAGGCTTGGGGCCGAGGACGAGGCAGGGAGGCTTTCCCCGATGCATGCTGGGTTGCCGCGCCGCGCGTGGCCGAACGGAACTCGCGCGCCCGCCGCGGCGCGGTCATGCTGTGCCCGTCGGCCTCGGCACGGGGCCGGCGCGGCGACGCATGGCGAGGGCACGGCCGGGCCAGGGCGATGACCGGGGCAACGGCGCCGCTCGCGCGCGGCCCGGGCGCATGAGGAACGGGCATATGCTTCGGCGCCGGATGCTGCTGGCCGGGTCGCTCGCCGCAACGGGCGCGATGCCCGCGCGCGGGCAGGGGCGCGTGGCGCGCCTCGGCCTGCTGTCCTCCGGGCAGATCTCGATCGACCAGTTCCGGCAATGGGGCCTGCCCGAACTGGCGCGCGAAGGCTTCGTCGAGGGCCGGACGCTGCAGTTCTTCGCCCGCTCCTCCGATGGCGATCCGGCACGCCTGGCGCCGCTGGCCGCCGAGGTCATCGCGGCGCGACCGGATGTCGTGATCGCGGTGTCGAACCCGGTGGCCCATGTGCTCCGCGCGCGCGATCCCGGCCTGCCCATCGTGATGGGCTTCGCGGGCACCGATCCGGTGGCCGATGGCCTCGCGGCAAGCCTGGCGCGTCCCGGCGGCAGCGTCACAGGCGTGGTGATGCTCGCCGAGGAACTCGACCTGAAGCGGCTCGAGATGCTGCGCTTGGCGCTGCCGGGGGCGCGGCGGATCGGCTACCTCGCGGGCGCCACCTTCGTGCCGTCGCGCGTGCCGGCCATGGTGGCGGCCGCGGCGCGCATGGGCGTGGAACTGGTGGCGGTGAGCGCGGGCGGCCCGGAAAGCCTCGGCCCGGCCTTCGCCGCCCTGCGGAGCGCGGACGTGCACGCCGTCGTCGTCGGTTCCTTCCCCGGCTTCTCGACCCATGCCGCCGCGCTGGCCGCCCTGGCGCGCGGGTCCCGCCTGCCGACGATCTGCGAATGGCGCACCATGGCGGAAGCCGGCTGCCTGATCAGCCATGGTCCCGTGAACGAGGAGCTGCGCCGCCAGGTCGCGCGCCATGTCGCGCGCATCCTGCGAGGCCAGCCGCCCGGCGAGATCCCGATGTTCCAGGCCGAGCGCTTCGAGACCGTGGTGAACCTGCGCACCGCGCGGGAGATCGGCGTCGAGGTGCCCGCGCTCGTGCTCGCAGCGGCGCAGGAGGTGATCGAATGATCGCGCGGCGTGCGCTGCCGCTGATCGCCTTGCCGGGCCTGGCGCATGCGCAGGCACGTCCGCGACGCATCGCGCTCATCGTCTCGAGCGCCGAAGGCGATCCCGACGCGAATGGCCGCGCCGCCGCGCTGCGCGAAGGGCTGCGCGCCCTCGGCTGGATCGAGGGCCGCAACATCGAGATCGTCCACCGCTGGGGTGCCGGCGACCTCGCGCGCGCCGAGGCCCACGCGCAGGAGATGGTCGCGCTCGCGCCCGACATCATCGTCTCGAACGGCACGCCGCAGCTGGCGGCGCTGCAACGCCACAACCGCGCGATCCCGGTCGTCTTCGTCGTCGTCGTGGACCCGGTGGGCGCGGGCTTCGTCCGCAGCATGGCCAGGCCCGGCGGCCATGTCACCGGCTTCGCGACCTATGAGCCGGAGCTGGGCGGGAAGTGGCTCGACCTGCTGCGCGAATTCGACCCGGCGATGCGCCGCGTCGCGATCGTGAACGATCCCGACTTCAGGGGCTTCGCGGGCCTCGCGCGGCATGTCCACGAGCGTGCCGCCGCGATCGGCCTCGCCAGCGTCGACATCCATTTCCGCCGGCCGGAGCAGCCGGTCGAGGCGCTGCTGGCGGAGGCCGCGGCGGGTGGCGACACGGGCATCATCGCCATGCCCACGGCGCTCAACCTGCTCGCGCGCGCGCGGCTGATCGACGCCGCGCGCGAGACGCGCATGCCGGCGATCTACCCGTTCCGGCCCTTCGTCGATTCCGGCGGCCTGATGTCCTACGGGTTCGAGCCGCTCGACCTGTTCCGCCGCAGCGCCGCCTATGTCGACCGCATCCTGCGCGGGGAGGCGCCGGGTGACCTGCCCGTGCAGCTCCCGACGCGCTTCGAGTTCTTCGTCAACCGGCGGACCGCCCGCGCGCTGGGCCGGGACTTCCCCGACCTGCTCCTGGCCCGCGCCGACGAGGTGATCGAATGATCGCGCGGCGCGCCCTGCCCGCGCTTCTGCTCGCCCCCGGCGTCGCGCGGGCGCAGCGCCGGCCGCCGACCGTCGCCTTCGTCGGCTTCGGCTCGGTCGAGGCCGACCGCCTCTCGGTGATCGCCTTCCGCGAGGGCATGCAGTCCCAAGGCCAGGTGGAAGGGCGCGGCTGGCGCTTCGAACATCGCCACGCGGACGGGGACACCGCGCGCGGGCTTGAGATCATCCGCGACTTCGCCGCGATGCCGGTGGATGTCTTCCTGGTGCCCGGCCCTTCGGCGGCGCGTGCGGTGCGGCGCGCCACCGCCATCCCCCTCGTCGCCGTCGGGCTGCCGCCGGTGCAGGGCGACCCGGAGCTCTTCGCCTCCCTCGCGCGGCCCGGCGGGTCGGTCACCGGCTTCGCGAGCTTCGGGGAGGAGATGGCCGCCAAGCGCGCGGAGCTGCTGCGCGAGATGATCCCGGGCCTCGCCACGATCGGCGTGCTGCACAACGCCACCGACCCGACCTTCGACGCCTGGGGCCGCATGACCGCGGCCTCCGCGCGCGGCATGGGGCTCGACACGCTGCTCCTGCCGCTCACGAGCCCCGATCCGGCGGCGCTGCAGGACGCAATGGCGGCGCTGGCGGCGCGCGGGGGGCGCGCGCTGATCGTGGTGCGCGACTTCCTCACCAGCTCGATGATCGAGGCGATCATCGCGACCGCCATGGCGCACCGCATCGCCGTGGTGGCCGACCAGGCGCGCTTCGCCCAGGCCGGCGCGCTGATGAGCTACGGGGCGAGCCTGCCCGACCTGTTCCGCCGCGCCGCCGGCTATGTCGTCCGGATCCTGCGGGGGGAACGGCCGGGTGACCTTCCGGTCCAGCTGCCGACCGCGATCGAGTTCGTGGTGAACCTGCGGACGGCGCGCGCGCTCGGCCTGACGGTTCCGCACGCGATCCTGGCGCGGGCGGAGGATGTGATCGAATGATCGAGGCCATGCAGATGGAAACGAGGGGCAGCAGCATGCAACGACCCGACCGACAGCCCCGCCTGCCCGCGCGCCGCGCGCTGCTCGCGGCCCTCGCCGCGGCGCCTGCGCTGCCGCTCCACGCGCAGACCCTGGCCGCGCGGCCGCTGCGCATCGGCTACATCGTCAACGGGCCGGAGCGGACGATCTTCGAGGAGAAGTTCGAGCTGGGCATGCGGGAGAACGGCTATGTCGTCGGGCGCAACCTGACGATCGACTACCGCCACCAGCTTCGCCCGGACCACGATCTGTCGGACGTCATGCGGTCCTTCGTCGAGGCGCGGGTGGATGCGATCGTCTGCTCGACGCGCGGCGGCGTGCTCGCGGCGCGCGCGGCCACCACCACCATCCCCATCGTCTTCGGCGCGACGCGCGACGCGATCCAGGACGGGCTGGTGCAGAGCCTGGCGCGGCCCGAGGGCAACGTCACCGGCCAGTCCTTCCATGCCGGCGAGCTGACCGCCAAGCGCATCCAGCTGATGCGGGAAGCCTTCCCCGAGGCGCGCCGCTTCGCCGTGATCTTCAACATCTACTACCCCTCGCAGATCCAGATCGACGAGGCGGAGCGGGCGCAGGCGGCGCTCGGCATCGAGCTCGTCTTCCAGGGCATCGCGGTGCCCGAGGGGCTGGAGGATGCCTTCGCCGACCTCAGGCGGCGCGGGATCGCGGCGCTGTTCGTCGTCTCCGACGTCTCGACCATCACCAGCCGCGTCCGGCTCGGGGAGACGGCGTTGCGCCACCGCATCCCCATGGTCATGTCGAACAAGCGCTACCTGACGGGCGGCGCGCTGATGAGCTACGGGCCGGATATCAGCGAGGGCTTCCGCCGCGCCGCCCGCCAGGTGGTGCGCGCGGCGAACGGCACGCCCATCAGCTTCCTGCCGGTGGAGAACCCGACGCATTTCGAGTTCGTCATCGACCTGCGCGCGGCACGGACGCTGGGCGTCGAGATCACCCAGCCGATGCTGGCGCGGGCGGACGACGTGATCGAATGATCGGCCGCCGCGCCGCCCTAGCGCTGCCGCTGGCCGCGGCCGCCCGCGACGCCGACGCGCAGCCGCGCCGCCCGCGGCGCATCGGCTACGTCCATTCGGTGAGCATCGGGCCGGCGAACAACGCGACGCGCATCATCGGCGGCCATCTCCGGCAGCGCGGCTTCGTCGACGCCCAGACGCTGTTCCTGCGGGCAGGGCGGGGTGACCCGGCGGTCCTGGAACGCGCGATCGAGGAACTGCTCGCGCACGATCCCGGCGCGCTGATCGCGGTCGGGGCGCCGGCGGTCTTCGCGGCGGCGCGGCTGGGCCGCGGCGTGCCGGTCGTGGCCGTCGACCTCGAGACGGATCCCGTCGCCGCCGGCCTCGCCGCGTCGGATGCGCGGCCGGGCGGCCATGTCACCGGCCTGTTCCTCGACCAGCCCTCGCTCGCGGGCAAGTGGCTCGACCTGCTGCTCGAACTCGCGCCGGCGACGCGGCACGTCGTCTTCCTGTGGGATCCGGCGACCGGCCCCCACCAGCGCGACGTCGCCGTCGTGCAGGCGGGGCGCCGGCGCCTGACGGCCGCGGTGGTCAACCCCTTCGATACGGATGCGCTGCCATCCGCGCTGGCGCGGGCCGCCCGCGGCACCGTCGGTGTCGTCATGCTCACCGCGCCCGGGATCACGGAGCATCTTGGAAGGATCGGCGGGATGCTCCAGGCTATGGGCGTGCCAGGCGTGACCTTCCTCGCGAACTTCGTCGGGTCGGGCTTCGCGATGGGCTACGGCGTGGACCAGCCGCACTATTTCGCCCGCGCCGCGGTGCTCGCCGAGCGCATCCTCGACGGCGAGGATCCGGGCGCCATACCGATCGAGCGGCCGACCCGCTTCCGCTTCGCGATCGACCTGCGGGCCACCGGCACGCTCGGCCTCGCGGTGCCGCACACGCTGCTCGCCCTGGCGGACGAGGTGCTGGAATGAAGCGCCGCGGCCTGTCCCTCGCCCAGCGGCTCACCCTCGCCTTCCTCGGCCTGGTGGGCGCGGTGCTGCTGGTCAACGGCAGCATCTCCATGTGGTTCGCCTATCGCGAGGCGACCGAGGCCGCCGTGCGCGTCGAGCAGGAGAAGGCGGATGCGGCGGCGGACCGCGTCGCGCAGTTCATCGCCGAGCTCGAGCAGCAGATCGGCTGGACCACGCGGGCCGACTGGGCGCGCGTGCCGATGGAGCAGCGCCGCTACGACTTCATCCGCCTGCTGCGCCAGGCGCCGGCGATCAGCGAGGTGCTGTATGTCGACGGGGAGGGGCGCGAACGTCTGCGCCTCTCGCGGCTCGAGCCCGATGTCCTCGACAGCGGCACCGACCTGTCCGCCGATGCGCGCTTCCGTGGCGCGCGGGAGAACCGCGTCTGGTACGGCCCGGTCACCTTCCGCCGCGGATCGGAACCCTACATGGCGCTCGCCATGGTCCATGCCGGGCGCAATCCCGGCGCCACCATCGCCGAGGTCAACCTGAAGCTGATCTGGGAGGTCATGACGGCGATCCGCGTGGGCGGCACGGGCTATGCCTTCGTCACGGACACGGCGGGGCGGCTGATCGCGCATCCGGACATGAGCCTGGTGCTGCGCGACACGGATCTGTCCGCGCTGCCGCAGGTGGCCGGCGCGATCGCCGGCGCGGGGGAACGCGTGCGCGCCGCGCGCGGCGTCGACGGGCGCGCGGTGCTGTCCGCCCATGCGACGATCCCGCGGCTCGGCTGGATCGTCTTCGTCGAACAGCCGACGTCGGAGGCCCTCGCCCCCGTCTATGCCGCGGCCTACCAGACGCTGGCGCTGCTCGCCCTCGGCGTCGTCGTCGCGCTGCTGGCCGGCGTCGTGCTCGCGCGGCGGCTGACGGGCCCGATCCGCGCGCTCCAGGCCGGCGCGGAGCGGCTGGGCCAGGGCGACCTCGCGCAGCGCATCGATGTCGAGGCCAGGGACGAGATCGGCACGCTGGCCCTGCGGTTCAACGAGATGGCGGTGCGCATCCAGGACGCGCAGGAAACGCTGGAGGCGAATGTCGCGGACCGGACGCGGGAACTGGCCGAATCCCTCGATGATCTGCGGGCCGCGCAGGACCGGCTGGTGCAGACCGAGAAGCTCGCCTCCCTCGGCCAGCTCACCGCCGGCATCGCGCACGAGATCAAGAATCCGCTGAACTTCGTGAACAACTTCGCCGAGCTCTCGATCGACCTGCTGGCCGAGCTGCGCGACGCGATGGACCGCGCGGACGGCGCGATCGCGCCCGCGCTCCGCCTCGAGATCGACGAGCTCTGCGGCATGCTCCGCGACAACCTCGCGAAGGTCACCGCGCATGGCCGGCGCGCCGACAGCATCGTGCGCAACATGCTCGCCCATTCGCGCGAGGGAAAGAGCGAGCGCCGCCGCGTGGACATCAACGCGCTGGTCGAGGAATCGCTCAACCTCGCCTGGCATGGCGCGCGCGCGGAGCGGCCCGGCTTCAACGTCGCGATCGACAAGCGCCTGGACCCGGCGGCCGGGCAGCTCGATCTCTATCCGCAGGAATTCACGCGCGTGCTGCTCAACCTGTTCGGCAACGCCTTCCACGCCGTGCAGCAGAAGGACAAGGCCGGCTTCCAGCCGCATCTGCTGGTCTCCACCCAGGCGCGGGCGGAGGAGGTCGTCGTGACCGTCCGCGACAACGGCACCGGCATTCCCGAAACCGTCCGCAGCCACATCTTCGAACCCTTCTTCACCACGAAGCCGCCCGGCCAGGGGACGGGGCTCGGCCTCTCGCTCTCGCACGACATCGTCGTGCAGCAGCATGGCGGGCGGATCGAGGTCGCGACCGCGCCCGGGGAATGGACCCAGTTCAACGTGACGCTGCCGCGCATGCCGGCAGAGCAGGGGCGTGCGGCATGAGCGTCCTGGTCCTGGTGGTCGACGACGAGCCCGACATCGAGGCGCTGTTCCGCCAGCAGTTCCGGCGCGACCTTCGCGAAGGGCGCTTCGAGATGGGCTTCGCCGGGTCCGGACCGCAGGCGCTCGGCCTCATCGCCGCCGCCGCCGGGCGGGACATCATCCTGCTGCTGTCGGACGTGAACATGCCGGGCATGAGCGGCTTCGACCTCGTTGCCCGCGCCCGCACGCTGCGGCCCGACGTGCCGGTCGTACTCATCACCGCGTATGACGACCCCGGGACGCGCCTTCGCGCGGGGGAGAGCGGGGCGGAGGGGCTGATCCCGAAGCCTATCGACTTCGCCCTGCTGCGGGCGGAGATCGAGCGGCGCCTGCGCGCGCGGGAGGCGACGCCATGAGCCTCGTCCTGGTCGTGGACGACGAGCCGGACCTGGAGGCGCTGATCCTGCAGCGATTCCGGCGGGAAGCGCGCGACGGGCGGCTCGCCTTCCATTTCGCCCGCGACGGGCAGGAGGCGCTGGAGCGCCTTGACGCCGCGCCCGAGACGGCGCTCGTGCTCGCCGACATCAACATGCCGCGGATGGACGGGCTGACGCTTCTGGCCCGGCTGCAGGAGATGCCGGACCCGCCGGCGACCGTGATCGTCTCCGCCTATGGGGACATGGCGAATATCCGCACCGCGATGAACCGCGGCGCCTTCGACTTCCTCACCAAGCCGATCGACTTCGCCGACCTCGAGGCGACGATGACGAAGACGCTGCGGCACGTGGCGGAACGGCGCGCGGCGGAGGCGCGGCGCATCGCCGCCGAACGGGCGCATGCCGCACTCGCGCGCTATTTCTCGCCCAACCTCGCGCGGCAGCTCGCGGATGCCGAGCGGTCGCTCGACCTCGGTGGCCAGCGGCGCGACATCACCGCCGTCTTCACCGACGTCGCCGACTTCACCGCGCTGGTGGAGGAGCTGGCGCCCGCCGCTCTTGCCGGCCTGCTCAACGCGTATCTGTCGGGCATCACCGACATCGTCTTCGCCCATGGCGGCACGGTCGCGAAGGTGATGGGCGACGGGATGCTGCTGCTGTTCGGCGCGCCGGACGAGCAGCCCGACCATGCGGCGCGCGCGGTGGCGTGCGCGCTGGCGATCGACGCCTTCGCCGAGGCCTTCCGCGCGGCACGCGCGGCGGAGGGAACCGGCTTCGGCGCGACGCGCATCGGCCTGCACAGCGGGCCGGCCCTGGTCGGCGATTTCGGTGGCGGGCGGCATTTCGACTACACGGCCTATGGCGACACGATCAACGTCGCGGCGCGGCTGGAGGCGGCGAACAAGGCGCTTGGCACCAGGCTGCTCGCTTCCGCTTCCGTCGCCGCGCGCATCCCGGGCTTCCAGGGGCGCGGCGTGGGCGAATTGCTGCTGCGCGGCCGGACGGACGCCGTCGCCGCCTTCGAGCCGCTGACGTCGGACCGCGCGGCTTCGCCTGCCTTTTCCGCCTATGTCGGCGCGCTCACGCAGTGCCGCGTGGACCCGGCGGCGGCGCTGGAGGCGCTTGCGCGCCTCGCGGCGACGGGCGATGCGCTGGCGTCGTTCCAGGCCAGGCGGCTGGCCGCGGGCGGCGACGGGCCGATCGACCTGCGGTGATGGTTCTGGCCGCCGGGCAGGCGGGGTGCCGCGCTTCCCCGCTGCGTCGCGCGGGGCGCGTCCAGGCGTCGGCAGGGGACGTGAAGGCGCGCCCCCTGCCGTTGCTTCCTCAGAGCAGGACGATCTCCACGCGACGGTTCTGCGGTTCGCGCGTGTTGTCCGCGGTGGGGACGAGCAGCTGTCCCTCGCCGACGCCGCGCGCGGTGATCTCGCCGCGCGGCACGCCCAGGCGCACGAGTTCGGCCGCGACCGCGTTCGCGCGGCGCACGGACAGCCCCTGATTGTACTGCGGCGAGCCCGAGGTGTCCGTATGGCCCGTCACCTCGATGCGCGTCACCTGCTGGCGTCCGCGCGCCTGCGCCGCCTCGGCGATGATCTGCCGCGTCCGCGCCGTCAGGTCCGAGCGGTTCCAGTCGAAGAAGACAAGGAAGGTGCGCGCGGGCGCGGGGGCGGCGGCCGCGACCGGCCCGGCCGCGGGGGCCGCCTGGCCGAAATTGTAGCGCACGCCGAGCAGGACGGAGTGGTTGAAGGCATCGACCTCCACATTCGAGCGCTGCGTGACGCCGATCGCATTCGTCGCCGTCGCGGAGAATTCCGGCGAGAGCATGCCGAAGAAGCGGTACTCGGCGGTGAGGGCGAGGCCGGGCACGGAGCTGATCGGCAGGCCGAGGCCGAGGATCGCCTGGTAGGCGAAGCGCCCGTCGGAATCGTCGATGCGGAACTGCGGCACGGTCGTGCCTGCGGTGGTGCGCCCGCGCAGCGAGACGTTGTCGTAGTCATGCACCGCATAGCCGGCGCCGAGGCCGACATAGGGCTGCACGGCCCAGCGCGAGGTGGCGCCGAAATCGTACAGGACATTGGCCATCACGCCGTAGGTCCGGGCCGTGCCGCCCGAATTGCCGCTGAAGCCGGTCGCGCTCACCTGGTCGACCTCGTTCTGGCGGTAGTTGCCCTCGAGTTCGACGCGGAAGCCGTTGCCGAAGCCATAGCCGACCGAGATCAGCCCGACGAAGCCGAGGCTGAAGGAGGCGTTGAAGCCCCCGCTCGGCGTCAGGCCGAGATTGTTCGGATTGACGTTGCTGCTGTCGATGAAGCTCTGGAGGTTGCCGCCGTCGGAATCCGTCAGCCAGTTCATGCCGGCCCCGCCGGCGATGTACAGCCCGGTGACGGGCTGCGCGATGGCGGCGGCGGCGGGCATCGCCATGACGGTGGCGAGGAGTAGGGCCTTCTTGGAGTTCATGGCTGTGGTCCTGCTTCCGGGATCGCGGCCCATTGCCGCATCGGGGTAACTTCCGCGGGCCGCCGGCGTTGCGCGGGGTTGCATGCGCGATGCGCTCTGCCTCGGGTATGTGGCCCGCGAGCAACAAGCGCGGTGCCGGATCGCCCGATGCGCGCGTCACTCCGCGCGCGGTTCCTTCTCGGCTTCGTTGACCGCATCCTCGTGATCGCGCCGCGCCTTGTCGCGCTGGTGGATTTCCTTGCCGTAGTCCGGGCCGCCTTCCTTGCGCTCGTCGGGGCGGAGCCTCGGATCGGGGCGATCGGGCGGCGGGGCATCGGGGACGTGGCTGGGGAGGCGCGGACGACGAGGACCATTCATCGGGCTTCTCCTTCTCGGTCGAGGAGAACGCACGCCCGGACGAAAGGTTGCTCGCGCGCCGGCTCCGTTTCGCGCCCTTCCGGATGGATCCGGGACGCCATCGACCGCGCGGCCAGCGCGTGCCCGCAGGCTGCGCCACCACGGCACCAAGGCCGCGATGCGCCACCGGCGCACCGGCGAGGATGGCGCGCGGGAGGCCACGGTTCCAAGGACGCCGCCCGCGGCCTCTTGATGCCTGCGCGACCGGGTTTGGTGCGGGGCCGCGCGCGCCGCTGCTACATCATGCCCATCACGAGGCTGTCGGCCGCCTGCCGCTGCTGCTCGGTCAGCACCGCATAGAGCGGCGTGAGGGCGGTCTTCAGCCGACGCAAGGCCTCGACATGCGCCGTCGCCATGCGCTCATGCTGCTCGATGCGCTGCGGCAGGGTGACGGGCGGCGCGTTCGCCGCGGATGGCTGCGCGGCCTCCGGCGTGCGGGCGCGGAGCTCGGCCATGGCCCGGCTGTTGGCGCGCAGCGCCTCGGCGAAGGCATTCCATTGCGCCGTCTGCGCCTCGGTGATGCCGATCTCCGCCTTGAGGAAGGCGATCCGGCCCTCGACATGCTGGCCCATCATGCCGTGGCCCATCATGCCCGCGCCCATCGGCATGCCGCCGCGCATCATGGGCATCCCCATGCCGGGCCCCATGCCCGGGCCGGGCGTCATCCGGCCCGCGCCGGCCGGTGGCGTGGCCTGCGCCGGGGGCGTGGCGGGCGCCGTGGTCTGCGCCCATGCGGCGCCGCTAAGGCCAAGCAGGAGCGTCGCGGCGCCGAGCGCCGATGTCCTCGAGAACTGCATGACTTTCCTCCGATGAACGCGCGTGGGGGTCTGGATCGTGGCCGGCCGGACTGTCGCGGCCTGGTCGTCGCGGAACGGCGGCGGCGCCTGAACCGGATCACGACGGAACAACGCGCGACGGCGCGTCGGGTTGCATGGCGCGTTCGGTGGCGGCTCGCCTTAGCGGTGGCGCGGTCGGGGGCCGGCGCGGCACGCGCGGGATGGAACCCGCGTCCCGCCGCGGCGCCAAAAGGCGCGCGACCATTGCTGCGCGGCTGGGGCAATTCCGCCTCTCCGGCCCGATGACGTGTCCGCCGGCGGCTTGAAGTGGCGTCCCCGAGAGACGCCAATATGAAGACATAATTCATTGAAAAATCTTGATCAGGCGTTTTGGTCTTGCTCACGACCCCCATTTCCACCCCCAGCGTTGCAATTGATGCCGGTGGACGATGCGGTGGGAGGCGTCGATCGCGGGAACGGCGAAGCATGCGGCTCCAGCCACTCGATCAAAGATGCCCACCGCCCGGTGGTTTGAGCAGGAGCGGCCCAGAGACTTTCGGCCGAAGGTTCCCATCGCTGAAGCCGGCGGAGCTTAGAACTCTCGCCCCCGAGCTAGGCTCGATGCGGCGGAAATGGCGGGCGACTAGGTCCAGATCGTCGCAATACGGCA
The DNA here is from genome assembly GCF_017813355.1 of Roseomonas nitratireducens. Lineage (GTDB taxonomy): Bacteria > Pseudomonadota > Alphaproteobacteria > Acetobacterales > Acetobacteraceae > Neoroseomonas > Neoroseomonas nitratireducens. Next base: position 88,432 of record NZ_JAGIYZ010000004.1, read on the forward strand.
TCGTCGGATGCGGGTCCCCGCATCCCGAAACTCCCGAGAAATCAACGAACTCGAAGCACCCCGCATCGGCTTATGCCGAGCGGTCGCTCAGGGCGCGTAATGTTTTTGCTCGATCAGAGAGACCCTTCCGCGATGACGCGCCGGGACCGTGCTCGCCCTACTCCTGGCCGAACCGGTAGCCCACGCCCGGTTCCGTCCGGATGAGCCCCGCGGCCGGTCCCAGCTTCTGCCGCAGGTGGCCGACATACACGCGCAGGTATTGCGCATCCTCGACATGCGCGGGCCCCCAGACCGCCGTCAGGAGCTGGCGCTGCGTGACCACCCGGCCCTCCCCGTAGCGAACCAGCGCGGCGAGCAGGTCCCATTCACGCGGCGTCAGCTTCAGCGGCTCACCGCCCTCCACCCGCGCGATCCTGCGAGCGAGGTCCACCTCCAGCGGGCCGGCCCGCACCAAGGTGTCTGCCACCTGCCGGGATGCCGCCCCGGCGCGCCGCAGCGCGGCGCGGATGCGCGCCAGCAGTTCGCCCAGCGCGAAGGGCTTCTCGACATAGTCATCCGCGCCGGCATCGAGTGCGGCGACCTTCTCGGCCTCCTGATCGCGGGCGGAGAGGATGACGATAGGGGCGTCGGTAAAGCCGCGCAGCCGGGGGATCGCCAACTTACCGTCGCCGTCCGGCAGGCCCAGGTCGAGCAGCACCAGCGCGGGCGCCCGCTCGGCCGCCAGGCGAAGGCCTTCCGCCATCGTCGCGGCGCGCATCGGGGCGTAGCCCGCCGCTTCCAGCGCCGGTCCGAGGAAGCGATGGATCTGCGGCTCGTCGTCCACGACGAGGATCCGGGGTGGAGCGACCGCGCTCATGCGCCGGGGAACCTCACCACCATCCGCGTCCCGCGTCCATCCGGCGTCGCGGGGCTCTCGGCGGCGATCCGCCCGCCCATGGCCTGGACGAGGCCTCGGCAGATCGCGAGGCCGAGGCCGCTGCCGGCCGCGACGCGGTCCGTGCGGGTCGCACGGAAGAAGGGATCGAAGACCCGGTGCAGATCCTCGCGCGGGATGCCCGGCCCGTCGTCCTCGATGACGATCACCACCTCCGGCCCTTCGCGCCCGACCCGTGCCGCGACACGACCATCGGGTGCCGAGAATTTGAGAGCGTTGTCGAGCAGGTTGGCCAGCACCTGGTCGAGCAGCGCGGGGTCGAGGCGTGGCGCGATCGGTCGAGAGCCGAGGTCGAGCGCGATCTCCCGATCATGCCCCCGCGCGCTGCGCCCGGCTGCGGTCTCCAGGGCCTCGGCGAGATCCACCTCCTCGCGTCGTGGCGCGATCTGCCGGTTCTCGATGCGCACCATGTCGAGGATGTTGGCGATCCAGCGTGAGAGCCGCTCGGTTTCCTCCTCGGCCGTGGCCAGCAGGTCGGCGCGCGTCGCCTCGGACAGCGTGGTGCCAGCGGTGCGCAGCGTCGCGACCGCGCCGCGGATCGATGTCAGTGGCGTCTTCAGGTCGTGGCCGAGCGACGTCAGCAGCGCGGTGCGCAGCGCCTCGGTCTCCGCGCGCGCCTCGCCGCGGGCGCGCTCCTCCATCAACTCTGCCCGTTCCAGTGCGACGGCCGCCTGATCGAGAAGCGCGTCGAGCGCGCGATCGGCCTCGCCGTCCAGCGGACCGGCCTCCTCCGACGCCCGCAGGCCGACAAGACCGGCGAGGCCGCGCGCCGTGCGCATCGGGCGGAACTGCCAGGCGGCGGACGGGAGCGTATCGGTGCCGCGCCCGGCGGCGCGCCGATTGGCGGCCGCCCATCGCGCCGCCGCCATGCTCGCCTCGTCGGGCTCGGCCTCGACCGGCACGCTGGCCCGCAGCACGGGTTCGGGGGCGCTCTCGCCCGGCAGAGGCGGCAGGAGCAGCAGCACGCAGGCCGACCCGCCCGCGATGCGGGAGGCCTCCTCGGCAATCGCCTGCACAAGGTCGCCCTTGTCCCCCGCCGCGCCGAGCCGCCGGCTGAACTCCACCAGCCGACGCAGCCCGAGCATGCGCGCCCGCGCGGCGCGCACCGACCGACCAAGACCGCCGGTGGTCCCTGCCAGCAGCAGCGCGACCAGCGCGAAGACGACGACACCGACCACGTCCTGAGGTCCGGCGATCGCCAGCGTGTAGCGCGGCGGCAGGAACAGGAAGTTCCAGGCCAGGAAGGAGAACGCAGCGGCCAGCGCCCCCTGCACGGGGCCGAAGCCGACGGCTGCCGCCACGATCGGCACGAGGTAGACCATGCCAAGCGCGCCTTCCGGCACCACACCGTCGAAGGCGAGGCCCACCGCGGTCGCCGCCGCGACGAGGGCGGGTGTCGCGGCCCAGCCAGTCCAGGGCGGTAGCCCATGGCGCTCGGGCGGAACAGGGCGCGGTGCGCCGGCCGGCGCCGGGACGAGGTGCAGCGTGAAGTCGGTGGCCTGCCGCAGCAGCGCCGCCGACAGCGTGCGTCCCGTCAGCCGCCGCCACCAGCCTGGCTGCCCGCGACCGATCACGAGATGCGTGGCGTTTCGCGCCCGCGCCTCGCGCAGGATCGCGGTGGGGAGGTCGGCGGCGACCACCGTTTCCGCCGTCGCGCCAAGCCGCTCGGCGAGCCGCAGCGCCGTGCCGGCATCGGCGTCCAGGGCCGCGGTGGGCTGCTCGACATGCAGGGCGACGAGCGGCGCCTTCAGCGCGTCCGCCACGCGCCGCGCTTCCCGCACCACCATCTCCGCCGAGGGATCGGCGCCGACCAGCGCCATGACGCGATCGCCGGCGGGCCAGGGGCCGGCGATGGCGTTGGCGCGCATGTAGCCCGTGACGTCCGCGTCCACACGGTCCGCCGTGCGGCGCAGCGCCATCTCGCGCAGCGCGGCGAGGTTGCCCTCCCGGAAGAAGCCGCGCAGCGCGCGGCTCGCCTGGTCGGGGCGGTAGATCCGGCCCTGGCGCATCCGCTCGATCAGCTCGGCGGGTGGGATGTCGATAAGCTCGACGGCGTCGGCCTCGGCGAGCACGCGGTCGGGGACGGTTTCCGTCACGCGCACGCCGGTGATGCGCGCCACCGCCTCCGACAGGCTCTCCAGGTGCTGGACGTTCATCGTGGTCCAGACCTCGATGCCCGCCTCCCGCAGCTCCTCCACGTCCTGCCAACGCTTCGGGTGGCGGCTGCCGGGCGCGTTGCTGTGCGCCAGTTCGTCGAGCAGCAGGATGGCGGGGCGGCGCGCGAGCGCGCCATCGAGGTCGAATTCCTCGAGCGTCTGGCCGCGATAGGGGATGCGGGTGCGCGGCAGGATCGGCAGCTCGCCGATGGCGGCCTGCGTCTCCGTCCGGCCATGCGTCTCGACGATGCCGATCAGCACATCGGCACCGCCGGCGCGGCGCCGGCGCGCCTCGGAGAGCATCTCCATCGTCTTGCCGACGCCCGGCGCGGCGCCGAGGAACACCTTCAGCCGCCCGCGTCCCTCCCGCCGCGCGAGGGCGAGCAGGACATCGGGATCAGGGCGGGCGGGCTCCTCGGTCACCCTGTCCCGATAGCAGGCCCAACGGGCGGCCGCCCGCCTCTTTATGCCGTCTTTATGCGGGTCGGGCGGATCGCGCATGGAGCGTTTACGCCCTGTCGGCCTACCCCACCGCGATCCTTCGGATGGGAGCCCCTCGATGCTCGACCTTCTCCTGCTGGCGCTCGGCGTCGGAGTCTTCGGCCTGATGGCGGCCTACCTGGCCGGTTGCGAACGGGTGTGAGCCCAGTGGCCGACCTCATCCTCGCCGGCGTCGTGACCGGCGGCCTCTTCCTCTACCTCCTGTGGGCGCTGCTGCGCCCCGAGGATCTCTGATCCCATGACGCTGAACGGCTGGGCGCAGATCGCCCTCATCCTCGGCCTCGTTGCCGCCACCGCCATTCCGCTCGGGCGCTACACCGCCGCCGTCGCGGCAGGGCGCGTCACCTTCCTCGCGCCGCTCGAGCGTCTGTTCTACGCCGCGGGCGCAGTGGATCCGGCGCGCGGCATGGGCTGGAGGGCCTACACGCTGGCGATGCTCGCCTCCAACCTCGCGGGCTTCCTCCTCCTCTACGCCATCCTGCGACTGCAGGGCGTGCTGCCGCTGAACCCGGAAGGCATGAGCGGGCAATCCGCCTGGCTCGCCTTCAACACGGCGGTGAGCTTCGCGACCAACACGAACTGGCAGGCCTATAGCGGCGAGAGCGGCCTGTCCTACCTCAGCCAGATGGCGGGGCTGACGGTGCAGAATTTTCTCTCCGCCTCGACCGGCATCGCGCTGGCGCTTGCGCTGTCGCGCGCCTTCGCGGCCGGCGGCGTGAAGGACCTCGGCAACTACTGGGCCGACTTCGTGCGCATCACGCTCTACCTGCTGCTGCCGCTCGCCTTGATCCTCGGGCTGTCGCTGGTGGCGGGCGGCGTGCCGCAGAGCCTCTCGCCCTATGTCCAGGCGACGACGCTCGAGGGCGGCAGCCAGACCATCCCGCTCGGCCCCGCGGCGTTCCAGGTCGCGATCAAGCAGCTCGGCACCAATGGCGGCGGCTTCTTCGGCGTGAACTCCGCGCATCCCTTCGAGAACCCGACGCCCTGGACGAACCTGCTCCAGAGCTGGGCGATCCTCGCCATTCCCTTCGCCCTCGCGCGCACCTTCGGCCACATCGTGCGCGACATCCGCCAGGGCTGGGCGCTGTTCGCGGTGATGATGGGCTTCGTCGCCGCCGGCGTGGGGCTCGTCTACGCCGCGGAGGCGGGCGGGAACCCGCTGCACATCGCCGCGGGCGTGGACCCGGCGATGGGCAACATGGAGGGCAAGGAGGTGCGCTTCGGGACCGCGCTCTCTGCGCTCTGGGCCGTCGCGACCACCGGCGCCTCGAACGGCAGCGTCAACGCGATGCTCGACAGCTTCACGCCGCTCGGCGGCATGGTCCCGCTGTTCCTGATCCAGCTCGGCGAGGTGCTGCCGGGCGGCGTGGGCTCGGGCCTCTACGGCATGCTGGTCTTCGTGCTGCTGGCGGTCTTCATCGCCGGTCTCATGGTCGGCCGCACGCCGGAATATCTCGGCAAAAAGGTGCAGGCGAAGGAGGTCAAGCTCGCGATGCTGGCCGTGCTCGTCCTGCCGATCTTCATCCTGGGCTTCACCGCCGTCGCCGCGGTGCTGCCGGTCGCCACCGCCTCGGTGCAGGATGCAGGCCCGCACGGGCTGTCCGAGATTCTCTACGCCTACACTTCCGGCGCGGGGAACAATGGCTCAGCCTTCGGCGGGCTGATCGCCGACACGCCCTGGTTCAACGTCACCATCGGCCTGGCGATGCTGTTCGGGCGCTACGCGGTAATCGTGCCAGTCATGGCAATCGCGGGGTCGATCGCCGCCAAGCCGAAGCTCGCGGCGTCGGCCGGCACCTTCCCGACGCATGGTCCGCTCTTCGTCGGGCTGCTGGCCGGCGTGATCCTCATCCTGGGCGGGCTGCAGTTCGTGCCGGCCCTCGCCCTCGGCCCGATCGCCGAGCACTTCGTGCTCGCCGCCGGCAAGACCTTCTGAGGTTCGCCCTTCCATGGATGCCACCCCTGTCTTCCACCCGGGCGAGGCCCGTCGCGCGACGCGCGGCGGCGCCCTGCTCTCCGGCCCGATCGTCCGGCGCGCGTTGCTGGATGCCTGCGCGAAGCTCGATCCGCGCCACCTTGTGCGCAACCCGGTCATCTTCGTCACCGAGGTCGTCGCGATCCTGGTGACCGTGCTCGCCTTCCGCGCGGCGGGGATGGGGCAGCCCTGGACCTTCCAGGCGGGCATCGCGCTGTGGCTCTGGCTGACCGTGCTGTTCGCCACCTTCGCCGAGGCCGTCGCGGAGGGCCGCGGCCGCGCCCAGGCCGAGAGCCTGCGCCGCGCGCGGACCGAGACGCAGGCGAAGCTGCTGCTGCGCACCGACGACCGCACGCTCTGGCAGCCCCGCGCCGCGACGGAGCTGCGCGTCGGCGATCTGGTGCTGGTCGAGGCCGGCGACCTCATCCCCTCCGACGGCGAGGTGGTGGAGGGCATCGCCAGCGTGAACGAGGCGGCGGTGACGGGCGAGAGCGCGCCCGTGATCCGCGAGAGCGGCGGCGATCGGAGCGCGGTCACCGGCGGCACGATGGTGGTCTCCGACTGGATCGTGGTGCGCATCACGGCCGCGCCTGGCTCGACCTTCCTCGACCGGATGATCTCCCTCGTCGAAGGCGCGTCGCGGCAGAAGACGCCGAACGAGATCGCGCTCGACATCCTGCTCGCGGGCATGACGATCATCTTCCTGATCGCGGTGGCGAGCCTGGTCGGGTTGGCATCCTGGAACGGCCAGCCGCCCTCCGTTGCGGTGCTGGCCGCACTGCTGGTGACGCTGATCCCGACGACGATCGGCGGGCTGCTCTCGGCCATCGGCATCGCCGGCATGGACCGGCTGGTGCGCTTCAACGTGCTGGCGACCAGCGGCCGTGCGGTGGAGGCCGCCGGCGACGTGGACGTGCTGCTGCTCGACAAGACCGGCACCATCACGCTCGGCAACCGCCAGGCGGCGGGTTTCATCCCCGTTCCCGGCGTGACCGAGCGCGAGGTGGCGGAGGCCGCGGTGCTGTCCAGCCTGGCGGACGAGACACCGGAAGGCCGCTCCATCCTGGCCTTCGCCCGCGACCGCCATGGCGTCGATACGCCGGCGCTGCCCGAGGGCGCGAAGGTCATCCCCTTCACCGCGCAGACCCGCATCTCGGGCCTCGACCTGCCGCAGGGGAGCTACCGCAAGGGCGCGGTGGATGCGCTGCTGCGGAACCTGGGCGGAGAGGCGCCGCCCGCGCTGCGCGAAGCGGCGGACCGCATCGCGCGTGCCGGCGGCACGCCGCTGGCCGTTGCCCGGAACGGGCAGATCCTCGGCGCGATCGAACTGAAGGACATCGTCAAGACCGGCATGCGGGCCCGCTTCGACGCGCTGCGGCGGATGGGCATCCGGACGGTGATGGTCACCGGCGACAACCGTCTGACCGCCGCCGCCATCGCCGCCGAGGCCGGCGTCGACGACTTCATCGCGGAGGCCACGCCCGAGGATAAGTTGGCCTACATCCGAAAGGCGCAGGCCGAGGGCCGGCTGGTCGCGATGGCCGGCGACGGCACCAACGACGCGCCCGCGCTCGCCCAGGCCGATGTCGGGCTCGCCATGCAGACCGGCACCCAGGCGGCGCGCGAGGCCGGCAACATGGTCGACCTCGACAGCGATCCCACCAAGCTCATCGAGGTGGTGGAGATCGGTAAGCAGCTGCTGATCACGCGCGGCGCGCTGACCACCTTCTCCATCGCCAACGACGTCGCGAAATACTTCGCGATCCTGCCGGCGATCTTCGTCGCCTCCTATCCGGAGCTCGGCGCTCTGAACGTGATGGCGCTCGCCTCGCCGGAGAGCGCGATCCTGTCGGCGGTGATCTTCAACGCGCTGATCATCGTAGCACTCGTGCCGCTCGCGCTGCGCGGCGTGCGCTACGTGCCGGTTGGCGCCGCGGCGCTGCTGCGACGGAATCTGCTGATCTACGGGCTCGGCGGCGTCGCCGCGCCGTTCATCGGCATCAAGATCATCGACGTCATCCTCGTCGTTCTGGGGATTGCCTGAACCATGACCGCCATCCTCCGCCCCGCCATCGCCATTATCGCGCTGTTCACGCTGCTGCTGGGCCTGGCCGTGCCGCTAGCCTTCACCGGCCTCGCCGGCGTGCTCTTCCCGACCGAGGCCGGCGGCAGCCTGGTCGAGCGCGAGGGCCGCGTGGTCGGCTCGGCGCTGCTCGGACAGAACTTCGCCTCGTCGCGCTACTTCCATCCGCGTCCCTCGGCGACGAGCGAGCCTGACCCGGAGAACGAGGGCACCACGCGCGTGGCGCCATACAACGCGGCCGCGTCCGCTGCCTCGCAACTCGGCCCGACTTCCGGGGCGCTGCTCGAGGCGGTGACCGAGCGTGTTGCCATGCTCGGCGGTGGGCCGGTGCCGGCGGATGCCGTGACCGCCTCGGGCTCGGGGCTCGACCCGCATATCAGCCCGGAGAGCGCGGCGCGACAGGTTCGCCGCGTGGCGCAGACCCGCGGCCTGCCCGAGGCGCGCGTCGCGCAACTTGTCGCGCAGCACACCGAAGGCCGCCAGTTCGGTGTGCTCGGCGAGCCGCGCGTGAACGTGTTGCGCGTCAACCTCGCGCTGGATGCACTGAGGTGACCCGCCGGAAGTGCGCGTGGGGTCTGCGCCTCGCCCATCCGCGGCATCTATGTCTCATTTGGGGTTGGAGGCGGCCTCGAAACGGTTTCCGCATGAGATGCCGGATGGGGAAGATCGCCGGCACAGGTCATGAGTCGGCGGGGTTGAAGCGCGTCGGACGAACGACCCGAAGTGGGCCCCGGCAACCCGTCGACTGCGTGCCGGTCCTCACTCGCCTCCCCGTGTCGCGACGTCGCTTTGCGGCAACCGGCAGGCCTGGCGCGCCGCGGAAGGCGGGCGCCTGAAGCCGCATTCGACGAGCGGGGCCATGTTTCGACCCCGGAGGGCGTGTTTTGGATGCCGGGAAGGGCGTGCCCGCCCACGCACCTGCCTGCTCCGTGGACTGCTTGTTGATCGCCCCGCCGGCACCGCGCCTGCGTGCGCCGGGGCCATTCTCGACCGTCCCCGCTTCGGGCCTGCCGACGCCCCCGAATACCCGTCCATGCCCGCCGCAGCGGCGATATGGCGGAATCTTTGCCGTACGCGAAGCCGGGGCACGACATGCGCGACGCGTCGAGACACGCGCACCCGTCATGCGCGCCAACGGAGCGGACCTCCTGATCGTGCGCGGGACGGCAGCCACGATGTCCGTCGAGACCGCGAAGGCTGCCTTGCGGGAGTCCGGGCTCGGCCGCTGGTCGGCCATCGTGATGCCGCGCGGCCTGGCGGGCGGCCGCGGCGGCGCGGGTTGCGGCCCGTGCTGGACGGGTTCGGCACCTGGGTCGAAGCCCGTGACGGATACCTCAGTCGATGGATGACCGCGGAGCGCGGCAGGCATCCGAGCGCACGGCCACGCAGCGATGTGGGGGCGATTGTGGGAGCTGATGGCGTATCCGGGCAAAAAGCCAAGAAAAACCCGATCCTGTGGCGTCCCCGAGAGACGCTAATATAAAGACATAAATCATTGAAAACGCTTGCTCATGGCTTTTGATCTTGCTCACGACCCCCATTTCCACCCCCAGCGTTGTAATTGATGCCGGTGGACGATGCGGTGGGAGGCGTCGATCGCGGGAACGGCGAAGCATGCGGCTCCAGCCACTCGATCAAAGATGCCCACCGCCCGGTGGTTTGAGCAGGAGCGGCCCAGAGACTTTCGGCCGAAGGTTCCCATCGCTGAAGCCGGCGGAGCTTAGAACTCTCGTCCCCGAGCTAGGCTCAATGCGGCGGAAATGGCGGGCGACTAGGTCCAGATCGTCGCAATACGGCATCGTCGGATGCGGGCCCCCGATTTGAACCCGTCAGGGGGCTAGACGACGGATAGGAGCAGAGACTTGAGTTCGGTATCGGGGGATCGGCCATGGCGCCCTTCACCCCGACATGGAGGTCGGAGATCTCCCCTTCGGCGAGAGTGACAAGCTTCACCCGGCAGAAGGTCACCTGCTTGTAGAAGGCTGCGATGTCCTCGAGGTCGCGGGAGAAGCGGTCGAGGCTCTCGGCGAGGATGACGTCGCAGTTGCCGGCTTGGGCGGCATCCCGCAGGGCGATGAAGCCCGGGCGTTTGCCCTTGGTGCTGGACATGTCCGCATCAGAGAATTCCCCGAGGATGGACCAGCCCTCGCGCTCGGCGCGGGCGCGGCAGATGTGTAGATGGTCCTCGATCGAGGCCTCGCGCCGGTTCACCTCGACTTCTTCATCGGACTCGAGACGGGCGAGAGGACCACGCTGCTCGACGACGCGCCGCGCTTCCGCGACCTGCTCGCCTGAACTGCCAGGCGCCCTGTCGTCGCGGCGGGGCGCCAAGGATTGCGCGGCCAGGAAGGGCCGCGTCGCACACTTCGCTGACAAGTCGATGGTTTGTCCGTGTGCCCCAAGCATGGGGTCCGGTTCCGAATGCTCTCCGGCACGCAGCATCACCAACCAGTCGCAGCTATGTCATCGGACTGTCGCATGCGGTGGCTATCCCACGGGCGCAGTCCAGATGAACCGCGGGTGTGATGTCGCAACGCAAGAACGTCCTTCTCATCGTCGTCGACCAATGGCGTGCGGACTTCGTGCCGCATCTCGGGGCAGGATTTCTCCGGACGCCGAACCTCGATCGCCTGTGCCGTGAAGGCGTGACCTTCCGCAACCATGTCACCAACGCGGTGCCCTGCGGACCGGCGCGGGCGAGCCTGCTGACCGGCCTCTACCTGATGAACCACCGCGCGGTGCAGAACACCGTACCGCTCGATGCGCGCCACTCGAACCTCGGCAAGCAGCTACGCGAGATCGGGTATGACCCGGCGCTGATCGGCTATACCACGACGACGCCCGACCCGCGCACCAGCGGCCCGCGCGACCCGCGCTTCACGACGCTGGGCGACCTGATGGACGGGTTCCGCAGCGTCGGCGCCTTCGAGCCTACCATGGATGGCTACTTCGGCTGGCTCGCCCACCAGGGCTACGCGCTGCCGAAGCGGCGGGAGGACATCTGGCTGCCCGAGGGCGAGGACGCTGTCCCGGGCGTGACCGACCGCCCCTGCCGCATTCCCGCTTCCCTGTCCGACAGCACCTATTTCACCGAACGCGCGCTGACCTACCTGAAGGGCCGCAACGGCAAGCCGTGGTTCCTGCATCTTGGATACTACCGGCCGCACCCGCCCTTCATCGCGCCGGCGCCCTACCACGAGATGTACGCGCCGGCCGACATGCCGGCGCCGATCCGCGCGCCGCACTGGGAGAAGGAGGCCGAGCAGCACCCGCTGCTGCGCCACTACCTGCGCGATATCAAGCAGGGCTCCTTCTTCCATGGCGCCGGCGGCGCGGCGAGCACGCTCGACGAAGGTGCGATCCGCCAGATGCGGGCGACCTATGCCGGGCTGATCACCGAGATCGACGACTGTCTCGGTCGCGTCTTCGCCTGGCTGGACGAGAACGGCCAGTGGGAGGAGACGATGATCGTCTTCACCTCCGACCACGGGGAGCAGCTCGGCGATCACTGGCTGCTCGGAAAGGTCGGCTATTTCGACGAGAGCTTCCGCATCCCGCTCGTCGTCAAGGATGCTGGCCGCAACCTGCGCGCCGGGGTGATCGAGGACGCCTTCACCGAGAGCGTGGACGTGATGCCCACGATCCTCGATGCGCTCGGCGGCTCTTCACCGCGCAACTGCGACGGGCATTCCCTGCTGCCGCTGCTGGATCATGCGGCGCCCGACGATTGGCGCGACCTGCTCTTCTACGAATACGACTTCCGCGACGTGCACTACTCGAAGCCCGAGACCGCGCTCGGCCTCGGGATGGATGAGAGCGCGCTCTGCGTCGTGCAGGACGCCTCGTACAAGTACGTGCACTTCGCCGCGCTGCCGCCGCTGTTCTTCGACCTGAAGCGTGACCCGCACCAGTTCACCAACCTGGCCGAGGACCCGGCCCATGCCGCGCTGGTGAAGGAATACGCCCAGAAGGCGCTGTCCAAGCGCATGCGCCACGCCGAGCGCACGCTGACCCATTTCCGCGCCACGCCGCAGGGGCTCGAGGAACGTCTCGAAGCCCCTGCGCTGCGTCGTGCCGCCGAGTGACTCCAGAGCCAGGAGAATGAAGATGATCCGTCGCCGCCACCTGCTCGCCGCCCCCGCGCTCGCTACGCTGCCGCGCCCCTCCCTGGCCCAGGCCGACCAGCGGCCGTCCATTACCATCGCCGTGCAGAAGGTGTCGAACAGCAACACGCTCGAGGTGCTGCGCGAGCAGTCCAATGTCGGGGAGCGCGTCTTCTACTCCTCGCTCTGGGAAGGGCTGATCGGGCGCAACTGGCTCGGTGCGCTGGAGAGCGTCCCGGGCCTCGCGACCGAGTGGCGCCGGATCGACGACCGCACCGTCGAGCTGAAGCTGCGCGAGGGCGTCCGCTTCCACAACGGCGATGAGATGACGGCCGAAGACGTCGTCTTCTCCTTCGGCCGCGAGCGCATGTTCGGCAGCGGCGATGCCGCGCCGGGCGCCGGCACGCTCTTCGCACGCATCCCCGGCCAGGGCCCGCAGGGCAAGGAATTGCCGCCCGAGGTGGTCGCCGTCGCGCGCCGCATCTGGCCGGCGCTGGAGCGGGTGGAGCCGGTGGACCGGCACACGGTGCGCTTCGTCAACCGCACGCCGGACGTGACGATGGAAGGGCGCCTCGCGCGCTACGGCAGCGACATCTGCTCCCGCCGCGGCTTCGCGGATGCGGCCAGCTGGCTCGACTGGGCGCGCAAGCCTGTCACCACGGGCCCCTACATGGTCGCGGAGTTTCGCCCCGACGTATCGCTGACGCTCGTGGCGCACGACCAGTACTGGGGTGGGCGCCCGCCGCTGCGCCAGATCCGCTTCGTCGAGGTGCCGGAAGTCGCCTCCCGCATCAACGGCCTGCTCTCCGGCGAATACCAGTTCGCCTGCGACATCCCGCCGGACCAGATCGCCGGAATCGAGCGCAACCGCGCCTTCGAGGTGCAGGGCGGCACGATCCTCAACCACCGCCTCACCGTGTTCGACAAGAACCACCCACAGCTCCGCGACGCGCGGGTGCGCCGGGCGATGACGCACAGCATCGATCGCCAGGCGATCGTGGACAGCCTCTGGGCCGGGCGCACCGTGATCCCGAAGGGCCTGCAGTGGGACTATTACGGCGAGATGTTCCACGCCGATTGGTCGGTGCCGCGCTTCGACCTGGCCGAGGCGCGCCGTCTCCTGCGCGAGGCGAACTACCGCGGCGAGCCGATCCCCTACTGCCTGCTGAACAACTACTACACGAACCAGACCGGCACGGCGCAGATCCTCGTGGAGATGTGGCGGGCCGCGGGCATCAACGTCCAGATCCAGATGGTCGAGAACTGGGCGCAGGTCTTCGCGCGGGAGACGCCACGCGCGGTCCGGGACTGGTCCAACAGCGCGCCCTTCAATGATCCTGTCTCCTCCATCGTCAACCAGCACGGCCCGAACGGCCAGCAGCAGCAGGTGGGCGAGTGGACGAACGACGAGTTCAACCGCCTGTCGGGAGAGCTCGAGACCAGCACCGACCGCGCGCGGCGCCGTATCGCCTTCCGCCGCATGCTGGAGATCGCCGAGCGCGAGGACCCCGCATTCACCGTGCTGCACCAGAACGCGACCTTTACGGCGAAGCGGCGGGACGTGGCATGGAAGGCGAGCCCCGCCTTCGCCATGGACTTCCGCCCCGGCAATTTCGGGAGCTGATCCGATGCATCGCCGCCAACTTCTTGCCGCGCCCGCGCTGGCAGTGCTGGCGCGTCCGGCCGTCGCCCAGGCGGACCAGCGCCCGGTCGTCACCATCGCCGTGCAGAAGCTGTCCAACTCCAACACCTTCGAGCCGCCGCGCGAGCAGTCCAATGTCGGCTTCCGCCTGCACGGCCTGTATGCCGAACAGCTGGTGGGCACGGACTGGCTCCGCGACGCGCGGCTCGTCCCGGGCCTGGCCACCGCCTGGCGCCGGCCGGATGCCGCGACGCTCGAACTGACGCTCCGCCAGGGCGTGCGGTTCCACGACGGGCGCGAGATGACGGCGGAGGATGTCGCCTTTTCCTTCGGCGAGCGCCTGTTCGGCACGCGCGGGGCGAGCGGCGCCGGCACCTCGACCGTGCTGGCCGGCACCAACAGCAAGGAGCCGCCGGCGGAGGTGATCGCCGTCGGGCGCCGTACCTATCCGGGGCTCGATCGGATCGAGATCGTGGACCGCTACACGGTCCGCTTCGTCAACCGCACGCCGGACGTCACGCTGGAAGGCCGTGTGGCGCAGAGCGTGGGGGCGATCCTGTCGCGCGAGGCTTTCGCCGCCGCCGAGAACTGGCTTGCCTGGGGGCGCATCCCCGTCGGCACCGGGCCCTACCGCATCGCCGAGTTCCGCCCGGACACCATGCTGGTGATGGAGGCGCATGACGCCTATTGGGGCGGCCGCCCGCCGGCGCGTCGCCTGCGCTTCGTGGAGGTGCCCGAGGTCTCGGCCCGGGTGAACGGCCTCTTCTCCGGCGAATACGATTTCGCGTGCGACATCCCGCCGGACCAGATCACGGTCGTCGAGCGCAACAGCCGCTTCGAGGTGCTGGGCAGCCCGATCAACAACATCCGGAAATTCTCCTTCGACAAGACGCACCCGGTGCTGGCGGATGCCCGCATCCGGCGCGCCATGTCGCACGCGATCGACCGCCGCATGCTCGTCGAGACGCTCTGGGCGGGGCGCACCGTCATTCCGCGCGGCATGCAGCTCGAAAGCTATGGCGCGATGTACCTCGCCGACTGGGAGAACCCGCGCTTCGATCCCGCCGAGGCGCGACGCCTGCTGCGGGAGGCGAACTACCGCGGCGAGCCGATCCCCTACCGCCTGCTCAACAACTACTACACCAGCCAGGTCGCGAACGCGCAGATCGCGGTCGAGATGTGGCGCGCCGTCGGCCTCAACGTGCAGATCGAGATGCGCGAGAACTTCACCCAGGTCACGGCGCGCACCCCTGGGCGTGGCGTGCGGGACTGGTCGAACACCTCGATCTTCGGCGACCCCGTCGCGGGCATCCTGCGCGCCCTCGGGCCCCGCACCGAGGCCGAGCGGAACGCCGAGTGGACCAATCCGGAATTTGACCGCGTCGCGACGGCGCTCGAGGCCGAGACGGACATGGAGCGGCGGCGCGCGCAGTTCCGCCGCATCCTCGAGATCGCCGAGCGCGAGGACCCCTGCTACATCGTGCTGCACCAGGCGGCGGCCTTCACCGCCAAGCGCCGCGACATCGCCTGGCGCGCGGCGAACGGCTGGGCGATGAATTTCGGCCCCGGCAACCTCCGGGTCGGCGCGTGAGCACGCCGCTGGTCGAGATCAGCGGCCTCACCGTCTCCTTCGACGGCCAGCCGGCGCTGCGGGGCATCGACCTTGCCGTGGCGCCCGGCGAGGCGGTGGGGATGGTGGGGGAATCCGGCTGCGGCAAGTCGGTCACCTGGCTCGCGGCCCTTGGCCTGCTGCCCGCCCGCGCGCGTATTGGCGGTCGCGTCGCGATCGGCGGCCAGGACCTGGTGGGCGCGCCTGCGTCGGTCCTGGAACGCGTGCGCGGCGGACGCATCGCCATGATATTCCAGGACCCCGCCAGCAGCCTGAACCCTGTCCATCGCATTGGGCGGCAGGTCACCGAGGCGCTGGCGCTGCACCGCGGCATGACCGGCGCGGCGGCGCGGGCGGAGGCGAGGCGCCTGCTCGACCAGGTGGGGATCCCCGACGCGGCGCGGCGGCTCGACGTCTATCCGCACGAGCTTTCGGGCGGGCAGAACCAGCGCGTGATGATCGCGATCGCCCTGGCCGGCCAGCCGGAACTGCTGGTGGCGGACGAACCCACCACCGCGCTCGACGTCACGATCCAGGCGCAGATCCTCGAACTCCTCCAATCGCTGCGGCGGGAGACGGGGATGGCGCTGGTGCTGATCAGCCACGATCTCGGCGTCGTGGCCGAAGCCTGCGAGCGCGTCGCCGTCATGTATGCGGGCCGCATCGTCGAGGAAGCGCCCATTGCGCGCCTGTTCGACACGGCGGCGCATCCCTACACCCAGGGGCTGCTTGGCGCGCTGCCGCCGATCGACGGGCCGCGGCGGCGCCTCGCCGCCATTCCCGGCGGCGTGCCCGAACCCTGGGCGATGCCGCCGGGCTGCGCCTTCGCGCCGCGCTGCCCGCATCGCGCCGCGGCGTGCGACGCGCGGATCCCCGATGCCTCGGCCCTGGTCGAGGGTCATCGCGCCGCCTGCATCCGGGCGGCGCCCGCGACGGCCCTTGCCGAGAGGATGCCCGCATGAGGCCGGGTGGCGTGCTGCTGGAGGCCGAGGGTCTCGTCCGCCGCTACGGCATGCGTCGCGGCGTCTTCGGCCGCACCGTCGACGTGCGCGCGGTGGACGGCGTATCGCTGAGGTTGGAGCGCGGCCGGACCCTCGGCCTGGTCGGGGAATCGGGGTGCGGCAAGTCCACCACCGGCCGCCTCGTGCTCGGCATGGAGACGCCCGATGGCGGCTCCGTCTCCTTTGACGGACGACCGATGCCGTCCCCGGGCACCTCCGCCTGGCGTGTCCTCCGGGCGCGCATGCAGATGGTGTTCCAGGATCCGCTCGGCGCGCTGGACCGGCGCCTGCCGATCGCGGCGCAGGTCGTGGAGCCGCTCGACATCCACGGCATCGGCGACCGTGCATCGCGCGCCGCGCGCGTCGAGGATCTGCTGCGCGCGGTGGGTCTCCGGCCGGACCAGGGCGCGCGCTACCCGCACGAGCTGTCGGGCGGGCAGCGCCAGCGCGCCGTGCTCGCCCGCGCGCTCGCGACCGACCCGGCCTTGCTGGTGTGCGACGAGCCGATCAGCGCGCTCGACGTCTCGATCCAGGCGCAGGTGATGAACCTGCTGGTCGACCTGCAGGAGCAGTTCGGCACCGCCATGCTGTTCGTGAGCCACGACCTGCGCGCGGTGCGCCAGGTCAGCCACCGCGTCGCGGTGATGTATCTCGGCCGCATCGTCGAGGAAGGCGAGCCGGACGGCGTGTTGCGCGACCCGGCGCATCCCTATTCGCGCGCGCTCGTCTCCGCCATCCCGCATCCCGGGCGCGGCGGGCAACGCATCGTGCTGCAGGGAGACCCGCCCAATCCGGCCGACCGGCCGACCGGTTGCGCCTTCCATCCACGTTGCCCGGTCGCCACCGGCCTCTGCGCGCAGGAGGCGCCGGCGCTGAAGCCGCGCGCCGACGGGCGCCTCGTCGCCTGCCACGTCGCCCACGGGGAAGCCGTGGCCGGCACCGGCCTGCCGCGGCGGGAGGCCGCCTGACATGCTCCGCTTCGTCGCCTCGCGCATCGCGCGCGCCGCGCTGACCATCTCCATGGTGGTCACCTTCGCCTTCATCGTCCTGCGCATGTCGGGCGATCCCGCGCAGATCATCATGGGCGCCGATGCGCCACCCGAGGCGGTGGACGCCTTCCGCACCGCCTGGGGCCTCGATGAGCCGATCTGGGTGCAATACCTCTCCTATTTCTGGGCGATCCTGCAGGGTGATCTCGGCCGATCCATGCGGGACGGGCGCGACGCGATCGTGCTCGTGACGGAGCGCATCCCGGCGACGCTCGCGCTGACGCTGCCCGCGCTGGCCATCAAGATCGGCCTCGGCATACCGGCGGGCATCTACGCCGCGCTGCACAGGAACTCGCTCGCGGACCGCATCGTGATGGTGGTGGCGGTAGCGGGCTTCACCGTGCCGTCCTTCGTGCTCGGGCTGCTGCTCGTGCTGCTCTTCGCGGTGCAGCTCGGCTGGCTGCCCTCGGGCGGACAGGAAAGCTGGCGCCACGCCATCCTGCCCGTGGTGACGCTCGGGCTCGGCGGCGCCGCCGTGCTCGCGCGCTTCACGCGCAGCGCGATGCTCGAGGTCCTGGGCCAGCCCTTCATCCGCACCGCCAGCGCGAAGGGCGTGCCGTGGCGCGCCGTGGTGGTCGGCCATGCGCTGCCCAATGCGGCCATCCCGACCGTGACGATCATCGGCTTCATGGTGGGCTCGCTGATCGCCGGCGCGGTCGTCGTCGAAAGCGTCTTCTCCTGGCCCGGTGTGGGGCGGCTGCTGGTGGTGGCGGTCGGCAACCGGGACCTTGCCGTCGTGCAATGCGTGCTCCTGCTGGTCGCGGTGACGATGGTCTGCTCCAACCTCATCGTCGATCTCCTGTACGGCCTGCTCGATCCGCGCCTGCGTGGCGCTGCGCGGAAGGCCGCCTGAGATGCCCGAGGCTCCGCTGATCGCCGCTGCTGCCGTCGCGCCGCCCAAGGCGCGCCGCGCGCCGCCGCCGCCGCTCGTGATCTTCGGCTTCGGCTGGCTGGCGCTGATGCTCGCCATCGCCGTGCTTGCCGACCTGATCGCGCCCTACGCCTATACCGCGCTCGACCTGCGCAACCGGCTCTCGCCGCCGGTGCTGCTGGGGGGCAATTGGCTACACCCGCTCGGGACGGACGAACTCGGGCGCGACGTGCTGTCGCGGCTGATCTATTCGATCCGGACCAGCCTCCTGATCGCCTTCGGGGCGACGATCATCGGCGCGGCGGTGGGCACGTCGCTCGGCTTCCTCGCCGCGCATTTCCGGGGGCTGGTGGAACAGGCGGTGCTGGCGCTGGTCGACTTCTCCGCCTCGCTGCCCTTCCTCATCCTCGCCCTCGCCGTGCTGGCCTTCTTCGGCAATTCGCTGGTGCTGCTGGTCTGCCTGCTCGGGCTGCACGCCTGGGAACGCTACGCGCGGATCGCGCGCGGCCTGGCGCTGGCCGCGGGCGCGCAGGGCTATGCGGCGGCGGTGCGCGGGCTCGGGGCCTCACCCTGGCGCATCTATGGCCGGCATGTGCTGCCGAACATCGCCTCGACGCTCATCGTCTCCATGACGCTCGCCTTCCCGGAGGTCATCCTGCTCGAATCCGGCCTCTCCTTCCTGGGCCTCGGCGTGCAGCCGCCGCAGACCTCGCTCGGCTCCATGGTCGGCTACGGGCGGGAATACCTGACGCGCGCGCCCTGGATCCTGCTCGCCCCCGCCGTGACCATCGTGCTGACCACGCTGTCCGTTTCGCTCATCGGCGACTGGCTGCGCGACAGGCTCGACCCGACGCTGCGGTAGGGGCGGGCCCGTGATAATGCTGCGCCAGTGAAGGACTTCGACATCATCGTCGTTGGCGCCGGCATCGTCGGCTTGGCGCATGCCCTGCACGCGGCCCGCGCGGGGCGGCGCGTGCTGGTGCTGGACCGGGACGCTCAGGCCAACGGCGCCTCGATCCGCAACTTCGGCTTCGTCACCGTGACAGGGCAGGGCGCGCGCGAAACCTGGCGCCGCGCCCGCCGCGCGCGGGACGTCTGGGCGGATGTCGCGCCGCTGGCGGGCATCGAGGTCCATCACCGCGGCCTACTGATGTGCGCGCGCCGGCCCGAAGCCGTCGCCGTCATCGAGGAATTCGCCGCGGGGCCCATGGGCGAGGGCTGCCGCGTGCTGCGCGGCGCGGGCCTCGCCGCACATGCGCCGCCCCTGCGCACCACCGGCGTGCTCGCCGCGCTGCACAGCCCGCATGAGCTCCGTGTCGAAAGCCGCGACGCCATCCCGCGCCTCGCCGCCTGGATGGAGAGTGCGCTCGGCGTCGTGTTCCGCCGGCAGGTGGCCGTGCAGGGGGTGGCGGAAGGCCAGGTGGAGACGAGCGCCGGTACCTTCCGCGCCCCGCGCGTCGTCGTCGGGCCAGGACCCGATCTCGCCAGCCTGTTCCCGGAGGTCTTCGCGCGCCGCGGCGTCACGCTGTGCAAGCTGCACATGCTTCGCCTGGCCGATCCCGGCTGGCGCCTTCCGGCGGCGGTGATGAGCGACCTGGGGCTCGACCGCTACCGCGGCTACGCCGAATGCCGTTCGCTGCCCGCGCTGCGAAAGCGCCTACGCGCCGAGCAGGCGGAGGAGGTCGCGAACGGCGTCCACCTGATCGTCGTGCAGGGCGCGGATGGTTCGCTCGTGGTCGGCGACAGCCACCATTACGGGCCGACACCCGACCCCTTCCAGCCGGAGCATGTCGACGCGCTGATCCTGCGGGAGGCGCAGACGGTGCTGGACCTGCCCGCGCCGCGCGTCGTCGAGCGCTGGACGGGCCTCTACCCCTCGGGCCCCGACGATGCCTTCTACGAGCGCGTCGCGCCCGGCGTGCGCCTCGTCTCCGTCACCTCGGGCACCGGCGCCAGCACCGCCTTCGGACTGGCCGAGGAGGTGCTGGCCGATCTGGAAGCGAATCCATGAGCACGAAGGTCAAGGCCGTCATCCTCGACTGGGCGGGCACCGTGCTCGACCACGGCTCCCGCGCCCCGATGGGGGCCTTCGTCGAGGCCTTCGCGCGGTTCGGCGTGGCGATCTCCATCGCCGACGC
Source organism: Roseomonas nitratireducens (assembly GCF_017813355.1). Lineage (GTDB taxonomy): Bacteria > Pseudomonadota > Alphaproteobacteria > Acetobacterales > Acetobacteraceae > Neoroseomonas > Neoroseomonas nitratireducens. The sequence continues at coordinate 108,494 of NZ_JAGIYZ010000004.1, forward strand.
GCGCGGGCCGATGGGCATGGCCAAGCGCGACCACATCCGCATGGTCGGGACATCCCCCGCCGTCGCCGCCGCCTGGCGCGCCAAGCATGGGCGCGACTTCGACGATGCGGCGATCGACGCGATCTTCGCGGTGTTCGAGCCGCTGAACGTCGCCGCGGTGGAAGTGCACAGCGCGCTGATCCCCGGCGCGGGCGAAGCCTTCGCCTGGTGCGCGGCTCGAGGCATCCGGCTCGGCTCGACCACCGGCTACACGCGGCCGATCATGGAACGGCTCGCCCCGCTCGCCGCCGCGCAGGGCTTCGCGCCGGAGGTGATGGTCTGCGCCGGCGACCTCGCCGCCGGCCGGCCCGCGCCCCTGCAGATGTGGCATGCCATGGCGACCATGGGCGTCTGGCCGGCGAGCAGCGTGGTCAAGCTTGACGACACGCCGCCCGGCATCGGCGAAGCGCGCGCGGCCGGATGCTGGGCCGTGGGCGTGGCGCTGACCGGCAACATCGCCGGGCTGTCGGAGGCGGAACTCGCGGCGCTCGACGCCCCGGCGCGGGAGGCGATCCGGCGCGAGGCGACCGCGCAGCTGATCGGCGCCGGGGCGCATCTCGTGGTCGATTCCATCGCCGATCTCCCCACGGTGGTCGGCGCGATCGAGGCACGCCTGGCGGCCGGCGAGCGGCCGGGGCTTGTCGACGCCGCATGACACGCAACCGCAATCTTTCCGTCACATGGATGACGCGGGGGGCAGGCTAGGCACCGGACGAAGCCCGATGGAGTTTCGCCCATGCGTCGCCTTGCCCTTCTCGCCTGCGCCCTGATCGGCCTCGCCCCCGCGGCCGAGGCGCAGCAGCGCACCCGCCTGACCGTCTACACCGCGCTCGAGAACGAGCAGCTCGCCCCCTTCAAGCAGGCGGCCGAGGCGGCGCTGCGCGACGTCGAGATCGCCTGGGTCCGCGATTCCACCGGCATCATCACCGCCCGACTGATCGCCGAGCGGCAGAACCCGCGCGCCGACGTCATCTGGGGCCTGTCGGTCTTCTCGCTCCTGCAGATGGAAGCGCTCGACATGCTCGAGCCCTACACGCCGCAGGGTGCCGAGGCGCTGCGCGCGAACATGCGGTCCGACCGCAGCCCGATGACCTGGACGGGCATGGACGCCTTCGTGTCGGCCATCTGCTTCAACACGGTGGTGGCGCAGCAGCGCAACCTGCCGCGCCCGACCACCTGGAACGACCTGCTGAACCCCGCCTTCCGCGGCCAGGTGGTGATGCCGAACCCGAATTCGTCCGGCACCGGCTTCCTGACCATGGCCGGCTGGATCGGCGCGCGCGGCGAAGCCGGCGCGTGGGACTACATGACCCGCCTGCACGACAACATCCAGGTCTACACCCATTCCGGCAGCGCGCCGTGCAACAACGCCGCGCGCGGCGAGTACGGCGTCGGCATCTCCTTCGACATGCGCTCCGTCGCGCTGCGCAACCAGGGCGCGCCGATCGAGATCATCGTGCCCACCGACGGCGTCGGCTTCGACCTCGAGGCGACGGCGATCGTGCGCGGCACGCGCAACCAGGCGGCCGCGCGGCGGCTGGCGGATTTCGCCGTCTCCCGCCCCGCGATGGAACTCTATGGCCGCTACTACGCGCTTCTGGCGCTGCCGGGGGTGCAGCCGACGGTTCAAAACTACCCGGCCGACTTCGCCGAGCGGCTGGTGAGCGCCGACTTCCGCGCCATCGCGACGCAGCGCGACCGCCTGCTGCGGGAATGGGCGGGCCGCTTCGACGGCAAATCCGCGCCGCGCAACTGACGCGCGCCCGATGACCGCCGCCGTGCCGGATGTCGCGACCGCCACGGCGGCGACACTCCGCCCAGGTGACGCCTATCTCCAGGTCGAGGAGGTGGGCAAGCAGTTCGGCACCTTCGTCGCGTTGCACCGCGTGAGCCTGACGGTGCAGGCCGGGGAGTTCGTGACCTTCCTCGGCCCGTCCGGCTGCGGCAAGACGACCCTTCTGCGCGGCATCGCGGGGCTCGATCCGCCGACGACGGGCCGGATCCTGCAGGAAGGTCGCGACATCACGCATCTGCCGCCTTCGGAGCGCGACTTCGGCATCGTCTTCCAGTCCTACGCGCTGTTCCCGAACCTGACGGTCGCCGCGAACGTCGCCTATGGCCTCCGCGGCCCCGCCTGGCCGAAGCCACGCGTGCGGGACCGCGTGGCGGAACTGCTTGGGATCGTGGGCCTCGCGGACCAGGGGCAGAAGTTTCCGGCGCAGCTCTCGGGCGGGCAGCAGCAGCGCGTCGCACTCGCGCGCGCGCTGGCGAACGAGCCGGGCCTGCTGCTGCTGGACGAGCCGCTCTCCGCGCTCGACGCCATCGTCCGCCAGCATCTGCGGCAGGAGATCCGGTCCCTGCAGCAGCGACTGGGCGTGACGACGGTGATGGTCACGCATGACCAGGAGGAGGCGATGGGCGTCTCCGACCGCATCGTGGTGATGAGCCGCGGGCGGATCGAGCAGATCGGTACGCCGGCCGCGATCTACGAGCGCCCCGCAAGCCCCTTCGTGGCGGGCTTCATCGGCCATTCCAGCCATTTCGAGGCGGTGGTCGACTCCCCTTCGGGGGTGATCGTCGCCGGCGGCATGCGCCTGGGTGCCGAAGCCGCGCGCCCCCTGCTGTTCGGCGCCCGCGTCACCTGCTTCATCCGCCCCGAGCATGTGCGGCTGGACCGCGCCGATGCCGCGCCGCCGGGCGCGCTCATCGCCCGCGTGACCGGGCTCGAATTCCTGGGGCCGGTCTGCCGGGTATCGCTCGAAGCCGGCCCGCTGCGACTGCTCGCCGCCGTCGCCCCGGTCGACCTGGTCGCCCTGGAAGCGGTGCCCGGCGCGGAGGTCGCGGCCACATTGCCGCCCGAACGCCTGATGGTCTTCGTCGACGATGTCTGACGCCGTGCTGGCCGGATCGGAGCCGCGTCAGCGCCTATCGCTCGACCAGCGGATCATGCAGTGGGGGCTGTGGCTGGCCCTGGCCTTCCTGCTGGCCTTCCTGGTCCTGCCGCTGGCGACGCTCCTGCTGCGTGCCTTCGAGACGCCGGAGGGCGGCTTCGCCGGCATCGAGAATTTCAGGACCTATGCGACGACGCCTGCGCTGCTGGCCGCGGCCTGGAACAGCCTCTGGACCGCGGCGCTGACGGCGGTGATCGTCGTTCCGCTCGCCTTCGCCTACGCCTATGCGCTGACGCGGGCCTGCATCCCCGCCAAGCCGCTGTTCCGCGCGGTGATGATGCTGCCGCTGCTCGCACCGTCCCTGCTGCCGGCGCTCGCGCTGATCTACCTGTTCGGCAACCAGGGCATGCTGCGCGGGCTGCTGATGGGCGGCAGCATCTACGGGCCAGCCGGGATCGTCGCGGCGCAGGTCTTCTACTGCTTTCCCTCCGCCGCGCTGATCCTCTCCGTCGCGCTCTCCACCACCGATGCGCGGCTCTATGAGGCGGCATCGGCGCTTAAGGCGTCGCGGCCGCGGATCTTCTGGACGGTGACGCTGCCGGGCGCGCGCTATGGCCTCGTCTCGGCCTTCGTCGTCGTCTTCACGCTGGTGGTGACGGATTTCGGCATCCCGAAGGTGATCGGCGGGCAGTTCCCCGTGCTTGCGACGGATGTCTACAAGCAGGTGGTCGGGCTGCAGAACTTCAACATGGGCGCCGTGGTGGGCATCGTGCTGCTTATTCCCGCGGTGCTCGCCTTCCTGCTCGACCGCTGGGCTAGCCGCCAGCGCACCGCGACCATGAGCGGCCGCGCCGTGCCGCTGCGCCCGGCGCCGCGGGCCATGCGGGACCGGCCGCTGCTCCTGCTCTGCATCGTCGTCGCGGCCATGCTGGTGGGCATTGTCGGCGTCGCGGCCTGGGGATCGCTGATCCGCTTCTGGCCCTACAATCTCACGCTCACCCTCGACAACTACGACTTCACCCGCTTCGACACGGCGGGCTGGGATTCGGTGTGGCTCTCGATGCGCATGGCGGCGATCGCCGCCGCGGTCGGAACAGCCATCGTGTTCGTCGTGGCCTATGTGCTGGACCGCGGGCCGCAGCACGGGCCGCTGCCGGGGATCGGACGCTTCGCCGCGGCGGTGCCGCTTGCGGTGCCGGGGCTCGTGCTCGGCCTGGCCTATGTGCTGTTCTTCAACCACCCGGCCAATCCGCTGGGCTTCCTCTACGGCACGCTCGCGATCCTGGTGCTGAACTCGATCGTTCACTTCTACACCGTGGGGCACCTGACGGCGGTCACCGCGATCCGCCAGCTCGATCCGGAATTCGAATCGGTCGGCGCGTCGATGCGCGTGCCGGTGTGGGTGACCTTCGGGCGGGTGACGGTGCCGATGTGCCTGCCGGCGATCCTGGAGATCGCGGTCTTCATGTTCGTCAACGCCATGACGACGGTGAGCGCGGTGATCTTCCTCTACGGCCCGGACACCAAGCCGGCCTCGGTCGCCATGGTCCACATGGACGAGGCCGGGCAGGCGAGCGCGGCCGCGGCGATGGGCGTTGTCATCCTCGGCATCACCATCACCGCGAAGCTCGCGCAGCTGTTGCTTGGCGCCCTGCTCGGGCGTGCGACGCAGGCTTGGCGGCGCTGACGGGGCCGCCCCCCCCGGACTGGCGACAAAAGACAAAGAAGGGAGGGGGCGCGGGGGAGGTTCTCCTCCCCCGGCAAATCGTCAGCGCGCGCGGCGCATCGCCGTCGGGTAGAGCCGGCCGTCCGGCGCGCGCATCGCCTCCAGCACGAAGCCGCCGGGCAGCTCGTGCAGTTCCTCGGCCGGCGCGGAATCCCGCGCGGCATCGAAGGCGCCGAGCAGGGGCCGCCCTTCCATCCCCTCGGTGCCGATGCCGAGCAGATGCAGCACGGTCGGCGCGATGTCGGTGAGGTCGGCGGCCTCCGCCGCGACAGCCGCGCTGCGGAAGGGCCCGCCCTGCATCACCAGCACCGTCGCCAGTTCCGCCCTGTGCAGGCCGCCATGCATGCCACCACCTTCCGGGACGTCCGGCGCGTCGAAGGGCGCCGTGCCCGGCATGCCCCATGCGTCGGGGCCCTCGTCGCCGGCGAAGGTCGCGACCAGGTCCGCGCTGCGCGCATGGGCACTGCCGAGCAGCGAAAGCGGCACGGCGCGGCCGGCGGGCAGGATGGCCGGATCGCGCGCCAGCAGCGGGCCCGCCCATTCCTGTTCCGAGAGGAAATCCGCGACCTGCGGCGCCATCGCCCGGTCGCGCAGCCAGAGCCCAGGCGCGGCCGCGGGCGCGACCACCACGTCCACATCAGGCGCCATGCCGGTGCCCGCGCGGAAGCCGGCGCGCTGCAGCTCGCTGCGCAGGCAGCGCTTGCCGCGGCCCGTCACATGGCCATGGTCGGACAGCACGATGATCGCGATGTCGCCCGCATCCGGCTGGGCGTCGCGCCAGGCGACGATGCGGCCGAGCACCGCATCGGCGGCCCGCAGCGCGCGCAGCGTATGTTCGGCGCGCAACCCGCCCCAGTGGAAGGAGACGTCGGGCTCCGACAGCCACAGCAGCGCGACGTCGGGCCGCTGGCGCGGCAGGACGTGGTCGAGCAGGACCCGCCCGGCGAACTCGACGCGCGGGATGTTCGGAACGGCCGCGTCCGGCGTGGCGCCGAGCGCGTCAGCAACCTCCCGCGCGGTGGCGCCATCGGTGTCCTCGACATTCCAGCGGAAGGCGCCGAGGCGCTCGGCCGCCGGGTGCAGCAGCCGTGCGGCACCCGCCGTGCCCGCGCTGACCAGCGCGAATCGCAGACCGCGCGGCGCCATCCGTTCCGCCAGGCTCGGCCTTTGCAGCGGCGATTCGGCACCGGCCGCCATGGCGAGCACGTCCTCGACCAGCTTTGTCCGCAAAAGGCGGTCGGGGGCGACCGACGCATCGAACAGCGTGTTCGCGACCATGCCGTGGCCGCCCGGGCGGCAGCCGGTGATGAGCGATGGCGTCGCGACCCGCGTCTCGGAGGGAAAGACGCTGCGCGCGCGGGCGAAGCGCGTGCCCGACGCCGCGAGCGCGGCGAGATGCGGCGTCAGCGCCGCGTCGATCATGTCCGGCCGCAGCCCGTCGAGCGCGACCATCACCACGCGCGTCACGACGCGGGCCTCAGGCAGCGCGCGACGATCGGCATGAAATGCGCGACGGGCGGCGTCTCGAGCTCCGGCACCTTCGCCGCCTCGTCGTAGCGGCGCAGCGTCACGGCCGCGGCGTGGTGAGGCAGCGCCTTGAAGGCGGCGACCTCCGCCGCGTCCATCGGCCCGCCCTGCAGGGCCAGGCTGCGCACGCTGTCAGGGGAAAGGCGGGCGAAATAATCCGCCTCCGTCGCGCAGAGATAACGCTTGGCGGCCACGTGCAGGCGCACGGGCTCGGTCACCTCCGGGCCGAAATGGCGCGTGAGCCAGGCATGTCCGAGTTCCTCGTGCCTGTCGTCGACACCCTCGGCGGCGGGGTTCTCGCCGAGGTCGTGCACCAGATGGCCGATATCGTGCAGCAGCGCGGCGGCGACGAGCGCGTCCGGCTGCCCGTCGGCTTCCGCAAGTCGCGCGGCCTGGAGGGCATGTTGCCTCTGCGTCACGCGGTGCAGTCCATAGGCGCCATTGGCACGGAGTTCGAGAAGCGCCTGGATCTCGTGGATGGTGTCAGACTGCATGTCGTTACCGTTGATGATGGTTTCTGGAAGATATCGCCAAACGCTGCGACGTGATGGAGCGGCGGCAACGCGGGCCATCGCCGCATGTCATGCGGATGCGGATGTGCAGATGGCAATCCAGTGAAGAAGCCATGACATGGATCCGCAGCAACGGCGCGGCATGGACGGGCAGTTCTTGAGGGCCACGCACGAAGGCGATCGCCGCCCGGCCATTGGCGATAAACCGCTGCGTGGCGACGACCATGCGTGTCCCAAAGACGTGCCGTTCATGTTTGCGTTCGCGGCGGAGCACAGGACGGGTGCCCTTGCACGGCCAGCCATGCACACCCCGACGTTGATGCAGGACGCCCCACGGAGCGAACAACCGAAAAATGACAGAACGTGCGGCTGCAACGTCGTTGTCAGAGGTCCGCTCGGGTCGGGAGCCCCGCAGGTCATCAGGTCACTTTGCCCAGGGCCTGCTTCGGCGGCACCGGTCGGTGCGGGGCAAGGCGGTCGACCCGCAGGCGGGGTTGTCTGATGTATGGGAGGTTTAAGGCCCACTTTCGGCTGAACTTGGGCTGCAAGCAGGGCTACGGGATGCGTGCCGGACTTGGACGTGCAACACGGCCCGGCTGAGGCTAGGGGCGAGTGATGAGCGTTCGGCATAAGTGGATCCACGCCCCTACTCCCCGCCCCCCTTTAGGGGCGGGGGAGTGGGGAGTGAGGGGGTTTCCCCATTCATGGGGCGAGTGCCCGGAAGGGTTGCGACCGTGCTCGCTGGCCTGATGGTTGCGCTATGGCGCACCCTGACCTCGAGCGCGCGATCGCTGATGCCGTCTGGCTGATGGAGCGTGGGCGGACGGCCGAGGCACGCGACATCCTCCGCCGCGCCGTGTGGTGCCGTACTGGTCCGGATCTGCTGGTGGCTGAGCCGTCTCACTGCCGGCACCCGACGCCGCCGAGGGATCCGGGGGGACGACCATGCGGTGGAGGCTTTGCGTAGCTCGGCCCCAGTAGGGGAGGGGGCGGGTCAAATCCCTGCGTTGGTAAGGGGCTTAGCCCGCACAGGGGCTCACGCGGAGGTTTTTTTCCGCTGCACGCGCGAGGGGCGATGAAGCAGGAAGGGCCAGCCGACCGGGTCGGGAGGCGCCTGGTGCCCGACCTCGCCACCGATGAACTGGCCGTACTCGGCGGGCCGTGCTCCGCCCTCGCCGGTGACCGCTGGCGCCATGTGGCGCGCGCCGTGACCGCGACGGGCGGCAGGCCGCGCACTGGTCGCGCCGAGGCCCGCACCGAACTTGCGCGCATTGGCCGGGATCGGTTCGTGGCTGCGCGAACCAAGGACCGTTGCCGCCTGGGGAACTGCCTTAGGCCCGCCGTAGGATCTTGGACGCGCCTGGCGGGCCAAGGCAGGCAGTCACCTCTGGCGAGGCGCCTTGCATGGGGACGACCATGGCCCTCGGGGGCACATTCACCCACTCCGGCCCGATGAGTTGCCCCCGGCTTTCCCCCGAATGGCGGAAGTGGCGTCCCCGAGAGGATTCGAACCTCCGGCCCCAGGATTAGGAATCCTGTGCTCTATCCTGCTGAGCTACGGGGACCCACCGCGGGCGATATATCACGCGCTCAACGGCGCCGGAACCGTTCCACGGCGCTGACCAGCGCCGTCCGCACGCCGGGTTCCAGCGCGGAATGTCCGGCATCGGGCACGATCGTCAGCCGCGCGCCGGGCCAGGCGGATGCCAGCTCGAACGCCGTCTCCGGCGGGCAGACCATGTCGTAGCGCCCCTGCACGATCTCGGCAGGGATGGACGCGATGCGCCCGATGCGGCCGAGCAGACCCTCGGGCGGCAGGAACAGGTCATGCGCGAAGTAGTGCGCCTCGATCCGCGCCAGCCCCAGCGCCGTGCGGTCCTGCGCGAAGGACGCCACGGTCTCCGGCGAGGGCAGCAGGGTCGAGCACGACCCTTCATACTGGCTCCAGGCCCGCGCCGCGGGCAGGTGAACCGCCGGGTCGGGGTCGCACAGGCGCTTGAGGTAGCCCGCCAGCAGGTCGCCGCGCTCCGCCGGCGGCAGGTGGTCGGCGAAGGCGGCCCAGGCATCGGGGAAGACGCGCTTCAGCCCATCGAGGAACCATTCCACCTCGGTCTGGCGGCCGAGGAAGACGCCGCGCAGCACGCAGCCGGCCACGCGCTCGGGGTGTTCCTGCGCATAGGCGAGCGCGAGGGTGGAACCCCAGGACCCGCCGAACAGCAGCCAGCGCTCGATGCCGAGGAAGCGGCGCAGCGTCTCGATGTCCGAGACCAGGTGCGGCGTCGTGTTGTCCCGCAACTCCCCCAGCGGGCGGGACCGGCCGGCGCCGCGCTGGTCGAAGATGACGACGCGCCAATGCCCCGGGTCGAAGAAGCGCCGGTGCACCGCGCCCGCGCCCGCGCCGGGGCCGCCATGGAGGAACAGCACGGGCTGCCCGCGCGGATTGCCCACCTGTTCCCAATACATGACGTGCCCGCCGGACAGCGGCAGGAGGCCCGTCTCATAGGGGGCGATGTCGGGGAAAAGGTCGCCGCGCGGCATGGCGGCCAAGATGTGCCCGCCCGCAGGCGCGGCCGCAATGGGTCAGGCGCCACCTTTGCGCGGATTCACGCCCCGAGCGTCGCGATTCCGGTGGCGACCGGTTTGCGCTAACCTGACCGTTCCATGGCAGAGACGCCCTCCACCTCCTCCCGCTCCGCCGCCGCTGGCCACGTGACCTGCGGCGTCTGCGCGCGCGAGAGCCGCCAGCCGCCGTTCCGGCCGCCGCCGCCGGAACAGGCGCCGGATCTCGACCTCCGCCCGGGGGAGCCGGTGCGCTCGACCATGGCGCGCTGGCTCCAGCAATGCCCGCATTGCGGCTATGCCGCGCCGGCGATCGCGCGGGCCCATCCCGGCGCCGCCGCGGCGGTGAAGGCGGCGCCCTTCCGGGCGCTGATCGCCGACGCCTCTCACCCGCCGCTCGCCCGCCGCTTCCTCGCCTGGGCGCATGTGCTGGAGGAGACCGGCGCGCTGCACGCCGCGGCCGAGGCGACGCTGCAGGCCGCCTGGGTCGCCGACGATGCCGGCAAGCCCGACCTGTCCCGCGGCTGGCGCCAGGAAGCGGTGGCGCTGTGGCGCAGCGGGCCGCCGCTCGATGCCGAGCAGACCGTGCGCGTGATCGACGCGCTGCGCCGGGCCGAGGCCTGGGAGGATGCGGAGGCGACGGCCGGCGAACTCGCCCGGCTTTCCCCGCCCGAGGCGGTGGGGCAGGTGGTGGCGCTGGAACGCCGGCTGGTGGCCGCGCGCGATGCCGGGCGGCACACCGTGGCCAGCGCCCTGCCGCCGCCCGCGCGGCGCCCGCACGCGACGCATCAGCGGCGGGACATCGCCGGGGGCGGGATGCTCGGCTGGCTGAAGCGGCTGTTCGGACGGGGCTGAGGCGCGGGGGCGGGGCTCTTGCGCCCGTTTCGGGGATGTGTAGAGTTATATTATAACATTCCTGGTTGCCGCCATGCATCGCCGCACCCTGCTTGCCCTGCCCATCCTGGCGCTTCCCGCCATCGCGCGCGCCCAGGCGCGGCTGCCGGTCGTCGCCTCCTTCTCCATCCTCGGCGACATGGTCGCGAAGGTCGGCGGGGACCGCATCGCGCTGCGCGTCATCGCCGGGCCCGATGCCGATGCGCATGGCTTCCAGCCGCGTCCCTCCGACGCCGCGGCGCTGCGCGACGCGGCGCTGGTGGTGCGCAACGGCCTCGGCTTCGATGGCTGGATGGACCGGCTCGTGCGGTCGGCCGGCTATCGCGGCCCGGTCGCGACGGCGACGGACGGGCTGACCCCGCGCATGATGGAAGCGCATCACCACGGCCACGCCCACGATCATGGCGGCGCCGCGCGGCGCCAGCAGCACAGCGTCGGCCCGCGCATGGTGCCCGACCCGCATGCCTGGCAGGACCTTCGGCACGGGCAGCACTACGTCCGCGCCATAGCCGCCGCGCTCGCCGCCGCCGACGCCGCCGGGGAGGCCACCTATCGCCGCAACGCGGAGGCCTTCACCGCGCGCCTCGCCACGCTCGACGCCTGGGTGCGGGCCGAGATCGGGCGCGTGCCGGAAGCCCGCCGCCGCGTCGTCACCAGCCACGACGCCTTCGGCTATTTCGGCGCGGCCTATGGCATCGCCTTCCTCTCGCCGCAGGGCGTCTCGACCGAGGCCGAGCCCTCCGCCGCGCAGGTCGCGCGGCTGATCCGCCAGATCCGGTCGGAGAACATCACCGCCGTCTTCATGGAGAACATGGCCAACCCCGCGACGCTGCGGCGCCTCGCGACGGAGGCCGGCGTCGCCGTGGGCGGGCGGCTCTTCGCCGACGCACTCTCGCCCCCGGGCGGCCAGGCGCCGGACTACGAGGCGATGTTCCGCCACAATGTCGGGCTGCTCGTGCCCGCCATGCGCGGCGGCGCGGCGTGAGGCGCGCGCTGGTCGGCGCGGCGCTCCTCGCCGCCGCGCCGGCCCTCGCGCAGGAAGCGCCGCGCGCCTTCCCGCATGTCTCGGCGGAGGCCGATCTCGGCCTCTACTCCGTCTCCACCGTATCCGCGCCGGACCGCGCGCGGCGCGGCACCTCGGTCTACCTGTTCGGGGAACTCGCCGCCGGGCTGCACCTCGCCCCGGGGCTCTCGCTGCAGGGCGTGATCGCCTTCGAGCCGATCGGGGAGGGGGATTCGACCGGCGGCACGCCGAATGACGGCGTGACGCTGTTCCGCCGGCAATCCGCCTTCCTTGAGGCGCTCTTCGTCGAATGGAAGCCCACCGACGGGCTGACGCTGTATGGCGGCCGCTTCGTCGCCCCCTTCGGGCGCGGGCATCACGACTTCCCCGGCATCCTCACCCGCGTCCGCGCGCATGAGGTGGAGATGATCGGCGACAGCCTCGGCCTCGGCGGGACCTGGACCTTCCTGTCGGATCCGCGCTTCGGGGAGCACGACATCTCGCTCGCCGCCTTCACGCTGGACCGCACCGCGCTCTCCTCCACCTGGATGACGCGGCGGCGCTGCTGCGACGAGCGCTACGAGCGCTACAACCGCAACACCCGCCAGCAGGGCGGTCCCGCGAACACCGGCCAGCTCGACAACGCCGCCATCGCGCTGGACGGCGACGGCTTCGACTGGCTGCCAGGCTTCTCCTACCACCTCGCGGCCGTGACGCGCGCGCCGGGCATCGACGGCACCGCGCGCGAATGGGGCTATGCCGCGGCGCTGCGCTACGAGCAGCGCTGGAACCGCGACCACCGCACCCTGTTCTTTGCCGAGGCCGTGCAGTTCCGCAACGCCGGCGGCCGCCCGCGCGGTGAGGTCGCAACGGCGACGATCGACCCCGATACGGGGGAAGCGGTGGACGGCACGCTGGAGACGACGATCGCCGAGCGCCGGACCTTCACGACGCTCGGCGTGCAGCACCGCTACGAGGCGTGGCGCGGCACGCTCGCCTGGCAGCGGGACCAGCGCAAGCGCAGCGCCGACACGCTGCCCACCGAGACCTATGTCGAAGCCTCGGTCGGGCGCGACCTCGGCGGCGGCTTCGGCATCGACATCGGCTACCAATGGTCGCGCTACGCGCGGGAGGAGACGGGGCGCCTCGGCACCGCGCATGCCGTGCTGCTGCGGCTCGGCTACGGCGGCGGCTTCTAGCCCGCCGCCGCGCCCCGGGGGCGGCGGCGCGCGATCCGTGGCAGTCTCCCGCCATGGCCCCCGAGACGCCGCGGCACTGGCTCCATCCCGCGACCATCGCCGAGGCGCGCGCCGCGCAGGCGGAGATGGCCGCGCGGCTGGTGACCGAGGATGCGCTGACCGCGCGCATCCCCCGCCTCGGCGGCGCCGATGTCTCCGCCACGCGCTTCGACCCGGCGCGGCGCGTCTTCGCCGCGATCGTCACGCTCGACGCGACGGGTGACGAGGCCGCGCGCGCGACCGAGGCGCGCATCGCCGACTTCCCCTACATCCCCGGCTATCTCGGCTTCCGGGAGGTGCCTGCGCTCGCGGCCTGCTGGGCCCGCCTTTCGCCCCGTCCCGACCTGCTGCTGGTGGACGGGCAGGGGGTGGCGCATCCGCGCGGCCTCGGCCTCGCCTGCCATCTCGGCCTGGTGCTGGACGTGCCCACGATCGGCGTCGCCAAGTCGCTGCTGGTGGGGCAGGCCGCGCCGGGGCCCGAGCCCGGCGACACCGCCCCGATCCTGTGGAAGGGAAGGGCGATCGGCGTCGCGCTGCGCACGCGGCGGGGCGCGGGGCCGCTCTACGTCTCGGTCGGGCATCGCGTGTCGCTGGCGACGGCACTGCGCATGGTGCGGGAGGCCTGCGACGGGCGCCGCCTGCCGCCCGCGATCCGCGCGGCGCATGCGGCGGCGAACGATGCGCGGCGCGCGACGATGCCGCCCGGTCCGGATCCCGCGCGGGCCTGACGCGACTGGCCCGGGCCTTGCTTCGTGGTGGCGCGATGCCGCGCGGCATGCCGTCGCGTCGCCCCGCAGGAGACCAAGATGAAGCGACTGATGCTCGCGCTGGCGCTGTTCGCGCTGCCCGCCTCTGCCCAGAACGTGACCATCCTCAGCCCGCCCGGCGCGATCACGCCGACCGGGCCCTGGGGGCTCGCCGCGCAGGCGGGCAACACGCTGTATGTCGCCGGCATGCGCGGGATCGATCCCGCGACCAATCAACTGGTGGCCGGCGACGAGGCGCGGATCCGGCAGGCCTACCGCAACATGCTGCACATCGCCGCATCCGCCGGCGCGCGGCCGCAGGACGCGGTGCGGCTCGTCGTCTACGTGACCGACATGTTCCGCTTCCGCCCGATCGCGAACCGCGTGCAGGAGGAGATCTGGGGCGCCGGCCCGCATCCGCCGCGCACCATCATCGAGGTGCAGCGCCTGAACCAGGACGACATCCTGGAGGTCGAGGGCACCTTCGTGCTGCCGCAGCGCTGAACGCCGCCGCGGCGCGCTTCAGCCGCGGAGCCGTTCCTCCAGCATGTCCGCCAGCGTCGCGATGACCTTCACGCGCGCATGGAGCTTGTTGTCCGCCTCGACCAGCGTCCAGGGCGCGATGCCGGTCGAGGTGCGCTCGACCATCTCGCACACCGCGGCCTCGTAGGCGTCCCACTTCTCGCGGTTGCGCCAGTCCTCCTCGGTGATCTTGTGCTGCTTGAAGGCGGTCGCCTCGCGCTCCTTGAAGCGGCGATGCTGCTCCTCCTTGCTGATCGCGAGCCAGAACTTCGCGACCACCGCGCCATGGGCGACGAGCTGTTCCTCGAAATCGTTGATCTCGGCATAGGCGCGGCGCCAGTCGGGCTCGGGCGCGAAGCCCTCCACCCGCTCGACCAGCACGCGCCCATACCAGGAACGGTCGAAGACGGTCACGCGCCCGGGCCGCGGCATGTGCCGCCAGAAGCGCCAGAGATAGGGCTGCGCGCGTTCCTCCTCGGTCGGCGCGGCGACGGGCACGATGCGATAGGCGCGCGGGTCCAGCGCCGCGCCGAGACGGCGGATCGCACCACCCTTGCCGGCGGCGTCGTTGCCCTCGAACACCGCGATCAGGCTCGTCTCGCCATAGCGCTTGTGGCGGGTGGCCCGCGCGAGCCGGCCCTGCGCCTCGGCCAGCGCCTTGTCGTAGGCGTCGCGCGACATCTCCTGCTTCAGCGTCAGCGCGCGCAGCACGTTGACGCGGTCGGGCGGCGCCGGCGGGGCGGCGGGGGCGGCGCGCTTGGGCTCCGGCTTCGCGTCCAGACGTCCGCGCAGCGTCGAGAGGAGGTGCCGCCCGACGAACAGCGCGCGATAGCGTTCATCGGCCGCGGGGACGATCGTCCAGGGCGCCTCCCCGGTCGAGGTCTCCCGCAGGAAGGGCTCGCAGACCTCGATGAAGTCGTCGTAGTGCTCGAGCAGCTTGCGGTCGTAGTTCGTCACCTTCCAAGACGTGCCCTTGTCCTTCTCGAGCGAGCGGATGCGCTTCTTCTGCTGCGCCTTGGACAGGTGGAACCAGTACTTGATCAGCAGCACGCCTTCCTGCGCGAGCATGCGCTCGAGGCGCATGATCTCCTCCATCCGCGCGGCGAAGCCTCCCTTGCCGAGGTGGCCCAGCACGCGTTCCAGGATCGGCATGGTCTGCCAGGCGCCGAAGAAGACGCCGATGCGGCCCTTGGGCGGCAGCGCCCGCCAGAAGCGCCACATGGGCGGGTGGGCCTGCTCCTCCTCGGTCGGCAGGCCGAAGCCCGTCACCTCGATGAAGCGCGGGTCCATCCATTCGTTGAGCAGGTGGACCGTCTCGCCCTTGCCCGCGCCCTCGACGCCCGCGATCAGGATCAGGACGGGGAAGCGCTTCTGCGCGCCGAGGTCGCGCTGCGCCTGCAGCAGGGCGCGGCGCAGCTCGGCCTCCTCCTCGCGGTAGGCCGCCTTGTCCACCTTGTGGTCGAGTTCCGCCGCTTCGAACATGGACCGATCCTCCGCGGCGCGACGGGTGGCGCGCCTTGCGCTGGATCATGCGCCCGGCCGGGCGCCCGGCAAGCGTCTTCAGCCCGCGCGCGGATGCGCCTTCTTCCAGGTGGCGAGCAGCCCGGCCGCGTCCACCGCGGTGTAGCGCTGCGTGGTGGACAGGCTCGCATGGCCGAGCAGGTCCTGGATGGCGCGCAGGTCCGCCCCGGCGCCGAGCAGATGCGTCGCGAAGGAATGGCGCAGCGCGTGCGGCGTCGCGTGTTCGGGCAGGCCGGCGAGGCGGCGGAATTCCCGCAGCGCGCGCTGCGCCACCGCGGCATCGAGCCGCTTGCCGCGCGCGCCGAGGAAGAGCGGTTCCTCCGGCGCGCCGGGGCCGCGTTCGGCAAGGTAGGCGGCGATCGCCGCGCGCACCGCCGGCAGCACGGGCACCAGGCGTTCCTTGTCGCCCTTGCCGCGCACGCGCAGCGCATCCGCCCGCCCCGGCAGCGGCGCGTCGCGCAGGTCGAGCGAGAGCGCTTCGGAAATGCGCAGCCCCGCGCCGTACAGAAGGGAGAACAGCGCGACGTCGCGCGCCGCCTGCATGGGCGCGTTCTCGTGCCGCGCCGGGTCGTAGATCTCGCCCGCCTCCCGCGCGACGGAGCGCGCGGCCTCGGGCGTCAGGGCACGCGGGATGGGGGCTTTCGGCCGCGGCCCGCGCAGCGCGCCGAGCGGCAAGGCCGCCATGCCATGGTGGCGCGTCATGTGGCGCAGGAAGCCGCGGATGGCGGCCAGCCGCCGCGCGCGCGTCGCGCCGGAATCGCCTTCCGCCGCGCGCGCGGCGAGGAAGGCCCGCAGGTCGGCCGGGCGCAGCGCGCCGAGCGCGGCGAGGTCCGGCACGTCGCCCAGGTGATGCGTCAGGAAACCGAGGAAGAGCGCCGCGTCGGCGCCATAGGCCTCGATCGTGTGCGCGCTCGCGCGGCGTTCGCGCGCCAGCCAGTCGAGCCAGGCCGCGCGGGCCTGCTCGCCGTTCATCGGTTCAGCGCGACAGCGCCGCGGCCACGGCGCGGCCCAGGAAGGCCAGCACCGGCGCGGCCTGGCGGATCGGCAGGGAGGACGCGTCGCGCGCGCCGATCGCGATCAGCATGGGCGGGCCGACGGTCAGCGGCACGCGCGCCAGCGCGTCGCGCGTGACGAGCGGCGCGGCTTCCGCATGCAGCATGTCGGCCTGGGTCGGCACGCTGCGCACCACCGCTTCGCGGCCGCGGCCGATCAGGCGGCTGACGGCGCCGGCCGGCAGCGGCAGCACGCCCGCGGGCAGGTAGCGGCGCTCGGGGCCGGGCTCGGCGGCGAGCGTCGCGGTCTCGACCCCGAGCAGCGCCGGGATTTCCTGCGTCACGACCTCCATCACCTCGCCCCGCGCGCGGATCAGCGCGAGGACGGCGAGGCGGATGCGGATGGTCAGCCCCGCGCCGGCGCGGCCGGCTTCGAGCGCGGCGAGGATCTCCCCCTCCACGACCCGGCGGCGGCTGCGCTCGGCCGCGATCATCGCGGCCATGTGGTCGGTGAGGTTGTCGCCATGCACCCGCCGGGGCGGCGTCAGCACGCGATAGAGGTCCGGGCGTTCCGTCAGGAACGCCGGGTGCGCGCGCAGGAAGGCCTCGACGTCCTCGGCATTCGGGCCGTGGGGCGCTTCCGCTGGCGGGCTGAGGACGCGGTAGGCGTGGCTCATAGGATGGACTGCCCTGTCTTTTTCCAATCCGCGAGGAAGGCTTCTAGCCCGCGGTCGGTAAGAGGATGCTTAAGGAGCATGCGGATGACGCCCGGCGGGAGCGTCGCCACATGGGCGCCCATCTTGGCCGCTTCCACCAGATGAATCGGGTGGCGGACGGAGGCGACGAGCACCTCGGTCTTCAGGGAGGGGTAGTTGCGGTAGATCTGCACGATGTCCGCGATCAGCCGCATGCCGTCGGTGCCGATGTCGTCCAGCCGGCCCACGAAGGGGGAGATGAAGGTCGCACCCGCCTTGGCGGCGAGCAGCGCCTGCGCCGGGCTGAAGCAGAGCGTGACGTTGACCATCGCGCCTTCGCCCGCCAGGGTCCGGCAGGCGACAAGGCCGGCTTCGGTCAGCGGCACCTTCACCGCCACATTGGGCGCGATGGCGCGCAGCACGCGGCCTTCGGCGAGCATCCCGGCGGCATCCGTCGCGGTGACCTCGGCGCTGACGGGGCCGGGGGTGATGGCGCAGATCTCGGCGATCACGTCCTTCATCGGGCGGCCGGACTTCGCGACCAGGGAGGGGTTGGTGGTGACGCCGTCGACAAGGCCGGCCTCGGCCAGGGAACGGATCTCGGAAACCTCCGCGGTATCGACGAAGAACTTCATGCGACTCAAACCTTCCAGGAACCTCGCGTCCGCCCTTGTGCGGCGCGCAAGGTCTATAGCGGCAGGGTAACGCATGTGCCCGGGGAAAAACGCCGAGGATCCGCGGTCACATAACCGTGTGGTCACGGGGCAACGGATACGAGTGCTTCTGCCGCTTCCGCTCGCGCAACCGTATGATTACTCGACGACGGAACAAATCGCCCCCGGGACATTTGTCGAAGTGCCGCTCGGACGGCGCAGCGCGATCGGCGTGGCCTGGGATGGCGAGCCCGACCGCGGCCTGCCGGCCGGGCGCTTGCGGGCGGTGACGCGCGTCTTCGACGTGCCGGCGATGACGCCGACGCTGCGCCGCTTCGTCGACTGGGTCGCCGCCTATACGCTGAGCCCGCCCGGCGCGGTGCTGCGCATGGCAATGAGCGTGCCCGCCGCGCTCGACCCGCCGGCCCCGCAGGCCGGCTGGCGCCGTGCGGACGCCGCGCCCGCGGGCGCGCGCGTCACGCCGCAGCGGGCGAAGGTGATGGCGCTGCTCGCCGACGGCGCCGTGCGGGCGGGGGGCGAGATCGCCGAGGCCGCCGGCGTCGCGCCCGCCCTGCTGCGCGGCATGGCCGATGCCGGGCTGATCCTGCCCGCGCTGCTGCCGCGGGCGCGGCGCTTCGCCGCGCCGGATGCGCAGCGCCCGGGGCCCGCGCTCGGGCCCGAGCAGGACGCCGCGGCGGCCGCGCTGCGCGCATCCGTCGCGCGGCGCGCCTTCGCCACCACGCTGCTGACCGGCGTGACGGGGTCCGGCAAGACGGAGGTGTATTTCGAGGCGATCGCCGAGGCGCTGCGTGCCGGCCGCCAGGCGCTGGTGCTGCTGCCGGAGATCGCGCTGTCGACGCAATGGCTCGACCGCTTCGCCGCGCGCTTCGGCGCCGCGCCGGCGCTGTGGCATTCGGAACTGACGTCGCGCACGCGGCGCGACACCTGGCGCGCCGTGGCGGAAGGGGAGGCGACGGTGCTGGTCGGCGCGCGATCCGCGCTGTTCCTGCCCTTCCCGGATCTCGGCCTCATCGTCGTGGATGAGGAGCACGAGACCGCCTTCAAGCAGGAGGAAGGCGTCGTCTACCACGCGCGCGACATGGCAGTGGTGCGCGCGCGGCTGTCGGGTGCGGCCTGCGTGCTGGCGAGTGCGACGCCCTCGCTGGAGAGCACGACCAACGCCGAGACCGGGCGCTACGCCGCGCTGCACCTGCCGGCGCGGCATGGCGGCGCGGCGATGCCGGACGTGACGCTGGTGGACCTGCGCCGCACGCCGCCCGAGCGCGGGCGCTTCCTGTCCCCCCCGCTCGTCGCGGCGGTGAGCGAGACACTCGCGCGCGGGGAGCAGGCGATGCTGTTCCTGAACCGGCGCGGCTATGCGCCGATGACGCTGTGCCGCGCCTGCGGCCACCGGATGCGCTGCCCGAACTGCACCGCCTGGCTGGTGGAACACCGCGCGCAGCGCCGCCTGCAATGCCACCATTGCGGCCATGTCGAAGCGCCGCCCGAGGCCTGCCCGAATTGCGGCGCGCCGCATTCGACCGTGCCGATCGGGCCGGGCGTGGAGCGCGTGCTCGAGGAAGCGAGCGCGCTGTGGCCCGAGGCGCGGCGGCTGGTCATGGCCTCCGACACCATCCCCGGCCCGGCGGCGGCGGCCGCGGCGGCGAAGGCGATCCAGGATCGCGAGGTGGACCTCGTGATCGGCACGCAGATCGTCGCCAAGGGCTGGCATTTCCCGCACCTGACGCTGGTGGGCGTGGTCGATGCCGACCTGGGCCTGGCCGGCGGCGACCTGCGCGCGGGCGAGCGCACCTTCCAGTTGCTGCACCAGGTGGCCGGGCGGGCGGGGCGGGAGGAACGGCCCGGCCGCGTGCTGCTGCAATCCTTCGCGCCGGAGCATCCGGTGATGCAGGCGCTCGTCTCCGGCGACATCGACGCCTTCATGGCGGCGGAGGCCGATGCGCGGCGCCCGGGCCACTGGCCGCCCTTCGGCCGCCTCGCCGCCATCATCGTGAGCGCCGAGGAGGAACGCGCGGCCGAACGCGTCGCGCGCGACCTCGGCCTTGCCGCGCCGGGCGGCGAGGGGATCGAGGTGCTGGGCCCCGCGCCCGCGCCGCTCGCCATCCTGCGCGGCCGTCACCGGCGGCGGCTGCTGCTCAAGACGCGGCGCGACATCGCCGTGCAGCCGCTGCTGATGGAATGGCTCGCCAAGGTCGACCCGCCCGGCAATGTCCGCGTCCAGGTGGACGTCGACCCGGTCGGCTTCCTGTAGATTCTGTGGTGTCCGGAGGCATCTCGGCCTCTGCGGGCACCCATTGGCGTTGCCCTGCGACGCCAATGGGAAGCCGTGGTGGGGTGAGGTTCGGAGAGGGGCGACGCCCGTCTCCGCGCGCCCTCAGCGCGCCGGCCGCACGCCCATCGCGATGGTGCGCTCATCCATGCGCGGATCGTGCGTCATGTTCCGCCGCACCGCCCAAGTGTTCACGTACTGGATCAGCTGGATGTACGGCTCGGTGTCCGCGTAGCGCACGGTGGCTTCGTGCCACATCGCCTCCCGCCGCTCGTCGTCGAGCGTGGCGGAGGCGCGGGCGAGCAGGTCGTCGAAGGCGGCGTCGGAGAACCGCGCGTTGTTGTTCGCCCCCGTCAGCCGAACGCGGTCGCGCGTGGCCACGACATTGGCGAGGAAGTTCGAGCCTTCGCCCGTGCTGCTGCCCCAGGCGGCGAGCTGCACGGCGAAATCGTAGCGCGCGCGGCGCGGCACGAAGCCGGTCCAGGGCAGCGCCTGCACCTGCACGCGCACGCCGATGCGCGTCCACATCTGTGCGACGGCCTGGGTCAGCCGCGCATCGTTCGGCCAGCGGTCGTTGGGGGTGGAGAGGATGACGCGGAAGCCTTCGGGAAAGCCCGCTTCGGCGAGCAGCCGGCGCGCCCCGTCCGGGTCATAGGCGCGCGGCCGGACGGCCGGATTGTAGCCGAAGGCCCCTTCGGGCAGCCATTGCGCGGTGGCGGTGCCGGCACCTTCCATCACCTGCTCGGCCAGCGCCTGGCGGTTGATCGCCATGGACAGGGCGCGGCGCACGCGGGCGTCGCGGAAGGGGTTGGCGGGCAGCGGGTTGCCGGCGTTGTCCGTCACCTGCGGGTCGCCGCCTTCCCGGCCGTAGTCGGGCACGATGTAGACCGTGCGCGTGGAGGGGATGGAGGTCACCGTCACGCGCTGGTCCCGCCGCAGCCGGGCGAGGTCGGAGGTCGGGATCTGCTCGATCAGGTCGACATCGCCGGCGAGCAGCGCGGCGGTGCGCGCGCCGTCATTGGTGATGATGCGATAGGAGACGCGCGCCCAGGGTTCCGTGCCGCCGAACCAGGCGGGGTTGCGTTCCATCTCGATCCGGTCGCCGAGGCGATAGGAGACGAGGCGATAAGGCCCGGTGCCGACGGCGGCCTTCCCGCTGTTGTAGTCCTCGGTGCTCGCGCCTTCGGCCGCGTGGCGCGCGACGATGGAGACCGAGGCGAGGTCGAGCGGCATCAGCGGATGCGGGGCGGAGGTGTGCAGGCGGATCGTGTGCGGGTCGACCACCTCGACCCGCGTGATGGCGCGCAGGAAGCCCTGGAAGCCGCCCGGGCTGTTCGGCACGTTGGGGACGCGGCCGAAGGTGAAGACCACGTCGTCGGCGGTGAAGGGGCGGCCATCGTGCCAGGTGACGCCCTGGCGCAGCTTGAACTCCCACACCGTGTCCGAGATGACGCGCCAGGATTCCGCGAGCGAGGGATGCGGCCGCGCGCGCCCGTCGCGTTCCACCAGCCGGTCGAAGATGTGCATGGTCAGCGCGTTGTTCGGCCCGACATTGTGGAAATGCGGGTCGATCGTCGTGACCGGCGCGGCGGAGGCTATCGTGAGCGTCTGCGCGAAGGCCGACGGGGCGGCGAGCGCGATGGCGCCGGCGAGCGCGGCGCGGGCGATCCTGGACATGCTGTTCTTCTCCCGGTGGGCCTTCTTGCCGTGAAGGCTAGACCCAGGCCGGGCGGGGGCGCCACCCCCCGAAACGGACAGCGCCGCGGCCCCTTCCCGGAACCGCGGCGCCCGTCGCGCGTCCTGGCCGGGCCGGTCAGCCCTGGCGTTCGACCATCAGCTTCTTGATCTCGCCGATCGCCTGCGCCGGGTTCAGCCCCTTCGGGCAGGTCCGGGTGCAGTTCATGATGGTGTGGCAGCGGTACAGCTTGAACGGATCCTCGAGCGCGTCGAGCCGCTCGCCCGTCGCCTCGTCGCGCGAGTCGGCGATCCAGCGATAGGCCTGCAGCAGCACGGCGGGGCCGAGGTAGCGGTCGCCGTTCCACCAGTAGGACGGGCAGGCGGTCGAGCAGCAGAAGCAAAGGATGCATTCCCAGAGGCCGTCGAGCTTCGCCCGTTCCTCCTTCGACTGCAGCCTTTCGCCATCCGGCGGCGGCGGGCTGTCCGCCTTCAGCCAGGGCTCGACCGAGCGCAGCTGCGCGTAGATCTGCGACAGGTCCGGCACCAAATCCTTCACCACCGGCATGTGCGGCAGCGGGGAGATGCGGACGTCGCCCTTCACCTCCTCGATCGGCTTGAGGCAGGCGAGGGTGTTCAGCCCGTCGATGTTCATCGAGCAGGAGCCGCAGATGCCCTCGCGGCAGGACCGCCGGAAGGTCAGCGTGCTGTCGACCTCGTTCTTGATCTTGATCAGCGCGTCCAGGACCATCGGCCCGCACTGGTCGAGGTCGATCTCGTAGGTGTCGGTGCGCGGGTTCTCCCCGCTGTCCGGATCCCAGCGATAGATCCTGAACGACTTGACGTTCTTCGCCCCGGACGGCGCGCGATGCGCCTTGCCGTCCTTGACGGTGGAGTTCTTGGGAAGCGTGAAGGTGGCCATCGGGGTTGGGTCCTTAGTACACGCGGGCCTTGGGCGGGAAGACCTGCACCTCGTTGGTCAGCGTGCGCATCTTCACGTCGCGGTAGTCGAGCTTCACCGCGTACTTGTCGTCCACGCGGGCGAGGGTGTGCTTCATCCAGTTCGCGTCGTCGCGGTCGGGATGGTCCTCGTGCGAATGGGCGCCGCGGCTTTCGTGGCGCGCATCCGCGCCATGGATCGTGGTCAGCGCGTTGCCGATCAGATTGTCCAGCTCCAGCGCCTCGACGAGGTCGGAGTTCCAGATCAGCGATCGGTCGGCGATGCGGATGTCGCCGTAGCCGGCGGCGACCTTGTCCATCTTCTCCACGCCCTCGCGCAGCAGTTCGGTGGTGCGGAACACCGCGGCATGCGTCTGCATGGTGCGCTGCATGTTCAGCCGCAGCTCGGACACGCTGGTGGAGCCCTTGGCGTTGCGGACGCGGTCGAAGCGATCGAGCGACGCCTCGCCCGCCTTGGGCGGCAGCGGCGCCTGGGAGGCACCCGGCTTGATCGTCTCGGCGGCCCGGTGCGCCGCGGCGCGGCCGAACACCACCAGGTCGAGCAGCGAATTGGTGCCGAGCCGGTTCGCGCCGTGGACGGACACGCAGGCCGCTTCGCCCACCGCCATCAGGCCAGGGACGACGCGGTCCTGGTCCTTGCCGGTCGCGGCCAGCACCTCGCAATGGATGTTCGTGGGGATGCCGCCCATGTTGTAGTGGACGGTGGGCAGCATCGGGATCGGCTCCTTCGTCACGTCCACGCCGGCGAAGATCTTCGCCGTCTCGGAGATGCCGGGCAGCCGCTCATGCAGGATGTCCGCGCCCAGGTGCTCCAGGTGCAGGTGGATGTGGTCCTTGTGCGGACCCACGCCGCGGCCCTCGCGGATCTCCATCGACATGGCGCGGGAGACGACGTCGCGGGAGGCGAGGTCCTTGGCCGTCGGCGCGTAGCGCTCCATGAAGCGCTCGCCCTCGGAGTTCGTCAGGTAGCCGCCCTCGCCGCGGGCGCCTTCGGTCACGAGGCAGCCAGAGCCGTAGATGCCGGTCGGGTGGAACTGCACGAACTCGTTGTCCTGCAGCGGCAGGCCGGCGCGCAGCACCATGCCGCCGCCGTCGCCCGTGCAGGTATGGGCCGAGGTGCAGGAGAAATAGGCGCGGCCGTAGCCGCCGGTGGCGAGCACCACGGTCTGCGCGCGGAAGCGGTGGATCGAGCCGTCCTCGAGGTTCCAGGCCATCACGCCGCGGCAGGCGCCCTCATCGTCCATGATGAGGTCGAGGGCGAAATACTCGATGAAGAACTCGCAATTGTGCTTCAGCGACTGCTGGTACAGCGTGTGCAGGATGGCGTGGCCGGTGCGGTCCGCCGCGGCGCAGGCGCGCATCGCGGGTTCCTTGCCGTAGTGCTTCATGTGGCCGCCGAAGGGGCGCTGGTAGATGCGCCCGTCCTCGGTGCGGCTGAAGGGCACGCCGTAGTGCTCCAGCTCGATGATCGCGGGGATGGCTTCCCGGCACATGTACTCGATCGCGTCCTGGTCGCCGAGCCAGTCCGACCCCTTCACGGTGTCGTACATGTGCCAGCGCCAATCGTCCTCGCCCATGTTGCCGAGCGCCGCGCCCACGCCGCCCTGCGCGGCGACGGTGTGGCTGCGCGTGGGGAAGACCTTGGTGATGCAGGCGGTCTTGAGGCCGGCCGCGCCCATGCCGAAGGTGGCGCGGAGCCCCGCGCCGCCGGCGCCGACCACCACCACGTCATAGGTGTGGTCGACGATGCGGTAGGCGCCCATCGAAGGCTTGCTGATCGCGTTCATCGCATCTGTCTCGTTTTTCCCGCGGCGGGGAATGCGCCCTCCGGCCCGCGTCGTTCCTGTCCTCAACCACCCAACTAGTCAGCCCTGGCGAAGCCGCCAGGGGTCGATCACACGGCGATGCGCAGCACCGCGAGCGTCGCCGCCAGCCAGAGCAGCGCGCAGGCGCCCTTCACCGCGAGGATCGCGCCCATCCGCGCCAGTTCCGGGCGCAGGTAGTCCTCGATCACCACCTGCAGCCCGGCCGCGGTGTGGTGGAAGGCGGCGGCCAGGAAGGCCAGCAGCAGCACGGCGTTGAACGGACGCCCGATCCAGGACGTCGCTTCCTGCCAGGTGCTGTCCGGCATGCCGGCGAGGGAGAAGACGAGCCACAGCGTCAGCGGCAGCAGCGCGATGGAGGTCACGCGCTGCATCCACCAGTGATGCGTGCCCCCGCGGGCGGCGCCCAGGCCGCGCACGCGGCCGAGCGGGGAACGAAGGGTGCGGAGCGTCGGCGCGGTGTCGGCCATCTCGGTCAGATCCAGGCGATCAGGAGCATGAGCCAGGTGAGCGCCGTCAGCGCCCCGGTGCCGATCAGCACCGCCCGGCCGGTCAGGTAGGTGGTGGGCAGGTCGAAGCCGCGCCCCGAATCCCACCACAGGTGCCGCAGCCCGGCGAGCGTGTGGTACCAGGCCGCCGCCGTCAGCCCCAACAGCCCCAGCACGCCGAGGAAGGAGCCGAAGAACCACTGCGCCTTGCCGAACGGCCCTTCGCCGGCCGCGGCGGCGACCAGCCACCACACCAGGAAGATAAGGCCGAGCGCCCAGACGACGCCGGTGATGCGGTGGGCGATGGACAGCGCGCTCGTCAGCTGCAGCATGTCGTAGGCCTGCAGGTGAGGCGAGAGCGGACGGCGCACGAGGCTGCCATCCGTGCGGCGGCCGACCATCACGGCCTCCCGCGCGTCGGTGATCTTGGACATGGGTCCGGTACTCCAGACGGCCGCTTGCCCCGTCCCCGAACCGGGTGGCGGCCTGTTCGGGCGCCTTTGTATGGTGCGGCGCGGGAGAGCGTCAAATCGACTTGGCTGCGCGCCCGGGCCACGCCCCGGCGGGCGGAAGCGCGCGGCGCCACCGCCATGGCAACGATAGGCGCCCGCGACTTAAGAATTCATCGACGGGCTCGTCCTGCTCCGCGACGCGCGGGCGGGCATCGCGTTCCGCGCGCCGCCGGCGCGCCAGGGCGGAAGGCCCGCGGGTCAGTCGAACAGGTGGGGGACGAAGCGACTCGTGTCGCGCGTGACCGGCGTCGCATCCTCCCGGATGCCGATGCCCGCCGGCGCGCCGTCGATGATCCAGGACCCGATGACAGGATAGCGCCCGCCGAAGCGCGGCAGCTCGGCATAGGCCTGCCAGACGCGCGGCTGGTCGGCATAGGGCCCGTCGGTCTCGATGCCGGGGGCGGAGATGTTCGACCCTTCCCGTCCCCAGATCGGCTTGGCGATCTCCGGGCCGCCGGTCAGGCCGGGCTCCAGATGCGCGGCGAGCAGGTTCGGGTGGTCGGGGAACAGGTGCCACAGCAGGGACAGGAAGGCCTTGCTCGCGGGAATGAGCCGCCAGGCGGGCTCGATCCAGCGCGTGCGCGCCTTCGCGATGTTGGCGCCGAAATCCTCCCGCAGCAGCCAGTCCCAGGGGTAGAGCTTGAACATCGCCTCGATCGGCCGTTCCTCGAGGTCGGTGAAGATCGCGCCGTTCCAGCCGATCTCCTCCATCGTCAGGAAGGGCGCCTCGTGGCCGGCCTGGATCGCGGTGTCGCGCAGGTAGTCGACCGTGCCGCGATCCTCGGCGCTGCCGGCCGCGCAGCAGAAATGCACGGTGGGCGGCAGGCCGAGCCGGCCCCATGCGCCGATCAGCGCCTCATGCAGCCCGTTGAACTGGTCGTGCTGCTCCGGACCACGCCCGTCATCGAGGCATTGCAGCCATTCCCACTGCACCACGGCCGCCTCGAACAGCGCGGTCGGCGTGTCGGCGTTGTATTCCAGCAGCTTCGGCTCGCCCGTGCCGTCCCAGCGCAGGTCGAGCCGGCCATAGAGCGAGGGCTCCGCCCGCTGCCAGGACCGCTTGACGATGGGCCAGGCGCCGTCGGGGATGCCGAGCGGGCCGTTGAGGTCGTGCGCGACGGCATGGGCCACGGCCGCGCGGCTGATGCGCTCGACCTCGGCGGTCGCGGCTTCCAGCGCGTCGATCTCGCCTTCGGTGAAGCGGTAGTAGGCGCTCTCGTCCCAATAGGGCTCGCCGGCGATGTCGGCGAAGGCGAAGCCCATGCGCCGTGCGCGTTCGCGCCGGTCGGGCCGTGGCTCGAGCGCCCGGCGTTCCACCGCTCAGCCGCCCGAGGAGGAAGAAAAGGCGCGCCCGATGCCGCCGAACCCGCCGCGGGAGGAGGCCGATGGGTCGCCCCGGAAGCCCGCCGCGCCGGCCAGGGCGGGCCCGCGGCTGCCGGTGCCGCCGCCGGCGTAGAACATGCTGCCGCCGGTGCGGGTGGAGGAGGAACGGGCCGAGGCGCAGATCTGGTCGGCATCCGGCCGCGCCTGCGCGCGGGCTTCCTGGCATTCGCGCTGCCTGGCCGCGCCGGGGGAGGGCATCATCATCGCCGCGCCGCCGAGCATGACGCCGCCGCCGAGCAGGACCAGGGTGATGGTGTGCGCCATACGCATGGGGCCCATGCTAAGCCTCGGCGGCGTTGACGGGGAAGCGCCGGCTGCCCAGGCTTGTGATGCATTTCACACCAGGACCACGCCATGCCCGCCGATCCTCCGCCGCCCGAGGGCACCGGCCGCGATGCCCGGATCATCGCCCTGATCGGCACCGGGCATTTCCTGTCGCATTTCTACATGCTGTGCCTGCCGCCGCTGTTCCTGATCTGGCGGGAGGAATTCGGCGCCTCCTATGCCGAGCTCGGCCTCGCGGTCGCGCTGATGTCGGGCACCACCGCGCTGCTGCAGACGCCGGTCGGCTTCTGGGTGGACCGGCACGGGGCGCGGCCATTCCTGGTGGGCGGGACGCTGCTGATGGCGCTGTCCGTCTCCGCCATGGCGGCCGCGCCGGGGATCTGGGCGATCTGGCTGCTCGCCGTGCTGTCGGGCATCGGCAATTCCGTCATTCATCCCGCGGACTACGCCATCCTGGCCGGCTCGATCGACAAGTCGCGCATGGGCCGCGCCTTCGCGCTGCACACCTTCACCGGCAATCTCGGCTTCGCGCTGGCGCCGCCGGTGATCGCGCTGCTCGCCGCCGCCATGGGCTGGCGCGGGGCGCTGCTGCTGGTGGGGATGCTCGGCGTGCCCGTCGTGCTCGCGATCCTGGTGCAGAGCCGCATCCTGCGCGACCAGGCCAAGCCGAAGAAGGCGGCGGACGAGCCGACGGGCAGGGAAGTGCTGCTGTCGCGGCCCATCCTGCTGTTCTTCGCCTTCTTCCTGCTGTCCTCGATGGCGGGATCGGGCATCCAGGCCTTCGTCATCACCGTGCTGGGGAAGCTGTGGGGCACGCCGGTCGCGGTCGCCTCGATGGTGCTGACGGGCTACATGGTCGGTGCCACCGCCGGCACGCTGGTGGGCGGCTGGGTGGCGGATGCGACGAAGCGCAACCTGATCGGCTTCGTCGTGGTGCTGACCGGCTTCGCCATCGCCATGATCCTCGTGCTCGGCCTGCTGCCGGTGCCCGAATTCCTGCTGCCGGTGGTCGGCCTGCTCGGCGGGCTCGCGCTCGGCGCGTCGCGCACGCCGCGCGACATCATGCTGAAGGACGCGGCACCCCCGGGGCAGATCGGCAAGGTGTTCGGCTTCGTCTCGGCCGGCCTGCCGCTCGGCGGCGCCATCACGCCCGTGCCGCTCGGCTTCCTGATCGACATGGGATATCCGGGCCTGGTGCTGCCCGTGGTCGCGGCGCTGCTCGCGCTCTCGCTGCTCTGCGCCGGCTCGGCCCAGGCGGATGCGCGCAGCCGCCGGCCGGCCGCGGTCCCGGCGGAGTGACCGCGCCGGCCACCCGGCGATGAGCGCCTTCGACGACCTGCTGCTCGTCCTCACCTGGGCGGCGGTCGCGGTGCTCGCCGTGGCGGGCGCGCTGAGCGCGTCGCGCAAGCAGCTCGACCCGGTGGGCTTCATGCTCGTCGCCTGCCTCTGCGCCTTCGGCGGCGGCACGGTGCGGGACGTGATCCTCGACCTGCCGGTCTTCTGGCTGGCGGCGCCGGAGATGGTCGCGCTCGCGGCCGGCCTGGCCGTGCTGGTGTTCTTCACCGCGCATCTGCTGGAACGGCGCTTCGTCGTGCTGCTGTGGGCGGATGCGGTGGGGCTCGGGCTGTTCGCGGTGCTGGGCGCGGAAGCCGCGCAGCGCGCCGGTGCTGCGGCCTGGGTCGCGGTGCTGATGGGCACCATCACGGCGACCTTCGGCGGCGTGCTGCGCGACATCGTCTGCGCCGAGGTGCCGCTGATCCTGCGCCGCGAGATCTACGCCACCGCCGCCGCGCTCGGCGCCGTGGCCTTCGTGCTGCTCGGCGCGCTGGGGGCGGACCGCACGGTCGCGATTTCCGCCGGCGGGCTGATCGCCTTCGGCGTGCGCGCGGCGGCGATCGTGGCGGGGTGGTCGCTGCCGGCCTATCGCGCCCGGCCCGGCCGCGACTATCCGGACGCGCGATGACCCAGCCCGTCCTCGCCGTGCTGCTGACGCTGGCGGCCGGGCTGCTCTACACGCTGGGCTACGCGATCGCGAAGATCCTGTCGGCCACGCTCGACCCGGTGCAGATCACCTTCCTGCGCTCGGCAATCGTGCTCGCGGGCGCCGCGGCGTGGCTGCCGCGGCTGGCCGACCCGGCGGGCGCGGTGCGGCGGCTTCTCGTCCCGCCCCAGGCGCGGGACCAGCGGCTGGCCGCGGCGATGCTGATCCTGTCCACCACGCTGGCCGTCATCGGCTATGCGCTGGTGCCGGTGACGGAAGCCTCGGCGCTCGGCTTCACCGCGCCGATCATCCTGGTGCTGCTCGGCGCGCTCGTGCTGAAGGAGAAGGTGACGCCGCGGCGCTGGGTCGCGGTGGCGCTCGGCTTCGCCGGCATGGTCGCGGTGGTGCGGCCGGGCGGGGAATTGTTCACCTGGGCCGCGATCATGCCGGTCTCCGCCGCGCTGACCTACGCGTTCTACCAGGTGATGACGCGGCGCATCCGCGGCGTGGCGGACGAATGGGACGTGACGCTGCAGGGCGCGCTCGCCGGCGTGGTGCTGCTGGCCCCCGCCATGCCCTTCCTGTGGCGGGCGCCGGATGGGACGGCGATGCTGCTCATCCTGGTCTATGCCGGGGTGCAGACGGCGGCCCTTCTCTGCCTCGCCGGCGGGGTGCGGCGGGCGGAGGTCTCGGGCCTCGCGCCCTGGCATTATTCGCGCATCGTCTTCGCGCTGGGGCTCGACGCGTTGCTGTTCGCGCGCATCCCGGGCGTGTGGGCGCTGGCGGGCTGCGGGCTGATCGCGGCCGGCGGGCTGGTGCTCGCCTGGCCGCGGCGGAAGGGCTAGGCCGCGTCCAGCACCCCGTTGCGGTGCAGCTCCTCGGCGATCTGCACCGCGTTCAGCGCCGCGCCCTTGCGCAGATTGTCGGCCACGCACCAGAAGGCCAGGCCGTTCGGCACCGTCGGGTCGCGGCGGAGGCGGGAGACGAAGACCGAATCCTCCCCCGCGATCTCGAGCGGCGTCGCATAGCCGCCATCGTCGCGCGTATCGAGCAGCGTGACCCCCGGCGCCTCGCGCAGCGCCTCGCGCGCCTGGCGCTCGGTGATCGGGGCCTCGAATTCCACGTGCACCGCCTCGGCATGGCCGATCATCACCGGCACGCGCACGCAGGTCGCCATCACCTGGATGTCGGGGTCGAGGATCTTCCGCGTCTCGACCCCCATCTTCCATTCCTCCTTCGTCGCGCCATCGTCCATGAAGCGGTCGATATGCGGGATGACGTTGAAGGCGATGGGCTTGGTGAACTGCTCGGGCGTCGGCGGGTCGTTGACGAAGATGCCTCGGGTCTGGCTCCACAGCTCGTCCATCGCTTCCTTCCCCGCGCCGGAGACGGACTGGTAGGTGGCGACGACGATGCGCCGCACCTTCGCGATGTCGTGCAGCGGCTTCAGCGCCACGACCATCTGGATGGTCGAGCAGTTCGGATTGGCGATGATGCCGCGTTTGGGCCGGCGCGCGAGGTGCTGCGGGTTCACCTCCGGCACCACCAGCGGCACGCCCGGTTCCATGCGGAACTGGGATGTGTTGTCGATGACGAGGCAGCCCGCCGCCGCCGCGCGCGGCGCATGCACCGCCGAGACCGCGGCGCCCGGCGAGAACAGGCCGAGCTGCGTGCCTGCGAAGTCGAAGCGCTCGAGGTCGCGCACCTTGAGGACGCGGTCCTCTCCGTAGGAGATCTCGGCGCCGGCGGACCTGCCGGAGGCGAGGGCCACCACCTCATCCGCCGGGAAGCCTCGTTCGGCCAGCGTCTTGATGATTTCCCGCCCGACCGCGCCGGTGGCGCCGACGATGGCGACCTTGTAGCCCATGGCACCACTCCCTTGCCGCACGCTGCTCTACAGCAGCGCGCAGGGCGGGGGAACGGGCGCGATCAGGCGGCCTGCCGCGCGTCCGCGACCAGGCGGGCGGTCGCGGCCTCGGCCGCGGCGGTGTCCACGAAGCCGAGGGCCAGCCCGCCATCCACCCTGCGCAGGGCCTGCACCCTCAGCGGCGGCAGGCCGTCGGCATGCAGGACGCCCGAGGTGAACCCATCGGCCGTGCCCTCGAACAGCGCCCCGCCGGCCGAGACGTTGCGCAGCCGGCCCACGCCGCCGCCCGCGCCTTCGAGCCGCGCGGGCATGTCGACGATGGCGCGGGCGTTCACGCGCCGGTCGATCTCGGCGATCCGCTCCCGCACCACGCCGCTCAGCGTCGCGCGCAGGCCCTGCACGTTGCCGGCCACGGATTCCGACAGGCCCGCGATGTCGGTCGCGGTTGCGGCGCTCCGCTCGGCCTCGCGCAGCAGCGCGGCGACGCGGCCCGCGGCTTCCGCGGTCGCGCTGTCCGCCCTGCCGATCGCGTGGGAGATGCCGGAGGTCGTCATGCCCTGCTGCGCGACGGCCGCGGCGACCGCCGCCGCTGCGGACTGGATGTCCGCGACGACGGTGCCGATCTGCTCGACGGCGCCGAGCGCCTGCCGCGCCGCGCCGTCCATGGCGGCGATGCGGCGCGCGATCTCCTCGGTGCTGCGCGCGGTCTGCGCGGCGAGGCTCTTGACCTCCCCCGCCACCACCGCGAAGCCCTTGCCGGCGTCGCCCGCGCGCGCCGCCTCGATCGTCGCGTTCAGCGCCAGCAGGTTGGTCTGGCCCGCGATGCCCGCGATCAGGCGCGACACCTCGCCGATCTCGGCGACGCTGGCCGACAGCGTCTCGAAGGTGCCGCGCGCGGCATCGACCTGCGCGACGGCGCCGCGCGTGGCCTGTTCCGTCCGCTCCATCTCGCGCGCGATCTCCCCGGCCGCGCCGGCGAGTTCCTCCGCGCCGCGCGCCGCGCCCTCGGCCCCCTCGCGGGAGGCGGAGACGGCGGCGCCGGACTTCTGCGCTTCCTCCTGCGCGGTCGCGGCGGATGTCGCCATGGCGACGCAGGCGGCGCGCAGCGCCTCCATCCGGTCGCGCAGCGCCTCGACGGCGGCCCCGCTCTCGGCCTCGATCCGCGCGCCGACATCCTGGAGCGCGGCGAGCCGCTGTTCCTCGGCCGCGGCGCGCAGCCGGTCCTGCTCGGTCTGCATGGTCCGGTTGCGCAGCGAGATCTCGCGGTACTCGCGCGTCGCCCCCAGCAGGTCGCCGATCTCGCCGCCGTAGCGGCGTTCCGGCAGGCTGACATCCGTCTCGCCGCGCCCCAGGCGCCCGAGCGCCTCCGTCACGATGCGCAGCGGCCGGATCACGCCGGACTGGATCCAAAGGATTGCGCCGATGATCAGCGCCAGCGCGGCCAGCAGCAGCGCCACGGCGATGCCGAGCCGCAGGCTGGCCGAAGCCCCCTCGGACTCGAGCGCGGCGGCGATCGCCGTGTCGGTCGCCCGCAGCGCGTCCTGCATCGCCGCGATCGGCCGCGTCGCGGCGGGGAACCAGGCGGCCGGCGCGACGGGATACGGGCCCTGGCCGGCGGCGGCGGCCAGCACCGACGCACGCAGCGCCGCGAAATCCGTGAAGTACGCCGTCTCAGCCGCGCGCGCCGCGCGCGCCACATCCGGCGGAAGCGCGTCGAGCCGCGGCGCGATGCGCGCCCAGGCCCCTTCGATCCGGCCGCGGTGCCCGCCCAGCACGGCCAGCGCCGCGGAGGCCGCCGGCTGGCCGGATGCGATGACGCCGTTGAGGAGGCCGCGCTCGCGCCCGGCATATTCCGCCATCTCCGCAAGGCCGTCGCGCGTGGCTTCCAGGCGCTGCAGCGCGGATTCGGTCAGCATGCCGTCGGCGAGGCCACGCCGCACGGCGGTCAGGGCGTCGATCACCGCGGATGCGCCGGCGAACCACTCCGCCGGCGGCGGGCCGGCCTGGCGGTCGCCCGCGCCGGCGCGGTCCGCGCGCGCCCGCAGCGCGTCGAGCGCCCGGCGCGCCTCGTCCAGCCTTGCGAGTGCGGGGCTCCGCGCGATGTCGCGAAGCGCGTCGGCAAGCGCCTGCTCGCCGGCCGTCCGGTGCGCCCGGGCGCGTGCCCAGCCCTCCGGCGTCGCGGCGGACGGATTGGCCAGCAACCCGTTCGTCTCGCCGCGCTCGGCGGCCAGCGACACCGCCGCGGAGACCAGCCCGGCCGCGCGCGCACTTGCCGCCCGGCCGGTGGAGACCTCCGTCGTGTCGCGCCAGGCGGACGCGACCTCGTGGCCGAACATGGCCACCAGCCCGACCCCGAGGAGAAGAAGGACGCCGAGGATGCGGGCACGCACGGACATGGAAGATTCCCTGATCGGGGTTAGCGGCGCCGTGTCACGCCGCGCGCACGGCCCTGAGGAAGCCCGTGCTGCGGTCCTTGAGCGTCTCGGCGTCGCCGGCCAGCGCGCCGGAGGCGTCCAGGACGGCGGAGGCGGAGGCGCCGGTGGCGTCGGCGGCGTTGCGGATGCCCTCGATCTTGCGCGCGACCGTGCTGGTCGCGTCGGCGACCTGGGCGGCGGAGCGTGCGATCTCGCGGGTGGTGGCCCCCTGTTCCTCGACCGCCGCGGCGATCGCGGTGGCGATGTCGGAGGTACGGTCGACGGTGGACCCGATGGCGCGGATGGCGTCCACCGCCTGGCTGGTGGCGGCCTGCATCTCGCCGATCTGGCGGCCGATCTCCTCGGTGGCGCGGGCGGTCTGGCCGGCGAGGCTCTTCACCTCGCTCGCCACCACAGCGAAGCCCTTGCCCGCCTCGCCGGCGCGGGCGGCCTCGATGGTGGCGTTGAGCGCGAGGAGGTTGGTCTGGCCGGCGATCTCGCCGATCAGGCGGACGACGTCGCCGATGCGGGAGGCGGCTTCGGCGAGGCCGCGGACGGTGGCGTCGGTGGCCTTGGCCTCGGCGACCGCCTGGCGGGCGACGTCGGCGGCCTCGGCGACGCGGCGGGTGATCTCCTCGACGGAGGCGGCCATTTCCTCGGCGGCGGCGGCGACGGCCTGGACGTCCGCGTTCGCTTGCGTGCCGGCCTCGGAGACGGCGATGGCCTCGCGCCCCGTCTCGGCCGCGGCGGCGGTCAGGGTGCGGGCGGATTGCTGGAGCTGCGCGGCGGCGGCGGCGACGGAGCCGACGACGGCGCCGATATCGGCCTCGAAGGTGTCGGCCAGGCGCGCCTGGTCGGTCACGCTGTGCCAGGCGAGCATCGCCCCGGCATAGCCGCCGGTCTTGTCGCGGACGGCGGAGATGGTCAGGTCGAGCACCTCCCGGCCGAGATGCAGCCGCGCCTTGTGCGGCAGCCTGTCGGGGTCGGCGATGGCGGCGCGGATGCCGGCCGGGCCCTTGTCGAAGATCTCGACGCTCTGGCCGACCAGGCTCTCGGCGCCGGCGGGCAGCGCGTCGCCGATCGCGCCGACGAGCTCGCGCGACCGGGCATTGGCGTAGGAGATGCGGAAATCGTTGGCGGGGTCGGCGAGCATGACGCCGAGCGGCATCTGCTCGATGACCTGGCTGCGGCTGAAGGCATCCGCGACCGTGCCGCGCAGCGCCTCGACGGCGTCGGCGATGCGGCCGATCTCGTCGCGGCGGCCGCGGTCGGGCACGGTCACGGCGGCGTCGCCGCCGGCGATGCGGTCGAGCGTGCCGGCCAGGCGCCGCAGGGGCGAGCCGATGGACCGCGTCATGACGAAGGCGGACAGCGCGAGCACCAGCGCGATCGCGCCCGCCGCGGCCAGCACGACGGTCGCCTGGGTGCTGAGCGACCGGTGGACCGCCTGCGCGGTGATCGCGGTCATCTCGACGACGTGGGTGTTCGCCGCGGCATAGGCGGCGAAGAAGGCCTCGCGCGCGCGCTCGACCGTCTCGGCGTTGTAGCGGATCAGGGCCGCGCCGGCGTCCATCGTCGCGATGGCGCCGTCGCCCGCTTCCGCGGCGATGGTGCCGATCCGCTCGAGTTCCTGCTGCACGCGGGGCGCTTCGCCGGCCTGGGAGATGGCGCCGCGCAGATGCACCCGCGCCTGGGCGTTGGCGCGGCGCACGCGCTGCGCCATCCGCTCGTCGCCGGTGGCCAGGAAGCGCAGCGCGGAGCTGCGCGTGTCGTTGAAGCCCTGGTGGAAGGCGGTGAAGCGCTGCCGCACCTCGTCCTGCGTGTCGCCCGAAAGGTCGAACTCGATCGTCGCGTTGGCACCCTCGAAGGCCTGGTCGTAGTCCTGCGCGCGCCGCAGGAAGACCTCGTCGCGCGCCTGGATCACGTTCAGGCGCAGCCGCGCGAGTTCGTTGAGCGCGGCCGCATAGGCGGTGCCGCGCTCGGTGATGGCGGCGATCTGGGTGACGGCGACCCGGTCGGTCAGCAGCGTGGCGGCGTTCGTCGCCAGCGCCATGCCGCCTTCGAGCGCGCCGGTCGCCGCGTCGCGCAGTTCCTCGATGCGGGCGCGTTCCTGGGCCGCGACCATCTCGCGCGCCAGCAGCGGCGCCTCGGCCGCGGCCGCGGCGGCCGAGGCGAGCATCGAGCCGCCTTCCGTGACGCGAGTCTGCTCCGTGATCTTCTCGTCGAGCGCCGCGCCCGTGACGTACATGCTGCCGACGATGGCGCCGACCATGACGAAGGCGACCGCCCCCGAGGTGCCGAGCTTCAGGCCAACCGAAAGGTTCAGGAAAGCGCGCATGTCTTCCTCGCAAGCGATAGAGGGCCGAAGTCTCGCTTTGTCGTCTTAAGTCGCGATGAAACGGGCCGGCCGGATGCGCGAATTCGGATGGAATTCCGCATCCGGATCGTTTCACGCCGCGCGCACGGCCCTGAGGAAGCCCGTGCTGCGGTCCTTGAGCGTCTCGGCGTCGCCGGCCAGCGCGCCGGAGGCGTCGAGCACGGCGGAAGCGGAGGCGCCGGTGGCGTCGGCGGCGTTGCGGATGCCCTCGATCTTGCGCGCCACGGTGCTGGTCGCGTCGGCGACCTGGGTGGCGGAGCGTGCGATCTCGCGGGTGGTGGCCCCCTGTTCCTCGACCGCCGCGGCGATGGCGGTGGCGATGTCGGAGGTACGGTCGACGGTGGATCCGATGGCGCGGATGGCGTCCACCGCCTGGCTGGTGGCGGCCTGCATCTCGCCGATCTGGCGGCCGATCTCCTCGGTGGCGCGGGCGGTCTGGCCGGCGAGGCTCTTCACCTCGCTCGCCACGACGGCGAAGCCCTTGCCCGCTTCGCCGGCGCGCGCCGCCTCGATGGTGGCGTTGAGCGCGAGGAGGTTGGTCTGGCCGGCGATCTCGCCGATCAGGCGGACGACGTCGCCGATGCGGGACGCGGCTTCGGCGAGGCCGCGGACGGTGGTGTCGGTGGCCTTGGCCTCGGCGACCGCCTGGCGGGCGACGTCGGCGGCCTCGGCGACGCGGCGGGTGATCTCCTCGACGGAGGCGGCCATTTCCTCGGCGGCGGCGGCGACGGCCTGGACGTCTGCGTTCGCCTGCGTGCCGGCCTCGGAGACGGCGATGGCCTCGCGGCCCGTCTCGGCGGCGGCGGCAGTCAGCGTGCGGGCGGATTGCTGGAGCTGGGCCGCGGCGGCGGCGACGGAGCCGACGACGGCGCCGATATCGGCCTCGAAGGTGTCGGCCAGGCGCGCCTGCTCGGTCGCGCGATGCCAGGCGAGCATCGCGCCGGCATAGCCGCCGGCCGCGTCGCGCACCGCGGAGATGTTCAGGTCGAGCACCTCGGCGCCGAACCTGATGCGCGCCTTGTGCGGCAGGTTGGCCGGGTCGGAGAGCAGCGCGCGGATGCGGGCCGGCCCCTTGTGGAAGATGTCGATGCTCTGGCCGACCAGCGCCTCGGCCGTGACCGGCATCTGGTCTTCCATGCTGCGGAACAGGCGCATCGATTCGGCATTGGCGTAGGAGATGCGGAACTCGTTGTGCGGATCGGCGAGCATGACGCCGAGCGGCATCTGCTCGATGATCTGGCTGCGGCTGAAGGCATCCGCGACCGTGCCGCGCAGCGCCTCGACGGCGTCGGCGATGCGGCCGATCTCGTCGCGGCGGCCGCGGTCGGGCACCTCGACGCCGGATTCGCCGCCGGCGATCCGGTCGAGCGTGCCGGCCAGGCGCCGCAGCGGCGAGCCGATGGACCGCGCCATGACGAAGGCCGACAGCGCGAGCACCAGCGCGATCGCGCCCGCGGTGGCGAGGCCGACGCGTTCCTGCCGCACGAGCGCCGCGCTGACCGCGCCGAAGGATGCCTCGTCGATCTCGGCGATCTTGCGCTCCGCATCCTCGAAGGCGGCGATCAGGGCGCTGCGCGCCTCGGATGCGCGGCCTTCCAGCAAGTCGTTCAGCGCACGGCCCTGGTCGATGGTGGCGACGGCGCCTTCGCCGGCCTCGGTCGCGATCGCGGCGATCCGGGAAAGCTCCTCGGCGGCGCGCGGCGTCGCCTCCGCCTGCGTGATGGCGCCGCGCAGATGCACGCGCGCCTGGGCGTTGGCCCGGCGCACGCGCTGCGCCATCCGCTCGTCGCCGGTGGCGAGGTAGCGCAGCGCCGAGGCGCGCATGTCGTTGAATCCCTGGTGGAAGGCGACGAAGCGGGTGCGCACTTCCTCCCGCGCCTCGGTCGGGATGTCGAACTCGATCGTCGCGTTGGCGCCCTCGAAGGCCTGGTCGTAGTCCTGCGCGCGGCGCAGGAAGGCCTCGTCGCGCGCCTGGATGACGGCGCGGCGCAGGCGCGCCATTTCTTCGAGCACGGTGCCGAAGGCCTCGGCGCGGCGGACCGCCTCGGCAAGGATGCGGCTGGCATCGGGGTTGCCGATGTCGGGATCGGCCTGCCGGGTCAGTTCGATCGTCCGCGCCACATTGGCCTGGGCGGCGGTGAGCGCGGCGCCGACCGCGTCCGTGGTCTGGGCGATGGCGATGCGCTGGGCGAGCAGCGGCGCCTCCGCGACCGTCCGCTGCGCCAGCGCCAGCGTCTCCGCCCCCTGGTCGATGCGGCCCTCCTTGCGGACCAGCGCGTCGATGGCCGAGCCCGTGATGTGCATGCTGGCGACGATGCCGCCGACCATGGCAAGGGCGACCCCGCCGGAAATGGCCAGTTTCCGCCCGACGGACAGGTTGAGGAACAGACGCATCGCGACCTCGGCGAATGTTAGGTTGCCGAGACGATACGCGGTCCGACTTAAGCCGGGGTGAAGGGCTCCGCCTCACGAGTCCGCCAGCCCCGGCCGAACAGCCCGAAGCCCAGCACGACCAGCAGCGCGCTGCCGCCATGCCACGCAAGGACCATCGCCGCGGCGTCCAGGTGGTGGAACACCGACAGGCCGGCCGCGCTCAGCGCCGCGCCCGCCAGCCCGCCCAGCATCGCGACCGGCACGGGCCGCAGCGGCCCCGCATGGCGCAGCATCCACACCAGCGAGACCGCGAGCGGCACGCCCATCAGCACCACGAAGCGGAAGCAGCCCCAGGATGTGCCGAGCACCAGCGCCTGCGGCCCGATGCGCGCGACATCGTCGAGGCAGCCGAAGCCGAGCGTCGCCACCCAGGCGACCGCCGCCGGGACCGGCAGCAGCGCCCATCGCGGCGAGCGGTCGGGCAGCGCGAGTTCGAAGGCCGCGACCGCGGCGAGCACGCCGGTCGCGACGGCGAATAGCAGCTGCGCCCCCTCATGCGTGCGCGACAGCCGCTCCATCAGGTCGTGCCGCGGCCCGAAGGCCAGGATGGCGGCGCCGAGCAGCACGGCCGCGAAGGCCAGCCAGGCGGCGCAGCGGCGCAGCGGCGGGCCGAGCGGCCGAACCGGGCGGAGGTCCTCGGCCAGCCGGCCGATCAGGTCCTCGGTCCTCATCGGTCATCCTCCACGCCGAAGCGTCGGCGGAGCGTCTTGAGCGCGCGGTGCGTCGCGACCTTCAGCGCGCCGACCGACAGGCCGGACCGCGCCGCCGCCTCGGCCAGGGGCAGGTCCTCGAGCTTGGCGAGGCGCAGCGCGGTGCGCTGGCTTTCCGGCAGTTCCGCGACCGCCTCGCGCAGCTGGCGGCCGGCGATGCGGTCCTCGCCCGTCTCGCCGGCCGGGGCGGCGAGCGTCGCCGCATGGTCCTCGATGGGGCTTTCCCGGCCCGCGCCGCGGCCGTGGCGGCGCAGCCGGTCGATGCAGCGCCGTTCCGCGATGGCGGCGATCCAGGGGCGGGCGGGGCGCGAGGGGTCGTAGGTGGCGAGCATGCGGTGGATCGTCAGCAGCGTGTCCTGGACGGCGTCCTCGGCCTCGGCCGCATCGCGGATGCGACGCCGCGCGATGGCGCGCAGCAGCGGCAGGCAGTCCCGCAGCAGCCGGTCATAGGCCCGCCGGTCGCCGGCCTGCGCCGCGGCCAGCCATCCGTCCCACGCACCGCCATCGATCGCCACGCGTCCTCCCGCCCGGTCCGCGCGCAGCATAGGCGCTGCCGCGCGGGTCCCGAAACCACGCGCGCAGCCCGGCAGGCCGATGGCCGCGCTCATCGGGCGGCGACCGCGGGCCGCAGGCGGCGACGATCCGCGGCCAGCGCGTAGCCGACCAGCATCGCCACGCCCGCGACCGTCAGCACCGGGTCGAGCCAGGGCAGGCCGGGATGCAGCCGCAGCAGCGCCGTCACCATCCAGGACAGGAACAGGCCGAGTC
The DNA here is from genome assembly GCF_017813355.1 of Roseomonas nitratireducens. GTDB lineage: Bacteria > Pseudomonadota > Alphaproteobacteria > Acetobacterales > Acetobacteraceae > Neoroseomonas > Neoroseomonas nitratireducens. The sequence goes on from NZ_JAGIYZ010000004.1 coordinate 147,977, forward strand.
CGAACACGTGCAGGCTGTGCCGACCCACCGCGGCGAGCGCCGCCGCCGCCGGATGGCGCATCCAGGGCGCCTCCCGCGGCACCAGCACGGCGACGAGGTAGGCCAGCGCCAGGCCGTGCAGCAGCGCGACCGGCCCGAGATGGGTCTTGCCCGCCAGCGTCCAGAGCGTCTCGACATCGAGCCCGGCGCCGAACCGTTCCGCCACCCGCTGCGCGAGGCCGAGCAGCAGGATCGCGGCCGCGGCCAGCACCGCCCAGCCGCGCCGGCGCACCGCCGCGCCGGTCAGCAGCGCCGCGCGGCCGCAGACGGCGCCGATCATGAAGACGAATTGCCAGGCGAGCGGGTCGAGCCCCGTCGGCAGCCAGGACCAGTACGACCAGACACCTGCCTGCACCCCCGCCCAGAGCAGCCCGGGGACGACCAGCGCCGCCGCGCCGAAGCGGTCGACCAGCCACAGGAAGCCCGGCAGCGCCAGCATCGACAGGATGAAGACCGGCAGGATGTCGATGTAGTTCGGCATGTAGAGCAGCAGCGCCGCGCCCGGCAGCGCCCACCAGGGCCGCTCGGCCAGCATCCGCCAGCCGAGGCGGTCGACCTCCCCTTCCAGCGGCATCGCCATCCCGGCCCAGAGGATCATCGCCCCGAAGATAGCGAAGAGGACCAGGTGGAAGCGCCACAGCCGGGCCGCGCGGCCCCACATGTCCCGCGCCGCCGCGCCCGCCCCGTCGCGCCGCGCCTTCAGCGTGTGGACCGAGCCGAGCACCAGCCCGGACAGGAACAGGAACTGCTCCGAACTGTCCGACAGCCCCCAGGCGGCATGGATGCCATGGGCGCCGAACCAGGTGCCGACCGCATGGGCGCCGAAGATCGAGAGCTGCAGCCAGCCGCGCAGGATGTCGAGCCGCGGGTCGCGCGGCGGGCGGGGCAGGGGCGGGGCTGCCGTCTCGGTCGGGGCCATGGCGGGTCTCCGGGGCGGGACCGCCCCGCCTGCCGGGTGCTTTCGCGCCCCGCGCCGCCCCGGTTACGCGGAGGCCCTTGCCGACTCGGCACCGGTCGCGGGATGGAGAGGCGTGCTCCACCTCATCAAGCTCTCGGTCGGCCCCAAGGACGTCGCGCAGCTGGCGGCGATCCAGAAGGAACGCCTGCGCACCGACCCGCCGCTGCGCGCCTGGACGCGCATGTTCCCCAAGCGGATCGAGGAGGTCTGCGCCGGCGGCTCGATCTACTGGGTGGTGGCGGGCTTCGTTCGCGTGCGGCAGCGCATCCTCGAGATCCGGGAGGAGGAATGGGACGACGGCACGCCCTGCGCGGCGCTCGTCCTCGACCCCACCCTGGTGCTGGTGGAAGCGCGCCCCATGAAGCCCTTCCAGGGCTGGCGCTACCTGAAGCCGGAGGAAGCGCCGGCGGACGTGTCCCGCGAACGGCCCGCGCCGGTCGGGCTGGAACTCCTGCCGCCGAAGCTGCGGCGGGACCTCGCGGAACTCTGCCTGATCTGAGGCCTTGCCCCGGGGCCATGCCCCCAGCCGGGTTGCCGGAAATTAAGGTGCCTGCCACGCGGCGGAGAGGCTGGGCCTGCCAGTTTCCATGATGTCGCAGCGGCTTATTCCCGGCAGGCCGCTGCCCGACTGGCCTTCCCTCGGGAATGGCCCGTGGGCCGGCTGGAGCAATCCGGCCGGCCCTACTTTTGTCCGGATGCCTCCGCTTCCAGCAGCGCCAGCAGCCCTTCCAGCAATTGCTCGGGCGAAGGCGGGCAGCCGGGGATCAGCAGGTCCACCGGCAGCACCGCGCCGGCGCCGCCTTCCACCGCGTAGGATCCCTTGAAGACGCCGCCATCCACGGCGCAATCCCCCGCGGCGACCACCCAGCGCGGTTCCGGCGTGCAGGCCAGCGCGCGCTCCATCGCCTCCCGCATGTTGCGGCAGGCGGGGCCGGTGACGAGCAGCACGTCGGCATGCCGGGGCGAGGCGACGAAGCGCAGCCCGAAGCGTTCCAGGTCGTAGGCGACGTTCTGCAGCGCGTTCACTTCCAGTTCGCAGCCGTTGCAGGACCCGCTGTCGACCTCCCGGATCGCCAGGCTGCGGCCAAGCCGCCCGCGCGCGGTCGCGGCCAGGCGCTCGGCCAGCGCGGCGACGGTGGGCTGCGGCACCGCGGGCGCGGCATCGGTCAGCGGGCGCCCGACCAGGGCGCGGGCGAGGCGCGGCCAGAGCATCAGTCGCAGGCCTCCATCCGTTCCGAGAACACCAGGCTGTTGCCGAAGGGATCGACGACGTCCATGTCCCGCCAGCCCCAGGGGCGATCCTCGATCGCCGGCCGCGCGTGGCGATAGTCCTTCGCGACCAGCGCGTCGTGGAAGGCCGCGATCCCGGTCATCCGCAAGATGATCTTCGCCCCCGGCGTGCCGTCGCCGTGATGCTCGCTGAGGAACAGCAGCAGATCGCCGCGCGAGACCTGCACGAAGGCCGGCAGGCCCGGCTCGAACCGATGCTCCCAGTCCCAGGAGAAGCCGAGGAAGCCTTCGTAGAAGTCCCGCGCCTTCGCCAGATCGAGGATGCGCAGGACCGGGATCGCGCGCTCGAAGGCCGGGGTCACAGGTCCACCCCGCTGTAGGAGCAGTTGAAGGATTTGTTGCACAGCGGGAAGTCGGCGACGATGTTCCCCTCGATCGCCGCTTCCAGCAGCGGCCACTGCAGCCAGGACGGGTCGCGCGGGAAGACGGCGCGGATCAGCCCGCCATCGTCCAGTCTGAGCCAGGTCAGGCATTCGCCGCGGAAGCCCTCGACGAGCCCGACGCCTTCCCCGGCGCGGGCGGGCAGGGCGGCCAGCGTCTCGCCGCCCGGCAGGTCGGCCAGCAGCCGCCGCACCAGCCCGATCGAGACCGTCAGCTCCGCCACGCGCACCCGCACGCGCGCATCCACGTCGCCGCCCGTCTCCACCACCACCGCCGGCGCGAGCATGTCGTAGGGCGCGTAGCCCGGCGCGAGCCTGGCATCGACGCGCCGGCCCGACCCGCGGCCGACGAAGCCGCCGGCGCCGAACCGCTCGGCGAGCGCGGCGTCGAGGAAGCCGGTGCCGACCACGCGGTCCTGCAGGCTCGCATGGCTGTCGTAGATCGCGAGCAGCGAGGGCATCTCGCCTTCCACCGCGTCGAGCGCGGCAAGGATCGCCCCCGGGCCTTCCGGCGCGATGTCCGGTGCCACGCCGCCGGGCAGCACGCGGTCCATCATCAGCCGGTGGCCGAAGGCTGTCGCGCAGGCGCGCAGCACGCCCTCGCGCAGGAAGCCGCAGCGCGCATGGGGGAAGGCGAAGGCCGCGTCGTTGCAGACGAAGCCCCAGTCGTTCAGGTGGTTGTGGATGCGCTCGAGCTCGGCCATCAGCGCGCGCAGCGCGAGGGCGCGCGGCGGCACCGCGACGCCGAGCGCGGCTTCCGCGGCGGCGGCGAAGGCCCAGCCATGGGCGACGGTGGAATCGCCCGACAGCCGCGCGGCGAAGGCGGCCGCGGCGCGCGGCGACTTGCCGAGCATCAGCGCGATGATGCCCTTGTGCTTGTAGCCGAGCCGCTGTTCCAGCCGCACCACCGCCTCCCCCTGGATGTGGAAGCGGAAATGGCCGGGCTCGATCACGCCGGCATGGATGGGCCCGACGGGGATCTGGTGCACGCCCTCGCCCTCGACGGGGAGGAATTCGGGCTGCGGCGCCTCGATGCCCGGCGTGGCGCGCGGCTGCGCGGACAAGGGCGCGGCGATCGGCCAGCGGCCATGGTCGAGCCAGGGGCGCAGGTCGACCGCGCCCTCGGCGGTCAGGCCCCAGAGGTCGCGCACCATGCGCTCGAAGCGGATGGCGCCGGGGCGGGCGGGGGACAGCGCGGCGTAGCGGCCCTCGGGCGCGGGGGCGCGCGCCAGCACGGGCACGCCGTCCGGCCCGGCGAAGGCGGCGTGGACGATGCCGGGTTCGGCCCAGAGCGCGAGCAGCGCGGTCGTCGGGTCGGCGCTGAGCGCGCCGGGCAGCGCGGACCATTGCTCGGGGGTGAGCAGGGGGGCGGCGCGGATGAGGTCGAGGGCGGTCATGGGGAGAAGTCCGGGGGGAAGGGAACTTCCCCCCGGGCCCCCCAACCTTCTGTGTCTCCTGGGAACTGACCTCGGACGTCAGTTCCCAACGGACAAAGAAGGGAGGGGGTCCGGGGGAGGTTCCCCTCCCCCGCGCTCACACCGAGCATCATCCGATCACCCTCGCCGCTTCCGCCAGCATCGCCGCCAGCCCCGCCGGCATGGCGAGCGCCAGCCCCGCCGCGATCGCGAGATGCAGCCACAGCGGCGCCGCCGCCGCCGCTTCCCGCCACCCGTCCAGCGCGCCGGCGGCATCCGGCGTCGGCGGCCCGAAGCACAGCGCCTGCAGCACCGTGATCAGCGCGGCGAAGGCCGTGACCATGCCGAGCGCCAGCGCCAGCGCGAGCCACGGCGCCTGCCCGGCCGCGGCGGTGAGAAGCCGGATCTCCGAGGCGAACAGCAGGAAGGGCGGCAGCCCCGCGATGCCCGCGATGGCGAGCGCGAGCCCCCAGCCCAGCGCCGGATGCGTCGCCACCAGCCCGCCGATATCGGCGATCTTCTGGCTGCCCTTGGCCTGCGCCGCGCGGCCCACGCCGAAGAAGACGGCCGACTTCACGAGCGAATGGCCGAGCAGGTGCACGAGCCCCGCCAGGTTCGCCGCCGCGCCGCCCAGGCCGAAGGCGAAGGCGGCGATGCCCATGTGCTCGATGCTCGACCAGCCGAAGAAGCGCCGCGCATCCCGCCGCCGCCACAGCGAGAGTGCGGCGAGCAGCACGGAGGCGAGGCCGAGCGCGAGCAGGAAGGGCCCCGGCGCGACGGCATCGGGGTTCGCGCCCACGATCGCCTTGGCGCGCAGCACGGCGAGCATGGCGGCGTTCAGCAGCAGGCCCGACAGCACGGCGGAAATCGGCACCGGCCCTTCCGCATGCGCGTCCGGCAGCCAGGAATGCAGCGGCACGAGCCCCGCCTTGGTGCCGTAGCCAAGCAGCAGGAAGGCGAAGGCGAGGTTCAGCGTGCCCGGGTCGCAGCGCGCCGCGACGGCCATGAGCGCGGCCCAGGACAGCCCCGTCTCCTCGTTCAGCAGCGGCTGCGCGGCGAGATAGAGCACGATGGTCCCGAACAGCGCGAGCGCGATGCCCACGCCGCACAGGATGAAGAACTTCCACGCTGCCTCGAAGGCCGCGGGCGTGCGGTGGACCGCGACCATCGACACGGTGGCGAGCGTCGCGATTTCCACCGCCACCCACATCACGCCCAGGTTGTCGGCGAGAAGGGCGAGGAACTGCGCGCCCATGAACAGCTGGAAGGCGGCGTGGTAGGCGCGCACGCGCCAATGGTCGAAGCCTTCCGCTTCCAGCGTCGCCGCCGAGAAGACCGCGGTGGTCAGCCCGACGAAGGCGGCGACCAGGATGAAGGGCAGGTTCAGCGCGTCGGTGCGCGTCCAGCCATGCTGCTCGAAGGGCAGGGCCATCAGCGCGACGGCGAGGATGAAGGACAGCGCGCTGACCGCGATGTTGGCGAAGGTCGCCCGCCGCAGGTCCGGCACCGCGGCCAGCGCGGCCGCACCCAGCCAGGGCAGGAAGACGATGGCCCATTGCAGGGGCATCAGCGCCCCTCCCCGCGATGTTCCTCGAGGCTGCGCGTGTCCAGCGTGTCGAAGCGCTCGCGGATCTGGAAGGCGAAGACGCCGGCGACGACCGCGACCATCAGCACCAGCGCGGCGGTGGAAAGCTCCACCACCAGCGGCATGCCGGCGACGCCGACGGCGGCGAGGATCAGCCCGTTCTCCAGGCTCAGCAGCCCGATCACCTGGCTCAGCGCGTTGCGCCGCGTGATCATCATCAGCATGCCGAGCAGCACGACCGACAAGGCGATCGCAAGGTCCTCCCGCGCCAACGCCCGCGCGCCCTCGGTCGCCGGCAGCACGACCAGGATGGACAGCGCGACCAGCGCCACGCCCGCGACCAGCGACGGCCCGATGCCCAGCGCGGTCTCCACCGTGCGATGCAGGTCGAGCCGCCGGACGATGGCATGCAGCGCGATCGGGATGAGCACGCCCTTGGCGACGAAGGCGAGCAGCGCGGTCACGTACAGCCCCGGCGCGCCCTGGATGTGCCCCTGCCAGGCGGCGGCGAGCGCGAGCAGCGTGCCCTGCGTGGCGAAGGCGCTGATCACCGCGCCGATGCGCCGCTGGTACAGCAGCACGAAGGACAGCAGCAGCACCGCGCCGGCGAGCAGGTGGGCGACGTCGTAGGGCAGCTGGCCGAAGCTCATGTGAGCCTCGTGGACACGAACAGCAGCACCGCGCCGAGCAGCCCGAGCAGCAGCGCCGCGCCGAGGAATTCCGGCACGCGGAAGACGCGCATCTTGGCGATGGCGCTTTCGAAGGCGGCGAGCGCCAGCGCCAGCCCGCCGAGCTTGGCGGCGAAGGCCAGAAGCCCGAGCGGCCAGTAATGCGGCGCCGCCCCCGCCGCCGCCTGGCCGAAGGGCAGGAAGATGGCCGACAGAAGCATCAGCCACAGCAGCAGCCGCAGCATCGCGGCGAATTCCCACAGCGCGAGATGCCGGCCGGAGGCTTCGAGGATCATCGCCTCATGCACCATGGTCAGTTCCAGATGCGTCGCCGGATTGTCGACCGGGATGCGGGCATTCTCCGCCACCGCGACGGCGAGCAGGGCGACGAGCGCGAGGCCGAGCGACACGCGCAGCCCGAGCCCGCCATCGCGGAAGGCCGCGCCGATCGCATCGAGGTTCGTGGTGCCGGCCAGGATGGCGAGCGTCAGCGCGGCGACGATCAGCGCGGGTTCGGCCAGCGCCGCGAAGGACATCTCCCGCGCCGCGCCCAGCCCGCCGAAGGGGGTGCCGACATCCATCCCCGCCAGCGCCATCGCGACGCGCCCGAGCGCGAGCAGCCCCGCGACCAGGATCAGGTCCGCCAGCGGCGCGAAGGCCATGCCCCGCGCGAAGGAGGGCACCAGCGCGGCTGCGGCGAGCGCCGCGCCGGCCGCGAGATAAGGCGCGGCGCGGGAGATGGCGGAGGCGTTTTCCGCCAGCACCGGCCGCTTGCGCAGCAGCTTCAGCAGGTCGCGCATCGGCTGCAGCGGATGCGGCCCGCGCCGCCCCATCATCCGCGACTTGAGCCAGCGCACCACGCCCGTCAGCAGCGGCGCGGCGGCGAGCAGAAGCGCGATGTGGGCGAGCTGCGCGAGGATGCCCCAGAGGACCGCCATCTCAGCGCGCCTCCATCCAGGCGAGCAGGGCGAGCATCAGCACCACCGCGCCGAAGGACAGGCCGAGGCATTGGCGGATGGACAGGTCGCGCAGCCGCTCGGCCTGCGCCGCCACGGCGTCGCGCCAGCGGGGCAGGGGGCCTTCCAGCGCGGCCAGCGCCGGGTCGTGGAAGCCGGCCTCGATCCGCGCGGCGCGCGGGTCGCCGGGGGCAGGCATGGTCACCTGTTCCCGCGCGGCGAGCAGGCTGGTGCCCAGCATGCGCCGCAGCGGCTGGCCGAAGCCGGCGGCGGAAGGCTGCGTGGCCGGGTCGCCGAAGGGCAGGTGGGACGGGGGCGCGATGAAGCCGCAATCCCAGGCCGGGCCGCGCGCGACGCCCGCGGGGGCGCGGCGGCGCACCTGCCACAGGACCAGCGCCGTGGCGCCGGCGAGCAGCAGCGCGACCAGGATGGGCCAGTAGCGCGCCCCGCCTTCCGCCGCGCCGACCAGCAGCAGCCCGCTGCGCGGCGCCGGCGCCCCGGCGATCAGCCGCAGCGCCGGTTCCGCGAGGTCGAGCAGCGGCCCCGGCAGCAGGCCGAAGGCGATGGTCAGCGCGGCCGGCACCAGCAGCGCGGCGCGCGCGGCCCCGCCCGTCTCCTCCGCCCCCGCCGCGCGCGGGGTACGCGGCCGGCCGAGGAAGACCAGCCCCCAGAAGCGCACCATGGCGGCGGCGGCAAGCGCGGTGGCCAGCGCCGCGAGCGCGGTGGCCGCCGCCGCGCCGATCTGGAAGGCGAGGTCCCCCACCCGCCAGGCCGCCAGCAGCGCCTGCAGCAGCAGCCATTCCGAGGCGAAGCCCGACAGCGGCGGCAGCGCGGCCGCCGCGCCGACCGCGACCAGGGCGGCCCAGGCGGTGACCGGCATGCGGTGGATCAGGCCGCCCAGCCGGTCCAGCCGGCGGGACCCCGCGCCGTGCAGCACCTCCCCCGCCGCGAGGAACAGCAGGCTCTTGAATGCCGCGTGGTTCAGCGCGTGCAGCAGCGCGGCGGCCGCCGCGACGGCCGCGAGCGCCGGCAGGTCCGCCCCCCGGAAGGCCAGCGCAAGGCCGAGCCCGATCGCGATAAGCCCGACATTCTCGATGGTGGAGCAGGCGAGCAGCGTCTTGCCGTCCTCCTCCAGGTTCGCGCGCAGCGCGCCGATCACGGCGGACGCGGCGCCGAGCGCGATCAGCGGCGCGCCCATCCAGACCGGCTGGGCCGGGCCCATCAGGTCGAAGACGAAGCGCGCGACGACATAGAGCGCGACCTTGGTCATCGCCCCGGACATCACCGCCGAGACATGGCTCGGCGCCGCGGGGTGCGCGAGCGGCAGCCAGACATGCAGCGGCGCGAGCCCGGCCTTGGAACCCGCCCCGGCGAGCACCAGCGCGAGGATCGCCGCGGCGCGCAGGCCTTCGGGCGGCGCGGCGCGCAGGGCGGCGAAGTCGAGCGCGCCGCCCGCCCCGCCCGACAGGCCGAGCGCCAGCGCCAGCGCCAGCCCGCCCATGCCCGCGAAGCCGAGATACAGCCTTGCCGCGCGGCGGTTCTCGGCCTGCGCGTGGTCATGCGCGACCAGCGCCCAGGAGGCGAGGGACATCGCCTCGAAGCCCAGCAGCAGGGTGAAGCCATCCGCGGCGAGCAGCGTGACCAGCATGCCGGCCAGGAAGACCGGCCAGGGGGCGAGGCGCCGCGGCGCCTCCGGCCCATGCACCCCGCCCAGGGCGAACAGCCCGGCGGAGAGCGTCGCAACGCCCACCGGCAGCAGGAACCAGGCCGAGAGCGGGTCGAGGGCGAGCCGCGCCGGCCCCCAGGGCGGGCCGAAGGGCAGGGTGAGCGTGGCGGGCGCCCCGATCAGCCCGCCGACCCCGCCCGCCAGCATCAGCAGCCCCGCCCCGGCCGTGCCCGCCTGCAGCGCCCGGCTGCCTGCCGCGCTGCGCGCGAGCAGGGGCGCGGCCGCGGCAAGCGCCAGCAGCGCGCCTGCGAGAAGCGCGAGCATCGTCAGCATCGAAGGGGACGGCGCCGAGTCACGGCGGAAGGATAGGCCCCCGGCCGCCGCGCCGGCCACCCCCGCGCCGGTTGCAGCGCCGGGGCGCGGCGGCTAGAGCAAGGGGGATCGGCGGGAAACGCCGCGTCACCAGGGGGCGAGGGCGCCATGCGCCGAGAGGGCGGGCCAGCACGCGGCCGCGCGGCAGGCTAGATGCAGGCGCTGCTCGGCTTCAGCCGCGGCGTCGACGTGATGAACGAGAAGATCGGCCGGGTGGCCGACTGGCTCGTCCTGTCCGCCTGCGCGATCAGCGCCGGGAACGCCGTGGTGCGCTACGGCTTTTCGTGGTCCTCCAACGCATGGCTCGAGGTGCAGTGGTACCTCTTCGCGGGCACCGTGATGCTCGGCGCGGCCTACACGCTCAAGCGCAACGAGCATGTGCGCGTGGACCTGGTCTATGGCAGCGTGTCCCAGCGGCTGCGGCTGTGGATCGACGTCTTCGGCATCATCCTGTTCCTGCTGCCGGGGATGGTGCTGCTGGCCTGGATGACCTGGCCCTTCTTCATGGATTCCTGGATGCGCAACGAGGGCTCGCCCAATGCCGGCGGGCTGCTGCGCTGGCCGGTCAAGCTGCTGCTGCCGATCGGCTTCGCGCTGGTGGCGCTGCAGGGGCTGTCGGAACTGGTCAAGCGGATCGCCGCGCTGCGCGGCCTCGGCCCCGACGCGGTGGGCATCGCCGACTACCAGCGGCCGGAGCAATAGGCGGATGCTGAGCCTCGAGATCATGCCGCCGCTGATGTTCGGCGGCCTGGTGGTCTTCCTGCTGATCGGCTTCCCGGTCGCCTTCTCGCTGTCCGCCGTCGGGCTGTTCTTCGGCTTCCTCGCGATCGAGATGGGCTTCTTCACCACCGCCTATCTCGGCAACCTGCCGCTGCGCGTCTTCGGCATCCTGTCGAACGACCTGCTGCTCGCCATCCCGTTCTTCACGCTGATGGGCGCGATCCTGGAACGCTGCGGGCTGGCGGAGGACCTGCTGGAGGGCACCGGGCAATTGTTCGGCAAAGTGCCGGGCGGGCTCGCCTACGCCGTCATCATCGTCGGCGCCATCCTCGGCGCCATCACCGGGACGGTGGCGGCGAGCGTGATCGCCATGGGCATGATCAGCCTGCCGATCATGATGCGCTACGGCTACGACATGCGCATCGCGACGGGCGTGATCGCGGCATCCGGCACCATCACCCAGGTGATCCCGCCTTCGCTCGTGCTGATCGTGCTCGGCGACCAACTCGGCAAGAGCGTGGGCGACATGTACGCCGGCGCGATCGGGCCTTCGATCCTGCAGATCCTGCTGTTCCTGGGCTTCATCGCGACGGTCGCGATCTTCGCCCCGCACAAGGTCCCCCCTCTGCCGCCCGAGGCGCTGGTCCCGCGCGGCTGGAGCCTCTACTGGCGCGTCATTCGGGGCATGGTGCCCTCGATCGTGCTGATCTTCCTCGTGCTCGGCACCATCTTCATGGGGCTGGCCACGCCGACGGAAGCCGGCGCCATGGGCGCGGTCGGCGCGGTGGTGCTGGCGCTGATCAACGGCCGCTTCACCTGGATGCTGATGCGCGAGGCGATGTCGAACACCATGCGCATCACGGCGATGGTGATCTTCATCCTGATCGGCGCGACCGTGTTCTCCCTGGTGTTCCAGGGCGTGGACGGCAGCCACTGGATCGAGCACCTGCTCTCCCACCTCCCCGGCGGGCAGACGGGCTTCCTGATCTTCGTCAACATCTTCATCTTCTTCCTGGCGTTCTTCCTCGACTTCTTCGAGATCGCCTTCATCGTCGTGCCGCTGCTCGCCCCCGTCGCGGCGAAGCTCGACATCGACCTCGTGTGGTTCGGGGTGCTGCTCTGCATCAACATGCAGACGTCCTTCATGCACCCGCCCTTCGGCTTCGCGCTCTTCTACCTGCGCGGCATCGCGCCCAAGGAAGTGCTGTCGCGGGACATCTACTGGGGCGCGGTGCCCTGGCTGTTCCTGCAGCTGCTGCTGGTGGCCATCGTCATCTTCTGGCCGGAGAGCGTGACCTACTGGCTGGATCGCGGCACGGGTGTGGATCCGGCGACCGTGACGATCGACGTGCCGATCCCCGAGCCGCCGGACGAGACGGCGGTGCCGGTGTTCCGCTAGCGCCGGCCCGTCGTCGGGCGGGCGAGGCCGGCGGCGCGACGCGGTGTGAAGCGTCTCAGTGCGCGGACCGTCGCGGCGCCGGGCGCGATTGCGCGGGGCCGGCCGTGCGTGCTGCTCTCGCCCCGGCATGACCGTTTCGATGAGCCATCCGCTTCCGCCACGACTCCGATCGCGCCTCGAGAGCGCGTTCGGGGCCGATTTCGCCGATGTCCGGCTGCATGGGGGGCACACCGGCGCCCGCCTCGCGGCCGAGGCCGGCGGCCTCGCCTGCGCGCTGGAGGGGCGGGAGGTGTTCCTCGGCCCCGTCCCGCACGGCCTGCGGGCCCTGGTCATCGCGCATGAGGTGGCGCACCTGGTCCAGCAGCGCCGACGCGGCGCGCGCGCGCATCCCGCCGCGGCGGAGCGAGAGGCGGAGCGGGCCGCGCGCGCCGCGATCGGCGGGCGCCGCGCGGCCATCGGCCTCGCGCTCGATCCGCGCGATCCCGCCTGCTGGGGCGAGGCCGGGCACTACTACACGGTCTACTTCGTGGCGCTCGCCGCCGGCTTCGGCGATTCGATGGCCTATCGCCTCGCCTTCTGGACGCAGATGGCCGACGAGATCGACGAGTTGAACGCCGTCCCCGCGGGCATCGAGATGGTGAAGGAGGACATCTCGGCCTACGCCTCCGACCGCTACGCCGACATGGTGGCGGGCTATGCGAATTTCGAACGCTCCATCATCGCCGAGGTGTTCGGCAATTCGCCCTATGCCCAGCATGTCATCCCGCCGCCGGCGATCGCCCGCTACGAACGCAGCGAGGCCTATTTCAACTGGCTCAACGTCCAGCGGGGGCTGCACGCCCTGACCGGCCGGGAGTGCGAGGCCGAGACGCGCCGCCGGATCGCCATCAGCGGCGCCTACAACCCCGGGCGCGGGCAGGAGTTCGAGTTCGGCCTCTCGCTGCATCCGCTGGGCGACAGCTTCGCGCACCGGGACGATGCGAACGGGCGGATGTTCGCCCCGCCGCTCGGCCATGGGCCGAGGGGGCATGAGCCGGACGTGCTCGGCGAGCATCGCCGCGCGCTCTATCGCCGCTATGTCGGGACGCTGCACCAGGTGCTGACGCGCGCCGCCGGGACGACCCGCACTGCCCCCTTGTCGGAGGCCGCGACGGTCGCGGCGCTGGACACCATCATCCCGGTGCGGCGCTCGCTCTCCGACGACCAGATTCGCGCCCTGTCGCGCCGGCCGGGCAGGGAAGGCCACGACCCGCTGCTGTCGGCGATGCGCGCCAATGCGCGGGCGAGCGAGCCGAACGAGGAGACGCAGATCGCGCAGATCCGCGCCCTGGCCCGATCCGAGATCGGCCAGGCGATGCAGCCCTATCAGCCGGAGACCTTCGATTCCGGCGCCTTCAGCAGCTTCCGCTCGCCGCCCGGCATCGCCGTGCCGCGCGCCCATGTCCAACGCGCGCTGCTGCTTGCGCGCGAATGGGCCTGAGCCGGCCCTGGTCCTACAGCATCGCCAGCCCGCGCTTGCGCGTGGGCGGCGCGAAGGCGGCATCCAGCGTGGCGAGGTCGGCCGCGTCCAGCGCGATCTCCCGCGCCGCCGCGTTCTGCCGCACATGGGCGGGGTCCGCCGCCTTGGGGATGCTGACGATCTTCGCATCGCGCAGCGTCCAGGCGAGCGCCACCTGCGCCGGCGTCACGCCCCGCCGCGCCGCGACCTGGGCGAGCGCGCGGTGGCGCAGCAGCTTGCCCCCCTGGCCCACGGGCGAATAGGCCATCACCGGCATGCCGCGCCCGGCGCAGAAGGGCAGCAGGTCGAATTCCGCGCCCCGGTGCTCGAGGCTGTAGAGCACCTGGTCGGTCGCGCAATCGGCCAGCGCGGGCCCGAGTTCCTCGAGGTCGTCCACGTCGCAGTTGGACACGCCCCAGCGGCGGATCTTGCCCGCCGCCCGCAGCGCCTCGAAGGCCGCGACCGTCTCGGCCAGGGGGTGCGCGCCGCGCCAGTGCAGAAGGTACAGGTCGATCGTCTCGACCTTCATGCGCCGAAGGCTGCGCTCGCAGGCGGCGACCGCGCCGCGGCGCGACGCATTGTGCGGATAGACCTTGGAGACGAGGAACACCTCGTCGCGCCGGCCGGCGATGGCATCGCCCACCACCTCCTCCGCGCCGCCCTCGGCATACATCTCGGCGGTGTCGATCAGCGCCATGCCGAGGTCGAGGCCGAGCCGCAGCGCGTCGGCCTCCTGCCCCCTGCGGCGCGGATCCTCGCCCATGTGCCAGGTGCCCTGGCCGAGGGCGGGGATCGGCGTGCCGTCGGGCAGACGCGGCATGGCGGTGGTCTCCGGGCGTTTCCGGCGCGAGGCTAACGCGACCCCGCGCCGGTCCGGAAGCCGATCAGGCGTCCGCCACCTCGACCATCACCAGCTCGGCATCCTCGGTCGCGGTGATGGCGAATTCATCCACCTGGCGGATGGCGATGCCGTCCCGCGCCGCGGCCACCTGGCCGCCCACGGTGACCGCGCCGCGCGCGGGCACGATGTAGGCCGCGCGCCCCGTCCCCAGCGGCTGCACCAGCGTCTGCCCCTTCTTCAGCGTCGCGGCGAGCACGGCGCCGTCCACGTTGATGGGCAGCGCGCCCTGGCCTTCGTCCTGCGGGCGGCCGGAGGCGAGCACCTCGAACCCCGCGTCGCGCTTCTCCTTGGGGAACTGCTTCGCACCCCAGGCGGGCTTCACGCCGCGGCGGTCGGGCATGATCCAGATCTGGAAGATGCGCGTCGTGGTGGGTTCGAGGTTGTATTCGGCATGCACCACGCCGGTGCCGGCGGACATGATCTGCACGTCGCCCGCTTCCGTGCGGCCCTCATTGCCCATGTTGTCCTTGTGGGTGATGGCACCCTCGCGGACATAGGTGATGATCTCCATGTCGCGGTGCGGATGCGGGTCGAAGCCCGTGCCGGGGGCGATCTCGTCGTCGTTCCACACGCGCAGCCGGCCCCAGGCCATGCGCTGCGGGTCCATGTAGTGGCCGAAGGAGAAATGGTGGTTGGCGTTCAGCCAGCCGAAATTCGCCTTGCCGAGGCTGTCGAAGGGGCGGATCTCGATCATCGTCGCACTCCGTCTGCTTGGCCCGCGGGCGGGCCGCTGTTCGGACAGGCAGATAGAGAGCGCGGTCCCGGCCCGCCACGGGGCGGGCCGTATCGCGGCCATTCAGGCCGGTGATGAAGCCCGCGTCAGCGGCACATCATCACCGGAATCTCGGCATTCTCGAGCACGTGGCGCGTCACGCCGCCCAGGATGAGCTGGCGCAGGCGGGAATGCGAATAGGCGCCCATGGTCAGCAGGTCCGCCCCGAAGTCGCGCGCCGCGCCGAGCAGCCCCGCGCCGACTTCCCGCGTCAGCGGCTTGAAGGGGACGATCTCCGCCTGGATCGAGTGCCAGCGCAGATAGGCCTGGATGCCTTCCGCCTTGGGCCCGCGCCGCTGGTATTCGTCCGAGCACAGGATCTGCACGGCGGAGGCCTTGTGCAGCCAGGGCAGGGCGGCGGCGACGGCGGCGGCACTTTCCGCCGTGCCGTTCCAGGCGACGCAGACGCGCGTGCCGATATCGGGGGGCGCGACACGCGGGGCGATCAGCACCGGGCGGCCGGAATCGAACAGGATGGCGTGCAGCGCGTCGCTGCTCGACACGTCCTCCCCCGCTTCCGGGTGGGGCACGACGGCCATGTCGTACAGGCGCGACTGCTGGGCGACGACGTCTTCCTCCCGCCCCGCGATCGCCTCGAAGGACAGGGTCGGGCCGTCGGTCTTGGCCGCCGTGTCGGGATTGTCGGCCAGCGTCACGCCGCCGAGGCCCTGCGTGAACTTCTCGAACAGCGCGCGCACGCGGTCGGCGCGCTCGCCGCTCTCGCGCTCGGTCGCGGCCATCATCTCCTCGATCATCGCGCCCGACAGGCCTTCGCCCGCGAGCGGTGCGACGTCGCGCGCATCGACGCGCACATGCAGGCAATGGACATGCGCGCCCCAGGCGCGCGCCGCGATCAGCGCGGTGGCAAGCGCGGCTTCCCCCGCGGCGGTCCCGGTCAGTGGCAGCAGCAGCCGTCGATAGGCCATGACGTGATACTCCCCTCGCTTGCTGCGAAATTCTGTCTCCCGGCGAATGAGCCTAGCACACGGAACCGGGGTCCATGCCAATCGCGGCGGTCGCAGCCGCCGCGGCGCCATCCTCCGCGGCGACGCGGTGCCATGCGATCGCGCCCGGATCAACGGTGGCGGCGCGCATCAGCACCGCCTCATCCGCATCCGAGGCATCGTCGCGGCGCGCCGCGATGCGCGCGCGCAGCAGCTCGACCGGCGCCTCCAGCCAGATGCCGTCGAAGCGCAGCCCCGCCTCCCGCGCGACGCCTTCCGCCGCGGCGCGGTGCCGCGGGTCGAGGAAGACGGCGTCGAGCACGGCGCAATGCCCGGCCGCCAGCGCCGCGCGCGCCATGGCGAGGATCTCTGCATGGACCGCGCGGCTCACCTCCTCCCCATAGGCTTCGGGCGGCAGGCGCCGTTCCGGCGGGAGACCGAAGCGGCGCTTGCGCGCCTCATCCGTGCGCAGCACCAGCGCGCCGGGGCAGCGGCCGAGCGCGGGGGCAAGGGCGCGGGCGAGGGTGGATTTCCCCGTCCCCTGCAGCCCGCCGATGGCGACCAGCCGCGCGGGCGAGGGCAGGAGATGCGCCTCCGCCGCCGCGAGCAGGCCCGCCCAGTCGCGCCCCCGCGCGGCCTCGACATGCGCGCGGATCATGGCGCGCAGCGAGAGCCAGAGCGGCAGCCCCGCCACCAGCCCCGCATCGCCGGTCCGCGCGACATAGCGGTTCAGCACCCGGTTCGCCGCCGCGCGGCCATGCCGCAGGTCGAGGTCCATCAGCAGGAAGGCGAGGTCGTAGCCGACGTCGATCGTCGCCAGCGCCTCGTCGAATTCCAGCGCGTCGAACAGCGTCGGCCGGCCGTCCCACAGGCAGATGTTCCCCAGATGCAGGTCGCCATGGCCGCGGCGCACGAAGCCCGCCTCGCCGCGCGCGGCCAGGGCGGGGGCGATGCGCGCGAGTTCGGTCCGCGCCGCCCCCGCCCAGGCCGCGACGCGGGTCGGATCGAGCCCGGCGCGCAGCGCGGAGGGGACGTTGCCGTCGAGGATCCGGCCGAGGGAGGCGGGCGCATCGACCCGCGCACGCGGCGCGGCCGCGTGCATGGCGGCGACCGCGTCGGCCACCGCGTCGAGCAGCGCGGGCGTGGGCGCGACGCGGTCGAGGAAATCGCCCGCCGGGATCGGCGCCATGCGCAGCACCCATTCCACCGCCGGCCCGTCGCCGCCTTCGCGCAGCCGCCCGTCCGGCCCACGCGTGAGCGGCAGCAGGTCGCGGTAGATGCCGGGCGCGTGGGGGCGGTTGATCTCGAATTCGCGGCGGCAGAAGCGCTCGCGGTCCTCGATCCGCGTGAAGTCGAGGAACCCCAGCGCGACTGCCTTCTTCATCTTCCAGGCCGTCTCGCGCCCGACGAAGACGGCCGAGATATGCGTCTCGACGGGCGGCGCGCCGGCGCGGGCGGCGAGGAAGGCGGCCGCTTCCGCCTGCGCCGGCGGGATGGTCACGGGTAGAGCGTCTCGATCCGCCAGGCCTCGCCATCGCGGTGGAAGACGCGCCGTTCGTGCAGGCGGAAGGGCATGTCGCGCCACAGCTCGATCCGCCGCGGCAGGACGCGGAAGCCCGACCAGTGCGGCGGGCGAGGGATCTCCCCGATCGCGTATTTCAGCCCGTATTCCGCGACCGCCTTTTCCAGCGCGAAGCGGGATTCGAGCGGGCGGGACTGCTTCGACGCCCAGGCGCCCAGGCGCGAGGTCCGGGCGCGGGAGGCGTAGTAGGCATCGGCCTCCGCGTCGCTGACCTGCTCGACCGCGCCCTCGACGCGGACGGACCGCGCCAGCGTCTTCCAGTGGAAGCACAGGGCGGCGTTGGGGTTGGCCGCGAGTTCCCCGCCCTTCCGGCTTTCGAGGTTGGTGTAGAAGACGAAGCCCCGCGCATCGACGCCCTTGAGCAGCACCATCCGTGCCGAGGGCCGGCCATCGGGCGTGGCGGTGGCGAGGCAGACGGCGTTCGGGTCGTTGGGTTCCGAGGCCGCGGCCTCGGCCATCCAGGCCTCGAAGATGGCGATCGGGTCGTCGGTGGTCGCGGTGCCGTCCATGGCGGGTGCTCCTTGCATGCTGCCTGTATCGGGGCGCGGGCGCGGGCGGCAAGGGGCGGAACCTCTTGCCCCCCGCCCCCCGCCATGGCACCACCCCGGCCCGCCCAGCCACCGGAGGGGACCCCTCAGCGATGAACGACGCCGCGCCCGAGCCCCGGATCGCCACCGGCACCCTGATGCAGGGCAAGCGCGGCATCGTCATGGGTGTCGCGAACGACCGCTCGATCGCCTGGGGCATCGCCCGCGCGGTCGCCGCCCAGGGGGGCGAGGTCGCCTTCACCTACCAGGGGGAGGCGCTGGAAAAGCGCGTCCGCCCGCTGGCCGAGAGCATCGGGTCCTCCCTGGTCCTGCCCTGCGACGTGGGCGACGACGCGTCCATGGACGCGGCCTTCGCCGAGGTGGGCAAGGCCTGGGGCAAGATCGACTTCCTGGTCCATGCCATCGGCTACGCGGACAAGCAGTTCCTGCGGGGCCGCTACCTCGATACGCCGCGGGCGGCCTTCCTGCAGGCGATGGACATCTCCTGCTTCTCCTTCGTCGCGGTCGGGCAGCGGGCGGCGGCGATGATGGAGGCGGGCGGGTCGATGCTCACGCTCTCCTACCTCGGGGCCGAGCGCGTGACGCCGCACTACAACGTCATGGGCGTGGCCAAGGCGGCGCTTGAGGCTTCCGTGCGCTACATGGCGACGGACCTGGGCGAGCGCGGGATCCGCGTGAACGCGATCAGCGCCGGCCCGATCAAGACGCTGGCGGCGAGCGGGATCGGCGACTTCCGCTACATCCTGAAGTGGAACCAGTACAACGCGCCGCTGCGGCGGAACGTGACGATCGAGGAAGTGGGCGGGTCGGGGCTGTACCTGCTGTCGGACCTGTCCGCGGGCGTGACCGGCGAGGTCCATCACGTGGACAGCGGCTACCACATCGTCGGCATGAAGAACCCGGACGCGCCGGACATCACGGTGGAGAAGGGCTGACGGCGCGGGGATGTCCCACAACAGCTTCGGCCACCTCTTCCGCGTCACCACCTGGGGCGAGTCCCATGGCGCCGCCATCGGATGCGTCGTGGACGGCGCCCCGCCGCGCATCGCGCTGAGCGAGGCCGACATCCAGCCCTGGCTCGACAAGCGCCGCCCCGGCCAGTCGAAATTCGTCACCCAGCGCCAGGAAGCCGACCAGGTCCGCATCCTCTCGGGCGTGTTCGAGGGCATGACGACCGGCACGCCCATCGCGCTGCACATCGACAACACCGACCAGCGCTCGAAGGACTATTCCGAGATCGCGGAACGCTTCCGCCCCGGCCATGCGGACATCACCTACGAGCTGAAATACGGCATCCGCGACTATCGCGGCGGCGGGCGGTCCTCGGCGCGGGAGACCGCGATGCGCGTCGCCGCCGGCGCCGTCGCGCGCAAGGTGCTCGGCCCCGATGTGCGCATCCGCGGCGCGATGGTCGCCATGGGCGGGGATTGGGTGGACCCGGCCAACTGGTCCTGGGACGCGCTCGACGGAAACGCCTTCTTCTGCCCCGACCCCGCCGCCGCCGCGCGGTGGGAGGAGAGGCTGCTCGACCTGCGCAAGTCGGGCAATTCCGTGGGCGCGGTGATCGAGGTGGTGGCCGAGGGCATCCCCCCCGGCCTCGGCGCGCCGATCTACGGCAAGTTGGATGCCGACCTCGCCGCCGCGCTGATGTCGATCAACGCGGTGAAGGGGGTCGAGATCGGCGACGGCTTCGGCGCCGCCGCGCTGACCGGCGCGGACAACGCCGACGAGATGCGCATGAACGCGGACGGCACCGTCGCGTTCCAGTCGAACCATGCGGGGGGCATCCTGGGCGGCATCAGCACGGGCCAGCCCATCGTCGCGCGCTTCGCGGTCAAGCCCACCAGTTCCATCCTGACGCCGCGCGCCGCGGTGGACCGCCAGGGGCGGGAGGTGGAGGTGCTGACCAAGGGCCGCCACGACCCCTGCGTCGGCATCCGCGCCGTGCCGGTGGGGGAGGCGATGCTCGCGCTGGTGCTGGCGGACCACCTGCTGCGGCACCGGGCGCAGAACCCGGACGCGCCTTCGGTGGCGCGCCTGCCGAGGAATTGACGGCTGGGGGAGGGGACCCTCCCCCAATCCCGGATGCTTGGCGCCCCGCTTTCCAAGGTTGGCGCCAATTTCCAAAGAAGGGAGGGGGCCCGGGGGAGGTTCCCCTCCCCCGCCCCTACTTCTCCTCCTCCCGCTTCGCTCGCTCCGCCTCCCGCAGGTAATCCTCGGTGGTCTTGGTGACCGGCCGCGGCGCCCCCGCATAGGGATCGAGCCCGCCCAGCGTCGCCTCGTTGATCCGGCAGGAATCGCACAGGTCCAGGATCGCCTGCCGCGCCGGGTCGGCGAACATCCAGTGCGCCGACAGCTTCGCCTTCACCCGCGCGATGGACGCCTTGGTGCCGAACGCCTTGCCGCAGCCCGGGCAGGTCGCCGGTTCCTCCTCCTTCACCACGCGCGGGCTCGCGGCCTCGGCGGCGAAGTTCAGGCGCGGCGCCAGCGTGATGACCTTCTCCGGGCAGGTCGCGACGCACAGCCCGCACTGCACGCAGGCATCCTCGAGGAAGCGCAGCTGCGGCGTCTCGGGGTTGGCCGAGAAGGCCGAGGTCGGGCAGACCGAGGTGCAGGCGAGGCAGAGCGTGCAGCCCTCGGTGTTCACCACCGTCGTGCCGAAGGGGGCGAGCGCCGGCATCGCCACCGTCGCCGCGGGTGACTTCGCCGCCTCGCGCAGGGCGCGGAAGCCTTGCAGCGCCATCTCCCGCGGCGTGCCGATCGCCTGGTGGGTGGACGGCGCGAAGGCGAAGGGCGCGCGGGGCAGGGTGGTCAGCGCCTCGCCCAGGGTGAAGGGGTCGTCCGTCTCGATCGCCGCCGCGCGCGGCGTGGCGTGGCCGAGGCCCAGGCCGGCGAGCGCGGCATTGGCGTAGTCGATGTTGCGCAGCAGCCCGTCCGCGCCGTGGGCGCGCTTGCCCGGCAGCAGCACGCGCACCGCGCTCGCCCCCCAGGCGAAGGCGCCGGCGATCAGCGAGAGGTCGAGCGCCGTGGGTTCGTTCACGCGCAGCGGCAGGACGCGGGCGGGCAGGCCTTCGCCGTGCCGGGCCAGCGCCTCGAGCATCGCTTCGCCCTGCGCCTCGTCATGGAACAGCACCACCGGCGCCTCCCCGCCCGCGGCGCGGTAGGCCATCAGCAGTGCGCGCAGGCGCCGGGCGAGTGCGGAGGCCGGCGGCAGCGTGTATTGCGCGGCACCCGTCGGGCAGACCGCGGCGCAGGCGCCGCAGCCGGCGCAGATCTCCGCGCTGATGACGACCTGGTCCTTCTGCGGGCCGGTGCCGGGCGTGATGGCGCCGGTCGGGCAGAGGTCGATGCAGCGCGTGCAGCCCGTGCGCTTGTTGCGGCTATGGGCGCAGAGACTGTCGGTGAAATCGATGAAGCGCGGCTTGTCGAAGGTGCCGTTCAGCTCGGCCGCGGCGGCGATCAGGCGCTCGACCGCGGCGGCGTCGGCCGGGTCGGCGCGGAGGTAGCCCTGGCGCACCTCATGCGCCGGGAACAGCGGCGCGCCGCCGGTCAGGTCCAGCACGACGTCGGCGCGGCTCGTCGCGCCATCCTTGCCCGGCGCCCATTCGTAGCGGGCGCGGGAGGACGGGCGCGGCATGGCGGCGCCATCGACCGTCACCTCGAAGGCGCCAAGATAGCCCGTCGCGGCGCGGGCGCGGCCCTTCATCACCGGGAAGGCCGTGCTGCGCGGCGGGGTCACGTCCTCGGCCCCGGTCAGCAGCACGGTCAGGTCGAGCCGGTCGGCGAGCCTGGCCGCCACCTCCAGCGCCACCGCGTCGCGCCCCAGCACGAGCGTGACTCCGCCGCTTTCGAGCGGCACCAGCGGCGTCGCCGGCATGGGCTCGGCGGCGGCGGCCAGCAGCGCGGCCATCTTCGGCCCGGCGCCCCGCCCTTCCGCCGACCAGCCCGCATGCTCGCGGACATTGACGAAGATCGGCGCCTCGGCCCCGGCCTCGGCCGCTTCCTGGGCGAAGAGCGGCGCCTGGGCGGTGCAGGCGACGGTCAGCGGGCGGCCGGTGGCGAGCGCCGCCATGAAGCGGTCGAGCTGCGCCATGCAGAGCTGCTCCGCGGTGCGGAGTTCCGCCCCGCAGCCCCGCGCGATGGCCCGCTCGTCGAGCCGCATCGTGTCTTCGCAGCTGCACACGAGCGCGATGCGCCCATCCGATCCGCTCATGCCGTGAACCGCTCCCCGTGCCGCCCCCGATTGGACCAAGGGGGCGGGCGGCATATATGCCGGCATGATCCGGGATGCGAGGGACCCCGCGCGGTGACCGAAGGACTGACAGACCTGCCGAGCGTCTTCACGCCGATCGTGCCGCTGCGCGAGGCCGGCGACGCCATGGCGCGCGCCATCGAGCTGGCGCCGCGCGAAGGCGCGGGCACCCTCGCCTGGGTGCGGTCCTGGTCGCGGATCGAGGCCGCGGTCGTGCTGGAACCCGAGGAGACGCTGGCCGCCGCGCGCCCGGCGCTGCTCGCCGCCATGGCCGCCTTCGCCGATGCCGCCGGGGCGCTTGGGCCGCCGGAGGTGCCGCTGACCTTCGGCTGGCCGGCGACCATCCGCGTCAATGGCGGCGTGGTGGGGCAGGCGCGGATCGCCGCCCCGCCCGGCTGCGCCGAGGATGAGGTGCCCGGCTGGCTGGTGGTGGGGATCGAGGTCGCCTTCGCCGCGCCGACCGGCCACGACCCCGGTCGCGACCCGGGCCGCACCACGCTGTTCGAGGAAGGCTACAACGAGACCACCCCCGCCGAGATGACGGCCGCCTGGGCGCGCCACCTGATGGCGACGCTGGCCGACTGGCAGGGGCGCGGCTTCCGCATCCTGGCCGAACGCTACCTGGCGCGGCTCGACCCGGCGACCGGCGCCGGCGCGCGGCGGGGAATCGACCCTGTGACCGGCGACCTCGTCCTCCAGCGGGGTGCCGAGCGCGAGGTGCTGCCCCTGGCGCAGGCGGTGGCGGCATGACGCGCCTGCCGCGGACCATCCGGCTCGACCCGTCCGACGCGCTGGTGTTTCCCCGCGCGGCCGAACCCGGCGAATGGGCCGTGCCCGGCGGCTTCTGCTTCTGGGACGACGACGTCGGCGCGCTGGAAGGCAAGCGGCGGCAGGCCTTCCGCGCGGGCTGGCTCGGCCTCGCTTCCTTCGGCTGGTCGACGCTGGTGCAGGTCTCGACCGCGACCGCGGCGCAGCGGGAAGAAGCGGTGGCGGCATTGGCGGCGCATATCCGCGCCGCGCATGGCGCGCCCGACGACGCCGCGGCGCGGGCGGCGGCGGAGGAGGAGATCGCCTTCGCGGAATCCCTCTGCGAACATCCGCCCGGCACGCTGCTCGCCCTCGGCCGCAGCCTGGAGGCGGGGGAGGTGCGCGAGCGCTTCCGCACGCTGCACGAAAGGGTGCAGGAACATCGGGCCTTCGACGCGCTGCCGGTCTTCGCGGCGGTGAGCGTGGAGGGTGAGGAGGAGGAAGCGCCGATGCGACCGGATCTCGCGCGCATGGCAAGGGGCGGGACGTGAGCGCAGTGTTGTCGCCTGGCGATTTCTGGGTCGCCTCCGGCCACCACCTTTGCGACGTGGCGGAGCATGGGCGGCTGATCGGCACGCCCGAGCTGTGGCGCGCATTTCTCGCGCGGCCGGAACTGATGCCGCCCGAGGAAGCCTGCGCGGCGGAACGCGCGCTGCACGCCGCCCTGATGGACACGCCGCTGCAGGCGGTCGAGGAAGCGCGCCTCGCCGCGCTGGCGGATGCCGATGCGCGGGAGAATTTCTCGCAGTTCCTCGCCTTCCGCGACCGCGTGGCGGCGGCGCCGACGCTGGAGGCCGGCTGGCTCGCGCTGTACCGGGAGGGCGTCGCCGGCATCCCGCCCATCCTGCTGCAGATGCTGACGCACCTGGTCGCGCGCAGCGCGCTGGAGGGGGAGGGCGATCCCTTCGCGCTGCGGGCGGGCGAGTTGCTGTACCGCGCGCAGCGCGTCGGCATCCACCAGGGCGCGACGCTGCTGGCGGACGAGGAAGTGGTCGAGATGCGCGGCCGCGACGGCGGCTTCGGTGCGCTGGGGCAGTTGCTGGTCGAAGCCGGCGCGCCGCCGCGGGAGGTCGAGCTCGACGTGCTGACCGAGGCGAACGCGACCGCCTATCACGGCAGGTCCGACGCGCACGACTTCGCGCTCGACATCGCCGAGGGGCGGGACGGGCAGCGCGGCATCGCGCGCATGCTGGAACGCTTCATCCGCCACATGTTCGGTGAGGACGTGTCGATCCGCGCCGTGCCGGTGATCGAGGACCACAACTGGACCTGGCATGTCGGGCTGGATGCCGAGGCGAGCGCGATCGCCAACGACCTCTGGCGGGGCAAGAAGGTGAAGCAGGACAGGCTCGCGCGCATCCTGTGGCTCGGCGTGCTGGAATTCGCCGACCCGTCGCGGGTGCTGCCGCGGGTGGCCGGGCGGCCGGTCTATCTCCCGCTGGCGATGGATGCGGCGAACCGGCTGCGGATGAAGCCGCAGAACCTGGTGGCGGGGCTGCCGCTGGTGGGCAAGGAGCAGGCGGCATGACGCTCGAGGTGCCAGGCACGGTCCGGATCGAGGTCGGGATCGTCGCGGAACGCCGCCCCGGCGTCACGCAATGGTCGGAGCATGCCTGGGCGGCGGTGGAGGTGCTGGAGGATTTTCCGGACCTGCCGCCCTGGACCGTGCTGCGGGAGGATGGCGGCCGGACGCTGTTCTTCGCCGGCAGCGCCGAGATCGCGCTGCATCCGACCGACACGGACAACTACGTACACAACCTGCAGGCCGACCGCCCACTTGTCTGGGTCGTGCTGCGCCCGGCCGCGACGCCTTCCGGCCTCATGCTGCAGACCGTGACGGTCGATGGCGGCGAGGCGCATCTCTATGCCGACACCGGCGCGGACACGCTCGAGGCGCTGCCCATGCCCGCCGGCATCCGCCTGCTGCTCGAACGCTTCGTCGCCGAGCATCATCGCGAGCGGGAATTCCACAAGCGCAAGCGCGACCGGCAGGACACCGATTCGCTCGGCCGGCGCGCGCGGGTGGAGGAACGGTGAGCGGCGAGGGCTTCCTCTCCCGCTGGTCGCGCCGCAAGCGCGCGGCCGAGGCGGGGCTGTCGGTCCCCGACCCGCAGGCGGAGGCGCCCGCCGCGAAGCCGCCCGCGCCCGCGACGGGTTCGGTTGCCGTGGCCGGCGCGGCGCCTGTGCCCGATGCCGACCCGGCACCCGGCGCGATGGAGGCGCCGGAGGAGCCCGGCTTCGACCTGGCGAGCCTGCCGTCGATCGACAGCCTGACCGCCGAGAGCGACTTCAGCGCCTTCCTTCGCACCGGCGTGCCCGAGGCGCTGCGCCGGGCCGCGCTGCGCAAGGCCTGGGCGCTCGACCCCGTGGTCAGCACCTATATCGGCCCGGCGGACTACGCCTGGGACTTCAATGCGCCCGATGGCGTGCCCGGCTTCGCGCTCGAACTGGGCGGCGATGTCCGGAAGCTGCTGGCCCAGGCCATCGGGCTCGACCGGGATGAGGAGCGCGCGCCCGCCGAGGCCGCGGAGACCGTCGAGACTGGCGATGCGGCGGAGGCGCCCGGGGCGCCGGCGCCACCGACCCTGGACGACCCCGCTGTCGCCCCCGCCATGGCCGACGGCGCGGCGCCGGTGGCGATGGCGGCGATCGCCCCCCCTTCGGAACCGGAGCAGGGCCCCCAACCGCCCGCCGCGCGGCCTCGCCGCCACGGCTCGGCAATACCGGGATGAGAATGAATCGCAACAACTGACGTTATGTTTCAGTGACTTGCGCGTCATATGATTCCGGAGTAGTGCGGTCGGGATTAGGTTCGGGGAGCGAACTCAAGGCATGTCCGGAATGGGCAGCGGCGAGCATGTCGAGGACACGCTGACGATTGAGAGGGCGCGGCTTTTCGCGCTTCTCGGTCGCCTGCTCGTGGCCGCGCCCGATTCATCGCTTCTGCTGGCGCTCGGCGGCCTGCGCGGCGACCGCACCCCGCTCGGGGAAGCCTATGGCGCGCTCGCGAAGGCGGCCCTGGTGGCCGATCCCGTGTCCGCCGAGCGTGAGTTCCACGATCTCTTCATCGGCCTCGGGCGCGGGGAATTGCTGCCCTTCGCCTCCTATTACCTCACCGGCTTCCTGCACGAACGGCCCCTGGCCGAGCTGCGCGGCGACCTCGCCCGGCTCGGGCTCGAGCGCGCCGAGGGGATCGTGGAGCCGGAAGACCACATCGGCAGCGAATGCGAGGTCTATGCCGGGCTGCTCTCGGGCAGCTTCGAGGGCGGTCCCGCCGCGGCCGAGGCGTTTTTCGAAAAGCATCTGCGGCCCTGGGCCGGCAGGTTCTTCGCCGATCTCGAGAAGGCGGAGGCGGCGCGGTTCTATCGCGTCGTCGGCCATCTCGGGCGCGTGGCGGTCGAGATCGAGCAGGCGGCCCAGGGGCTGCCTGCGTGATTCAAGTCGGGGACGGTTGAGGATGAGCGAAGGGACAAAGAACATGGCCGAACGCCGTGGTTTCCTGAAGGCGCTGGGGCTTGGCGGCGCGGCCGCGGCCGCGGCCGGTGTCGCGGAGGCCGCCGGGCCCGTGCGCGCCGATGCCGTTCCCGCGGGCACCGCCCGCAAGGAGAACGAAGCCGACCGGCTGAAGGCGCGCTACCAGGCCAACAGCGCGCATGTTCAGGCGTTCTATCGCACCAACCGCTACGGCGGCTGAGAGAAAAGAGGGAGCGAAACCCCATGCTGATCAAGCGTTCCGAAGCGCGCGCCGGGAAGCAGCGCCTCGCCGCGGCCTATCAGGGCCTGTCCTCCGGCGGGCTCGACCGCCGCGCCTTCCTCAAGCAGGCGGGGCTGACGGGCGTCGGCCTCTCCGCGCTCGGCGCCATTCCGCTGACCACGGTGCGGCCGGCGCAGGCCGGGCCGATGAACCACCAGCAGCCCGTCGCGCGCGTGAAGAACATCTGCACGCACTGCTCGGTCGGCTGCACGGTGACGGCCGAAGTGCAGAACGGCGTCTGGGTCGGCCAGGAGCCGTCCTGGGAAAGCCCGATCAACCGCGGCACGCATTGCGCCAAGGGCGCGGCGGTGCGGGAACTGGTGCATGGCGACCGCCGCCTGAAGTACCCGATGAAGCTCGTCAACGGGCAGTGGCAGCGGATGGGCTGGGACCAGGCGATCGGCGAGATCGCCGACCGGATGATGGCGATCCGCCAGTCCTCCGGCCCTGATTCGCTGTTCTGGCTCGGCAGCGCGAAGTTCTCGAACGAGGGCGCCTACCTCTACCGCAAGTTCGCCGCCTTCTGGGGCACCAACACGGTCGACCACCAGGCGCGCATCTGCCACTCGACGACGGTCGCGGGCGTCGCGAACACCTGGGGCTACGGCGCGCAGACCAATTCCTACAACGACATCCGCAATTCCAAGACCATGATCATCATGGGCGGGAATCCGGCGGAAGCGCACCCCGTGTCGCTGCAGCACGTGCTGAGCGGCAAGGAGATGAACCGCGCCAACCTCATCGTCATCGACCCGCGCTTCACGCGCACCGCGGCGCACGCGACGGAATACGTGCGCATCCGCCCGGGCACCGACATCCCGATCATCTGGGGCATGCTCTGGCACATCTTCCAGAACGGCTGGGAGGACAAGGAGTTCATCCGCCAGCGCGTCTTCGGCATGGACGAGGTCCGCGCCGAGGTCGCGAAGTGGACGCCGCAGGAGGTCGAGCGCGTGACCGGCGTGCCCGGCGCGCAGCTGCGCAAGGTGGCGGAGCTGTTCGCGACGCAGAAGCCCGCGACGCTGATCTGGTGCATGGGCGCGACGCAGAAGACCGTCGGCACGGCGAACGTTCGCGCCTACTCGATCCTGCTGCTCGCGACCGGCAATGTCGGCGCCGAGGGCACGGGCGCGAACATCTTCCGCGGCCACTGCAACGTGCAGGGCGCATCCGACTTCGGTCTCGATGTCGCGACGCTGCCGGCCTATTACGGCATCGACGAGACGGCGTGGCGGCACTGGAGCCGCGTCTGGGGCGTGTCCTTCGAGTCGATGCGCGCGCGCTTCGACACGCCGCAGATGATGCACACGCCGGGCATCCCGACGACGCGCTACTTCGACGCGATCCTGCTGCCGAAGGACCAGATCCAGCAGCGCGACAACATCAAGGGCATGCTGGTGTTCGGCCATGGCGGCAACACCGTCACGCGCATGCCCGAGGCGCAGAAGGGGCTCGAGAAGCTCGACCTGCTGGTGGTGGCGGACCCGCACCCGACGACCTTCGCGGTGCTCGCGAACCGGCGGGAGAACACCTACCTGCTGCCGATCTGCACGCAGTTCGAATGCGACGGCAGCCGCACCTCCTCCAACCGCTCGGTGCAGTGGTGCTCGAAGATCGTGAACCCGATCTTCGAGAGCCGCACCGACTACCGCGTGATGTTCGACCTCGCGAAGGCGCTGGATGGCGCGGCGCAGCGGCGCAACATGCCGATCCGCTTCGCGGAGGAGATGTTCCGCCCGTATGAGATCGCCAATGGCGAGCCGACGGCGGAATCCATCCTGCGCGAGATCAACCGCGGCGCCTGGGGTTCCGGCTATTCGGGCATCAGCCCGGAGCGCCTGAAGCTGCACCAGCAGCACCAGGACAAGTTCGACCTGGTGACGCTGCGCGCGAAGGACGACGCGCCGGCCGAGATCCGCGGCGACTTCTACGGCCTGCCCTGGCCCTGCTGGGGCACGCCGGAGATGCGCCACCCCGGCAGCCACATCCTCTACAACACCAACATCCCGGTGAAGGACGGCGGCGGCAGCTTCCGCCCGCGCTTCGGCCTGGAGCGGAACGGGACCACGCTGCTCGCGGAAGGGTCCTGGTCGAAGGATTCCGAGATCCGCGACGGCTATCCCGAGTTCACCGTCGCGGTGCTCAAGCGCCTGGGCTGGTTCGACGAGCTGACCGCGGCCGAGAAGGCCTCGATCGCCGAGGTCGGCACCGGCCTTGGCGGTGAGGACCGGGTGTCGTGGATGACCGACCTTTCGGGCGGCATCATCCGCGTTGCCGTCAACCACGGCTGCTCGCCCTTCGGCAACGGCAAGGCCCGCGCGGTGGCGTGGAACCTGCCCGACCCGGTGCCGGTGCACCGCGAGCCGATCTACACCCCGCGCACTGACCTGATCGCGCAGTACCCGACGCTGCCGGACCGGCGCGGCTTCCGCCTGCCGCATCTGGGCCAGTCGGTGCAGGCGCGCTCGAACGAAGTGGCGCGCGACTTCCCGATCGTCCTCACCTCCGGCCGCCTGGTGGAATACGAGGGCGGCGGCGAGGAGACGCGGTCCAACAAGTGGCTCGCCGAGCTGCAGCAGGACATGTTCGTCGAGATCAACCCGCGCGACGCGGTCGCCCGCAACATCCGCGACGGCCAGTGGGTGTGGGTGACCGGGCCCGAGAGCAATTCGCGCACCCGCGTCAAGGCGCTGGTGACGGAGCGTGTCGGGCAGGGCGTCGCCTTCATGCCCTTCCACTTCGCCGGCTGGTTCCAGGGCGAGGACCAGCGGCGCAGGTATCCGCAGGGCACCGACCCGATCGTGCTCGGCGAATCGGTGAACACGATCACCACCTACGGCTACGACCCCGTGACCTTCATGCAGGAAACGAAGGTCACCCTCTGCCAGATCCGCGCGGCATAAGGAGGCGCGACGCACATGGCCCGCATGAAGTTCCTCCTCGACGCCGAGCGCTGCATCGAGTGCAACGCCTGCGTCACCGCCTGCAAGAACGAGCACGAGGTGCCCTGGGGCATCAACCGCCGCCGCGTCGTCACCATCAACGACGGCAAGCCCGGCGAGCGCTCGATCTCCATGGCCTGCATGCACTGCACCGACGCGCCCTGCGCGGCGGTGTGCCCGGTGTCCTGCTTCTACACGACGGCCGACGCCATCGTGCTGCACGACAAGGACCTGTGCATCGGCTGCGGCTACTGCTTCTACGCCTGCCCCTTCGGCGCGCCGCAGTATCCGCGCGTCGGCAACTTCGGCAGCCGCGGCAAGATGGACAAGTGCACCTACTGCGCCGGCGGCCCGCAGGCCGACAACACGCAGGCGGAGTACATCCAGTACGGCGCGAACCGCATCGCCGAGGGCAAGCTGCCGCTCTGCGCGGAGATGTGCTCGACCAAGGCGCTGCTCGCCGGCGACGGCCAGGTGATCGCGCAGATCTACCGCGAGCGCGTCCAGCGCCGCGGCTACGGCTCCGGCGCCTGGGGCTGGCGCACCGCCTATCGCGAGACGGTGGCGATCTGATGCGCGCGCTCCTCCTCGCCCTCGCCCTGCTCCTGGCCGCGCCCGTCGCCGGCCAGGCGCAGACCGCGCCGCAGATCAGCGGCACGCCGACCTCCCCCACCCCGATGCTGCCGCCGGTGGCGGACGAGCTCGAGGTGCTGAAGGCGCTGCAGGGCGGCCGCCTCGAGGGCCGGATCACGATCCCGGACCAGCAGGCCGCAAGCCTGATCCAGCCGCAGGGCCGGTCCTGGCGGGACTTCCACAACGTGACCCTGGCCTGGGTCGGCGGCATCGCCGTGCTCGGCATGCTCGCGCTGCTCACCGTGTTCCGGATCTCGAAGGGCCGCATCCCGGTGGAAGGCGGCCTCGCCGGCCGTACCATCCAGCGCTTCAACGGGCTTGAGCGCGCCAATCACTGGATGGTCGCCTCGACCTTCATCGTCCTGGCGCTCTCCGGCCTGAACCTGACCTTCGGCCGCCACGTGCTGCTGCCGATCGTCGGGCCGGAAGCCTTCACGGCGATCAGCCAGTGGGGCAAGTACGCCCACAACTTCCTGGCCTTCCCCTTCACCCTCGGCATCGTCGTGATGCTGCTGCTGTGGGTGAAGGACAACATCCCGAACGGCCGCGACATCAAGTGGTTCGCCTCGGGCGGCGGCCTTGTCGGCAACGAGCACCCGGACAGCGAGCGCTTCAACGGCGGCCAGAAGGGCATCTTCTGGATCACCACGCTCGGCGGCGCGACGGTGGCGGTGACCGGCTACATGCTGGTCTTCCCCTTCATGTTCACCGACATCGCCGGGATGCAGCTCAGCCACATCATCCACAGCATCGTCTCGGTGCTGATGATCGCGGTGATGCTCGCCCACATCTACATCGGCTCGATCGGCATGGAGGGCGCCTCCGACGCCATGACGACCGGGCAGGTGGACCTGAACTGGGCCAAGCAGCACCACAACCTGTGGGTCGAGAAGGAACTGGCGAAGGGCCGCGGCGCCGAGCCGCCGGCCTCCGCCCGGGCGGCCGGCGCGGACTGACCCGCGCCCACCTGCCGACGTCGCGCGGGCGCATGGCGAAGGCCGTGCGCCCGCTGCCTTTCGGGGGACCATCGCCATGACGCGGATCATCGGCCTCGCCGGCTGGAGCGGGGCGGGCAAGACCACCCTGATGGTGAAGCTGCTGCCGGCGCTGATCGGGCGCGGGCTTGCCGTCTCCACCCTCAAGCACGCGCATCATCGCTTCGACGTGGACACGCCGGGCAAGGATTCCTTCGAGCATCGCCGCGCCGGCGCCGCGCAGGTGATGGTCGCCTCCGGCACGCGCTGGGCGCTGATGACGGAGTTGCGCTCGGCGCGGGAGCCGACCTTGCGCGAACTGCTCGCGCGGATGGACCCGGTCGACCTCGTGATCGTGGAAGGCTTCAAGCGCGACGCCCATCCGAAGGTCGAGGTGCACCGCGCCGCCAACGGGAAGCCCTGGATGCGGCCGGAGATGCCCGGGATCGTCGCCGTCGCCTCCGACTTGCCCGCCCCCTACGACCTTCCCAGCGTGCACCTCGATGACGTCGATGGCGTCGCCGCGCTCGTGCTCGCCCATGCGGCGCCGATCGAGGCGATCGACTGGGCCGTCCGGCAGGAGGCCTGATGGCGCAGCTCTCCGACGATTGCTTCGCCTTCGGCGGCGCGCTGATGTCGGTGGAGGAGGCGCAGGCGCTGATCGCCGCGCGCGTGCCGCCGCCACAGGGCGAGGAGGTGGTGCCGCTGATGCGCGCGCGCGGCCGCGTGCTGGCGCGCGACCTCGCCGCGCCGATCGACCTGCCGCCCTTCTTCAATGCCGCGGTCGATGGCTGGGCCTTCCGCCATGCAGACCTTTCCGAAGGCGCGCCGACCGCGTTGCGGGAAGCCGGCCGCGTCGCCGCCGGCCACATGCCCGGCCGCCCGGCGGGCGAGCGCGAGGCGGTGCGCGTCTTCACCGGCGCGCCCATGCCGCCGGGCACCGACACCTGCATCATGCAGGAGGATGCGCGCCACGAGGGCCAGTACCTGATGGTCCCGCCCGGCCTGAAGCGCGGCGCCAATGCCCGCCCGGCGGGGGAGGATGTGGCGCGCGGCAGCCTGGCGCTGCAAGCGGGGCGCCTGCTGGGGCCGGCCGAGATCGGCCTCGCCGCGGCGCTCGGCCAGACGGGGCTGGCGGTGCGGAGCCTGCCGCGCATCGGCGTCTTTTCAACCGGCGACGAACTGGCCGAGCCCGGCCATGCGCTCGGCCCCGCGCAGACCCATGACAGCAACCGCGCCACCCTGCTCGCGCTGCTGGCCGGCCTGCCCTGCGAGGCGCGCGACCTCGGCATCCTGCCCGACGACGCGGACCGCACGGCCGCCGCGCTGGCCGAAGCCGCGCGCGCGCACGACCTGCTGCTGACGAGCGGCGGCGTGTCGACCGGGGAGGAGGACCATGTCCGCGCCGCGATCGAGGCC
Organism: Roseomonas nitratireducens; assembly: GCF_017813355.1. GTDB lineage: Bacteria > Pseudomonadota > Alphaproteobacteria > Acetobacterales > Acetobacteraceae > Neoroseomonas > Neoroseomonas nitratireducens. Next base: position 180,451 of record NZ_JAGIYZ010000004.1, read on the forward strand.
GGTGGCTCCCTGGTGTTCTGGCGCCTGGCCGTGAAGCCCGGCCGTCCGGCGGCGATGGGCGTCGTGGGCGGCACGCCGGTGGTCGGGCTGCCGGGCAATCCGGTGGCCGCGGTGGTGTGCTTCCTGCACCTCGCGCGGCCGCTGCTGATGCGACTCGCGGGGGCGGAAGCCGCGCCGCTGCCGCGCTACCCCGCCGTCGCGGACTTCGCCTATCGCAAGAAGGCGGGGCGGCGCGAATACGTGCGCGTGACGCTGCGGCGCGACGGCATCGCGCTGCGGGCGGACAAGTTCAAGCGGGAAGGGGCGGGGTTGCTGTCGTCGCTGACGCAGTCCGACGCCTTCGCCGAATTGCCCGAGGACATCACGGCGGTCGCGCCGGGCGATGCGGTGGCGGTGCTGCCCTTCGCCGGGATGCTGTAGTGGATGCGCCTGCCGCGGGGCTGATCCTGCTTCTGCTGGGCGCGCTGCTGATGCGGCGGGATCTGCGCGGGCTGGTGCGTCGCTTCGCCTGGCATCGCGCGGTCGCGACCATCCGCTTCGAAGCCGGGCCGCGCTGGCGCATCGACTTCACGCTGCCCGACGGGCGCGCGGCAAGCGTCGTGACGCGCGACCTGCGCCTGCTCGCGCGGCGCGAGGGCGATGGCCCGGTGACGATCCTGTACGACCCCAGGGCGCCCGAGCGGGGGATCGACCTGCCGGGACGGCCGGGCCTCGGCTTCGTCTGCGGGCTTGGCCTGGCGGGGTTCGGCCTCGCGGCCCTGCTACGGTAGCGCCAGGGGCTCGCTGACCCGGCGCTCCCCCTCATGCGCCACCAGTTCGACCCGCCCTTCCGCCGGGCGCATCACGGCGGCCAGCCGCGTGCCGTGGTTCAGCAAGGGCGGGATCAGCCAGGCGAAGCCGTCCGGCACGACGCCGCCGGCGACGATCTCCGCCATGCGGGCCATGCGAGGCGCGCTCTCGATCCAGCGCGGGGCGCCCGGCAGGTCCACCGATGCCCAGTGGTTCGCTGCCGCCAGCCCCGGCCCGCCGCGGACCGCGCAGCGGGCGCGCGCGCGTTCCACCACCGCGGCCTCGCCCGGCAGCGTGCCGGCGATGGTGAAGGTCACCGCCGCGGCCAGCGGCGTGTCGCGCAGCATCGCCAGCGCCGCGGCGTAGTCCGGCGCGGCATCGCAGGCCATCCGCAGCAGATGGGCCGGCGGCACGTCCCGGCTGCGCCAGGTGGCGGGGCGGGAGGCCGCCCAATCCGCCAGCAGCGCCGTCTTGCGGAGCCCTCGCCGCCGGGCCGCGGCCCCCACCCGCGTCAGCGGCAGCGGCGGCTGGTTGATGGCGATGGCGAAGCGCCCAGGCGCCAGCGCGGTGATGGCCCCCGCGAGGCCCGGCCAGCCGATGTTCAGCCATTCCCCCGCCGGGCCGGACTGGCGGATGACGCAGAGCGTCTCCCCCAACCCCGCGAGGTTGCCCCAGTCGAGCACCCGCAGCAGCACCGGCGCCGGCGCGTCCAGCACCCCGCAGGTGCAGCCCCATTCGAAGGACAGGTTCAGCAGATGCGCGCCGCGCGCGCCGATCGTGGCCGCGACGGCGGCGACCTCAGCAGCCAGCGGCGTGGCATTGCGCGCGAGCCAGCGGCGCGACAAGGCGTCGCCGACAGCAAGCCCCGCGCCGCCATACTGGCCGCGCGCGCTGCGCAGGATGGCGGCGGTATCCTCCGCCCGCGCGGCGGCGGCGAAGGCGGAAGGGTGATCGACGCCGCGCGCATCCACCACCGGGATGCGGCGCAGCGCCATGCGCGGGCGCTAGAGCCGCGCGCCGGTCGTCGAGAAGGCGGTTTCCGCCGTGCGCTGGAACTTGCTGTCCAGCACGAAGGCGGCGCCGACCGCGATGATGATGGCGAGCGCGATGCCCGTGACGATGGCCTTCATGGTGCGGCCCTTTCCTCAACCGAAGCCTGTGAGGTTTCTATGGCGTCGCGACCGGTCGTTTGCAACAGCGTCAGAAGGGTTTCCGCCGCGGCGAGGTCCTCGGGCGCATTGGCGTTGAAGAAGGGATCGACCGGGTCGGTCGGCCAGTCGGCATGGGTGCAGCCATGCCGCGCGGTCCAGCGGTCGATCTTGCGCTCGCCCCCCAGCAGGGCGGCGCGCAGGTCCTCCCGCAGCGCGACAGGCCAGAGGCCGATCGGCGGATGCGCCTGCCCGTCCGACCGGGCGCAGGCGAGCGGCACGCCCGCTTCCGCCCGCGCGGCATGCAGCCGCGCCACCAGGTCGCGCGGGATGAAGGGCGAATCCCCGGGAACGGAGACCACCCAGGGCAGGCCCGGCCGATGCGCCGCCGCCCAGTCGAGTGCGGCGAGGATGCCGGCGAGCGGCCCCGGATGGTCCGGCAGCCCGTCCGCCACCACGGGCAGCGCATAGGCCGCGAAGCGCGCCGGATCGCCATTCGCGTTCAGGACCGCGGTCGCGACCTGCGGGGCGAGGCGCGCGAGCGCATGATCCAGCATCGGCCGCCCGCCCAGCATCCGCAGCGGCTTGTCGCCGCCCCCCATGCGCCGCGCGAGGCCGCCCGCCAGCACGATCCCGAGCGTGTCAGCCCTCATCGCTCGCCGCCATCGCTTCCGAGCTGTTCTTGCGCCAGTGCTTCGCGGATTCCTCGGGCACGTAGTTCAGGTCCGCGTCGAAGACGATGCGGTCCTGCCCGGCGAGTGCGACGAAGCGCTTGCCCTTGCAGCGGCCGATCAGCGTCAGCCCCGCTTCCTGCGCGAGTTCCACGCCCCAGGCGGTGAAGCCCGATCGCGAAACCAGGATCGGGATGCCCATGCGCACGGTCTTGATGACCATCTCGGATGTCAGCCGGCCGGTCGTGTAGAAGATCTTGTCGTCGGGGCTCTCGCGGTGGCGGAACATCCAGCCGGCGATCTTGTCCACCGCGTTGTGGCGGCCGACATCCTCCATGTAGACGATGGGCTCGTCGCGCACGCACAGCGCGCAGCCATGGATCGCGCCGGCTTCCAGATACAGCGTCGGCAGCGTGTTGATCCGGTGCAGCAGGCGGTACAGCCAGGATGTGCGCAACTCGGTCTTCGCCAGGCGCACCTGCGCGAAGCCTTCCATCAAATCGCCGAAAGCCGTGCCCTGCGCGCAGCCGGAAGTGAGCGTCTTCTTGCGCAGCTTCTCCTCGAAGTCGGTGCGCTCCGGCGTGCGCACGACGACCACGCCCAGGTCGTCGTCATACTCCACGCCCGTCACCTCCGCGTCCGGCTTCAGCATGCCCTGGTTCAGCAGGTAGCCGAGCGCGAGGTCCTCCGGGCGGTCGAGGATCGTCATCATGGTCACGATCTCCTGCCCGTTCAGGTAGAGCGTGAGCGGGCGTTCCACCGTGACGCTCGTCTCGATCGGCTGCCCGGTATGGTCGATGCCGGCGACGCGGCGCGTCAGGCGCGGATCGGTCGGGTCGGGCTGGACGCGGAGCGTGTGTTCCATGGGCGCGACATGGGGGAAGCCGCGGCCCGGCACAAGCGGGGCTCCGCCCCGGGCCCCGCCAGGGCTTCGCCCTGGACCCACCAAAGGCCGAAAGGCCTTTGGAAACCGAGACCTGGCGGCCCGCCGGTGATCAGCCGGGCAGGAGAATTCCCCGGCCTGCGAAGAAGCGCGCGAAATCCGCGACGGCCAGCCGCGCATCGCGCTGCGACGCCGCCGTGTCGCCCGAAGGGTTGTGCAGCCGCAGCGCGCCGTCCTGCGCGCCGAAGACCAGCACGAGATGCCCCCCGCGCGACGGCGGGTCGCGATCCGGCCAGCGGATGAAGGGATGGACCGATGCGATGAACAGCCCGCCACCGGCGACGAACGCCGGGACGTCGTGCGCCGCGACATCCACGCGCACCTCGGCCGCCATCCGCGGCACCTCCCGCAGCCAGGCGACGGCGGGGGCGTAGATCAGGCCCCGGATGGCGCCATCCGGGTGCACCACGTAGCCGCCGCGCGTCGTGATCTCCCGCGCCAGGTCGAAGGCGCGCGGCGGGACCACCCCGCGCGCGGCGAGCGCCATGCGCAGGCAGGCGACGCCGCACAGGTGCTCCGCCCAGCGCGCGTAGTCGGCCGCGCCCGCGGCGCCGGAGCGCGGCCAGAGCGGGTCATCCTCGGCGCGCAGCGTGCCGGCGAGGATCTCCCCGATCCGCTGCGCCGATTCCCACTGCCCGAAATAGGGCGGGATCACCGCGGCCCTTGGGCCCGCCCGCGCCGCCATACGTCGTCCGGCGGCGACCAGTTCACCGGGTCGCGCAGTTCGCGCGCGAGGCCCTCGGCCATCGCCTCGAAGATAGCCTTGCCCTTCTCCGCCGTCGCGGCGCGGGCGTCGCCGCGCACGCCGGTGACCGGGGCGCGTTCGTTGAAGGCCCAGAAGCGCGAGGAGACCTGCTTCCCGGCATCGAAATTCCCGGGCGAGACGGAGTTGGCGATCTCCTCCTGCCGCACCTGCGACGGGTCGAGGTGCAGCCACAGGCTGGTCTCCGCCTCGCAGGCATGGTGCATCGCCTTCTGCGCCGTCAGCGCCTGGGCGATGGCCTCGGGCGCGACCTTCGTCACGGTGGTCGTCAGCACCGGAACGCCGAATTCATGCGCCAGCTCGCGCGCGCTGACGGCCAGCGGGTCGATGTTGCCGCCATGGCTGTTGAACAGCATGACGCGCGAAAAACCGTCCGCCAGCAGCGACTTCACGATGCAGCGCAGCACCCCGGCGAAGGTGGCGTAGTCCAGGCTGATCGTGCCGCCGAAGGGGAAGTGGTGCTCGGACAGGCCGAGCCACATCGGCGGCAGCACCACCGCCGGCAGGTCGGCGCAGAGCTCGGCGGCGCGCACCGCCACGGAATGGCCGATGAAGGAATCGGTCCAGACCGGCAGGTGCGGGCCGTGCTGCTCGAGGCTCGCGACCGGCACCACCACCACGGCGTTGCGTTCGGCGAGCGCGCGCAACTGCGGCGCGGTCAGGCGTTCCCAGCGGACCTCGGCCATCTCATCCCCTCCCCATCGCGTCCGCGCTCAGCCGCGGCCCATCGAGTAGAATTCGTCGTTCGGCCGCAGGCTCGTCACGTTGGCGAGCCGGTTAGACATGCCGAAGAAGGCGGCGATCGCCGCGATGTCCCAGATCGCCTCGTCGTCGAAGCCGGCTTCGCGCAGCGCCGCGTGGTCGGAATCGTTCACCTCGTTGGCGCGGTCCGTCACCTTCAGCGCGAATTCCAGCATCGCGCGCTGCTTGTCGGTGATGTCCGCCTTGCGCCAATTGGCCGCGACCTGGTCGGCGATCAGCGGGTTCTTCGCGCGGATGCGCAGGATCGCGCCATGCGCGACGACGCAGTACTGGCACTGGTTGCGGGAGGAGACGGCGACGACGATCATCTCGCGCTCCGCCTTGGTCAGCCCCTCGGCCTTGTCCATCAGCGTGTCGTGGTAGGCCATGAAGGCGCGGAATTCCGCCGGGCGGTGCGCGAGCATCAGGAAGACGTTCGGGATGAAGCCCGACTTCTCCTGCACCGTCAGGATCCGCGTGCGGATATCCTCGGGCAGGGTGGCGATGTCGGGGATGGGGGTGCGGGCGATCGGCTTCATGCGGCCGACCTTCCGCCCGAAGCGCGGATCAGTCCAGACCCAGCAGGCCGCGCGAGAAATCCCGCGCCTCGAAGGGCCTCAGATCCTCGGCCTTCTCGCCCACGCCCACCGCATGGACCGGCAGGCCGAATTCCTGCGCCAGCGCGACGACGACGCCGCCCTTGGCCGACCCGTCCAGCTTCGTCACGACCAGGCCCGAGACGTCGACCATCTCGCCGAACACCTTCACCTGCTGCACGGCGTTCTGGCCGGTGGTGGCATCCAGCACGAGCAGGACGGAATGCGGCGCGGTCTCGTCCACCCGGCGGATGATGCGCACGACCTTGCGCAGTTCCTCCATCAGCGCGGACTTGTTGTGTAGCCGCCCGGCGGTGTCGACCAGCAGCACGTCGAGCCCATCCGCCCGCGCCGCGGTCAGCGAATCGAAGGCGAGCCCGGCCGCGTCCGCGCCCGGCTTGGCGGGGGGGAAGAAGCGCGCGCCGGTGCGCTCGGCCCAGACCTGCAACTGTTCGACGGCCGCCGCGCGGAAGGTGTCGCCGGCGACGAAGCCGGCCTTCAGCCCCTGGTCGCGATACTGCTTGCCGAGCTTCGCGATCGTCGTCGTCTTGCCGGTGCCGTTCACGCCGACCACCAGCACGACATGCGGCGCGCGTGCGGGCTCGATGACCAGCGGCCGCGCCACGGGGGCGAGGATTGCGGCGATCTCCTCCGCGAGCGTCGCCTTCACCTCCTCATCCGTCACTTCCTTGCCGAAGCGCGTCTTGCGGAAGCCGTCCACGATGCGGCGGGAGGCGGCGACACCGAGATCGGCGGCGATCAGCGTCTCCTCCAGCTCCTCCAGCGCGGCGTCGTCCAGCTTCCGCTTGGTGAAGAGGCCGGTGACGCTCTCCGTCAGCTTGGCGGTGGAACGCGACAGGCCGGCCTTGAGCCGGGCGAACCAGCCGCCCTTGGCCGGCGGGTCCTCGGCCGCGGGGGGCGGGACCTCGACCGGGGTGGGCGCGGGGGTCGGTTCCGGGTTGGCGGGCGTCTCGGCCGGGCCGGGCTCCGGCGCCTCGGGCGCGGGGGGCGGGGCTTCCGGCGGGCCGGGGATGGGCAGTTCCGGCGGCCGCGGTTCCTGCGGCGCGTCCCCGCCGCCGCGCAGCCGGCCGAGCAGGTTCTTCAGCATCAGGCGGCCTCCGCCAGCAGCGCGTCGGGTGCGGCGCCGGTCACGCGCAGGCGGCGTATCTCGCCGGGCGTCGCGGCCGCGCCCAGCAGGCGCAGCGGCGCGAATTGTTCCGTGTGGCCGCGGTCGGGGTGTTCGAACAGCACCGCTTCCTCCTGGCCCACGCGCGCGGCGAACAGGCGCGCGGCGGCGCGGGCCCCTGCTTCCCGCAGCCTGGCGGCGCGTTCCTTCCGGACCGGCACGGGCAGCTGCGGCATGCGCGCGGCGGGCGTGTCCGGCCGTTCGGAATAGGGAAAGACGTGCAGGAAGCTCAGGCCGCAGGCGTCCACCAGCGACAGCGTCTCGGCGAAATGCTCTTCCGTCTCGGTCGGGAAGCCGGCGATCAGGTCGGCGCCGAAGACCATCTCGGGCCGCAGGCGCCGCGCGCGCTCGGCCAGCGCGATGGCATCCGTGCGCAGGTGCCGCCGCTTCATGCGCTTGAGGATCATGTCCGCGCCGTGCTGCAGCGACAGGTGCAGGTGCGGCATCAGCCGCTTCTCCTCGGCGATCAGCCGCCAGAGATCCTCATCCACCTCGACCGGGTCGAGCGAGGAGAGCCGCAGCCGCGGCAGGTCCGGCACCAGCGCCAGCAGCCGGCGCACCATCTGCCCGAGCGTCGGCCGCCCGGGGAGGTCCGGCCCGTAGGAGGTGATGTCCACCCCCGTGAGCACCACTTCGCGATACCCGGCGGAGACGAGCGCGCGCACCTGCTCGACGATCGCGCCGATCGGGACGCTGCGCGACGGGCCGCGGCCGAAGGGAATGACGCAGAAGGTGCAGCGATGATCGCAGCCCTGCTGCACCTGGACGAAGGCGCGGGCGCGGCCGGCGAATTCGGTCACGAGATGCGCCGCCGTCTCGGTCGCGGCCATGATGTCCGTGACCGGTGCGGGTGGGGCGTCCAGCGCGGCCCAGGTCTCGGGCTTCAGCTTGTCGGCATTGCCGATCACGCGCTCCACGCCGGGGATGGCGGACCACTTGTCCGGGGCGATCTGCGCGGCGCAGCCGGTGACGATGATGCGCGCGCCGGGGTTGTCCCGATGGGCGCGGCGGATGGCCTGGCGGGCCTGGCGCTCGGCCTCGGCGGTGACGGCGCAGGTGTTCACCACGATGGCGCCGGCATGGCCCGCCTTCGTGGCGAGATCCCGCATCGCCTCGGATTCATAGGTGTTGAGGCGGCAGCCGAAGGTCAGGACCTCGACGCTCATGGCCCGAAGGCCCCGAGGTCGAGCGTGCCGGTGAAGGCGGTGGCGACCGGGCCGGTCATCAGCACATGGCCGTCGGCCTCGCGCCATTCGATGACGAGGTCGCCGCGCTCCATGCTGACACGGGCGCGCCGCCCGGCGAGGCCGCGCCGCACCGCGTTGACCAGCGTCGCGCAGGCGCCGGAGCCGCAGGCGAGCGTCATGCCCGCGCCCCTTTCCCACATGCGCAGGCGGATCCACTCCGGGCCCATCACCTGCGCGAAGCCGATATTGGCGCGGTCGGGGAAGATCGCGTCGCGTTCGAGGGTCGGGCCGAGGCTCGCCACGTCCACCGCCTCGATGTCCGGGACGAAGAAGGTCGCGTGTGGGTTGCCCATGGAGCAGGCGGCGGGGTCCGAGACGGGGCCGAGGCCGATCGGCAGGTGGAGCGTGTCCGTCTCCCGCGCCAGCGGCACCTCCTGCCAGGCGAGCCGCGGCGCGCCCATGTCCGCGCGCCAGAGCCCGTCGGGCAGGCGTTCGACCGGCAGGTCGCCCGAGATGGTCCGGACGACCACGCGATCCGCCCCGCTTTCCCCGGCGACGAGGGAGGCGATGCAGCGCGTCGCGTTGCCGCAGGCCCCACCCTCCGACCCATCCGGGTTGTAGATGCGCATGAACACGTCGGCGCCGCGCGTGCCGGGCTCCATCACGATGAACTGGTCGCAGCCGACGCCGAAATGCCGGTCGGCGATGCCGACGATGCGGTCAGGGGTCAGGTCGAGGTCGCCGGCGCGCGCGTCCAGCACGACGAAGTCGTTGCCGAGGCCGTGCATCTTGCGGAAGGGAACCATGAAGGCGGGATATGCCCCGCCCGCCGGCCCGATCCAAGGGCTTCCGGCGCGGGCCAGACCTGCCCGAGGGCGGGGTCAGCCGTTCAGGAGCCGGTCGATGTCGTCCTGCGCGAGGTCCGGGCCGGCGGCCGCGGCCGGGGAGACGGTCTCGACATGGCCGACGACCTCGAGCTTGGGCGTCTCGGACGGGGTGCCGCCGGGCATCAGCCCTTCGAGCATGGTCTCGACCTGCTGCAGCTGCTTGATGGCGCGGCGGATGCGCTGGCCGGTCAGGTCCTGGAAGGAGCAGGCCTGGAAGATCTCGTTGACCTTCTCGGTCAGGGCGGCGACGCCGGCGGGGTCGCGGCTGCCGCTGTCGAGCCAGGTCTGGATCGCCTCGGCGGCCTCCATGATCGTGTCGGCGGCGGATTCGGTCGCCTGGACCACGGCTTCCAGCTCCAGGCCCGAATTGCGCGCGCCGCTGGCCGGGATGGCGATCAGGCGCGCGATCTGGGCATGGACCTCGGAGATGCGGCCGGCGATGTTCTCCTCGCTCATGCCCATGAGCTGGACGGAGGCGGCGACCTCGGCGCTCAGCTCGGCGATGCGGCGGTCCAGGAAGGCGCGCATCTCGGCGAACTGGGGCGCGAGCGCGTCACGGACGGCGTCGGCGGCGATGGGCGGCAGGGCTTCGGCGATGGTCACGGGCAGGCCTTCCGTCGCGGGTCGGGAATGGGCAAGAGTTAGCACCGGGATCGTGAAGGCTCCGTTGCCTGCCCGTGCGGGTTGCGCCGGCGGGCGGGGAGGGGTATAGGCCCGCCTCCCCGCGCCAGGCCGCCCACGGACATGCCTGGCCGGGATGCTTCCCCGCCGCATGGTGCGGCCCCGGTTCCCGGGCGCAAGGCGGGAAGCGCGACCCCGAGGAGGGCCAAATGTCCAAGATGAAGACCAAGTCGAGCGTGAAGAAGCGCTTCCGGCTGACCGCCTCCGGCAAGGTGAAGGCGGGTGCCGGCAACAAGCGTCACTGCCTGACCGCCAAGACCACGACCATGAAGCGCCAGAACCGCGGCATGTTCGTCCTGGACAAGCAGGACGGCGATACCGTGAAGCAGTGGCTGCCCTACGGGCTGAGCCGGTAAGGGAGGGGACGCACCATGGCTCGTGTAAAGCGCGGCGTCACCAAGCACGCCCGTCACAAGAAGGTCCTCAAGCTCGCCGAGGGGTATGTCGGCCGGTCCTCGACCGCCTACCGCCCCGCGCTCGAGCGCGTCGAGAAGGCGCTCCAGTACGCCTATCGCGACCGCCGCAACAAGAAGCGCGAGTTCCGCGGCCTGTGGATCCAGCGCATCAACGCCGCGGTCCGCGAACACGGCCTGACCTATTCCCGCTTCATCGCCGGCATCAAGGCGGCGGGGATCGAGATGGACCGCAAGGTCATGGCCGCGCTTGCCTTCGACGAACCGGCGGCCTTCGCGGCGCTGGTCGAGCAGGCGAAGGCCGCGCGGCCGGCAGGCTGAACGGCCGGCGGTGGCCGCTGCGTTCGGGGCCGCGACGCGATGGCGTTCGCGGCCCTTTTCGCATTTGCCGAAGCGTCGCCTCGTTCGCCCTGGGTGCGAGGACATCCCTTGGACCATGTCGCCCTGATCGCGGACCTGCATGGACTCTACCGGCAAGACGACCCGGACGCGGCGTACGAGGACCAGTGCGAGCGTCTGTTCGACTGGCTTGACTGGTTGGACACGCAGGCGCTGCCCGAGCGGGAGGCAGCGTTGAACGGGCTCGCACTCCATCTCGCGGATGGCTTCTCGAAGGGTGTATTCGATTTTCATTTCAGCAGCGGGGTCGTGAACGTGCTCTGGCCGAACGTCGCGGCTGCGGCGCCGCCGCTGCCGGAGGTCTTCTACGGCGTGTTCGAGGCGTTCGACGCCGGCGAATACGACCACGGCGACGGCAAGGATCCGGTCGAGACCTACACCCGTCCCGCGATCGTGGATCTACTGAGCAAATGGGGGGCGTCATGACCGAAGATCTGAGCGCGCTGTTGGCACGTACGGAGGCGGAGTTGGCCGCTGCCGCCGACCTGCGCGCGCTCGACGCCGTGCGCGTCGCCGTCCTCGGCAAGTCCGGCAGCCTGACCGCGCTGCTCAAGGGCCTCGGCACCGTGCCCGCCGAGCAGCGCAAGGACCGCGGCGCCGCGCTCAACCGCCTCAAGGGCGCGATCGAGGCCGCGCTCGACGCCCGCCGCGTGGTGCTCGACGCCGCCGCGCTCGACGCCCGCCTCGCCGCCGAACGCATGGACGTGACGCTGCCGCCGCGCCCCTTCGCCGCCGGCACCGCGGCCGAGGGCGGCATCCACCCGATCGCGCGGACCATGGAGGAACTCACCGCCCTGTTCGGCGCCATGGGCTTCGCCGTCGCCGAGGGGCCCGACATCGAGAGCGACTGGCACAATTTCGGCGCGCTCAACATCCCCGACCACCATCCGGCGCGGCAGGACCACGACACCTTCTACCTGCCGGAAGCCAACGGGCGGCGGCCGGTGCTGCGCACCCACACCTCGCCGGTGCAGATCCGCACCATGATCACGCAGGCGCCGCCGATCCGCGTCATCGTCCCCGGCCGCACCTATCGCGCCGACCACGACGCGACGCATTCGCCGATGTTCCACCAGGTTGAAGGCCTGGTGATCGACCGCGGCATCACGCTGGGGCACCTCAAGGGCTGCCTCGTCGATTTCCTGCGCGCCTTCTTCGGCATCTCCGACCTGCCGGTGCGGTTCCGCTCCTCCTACTTCCCCTTCACCGAGCCCTCGATGGAGGTCGACATCGGCTGGAGCCGCAAGACAGGCGAACTCGGCCAGGGCGGCGACTGGCTGGAGATCCTGGGCAGCGGGATGGTGCACCCGAAGGTGTTGGCCAATTGCGGCATCGACCCGCGGGAGTGGCAGGGCTTCGCCTTCGGCATGGGGATCGAGCGCATCACCATGCTCAAGCACGGCATCCCCGACCTGCGCCCGTTCTACGAGGCCGACATCCGCTGGCTGCGGCATTACGCGAGCAGCCCGCTGGCGCCGGCGACGCTGCACGAGGGGGTGTGAGGAGATGAAGTTCACCCTCTCGTGGCTGCGCGACCATCTCGACACCGAGGCCGGCGTCGATGAGATCGCCCGCACGCTGAATGCCATCGGCCTCGAGGTCGAGGGCATCGAGGATCGCGGCGCGGCGCTCGCCTCCTTCCGCATCGCCCGCGTGATCGAGGCGGTGCAGCACCCCAATGCCGACCGGCTGCGCGCGCTGCGCGTCGATGTCGGCGACGGGCGCGAACTCTCCGTCGTCTGCGGCGCGCCCAATGCCCGCACCGGCATGATGGGTGTGGCGGCGCTGCCCGGCGCCTTCATCCCCGGCACCGGCATCACGCTCAAGGCGGGCGAGATCCGCGGCGTGAAGTCCGAGGCGATGATGCTGTCGGCGCGGGAGATGGGCCTGGGCGACGACCACAGCGGCATCGTCGACCTGCCGGCGGATGCGCCGCTCGGCGAATCCTACGTGAAATGGGCCGGGATGGACGACCCGGTCATCGAGATCAGCGTCACGCCGAACCGCGGCGACGCGCTGTCCGTCCGCGGCATCGCGCGCGACCTCGCCGCGGCCGGGCTCGGCACGCTGAAGCCCTGGTCGGCGCCGGCGGTGGCGGGGGCCTACAAGGCGCCGCTGAACTGGAAGATCGAGGATCCGCGCGCCTGCCTCTGGGTGCTCGGCCGCGCAGTGCGCGGCGTGAAGAACGGGCCTTCGCCGAAATGGCTACAGGACCGGCTGGTCGCGATCGGGCTCCGGCCGATCAGCGCGCTGGTCGACATCACCAACTACTTCACCTTCGATGTGGGCCGCCCGCTGCACGTCTTCGACGTGGCGAAGGTGAAGGGCACGGACCTGACGATGCGCATGGCGCGCGCGGGCGAGACGCTGGTGGCGCTGAACGGCAAGACCTACGCGCTCACCGAGGAAGACGGCGTCATCGCCGACGCTGCGGGGCCGGAAGCGCTGGGTGGTGTGATCGGCGGCGAGCATTCGGGCTGCGACGAGGGCACCACCGAATGCTTCATCGAATGCGCCCTGTTCGACCCGGTGCGCATCGCGCTGTCCGGCCGGCGGCACGATGTGCGCACCGATGCCCGCGCGCGCTTCGAGCGCGGCCTCGACCCGGCCTTCCTGCCCGATGCGCTGGAAGCCGCGACGCGCATGATCATCGAGCTGTGCGGCGGGGAGGCGAGCGAGGTCTCCTTCGCCGGCGCCGAGCCGGCCTGGAAGCGGTCGGCCACGCTGCGCTTCGACCGGGTGCGCGACTATGGCGGGCTCGACCTGCCCGCCGATGAATCCGTCGCGCGGCTCGCGCGCCTCGGCTTCGCGGTGCAGGCGCGGGATGCGGAGAAGGTGACGGTCGCCGTCCCCTCCTGGCGCAACGACGTCGCCGGGGACCTTTCCGCCTATCGCGCCGGTGGCGGCACGCTGACGCAGTTCGAGGGGCTCGACCCCGCCCGCGCCGCCAAGGCGGCCGAAGGGCAGGCCGCGATCGAGCCGGAATGCGACCTGGTGGAGGAAGTGCTGCGCCTGGGCGGCCTCGACGCCGTGCCCGCCGTGTCGCTGCCCGCCGTCGCCGTCATCCCGCCGCCCGCCTTCACCGCGAAGCAGGCGCGCGCGGCGCTGGCGCGGCGCGTGCTGGCCGCGCGCGGCATGCAGGAAGCGGTGACTTTCGCCTTCATGGAGGCGAAGACGGCGGCGCTGTTCGGCGAGACTCCGGAGGCGCTGCGGCTGGTCAACCCGATCGCCGCCGACCTCGACCAGATGCGGCCGACGCCGGTCGCCTCCCTACTGCTCGCGGCCGCGCGCAACGCGGCACGCGGCTTCGCCGACGTGGCGCTGGCCGAACTCGGCGCCGCCTATCGCGACATCACGCCGGACGGCCAGGCGGCGGTGGCGGCGGGCGTGCGGCACGGTGCAACGCCGCGCCATGTCGCGGCACCGTCCCGCCCCGTCGATGCGCTGGACGCCAAGGGCGACGCGCTGGCGGTGCTGGACGCGCTGCGCGTGCCGATGGCCGCGCTGCAGGTCACCGCGGATGCGCCGGGCTTCTACCATCCCGGCCGCTCGGGCGTGGTCCGGCAGGGGCCGAAGACCGTGCTAGCCACCTTCGGGGAGGTGCATCCGAAGGTGCTCGCAGCGCTCGACCTGCCGGGCCCGGCCGTGGCCTTCGAGGTCTTCCTCGATGCCGTGCCGGATCCGAAGCGGCGCAAGAAGGGCGCGCCCGACCTGCCGCCCTTCCAGCCGGTGCGGCGCGACTTCGCCTTCATCGTTGAGGAGAAGGTCGCCGCCGACGCCCTGCTGCGCGCGGCGCGCGGCGTCGACCGCGCGCTCATCGCCGATGTCGCGCTGTTCGACGTCTATCGCGGCAAGGGCGTGCCGGAGGGGTCCAAGAGCCTCGCCATCGAGGTGACGATCCAGCCGCGCGAGGCGACGCTGACCGACGCGCAGATCGAGGCGCTGGCGGACCGCGTGGTGGCGGCGGTGGTGAAGGCGACGGGGGCGGTGCTGCGCGCCTGATCGCGGCCGGCGCCGCGCGGGGCGAATCGCGGGCTTGCGCGGCGGCCCGCGCTTCCGGCAGGTTCGTTGCTTCAACGATGCCGGAATGACCAGGATGCTGCGCCGCTCCTTCCTCGCGACGACGATGGCCCTGCCCGCGCTGCTGCCCGCCGGCGCGCGTGCCCAGGCCTTTCCCAGCCGCCCGATCCGCATCGTCAGCCCCTTCTCGGCGGGCGGCACCTCGGACGGCGTGGTGCGCCTGCTGTCGCCGACGCTCGAACGCGTCCTCGGCCAGCCCGTGGTGCTCGACAACCGGCCCGGCGCGGGCGGGACGGTCGGCACCGCCCATATCGCCGGCGAGCGGCCGGACGGGCATTCGCTGGTGCTCGCCAATGCGGGGCCGATGGCGATCGCGCAGACGCTGTTCCCGAACCTCGCCTACGACGTGCGCCGCAGCTTCTCCTACGTGATGCTTGTGGGCGGCGCGCCGATGGTGGTGGGCGTGCGGCCCGACAACCCGATCCGCAGCATGGCCGACTACCTGGCCGCGGCCCGCGCGCGGCCGGAGGCGATGAGCTACGGCAGCGCCGGCATCGGCTCGGTCGGGCACCTGGCCGGGATGTTGTGGGCGCGGGAGACGGGGGTGCAGCTGCTGCATGTCCCCTTCCGCGGGGGCGGCGAGGCCGAGCAGCAGGTGCTGGGCGGCAGCCTGGGCTCGCTGTGGAACACGCTCGGCGCCCATGCCGGCAGCGTGCGCGGGGGTACGCTCCGCGCGCTCGCGCTGACCAGCGGTGAGCGCATGTCCACCTTCCCCGAGGTGCCCAGCATCGTCGAGGCGGGTTTCCCGACCGCGACCGCGATCAACTGGTTCGTCCTGGCCGGTCCGGCCGGGATGCCGGAGCCGGTGGTGGCCCGGCTGCGCGAGGCCTTCACCGTGGCGCTCAACGAACCCGGCATGACCGAGCGCGTCGCCGGCCAGGGCGTGCTGCGGATGCAGGACCAGGGCCCGGCCGATGTGCAGGCCTTCGTGGCGCGCGAGGTGGAGCGCTGGGCGCCGATCGTGCGCGCGAGCGGCGCCACGCCGACCTGAACGCATCCCCGCCCGGCACCGGCGCGGCGCGGCCGCCCGGTGGCCAGCGGCGCCGCGCGCGGCCATGCTGGCGGCCGGCCCGCGCGGGCAGGGAGGCGATCGGATGGGGCGCGTGACCGAAAGTGACGGCAAGGCGCGCAGCCTGGCCGTGCTGTGCGTGGCGGTCGCGCTGACCCTGTCGGTCTGGTTCGCCGGCACGGCGGCGGTGCCCCGCCTGCTGGCCGACGGCCTGGTCACGCCCGGCCGCGCCGCCTGGCTGACCGCGGCGGTGCAGCTCGGCTTCGTCGCGGGCACGCTGGTCTCGGCGGTGCTGTCGCTGGCGGACCGGCGGGATCCGCGCCGGTTGTTCATGGCATCGGCGCTGGTGGCCGCGGCGGCGACGCTCGCGCAGACGCTGGTCGCGCCCTCGGGGGCGGCGGCGCTCGCGCTTCGCTTCGTCGCCGGGGCCGCCATGGCGGGCGTCTATCCGGTCGGGATGAAGCTGGCGGCATCCTGGTCGCGCGGCGACCTGGGGGTGCTGATCGGGCTGCTGGTCGGCGCGCTCACGCTGGGCTCCGCCCTGCCGCACCTGATCCCGACGCTGCTCGGCGGGATCGGCTGGCGGGCGGCCTATCTCGGCGCGGGGATCCTGGCGGCGCTCGGCGGGCTGACGATCCTCGCCTTCCGCGCCGGGCCGCTGATGGGCGCGCGTCCGCCCTTCCGCCCGTCGCAGATGCTGGAGGCGTGGCGCAATCCCGGATTGCGGCTCGCGAACATCGGGTATCTCGGCCACATGTGGGAACTCTACGCGATGTGGGCCTGGATCGGCCTGTTCCTCGCGATGGTGCTGGGGCACGCGGGCGTGGGGCCGCTGGTCTTCGGCGTGGTGGCGGCCGGCGCGATCGGTTCCGTGCTGGCGGGGCTGGTGGCGGACCGGTGGAACCGCGCGCGCGTCGCCGCCGGCTGCATGGTCGTCTCGGGCTGCTGCGCGCTGGTGATCGGGGCGACGGCGCCATGGCCGATGCTCGCGCTGGCCATCGCCTTCGTCTGGGGCTTCGCGGTGGTGGCGGATTCGGCGCAGTTCTCGGCCTGCGTCGTGAGCCTCTCGCCGCCCGACTACGTCGGAACGATGCTGACGGTGCAGACCTCGATGGGCTTCCTGCTGACCGCGGTGATGATCGGCGTGCTGCCCTGGATGATGGCGACGCTCGGCTTCGCGGCGGCCTTCGCGCTGCTCGGCATCGGGCCGCTGGTCGGCGCCGTCGCGATGTGGCGGCTGGCGCCGATGCTGCCGCGTCAGTCCTTGCCCAGATAGGCCGTCGCGTCGATCTCCACGAGGCAGTCGGGCGAACCCAGGCCGCTGACGATGCAGGAGACGCGGTGCGGCGGGTCCTCGGCGAAGTTCGCGAAGTACACCTCGTTCATCGGTGCCCAGTCGTCGCGCGAGGTGACGTAGACGGTGCATTTCACAACGTCCGCCATGGTGCCGCCGGCCTGCTCGATCAGCGCGCGGATGTTGTCGATCGTCTGCTGCGTCTGCGCGCGCACGTCGCCCACGGCGAAGCGGCCTTCCCGGTCGCGGCCGGTCGAGCAGACGAACATGAAGCCGCCCGCAACCGTCGCCTGCGCGAAGGGGAGGGCGGGCTTGAACACCTTGTCGGAGGAGATGGCGCGCTTGGGCATCGCTTCGGGTCCCGGTCCTGCTGGCACGGGCGATGCTAGGCCCGGCCCGCGCCGATGGACAGGCGGCCCGCCGCGGCGCGACCATGGCGCGCCTGCCGGGGGAACAGACCGCATGACGCCGCGCCGAAGCCTGCTTGCCGCGCTTGTCGCCGCCCCCGCGCTGGCGCGGCCATCCTTCGCGCAGATCCTGCCGGGTGGGCGGCCGATGCGCTGGGTTGTACCCTTTCCGCCGGGCGGTGCCGCCGATGCCATTGCCCGCATCTGGGCCGAGGCGGTCACGGCCCGCACCGGCCAGGCCGTGGTGGTGGAGAACCGCGGCGGGGCCAACGGCATCCTCGGCGTGCAGGCGGTGGCGCAGGCGCCGGCGGATGGCGCGACGCTCGGCGTGCTGAACGTCGCCTTCTTCACCGCCCTGCCGCTGATGATGGCGCGCCCGCCCTACGACCCGGCGCGGGAATTGAAGCCCGTGACCCGGCTCGTCACGTCGACCGTGCTGTGCTGCGTGACGGCGGAACGGGCACGGCAGCGGGGCTGGACCGACTTCCGCGCCCTGCTGACCTGGGCGAAGCGGCCGGGCAACCAGTTGACCAAGGGGTCCGCGAGCAATGGCGGGCCGGCGCACCTGCTGATCGCGACCATCGCCCGGCGCAGCGGGGCGGACATCCTGCACGTGCCCTATCGCGGCGGGGCGCCGGCGCTGAACGACCTGCTCGCGGGCCAGATCGACATGGTGTTCGACTTCATGCCGGCGCTGATGCCGCATGTGGCGGCGGGGCGGCTCGTCCCGCTCGCCGTCGGCAGCCGGGACCGCAGCCCGCTGATGCCCGCTGTGCCGGGCCTGGGCGAATTCGCCGATCTGGGGATCGGCGACCTCGACCTGCAGTCCTGGAACGCCCTGGCCGCGCCGGGCGGCCTGCCGGACGAAACTGCGACCCGGATCGCCGATGGCATCCGCACCGCCGCGGGCGCGCCGGGGTTGGGGGAGAGGCTGGCCGCGGCTGGCCTCGTCCTGCCCCCGATCGACAGCCCGGCCGAGACCGCCGCGCGCATCGCCGCCGACGCGCCCCGCTGGCGGGAGATGGTGGAGGTTTCAGGCGCCCGCATCGAGTAGCCCCGAAGAGGTTGGACTTCGGGCACTTCTGCCCTATCTCCCCCGGCAGACGGCCTGGCGCCACCCCGCGCCGGCCCTTGCCCGGATTACCATGACCGACACGCCGCTCGACCGCATCCGCAACTTTTCCATCATCGCCCATATCGACCATGGCAAGTCGACGCTGGCCGACCGCCTGATCCAGGCGACCGGGGCGCTGACCGCGCGCGAGATGAAGGAGCAGGTGCTCGACAACATGGAGATCGAGCGCGAGCGCGGCATCACCATCAAGGCGCAGACGGTGCGGCTGACCTATCCGGCGAAGGATGGGAAGACCTACATCCTGAACCTGATGGACACGCCGGGGCATGTCGACTTCGCCTACGAGGTCAGCCGCAGCCTCGCCGCCTGCGAGGGGTCGCTCCTGGTCGTCGACGCCTCCCAGGGGGTCGAGGCGCAGACGCTCGCGAATGTCTACCAGGCGATCGACGCGGGGCACGAGATCGTCCCCGTCCTGAACAAGATCGACCTGCCGGCGGCCGAGCCCGCGCGCGTGAAGCAGCAGATCGAGGACGTGATCGGGCTGGACACGTCCGATGCCGTCGAGATCAGCGCCAAGACCGGGCTGAACATCGAGGGCGTGCTCGAGGCGATCGTCACGCGCCTGCCGCCGCCGACCGGCAATGCGAACGCCACCACCACCGCGCTGCTGGTGGACAGCTGGTACGACGCCTACCTGGGCGTGATCATCCTGGTGCGGGTGAAGGACGGCTTCCTGCGCAAGGGCCAGCGCATCCGCATGATGTCGTCGGGGTCGGTGCACACCATCGAGCAGGTGGGCGTCTTCGCGCCGAAGCTGGTGCCGACCGACAGCCTGGGACCGGGCGAGATGGGCTACCTGACCGCGGCCATCAAGACGGTCGCGGACACCAATGTGGGCGACACCATCACCGACGACCGCAACCCGGCGACCGAGGCGCTGCCCGGCTTCAAGCCGTCCATCCCCGTGGTGTGGTGCGGGCTGTTCCCGGTCGATGCCGACGACTTCGAGAAGCTGCGCGAATCGCTCGGCAAGCTGCGGCTGAACGACGCGTCCTTCCACTTCGAGACCGAGACCTCGGCCGCGCTGGGCTTCGGCTTCCGCTGCGGCTTCCTCGGGCTGCTGCACCTCGAGATCATCCAGGAACGCCTCTCGCGCGAATTCGACCTGGACCTGATCGCGACGGCGCCCTCGGTCGTCTACAAGATCCACAAGACCAACGGCGAATCCTTCGAGCTGCACAACCCGGCCGACTTCCCCGACGGCAGCGTGATCGACCACATCGAGGAGCCGTGGATCAAGGCCACGATCATGCTGCCGGACGACTACCTCGGCCCGGTGCTGACGCTGTGCAACGACCGTCGCGGGCAGCAGGTGGAACTGACCTATGTCGGGTCGCGCGCGATGCTGGTCTACCGCCTGCCGCTGAACGAGGTGGTGTTCGACTTCTACGACCGGCTGAAGTCCGTCTCGCGCGGCTACGCGTCCTTCGACTACCAGATGGATGGCTACGAGGAAGGCGACCTGGTCCGGATCTCGATCCTGGTGAATGCCGAGCCGGTCGATGCGCTGTCCTTCATGGCCCATCGCGGCCAGGCCGAACGGCGCGGCCGCCAGATCTGCGAGAAGCTGAAGGACCTGATCCCCCGCCAGCTGTTCAAGATCCCGATCCAGGCGGCGATCGGCGGGCGCGTCATCGCGCGCGAGACCATTTCCGCCCTGTCGAAGGACGTGACCGCCAAGTGCTACGGCGGCGACATCTCCCGCAAGCGCAAGCTTCTGGAAAAGCAGAAGGAAGGCAAGAAGCGCATGCGGCAGTTCGGCAAGGTCGAGATCCCGCAGAGCGCCTTCATCGCCGCGCTCAAGATGGACGCCTGATCGGGGCGGCTGACCCGCCGCCCCGACACGATCACGCCGCGACGCGGATGCCCTTCTCGCGCACCAGCTGGCCCCATTGCTCGCGCTCTGCGCGGACGAAGGCGGCCAGTTCCTCGGGCGTCGAGGGTTCCGGCGTGCCGGCCTGCTGGCGGAACACCGCGAGCGTCTGCTCATGGCGCACGGCGCTGCGCACCGCCTCGTTCAGCCGCGCGACGATGGCCGGCGGGGTGCGGGCCGGCGCGTAGAGCGCGAGCCAAAGCCCGGTCGACAGCGGCACGCCGAGTTCGCCCAGCGTCGGCACGCCTGGCGTGAGGTCGATCCGCTGCGGATGGGCGAGCGCGATGATGTGCGCGCGGTTGTCGCGCGCCAGGCTCTCCGCACCGCCCACGGGCAGCATCATGCTGTCCACCTGGCCGGAGGCGACCGCCTGCATCCCCGGCGCCTGCGCGGCGAAGGGCACGTGCAGCTTCTCGAAGCGCTGGCTGCGGGCGATGAACTCGAAGGCGAGGTGGGAGGAGGAGCCGACCCCCCAGGAAGCGTGCGACAGGCGCCCCGCTTCCCGCTGCGCTTCGCGCACGAAGCTCGCGAAATCCGTGATCTCCCGCCGGTGCGCGCCGATCATGAGCGCGAAGGGCACGCGCGTGACCATCGAGATCGGCGCGAAGTCGCCCTCGTCGTTGTAGGGCAGCGAGGGGAAGGTCGAGCGGTTGATGGCGAAGGTGTCGGTGATGCCCATGGTGAGCGTCGTGCCGTCCGCCGGCGCGCGGGCCGCGGCCGTGGTGCCGATGGTGCCGTTGGCGCCGGGGCGGTTGTCGACCACCACGGGCTGGCCGAGCGCGGCCTGCAGGCCGATCGCGACGCCGCGGCTGATCACGTCGGTGATGCCGCCTGCGCTGTAGGGGACGATGATGCGGATCGGCCGGTCGGGCCATCCGGCGGGCAGGCCGGCGGCCTGCTGGGCGGCGGCGAGCCGCGGCAGGGCGAGCGTGGCGGTTGCGCCGGCCAGGAACAGCCGGCGGGTGGACGTCGACATGAGAGCCTCCATATTATTATGAACCGCGTGTAATGAATAATCCATGTGCGGTGTTTCAAGGGGGGGCGGTCGACGTTGTTGAAACAACTTGACGGGGCGGCCCTTTCGGGGGTTCTCCCCCCGCCAGAAGCGTCAACAAACTGACTTTCGAGGAACCAACCAGCATGACACGCCTCTCCCGCCGCCCGCTGCTGGCCCTTGCGGCCCTCGGCGCGGCCTCGGCCCGCCCGGCCCTCGCGCAGGCCGCCTATCCGACCCGGCCGATCTCGATGGTCATTCCCTTCGCTGCCGGCGGCCCGACGGACACGGTGGGGCGCCTGATCGCCCAGGCGATGAGCGCCGATCTCGGCCAGCCCGTGGTGGTCGAGAATGTCGGCGGCGCGGGCGGCACGCTCGGCGCGCAGCGCGTGGCGAATGCCCGGCCCGACGGCTACACCGTCCTGCTGCACCACATCGGCATGGCGACGATCCCGACGCTGTATCGCCGCCTGTCCTACGACGCGCTCAACGGCTTCGAGACGCTCGGCCTGGTGACCGAGGTGCCGATGACGCTGGTCGCGCGCCGCAACATCGAGGCGACGAACCTGCAGGAGCTGGTCGCGCTGATCCGCCAGCGGGGCGAGGCGCTGAACTACGCCAATGCCGGCATCGGCGCGGCGAGCCACCTGTGCGGCCTGCTGCTGATGAAGGCGGTCGACACGCGCATGACGACGGTGCCGTATCGCGGCACCGGCCCGGCGATGAACGACCTGGTCGCGGGCACGGTCGACCTGATGTGCGACCAGACGACGAACACCACCGAGCAGATCCGCGCCGGCACGGTGCGCGCCTTCGCCGTGACGACGCCGGAGCGGGTGGGCGCGCTGCCGGACCTGCCGACCTCCGCCCAGGGCGGCCTGCCGGGCTTCGAGGTGAGCGTGTGGCACGGCCTGTACGCGCCGCGTGCCACGCCGGCGCCGATCGTGGCGCGGCTGAACCAGGCGCTGGTGAAGGCGCTGTCTGATGAGGGGATCGCCCGGCGCTTCGCCGACCTCGGCACCGCGCCGGTGCCGGTGGCGCGCGCGACGCCGCAGATCCATCGCGAGTTCTGGCAGGCGGACATCGCCAAGTGGCGGCCGCTGATCCAGGCCGCGGGGCAGTTCGCGGACTGACGAAAAAGAGGCGCGGCCGCGGGTTGCGCGGCGGCCGCGCCGTGACTATGGTCCGCGCCCTCCGGATGGGTGGCCGAGCGGTCGAAGGCGCGCGCCTGGAAAGTGCGTATACGTCAAAAGCGTATCGTGGGTTCGAATCCCACCCCATCCGCCAGGGCAGCCCGCACCGGGCATTCCATCCGCCGCACTTGAGCCCCAACCCCTTGAGAATGAACCTGTTGGCCGGGCGCCATCCCACACGGCGCCGCACCTAGCCGCGCGCCCGGATGTAGGGAGGCTCGGAGGGTTCGGCGGATATGTGGGCGGGCGCCGGGCAACCGGAGAACCACCTATGGCAACCACCCTGAACCGGCTGGCGGCGAAGTCGCTCGTCAGCCTCCCCGCCGGCAAGCACCACGACGGCGGCGGCCTCTACCTCGAAGTCCGCGGCGCGTCGCGCGCCTTCCTGTTCCGCTACACGCTGGACGGCCGCGCGCGCTGGATGGGCCTCGGACCCTTCCCCGACATCTCCCTCGCTCGAGCGCGCGAACTCGCCGCCGAGGCGCGCGGGCTGGTCGCGGAGCGCAAGGATCCGATCGAAGCGCGCGCAGCCTCGCGGCAGGCGCAGCAGCGGGCGGCGCGCTCGGTGGGCGATGCGGCCGAGGCCTACGTCGCGGCGCGGGCTCCGTCCTGGCGGCCGCGCATGCTCGCCGCCGTGAAGGGGCTGGTCCTGCTCTACGACCGCCCGGCAGGCGAGGCGGGGCCGTTGGCTGACTTGCCCATCGCTTCCGTGGGGAGCGAGGCGGTCGCCGCATGGCTGACGCCGATCTGGCACGCCACGCCGGCGAGGGGCGCGAAGGTGCGCGGGCTGCTGGAACAGATCATCGCGCACGCTGAGGCAGCGGGGTGGCGGGACGAAGCGCGGGCGAACCCGGCTGCATGGTCGCGGCTGAAGGCGGTGCTGCCGCCGGCCCGGAAGGTGCGGCCCGTGGTGCATCACCGCGCCCTGGACGCTTCGGACATGCCTGCGCTTTGGCAGGCGCTGGAGGGGCGCACGGGCGCGGCGGTGGAGGCCCTGCGGCTGATCATGTTGACCGCCGTTCGGCACTCGGAGGCGACGTTGGCGGTCTGGAGTGAATTCACCCTGGATGGTGACGAGCCGATCTGGACGGTGCCGGCCGCGCGCATGAAGGCGGGGCGGCCGCATCGCGTGCCGCTGTCGCCGCAGGCTGTGGAGGTGCTGCGGCGGTTGCAGGCGGTGCGGCGCGGGCCGCTGGTCTTCCCGGGGCAGTCGGGCCGGAAGCCCATCGCGAACACGACCATCTCGGCGCTTCTGAAGCGGATGGGCGGCGACTGGCACAGCAAGGTCACGCCGCACGGCGCGCGCGCGACCTTGAGGTCATGGTGCGCATCGGTGGGCGTGCCGGCCGAGGTGGCCGAAATGTTGCTGGCGCACGCGCAGCCTTCGCTGACGCAGGCCTATCAGCGGGACACGCTGGACCGGCAGCGCCGCGAGGTTCTGTGCCGGTGGGCGGATCACGTGGCCGGGCCTGTCGGAGGCTGAGACGGAAGCGGGCGGGGATCGCTCCCCGCCCGCCCTTGGTCGGCTTGCCCTGCCACGACCGCCGGGCCTGTCCAGGCTGAACCCGGCCACTCCGCGACTTGTCGCCCCTAGCCTTGACCGCCTCGCCGTGACCTCTGCCGGGGGTGAGGCAACCCCGCGCAGGCCCCCCGAAGGGGTGGCGGCACCGTCACCAACGAGGGCGCCCGTGGCAACCCCCACGTGCTGACGCCGCGCTGCCCTGTGGCGCCGCCGCCGCCCTGCCGCCTGGGGGGCGCGCCTGGGGCCGCCTGGGGGCCTGCGGGCCTGCCCTGGGCCGCCACAGGGGCGCCGTTGCCGCCTGCGGCCGCCTGGGGCCTGCCGGCGGGGCCTGGGGCCGCCCTGGGGGCCTGCCGCGCAGGCTGGGCGCCGCGCCTACCTGGGGCCGCCTTGGGCGCCCCCTGCGGCCCTGCGGCGGGGGCCGCCGCCTGCCTGCGGCGCCCTGGCGCCCGCCCTGGGGCAAAAGCCCGTGTGCGCCTTGCGCATCTGAAATGGCGGGGCGGCGCTGCGCCGTGCGCGAGTGTGCGCGAAACTACGAAACGGATGCGCGAAATCCGTTGAGCCCTCTTGGCGTGGTGTGGTGTGGCGGTGGGCGCCGCGCACCACCGCGCGGCACGCAACGCGGCCTGCGCGGCCCAACCCACGCGAACCACCACCCCATGGAACTGATCAACGCGAACGCGCTGCGGCGTCTGATTCGCGAGGAACTGCGCAGCGCGCTCGCGGAGGCGCTGCCGCTCGTCGCTCCTGCGCAGCAGGCGACGCAGGCGCCCGAACAGCAGGCTTACACCGACCGTGATCTTTTGCGGCGCTGGCAGAGGTCGGCCACGTGGCTGAGGGACATTCGGAAGCAGGGCGGCATCAAGTCCACGAGGTTCGGCAGCAGATGGATCACCAGCGCGGCCGAGGTCGCCAGGGTTGAGGCCGAGGGCCTTCCGAAGCTGCGGCGGGAGCGCCGGGCATGAGCGACACGCTGGCGGGCAAGAGCGCCACGAGCCGCGAGGGCTCCGCGCGCATCGCCGCGCAGATCGAGGCCTTCTGGCTGGAGCGCGGCTACGTGGTGAAGGCCGATGCGATGGCCACGGAGGGCGGCGTCTGGATCGTGCGCACGAACCTCGTCAACGGCCTGCCGCCGCCCGGCGCGCCCCGCGTTGAAGGCGCGCCGCGCGTGCCACCGCGCGGGTTGACCACCTGAAGGCGACCGGGTGAAGGTGGGGGGGAGGGGAGCGGCCTTTGCCGGCCGCCCCCCTCGCGGAGAACCACCGCACTGACGCCGCCGGGCATGGCGGGATCATGGAGGTTCTCTATGAGCGCGACACAACCGCGCCCGACCAGCAATCTACAGACCCAGGACACCGACGTCGAGCATGACGCGGATGGTCTGCGCGCGATGCGCCGTCTGCTCGGCGCGCTCGCGTCCGCAGTGATCCGAAAGCCGGGCCGCACGGCTGCAGACCTGCGCGCGCTGCGCTGGATGACCGGGTTCGTCGCGAACCTCGAGCGACACCATCGGGCGAGGCATCTGCGGGCGGCGTCGGGGCCGACTCGGCCGGCCGCGCTTGCGCCTCGCCGGCGCCGCGCGCGCCGCAAGGTGCCCGATCCGCCCGGCGATGAACCGGAGCCCAGGAACACGAAAGGCCGGGCGCCCTGGCAGGCGACCGGCCCTCCGTGAAGTCCATGCTGCCGAGTTCTTCTCCAACCCGGCCGCTGTGCAGAATGCACCACCACAAGCAGCGCAAACGTAGGCGCGGTGGGCGTTCTGCACAAGCGGTCCTCAACACGAGGATCGACACAATGTCGCACATCGAACCCATCAGCCGCCGCGATGCTGGCGGTAAGCGTGCCCTGGCCGCCTATCGCGACGCGCAGGATGCACCGCTCACGCTCGCGCAGTTCGCCGTCCTGAGCGTGCGCATCCGCTTCATGGACTTGGAGGCGCCGGGCATCACGTGGACAGCGCCGGACGTGATGCACGAGTGCAGCCACATCAAGGACGCCAAGACCATCCGGAAGGCCGACCGCGCGCTGATCGACATGGGCATCATGTCGCTGGACGAGGAAGCGGGGTTCTACCGCGTGGCGCGGTATCGCCTGCATCTGGATCGGCTCGCCGCGCTCGCTGCCGAGCGCCGCATGGCCTTTGAGGCGGCGAAGGGCACCAAGGCGAGGCCGGGGCGCAAGGCGAAATTGACCGGGGCTACGCCCCGCCCAATTGCGGAAATTGACCGGGGAATTTTCCCTAATTGGCAGGGGCTACGCCCCTACGAACTGCCTACGGCAACTGCTGACGTCCGTCCTTCAGTAAGTGCTACGCACAATGCCGCACCTGCGGCGCGGCGCCGTGGGAGGGATGAAGGCCAGCAGGATTCGCCACCGGCCAGGAAGGCGGGCGGCGTTCCGAAGCAGTGGGCGTGTCACCGCACCGGCTTCAAGGTGCCTCGCGAGGTGACGCCCACGACCTGGGCGGCAGCCCTGGCGCGCATGGCGCCCGAGGGCAAGCCGGTGAAGGCGCCGGCGGTGCGGTCCTGGCTGTCCGACCTCAATTCCACGATCCGCGCGGGGCGCGACCCGAACCGCGTAGCCCTGAACGCCATCCGATGCGGCTTGCCGCGCCCGAACGCGGACAGGTTTCCGGGCTGGAAGGAGACGCTGGACCAGCAGCCGCCGCAGGCCATCGCCGGCACGCTGGCATTCCGGTTCGGCGCCTTCGATCAGGAGGTCGACCTTCTGGCGAAGGCGGTGGCGTCGCTGCTGGAGGAAGGGCACGACCTGGAAGCAATCGAGTGCATCGCGGCCGAGGTGCAGAAGGCCGCCGATGCTGCTGATGCCGTAGTTGATCAGGGGCGGGCCGCCGTCCTCTGGCACAGCGTCAGGCACCACTACCGGCGCAGCGAGCAGCGCGCCGAGGCGTTCCAGACGGCGCAGGAAGTCGGCTTCGACACCAAGGGGCGGTTCCACCCGGATCACCGCCCGATGGCGGTGTAGCGCCGCGCGCCAGCGCCAGGATCCCCACCGCCAGGAGAACCCGACATGCCCCACACCACCACGCCTCGGCGCCGCAATGGCGCGAAGTCCGCGCTTGCTGACGAGAAGGTCGCCGCCGCGCTGGACCGCCTGCGCGCGGCTGGCGCACCGATCACCAAGGCCGGCCTCGCCCGCGAGGCTGGCGTTCAACTCGAAACGGTGCAGCGGCGATGGGCTGCGATCACCGGCGTCGCGCCCGCCACGAAGGCGCCGCCGCCGCAGCCGTTGCAGGCCATGGAGCGGGTCAGGCTCGCGCACCTGCTGGCCGACGCGACCAGCCCATCCGCCTCCGATGCCGATGCGCTCGCTGCGGCGCGCGCGGCTGGGCGGTTGCTCTCGCGCCTGGGCCTGACGGCGGCCGATCTGCTGATGGTCGAGCAGTATCCCGAGCAGGAGGCGGTTCGGGCCGCCGCGCGGGCTGTCCGGCGTCGGGCCTGTGCGGTGATGGCGAGCCCGTCCTTTGCGCTCCTGACCGCGTGGCAGAAGGGGTTCACGTTCAGCCTGTCCGAATGGACTGCCACGGTGTCGCCGCGCCAGTGCGAGGCCCTTGCCGAGATCGAGGCCAAGATCGCGGCGGCCGATGCCGCTGGTCTGGCAATCGCGGGCCTGACGCAGGGCGGCGCCGACCAGTCGCCATGACCGCGCTGGGCCTCTTCGGCGCCGTTGCCGCCGATCCCGACAGCCAGGTGGTTCAGGACGACCTGCTGACGCCCCACGATCCGGCAGCGCGCTACGAGCACGCCTCGCTGCGCAGGATCGCGTTCGACCGCTGGGTGGCAGGCGGTCGGGAATGGCCGCCACCGGAGGGGCTTCTATCCGCCGTGATGGGCGCAGCCCTGGGGCGGCGATGACGATGCCGGCGCAGATCGCACAGGCATCCGAATCACGCAGCGCGGCGCACTCCACGCGCGATGCAGAGCAACCGCGCAGTCCTGTCGGTTGCTCTCTCGATTGGTGTGGAAGGGGCGCCCGGTCCCTGTGAAACGGGGCGCAGGCCAAGGGCGGCACCACCCGCCCCCGGCCCGCTGATCAACAACGCTGCTTCAGGAGAGCATCGCCGTGACTGCCTTCGTCTTACCCGCGCGCGCGCAGATCGCGCCAGCGCCAGAACCACCACCGCCGCCTCGCCGGTTCACCGACGCGCAGCGCGCAGCACTCCGCATGCTCGCAGATGCGCGCTGCGAAGCCTGCGGCGCCCACGCGCCAGATGGGCACGCCGATCACGTGCATCCGCACGCCCTGGGCGGCCTGACCACCATGGGCAACGCGCAATGGCTCTGCGCCTCCTGCAACCTCGCCAAGGGCGCGCGGCCGGGCCTGGGCGCCAGGGGCCGCCATGTGCTGCCCAAGCCTGCCCACAACGGGGTGGGCCGCCGCCGCTGGCAGGGCGAGTTCCTGCCGGCCTTCCTGGCTGCCACGCGGGAGCCGGGCCGGCGCCGCTACTTCCTGGGCGCGGCCGTGGGCAGCGGCAAGACCATCGCCGCGCTCCTGGCCTACCTCGCCGGCGACTTCGACATGATCGTGGTGCTGACGCCCAAGACCGGCATTCGCGGGTCCTGGACCTCGGACGCCGCCAAGGTCGGTATCCGCCTCCAGACCGTGATGGGCAGCATGTCCATTGAGGACGGCCGGCGCGTCATGCCGCACGGCTACGTGCTGACGGCGCAGATGATCCCCTCGGTCGCCGCCTATCTCGACCGCCTGTGCCAGATGCACCGGGTTCTCGTGGTTGTGGACGAAGCGCACCACTTCGCCGCCGGGCTCGCATGGTCGGCCCAGGCTGACGCCGCGCTGGCGCACGCCGCCTTCTGGCTGCACGTCAGCGGCACGCCCTACCGCCACGATGACCGGGAGATCGCCGGCCTCCGCTACGTCAGGCACGGCAACCGCGCCGAGGGCACGCCGGACTTCCGGCGCTCCTACGCGGAAACCCTGCGCGACGGGCTGGTCGCCCCGATCATCTGCCGCTTCCTCGGCGGCTCGGTGACGCGGGTGAACCTCAACGGCACGCGCGAAACCTATGACTACGCTGACGGCGACTACACGGCGCGCACCGGGCGGCCGCAGCGCCAGCGCATGGCCGAACGCCTGCGCCTGTCCACCCTGGCATCCGACGACTACCAGCACGCCGCACTGCGCGAGGCTGTGGGCGAACTGGACCGATATCGCCAGGACGGGCAGCCCTGGGGCGGGCTGCTGGTCTGCGCCACCATCCGGCAGGCGCAGGCGCTGCATCGCCACCTGACCGGCACCCTGGGGCAACCGGCGCTTCTGCTGGTCGATGAAGCGGACACCGAGGACGGCGTGGCGCGCTTCGAGGCTGACCACGGGCTCCGCTGGATTGTCTCGATCACCAAGGTCAGCGAGGGCGTGTCGGTCCCTCGGCTGCGGGTCGCGCTGATGCTGACCAACGTGACGGCGACGCAGACGCTCGAGCAGGTTCGCGGGCGTCTGGCGCGGCTGCTGAACGGGGTCGGCAGCCTGCGGCAGGAGGCCACGTTGTTCCTCATGGCCGATCCGCGGCTGATCGCCTTCGCCCGGCGGTCCAACGAAATGGTGCTGCATGAGGTTCCCTGGCTGGCGCCTGGGGATGGCGATGACCACGCGCGGGCGATGGCGCGGCTGCGGGCGGCGATGGCTGACCGCCCCGAGGGCGATGCCGAGGCGCATGTCGGGCCGCACGATGACCCGGACATGCCGGCGCACATCCGGCGCCTGGGCGATGCTCTGCGGGACGAGGCGCAGTATCGGCCGATCCACCTTGGCGACTTCCGCCTCTACGCGCGGCCGGCCTTGGACGGCGCCGTGATCGGGTCGGAATTCGTGTCGGAAGATGAGTTCCTGGCGCTGCGCGAGCGGCTGGCGCAATTCGCCGATCCGTTCGTCGCCATGAGTGCGTCGCGGGAGTTACTGGAAGCCGCGCTGGATCTTGCCGAGGGAGTCGCGCCATGACGCAGGCCCCGATGCGCGCGGCTGTCCTGCGCGCGATAAAGCGCCTTCTGGCTGTCCCTGGTGGCGCCGTGGACCCCGCGCAGAAGCGGCGGCTGGCCTACGACGCCATGCTGTTCCGCTACGGCGCCGATCAGGTGGGGCCGTGGGATGATTACGAGGTCAAGGAATCCGGATTCTGGACCCTGGAAGCCTGCAAGGCTGATGCGCTGAACCACCAGACGCGTTCGGCATGGAAGCAGGCCTCGCGCGGCGCCTACGACGCCGCGCTACGCGAAGGCTGGATGGACGAGTGCTGTCCGCACATGGCGCCAGTCACGGCGAGGCGGGGTGGCTCTTGGACGCTGGAAGCCTGCAAGGCTGACGCGCTGCCCCACCATACGCGCAAGGCATGGAGGCAGGCCTCGTTTGGCGCCTACGACGCCGCACTTCGCAACGGCTGGCTGGACGAGTGCTGTCCGCACATGGCGCCAGTCACGGCGAGGCGGGGTGGCTCTTGGACGCTTGAGGCCTGCAAGGCCGATGCGCAGAACCATCAGACGCGCTGGGCGTGGGCGCAGGCCTCGCGCGGCGCATACTTGGCCGCGCGGCGGAACGGCTGGCTCGACCTGTGCTGCCCGCACATGCGCCGGCCTGATCCGTGCCCTCGCGCGCCGAAAGCGCCGCAGGCGAGGGCACAGCGCGCGCCCGCCACCACGAAGGCGCCGGCATCGGCGAGGCCCGGCGAGGCCTGGACGCGGGAATCCTGTCTGGCTGATGCGCGGCGTCATCCGCGGCTTGGCGTGTGGTGGTCTCGTTCGCGCGAGGCGCACGATGCGGCAAAGCGGAACGGCTGGCTGGACGAATGCTGCGCGCACTGGCGTCAGGGCAGGCGGGCGGCATGAGCGGCGCGGCATCCGAACAGGAGCGTCAGGACGGCGCGCTGGTCACCATCGCCGGAACTCGCGGTTGTCCTTCACGATCTGATCCCGCGCGAACTGGATGGCCAATCGCACCGTCGCCTCGTCAGGCTGTGGGCGTCTGGCGCCTGCGATGAACCACAGCAGGCAGCGTCCGATCAGCGCGCGCATCCTCGCCTCCGTTGGGGATGCGCGCCATCTTAGTCCCAGTGCCGCAGGAGGAAGCCATGCATGAACCCGACTTCTCGGCCGACCTTGCCGCGCTGCGCCGCGATCAGGCCGCGCTCGATGCGATGCCCGGCGTCGAATACCTGCACGGCCGATGGGTGGTCGTGCGCAATGGCATCCTGCGCGGGCTGTTCGATTGCTTCCCCGACGCATCCCGCTTTGCCACGAGCATCGGCCCCGGCCCCGCCCTAGTGCAGCAGGTCGGGGAGCCGCCCATTGTGCTGGACCTCCGGCGGTGATCCACAAAGGCACTGATCGGCTCCTGCGCATCGGCCCACTGATGGAAGTCGGAGTGCAGCGCGCACAAGAAGGCGCCCCGAAGCATCCCGCCATCGCCCTCATCGATACCGGCGCGTCCGCCTCGTGCATCGACCTCGCCTTGGCGCAGGCGCTCAATCTTGATGCCGCTGGCATCGCCACCGTCCAGAGCCACCACGGAACCACGCAACGCCCCGTCTACCGTGGCGTCATCTACTTCGGGCAGCGATGGATCGACCTGCGCCTCACCGGAGTGGCGCTTCCCGGTGATCACGAGATCACACCCTATCGCGTCCTGATCGGGCGAGATGCGCTCTCGTTTGGTCGCTTCGCCTACGACGGGCCGGCGGGCACCTTCCGCTTGGACTTCCCGCCCGCGTCCGAAGGCTGATCCCGCAGCCCACCGACATGGAGCCACGCCCATGACTGCCGACGAAGCCCGCCGCGCACTTCTGCAGATCCTCGAACAGCAGTCCGGCGGCACGGCGCCGACCGAGGCCGCGATCCTTGTCATCCAGGCGGTGGAGCGCGCTGCCGCCGCGCGGACCGCTGTTGATGCCGCCATGGACGCTGCGGCGAACGCCATCGCCGTCGCCGCGCCCGGTGCCGACGCCGCGCGCATCGCCACCCTCGCCGCCGCATGGCTCCGGGAGGCCACTGGCATCGCGCCCGACATCGGCGCCGCCGTCGCGCGCATCGCCGCCGCCTCGTTGCCGCAGCCGCAGGAGCCGCCCGACTGGACCAGCCTGCCGCCAGCGGGGCGCGCATGATCTGCGGCGCCTCGCTACACTGACCGGCGCCATGCCCGCCCCGGTCACCTTCAAGGATCTCGAATACGCCTCCCTGGCCGCAGCCGCCCGCGCCCACGGGCTGAACGCCGCCACAGTGATCAACCGCGTCCGTCGCGGATGGTCCGTCGCCCAGGCTCTCGCAACCCCGCCCATAGCGCACGGCCGGCCAGTAAAGGTCGGCGCTGCCACCTATGGCTCGCGCGCCCAGGCGATCTCGGCGTTCGGGGTCGCCGAACGAACGCTCTATGCGCGCATGGAGCGCGGCATCAGCCTTCCTGACGCTCTGGCTCTCGGCAAGCAGCCGCGCGGCCCCCGGCCCGGCACGGTGCGCACCACCGCGCTAGCCGCCGGCGCTGACCCGGTGATCGTCGCGGCGCGGCTGCGCAGCGGCTGGTCGCTCGCCCGCGCGCTGGCAGTCCCGGCGAAGCGATACCGGCGTCGCCAAACGCCGAAAGGCTGAACTCCGCGCGCCCCCGACTTCGTGCATTTTGCATAGCAAGAATCTTGCTTGGGGCGTT